>JAJEIO010000032.1 GCA_022827835.1 Candidatus Latescibacterota bacterium
GTGTCCGCGTCGGAGGTCAGGTGCCCCACGTCGGTGATGTTGACGACGTGGTGGACCTCATAGCCGCTGTATTCGAGGGCGCGCCGCAGGATGTCCTCGAAGATATAGGTGCGCAGGTTGCCGATGTGTTGATAGTTGTACACGGTCGGGCCGCAGGCATACAAGCGAACTTGGGGCGGCGCGAGCGGTGTGAAGGGGCGCTCTTGGCGGGCATAGGTATCAAAAAGATGCAGGGTCATAAGTCTATTAAAGAGGGG
Source organism: Candidatus Latescibacterota bacterium (assembly GCA_022827835.1). Taxonomy (GTDB): domain Bacteria; phylum Latescibacterota; class UBA2968; order UBA8231; family UBA8231. The sequence continues at coordinate 258 of JAJEIO010000032.1, forward strand.
TTAGTAGCAAGCTGTGGCAATGGAGAAAGAACCAAATCTATAACTCGTCGATGGATACTTCGCGGCCCTCTATCGCACTTTTGACAGCCGCGAAAACCATGGCCATGGACTTGAGGTTGTCAGCCGCGTTGCACTCGGGCGTGCGGCCTTCTTCGATGGCGGCGACGAATTCCCGCAGCACAGGGTTTTGGTCTTGGCCGCCATCGTCGTCGAGAGGAATTTGCTGTCGAATTTTCGGGTCGGCGCGGTGCGAGTGGGTGTGGTACAGGTCGAAGCCCTCCCACGTCAGGGTGCCGTGCGGCCCCTCGTAGCGCCACTCGCCGTTGTGCCCGGCGGGCACGTGCCCGACCGTGCAGCCGATGCCGCGGTGGGTGGCGACTACGCCATTGGCAAAGCGGAAGAGTATCATCTGGGCGGCGTCGCCTTGATGCCAGCCCCAAGGGAGGTTCCAAGTGAGAGCGTGCGCGCTCACAGGGTCTTGGCCGAGCGTGTAGCGCATCATGTCGAAGTGGTGAATGCCCATATCGGTGAGGAACATATACGGCTCGGTGACGTAGTGCGAGCCGGGCGAGTCGGCCCAATTGACGTAGAGCGAGACATCGAGCTGGCCGACCTGACCGATGAGGTCCTCGGTGAGCAGGCGGTGGGTTGTGCGCGGCAGGCCGTTGAACCGGTAGTTCTGGGTGATCATGTGCGCGACGCCGGCTTGAGTGCCGGCCTTCACCACGCGCTGGGCCGCTTGGTAATCGTCGCTGAGGGGCTTTTCTCCAAGCAGGTGCAGGCCCGCGGCAAAGGTCTGCATGGCAATGTCTTCGTGGATGGCTGGCGGCGTCACGTCGAGGACGAAGTCGGCTTGCACAGCCGCGAGGGCCGCGCCGAGATCGCGGTAGATGGAACGCTCGGCGAGTGCGCATTGTGCGACCGCGCGCTCGCGGTTTTGCGCACTCGGCTCGACGCAGGCGACCACGTTGACATCCCGCTGTTTCCGGCATTGGTCGAGCCAATAGCGGCCCCTGCCGCCCAACCCTACGAGTATGGCTTTCATTGGCGTCCTTTCTCTTTAGCTTTTTCTAAATAAAGGGCTTGGTCTGCGACTAGGCCAGTCGCTAGAAAAATTGACACGGTTGAAGTGCAGGGCTACTTTTGGGCGCTCTCAACGAGGGGTGCCATAGTGCGCCTTTCGCTCCCTTGCCGCTGAGGTACACTCTTTTGGCTATACCGCATAAGGCGTCCACACGCCTCTTCCTCGCGATTCTCGCGTGGTGCTTGAGTGGGAGTTGCACTCGGGAAAATACCGAGGAACTAGCGCCCGGGGTGGTGTCCTACGAGATCCATTTGACCGAAGGACCGTGGCGGATACACGTGGTGGAAGTGGATCTGCCGCGCGCTTGGGCGGCGGGCATCCGCGTGCGCATGGCCAAGCATGAAGAGGCACAAAAGACCAGTAGCTTGGCCACGGGCGCTTTAGCGGCCATAAACGGAGACTTTTTGTTTCCCGGAGAGTCCAGCCAGCCAGCCGGGCTGTATATCGAGTCCGGCAATCTCATCCGCGTTCCACAGCGGCGCTCGGCCTTTGCCATTACCGAGGCAGGCCAGCCCTTGATCGCAGTGTACAAGATGGAATTGGGCCTGTTGACGGCCGAGGGCGAACACCTGCTCGTCGCGGGATTCAACCACGAGCCAGCGCTCGGGGAACTGTCCGTGTTCAACGATCGCGCACAGGGGGATTCGCTGCAAGCAGCTACGGGCTTTTTGTTGCAAGGGCTGGGCGACACCTCCATCGCCAACGACACGATTTCCTTGCGGGTGCAACAGATTCGGCGGGAGGCTTGGCCGCTCTCCCTCCAGCACGATCAGTGGCTGTTGGCCGCTGGTGCTGAATACGAGGCGACGGAACAGATCGCTTTGGGCGACACGGTGCAGCTGTATTGTCGGCTGGCACCGGCCCACGCCAAGCTAATGGAAGCCATCAGTGGCGGCCCGCGCATCCTGCGCAACGGCGGAGTATCCATTGAAGTAGAAGAGGAACGGCTCAGCCGCAGCTTTGCCGACAAGCGACACCCGCGCACGGCCATTGGGTATTCTCAAAACGCGGAGGTACTCTTCCTGATTGTCGTCGATGGGCGGCAGCCAGGATATAGTGTTGGCATGAGCTTGGAGGAGCTAGCCGAATTTATGCGCACGCGCTTAGCCGAGTTTTCCCGCGCCAAGGTCAATGCCTATCAGGGGCTAAACCTCGACGGCGGCGGCTCGACGACGATGGTCGTAAGCGATCAGGTGGTCAACAAGCCATCCGATCCCACGGGCGAACGGCCGGTGGTCAACGCTCTGTTGGTCGTGGCGGATGCCTGGGTCGAGGAGCGGCCCTAGTGCCGGTCTTGCGCGCCGAAGATCTCGATGCGCTGGCGCGAGCTTGCTTGCGACGGGTCGGCGTTCCTGCGGACGATGCGGCGTTGGTAGCCGAACACTTGGTCGAAGCCGGGCTGATGGGACACGATACCCACAGCGTGTTGCGGCTGCCCCAATACGTGAACATGGTGCGCGACGGCCAAGTCGAGCCTAAAGCCGAGTTGGTGGTGCTGGACGAAAGCGAGTGCGGGGGGCGGCTGAGCGGCCAGTGGAACTACGGCCCGGTGACGGCCACCGAGGCCGTGCGCTGGGCGCTGGACAAGCTCGGCGACGGGGCGGTGGCAGTCGTCGGAGTGCGCGACTGCAACCACGTGGCGCGGCTGGGGCGTTTCGCCGAGATCGCTACTCGCGCCGACTGCATCGTTCTCATTGCGGCTAACGGCCACGGCGGCGATTGGTCGGTGGCTCCCTTTGGCGGTCGCAGCCGTCGCTTGCCGACGAATCCAATCTGCTGCGGCATTCCCACCGGCGGCGATTGGCCCGTGATCCTAGACATGACGACGAGTATGCTTTCCGGCGGCGATATGCGGCTTTTGCGCAACAGGGGCGAGGATGCGCCTCCGGGGATGCTGATCGACTCAGAGGGTCGTCCGACGACGAAAGTAGAAGCGTACTATGGCCCGCCCGCTGGCGCGATTTTGCCGCTCGGTTTTCCGCAGAGCGGGCACAAGGGCTACGGGCTTTCCGTCTTGGTCGATATTTTGGCTGGGTCGCTTTCCGGGGCCGGGATGACGCAAGAAGCGCCCGAGCGTGCGGGCAACGCGCTGTTCATCGCCGTGCTCAATGTCGCGGCTTTCCTGCCGTTGGACGAGTTTTACGCCGAGGTCGCGGCCTTTGTCGAGTGGGTCAAGTCGTGTCCGCCGGCTCCTGGGGTGGCCGAGGTATTGCTGCCTGGAGAGCGGGCGCACCAGCGGTTGCAGGCGCGGCGGCGCGATGGTCTGTACGTGGATGAGAAGGCTTGGGCTGAGATAGGAGCCTTGGCGGCCGAATTGGGAGTGGAACTGCCAACGTCGGTGGCCGTTCAATAAGGATGATCCACAGATGGCGTAGATGGACGCAGAATAGTTCTCATAGATTAGGCACTAATTATTCCAAAAATTAAAAAGGAGTTTGCAATGCTGCACATTGGGATTGTCGGCATGGGTGGAATTGGCAACAATCACGCCCGTTGCTACACGGCAAACGAGAACGCAAAGGTCGTCGCCGTGTGCGATATGGTTAAAGAACAAGCGGACAAAGCGGCCGCGTCCTATGAGGCACAGGCTTTTTACTCGATCGAGGAGATGATCGCCAGCGGCCTGCAACTCGACGCCTGTTCGGTGACCACGGCTGGGGCGGAGAACGGGGGCGATCACTACGAGCCGACCATGGCGCTTTTGCGGGCTGGCATTCCGGTGCTGGGCGAGAAGCCGATTTCCAATGAAATTCCCAAGGCGCGGGAGATGGTGGCCTTGGCCGAAGAAAAGCAGTTGCCCTATGGGATCAATCTGAATCACCGCTTCACGCCTGCGGCCGTCAGGGCCAAGGAGTGGCTGGCCAACGGGCGGCTCGGGGAGCTACAGATAATCAACATGACGATGTGGATCAACAATCCCAACGAGTCGAGCCCGTGGTTCCACATCCGCGCTCTGCACCCGCACTCGCTGGACGTGATGAGCTATTTCGCCGGCGGAGTGGATCGGGTACACGCCTTTTTCAAGAAGGGAAAAGGGAGACAAATCTGGTCCAATGTGCAGGCGAATCTGCTGTACGAGAATGGCGTCATCGGGCATTTGACCGGGTCGTACGACGCTGGGGGAAGCTATGGCCTGGAGACCTTGGAGCTAGTCGGCTCGGAGGGACGGATCATCATCAATGAAGCCTGTGAGAAGCTGACGTTTTATCCGCGCTTTTCGCGGGAAGTGGAAAGCTACGATCACCTCGGGGGCATGGGCGGCTTTGCGGATACCTTTCCGGCGCGCATCAATGCGTGGATCGACGATTTGCGCAACCAAGTCCCGCCTGCGCAGGTGGATGCCAAAGGAGCGGACGCCCTGCGGGTCCAGTTGGTAATTGAGGCGCTTATCGAAAGCTGGGAAACTGGGCAGGTAGTGAAGGTGCCTAAACAGTAGGCACAAATGGCGGCTAGGGGGGTAGTTTGTTATACTCAGGTCTGAGGAGATACTGCGGATGAAGCGAGCCAAGCCAAAGTCCGAACTTGGCCAATACTTGTATTCTATACTGACTGTCGTGGGTTTGTTTTTGGTTATTCGCACGAGTGTGGTGCAGGCCTTTTACATTCCTTCCAGTTCGATGGAAGATACGCTCTTGGTGGGCGATTATCTGCTGGCCAACAAGTTTGTCTATGGTGTTCCGGTCGATGTGCCCCTGACGAGCATTTCTCTCTTCCGCCTGCCTGCACTCAAGGAACCGCAGCCGGGCGACATTGTCATTTTTCGCTCTCCGCAGGACGAGGGGCGCGACTTGATCAAGCGCTGCGTGGCCGTTGGGGGTCAAGAAGTTCACATCATCAATAAAGTGCTCCACGTCGATGGCAAGCCGGTGCAAGAGCCCCCGCTAGCCAAGCACACCGACCGGGCGTACTATCCGCGTGAGCTCAATCCCCGCGACAACTTTGGTCCTTATATCGTGCCCGAAGACCATTTCTTTATGATGGGTGACAACCGCGACAACAGTTCGGACAGCCGCTATTTTCGCGCCGTGCCCAAGCGGTTGATCAAGGGCAAGGCCATGAATATCTATTGGTCGTGGGAGCCCGACACCCGCGGGCCTTACTATCGGGGCTTGACGTCCCTGCCCGCAGTGGTGGCCACCTTTATCTGGCGGCTGCCCAGCCGAGTGCGCTACGGGCGTCTCGGCGACGTGATATACTAACATCTTCCCTTACAATTTGGAAAGGGGAGCGGATTGAAATATGAATCGCAGGGAATCGCACGAATACGACAAGGCCCAAGAGCCAGAGGAGCAGGTCGCTGAGCCGTTGCGCTTGGTTGATCAGTTGCTCGCGCTAGCTCCGGACCGCGACCCCGCTCGGCCCCTGCTGTACCGCCTCCGGCGTCAGCTCATGGAGCGAGAGATTTCCTTTCAGGAGGCGCGTCGGGCGCTCGTGGAGATGGAAGCCGCGCTAGAGAAGGTGACGGCACCGGCCAACCGCGTCGGCATCTTCCTCGGGATGCCGAGCGAGGGGATTGCCACGGTCTTCGTCGGCAGTGCCGAGTACTACGCCAACATCGATCCGCGCGTCGATGTGTCCCAACTCAAGGTCGGCTGTCGCGTGCTGGTAAACGAAGCGTACGCGGTCGTCGGCAATTTGGGGCACAGCCCCTCTGGGCCGGTGGCTAAGGTCGGCGATTTACTCCCGGAGGGCCGGTTGCGGATTGCCCAAGCGCACGGCACGCAGGAAGTGGTCGTGGAGCGCGCTGCGGAATTGGCTGACGAGGATTTGCAAATCGGCGACGAGGTGCGGATGGATCCGGCCTACAAGGTCGCGCTGGAAGTTTTGCAGTCGGCTGAGAGCAAGGAGTACTTCATCGAGGACGTTCCTCCAACTCCTTGGGAGAGCATCGGTGGTCAGCAAGAGGCGATTGAGGCCATCCGCGACACCATTGAACTGCCCGCGTTGCACCCCCAACTCTTCGAGCGCTTCGAGTACTCGACGCCCAAGGGCTTCCTGCTCTACGGCCCTCCGGGCTGCGGCAAGACCCTCATCGGCAAGGCCACGGCGTACAACTTGGTGCAGCACATGCGCGAAGTCGAGGGCTTGGAGTTGGAAGAGTACTTCATGCACATCAAGGGGCCGGAGATCCTCAACATGTGGCTCGGCGAGACTGAGCGCATGGTGCGCGAGGTTTTTGCCCAGGCGCGGCAAAAGCGCAAGGAAGGCTACTTGCCCTTTGTCTTTATTGACGAAGCCGAGTCGATCTTGGGCACGCGGCGCTCGATGCGCAGCCACAACATCTCCAATACGGTCGTGCCGATGTTTTGCACTGAGATGGACGGCATTGAGTCGCTGCAAGACGTGGTGCTGATTTTGGCCTCCAACCGCCACGATCTGATTGACCCGGCCGTGCTCCGGCCCGGCCGCATCGATCGCAAGATCAAGGTGGCGCGTCCCAACTACGAGGCGGCCGGCGACATTTTGGGCATTTACCTCAAGCCCGAGTTGCCGATCGATCGCGCCGAGGTAGAGCAGCACGGCGGTGAGGCGGCTGCGCGCGAGGCCCTGATACAGGAGGGGCTAGACGAGTTGTTTTCCAAAGGCGAAGAGGCCCGCTTCTTGGAGGTGTCGCTGCGCAGCGGTCGCCAGGAAGTACTCTATCGCGGCGATCTGATTTCTGGGGCCATCATCGCCTCGGTCGTCTCGCGGGCCAAGGAAATGGCGATCAAGCGCGCCATTGCCGAAGGCGACCCCGAAGGCGGGATCTGCAGCGAGGATCTGCGGCAGGCCACGCGGGCTGAATACCGCGAAAACGAGGTGTTCCCACCCTCGGACAGCGTCGAGGACTGGCTCAAACTGCTCGACTACGAGCCGGAGAACGTGGTGAGGGTGATACCTGTTAGACCCCAGCCGGAAAAAACACCGGAAAAGCGCATCGGCCAGGTGATCTGACTCTGCTCATGCAGCGGCTCTGCGGGCTAGAAACCGAGTACGGCATCCAGGTTGATGAGGACGAGTCCATGGACGTAGTGGTAGAGTCCATGGAATTGATCCGCTGCTATGTGCGCCAAGATTTTGTCGCGCTGTGGAATTACGCGCTCGAAAACCCCCGGCTCGACATGCGCGGCTTTGAGGTCGCCGAACTCCTCAACGACAAAGACGAGACCGTCCACTTGCAGAAGGATCGCCAGCGCCGGATCCAGCTCGCGGACTTGAAAAGCGATCTGATCGTTCACAACGGCGCTCGCCTATACAACGACCACACCCACCCAGAATTTTCCACCCCAGAATGCTATAGTCTCCGCGATTTGGTAGCCGTTGATCGCGCCGGGGAGCGGATTCTCCTCCAGTGTGCGCGTCAGCGCACCGAAGACCGCGGCCGCGGCGTGGTGCGTTTGTACAAAAACAACACCGACTTCGAGGGACATAGCTATGGCTGCCACGAGAACTTTCTGCTCAGCCGTGACATTCCCTTCCAGCAGGTGATCGACGGGCTGTTGCCCTTTGTGGTGACGCGGCAAATTTTTGCCGGGGCCGGCAAGGTCGGCGTCGAACAAGACACCCGGGCGCGTCCTGCCACCTACCAGCTAAGCCAGCGCGCAGACTTTTTCGAGGTCATCGCCAGCGTCGATACCATGCACCGCCGCCCGCTGGTCAACACCCGCGACGAGCCGCACGCCGATCCAGCGCAATACCGCCGCCTGCACCTGATCATCGGCGACGCCAACATGTGCGAATACGCCACTGCGCTCAAGGTCGGCACAGCTTCCTTGGTGCTGGACCTGCTAGAGGCCGGTGCATTGCCCTCGTTTACCTTGGCCGATCCTATTGGCGCACTCAAGGCCATTTCCCGCGACGAGTCCCAGCAGTGGCCAGTGGCCTTGGCCGAGGGAAGGGTGAGTTCGGCGCTGGAGATACAGACGGCCTTTATGGCGGCGGCGACGCGAGTTTTTCAGGGCCGCGACGAGGAGACCGATTGGGTGCTTGCGGCTTGGCGCGATGTGTTGGACTCCCTCGCGCGCGACCCGCAAGAGTTGGTGGGACGCCTCGACTGGGTGACCAAAAAATGGCTGTTGGATGCGTTTGCCGAGTCTGAGGGGCTCGATTGGGAACGGCTGGAGGACCGCGCGTGGCTGCAAAGCCAAGACCTCGAATACCACAACATAGACCCGGCTGAGGGGCTATATCCGACGCTTGAAGCCGCTGGCCAAGTGGAGCGCATCGTCTCCGAGGAGGAGGTGGGCTGGGCGTTGGTCAATCCGCCGGAGGACACGCGGGCTTACTTCCGCGGCAAGATGTTGCAGAAATTTGCCGCCGCAGTGCGCTCGCTCAACTGGGACAGCATTGAGCTGGACCTCGACGGCCGCACCGAGGTCATCGACCTCAAGGCTTGTGTCAGTCGAGAGACAGCGGCTTATTATAATCAAGCCTTAGACGCGGCGGCGAGCGTTGAGGATTTGCTCGTTAGACTGGGTAGAAAACCAAAACCGGAGGTGGCACCATGAGCGATTTTATTGAGTACCGGGAGCGCGCGCCCCGGCCCACCAAGCCGATCGACGACAACGACGACGGGCCAGACACCGGCCCGCGCCGGCCGCGGGTCGAGCGCCCCAGCACGGACGACATCCTCAAGCGGATGCGCCGCGTAGATCCGAATCAGGCGCGCCGCTACCGCCAGCGCACCGGACAGTAGTTGCCGATGGAAAGCTGCGATTTCCTCGACTTGCTCAAGGAGCAGGGGCTTTTGCCTGCCGCCCCAGTCGCCGCTGCAGAAGCGTCCTTGCAGCCGGTCGAGGGCACTACGATTGTAGCGGTACGCTGCGCCGATGGGGTGGTGGTGGCTGGCGACCGCCGCGCTACTATGGGTAACTCGGTGGTGTACGACCGCGCCGACAAAGTGCTGATCATCGACGACGAAGCAGTCATGGCCATTGCCGGCTCGCCGGCCGTGGCGTGGGACATTGCGCGGATGCTGGAAATGTCGGTGCAGTACTACCGCCGCAGCCAGCTACAAGGGCTGAGCTTGGACGGCAAGGTGCGGACGTTGTCGCGACTGTTGCGCCAGAACTTGCCGCTGGCCATGCAGGGGATTGGCGCGGTGGTGCCGATTTTCGCGGCCTTTGACCACGTGGCCGCGGAGGGCAAAATTTTCTTTTACGACCTCTTGGGGGCTGAATTCGAGTGCGTGGATTTCTGCGCCACCGGGTCGGGCGCACACATCGTGCGCGGCGCGCTGTACTACCAAAACCGCTGGGGGCCGCAGCCACTGCGGGAAATGGCCGGGGAGCAGGCGGTCGAGCTGGTGCTCAAGATGCTGGAGACAGCCGCTGAATACGACACGGCTACTGGCGGCTTCCGCGAAGCTGCTCACATCTTTCCCCAGGTCGTGCAGGTGACGGCCGCGGGCTTGAATACCGTGCCTGAAGTGGATTTGGCCGCGTTCTACCAAAGGGCTTGAGGGGCATGTTAGAAGAACCTTATCGCTGGGTCGAGGCCATCAACAATCGCCGCGAGTACGTGGAAGACCAACTCGCGAGCGGCAGTCCGGTAGTGGGCACGATGTATGCCGATGGGGTACTGCTGCTGACGGCTACCCCAGGCCCGCGCAAGCTCTTTGAGGTGTACGACGAGATCGCCTTCGCGGCCGTGGGACACCCGGCCGACATCGAGAAGCTGCGCAAAGCCGTCATCGACATCGCTCATCTTGAAGGATTCAACCTATCGGCCAACGACGTGACCTTGCAGCGGTTGGTCAGCTTTGGCATCGGCCCGCTGATGAAGGCGGCTTTCGACGAACTATTTCGCTCGCCCTTCGTCGCCCGCGTGCTGATGGCCGAGCTAGACCCGGGTGGCGGCGGAGACGCCTTTTTCACTATTGACGCCGATGGGTCTTTTGCCCAAAGTGGTGGGGCGGCGGCCATTAGCGGCAACGCGGAGAGCGCACAGGCGATGACGGCACAACTGCAAGAGACTAGTCCAGAGCTTCCCCTCGACCAAGCCTTGGGCGCGGCGTTGGAGGTGTGGGGATTGGGCCGATTGACCCTCGACGCTCGCGACGGAGAGGTGCCCAGCGCGGAAGCTGTACGCGATTTTCTCAAGGGCGGCTTGCAAGAGCTAACAGTCGAGGCCGCAGTGCTCGACCGCGAGCGCGTCGCCAAGTCGAAGTTCCGCTTGCTCACTGCGGAACAACTAGCTGAGCCACTCGCTTCCTACTTCGAGGTATAGTATGGAAGGTCGCATTTACGGGCTGGAAACCGAGTTCGGCTGTCTGCCGCCGGCTTCGGATCCCTTTTTGAGTCCCGATTTCGTGTCGATAAAGGCCAAGGATTGCGTGTTCTACCGCGATGGCCTGGGCATTGTCGATATGCACTATCGGGGCCGCGACGAGCCGCCCGGCAACGGCGGCTTTCTCTTCAACGGCGGGCGCTTATACATCGACATGGGCCACGTCGAATACGCCACTCCAGAGTGCACTGGGCTCTTTGATTTAGTGGCTGCCGATCGGGCTGGCGAGCGGTTGGTGCAGCGCGCGTTAGATCAGCTTGGCTTGGCCGATAGCGCGGCCTTTTTCAAGAACAATATAGACCACTACACAGGGGCTACTTTTGGCTGCCACGAAAACTACCTCGTGCGGCGAGAGGTGCCGTTTTCGCAAGTGCTGCTGCCGACCATGCTGCCCTTTTTCGTCACCCGCCAGATCTTTGCCGGTGCTGGCCGCGTGGGTTGCCACACGGATATTTTCGAGTACGGCAATGCCGAGGACGAAGGCGTTGGATTCCAACTGTCGCAGCGGGCCGACCACATCGTCACTGAGATCTACCAGTGGATTCAGTTCAGTCGCGCGATCATCAACACGCGCGACGAACCGCTGGCCGACTGGGGGCTGTACCGCCGCTTGCACCTGTTGGTAGGCGACTCGAATATGATGGAGTACGCCACGGCCCTGAAGGTGGGGACCACGGCCTTGGTATTGCAGCTTTTGGAAGAGCAAGAGCGCGTGATCTGCGACGACATCAAGCTCCTCGACCCGGTGCAGGCCATCCGCGACATTTCGCGCGACATGACCTATCGCTGGGAAGTGCAGCTAGAGGACGGTCGCTACACCACGGCGACGGAGATCCAGCGCGCGTATCTCGACTTAGCCGAGCGCCATCTGCGCGGCCGGGACGAAGAGGGCGATTGGGTGTTGGACGAGTGGCGCTTTGTCATCGACGCCTTAGAGCACGATCCTGGGTGCTTGGTCGATCGCGTCGATTGGGTGGCTAAGAAGTGGCTGTTGGAATACTTCATGCGGGAAGAGGGGTTGGACTGGCAGGATACTTGGATCCAAAGTTTGGATTTGGAATACCACAATCTCAACGCGGCGCGGAGTCTCTATTTCGATCTATACGAGCGCGGGATGGTCAAGCGAGTAGTAAGCGACGAGCAGATCAACCAAGCCATTACGCATCCCCCGGTTGATACCCGCGCCTGCGCTCGTTCCCACGTGATGAGATCGCTGACTGACCAGAAGACGCGCTACCAAATTGATTGGGATTCCATCTGCGTGGGCGACGATAAATTCCTCAGCCTCGACGATCCCTTCCTCACCTATGGCCGCGAAGCCGAAGTCTTCATCCGCGAATGCCGGCAGATGCCGATTGATAAGTTTTGATGTATGCCGCTCTAAAGGAATGGCGTGTAGGTTGTTCCTTTTCCTCCTTCTTTTTCTCCCATCCCAAACTCTAGCGGCCCAGTTTGCCTGCGCGGCGTTGGAGTCATCGGCGCAGCAGGTTGTGCAGACGCCGGAGCACCTGAGTGCATTAGTTATCTTCGCGCAGTTCCAAGATGAGGGTGCTCCTACCACTGCGCCCTCGTGGGCGAACGGCCTTTTCGACGACGAGTTGCCCGGCAGTTTTGCCCACTTCTACCGCGAGATGTCAGGCGGGCGGATCCATGTCGATGGCCAGGTGCTGCCTCGGCGCTATCGCTCGCGCGCTGCCGCAGATACCTACTTGGCTGATACTTTAGGAGCTAGGGGCCAGTTTGGTCGCTTCAATCTGGAGATTCTTACAGCCGCGGACGCGGACGCCGATTTTGGGCACTTTGACAACGACGGCCCCGACGGAGTGCCCAACTCAGGTGACGACGACGGGTACGTCGATGTCGTCTTTATCAACTTGCATACTGCTCCCCGCGATTTTTTTATCGGCGCGGCCACTGGCATCGCCAGTCTGGGGCTAGACGCCGATTACATTAGTGGCGATCCGGCAGCCGGCGGTGGCTTTGTGCGGGTGCGGAGTCGCTTCACGGGTTTCGGCGGCACCACGCAGCGGGGCCACACCTTTAGCATCACAGCCTCGACGATGTGCCACGAGTTCGCGCACGTGTTGGGATTGCCCGATCTCTTTGATCAGACGGCGTTGACCGTGGCCGAGTTGGACCCGGAGGAGGATTCTGCGGGCATTGGCAATTGGGGGATCATGGGCTGGGGGACGCTCGGTTGGGGCGTAGAAGATGGCCCCAATGCCTTTTCGGCGTGGTCGCTAGCCACCCTCGGTTGGATCGAGGTGGAGGAGGTAGAAGGGAGCGTCGCAGGGCTAGAGATCGGGGAGATCTTCAGTGACCGCAAGGCGTACAAAATTCCCCTGACCCAAGACGAGTACTTCCTGCTGGAACATCGGCGCGCTGACGGCTCGTACTACAACCGCAATATCCCGCAAGACGGCTTGCTCATCTGGCACATAGACGAGCAGGCCGACAACGACGAAGAACGCCACAAACAGGTCGATTTAGTCTGCGCTGATGGGCTTTTTACCCCCAACGGCGACCCCGATGTAGTGGAAGGACGGGACCATCTCGACTTTTGGGCGCGGGACACAGCGTATTCTTCAGCCCACAACGGCAACAAAGGCGACGCGACCGATCCTTTTGACGGCGTGCGCTTCCGCCGCTTCGCTTGGGACACGAACCCGGCCTTCAGTGGCCACACGGGCTTTGCGCGGAACTTGCCGTTGGGCGTGGCCATAGACAACATCCGCCCACAAGGTGCTGCAATGGTCGTCGATGTGGTGCGGCAGCAACGCCCCGGGCACATTGTCGGCGACGCGACGTGGACGGGGCGGGTGGATTTGGATGGGGATGTGGTGGTGGTGCCGGGTGCCACGCTGACCATTGACGCTGGTGCGGAGGTCCGCTTTGCCCGCGGGGATGCGCAGGGCACGGGATTTGATCCAGACCGCAGCGAGCTGATTGTCTATGGCGAGCTCAAAATCGGCGAGGGCGCATCGTTTGCGTCAAGTGCGCCGCGCACCGGCCCCTTGGATTGGTCGGGCATTTACCTGCTCGACGGCCAAGCGGTCGATCCAGCGGCGGTCGCCATTGAACACGCCCATCGCGGGGTCGTTGGCTTCCGCCTGCCGCCGGGGCGGACGCAGTGGCTAGACGAGCAGGCCGTGTACGCGGATTTGGTAGTGCCAGTTGGGGCCGAACTGCACATCGGTCCGAGCAGCGTGTCTTTTGCCCGCTTTGATCTCAGTCGGCGCGGCGTGTCCCCGGACTTTGCCGAGCTGATCGTGGCAGGCGCATTGACGATTGAGGGGATGGCCGGAAAGCGGGCGCAGCTAACCACCGATCCCGGCCCGGACAACGACGGCTTGTGGTATGGCATTCACGTGCTGCCGGGTGCTCAAGTCGAGGTGCAGCACGCCGAGCTAACGCGCACGGCTTTTGCCTTTAGCGGCGAGATCGACGAGGAGACGAGCCTACGCATTGCCGACTCTGTGGTGCGCGAAAGCGGCGGCAACGGCTTGTTGCTGAGGCTCAATGGCCAAGCACAGGTGGATCGGAGCGAATTTACCACCATTGCCGGCCCGGCCGTGCTCGTGGCCGGTACCGGGCAACTCGCGTTGCGCAACGCCACCATTGAGGGCAACGGCCAAGAGGGGATCCTGCTTTACAACGCATCCTTAGAGGCCATCCGCGTCGCTGTAATTGACAATGGCCGTCTCGATCCGGACGACCCGCGGGCTGGGGTGCGGGCTATAGGCGGCCGCGGTCAGCGCATTGAGATGTGGGAGTCGCAGATTGAGCAAAATTCCGGGCACGGCATGGATTTGGAAGAGTGGTTGGGGGAGGTGGAATTGCACAACAGTCGCCTCGTCGCCAACCAAGGCGATGGTCTGCGCGCTAGGGGCGCGGCGCGTTTGGTCCTTGTGCAGGTGCTAGTCGAGCGCAACTTGCGCGCTGGTGCCGAAATCGCCGGGTCGCTGGTGGAGATATGGAACTCGACGTTTAGGGCGCATGTTGCCGCGGGGTTGCGCTTGGGTCCGGGGACGAGAGGGGCGATTGAGATGGGCTCGTTTGTCGGGGGTCGGGGTTTGGAACTAACGGGCGTGGAGTCACTGGAGATTCGCGGCAGCGAGTTTATCCGCGGTACGCCAGCTATTCTATCTGTGGATTCTGCGCCGCACGTTTTTGGCAACCGCTTTGCGGACAATGCCGTGGCCATCCGGGTCGAGGGGCCACAGGTGCCGACGGCGATTCGCGGCAACACTTTTGCCAACAATACTACGGCCCTTGAGAACTTGAATGCCGAGGAGTTGAAAGCCCAAGACAACTACTGGAGCGGGGCTGACAGCGCAGCTATTGCCGCGCAGATCGAGGGTGCGGTGGCATGGGTGCCGTTCCGCACGGAGGAAGGGGGGGCTAAGGCGGTGGCGCTGCCCGCCGATTTTGCGCTGCATCCAGCCTATCCCAACCCCTTCAACGCCGAGGTGGCGCTGTCGTTTGATCTGCCGCAGGCGGCGGCGGTCGCGTTGGTGCTCTACGATGCGCTGGGTCGGCCCGTGCGCCACCTTGTAGAAGGGCCATTAGCGGCTGGTCGCTATAGATTTGCTTGGGATGGGCGCGACCGAGATGGGCGAGCAGTGGCTTCGGGGATTTACTTCTATCGCTTGGTGGCGGATTCGTTTGTCGCGGTGGGGCGCTTGGCGTTGGTGCGTTGAGAGGCGTGCGTTTGCCAAGCGGGTACGTGCGCCATTAGCAAGGCTTTGAAGAGCTTGCCGTGGTTGGGCACGCGCAGGTGCAGCAGTTCGTGGACAATGACGAAGTCTTGGAAGCCTGAGTCCTGATCGGCGAGGTCAGCGGCAAGGGTGACGATACCTGAGGTCGAACACGAGCCCCACTTGCGCGTCATGTGCTGCACGCGCACCTGCCGTGGCTGGACGTTCAGCCGCTGCGCCCAAGATGCGACGCGCTCGCGCATGACCTCTCGCCGTTCGTCTTCGGCGAGCTCAGTCGAGTCGTCAGCCGTCCGCATCAATGCTTGCTCCCAAAATGCCGAGGATGCGCTCTACGACGCGGCTCCGTTCGTCCCTTTGCAGTCGCAGCAGCGGGACATAGAGGGCCGTGCGCAGCCGTCGTTGCTCATCGGCATTGACAGGCGCGTTGGGGAAGCGGTCGAGAAGCATTTCCGCTCGTTGTGCCAACTCCAAGGTGTTGATGCCAGCGATCTTCAGCTTGTCGTCGTCCTTCAACGCCCAATGAACGGCGAATGCGCGCGACGATAGCCCGCTATCCCGTTCGGCCCGGATGGCAGCATCCTTCTCCGCGGCGAGAGATGCTAACCGATCCATGGCCGCCAGCGCAGTCGTCTTGCGATTTTCTAGTTCCTTCAGGATGCTTTCGGCGCGCTCCTTTAAGGGCAGCAGCACGGACTCTTTGTCTGGGTTGCTCTCGATTTCCTGCCGGAGGCCGCGCACGAGATTGAATACTTTGGCCGCGTCCGAGCCTGACTCGCTTCGCAGGGATTTAAGGGTGGATACGTCAAACGTCGCGGTCTTCGTCAAACGGCCCAGCCCTTCTTGGGTAGCACTTTCTTGTACTAGGAGGCGCGTTTTGTTAGCTAAGTCCGCTGTGTAGTTGGTGCCGCTGGCATAGGCGTTGCGCACGATCTCGTAGAGTCGCGCCAGCCGCCTGAAGGTTTCGATGTGGTCGCGCAACGCTGGCGAAGGCGACAGGATCTCCCAGAGTGCTTCGATCTCCTTGTAGGCTTCAAAGAACTCCTTGCGCCGCTCTGGTTCTAGAAAGCGCCCATAGACGAGCTGCTCTAGTCGTTCATCTGGGCCACCGTTTTTCCCATCGGAGAGGTAAGTAGCTTCCGCTTGTCTGAGCTTGTCGAGCAAGTCGCTTAGCAGGAGATCGAGGTCCTCAATTGCACCGCTGACGTCGGACGAGTCGAACTGCAACGCCTTTTTCAGTTCGCGCAGCACGCCGACAAAATCGACTACGAGGCCGATCCGTTTTTGCGGGCCGCAAGGGCGATTCACGCGCGCAATGGCTTGCAGGAGTACGTGGTCGCGCATGGGCTTGTCGAGATACAGGCAGTAGAGGAGCGGCGCGTCGTAGCCTGTGAGCAGTTTGTCGGTGACGATGAGAATCTGCGGATTCGCATCCGCTTTCTTGAACATCAGGCGCGTGTCTGCCTCGCTTTCCGGCGAAAGCTGGTACTCTGCCACGATTGGTCGGTTGACGATGTCGGAGGCGTTCTCGGTATAGACTGGCACAGTCCATTCGGGCGGCAGTAGCTTGTCGAGCGCCCGCTTGTACTTGGCACAGGCTTCGCGGTTTACGCCGACGAGGAACGCCTTGTAGCCGAGCGGTTCCACGTTCTTTTGGAAATGATTGGCGACGAATTTGGCGACCTTTTCGATGCGGTCGTCGGCAGTGAGGAAGGTGCGCAGGCCGACGGTTTGGTCGAGGACCTTGTTGAGTTCATCGACGTCGGTGACGCCCTCCATCTCGGCGAGGGCGAAGAATTCTTGGTCGAGCCGCTCTGTTGGCACCGTCATCTCGCTCGGAGCCATGGTGTGGCGGATCGGCAGCGTTGTTTCGTCCTCAATCGACTCGGCGATGGAGTACTTGTCGAGATAGTTCAACTCGTCATCGACTCCGAATATCTTGAAGGTGCCTTCTCCGTACGCAGTTTGGTCAATCGGCGTGCCGGTGAATCCGATGATTGTCGCGTTGGGCACGGCCGCCATCAGATAGGTGCCCAGTTCCTTGGCGACCGAGCGGTGCGCTTCGTCGATGAATACATACACGTTGTCGCGGGTATTAGCGTCTTTCTCCAGCCCCTCGAACTTGTGGATCATGGACAGGATCAGGCCGCGCTTGTCGGTTTTGAGCATGTCCCGCAAGTCGTCCTTGGAGTTCGCACGCCATACTGCGATGTCCTGCTGCTGCATCTCGCCGAGCAGGCGCTCGACCCAGCCCTTGAGTTGCCCTTCGAGTTCCGTTCGGTCCACGACCACGACCACTGTCGGCGTGCGGAATTCATCCTTGCGTTCCAAGATCAGACGAGCGGCCGTGAGCAAGGTGAAGGTTTTGCCGGAGCCTTGGGTGTGCCAGATGAGTCCGCGCCGTTTCGCTGGCTCGGCACAGCGCTCGACGATGCGGTCCACGGCTCGGCGCTGGTGCTGGCGCAGCACGGACTTCCGTGTCTCGCCGTCTTCGACGTAGAACAGGATCCAATCGCGTAGGGTGCGCAGGAAGTCGGTTGGCTCGAAGAACGACTGGACGGCGAAGCGGTAGTTTTCCTCTGGCCGCTCCTTCCAACGCGCCATGTACCGGCGTGCTATGTTCCAAGTGACGCCATACCAATAGTCGAGGAGGTGGGTAACGTTGAAGAGCTGCGCCGCTCCCATCAGTTCCGGTGTCTCTTTCTCGTAGCGTAGCAACTGGGTGACGCCGCGCTCGATGGCGTCGGCGTCTTTTGGGTGCTTATGCTCGACGATGGCGACTGGCACGCCGTTGACGACGAACATTACGTCGGCGCGGTTGCCCTTGCGTGCTGGTGGCTTGAGCTTCCATTCCCAAGTGACGTGAAAGATGTTAGTGCTGGGCGCAGCGAAGTCGATGAACTGGACGGGGCGGGATCGCTGTTCGGCCTCGTCGTACCATTGCCGCTCCCCGCGCAGCCAAGCGAGCATCTCGCGGTTGCCCTCAATAGTCGGCGAGATCGCTTCAAGTCGTTCGACGACGGCGCGGATGGAATCGTCTGTCATCCAGGGATTGAATCGCCCGAGTGCTCCTTCAAGCTCATCGCGGAATAGCATTCCGGCCTCGCCGCCGCGCTTTTGCAGGGCGTCTTGTGGAGTGAGTGACGTCCAGCCGATCTCGGCCGCGTGGTGGACCATGGGGAACTGGACGGTGGTGGCTTCGGTGATGTTGAGGGTGGTCACAAACGGCTCTCCATTTGCCAAGCCCCTCGATTAGCTATATTTTTAGCTAACTTCATTCTCAAGGAGTTGGCGATGATAACAGTGAATGTCCATGAAGCGAAGACCAACCTGTCGCGCTTGCTTGCCAAAGTCGAGGCCGGGGAGGAGGTCGTCATCGCCCGCAGCGGCACGCCGGTGGCCCAGATAGTAAGCGTCCAAAAGCAGGGCAAGCGGGAATTCGGCTCCATGAAGGGCCGGATAAAACTCGACGATCGTTTCTTTGACCCGCTGCCAGAAGAGGAATTAGCAGCTTGGGAGGGTAATTGAGCGTTGCGACTACTGCTCGACACCCATGCGTTTTTTTGGTGGCTTTCCGGGAGCAATCGCCTGTCGCTACCTGCCCGGCAGGCGATTGGGGATGAGGACAACGAAGTAATAGTCAGCGCGGCGTCGGCTTGGGAAATCGCCACCAAACATCGGATCGGCAAACTCCCGGACGCGGAGGCATTGGCCCTCGACATTCCCGGGGCAATAGCTGGACAGAACTTTGAGGAACTGCCAATCACTGTAGAGCACGCCGTGCGCGCTGGGGCCTTGCCGGGTCCGCACCGCGACCCCTTCGACAGAATGCTCATCGCCCAGGCATTGTCCGGCAATTTGGTCCTCGTTTCTATTGAACCGCTCTTCGATAGTTATGGCGTTCGCCGCCTTTGGTGATCTTGGCTAGATCGGATCACCGTACACTTTTGGACAGGCGAGTCTAACGCGAATGAGACATAATAGCACCCCTTAAGACCCCCTTAAGACCCCCTTAAGACCCCCTTTATTGTCCCCGCACGCTTTTCCACCGAGCTGTTGCGCCGTGGCCAGAGGACACAATCAACCCGCGGTCCCTTAACCTTTCCAAGGTTCGTATCACCTGGCGTTCGCTGGTGTGAGGGGCCAGCTTAGCGCAAATATCGCGCAGCGCCAGACCGCCATCAGCGCGATCCAGCAGGGTTAGTATCGCCTTCTGTCGTTCGTCGGGACTGGTTCCATCACTGTACTGTTGTGGCACGAATTGGCCGTGTCGAAAGCGGACGGTCACGCACCCACCATCATCTTCGATCTCAGGGATTGGCAGACCCGCTGCGCTCGTCTGTTCGGCCATCTTGAGGGTGCCGCTTCCCCATTTCTCAATGACGCCGCGTCGGTAGAAGGTGCGAGCGATCAGTGGATTCCACGGCCGCGATTCGTGTGGGGCGAACAGCGCCTCTGGCGTCAGGCCAAAGTGCAGTGAGCCAGCAGAGGTCACCTCCAGACGGTCATCGTAAACCGCTACGCCAATGGAGCCGCCACCGATGGAGTAATCGCGATGGCACAGGGCGTTGGCCAGTGCTTCTCGCGTGGCCAAAGGCGGGTAGAGCGGTTCGTCTATCCGCTCGAAGCGATCCGGCTCGAACCGAGCGGCTATTGGCAAGGTGTCGCGCAGGAAGCGCTCGGCGTGTGCGAGCAGTGTGAAGGCGTTGCCGTTGAATTCGCGGTTGTCTAGGAACTTCATCTTGTCGATACCGCGGAAACGGGCGACGCGCAGCAGGCACTGCGGCATATCGAATTCGAGGCGATCCACGTTGCCGAACAGCACGGCCGCTGCCCGAAGCAAAACGCCGTCGTGCAGAAGGCCGAGTCCGCGCAGCAGGTCTAACGGCTCCCTACTCAGAGGCTCTTCCAGCCGGCCTTCTTGGACGGCTATCGCGACAGTCCGGCGAATCTCTCCCGCATCTAGATCATCTACCGACCACCCTGTGGCCGGCCGGTTCTCCCAGCGGTGTTCGTTGTGCATGCGCTCGAACAGCATTCGGTTGTACTCTTCGGCAGTCATGGCCACGGTCGTATTCCCAACACGGCGGTAGGCGGCACCCCGATAGGTGTACGGCCTCACCGGCCCTGGACTCACTCCGACCACCAGCACTTCGCGGTCGCTGGCCACGCGAACCCGTTCCACCGTGGGCAAGGCCGGTGGGTCAATCCTCTGGAGTTCGCCGCTCAGCTCTTCGATGGTGTGCTCGCTGACGTGCTGGCCGACCACGCTTCCATCAGGAGTCACTCCGAACAGGACTTGCCCGCCATGTTGGTTGAGCATGGCGCAAGCCGTTTGGGCCGCCTCGCGGCGCGTACCCGTCGTGGCCTTGAACTCTAGCGTCTCGGATTCGCCGATTTGGGCCAATGCTGAGATTTGATCAAGGGTCATGGGAGTACTTCTCCTCGTGATGTTTGGCGGTGCGTGTGCAGCATGTCCTCGGGCGGAACCCGTGGCCAGCCGATCTCCTCGGCATGGCACCGGCGACGACAGATCGCGGTCGCGCTTCGTTTTGTGTTATTGCTATGATAGACATTTGACCGTATGATATTTTTGTCGGGCGTAGCTCGATACTCAAAGGTTCCCCCCTGATGACAAGAGTGCCAAGGGTGCTCTCTCCGGCAACGGAGTAGTCGGGGGGGTCGCTTTTTGGGGACAATGTGTACTCTGTCCCAAATCCAGATAGATCATAGGCAGCATCCACGAATAAGCCAGAATAAGCCAACTTGTGGCCCCACAGGCGTTTCCAACGCGCATCGGCCAGACCTTGACATGCGCCCGCCTTGGAAAGTACATTTCTCATCAGTTTAAACTCCCCTCCTGACGACGGCATTCCAAGAGATGCCCCCGGGTGGTCAGGAGGGGCGGTCGGGTATGATTCATATAGCCCGACGTCAAAAGGTTCCCCCCCGATGACAAGCGCTCCAGGTGAGAACTCTCCGACAACGGAGTAGTCGGGGGGGTCATTTTTCTTTCCAACATTCAAAGGTTCCCCCCCGATGACAAGAGCCCAAGGGGCTCTCTCCGGCAACGGAGTAGTCGGGGGGGTCGTTTTTTTCCATACGCCCCTATTCTCTCTGAGCCGTTACCACGATGTAACAGAAATAAGAACCTTCTAGTTAAGCGATAGCCGGATTTCGGATTACATCGACGATTTCTGCAGCAATTTCCTCTACTGTATGCGTTGACGTGTTACGCGCAAGCCTATCGGCTAGAGAGGGTGAATAACTCATTACTTCACGTTTGCTGACATTGTGCCAAATCGGAAGTAGAATTTGTTCTCCCGATACGGCACGTGTTACGAGACCATCAAGTTCGTACTCCGGCCAACCACGCCCAAAAAATGACTGAGAAAGTATCACTACGCCAAAGCGGCTACTCGCCAAACCAGTATCGATTTTTCGGCGCAAACTATCGCCAATCCGCAGTTCAAACTCATCGTACCAAACGCTTAGCCCGGCCTCTTGGATGGCGGTTGCGAGCGGTCTCACGACTTCGTCCTTGTCTTCTGATGCATGTGATATAAACACATCGAATTTCCGGCCGTCTGGTGCATCAACCGTAGGAACTGAATCGTCTCTATTGCGTACCAAAGTAGGAATGCTGCGGAGCGGGGCCTCGTTGATCGTCGGTAGTGGCTTTAACGCCTCACCTGGGATCACTCGGACACCAGATCGAACCGTGCCGCGAAGCCCCTGCATGTCGACCGCGACATGCCACGCGCCAGAACTTGGCACTTGTAGTCGAACCGGAGATCGCTTAGCCAAGCCTCCGTAGTAGTGGTGTCGACGTCCTGCCCTGTAGCTATTGAAATCGGAGTTATTCATGAGTCGCACATTTGCTGCGCTACCTTGGAGCGTTACCTCAACGATACTGCCGCGATTAACATGGCCAAGGTTATAATGGGAAAAGTTCATAGGTCCTCCAGCGATATGTTATTGATGAATATCTTGTGCATTCTCGTCGCCTCTTTAAAGATGATCACGTCAAGCTGTTACGTATCTATGGGTAAAACAGCCGATAATTCGATGTGTATCAAAGATTCCTCCTTTATAAATTATTCTGATCGGCTAGTAACTTGAAACCAATCGGATTCGTGTCAATCAAATCAGTGGCATGGCGAATACCGACAGCGACGACAATGCCCGGATTCTCTGGAGTGTATCCAATCGGTTCACCGTGGTTATCTACGATGGTATCTCCACACTCATTAACAATGGGTATATGCCGTACCGGGTAGTGAACGACAACGCCCGCTACTTTGTATTCGGCATTTTGGTTTAGTGATTGATTGTTTGGCATGAACACCACCGGCCCGCCACTAAATCCCTGATTGCCGTGTGCATCTATATAAATCTTTGTCGAATTCTCGAAGATTACCGCGCTGACGATTCCAGCTTTTACAAATGGTAAGGGAAGGCCACGGTTGATTTTTTCACCACCACTATCTAGGCCAAACGGAAACCCTAGAAAAAAGACTGGCTGTCCGTAGAGCAACCCGCCAGAAGTTGCCTCTAACGGGTGCTGCGGCGCTATCTGTATTGGACACGCCAGAACCGCCACATCCACTGTCCCCGAACCGACTCCAACAACATTGACAGTGAGGTTCTTCCATTGCCTCTCATGGAAAATTTCTATCTTATCACCAGACTTAATGCCTTCGATTACATGATGAGCGGTGATGAGATATTGCTTGGAGTCACGGTCAATGGCGAATGCTGTTCCTTCCGAGCCACACCTTTTGATATGAAACGTGCGTTGAAATACGTTGGTGGTAATCACTGTACTTTATTCTCCTTCTATAAAGCAGTTGTACCTGAGCTTCGTGTGCTATTCACAGGGCTAGCGGAGTGAGTCGAAAGGTCAAGCTCGTCAACCCGAATCTCCCCCGTCATCAGCTTGTGCAGCAGCGCCTTGAACAAATCGTCGAGTACCGCCCGTTTCCTGCGATGCAGGTCAATTTTGCGGTCAATGGCGTCGAGGATGGAGACGATTTCGCGTTGCTCGCGGAGCGTTGGGATCAAGACCGGGAAAGCTTTGAGTTTTGCCGTATTTATACACGCCAGATTTGTTGTTTTGTGAGCCACCTTCAAAAAATATGCTTTGCCGTAGTCGCTTTGTGCTTGGTAAGCAAAAAAGTCAGGCAACAAGCGGTTTCGATCCGTCCTGACTGCAAACACATGGTTCTGATGCACGCATAGATCCAACTGACCACGCCAGATAAATCCGCGGCCGAGTTTGTCGAAGTCGCCCCCCTCAGTAAGAACGACATCGCCATGTTGGAGGCGGTAGCGATCAATCTCGGATTTCCGGATTGTGATGGATTTCACCTCCATCAGATCGAGATAACCATCCTGCACATTTGCTACACGTAGATAAGGAACTTGAGCAACTTCGGCGTCACCAAACTTTCGCCCTTTCGCGGCACCCGTCTGAACGAATGCGCAGCCTTCTAGCGATACGATGCTCCAACTCTCCGGCACCGGCCCGATTTCAGTCTCCTTTTGCGGTTCGCCCCGTAGGCCGCGTGTGAACAGTGTTCGCATCGCGGCACGCTTGAGGTCTTGTCCATTTTCTATCAATGCCTCTGAATGAGCAATTGCCTGATGCACAAGCCAAAGGAGGTCGGCGATCCTTTGTTGTTCATCAGGTATGAATGCTGGTATTTCAAATTCGCGTATGTGTGCCCATGACGTCCTTGGATGCTGGACGCCCGTAGTTCCCGAGACAGCATACTCAAGGAAGTCGGGACAATGGACAACCGCAGCGAGGAATCTTGGTTCCACATCTACTTTTGCACGTAGTACGAGTAGTTCCGTTGTGCAGACACCTGCTACGTCAGCGAGCACAGCTTTGTCGAGATACGGACGGAGTTTTCCGTACAGCACATCACCGGGTTTGAACGCCGACGTAGTGCTCCGCATGTCCGACGCTTGCCCGCCGCCGATGCGAACGAGCCGCCCCGAGGCAAGATGCTCTAGTCCAAGATAGAGCGCATCTGGCCGCTCACCGGGCCTGACCGGCTCCGCAATCAGATCACACAGGTCCTCCAAGCGGACGGTTGCACTGTTCATTATCCCAACCTCTCAGTCCTTGAAGCACTATTATGAACTTGTCGTCTTGAAGAGTCTGGGACGCTTTGTCTACCAAATAGTGCGCTACACTCCAAGGTTCGCAACTCGTTCGCTATCGTCAACAGAGAGTCCCCAAACGGCACAGGCACATAGTAGTCGGCAACATTAGGGTTGTTGTTGATTCCCCATCTATTCATCGTGATACGCCAACTCCTTCAGTCTCGTGAGTACTGCCTGCAGGTCCGTTGAAACCGCTGCCTTTTGGGAAACGATAGCCCCTAACCGCTCCATAGTGTCTTGCAAGTCGGCCTCATAGCAGCACGATCTTGTCCTATCTCTCCGCCTTCACAAACGGAGCAGATCGCCTCGCCTCAGCAGCCTTGCTGGTAGTTCGTGCACCGGAATCGACATCTCGTCAACGGACGTCAGGTCAATCTCGTCTCAGAGGACGTTGGATGTTCGTAGCAATGGAGTCTTGTCTCTTGCCCGCGCCGATCTCGAACATCTCCCCGAGGGGACGCCATGTCCACGCTTCATTCATCGCGAACCCGCCATTCCCTTGAGCCGCACGGCCGGCAGCCTCTTTAGCTGTTGATTCACCGGATCCACTTCTATGCCGACGGATTCCAGCGCCGTCACGCCCAGCAGCGGCTCTGCGTCAGCGTCGCCGAAGACGACCGTCCCGCCGACGAACTCGCCCATGAACTCGATCTTGGCAACGGCGACGTCCACTGCGATCTCGCTGCCATCGGCCAGCTCATACACGCGCTTCCCCTCGGGCTCCAAGCCGATAGCCTCCAGATGCGGTCTGGGCACAAGGGAATCTGTGGCTCCTGTATCGACCAAGAATAGTCCCTCCCAGTACCTGTCCGAGTCAGCAGGGTTCGTGATCCTGACTGTTACGTGTGTCGCTCCCATCTTCTTGCCTCCTTATGTCATTGAGTGTGCGCTTACTGCAATCGGGCCAACATTTGAGCCATTGACGCTTCAATCTCGCGGGCCTCTTCATCGAGGCGCTGCATTTCGGCAATGATTTCCTTAATCGGACGCTGAGACACTGCATCCGTCTGCCCCACCCATCGGCTCGGACTCAAGTTGTAGTCTGCTTGCTCTGCCTCCTCTAGCGTAATCACCGCAACCTCTCCCTCCACCGGCTCCCCCTTCCCAAACGCCGCCGCAGTCAGCCGAATGTCCTCCTCCGGGATGAAATTCTTGGGCCGTCCCTTACCCACGCGCTTACTGGCGTTGAGCAGCACGATCTTGTCCTTCCGCGTCTCCGGCTTGCGCTTCGACAGCACCACGATCACGCCAGCGGCGCTGGTGTTGTAGAAGAGGTTGTCAGGCAGCAAGATCACGCCGTCGATCAAGTCTCGCTCCACGAACCACTTGCGGATGTTGCGCTCCCGGTCTTCGTGCTTGGCACCTGAGCCGCGCGTCACCGCGCCAGTGTCGAGCACCACCGCCGCTCGCCCGCGTTCGTTCAGACAGGAGAGGGTGTGCTGGAGCCAAGCCCAGTCGCCCTTGCCGGTAGTCGCGCCGCCCTGGGTGCGGAAGCGGTCGAACGGGTCGTTGGCGAAGAGTTCCGGGCTAAACGGCTGGTTCCACATGGGATTGGCGACTACGATATCGTGGGTGGCGATCTGGCCGGTCGCGGTCTTGAACTTGGGATTAATCATGGTGTCTCCGCGCTCGATTTCCACCTCCATGTCGTGGATGATCCCATTCATACGGGCGACGGCGTAGCTCTCGGCTTGCAGTTCTTGGCCGTAGAGCTTGAGCGGTACGCGGCTAGTGGGGTCGAGTTCGCGGGCGACGAGTTGGAGCTTGACGAGCAAACCAGCCGAGCCGCAGGCGTAGTCGTGGCAATCCTCGCCGGGCCGCGGGCGCATGATATGCGCCATGAGGAAGCCGACCTCGGTGGGGGTAAAGAATTCGCCCGCACTCTGGCCGGAACCTTCGGCGAACTTGCGCAGCAGATACTCGTAGGCGCGGCCTAAGAAATCGGGTTGCACATCGGCGAGGCCGAGCCGGTAGCGGGGGTCGGAAAAGGTCTCGATGACTGCGGCGAGTTTGGCCGGGTTGATGTCGCGCTCGCCATTGCGCTCGGCGGCGAAATCGACAAAGTCGATGACGCCTGAAAGCGAGGGATTCTGCCGCGCGACCGCCCGCACCGCCTTGGTCAGATGCTCGCCGATGTCCCTCGGCTGCGTGCTGCGCCCTTGGTCGTCGGTCGGCCACTCGTAATTTTCGCGACCGCTGATGATGCCCCAGCGCGCTTCCGGGGGCAGGTAAAAGCGCAGCAGCGCGTGGTCGCTCTCGGCGATTTCCAGCGCGATGTCTCGTTCGCCGTATTCCTCGACTAGCCGCTCAATCTCGTCGTCGAACACATCGGACAGCCGCTTGAGGAAGAGGAGCGGCAGCAAGTAGTCTTTGAACTTTGCTGCGTCTTTCTCGCCGCGGATGGAGCAGGCCGCGTCCCATAGCATCTGCTCCATAGGCTTGGTCGAAGGTACGACCGCACGGCCTTTGTCTTTCCGCCGCTGGATCACGCGCACGGCGGCTTCGGTTGGCTCGGCCGCGTCAACGCCCGCTTCGACAGCGAGTGCGGCGATGGCCTCTTGCGCGGCCTTTTGAGGCTTGATTGCGCCGCCCTCCCAGCGATTGATACTGGCGAAGGACACGCCGAGCCGCTCGGCGAGCTGCTCTTGGGTGAGGTCGAGGCGGACGCGGATGGCGCGTAATACGGCCGAGATATCGTGTAATTCTGTTATATTTGTCATAAAATGCAATATAACAGAAGCGCCGATTGCCGTCAAGGGCAGCTCATGAGCCTAGCGTCGACTATCGAACTTTTTATAGTATATTCGGACGTATCTTCTGAATATACCACAATTTAGAATGTGGATTCAGCGGCCCTAGTTCGGTGTTGACGAGCGCGAGCTTCTCGTCGTTGCGCCGTTTTATATCCCCAACTGCTTGCGCAACAATTCTTGCACAAGCTGCGGGTTGGCCTTCCCCCGCGTCGCCCGCATCACTTGACCCATCAAAAATTGCACGGTGTTGTGGTTGCCGCCCTTAATTTTTTCGACGGCGTCGGGATGCGCGGCGATCACTTCGGCTACTGCTTGGTCGAGTTCGCCGCTGTCGGAGATTTGCCCGAGGCCGCGCGCGGCGACGATCTCGGCAGGCGAGCCGCCCTGTTCCCACAGTTGGCCAAAGACTTCGCGGGCCGCGTTTTGGTTGATCGTGCCCTTTTTGACTAAGGAGAGCAACTCGACGAGCGCAGCTGGCTGAACTTCGATGTCCTCTATCGACCGGCCCTCGGCGTTGAGGCGGCGGAAAATTTCTCCGGTGATCCAGTTGCCTACCTGCTTGGGGTCGGCGTCTTGTATTTGTGCGGCCTCTTCGAAATACGCGGCTACGGCGTGGTCTTCGACCAAGGCCGCGATCTCCTGTGAGTTGAGTCCGTAGGCATCGGCAAAGCGCTCGGCTTTGGCAGCGGGCAGTTCGGGCAAGCTGGCGTGGACTCTGGCGATCCACTCGTCGTCTAACTCCGCGACGAGCAAGTCTGGCTCCGGGAAGTAGCGGTAGTCGTCCGAGGTTTCTTTGCTGCGTTGCGGACGGGTGATGTTGGCGCGTTCGTCCCAGCCCATAGTCTCTTGTTGGACGTGGCCGCCGGCTTCGATAATCTGTTGCTGGCGCTCGGCCTCATAGGCGATGGCGCTGCGCACGGCGCGGAAGGAATTGAGGTTTTTGACCTCGACCTTGGTGCCCAATTCGGAACTGCCCACAGGCCGGATCGAGATGTTGGCCTCACAGCGCATGGCCCCTTTCTCCATGTCGCCAGAGGACGCGCCTAGGTAGCGGACGATTTGGCGAATTTGGGTCAGGTACGCATAGCTCTCGTCGGCCGAGCGGAGTGAGGAGTCGGTGACGATTTCCATCAGCGGCACGCCGGCGCGGTTGTAGTCTATTAGGCTGGCGCGGCCGGCGTGCTGGAGCTTGCCGGTGTCTTCTTCGAGGTGGACGCGGACGACGCCTATTTGCTTGGGGCCGCTCTCGCCGTTGATCGCGATCCAGCCGCTCTCGCACAGGGGCTGCTCGTATTGCGAGATCTGGTAGCCCTTGGGTAGATCGGGATAGACGTAGTTTTTGCGCGCAAAAACGCTGCTGGGCTTGATTTGGCAATGGAGGGCCATGCCGGTCATAACCGTCAGCTCGACGGCGCGGCCGTTGATCACGGGCAAGGCACCGGGCTGGCCAGTGCACACCGGGCAGATGTGGGCGTTGGCCGCCACCTGAAAGTGATCGGCTGCACAGGCGCAAAACATCTTGGAGGCGGTTTGCAACTCGACGTGGACTTCCATGCCAATGACGGTTTCGTAGCGCAAGGGATGCTCCTTTTGGTGAGCTTTAGGCGAAGAGGACGTGTTGGCGGAGGAAAGCCTCGCAGGCTTGGTAGAAGGCCCGCACGGTCTCGGGTTTGCGCCAGCCGTGGCCCTCGCCTTCATACAGATGATAGACGTGCGGTATGTTGCGGCGGCGCAACGAGGCCGCGATCTCCTCGGCTTGGGCCGGGGGCACGACTTGATCGTCTGTGCCTTGGAAAAGGGCGATCGGGTCGCGTAGCTGGTCGGCGGCGTAAACCGGCGAGCGGTCGCGATAGACATCAGCGGCTTCGGGCAGGGGGCCGATCATGGAGTCGAGGTAGCGGGACTCAAATTTGTGGGTGTCTGCGGCGAGGGTGAAGAGATTGGCTACGCCGTAGAGGCAGATGCCAGCGCGGAAAAAGCCGGGCCGCGTGGTGAGCGCCCGCAAGACCGTGTAGCCACCGGCGCTGCCGCCCATGATGACGAGGCGCTCCGGGTCGGCGAGGCCGTTATCGACGAGGTGCTGGGCACCGCCGATGGCGTCTGCTACGTCGAGGAGGCCCCACTGGGCGCGCAGGGCGGTCATGTAGGCGCGCCCGTGGCCCGTGCTGCCTCGGTAATCCACGTCGAGGACGGCCCAGCCGCGAGTGGCAAAGTATTGGTGGCTGCCTTCAAAGCTGGTCTCTACTTGGCCGGTGGGGCCGCCGTGGACGGCCACGATCAGCGGGGGGCGACCCCGTCCGCAAAAGCGGCTGCTGGCCGGAGGGTAATAGAGGCCGAAGACGCGAGTGGCGTCCTCGGCTTGCCAAGAAACGGGTTGCGGTGAGGAAAGGTCGTCCGCGGTTAGCAGCTCCGTGGCTGCGCGCGCTTTCACCTGCATTTGTTCGGCTGTGCCGGCGACGATACGGGCCGGTACTGCGCTCGCCGAGGCAATACAAGCGAGGCCCTTGCCGCGCGGGGCGGCGGTGAGTTGTTCGACGTGGGTGTAGCTCGCTAAGGCTGGTACCTTGGCGAGCGCACCGCTGTGGAGGTCGAGGCGGTACGCGGCGCGTTGGCTATTTTCGCTGCGGATGAAATACAGAGTGCGGCTATCGGCGGCCAGCGAAAACGCCCGTCGGCCTTGGACCCAAGCCGGACTAGCTACGTCGTACGCATCCTCGCTGAGGCAGCGCGTCGCACCGCTCGCCAAATCGCGGCACCAGAGTTGAGAGTACCCGCGTTGGTCGGATGTGTACAGGAGCGAGTTGCCGTCGGGCGAGAAGCAGGGCTGGGCCACGGCTGTGTCGAAGTCGCCGGCGACCTGTTCGGTGCTGCGCAACTGGGGCAGGCCGCTGCGGCTGCGCGCTACCTGCCCTAGCATCAGGCGGGTGCCGTCCCAGGGCATTTGCGGATGGTCCCATTCGATCCAAGCGAGGCGGTCGCCGCTGGGATGCCAAGCTGGCTGCATGTAGAAGTCGGCTCCCTCGACGAGGCGTTGCGGCCAACGACTCCCTGCCACATCGACTATGGCGAGGCAGTCGCGATCCTCGTAGTGGTGGACATAGACCAGATGGCGGCCCGAGGGGGAAGGCGTGGGAGCCGCGGCATAGCCAAAGGCAGGGGTAATGGGCTGAGCTGGCCCGCTGGCGAGCGCTTGCCGATAGAGGCGGCCGGACTGCTGCTCGGCAAAGTACGCATGGCCGCGATGGACAGCGAAGTCGCCACCGCCGTAGCCGACTTTGGCGCGCACTGAGAATGCGGCGTTGAGATCGCGTGGCGCGGCGTTAGGCCCTTGGCAGACGAGGACGCCCTGCGGCCCCCGCCCTTCGAGCCAGACGAGGGTGCGGCCATCGGCATCCCAAGTGAGGTCGGACAACCGGGTGGAGGCGGCGAGGTCGTCAGGCGAGAGCGCGCTCGGCCACAAGCCAAAGGGGCGGACTTCCACTCAGTGCTACTCCATCAACTCGATTTTGACGTTGTCTGGGCCGTTGATGAAGACGATGCGGCTGCCGTCGTCGAGCGCGACCGGCCCCATCCAGATCTCGACGCCGAGTTCGGCGATGTCGGCGAGGGTTTGATCGAAATCGTCGGAGACGAGGGCAATGTGGTCGTAGCCTTGGTAGCGTCCCAATTCCATGGGGGCAAACTCGCGGTCCGTGACGGTGATTTGCACCGCGCCGATGTGGACCGGCACCCAAGTCGCACCGCCGCGCTCAAAGGGCGGATCACTGGTGGCACCGAAGAGCTTTTTGTACCAGTCAACCGCGGCGTGGACGTCAACGGCCTCGTGGTGGACGTGGTTGAGGGTGTAGTTGGGCATGAGAAATCCTTTCTTTTAAGCGCCCGAAAGTTGGCAAAAAGGGCGCTACTGTCAAGGGAGGTGGGTTTGTGTCACAGGGCGTCGGCAAGGCCCTTGAGGTAGTGCAAACTGCCAGCGGCGATAGTGCGCGGATCCGGGTTAAAATCGAACACTTCCACTGAGACGTAGCGCTGGTAGTCCAGCTCCTTGAGCGTCCGCATGACACTGGCGAAGTCGGTGTTGCCAAAGCCGGGGCCGCGCTTGTTGGCGTCGTTGACGTGGACGTGGTAGAGGTGCTCTCCGGAGTCGCGCAAAAGCTGGGCGACGGGAATTTCTTCGGTCGAGCCGGAGCATACATCGACCATGGTCTGGAAGTGCGGGTGGTCGATCTCGGCGATCATTTTGCGCGCTTGGGCACAGGTGGTGATGATGTTCGTCTGCTCTTTGCTCAGTGACTCTATGCAGAGATAGACGCCGTGCTGCTCGGCTAACTCCAGGCTGCCTTCAAACGCTCCGCGCATGCGGTTCCAGCACTCTTGGTAATCCCACCCCTCCTGCACGTTGCGCTGCATGGGCGAGCCGATGATCATCACTTGGCCGCCGAGGTCGCCGCAGAATTGAACTAGCTCCTTGAAGTACGCGCAGGTGCGCTGGTAGATAGCCGGGTCGGGATGAGTGATGTATAGCCCATCGGGGCTGGCCAAGAGCCAGTGCAGGCCGGCGATTTCCACGCCAGCGCGTTCGGCGGCAGCGCGGATTTGGGCGCGGCGCGACGCGGGGATGTCTGCGACGCTGTCGGCGAGAGTAAAGGGGGCGATTTCGACGGCTTCGTATCCGAGGTCGGCGGCGTAGTCGAAGACCTCTTCGATGGGCCAGTCGGTGAAGTACTCGTTGCAGGTGGTGAGTTTCATATTTAGCTCCTTTGAGTTGAGGGTAAAATACGTTGTAGCGCTTATGTAACGCAAAAGAGACAGGGAAGAGTGGGAGGGTTACAGGGAGAGGTGAAAAGTGAAGGGTAAGGCCATGATGGCACAGTCGTTGCAATAGTCGAGAAAAAGGAGGAAGGACTATGTGGCGACTGTGGATGTTGATATTGGTCGGCCCGGTGTGGGCCGAGGGGGATTTGGGAGAGGAGGACGAGGGTTATTTGGAGGAGCGGTTGGACGACTTGGGAGGGCTAGACGCGGCGGCTGTGCGATGGCGGGTGCGCGGGGCTGAATCGGCTCGGGAGCGGTGGCAGTTGTATCAGCGGGTGGAGGTCGCGCCGGTTAGCGGACAGGCGTTTTTTGGCTTGGCCGAGCGCGATCCAGGGGAGTCCGGGTGGAGCGATTTTAGGACGTTTTACTACGCGGTGCAGAGGCAGCGGTCCGAATGGGTCGTCGGCGACCTGCGGCCCGGCACGGGTGCGGGCTTGGTGTTTGGGCGCAACCGGCGCGGGAGTATTGCGCCGAGGATGCCAGCGGGAGACAGTCGGCGCTTGGGGTATCGCTCTAGCGGGGAGAATCACGCCCTGCGCGGCGCGGCGTGGCGCTACGAGGGGAGGGGGTGGAGCGGGATGCTGCTTGGGGGATGGACGCGCCGGGATGGGCGCTTGGACGAAAAGGGGCAGGTGCGGTCGTTGCCAGAAAGTGGCTATCACGTGACTGCGACTGAGGTGGCTGGCCGCGACCTGCTGGGCATTCGGGCTGGCGGCGGTCGGCTGCACTGGCGGGGCGAGCATTGGCAGTGGGGCACGACCCTGCTGGTCTTGGACTTTTCCCATTACATCGACTTGCGCCGGAATGGGCGGACGCCTTGGGGGTTTGTCGGCGATGAGCAGCCGATGGGAGCTGTGGATGTGCGCGTGGAGTGGGATCAGGGCCGAGCGGCGTTGGAGGTGGCTGGCGATGGGATGGGGCACTGGGGGATGGTCGGGGAACTGCGAGGGCGGTATGGGGGGCTGCGGCTGCGGACGCTGGGCCGCTACTACGCGCCGGGGTTCCACAGCTTCTTTGGCGCGGCTCCGGGGACTTCGGCGATGCAGAACGAACAGGGTGGCGTCGCCGAGGTCAGTGGACGTGGCTGGCGCGGCTACGTGGATGTGTACCGCCGGCCGGCGCGCTCCTACTTCATACCGGTGCCGGCTACGTACGCCACTTGGGGAGGAGAGATGCGGCAGCGGTTGGGTCGCCACTGGGCTATGCGCGGGCAGTGGCAGAGACGCCTGCGGCCGCGCTGGGCGGACGAGCGGTTAGTGCAAGAGCGCAGTCACAAATGGCGCTTGGATTTGGAGCGGGGGGCTTGGCGCTGGCGCGGCGAATTAGTGCGCTGGCATCGCGCTGCTCGCGCCGAGTGGGGTCTGTTGGGCAGCGTGCGATTTACGACGCGCTGGCTGACCTTGCACGTGAGCCGTTTCCACACGGACTCGTGGTGGACGCGGATTTACGAATACGAGGTGGATCTGCCTGGGGCTGTGAGCATTCGTCCGCTCTACGGCACGGGCTGGCGTGGATACGCGCTGGTCGAGATCGCCTATCGCGGCTGGCGGCTGAGTAGCCGCTATCGCATCCAGCGCGACCAGCGGCTGAGGCACTACGGCGGCGTCCAGATCGACTGGACGAAGGGCGGATAGGTGCCGGGCATAGGGCACTCACGAGGGCTTTGCATTTGAATCGTTTTAAGTTGGTTATTTTTTCAAAACCCCGACCTAGTGGAGATTCCATGAATACTAAAGAGCCCAACCGGCGGTTGGGCCGCCCGCAATAAATGGACTGGTATTCCTCCGTCAAACCGTATCCATCCACGCTCCGAGCGATTCGGCTGTATTTTAACATTGTCATCCGAGCAGTCGTCTTGGCCCTTATTTGGGGTGCTCTGCTAGGCATCGGCACAGGTCTCAATTGGCTGATAGACGTGGCACTGGGAGCATTCGATGCCTCTGAAAAGGTCAAAAACGTTTCGTTACAGGTCTCTCTTGTGTACATTATTGTATCAGGAGTTGCAATGACTTTGACCAGCCTCAAGGATGTCTGGGACTTGACACGTGCTAGCCTGCGTAAGTCTTCCGCCGGTGAAACGGACGATCAGCAGGGAGAGCAAAAATGAAAAAAGCCCTTCTTCCCGTTGGAGATTTCAAGCTGGCAATCGCATACACTACGGTATGGATGTTGGCGTTCTGGGTGGTAGAATACCCCATAGGCGATTGGGCTGTAACGGCGGTCATTTTGTATGGATCGCTGTGGTTATCGAGAGAAGTCGTTTCAGCCTTGATACTGTTTTCGGAAATGCGTCTGCAAAAGTACGCAAGGCAGGCAGGCGTTGAACCTCGCGTGGACCCGCCCGCTGAATACAGCTTCCGGGATCGCTTGTTCTTGGCTGTCTCCTTTCTGCTAGCGTGTTTTACCATCATCGGCCTTTCGCTGATCGCCGGTATCCCTGCGGTCAGTCTGTATGGACTTACTCCACTTCCTGCCTTTTTTAACTGGATAGCTTGGGGACTCTTTCTCGTCGGGGGAGTCGGCATATCCCTGATATTGGGGATCGTAATATGGCTGTTGTCTTCTGCCGACGCCGGACTCGACACTGCAATTGCCTCCCAACAAGCTCACGCAGCGGTCCACCGCAAACCGACCGAATTAGAATTGCGTCTATTATTTTTGTACTTACTACTGTTATATAGCTTTAATCTGCAATTCGGTCGTCGCCAACCGTAAGTAAAGCCTGCTCCGTCCCCCATAGGACACCACGAGGGTTGCCCCTACGATTGCGATCTTGCAGACTTCTTGTATGAGAAGCCTTTTACTGCTCGTCGCCCTCATCGCCGCAGAGGTCGGTGCGGCCCCTCTGCAAGATGTCGCGCCCCAAACCGGGCACATCCACGCCCTGACCATCTTCGCGCACTTTGCCGATGAAGGCGGCTTGGGCCGCGAGGTCCCGTCTTTTGCGGCGGAGATTTTCGCTGAGCAGCCGGGCGGCCTGACCCACTTCTACCGAGAGATGTCGCGCGGGCAGTTCGAACTCACTGGGGAGGTGCTGCCCCGCTGGTACGCATCCCGCAGCAATGCCGACGCGTACACGGGCGAAGAGGGCGGGTATGGTCGCTTTGCCCGCGAGATCATCGAGGCCGTTGATGCCGATGTGGACTTTAGCCGCTACGACAACGACGGTCCCGACGGAGTGCCCAACTCCGGCGACGACGATGGGTACGTAGATTTTATTTTTATCATCTCGGCCTCGGCCCCACCGGGCTTTATCGTCGAAGAGGCCACGGGCGTTGCTCGGCTTGGGTTGGGCAACGATTTTGTGAGTCAAGACCGCGCCCTCCGCGGCGGTTTTATCCTGATTCGCTCAAAAAGCGGTGCCGTGCAGCGCGGGCGGTCTTTTGTCGAGGCCGTAGGCAGTATGGCCCACGAGTTTGGACACTTTCTGGGTCTGCCCGACTTGTACGACCGCGAGCTTGGGTCTGAGCCAGAAGACGACTCGGGCGGTATTGGCTATTGGGGCTTGATGGGGCACGGCAATCGCGGCTGGAACGAGGTAGATGGCCCCAATCCCTTCTGCTCGTGGAGCTTGGGGCAACTCGGCTGGCTGGGGATAAACAACCAACAACTCAACGTGCTGAGCGAGGATCAAGACGACGTGGTTTTTGCCGATGTCAACGCGGGCGGTGATGTGTATTTGCTGCCCGCGTCTGCGCCTGCTGAGCACTTTTTTCTCGTGGAGTTCCGCAGCCGTCA
Organism: Candidatus Latescibacterota bacterium; assembly: GCA_022827835.1. GTDB lineage: Bacteria > Latescibacterota > UBA2968 > UBA8231 > UBA8231. The sequence goes on from JAJEIO010000032.1 coordinate 35,801, forward strand.
GCACAGTTACTACGAGCGCAATCTGCCCGACGAGGGCTTGCTGATCTGGCGTATAAATCCCACCCGCAACGGCAATAATATGGAGGCCATCAAACAGGTGGATTTAGTATGCGCCGATGGGCTTTTTAGCGATGCGGGCTTCCCCTTGGGCCGCAAGCCGTCCCCGTTTAACGGCCGCGACAATCTCGACTTTTGGGCGCACGACGTGCGCTATCGCACGGATTTTGGCGGCAACCTTGGAGACGCCACCGACGTGTTTGACGGCGAGCAATTTACCGATTTTTGGGCCGCGTCCAATCCGGCATCGACGACGGGAATTAGCGTGACTAACATCCGCCGCGCGGGAGACCAGATGGTGGCCGATCTCAAGCTGCAAGACCGCCGTCGCGCCGGTCCGATTGCCGACATGGAAATTTGGCGCGACCGCATTGAGATTGTCGGCGACGTGACCGTTCTGCCCGGGGGGCACCTCGATGTCCGCGCTGGTGCGCAGGTGCAGGTGGGGCCGGACGCGCTGGCTGCGGGTGCGGATACGGCGCGCGCGGAGCTGATAGTGTACGGCGATCTCTTCATCGGCGTTTCGGGGCAGGGGCAAACCGCCTTCCACTCGGCCGCAGCCGACCCGCAGCCCGGAGATTGGCACGGCATCGTGCTGCACCAAACGGCCACGGCCTATTTGCGCAGCATCCTCATCGACCATGCTCACTATGGCCTATTGGCCGAGGAAATCGGCCACGCCACTACCTTGGAAGATGTGACCATCCGCCACTCTAGGGCGGACGGCATTCGCTTAGAAAGGGTCGAAGAGGAGATTCTCTTAGATCGCGTGCACATCGAGGAAGCAGGTGGAGTGGGCATTTGGATCGCTGGCCCAGGCTTGACGCGGATAAACCAAGCTGAGCTGCACGACAATGGCCGCGCTGGCCTCTGGCGCGAGGGTGGGTTTTTGTCGTTGCTCGATACTCGTTTCAACGCCAACGGCTCGGCTGCGCCCGAGGAGGCCAACTTGGTCTTGGGGCGGGGGACCAGCGGCAAGGTGGCGGGCAATTCGTTTACCGGTGGGATTGGGATTTACTGCGTGGAGACGCGAGAAGTCGAGATCGAGGGCAACGCGCTGTACAATCACGAAGTTGGCCTTTGGACTAGAAGCGCGCGCCCGCGTATTGTGCGCAATCAATTCTTCCGCAATGCGTTGGCCATGCGGATGGAGGGGAGCGTGGTGCCGGCGCGGCTGGTCTTGAACGGCGTCCAAGAGGGTGAGCAACTGCTCGATAATCAAACTGATCAACCATTGCAGGCGATTAACAATTGGTGGGGGAACGAGGACGAGAGTTGGATAGCGGCCCGGATCAGCGGCGATGTCAACTGGCGGCCCTTCCTCAACTTCGATCCGCGCACGCCCTTGGATTTTGCCTTGGGGCAGAATTACCCCAACCCGTTCAACGAGGGTACGCAGATCGACTATCAGATCGGGATCAACGACCCCATTGTCGCCGGCCAGACCATGGTCGAGCTAGAAGTCCGCACCTTGACCGGCGGTTTGGTGCGGCATCTGGTGGAGGATCTGGCGGCTCCGGGGTTGTACAGCGCTTCTTGGGATGGCCGCGACGAGCGGGGCGAGCGCGTGGCCAGTGGCATGTATTATTGTATATTGCGCATCGGTCCGATCTCTCGCGCCAATAAGATGATCTTTATCAAATGAAAATCGAGGCGGATTATCTCGTTCTCGGCAGTGGTATTGCCGGTTTGTTCTTTGCCCTCAAGGCTGCTCAGCACGGATCCGTAGCCGTAGTGACCAAGCACGAGCGGCGCGAGTCTAACACGCAATACGCGCAAGGGGGTATTGCCGCAGCCATGGATGCGGCCGATTCGGTCGCCAGCCACGCGCAGGATACGATTGCGGCGGGCGCGGGCCTGTGCGACCGCACGATCGTCGAAGGGGTGGTGGCTGAAGGGCCGGAGGTGGTAGAAGAACTGCTGGCGATTGGCGCGCAGTTCAACGAAGCACGGCCTGGGGTGTTGGCGTTGGGGCGCGAGGGTGGGCACGCCCATGCGCGGGTGGTACACGCGGACGACATGACTGGCCGCGAGGTGACGCGCGCTTTAGTCGCAGCCGTGCAAGCGCTGCCGCAAGTGACCTTGTACGATCACCATTTGGCGATAGACTTAATCGTAGATGAGCAGCGGCGTTGCCACGGGGCTTGGGTACTGGACTCGCAGCAAGCCGATCCCATCGCCGCGGTGGCACCGGTTACGCTACTGGCCACGGGTGGCTGCGGGCAGGTCTTTTTGCACACCACTAATCCACGAGTGGCCTCTGGCGATGGAGTCGCTATGGCTTGGCGGGCTGGAGCGAGGGTGAGCAACATGGAGTTTATGCAGTTCCACCCGACCATGCTCTACGCTCCGGGGCGGCCCTCGTTCCTGATTACCGAGGCTTTGCGCGGGTTCGGTGCCGTGCTGATCGACGAGCGCGGCGCGGCGTTCACCGACCCATTGCAGACGCGCGATGTGGTGTCGCGGGCCATTGTCGCGCAGATGCAGCAAAGCGGTGCCGAGTGCGTCTATTTGGATGTTACCGGCCAAGACGCCGACCAGACCCGACGTCGCTTTCCCAACATCTATCAGCATTGTTTGGAGATGGGTGTGGATATGACCGAGATGCCGATTCCGGTGGTGCCGGCGGCCCATTATAGCTGCGGTGGGGTGTGGACGGATGCGCACGGCCAGACGGATATTGCGGGTCTATACGCGGCTGGCGAGGTGGCGATGAGCGGGTTTCAGGGGGCCAATCGGCTGGCGAGTAATTCGCTGTTGGAAGGGTTGGTTTTTGCGCGGCGCGCTGTCGAGCACGCTAGGACAGTCACGCCCGTGGCTGTGGAGCGATTCGAGATGGAGCACGCGGGCGATGCTGTTGTGCCTGCTGCGCTGGAGGAGCGGCGGGAGTTGCTGCGGCGCTTGATGTGGGACGAAGTAGGGATCGTGCGCAGCGACCGAGGCTTGCAGCGGGCTTGTGAAGAGACGGAGCGGCTGGCGCGAGAAATTGAGGCTTTGTACAGCGGGCATCGGCTCGACGCCGAGCTTGTCCAGCTACGCAGCTTGGCGACCGTGGCCACGCTCATTGCCCGCTCCGCTCGGCAGCGCTTGGAAAGCCGCGGCGTCCACTACAACTGCGACCATCCCGCGCGCGACGATGCTCGCTGGCAGCAGCCGACGCTGCTTAGTTTTTTAGCAGATGGATCAAATGGCTTATGAACCCTCTTGTTGTTCATCATTAACTTTTACCCATAAGGGGTCATCTCATGGATAAAAAAGTGAATGAATTCAGGGAAAAAGGATACACGAGCGAATCTCTTAGAATGCTAGAATCCGAAGAAGGTCAGCTAAACGCCGTTTTTGCATGTTTTGGGTCAGCGGCTCAGCATAGTTATTTTTTTGAAGAAGCACTTGGTAAATTTCTGCTGGTTTACAACAAAACATTTAAAAACTCTTTAACCCTACAGGATTTGGAAACTATTGAGACAAAGATGAAAAAAGAAACAATGGGATCATTACTTAAGGAATTCAAAAAATATGTAACAATCCATGATGATAAGGTTGAACAGTGCTTAGACAATGCCTTGAAAAAAAGAAATTTTCTGATTCACCACTTTTTCCGGCAAAGATATAAAAAATTTCGCACTAAAACAGGTCGTATAGGTATGCTAAATGAGTTGATGGGCATTCAAAAAGACCTAGAAACAGCGACAGCTTTAACCAATGGCATGCGTATTGCTTTATCTAAGGCAATAGATTTAAAAAGAAAAAATAAAGATATAAAAGCCGACGAACGTGATCCCGATAGCAATACCCTCTTTACGGTAACCATTAATAGGCCTGAATAAACTGTCTCATCTCTCTGTGCAATAGAATAGACAAGGATTTACGGATAGTAGGAGCCCATCTATGCATTCTACTTATTCTTGAAAAATTGACAAGCATCCTCTAAAATGCTAAAAATACTCTCAAAATGCTTAAAATCTTCCTTCGTGCCGTTTTCACATATCCAATCACAAATATATTCTTTTTTGCCAAGTTTCCCATTCTTGTAGTTAACTAAATCTTCAATTCTGTCCTTGTCAACTTTTAGAGCAGCTTCATCCAATATCTTTCTAGCAAACAAATTCTCGATGCCTTTCTCTATAGGATGTCCCTCTTGTTTGGGAATATTTTTTATAATCACAGAATCAGTTCTGTCATCTCTTTTGCAATCGCAGTCATAAAGGAGAATCATTCGGATAGAATCTTTCCTCCATCTCTTCCAAATACTATCTAAACTAGGAAAACCATTTCCACATTTTAATTCAATTCTTCTAATTACATCCTCCTTTCCTAAAAGTTCGGAGGCTTTCAGTAAATACTTTTTATCTGTTTCTCCTTCTAATATAACAATAGGTTCTTGGGCGTCTTTGATTTCTTTTTTAAATCTGTCTGTCCTTTTCATGGATTGAAAGGCATCTTTAAACTCACCAAAATCTTCGGCACTTATCTGGCATCCCCAAGGAAATTCGTAAACACAAAAGCCATCCGACCCAAATACTTCTTCCATTCCAAGTACAAAAAATGGGGAATGCGTTGTGACTATAAATTGGATACTAGGAAACAACTTCATCAGTTTAGGAAGGTTTTGATATTGATAAGATGTATGAAGATGAAGATCTATCTCGTCCACCATCACAATTCCAGAAATATCAGATATACGTGTATTCCTTTCATATGAACCAAATCGTCTTAATATAGAGAAGAAGATATTTACAATCATAGCTTCTCCTGAAGACAACTGAAAATAGTCAATGAGATAGGCGTCACTTCTGGATAAAATGTTTTCTTCTAGGGTTCCTTTGCCTGATGCAATTTCATGATCGAGCTGTCTAACAAGTTTATGTATATCAGAAGATATTGTTATGTTATTATCCAAAACACTTCTCACCCATTGCTTGTTTTTCTTGAGAGATGAATATTCTATGATACTATACCTAAGGTCCTGAATACTTCCTCCGTCCATCACTTGTACATGTTGAGACTTTTGTGATTCCCAATCTTTCATAAGCCAAATAGGATCTTCAAACCGATTGACGGGGAGATATAATATGCAATTATCAACAAAAGCAGACTGAACATTACTATCGAGAGCAAAATCCCAACTATTTGTTGAAATGCTTCCATCTGCCATCTCATCATAAATATTTTGCATCACTTCATCATCAAACTGGAGAGGTAATTCATCCGTTTTTGGTGAATGGAGGATCAATGAATAAAAGGAGTAGTCATGTGTAAATTTCACATGTTTCCACACATAATCAGCACTATCTCCAATATAATCAGAAGACATGAAATTATGTCGGTGATCTCTAGAATGAAAACAGTTGATAGTCTCTATAAGGCTATTCACGATAGATGCCAAGAATAGAGTCTTCCCTGAACCATTCGGACCTACTAGTAAAATAGGATTCGGATTACCAGTATTATCAAATTGAAAATTAACCTCAGCACGTTTGATTGCTCCGAGATTTACGATACGGGCTTCCTCTATATACATCTTATTCATTGCAATTTCCGTGGTTATTGCCTATCCCACATGGTAATAGGCTAAGTGTGAATATCACTTAATTATTTCATTTTTAGGAAGTAATCTACTTGTTTTGCTGTCCCTAAATATAACTCATGCTCTTCTGACATCAAGATTGCTTGGGCTAAACTGTATATCCCTGCAATCGGTGCCAGTTCCTTTTTTTACGTTCTCGCCATGCGGCGTTGCGCCACGCGGTGCCAACACCAGCCGAGCAAGAGCAGTCCCAAGCCGCTGAGCCAGATTGTGCGTTCGACGAAAAACGCCAGCCCTAAGCAGGCGACTAGACCCACTATGGCTATCCACCGGGGGTAGAGCCGTTGGTCGGCTGGCAAGCGCAGAGCGCAGAAGTTGGTGATGGCGTAATAGACCAGAATAGTGAAGGCGCTAAAGGACCAAGTAGTCTTGATATTGCCTACGAGGACTAGCCCGGCGATCGCCAGCCCGACGACCACCACGGCAATAGAGGGCGTAGTCTGATCCCGATTGAGGCGGGCAAGCGCTTGGGGCATATCTCCTCGGCGGCCCATGGCCAGCAGGACTCGCGACAGACCGAGGATTAGGTTGAGCAGTACCCCGGCCATGGCGGTGATGGCTCCCAAGGCTAGGAGCCAAGAGATGCCGGGCGCGTCAAAGGTGTGGGCGATGACCTTTAGGGGGGCGGCTTTCTCCATAGTGGCCGCGTAGAACGCCTCCGACCCTACGGCGGCTATGGCGATGACACCGACACCGATGTAGAGCATCATGGAAATGAGCAGCACGGCGACGATGGCGCGGGGAATCGTCTTGCGGGGTTGGCGCACTTCTTCGCCAAGCGTGGCGATGCGACCGTAGCCCGTATAGGCGACGAACATTAGGGCGCTGGCATGCAATAGGGCCGACCAGCTTTGTTCTCCCAAGAAAGGGGTCAGGTGCAGGTTGCGCAGGGCGCTGGGAGTACCGGCGACGATGAAGGCGATCAGCGAGCAAAGCGTCGCGGCGACGATGGCGATGTTGACCTTGTTGGTGCGGTTGATGCCCAAGAGGGAGATGAGGGTGAGTACTAGCACGGCAGCTAGGGCGACTGGGGTGATAGATGCGGTCTGATCTAGTGCGTTGAGCAGGTAGCCGGCTAGTCCCATCGCCGCAGTGGCCGCAGTCGCGCTCTTGGCGCAGATGAACATCCACCCGGCGGTAAAGCCGATGGCTGGCGAAGCGTACTCATAGCCGTACTGGTACGTGCCGCCGCTGAGCGGATGGCTGGCAGCTAGCTGGGCGCTGGACAGGCCGTTGCAGAGAGCGACTAACGCCCCGACGGCGATAGCGACGAGAACCGCCGGGCCAGCGATGCCAGCGCCGATGCCAATGCTGACGAAGACGCCGGTGCCGACGATCGAACCCAAGCCGAGGGCAATGGTGCCGATCAGGCCCAGTTCGGGACGCAGGCGTTCGGATGGGGTGGGTGTGGAAGTCATGCGACCAAATATAGTCCGGCGGCGCACTCGCGTCCTATCAGTCTGTTTACTAAAAGCGAAAAAAGCCGACGCGCCTTGACTATATACTTAAAGCCCCTTTACGTACTATTTACCACTCATTAACCAACTACGGGGAGGAAATCATGATCCGAATATTGTCGTTTGTCCTAGTTGCGATAGGGCTGCTCGGTGGAGTAGAGAAAGCCGCTGCTGCTGCAAGGGATGTAGTAGATCGAGAGACGCTGAAGAATTTCGTGCTGGAAGCGAAGAGCCTGGTGGAATCTGCGCAAGACGAGGCGGAGCGGACGGCCATTTTGGAGACCTTCAGGACCGACGAAGAATGGAGGCATGGGCCGATTTATATCTTCATCACCAGTTTTGACGGCACGGGCTTCTTCCACGCGACCCAGCCCGAGCGCGAAGGGGTCAATAATATCGACTCAGAAGACAGCAATGGCGTTAAGATCGTACAGCAGAACATCGCGGCGGCACAAGCCGGGGGCGGATTTACGGAATATCTCTTTGATAATCCGGCGATCGAAGGAGAGGATGAGTCCACTAAGGTAAGCTACGTGGCCCCCATCGAGATTGATGGTGCATCCTATTACATTGGCGCGGGGTTGTATATTGATTCGGAGCAGACGAATGTCGCGCCCATTTCGTGGGGCAGCTTGAAAGGGCAGGTGTAAACTTTGAGCATCGTCGTCCTCGACTTTGGCGGGCAGTACGCCCATCTGATTGCCAATCGCATTCGCCGCCTCCGCGTCCATGCTGAGATTCGCTCGCCAGAGACTGCGGTCGCCGATTTGCAAGACGCCGACGGGCTGATTCTGTCGGGTGGTCCGGCCAGCGTCTATGACCCGGAAGCCCCGGCGTACAATCCCGAGATTTTGGCGATGGGCAAGCCGATGCTGGGCTTGTGCTACGGCCACCAACTGCTTTGCCATCGCTTGGGCGGTCAAGTCGAGATGGGGACGACTCACGAGTTTGGCGCGGCCTATTTGCATGTTGACAAGGCAGAGGGCGTGCTGGCCGGGTTGGACGTGCGCGAGCGAGTGTGGATGAGCCATCGCGACCACGTTGCGGCCCTGCCGCCTGGGTTTGCCGTCTTGGGCGCGACCGAGGACTGCCCGGTGGCGGCAATGGGCGACGCCGAGCGCAAGATATACGGCTTGCAGTTCCATCCAGAAGTGACGCACACCGTCCGGGGCATGGATATTCTCGATAACTTCGCCGCGTTGTGTGGCGCCGAGCGGAACTGGACGATGGAGCGCTACACCGAGGAGACGATAGAGCGGCTCCAAGAGCAGGCGAAGGGGCGCAATGTCTTTCTGTTCGTCAGCGGCGGCGTCGATTCGTCGGTGGCGTTTCTCCTGCTCAACCGCGCTCTAGGAGCAGAGCGGGTGCTGGGCTTGCACATAGATAACGGCTTTATGCGCGAGGGCGAGACTGCGATGGTCGAGCGGCTGATGAAGGGGGCGGGCCTGCACAATCTGGAAGTCGTCGATGCCAGCGCGGAATTCCTCGCCGCCACAGAGGGGATTGCCGACCCCGAGGAAAAGCGGCGGCAGATTGGCGAGGAGTTCATCCGCGTCCGCGACCGGGCGTTGGCGGCGCTGGCGTTGGACCCGGACGAGTGGCTGTTGGGCCAGGGGACGCTTTACACGGATACCATTGAGTCCGGCGGCACGGAAAACGCGGCAGTCATCAAGACGCACCACAACCGCGTCGGCGTCATCGATCAGCTTTTGGCCGAGGGCAAGGTTGTCGAGCCGCTGGACCAGCTCTACAAGGACGAGGCGCGAACCTTGGGCGAGACGCTCGGCTTGCCGCACCACTTGGTCTGGCGGCATCCGTTCCCAGGGCCGGGGCTGGCGGTGCGGGCTTTGTGCAGTGATGGGCCAGACGCAGAGAACGCCGACTCCGGGTTGGCGCTTGAGACGGTCGCCGAGGCGCAGAAGGTGGCGGCGACATTCGGTCTGGCGCTCGATGTGCTGCCGTTGCGCAGCGTTGGGGTGCAGGGCGATTCGCGGACTTACGCGCATCCAGCGGTGGTCACCGGCCAGAGGGAGTGGAAGACGCTGGAGGCGCTGTCCACTGAGCTGACCAATAACTTCCCGTCGATCAATCGGGTGATCTACCTGCTGGGGCCGACACCGCGGCCGCAGCAAAATATCAAAGCGGGGTATTTGACCCGCGACCGGCTCGACCTCCTGCGTCGGGCCGATGCCATCAGCATGGCGGCGTTGGAGCGCCACGAACTGATGGAAGAGGTGACTCAGATGCCGACGGTGCTGTTGCCGCTGTCGTCGGATGGGGTGCAAGAGAGCGTGGTGCTGCGGCCGATTGCGACTTCCGACTTTATGACCGCGCGCTTTTGCCCGTTGCCGCAGGCGTTTTTAGACGACGTGTGCGACCGGCTGTTGGCACTAGCGGGGATTGAAGTGGTCTTCTACGACATTACCCACAAGCCGCCGGGAACGGTGGAGTGGGAGTAAGCCTAAGCGGCGAGAGTATGTTTGACACCAGCATCCTCGACGAGGCCATAAAAGCGCGACGCCAGCGGCTAGCGGCAGAGCAAGCCGAGTTGCTCGACTGTGTCCGTCGCACCCTGTCGGAACTGCGGGAACCTCTCGGAATTGAGGCTGCGTACATTGTGGGCTCGTTGCGGTCCCCCGATTCTTGGCGGGAGTCGTCCGACATTGACGTGGCTGTGGCAGGTTGCTCGCCTGTTGTGCTCGAAATAATGAAAGCGCTGGAGGACGCTACTGGCAGAGAGGTGGACGTAATTGACCTCGACCGGCATCCTTCCTCTCAATCCTTTACCCAGTCTGGAGTCAAGGTATATGGATAAAGAGGCTTTCGCAGTTCTCGAAGCGGGGTTGCGAGCGCGTGTCCGAGACATCAGTTGCATCGGCGGTCGCATCGAGGAACGCCTGGGCACGTTTGTCCATAGTGCCGAAGGGGTGGACAGCATGGGATACCAGCTCCACAACCTCTACGGCGCGTTTGAGCAGTTGTTTGAGGAAGTAGCGCGATTCTTTGAGAACCAAATCGACGAAGCAAGGTATCACGCGGATATGATTAGGCGGATGCAGCTAGAAATCCAAGGCATCCGCCCAGCGCTCCTGTCCGCAGAAACTGCTTCCGACTTGGACGAATTAAGGCGATTCCGCCATCTGTTTCGCCACGCATACACTGCGGATTTGGATCCCGACAAGGTGGCGGATTTAGCGGCCAAAGCCGTGGGCATCCAGCGCGATTTTGCGCGAGACTTTGAGCAGTTTCTGACGCTCTTGCGGCCTGAGTAAGGTATCCTTATCTGAATAGATTTTTGAGCAGAAACGTCAAGCCGAACGAACTTACGATCTTACTGGCTTGTGCCTATCCGACTGACGCGCCAATCACGAGAACCAGCTATCACTTAACTATAGCTAGGTGATAGCCCCGAAAGGACATGGACTCACTGCTTACCTACGACATCGAAAATGAGAACGCCGCCGAATTTGTCACCGAGGCGGACTGGATACCTAGCTTCTGGAATTTTCTACTTGGCCTTGATCGCAATGATCTAATCGCTGAACTCATTCAAAACGATCTCGACCAGAATGCAACGCGCACCGTCATTTCATTCGAACAGGACCGACTCGTCTGCGAGGGCAACGGCAAATCAGTAGATCCTGAAGGATGGCAGCGGCTTCGTAAAATTCTCGGTGCAGGCGACAGCGCCCCCCCCAAACGCGGTAGGATTGGGGTAAAGAATCACGGTCTGAAGACAGCGTTCACGATTGGCGATGAAATCCGTATATCATCAGACGGACAGTCAGTATATCAAACGCTTTACGCTCGCGGACGGGGCAGCGATCCACGTCCTGGCGCATTCCCAGAACCACGACCTGATCCGCAAGCACCTCTCAAGGGGTGTCGTGTCATCATCAGATACCGCGACAGGAATATTGAGCCTCGCGAGGGTGAAGCAATCGTTTTCGATGCTATCGATACAGAAGGCATCGACGATCTCTTCAAATCGGCCTGTTCTAGTACTCCCGAGCAATTTGTTGGTATCGTTTCGCCAGGAGTGGTGCCGCGATACGAAATCATCCTTCGTCATTGGCATCTTGGCGAAGCGCGGTTCGTATTTTCCTGTGGACGTCCCCGGAAAGCTAGAGGCATCGAAATCTTCCGTAGGCGCTGTTCTGTCAGTGGTACCGCGTCGTCTTTGCCCACCAATTTGCAAGAAGAGGCGGGCCGACGTTTGCTCCCCTTGGATGGGCAACTAAAGCAGCGTATCGCTGACTTTTATAGGATCCGAAACCGCTTCTTCGTTGAAGTATCTTGGCCGGTAGATGGACGCGGTAAACCGAGAACAGGAACCGGAAGATTCCGGTACCCCATTGGCTATCCCGAAGGTTTACAGGCGAGAACAGGACACGGCGCATCTTTTAATGCGCCCTTCGTGTCGGACACAGAGCGGCACGGCCTAGCGCGGAATAATGAGACAAACAAGAAACTACGCGAAGCCTGCGAGACGCTACTGGTCGACGTAATCGCACGCTATACCATCCCGCGATGGGGACCGGATGGGCTTAATCCGCTGGTGCCGAGCCAAAAGTCGAACAATGAAGATGAGGCTGTGCGACCGCTGCTCGCAACTATAGCTCGTCGTGGTGCCGTGCCGACACTCGGGTGGCGAGATGCGGCAGACCGAGTAATTAAGACCAAGAAACGGAAAGCCAGTGCCAGAGCGGCTATTAAACAAAGGTTTAGTAGGGAACCGCAGCAGTACCGTTTTGTTGTGCCGATCATGAGAAAATCGGATGTGATTCACGCGTCTCTGTCTGTAATCTGTCCCCGCTCGGAGAGACAAATTGATCCACGAGTTCATCAGGACATAGTACGACTCCTATCGGATGGAAATACAGATGGTTTTTGCGAGGACTTCATCACCTTCGATGAAATCGACGCGCTAAGCAGGGCGAAGGGTGAAGGCAATCAGTATTTTGCCGCGTCCAATAACCTTGAGCGAGAATTCGCGCAGCCGTTCATCGCATACTCCTATTTGGACGTGATCGAGGAGTCGATAGAGAAGGGCAAGTACAATGCGGAGGAAATTTCATCGTTGCAGGGGGCTCTGCTGCTTCCCGATGTACAAGCTAAATCAGTACGATTCGAAACCTTGCATGCCAGCGCGCCCCTTCCTGTGGATATACCGGGCTTACGCCTACCGCCAATTTTGCATGAGGATTTGGCGTCCCATCCGATCTTTCGGCGTACCAAATGGCACAGGCCAAAGTACACGATGGAGAAGTTTCTGGGAGGTGGGGTACTTCAGGACGCAGATGAGCAAACGTGTAAACTGTTCTGGAAGTGGTTATGCCGGAACGAACGCAGCATTGGGCCACGTGAACGCACCAAGCTGGCTGACATAGCCATATGGCCTGATTCTGACGGGAAATTCTGCAAACTCTTGGACCTCTGCGATTTGCGCTCTCGGCGCGTCGCAACAATTCTCGGCAATTCGATCCGCAGGCCACATGAACATGTACGTCAATTAAGTATAGTTTCTTCTGGTAAAAAACGTCGAACATCTATCCGCCGCTTCCCTTCGCAAGACGAAATTACTGACTGGATCGCAAGACGCATGGCACCTTTTGTACCCGACGACACGCCGGACGCCGACACCATCACCGCTTTGAAATGCTTTGAAGCCGACTTGACGGTTCTCCTGAAAAACCCAGGCATCGCTCGTATGCTCGACTCTGTAGAAATAACTTTGCCAGCGCTTGCTCAAGATGGCTCGATCCGGCCGCGAGAAGGTCTAGTCCTACCGAGTAAGAATATTGAGCGACTTGCATTGAGAAAACGGTTTCTGCTCAAGAACAATCGTTGTGCCACCGCACTCAACAAGCTATCGCCAACTCTATCCAAGCCAACGGTGGCAATGCTCATATGCACGTTAGATGAGGATCGTGAAAACTTCGGTGCCTTGCAGGCACGTCTTCGCCAGTTCATGGCGTTGACCGAACACTCGGATTACTATCGGGACCGGCTTTCCAGTATGGAGATCCTCCCGGTTAATGGAGCGCCTCGGTCTCCGAATGATTTGGCGTTCAAAAGTACGAGGGGAGACTACTGGGGTAACTGGAAAACCCAGATTTCGGCAAAGGGACTATCTCAAGACGATCAGCGACGTTACCGGGAGGCTGGGGTCACGTCAGCTTTCCCGACCATTAAAACCAGTTGCGCCTTTTTTGAATGGCTATCGCGGCAGGATGCGGCGGTTCTTAAGAGTCATGTCAGCTGCGTACTTCGCCACATAGTGCATCAAGACAGAACTGAGAGTTGGGTCGAAGTCTTTACGGACACACCATTCATCGCAGCGAAAAATAGCAGAGGCTTGAAGCTCGTATCTTTGCGCACGGCGCGCCACAGCCCAGTCTATCTGCCCGATGCAGAAAAAGAGATCGCTGACGCAGTGATTGCGAATGATTCAGGTGTTTTGCTGGTCATAGATCGGGTCAAAGAAGTTTCCTCGCCAATCTCCGAGCTGCTACGGAGATTAGGTGTAAAGTCGCTCCGTGAAAAGTTCGGTGAACCTGAGCAAGTCGTCGGAAATGGCAATATCCAACAGGTTCCCGACAAGGTACTTCACGGGGTCGCCGCTCTACGCCGCCCGGCATTCCGCCGCACATTCCGCAAGCGTCTCGTCGAGCTTGGTGTTGAATCCGATCTGTTACGGAACGACTGGCATGACCGGCTATCGCGCATTAAAGAGATACGATCTGCTGACAGTGTTGAAGCGCGCTACCGCTTTCGCCGCAAGCCATATCCCATCGCAGTTGACGCCGGATTCGATCCTGACTCCTGCACATTCTGGATCAAGAAAGGACATGGACTGCGTATCCTCTACGAAGCCATTGCGGAGCAACTGGTTTTCAAGCCGACTGCGCAACCTCTACATTTTATGGCTCTGGAGCGGGTACTGGAATTGGAGCCTCACGATCCGAGTTTCGGGCCCTCGGCCTCTACGATTTTGGAGGATGAGGAAAGCATCTCGGACGAAGAAGTTCGCGATACAGATGGTGAATCCAGCGATGACGACATTGGGGAGGCCGTATTCGGGCATTCTCCTTTTAAGCCTGATCCCCGGGGGAACGTTCCGAGTCCCAGCCCTATCTCATCTACCCCAAGCATAGCTTCGCCATGTGGCGAACACAGAGGAAGTAATGGGAACAGGCCAAGTAAAGGCAGTAGTAACAACAGACCCGCACCGAAACTTGAGAAGAAGCATATCGAGGAGTTGAAGCAGGATCATTATGCGAGTCATTGCCAGATATGCCTTTGCAAACGGCCACCCCAAGAGCTCGCTCCGGTCGGCAGCTATGTTGAGTGGGAGGAAGTGCGACGGCATGTGGTGGAAGCCCATCATGTCGATCCGAAATCAGCCGGAGGTGCTCGCCACGCCGGAAACCTAATCTTGTTATGCAAGTTGCACCACGATAATTACGGTCGGCGGCTTACACGTATAGCGATAACCGATGCTCTTCGGGGCGAGAAGAAAGACAAGGTGATTCGCTTTGGCAGTGGTAGTGATGCTTTATCGGAGTTGAAGGGCCAATCCATAGAAATTGAGATCCCAGATACTGGTGAAGTCATTGAAGTCTTTTTCACAGACAATCATGCCGCTTATTGGCTTTCGTCTACGACGCTAGCGACCGAGGTCGTGGATTATGATTAGGACCCGCCCATTTCTCTTACGCTAACGATCAGTCGGAAGGATAATCAGTGATAGCTGATGTGATTTGTTCAATCTTCGACTATGCTGTTGGCGTAGACGGTACTGCTACCGATTCTTAGCGCTCTTGCGGCCTGAGTAGCTAGCAGACGAGGGTGTACTGCTTCTTGCCTCGGCGCACGATTAGGTATTTGCCGTGTAGGCCCTCTTGGCACCGCATGCTCCGCGCCATGTCTGTGCAGCGCTCGCCGTTGATGTAGATTGAGCCGTTTTGCACGTCTTGGCGGGCTTGGCGCTTAGAGGACGAGACGCCGGCCGCGACGAGCAGGTCGATCAGTCCTAGTTCCTCCTGACCCATAGCGTGCGTTGGCACGTCGTCAAAGCCTTCGAGGATTTCTTCCTCGGATAGGTCCTGAAACTCCCCGTAAAAGAGCGCGTGCGAGATGCGTTCGGCCCGGCGAGCAGCGTCGGATCCGTGCACGATGGTCGTTGCCTCGGTGGCGAGGGTGCGCTGGGCCTCTCGCCGTTCGGGCTGGTCGCGGACGGTTTCGGCGAGTTGGAGGATCGCGTCTTGCTCCAAGAAGGTGTACGTTTTCAGGTGGTCGATGACCTTCTGGTCTTCGGCGTTGATCCAGAACTGGTAAAACTGGTAGGGCGAGGTCTTCGCCGCGTCGAGCCAGACCGTGCCGGCCTCGGTCTTGCCGAACTTGGTACCGTCTGCTTTGGTCACCAGGGGGCAGGTCAGGCCAAAGGCTCGGCTGCCGGCGGAGCGGCGGATCAGATCGGTGCCAGCCGTGATGTTGCCCCACTGGTCAGAGCCGCCGGTCTGCAACTCGCAGCCGTATTTTTTGTTGAGGACCAAAAAGTCGTACGCTTGTAGCGCCATGTAGCTGAACTCGGTGTAGGAAATGCCCGTTTCCAAACGCGAGGCGACTGAGTCCTTGGCCAGCATGTAGGGGACGGGAAAGTGCTTGCCGACGTCGCGCATGAAGTCGATGGCCGCGAGTTGGCCGAGCCAATCGTGGTTATCGACCATGATCGCGGGGTTGGGGCCGTCGAAGTCGAGGAAGCGCTCTAGCTGTGCTCTGACTTTCTGCGTCCACTCGGCCACGATGTCGGTGGTATTGAGTTGGCGCTCCTCGGTCTTGCCGCCTGGATCGCCAATCAAGCCGGTGCCGCCGCCAGCCAAGGCGATGACTTTGTGACCGGCGAGCTGGAAGCGGCGCAGGAGCAGGATCGGCACGAGGTTGCCCACCGTCAGGCTGTCGGCGGTTGGGTCGAAGCCATTGTAGAGCACGATTGGACTGGTGGCGAGGCGCTCGGCGAGGCCGTCGAGGTCGGTGGCTTGGTAGATCAGGCCGCGAAATTCAAGATCGGGTATGATGTTCATTGCATTTCCTTCTGGTATGGGCATAAAAAAAGCCCCTGTAATCAGGGGCTTGTAAACGCGGTTGAGATGATAAAGCGGACGTGCTACCCCTGTCTATGAAACGGGGTATAGTAATAGTGGCGATCAGCGCGTAGGTTCTGCATCATTTATTCTCCGCGCAAAAATATAACTGCGACCTCTATTCTCGTCAATTAGGAGGCTACCAATGGCTAATGAACAATACCGAGTGGCCGTCGTCGGCGCGGCTGGTACGTGGGGACGCTATTACACGCGGGCCTACGCCGCTCATCCCAACTGCACAACAGTCGGTCTCGTCGATCGTGCCAGAGAGCGGCGGGATGCCATCGCCCGGCGCTACGGCGTGGAGAAGGTGTACGACGATCTCGACGGCCTCTTGGCGGCTGAAGTGCCGGACATTGTCTCTGCCGTCGTTCCGGTGGGCCAGAATTACCCCTGCGTTACGGCCTGCGCCCGCGCTGGGGTGCGGGTCGTCTCCTGCGAGAAGCCGATTTCTCACGAATTGCACGAGGCCGATGAAATGATCCGCATTTGCCGGGAGCACGGCACGTTGTTCGGCTGCGCTCAGGCCGGATGGGCGACGCCGCATATGCCCGAGGTGGTCGAGTGGATGCGGCAGGGGCACATTGGCCGGCTAACGGCGGCAGCGATCCCGGGTGGGTTGCCGACTGAGGTGTCGGGCGGCGGTTGCGTGCAGATTGCGGCTTTGCGCATCCTCACTGGGATGGACGTGGAATGGGTGGAAGGGTTCACCTTACCGGCGGTGCCGGGGTACGTGGCGGAAGGTACTCCTGTAGAGGAAGGGGATGTACCCGCGTATGGCCGCTTGGGTCTGAGCGGCGGCATTGTCTGCGAGGTCGTCGCGCCTGAGCCGGATGGTCGCGTGCCGACTTTTATCTCGGTCGTCGGCGAGCGCGGGCAGGTCTTTTTGGCGCGCCCGCGGCCGGTGTTGATCGAGGGAACCGGCGCGGCGGCTTCTCCGGTATATCCCGAATTTTTGGATCAGCCATCGGCCGACGCCTTCACCTATACGATTGAGCGCCTGATGCGCGCCCATCGGGACGGCACTGAGCCGTATAGCAGCGGAGACGACTACCGCCACTCGCTCGAAGTGGCCATCGCCTTGGTGCGCTCAGCCCATCGGGGACACGAGCGGGTGTCTCTGCCGTTTGCGGACCGTACGCTGAAGCTGTATCCGCATCCCTATCGCCTCAGGGGCGGCGATGTCGCCGGGTGGCAGAGCATTGGCTACGATGGGCCGCCGACGATGGATGTCTGAGGAGAAAGCGGATGATTCGCGTGGTCGCATCATTTGATTTGACGCGGGAGACATAAGAGGCATGTCTGAGACCACATTGCCGCAGCAAGCTAGGGGCGTCATCATTGGCGCGGGCATCGTAGGTTGCAGCGTCGCGTACCATCTGACGAAACTCGGCTGGCGGAATGTCGTCGTCGTCGAACAAGGACCGCTGTTTGAGACCGGCGGCTCGACCTCGCACGCTCCGGGTCTCGTTTTCCAGCTCAATCCGTCGAAGACCATGACGGGCTTTGCGCGCTATACGGTTGAGCTTTGGAGCGAGTTGGAACTCGATGGCGAGCCATGCGCCAAGACTGTGGGTAGTCTTGAAGTGGCTTGGACGCAGGAGCGCCTCACGGACCTGAAACGCAAGGCCGGGTATGGCATGAGTTGGGGCTTGGAAGCCCATCTGCTCAGCGCCGACGAGGCACGCAGTCTGATTCCGATGTTGTCTGATCGCATCTTGGGTGCGCTGCATGTTCCTTCCGACATCCAAACAAAGGCGACGAAGCCGGCTGAAGCGATGGCGCGAGAGGCGGAACAAAATGGCGCAGCGTTCTACAGTGATGTCAAAGTTACCGGCTTTACTGTCGCGGACGGACGGATTGCGGCGGTCCATACCACGCGCGGTGACATCAAGACGGACCTGGTAGTCGCTGCTACCGGTATATGGGCTCCAAAGGTTGGCGGGCTTGCCGATGTGCCCATCCCGCTGTCGCCGATGCAGCATCTCTACGCTGTTACTACGCCACTGCGGGAGCTCGCTGGTGCGACCGAGGATATATCACAGCCGTTCTTGCGGCACCAAGACGAGGCTATGTACTTCCGGCAGGTCGGCGAGTGCTATGGCATCGGCTCGTATCAGCACGAACCTCTCCTAGTGGATGCCAATGACATTCTCAACCACGAGGAAGCGCCGGTTGCTCCGGCCGAGATGCCGTTCACGCCGCCTCACTTTGAGAAGGCGATGGCGGCGGCGGGAGAGGTGCTACCGAGCCTGAAGGGAGTGGGGTTGACGCGCAAGTTCAACGGCCTCTTCTCGTTCACCACCGACGGATTTCCCGTACTCGGCGAAGCACCCCAGGTGCGCGGTTTCTGGTCGGCGCAGGCCGTCTGGATTACGCACGCTGGCGGCGTTGGCAAGGCGGTCGCTGAGTGGATTGCAAACGGCGAGCCGACCTGCGACCTGCGAGAGTGCGACATAAGGCGCTTTCATCCGCACGCGTACAGCCGCTCCTACGTCCGCGCCCGGGCTGCGCAACAGTACCGCGAGGTGTACGACATCATCCATCCGCGCCAGCAGATAGCCAATCCGCGCAACCTCCGCCTGACGCCGTTCTATGCGCGCCAGCGGGAATTGGGCGCTGTCTTCTTCGAGAACGCGGGATGGGAGCGTCCTCAGTGGTATGGCGCGAACGAGGGGCTACTCGATTCTCTTACCATTACCGGCGCGGCGCGAACTGGCTGGGAGGCGCGAGAATGGTCGCCGACGATTGCCGCGGAACACGTCGCCACTCGCGAGCGAGTAGCCCTGTTTGATCTCACTCCCTTCGCCAAATTTGAGGTGACTGGAGAAGGCTCGCTTGAAGCACTCCAGCGCCTTGCGACCAATCAGATGGACAAGCCCGTCGGGACTATCACGTACACGTCTATGCTCACACCTCGGGGCGGCATTAAGTGCGACCTGACCGTGACGCGCTTGGGTGAAAACCGCTTCATGGTGGTCACGGGTGGAGCTATGGGTCTCCATGATCTGGACTGGATTCAGAAGCATTTACCGGACGACGGATCGGTTGGGGTGGCTGACATTTCGTCGGGGCTGTGTTGTATCGGCTTGTGGGGGCCGAGCGGGCGCGACTTGCTGGGCCGGGTCTGTGAGGACGATGTAAGCAACGAGGGGTTTCCCTACTTGACTGCGAAGCCGATACAGATAGCCGAGGTTCCCGCACTGGCGTTGCGCATCTCATACGTGGGAGAACTTGGCTGGGAGATCTACGCGCCCGCCGAGCAGGGCTTGCGGTTGTGGGATGTCCTGTGGGAGGCAGGCCAGCCGCTTGGAGTTATTGCGGCAGGTGGAGGTGCCTTCGATTCGCTGCGCTTGGAAAAAGGCTACCGACTGTGGGGGAATGACATCCACACCGAGTACAATCCTTACGAGGCGGGCCTAGGTTTCGCGGTGAGGATGGGGAAGGGCGATTTTTTAGGCAGGGACGAGTTGAGGAAGATTCTCACCCAAGGACTGACGCGCAAGTTGTGCTGTATGACGCTGGACGATCCCAATGCCGTCGTTATGGGCAAGGAGCCAATCTTGGACGATGACCGCGTGCTGGGCCACGTGACGAGCGCCAACTACGGCCACTCGATTGGCCTCGGCATTGCGTATGGTTATCTGCCGATGAACTACGCCGAGGTGGGGACCAGCGTTGACATCCTCTACTTTGGCGAGCGTCTGCAAGCAACAGTTGCGCAGGAGCCTTTGTACGACCCGGAAGGCAAGAAGATGAAGGCGTGAAACCCTTGCTTGTTGCGTCGCGTCGAATTGATATAGAAATCCAAACAACTGGAGGTTCTCAGATGGCACAAACTCTGGTAATCGACGGTCTCAAGCGGCGTACCTTGCCGATTAACCTTCGGCAGAGCGGCAATAGCGACGCCCAGATGTTAATATCTGCCCGCATCAGGAAGTCTCCGTGGTGGCACCTGTCAAAGGCGGCAGGCTGCTGGGCATATACGACGTACAATCACATGTATCATCCGCGCGCGTACGTTAAACCTGAGGATGGCGGACTGTTTGAGGAGTACAAATATCTAACCGAACATGTCAGCATGTGGGATGTGGCAGTCGAGCGTCAGATTCAGATCAAGGGTCCCGACGCTGCCGATTTTGTGGACATGCTCATTACCCGCGATGTACACACCGTAGTGCCGACCATGCAAGCCCGTTATGTGATTCTGTGTAACCAGTACGGCGGCGTCATAAACGATCCGGTGTTGCTGCGGGTGGCTGACGACGAGTTCTGGTTTAGTATTTCCGACTCCGATCTCCTGCTGTGGGCGCAGGGGGTCAACGTATCCGGCAAGTTCAACGTTGACATCCGCGAGATTGATGTGTCGCCAGTCCAGATACAGGGCCCCAAGTCCGTGCTGCTGATGGAGAAGATGTTCGGCTCCCACATCAGGGAGATTCCATACTACCACCTGATTCACGACACGCTGAACGGCCATGCGGTCACGATTTCGCGCACGGGCTTCTCCGCCGAGGTTGGGTTTGAGATATACCTGCACGGTGCCATGCTCCATGCCGACGATGTCTGGCCGCATATCTTGGAACAGGGAGAGGAGTTCAACTTGGGTGTGATCGCCCCCAGTCACGTCCGTCGTTTGGAGGCCGGCATCTTGTCCTACGGTCAGGACATGGATATAGAGAACAATCCATTTGAAGTCCGGCTTGGCTGGCAGGTGGACCTGAATAAAGGGGATTTCATTGGCAAAGAGGCGCTGACCAGAATCAAGGAAGAGGGCGTTAAGCAGCGGCTAGTCGGCCTGAAGGTCGGCGGCGAGCCGATTACTTGGTACAACGAGGACTTCTACCTTGTTAAGGACAGCGACTCGGACGACGATGTAGGCTACGTGACTAGCGCTTTCTGGTCGCCGAGTGTGGGGGCGAACATAGCGCTGGCCGTCATGCCTCGGTCGCACTGGAGAAGAGGCACTCAAGTGAAGGTTCAGTTGCCAAAGGACGGCATTGTAGATGCTGAGGTGGTACGGGTGCCGTTCTTTGATCCAACCAAAGAGCGTCCCAAGAGCGCTTTGTGAAAAATCAATCGTCCAGATAGCCTTGGGCTGCCCAGACTTTGCTCGCCAGTTTTTTCGCTGCGGCGTCTGGTTCGATCTCACCTAAAATACTGCTCGGCGGCTGTCCCTTCTTTTTGCGCTCGGGGTCGGGCGACCAATCGTCTTTGGCGTATTTTTTGCGCACTGACTCGCGGCGGAAGTCGGGTATTTCCATTGGCGCTGAGTCGTTCAGCGCCGAACGCCATGCTTGGATCCCGGCGATGCTCATGTCTATGCCGCGATACACGTCGAGATAGGGTTGCTCGCCGGTGCGGATGGCCTCGGCAAAGTGGTAGCTGGTGAAAAAGTCGCCGCCGCCGTGGCCGGCGCGCGCCGCTAGGCCATGATGCACGGGGAAATTGGGACTGTACACCGTTTCGACTGGATCGCTCTTGCGCTTTTCCCACGGCTCGTACCACACGCGCAGTCGCTGTTTGTCGCCGTGGCGGCAGTTTTCCATCACACCTTTGTTGCCGTGGATGCGGACGTAGTTGCCGTGGCCGCGCAGCGCGCCGTGTAGCGATTTCATCACTGCGTCGTTGTCCATCCGGCAGATGATTACTGCGGCAGTGTCACTGCGGTTCATGTGCAGCGTTTGGGTGGGGTCGGCGAAATCAAAGGGGATGACAAAGCCGTTCACTTTTACTGGCCGGGTGTCGGTGATGTACATGACCGGGGCGATGGAGTGGGTGCAGTAGTACGTGGAGGGTATCCAATTGCGCCAGTGGTCGCGCCCGCAACTGCGCGCTAGTTTCACTTCGGGTGGGTCGGGGTGGACGTACTCGCCCTCGCCGTATTTGAAGTCGCCGACGCGGCCCTGTTGGTAGAGCCGCTTCATCTCTTGGTTGAAGACCATGTAGGGGTAGTTCTCGGCGAACATGTAGATTTTGCCGCTTTTTTCGACCGCCCGCGCCAGTGCCACCCCCTCGCCCAAGGTGTGACAGGCTGCGGTTTCGCTCATTACGTGTTTGCCGGCGTTGAGTGCTTTGATGGCAAAGGGCGCGTGCTGATGGAAGTAGTTGGCCAGCACGACCGCGTCCATGTCGCAGCCGAGGAATTCGTCGTAATCGACGAATGTCAGCACGTTGAGGGCCTTGCCTTCTGCCATGAGGCGCTCTTCCCAAATGTCGCAAATGGCGACCAGTTCCATGCTGGTCGCCGCAGCCGCCTGCATGAAGGAGCGGCCGCGACCGACGCCGACTACGCCGACGCGGATGGGACGTTGTTTGCCGCGTTTTTTGGCCATGATTCGATCCTGTGTATTAAAACGTCCCGGGTTTAGGCGTCGCCGGGGGCCAGTAGCCGTCGGGGTCTTCATCCCACGCCGTGCCGCACATCCGGGAAATAACCGCCCATTCGGCTGCGGTCAGGTGGGCGTGATTGTGGAAGAGGAAGCGCTGTAGCCCGGCCTCTTCTGAGGCTTGGAGGATGCGGTAGAGATCGCCGGAGGTCATGGGGTCGCCACCGTGGGGCATGCGCCCGGTATCGACCCAAGGCAGGATCTTTTGCGAGTCGCCGACCGCGGCGATGGCGCGGCGCGTCTCTTCCTGCACCACCTCGTCAAAAAAAGCCTGCGGAAATCCCAACTCCATATCGGCTAAGCACTCCACCTCGGGCAGGCGGATGCCGAGCCAAGCGCGGAGCACCGTCCAGCACTGCGCCTCGCTCAACACCGGATTCCACTCCTGAATCTGCTGTATCCAGCGGGCAACTGTGCCGTACATCCCGTCAAAGCCGCGATGCCAGAAGTAGTGCTTGACCAAGAGCAAATCCACGATCTGGCCCCAAGCGTGGAAGTCGAGTGCGGTCATGCCGGAAAACACAGCCGAGCGCGGGCCATTGCCCAAGAGCAGTTGGCGCGGCAACTCGTCGATGGCTTGGCGAAATTCGCGGCCTTGGCAGATGCCGTCTTCGCGTCGCCAGCGCAGCCAGTAGAGCGCGTCCTCGTTGATGTCGAATAGGTTCATCTCCGAGAGCACGCCGTAATCGCCATAGTAGGACACTTCGGCGGGCGTGAAGCTCTGGAAGCGCTGGTGTAAATGCTGGCGACCTCGATCAAGTCGTTCAGCGTCGTAGCCTCTAGCCGTTGCTTCTCGGCGCTGGCCGTCGTTGAGAGGGCGGAAGACTGCGTTGCCGTGGTGATACGTCAGCTCGTAGGGCGACTCGGTCCAGCCATCGACAATGCCGCCGTCGGCTTCTGGGAAAGCCGCGAAGATGTCCTCCCAAGACGCAGCGTGTAGCTGAGTGCCATAGGGGTCCTCCTCCAGCGGCAGGCCCTCGGCGGTAATGGTGCCGGAGGCAGGCGCGAAGATCATCACGGTCCAGCCGCGCTCTTTGGCATCAACCAGCATGGCGTGCAGGAGCTTTTCTTTGTCAGGTTGCAGGGGGACGTCGCGCAGCTCGGCTTTGAGGCCGCGCTTTTGGTAAGGCGCGGGATCGCCTTTGAATGCGGGGATGGTACTCTGGCCCTGCTCATCGGCAAAGACCAGACGGCCAAAGACAAGGCCGCGGATGCCGCCTTGTTCCCAGGCGTCGAAGATGCGCTCGTAGTCGGACATGACCGCCTCTAAGGGCTGGCCGATGCGGATCCAGGGGGTCAGAGCCATGGCGTGTTCTCCTGTTGATGGACAGGGCAATATATCGCGTTGGTAGGGTGGCGTCCATTGCCGGTTGATTGGAGCAGCGGCTATATTGTCTCCTATTAAAATGCCGACGCTGATTCTGGACAAAGGAGGTGTCCAATGGACCGCGATGTGATGACCAACGAAGAGAATTACTGTTTTGACGTGGCTGGGTATTTGCACGTGCCGGGGACGTTGACTCGGCCGGAGGTCGAGCGGCTCAATAGGGAGATCGACGCCATGGGGGCGACGGAGGGGATGCTGGGCTGGCCGGGGAAGGCGCGGGAGCCGTTCCGCGACTTGCTGGTGCATCCGGCGTTGGTGTGGTATCTCAACCAACTCGTCGGCCAAGGGTTTATCCTCGACCGCGCACCGGAAGTCTGGTGTGAGGAGACCTGCGACATGGGTGCGCCGCTGGTCGGCGGCAACGAGCCTCGGGACCCCGCCATTGCGTACTACTTCCAAAACGGGCGGCGCTTCAGCGAGGGGGTGCGGGTGCTGTGGGCGCTGGAGGATGTGGAGGAAGAGGACGGCGGTTTTGTGCTGGTGCCGTGCAGCCACAAGGGCAATGTGGCGACTCCGGAGGAAGTGGCGACAGGGGCCGACGATATGGGGCTTGTTTTCCAACCGGCGCTCAAGGCGGGGGATTTGCTGATTGTGGCGCTGGCGACGGTGCAGGGGATGCGGCCGTGGCAGGGGCAAGGACGCCAGCGGCTGTTGAGTTACGAATTTGTGGGGCGCGGCGCGATCCGCAGCGCAGGGACGGGGCCGAAGACCGAAGCGGAGCCGCGCTCGGAGTGGCACGCTGAATTGAGTGAGGTGCAGCGGGCCTCGCTCTACAAGCCGGGCTATCAGGCCACGACTCCGCCACCGACGATTGTGACCGATGGAAAGACGACGCGGATGGAGTCCGGAGTCTTTCATCCGTCGCTTTTGAAAGTGGATCCCAACAGCGACATTGACTACCGGGAATTTTACTTTTGGGATCTCAACGGCTATCTGGTCTTGCGCGGGGTGATGGACGAGGAGTGGTTGGCTGCGGCCAACGAGGCGGTGGATCGCTTTGAGGACCGGATTCGAGTCGGTGAAGAGCTGGCGCGAGGATCTAAAAGTCTGGCGGGAACTGGGCGGCCCTTGTTGAATGGACTGCTGGAATTGCCCCAGCCGTATTGCGAACCGTTCCGGCGGATGGTCGCGCATCCGGCAGTCGAGCACCGGCTGAACTGGATGGGCGGCAGCGGTGGGCGGATGGGTGGCGCGACGGGTTTTGTCGCGGTCAAGGGTACCAGCGGCCACGCGCTGCACGACGCTAACGAGCCGCTCAACCCCGGTCGCGGCTATGTGTACCACAATGGCCGCAGCTATTGCGAGGCGATTACCGTGACTTGGCAGCTCAGGGATGTGCGGGCGGGTGATGGGGGTTTTGCCTGCGTGCCGGGCAGCCACAAGGCGTACTACAAAATGCCACCCGGCGTGCGGACTTGCGACCGCGATATGGGGTTGGTCAAGCACGTTGAGATGCAGGCTGGCGACGTGCTGTTCTTTGGCGATGGCGGCACGACGCACGGGGCGTTGGCTTGGAAGAGCGAGATTGCGCGGCGGGGCATCCTAATCAAGTATTCGTCGCGCAACTTCAACCGCAGCGGCGGCGAGATGGTCCACCCGGAAAACCGCTGGGGCGAATTGGTCGAGGGGATGAGCGACGCCCAGTTGGCGGTGATGCGCGGCCCGGACCGCGATGTGTTCAACAACAACGTGCCGCGACTGGACGTGGCCAATGGCGAGGTGACCGTGTCGTACGAGCGGGGATCGTCGCTCTACAGCAAGGATGCACCGACCGGGCCGTTGGCAAAGGACAAGAAAAGTTAATTCCCATCCATCGACACTTGGGAGGAATCATGCGTTTACTCATCCTAATTATCGTCACGGTCCAGCTAGTCGCAGCCGATGCACCCGACTGGCGGCGACCTGTGGCTACTTATTCTATCGTCGCTCGCGATTCCCTCAGCGGTCAGTTCGGTGTCGCCGTCCAATCCCACTGGTTTTCCGTGGGGCCCATTGTTCCTTGGGCTCGTCCCGGCGTCGGCGCTGTGGCTACTCAATCTCTCGTTGATCCGGCTTACGGTCCGCTTGGCCTTGAGCTGATGGCCATGGGTAAGACGGCTTCGGCGGCGCTCACCGCTCTGCTAGCGGGGGATGCCGACGCTGCGGTGCGGCAAGTGGCCATGGTCGATGCCGAGGGAAATGTGGCCGTCCACACGGGTGAGCGGGCTATTGCCGCTGCCGGTCACCAGACTGGTGCCCAGTACAGCGTTCAGGCGAACCTAATGGACCAAGACAGCGTGTGGCCGGCCATGGCGTACGCCTACGAAAACGCCGAAGGCGATCTGGCGGAGCGGCTGCTCGTGGCTCTGGAAGTCGCCGAGGCCGAGGGAGGCGACCTGCGCGGTCGGCAGTCCGCGGCCATCCTCGTGGTCTCCGCTGAGGATACGGGTAGGCCGTGGGTTGATCGCGTGTTCGATCTGCGCGTGGAAGATCATCCCGAGCCGGTGGAGGAACTGCGCCGCTTGGTGCGTTTGGCGCGGGCTTACCACAAGCTTAACGAAGGCGACGAATGGGTGACCGCAGGGGATATGGAGGCGGCTATGGATGCCTACCACGCCGCGACCGAGTTGGTGCCGGATGAGGCAACGGGCGGCGAGGCTCCGTTCTGGGTGGGCGTGACCTTGGCTTCTGAGGGACGCGAGGAGGAAGCGGTGCCCTACTTGCAACGGGCGCAGGCACAGTACGACCGCTGGGCAGACTTACTGCGGCGTTTACCGGCCTCTGGTCTCCTGTCGGCCGACGCTGCGCTCATAGATCGCCTTACTGCTGCCATGATCGGCGAGTGACGATTCTGGATGGTAAAATGGCGGATGCATTTCTCAACGAATTAGCTTGGCAGCGGTCGTCCCAGCCCGTGCTCTCGACTATGACGACAGATCAGACTTGGTGCCGGGTGACGCTCTACAATCCCACGGTGATCAAGGTCAACGGTCGGTACGAGATGTGGTATCTGGGCAACAGCAGTGCCACGCGCAACAACGACATGGATCTGGGCTATGCCGAATCGGAGGATGGCTTGCACTGGACGGCCTTTTCCGACAACCCCATTCTGCGCACGGGCGAGACCCCTGTGGGCCAAGCGTGGCAGACACCGCACATTCTCTTTGATGCCGATGAAAGCCTGTACAAGATGTGGTTCGTGATGAGCCAGCGCCTCGGCACTACCAGCAAAGGCCCTCTTATACGGCAGATGCTTGGTTATGCCACCAGCCCGGACGGTCGGAGTTGGGAAGTTCATCCCGAGCCACTCTATCCGAGCGGTCGCCGTCCCTGTGTGCTCAAGGATGGCCCGGGCCGCTATCGCATGTGGATGAATTCTGCGCCGGCGGCAGACGACGATTTTCGCGCCATGGCCCGTCACATCTACCGCTTTACCTCGGCCGATGGTCTGCACTGGAGTCGCGATGTCGAACCAGCGGTTGTGGCCAATGCGACCCACAGGAGCATCGTCTATCCCTATGTGCTAGAAAACAACGGCACCTACACCATGTGGTACGGCTGCCACGTGGCAGACGGCATTTTCGAAATTTACGCTTCGACCTCGGCCGACGGTCTGCACTGGAAACACCACTTTGAGCGCTCGGCCTTCCCGGCCACGCGCCATCCCGACCACTTTGACGGTCGCTACACCTCAACGCCGTGCGTCCTCGCAGACGGCGACCGCTATTTGCTCTATTACTCGGCCCGCGACCAAGGCAATATCTACGGAGCGGGAGACGGCACAATACAAGTTGATCAAGACGGTATTTACCGCCACATCGGAGTCGCCGTCTGCGAAAAATAGATGGGTGGGATGTCCTACTCGACGACAATCGAATGGATCGTGGCGGCCGCCATGGCTTCCCAGTCCACGGCGAGGCCGAGGCCCGGTCCGGCGGGCGCATAGGCGTAGCCGTCGGGTTGGGCGCGGATGACGTCCTGCATTCCGTATTCGTAGGGTTCGCAGGGGACTGACTGCTCGAAATAGGAGCAGTTGTCGTGCGCCAGCATTAGGTGCAGGTTGGCTGCTGACACTAGGCTGTAGCCCCACGACATGATCTCGCATTTCATGCCTGCCGCTTCGGTGAGGGCGATTGCTTTGTTGGTCTGCGTGATCCCGCCCATCATGGCTGCGTCGGTGCGGGCGCGGCCCCACGCCTTTGAATGAAGGGCTTCGGCAAAGGTGTGGAGATCCTGGAACCAGTTGCCGGACGGCAGGATGGGAATGGTTACTCGGCTGGTCAGCTCCCGGTAGCCGTCGAGATCTGAGTCGTGTAGCGGGGCTTCAAACCACGTAAAGCCCATTGCTTCGAGTTCTTGGGCGACGCGCAGGGCGCCGTCGCGGTCGTAGTTGTTCTCGGCGTCGAGCATGAAGGCGACGTCGTTGCCGGGGTACTGCTTCCCGACGGCGCGGGCGAGTTCGAGGTCCAGCTCGGGAATGCACCAAGTGTGGAACTTGATGGCCTTGAAGCCTTGGGCGATGAACTCCTCGGCATTTCCTAGATAGGATTCGACATCCTCAAAGAGCGGGGTGCTGGCGTAAGCGGGGATTTTGTCGCGTGCTCCGCCCAACAGCCGATAGAGCGGCAGTCCCGCTGCCTTGCCCGCTAGGTCCCACAGGGCGATGTCGATGGCGGCCAACGACTGGGGCGGCAGCGGAAAGACGCGCGGCCTGATCTCGTGCCATATGTGCTCCCGCAAGAGCGGGTCCTTGCCCAGCAGGATGGGGGCTAGGTGGCGTATGGATTCGGCGGTGTAGCGTTCGAAGTCAAAGGAGGTCGCATTCCAGACGCCAGCTACGCCCTCGACGCCCTCGTCTGTATAGATGCGGACGACTGTGTTGGTTGAGTACTGGTCCGGCAGATCGTCCGACCAAGTGAAGCGGTCAACTGGCGGGGCTACGGTGCGTATTTCGACTTTGGTGATGTGCATGGAATGCCTTTCGTAGGAATGAATTTATAAGGTCGATTCGGACGCGAGATTCTCGGGGTATATTTCGATTTGCTCTGCGTACTTCTCCCGCAGTTGGCTTAGAAAAGCTTCAAAGCGTTCCTCAATGCGTTGGCCATTTGCCGAGCGCACCATCTTTTTTATGGTTTGCTGAACTTCGGGATGGGCAAAAGGTAGCAATCGGGCAGGGCGTTGTTCTAGCGTGCGAAACACGATGTACCCCGGCCAGATTTTTTCGCGTGGCTGGAAATGCACCAAGAAAGGTCCGCCGACTTTTCCTACTGGGGTTTTGCGAACGGCTGCTAACACTGCCGACATGGTGTGCGGGGAGTGGGCGTGTTGTTCGTCTTCCTCGCGGTGGATGTGGTAAATGTTATAGTGAAACCAAGCGTCGTGAAAGCGCGGATAACCTTGGGCCAAAGTCCACATGTCGGCTCCTTGGCGCACTTTTTCGGCAACGTCGAGTGCATCTGCTTCGTGGTGGAGCAGGATGGCTTCGTAGATGAGCAGATCGGGATCGGTAAACCAGGATAGATGCTCCTCGTAATAGGTCCGCATAGCAGCTTCGTTGACAATCGGCGCTTCTGCTTCTAGGCGGCGCAGCTCTTCGATCATTAGTAGCGGTTGACGCTTTTCCAGGTAGCGCTTCATCTCGTCGTCGTCGGCTAGCCCGGCCTGCTGAGCGGCTAGCGGCAGCAGTACGGAATCGACGGCTGTGCGTCTGGCGTACCGAGCGATACTCGCGGTATCTACGGTTACGGGACGCCGTTGGGATGGGGTTGCTAGGAGCCATTGCAGGTACTGCCCAAGCGCGACCTGTCCTCCTTCATAGAGTATTAGCTGCTTTACTGACTGCTCGTCCTCGTTGAACTCGGGGATGCCGTGAGAGGCGGTTTTGCCCAGCTTGACTAGCTGCAACCAAGTTTCTTCGACTAGCTGTAGATTGAACTGCTTTCTGATGTTCGTGCGAAACTCCGCCGTGCGCACGGCAAGGCGATCTGCGTAGAGCCGGTCTTTAATCCTCTTTTTTAAAGACTCATAGGGCAGCGGGCGCTCGTTCTCCACGCGCACGATGTGGAAGTAGCCCTCCCTGCCTTGGAAAGGCTCAGACAGCTCGCCCGGCTGCATGGAGAAGAGCACCTTGCTGACGGGGCCGGCCATCAAGGACTCGTCCCAGTAGCCTAGGTCGCCTCCTTTATCAGCGGTCTGTTGGTCCAGGGAAAAACGACGGGCTAGCTCGGCGAAATCTTCGCCGTCTAGGAGCGCTTGGTAGAGCGTTTGCGCTTCTGCGGCGGTTTTCACCATGAGATGCCGTCCTCGCACCTCGCGCTTGGTGCGGAGGTCGCTGTTTTCGTAATAGGTCCTGATCTCTGCGTCAGAGATCGTTATGTGGCTTTTAACCTCTCTTTCGATGAGGCGTTCTACGGCTCGTTGTCGGCGCACGCGTTCTAAGCTGGCTAGTACCTGTGCGCTCTTATTCAGTTCTCTATTCTTGGCTTCTATGAACAGCAACTCGCGATTGATAAGCGTCTCTAGGACATCTCGCTTTGATTGTTTTTGCTCCTGCGGCAGCTTGTCCCAGACCCGTTCCACCTGATCGATCTCGATGGTGCGATCGGCGATCCGCGCTGCTACAGAATGGTTCTCCGCACATCCCAAAAGGGAGCCGAACAAAAGGACCGCGATTATCACTATAGCTTCTCCACAGTTCAGGATTGTGCGGGGAGGGTAAGGACGAGGTAGAAGTTCTTGGTGAAGGGCGAAGTTTGCAATTTATTGCACAGGTTCGAGTTCGAGGAGAACCAGCAGCCAAGTGCGCGCCCAATAGGCACTGTTGATATAAGGCGTCTCCGCGGTGGGCCAGTTCCGCCAGTAGGTTTCGTTGTGGGGGATTCTGTGGTACCACTGGAGCAGTGGAATAGAGGGCAACTCGCGCAGCCAGATTTCCATGGCTTGGCGAAAGTGTTCGAGTAGTTGCGGATCGTCGGGGGCCGTGCCAGCCATGCGATCGATGATTTGGTCGAAGTGGTCGTTTTGCCAACGCCAGAAGTAGATAGCGGCCGTGCCGGTTGGTTGCACGTAGCGGCTGTGATAGAGTCTGAGGGTGAAATACGGGTCGCGCACGCTGCCCGCGTTGCCAATCAGGAAGGCCCGGGCGTCGCCCACGGTCATGCGGGTGTAATAATCGGAAGTCATTCTGAAACCAGCATCGAAGCCGGCGCGGCGTAGCTGTTCGACTAACACGGGGACGATATCGTGGAGATTCGGATGCAGGTCGATGGTGATTTTGAACGGCGTGCCTCCTTTGGTCCAGATGCCTTTTTCCAGCACCCAACCTCGGCGCTGCATGATCCCTGTGGTCTTGGCTGGGTCGTGTGTGCCGACTGGATAGCGGGCGAGCAAATCCTCAATCTGATTTGTGAAACGGCGTAGGGGTGGGAAGTCTGGAAAGGGCAGCAGGGAATAGGTGCCCGCGCCCTGCCAGCCGACCTCGACGAGTTGCTGCCGGTCAATGGCGTGGTTGATGGCCCAGCGGATTTCCGCATCTGCAAACGGCGTTTCGAGATTGTTAAAACCCAAGGCGATAGGCCACCAATCGAGGTAGCCGTAGGGTGGTTCGCGGCCGGTCCAAGTGGATACGTCGGGGTTCTGGTCGAGAATGGTCTTGATATTGGACGGGCGCAGATCCAGACAGGTGTCCATTTGGTTGCTGATCAGCAATTGCACCCTTTTGTCTTCGTCCATGTAGGGCAGATAGATCAGGCGTTCTACGCGAGGGAGTCGGCGAAAGCCGACCTCAGCCGCCCACCAGTCCCGCCGCAGATCCCAGATCCGCTGCTGAGGCTCGGAACGGACGAGCCGGTAGGGGCCGCTGACTACGGGCCAGCCGCGTTGGAGATCTAGGTTGGCGAAGGTTTTCGCGTCTTCTCCCTCCCAGATGTGCTTGGGGACAATGGGAATGCCGTTGCCGAAATTGTTAGTTAAATACTCGAATACGAAGCGCGGGTTCGGCGATTTTAGCGCGATTTTCGCCTGTAGGTCGTCCACGACGCTGGCCTCTGCAACCCATAGCTCCATATCGACCGAGGCGTTGAGGACGGGAGCGTTTTTTTTGAGCATGTCGATTGTGAATACTAGATCCGCCGCAGTCCAAGGCGTGCCGTCGCTCCATTTTACTCCGTCTCTGAGGTGGATAGTCACTTCGGTGAAGTCGTCGTTGTACTCGTGGCCGGTGGCGATCCAGGGGATGAGGTTTTGTTCTTTGCCATAGGGGTTGTAGAAGTAGAGTGGTTCGTAGAGGAAATTGTGGCCAGTGCTGGAGATGCTGCCGGGGAGAAAAGGGTTGAAGGAATCGTAGTCCTGGATTTGGCCGGCGCAGGTGTTGGGCGGCGTGCAGTTCATTATGAGTGAGCGGTTGCGGGGGACGTCTGCTTCGTCGTTGACATCGCCGCCGCAGGCAAAGAGCAGGCAGCAGGCGAGCAAGCCGCTCAGCACGCAGTTAAACATGGGGGGCAAATCTCCATAGTGAAAGTTGACATGCACTATGCTATTAAATAGCTTGGACGGGCAAAAGGGCGCATGGTATAACTCTTCAAAAAGGAGGTTTTAGTTGTTAGCAGAAAGAGCATATCGGACAAACGAAACAGCCAATTTAATCTCTAACAGGAGGCTAACTATGAGAATCTGTGCTGTTTTTGGCGTTTTGCTGTTGGCTGCGAGCACGTGCTTTGCGCACAGCAACGCCAATGGTTTTGGGTATTTCGCTTTGGAATGGCCCTCGGATGTGACGTACGTCGCCGATGGCGAGGACGGAGATTGGGCGTGGTACGATCCCAATTTTATCGTCACTCCCGACGAAATGGGCGAGGTCGTACAGCAGGTAATTCCCGACAAGAGCGATATCGATGTTTCCATCAGGACCGCTTGGACGCAGGCACCCGACAACCGCATCTATGGCTTTGTGCGGGTGACGGACGATTCGCTGCACGCGGCCGAAACGGATCCGGAAAACGGATGGTATGAGGACGACCTCGAAATTATTACCGACGGCGACCACAGCGGCGGTCCGTACCGCGATCCGAACCAAGTAAATGCGCAGCAGTGGACCATGCACGTGCAGGTGCCCGGCGGGTATTCGACGCCCTACGGCAACGGCACAACTTGGCTGCGCAAAGACGCCGATCCGGCCAAGCAGTGGGCTACGGCCTATATTGAGGCCGATGTCGGTCTCAGCCCGCCTGGCGCTACGCATGGATCGACTAATGTCACCTTAGGCTATGAGTTCGCCATGCCGCTGTGGGTCAATTTGGAAAACGACGAGGCCTCTACCGAACGCGTGGTCCTGCAGCCGGGAATGACCATTGGTCTCACCTATCAGCTCAACGAGGCCGATACAACGCCGGCTGAGGGTGCCGCCCGGACGCATCAGCTAGTCACCGGAGACGTCAACGGGGCACATAGAGATCAGGATTTCGCCTCTGACTTTACCCTACTGACCGTAGGTGAGTACACCCGGGGCAGCGATGCTGGCACTGCGGTCGAAGGCAGTACTTGGGGAAAAATTAAGGCGACTTTCGACGAGTAAGATTTCTTCATTCTATGTACAGCGGGGGAGGAGAGGTGTGACTATCTCTACTTCCCCGCTTTCGCGTTTTGTAGGACGTTTGGGAAGCGCTTTGCTATGAGTCTATGCTTGAGTGTCTTGGTGCTGTTGGTGCTGGTCGGTTGCGGTCGCTACTTCCCAGGACCAATCGAACCTGCGCCCGAAAATCGCCAGGAAGTCTATGCTTCGGTCGAGGACGACGGAACCATTATCGCCGTTTTCAACCGCCTCGAAGTTTCCCTGCGTCCCATGACGGACGAAGAGTTGAACCGGCAATTCGCCGAGTACTCTGTGGCGGGTGCCAATTCCAAGAATCCATATACCTTCGGCAACTGGAAGCCGCTGGGCGATACCTATACGCCGCCCAAGTACACTGTCTTTTCGGTTCAGGTGAAAAACTATGAGTATCCCAAGGTGCATCTGGACCCCACTCGCATAACCCTCGTCTCCCAACAGGCTGGCCGCGAGTACGATCCGCTCAACAGAACGGACATCCTCGAATTCTATGCTTCCATGATTCCCGGATATGCGGGTAATGCCTACAGCGTCTTCCAAGAGCGCCGGGAGATTCTGACCCGCACCATGTATCCAGCCGAAGACGTTTTCAGCGGCCAAGAAGTCGAGGGGTATGTGGTGTTTCCCGCGTTACCCCACGATATCAATGAGTTTACCGTTCACCTCAGCGACGTGGCGATTCGCTTTGACTTTAGGCAGCAACCTGTCGAGACCATAGATCTGGCGTATCGCTTCCAGCGCGAGGTGTTCAGAGGATATCAGCCGCCGGCAGATTGGGCGCAAGAATGAGACTGCTGGCGGGCAGGCTCATTTTGTGCGGGGTATGTTGGCTGAGCGCGCCGCTCGGGGCACAGGTCGAAAGCTATCAGGTTGGTGGGGACGGGCTTTCTTGGGATTCTCAAGCTGCGGTTGCCGGAGGAGTAGATTTGCAAGACCCGGCTCTGATTCGTCCCATCGGCTTGGCAGAAACCGACAATATCCTCCGCTCGCTCGACTGGAGCGACTCGCCTACCTTGGACTTTGTCGCCGAAGGCCGTGCCCATATCTGGGACAACGCCGCGATCGAAGGCTCTGATGCTGCCTTGGTCGATGGCGATGAGCAGACTTCCTCTGGCGACCGCTTCAAAGGGCTGGGCACCGATCAGACTGGACGCATCTTTTTCTTGGACTTGGGGGTTTCTTTTCCGGTCAATCGCCTGATCTACTTCCCTAGTCCATCCTTTCCCGACGATTTCCCTAGGGCCTTTGAGCTTTCCGTAAACGATGGCCGCGACTATACCCAGCAAGGGGCACCGCGCTATCAGGTCTTAAAACGCGTTGACTTGCAGCCCGAGCCGAGGACGATAATCGACTTTCCAGTGCAGCTAATTCGCTTTATCAGACTGCGCATCCTGTCGCCCAATCCGTTTGAAATAGCGGAAATCCAAGCCTTTGGCACAGGGTTCGTGCCCAAGGGCACGTACAATTCCAAGCTCATTGAGTTGCCCACGGCAGCAATTCTCGGCACGCTTTCCATCAAAGCCACCAAGTTGCGCCGACAGCCGGACGGCGTCCTGCTGCCGACCGCGGCCGCGGTCGCGTCTGTGGACCTGACCCTGCGCAACGGCACGGACGAGACCCCCCTGGTCCATTTTGAAATCGTCGATCGCGAAACGGGTTCAGAGCAGCCCACGACTGCAGACGCCTATGCCAAGCTGGCGGAGGATTTTCGCGGTTCCATCCTCGACGATGCCGAAAACTGGACTTGGAAGAATCCGATCCGCATTGATTCGACGGGGACTTTTACCTATCCCCTCGAACTGCCCGGCCCAAGGAAGTATTTTGATTTCCAGCTCTTTTTTCAGGGCACTTCTACCGATCTCGTCCAGATAGATAGCTTGGCTATTAGCTACTCTCTGCCGCTGGCTGACCGCGCCGTAGGCGAGGTGGCCGTTCTCGCAGACCCGTTTCCCACCGATGGTATAGTCGCGGTGCCAGCAGGCCGGGACACCCTTTTTACCTATGACATCCGGGCGGAATTTGGCAGCGACGCGCAGGTTGGGTTCGATGGCTTGCACATTGCGACCCAAACCGAACCGACGTTGCTCAAATTCGAGATGGGGGAGCCGCTCGTCGAGGTAGTGCCCGACAGCGTCCACGCGGATGCGCAGGGGCTAATGCTGTACTTCCCATCGAATCGGATCACGCCGAGCAATAACCAGCCGCTGCGCGTTACCTTTCGCACGGCCATTCTGGTCTATGCCACTGATTTGGTGAGCCACTTAATCGACTCTGGGGGCCGTTTACCCCAGCCCGTTGCTGCCGGCGATGCCAGTGCGAGTGTTGGCACCAACACCAACCGGGTCTTTTTCTCCAATGCCGCAGGGGGTGGGATTTTATCCGCGATGCAGGTCGTACCGGCGGTATGTACTCCCAATGGGGACGGCGTCAACGAAGAGAGTCGCATTGCCTTCCAAGTCCTGCGTCTGGTGCAAGAAGTCGAATTTTCCATCGGCATCTACGATTTGGCTGGACGCCGGGTGCGTCAGCTATTTTTAGACACCTTATCTGCCGGAGCCTACGAGCACACTTGGGATGGCCGCGATGCGACCGGTGAGCTGGTGCCTCCGGGGGCTTATATCGCGCGCATTGCGGCTGAGACTGAATCAGGGGAAGAGGTGTTGGCTAGGACGCTCAGTGTGGCATATTGAATTCAACGGCCGCCGATGGGCCTGAAAGATTGCTTTGCATTCGCCCATGGTTTTAATGTAATATTTCATAACACCTTCCACCCGAAAGGAGCCACATTATGAACTGTCGATCCATGCTGATCGTCTGCTTGGCAACGCTGGGGCTGGCCGGTGCTGGGTGGGGGCAAGCCGACGGTAAAATCGCATTTACTTCGTGGCGCGAGGGGGCCGGTGACGTGTGGATTATGAATGCGGATGGGAGCGACCCCGTCAACTTAACCCAAGGCCGGCATGGGCGTTGCGTTAGCCCAGTTTGGTCTCCAGATGGCACGAAGATCGCCTATCTCGCCTTTAGTAAAGATCCCGCTTCCGGCCAGGTCGATTATTCCATTGGTGCCGTCTGGGTGATGGACGCCGATGGCGGCAATCCGCAACAAATGGGATCTCTAACAAATCCCGGACGTAAGTATCTTATTTGGGCTGAAGACGGAAGTCTCATTTACTCCATAAAATATCTCACAGGGCGGTATGAAGTGTTCGTTGTGGCGCTGGACGGCAGTGGCTCCTCACTTATGGATTGGAAGGAGGCGGCTTGGATAGTCAGAGGTTCCCACGATAATCGCGGTCGTTCTCCAGACGGAACCAAAATAGCATCCGTCGTGTTGCAGGACTCTGAGGGCGATGCCTATCTACGCCTAATTATCTTCACTTCCGGTGAATGGCCTTATGAACGGGAAGATCGTATGAACTTGGTAGAAGATTCCCGGAAGATTCCTCTTGATCTGCCCCAACAAACAGGAATAGAACTTGAACCCGGCCAGTTTGTCCCGTCTGAGCCTACTTGGTCGCCCGACAGCATGAGAATCGCCTTTTCTGCCACAAACGAGCAAAGGGATAAGGGAGTTTGGGTTGTTGATATAGACGGGAGCAACTTGGTCAATCTGACCGACGGTTTGGGCGGAGATTATCCTGCTTGGCAACCCGTTTCCCCTTCGGCTACTGCGACGAGCGTCGAAGTCCAGTCATGGGGACAGATTAAATCGCTGCTTTCAACGCCATGACATACCTCTAACCTTCTCATTCATCCTTCTGAAAGGAGGCACATTATGAACTATCGGTCGATATTGATCGTCTGCTTGGTAACGCTGGGGTTGGTCGTGGCTGGCTGGGGGCAAGTGGTGACGAGCAGTGATGGGGAGGCTTGGGTAACCGGGGACATACGCCGCCTGACCGACAACAGCGGCGATGACTGGTTTCCGTCTTGGTCGCCTGATGGACAATCTATCGCTTTTACCTCCGACCGCGACGGTAACGATGAAATTTACGTGATGGATGCTAATGGGGGAAACCTGCGCCGCCTAACCCATGACAGCAGCAAGGACGGGCATCCATCTTGGTCGCCAGATGGTCGTTCTATTGCCTTTTTCTCCGAGCGCGCGGGAGGCGGCAATCAGGAAATTTACGTGATGGATGCCAATGGAGACAACCGGCGCCGCCTGACCGACCACGTTATGACGGATTGGATGCCGTCATGGTCGCCTGATGGGCAATCTATCGCGTTTACGTCCCACCGTGTCATTGGTGCTAGGAAAATTTATGCGATGGATTTGTCTGGGGGCAACCTACAAAAACTGAGCGGCGGCTGGGGTCAAGACCTATATCCATCGTGGTCGCCCGATGGGCAATCTATCGCCTTCCATGATCACCATACTGGCGGTATTATGGTGATGGATGCCAATGGAGACAACCGGCGAAGCCTGACCGCGCCCGATGGCTACGACTGGTTTCCGTCGTGGTCGCCAGACGGCCGACACATTGCTTTTATCTCTGACCGCGACGACAATGATGAGATTTACGTGATGGGTTCAGATGGGAGCAACCTTCGCCGTCTGACGGACCACCCGGCCAAAGACTGGTATCCTTCATGGTCGCCGGATGGTCGGCACATCGCCTTCGATTCCAATCGCGACGGCGACTATGAGATTTACGTGATGGATATCGCGTTTGAGGGGCCGACGGCTGTGGCCAAGACCTCATGGGGACAGATCAAATCGCTGCTTTCAATAGGCACTCATTAATCACGCTTCGTGCGTAGGGGCGGTGCGGAGCACAAGCCGTCCCTAGGTGCCCTTCTGTACCAACCCCGCCTTATTGCTCCACTCTGCCCATTACGGTGGTGTCGTAAGCTGGATGTCGTAGTCTTCTAAAGCGCTGAGGAAATCGGCGTTCTCTATCAGGGGAGCGATCTCTAGCACGTCTAGCTTGCAAATCGCCCGGTCGAATATCGCTATACATAGATGCCCCGTGAACCTAGACTGAAACAGGAATCCATCGGCTTCCGAAACGTCGGCAAAAGTGGCTGCGGACAGCGCACGGCCTGCGGCTTGGTTCGAGTCATGGGCAACTGCCGTAGGGGCACCGATGCGGATCGGTCCATCTCCCCGGAGATCTATCAAGGATAAATCCTCACGAGATCGGATCGACACCACCAACCTAGCCTCAATGTCCGCTCTCGGTAGTTCGCGACAGCGACGGCGCGTGAACCGGTTACGCGCCACAGCCTCCCAGAAGCCGCACCGCACCGATTCGGCGACATAGAGGACAGCATAATTTCCGGCTGGATCGCTGAACCGGCTCGCCGAGGGAACGGTGCCGAGCGGTTGCCTGCGGTGTTTGTGGTGGATCACGCGGAACATCTGCTCTACCCGAATCACGCGAATCTGCCGACGAATGCGCTCTGGATCGTACTGGGCGCTCACGCAAAATCGCCTTGGGTGTCCCCTATAACAGCTGCCGCCACTTGATCGAATTCGCCTTTGCGAAGGAGATCAAGTGGCGTAGCCCCACCGATGGCGGCACGCGGCGTTGTTAGCCAGATCCACGCGGCATAACCGTCGTCAAAATGCGGAGTGATGCGATCTAGCCCGTCGAGAGGCCGACCGCGCCCGTCAAACTGCCCAGCAGGAAAAACATAGCCACGCTTGGCACCTTGCCATCCGATGATTCGGCCTTTCTGTAGCCAGTCGTGAACGGATTGACGGGTCTTGAGACCGGCGCGACTAGCTAGTTCTTTCGAGGTCAGCAATTCCTCCTTCTTTCCTGTCTGGGTACGCGCTGTGATTCGTTGCTCCGCCTCTTTCGCATCGACCGAAAGCGGGTTAGTGCCCCTGATTATCTCAAGGTCCTCGCCAGCACCTTTCACTGAGAGCGCATCCGCCGCGACCGCTAAAGCGGACTGCACGGCGTCGGGGTGTGCAACCAATGTAGCAATCGCATACGGACTGAGGTTTTTTGCAGCATCCTGCACCACGAGGGTCAACGCCTCTACGTCTCGACTCTTCGTTTGTACCATGGTATCACTCCTTATGAAAGTGAAACTATAGTAGAAAATTTCGTCTATTTAGTCTATTTGGTCAATATATCTAATGCGAGGTTGCCCTACGCACCCTTCTGCACCAACCCTACCTTATCGCTCCACAGGCGCAAAATTCGCGCTGACTCGCGCAACAAATGCACGTATAAGGATCCCGCTCGGCGTCTCTTTTCGAGCCGCTCCCGTTGATTGAGCGCCATGTTGAACTTGCCTCGGGCTTGGGTGACGGCCCGTTGGCGGTTGTCAACGGCGATGGTGAGGACGCGTTTTTCGAGGGCCTCCTCGGCGTCGGCGTTGAGTGCCCGCAGCGACCAGATTGAGGTGTCGCCAGCAAGGCACTGGTCGGTGTAGGAAAAGACGCAGTGGCCCATGATGCGGCCCTCGGCTTGGAGTTGTTGTGAGGTGCAGAGTTCGTAGATGGTCCAGACGAGGTTGCACTTGAGTTGCGCGTCGTATTCTTCGAGGCGGAAACCAGCCAAACCCGTAGCCGCCCACGTCTTGAGCGGCACGTCTTCTGCGCCCGACAACGTTTCGTGCCACTGATCTACTTGGTTGAGTAGCTTGGCGGCACTGCGGCCCTTCATGCAGAAGTTGGGCTGTGGTGGAGGGCCCTCGATTTGGGTGCCGTCGGGCTGCGCAATCTGCTGGGGCAGATACTTCTGGTGGCGGATGTAGTCGTAAACCGGTAGAAAATAGGTGCGGTGTAGCATGGGGTAGTTGTTGACGTAGAAGTGGACGACCGAGATCCAGAAGTCCTCGTTTTCCAATGAGTCGCCTAGCGGCGTTGCGGCTACGTACCAAGAGACGTGGGAATCGCCGCCGAGTGCCTCCGTTTGGGCGATGCGCAGTGCTTGAAGCAGAGTGTGATGCGGATGTTTCATCTGCATGAAGATATGCGCCATGCGCTTGGTGACCTTCATCGGCACACCCGCGGTACGCAGGTTTTGACCGCCGGCTACGTGCTTAAACCACTCCTGTTGTTGATAGGCTTCCGCAGTATGCCCTTGGAGCCAAGCGGTATCCATGGGCGCGGGAACCTCGTAGCGGGCGAGCAGGTGCCGCGCCAGCGACTGAAACTGCGGTCGCTCCTTGGCCGTGTCGGGCCGCCACGCTTCCACCGGACGCAGCCAGTCGCGGTGGTGGCGCGCAAGCTGTCCGAGGGCGGCGATGTAGGTGTTGGCGCGGTTGGCACCGAGGCGCTTGAGCACGGGCATGGGCCGCAGCAAGTGGCCGTATTTTTCGACGTGCAGCACTAGCTGTCCGAGGGCCTTTTGGGCGTCTGGATTGTCGGCCAGCGCGTTGCGTTCGACGCGCAACCGCGAGAGCAGGTCGTTGAGCTTTTCGTCCTCTAACTCGCCGTTGAACAGCCGGCCGATTAGCGCGGCGCGGCGCGGGTCGTGCTCTTTGCTAGCTGCTGGATCTACCGAGGGCTGCAACGCGGCGAAAAGCGCTTGTTCCTCAGACCGCTCTTGCGGCGTCTTATCTAACGCTGTGCTCAGTCCATGCCGATGGCACCAGAGCTTGTAGGCGGCGATTGTGCCGACGCCGAGTTCGGCAAAGTGCGTGGCGAGGGCTTCGTCAACTTGGTTGGGAAGTAGTAGGGCGTGCGTGGCATTAGTCATGTCGTGTTATCGCTAGTCTGTGTCGGCTATGAGGCAAATTCTAATTCTAGGGCATAAGATCAACAGTGACAAGCGATTCCCCTCGACCGCGAGGGCTTTATAGCGCCGTCTTTCTGCCGTATATTCTGTCGCCTACATCTCAACATAAGCCACTCACCTGCTGATTCACCCTAGACAAGCGATCCCATCTAACATACGGGGATTGCAACCCAGAGTTTGGACGAATGAGGATTACTTTTATTGCCGTTGCTGCGGTGTTGTTGAGCGGCATCGAGTCACTGCGGGCCGAGGTCCACACCTTGGTCCTCGGACAGGGTGGGGTACCATGGGACGAACTGGGTGAGCGAATAGTAGGCTTGGAGACGGTTTCAGTCGATGGTGCCCTACAGCCCCTCGAACTTTTGCCGCAGCAGAATATCATCGCCGGCCCCCGCACGGAAAGCGGCGAATACACCACGATTCTGGGTAGCACTTGGCAGCTAGGTAAACAACCCAAAAGGGACGATTTTGAACTGGGGGTAACGCCTCGTTTCTGGACCAGTATTCTGCCCCTTTACCACACGGCACCCTTTCAGGTCATTGACGGAGATCTCGCTACGGTGACCAAACTGCGCTGGTCTGTAGTGGGTGGGGGCCGTCGGGAAGATATATATACTTTCGACTTTGCGTTTCCCATTCCCATAAACCGCGTGGTATTCTATCCCCCGGCTACCGGACTGGACGAAGGCGGAGGCTTGCGCAAGCAGCGCTTCCCCCGAGCGTATGAAATATCGGGTGCCAGAGAATCGGTGGATTTTCTCCTGCTCAGCGAAGAAGACAGGCCTCACACCCTAGAGCAGGTACTATCGCGAACCTTCGTCAACTCCGACCGCGTTATAGATGTCCGCTTTCCCGCGCAGACTCTGCGTTTTTTGCGCATTGCCTTCAATCTGATCGCACAGGTGTACATGCTGAGCGAGATCGAGGTGTACGGCGAGGGATTTGCGCCGGAGACTAGTTATCGCACAGCGGTTATCGACTTGGGAGCGCCGGTGAATTTCGGGCGCATTTTTTGGGAGTTCGAAAAGTTCCGCAAAACGCCGGGTGAACCAGAACCCATTCTGGCCCCGGACGCGCCTATTAGCTTGGTGTTAGAAACGCGCACTGGCAGGGACGATACCCCGAAGGCGTACTACATCATCAGCGACATAGGTGCGGAACGGCAAGTAGAGGAAGCGGTTTACAACAAGGCGCTGGAGAAATCGCCCTTTGTCCAAGGCAATCGCCCTGGCGACAAATCGTCGATCAAGCTCGACGAGCAAAACTGGAGTTTCTGGTCAACGCCCTACGCCCTTTCCGGCCAGTTGCTCCGTTCGCCGGATGCACGGCGCTATATGCAGCTTCAGTTCAATATGGTAGCCGAGGATTTCCATACTTTCGGTCGCGTGAAATCCGTGGCGATTGAGTACTCGCCGCTCCTTGTGGAATCCCTCATTGGCGAGGTAGGTTTGGCTGGGGGAGGAGATCGAGTGCCCGAAGCGCCGGCAGGTCAGGAGACAACATTTATTTACGACGTCTTGGCTAGTTTTGGCAGCGACGGTCAGCTGGGCTTTGATGCGATTAAACTCAATACTATAGCTGAGGCCGAGTTCGCCAAGTTGGAGATTGGACAGCCGCTAGCGGAAGTAGAACCCGACAGCGTCCGCTTCGCCGATGGGGTTTTAGCGGTGTATTTCCCCTCGCATAAAGTAGTGCACGCCGATGGCGAGGAACATCTGCGGCTGACCTTTCGCACGGCCTTGTTGGATTTCACTACCTACTTCCTCGGCGAGGTGTTGGAACTGACGGGGGAAAACCTGCCCCAGTCGATTGATCCGGGCGACGCGA
The DNA here is from genome assembly GCA_022827835.1 of Candidatus Latescibacterota bacterium. GTDB lineage: Bacteria > Latescibacterota > UBA2968 > UBA8231 > UBA8231. The sequence continues at coordinate 78,940 of JAJEIO010000032.1, forward strand.
GTGCGGAGCTCCATAGCGACGACATCCGCGTCTTCGCCACGGGAACTTCCATAGAAGCGCTGTCCGAGATTGCGTTGGATTCGTCGTTCTTGACGCCCAACGGCGACCGCATCAACGACGAACTCGACATCGCGTTTACGCTACTGGGCGTGGAAGACATCGCCGCCGAAATTAGCATCTATACCCTTGCAGGCCAGCAGGTCAGGGCGTTGGTGCGCGGGAAATTCAGCAAGGGTTTTTACACTAAGCAGTGGGATGGGCGCGACGACCAAGGGGCGCTGGTCCCTCCCGGCATCTATCTTTTGCACATAAAGATAGATGCGGACAAGGAAGCATCAGAGCAATTTCATGCGGTGTCGGTAGCGTATTGAGCATTCGAGGATAGCATGTTGCAACGGACGTACTTGTTGACGCTGTTGGCGCTCTTTCCCATAGGGGAAATAGATGCTGGAACGCTGCTCATAAACAGCCAAGACCAGTGGCTGCAATGGACTTTTCCCCAAGGGGTGTTATCGCTAGCGGCAGATGGCAGCGTGGAACTGAGACATTTCCGACGCGATATAGATGCCGTCGCCGATGCGGCCGAATTCTTCCACCTAAACGCCAAGGGGAAAGAGGTACAGGGAGGGATTCGCGGTGCGGGTACCCACATTGACCAAGCCGCCCATATCCTCGATGGCGCGGCCACTACTTGGTGGCAACCCAGCCAAGAGGCCCCGCTCGACGATTGGTGGATTGAGATCGATTTGGGCCGCCTTGTCCAAGCGAAAAAGATCCGGCTGACCTTTCCCGATACCGAGGGGGCGCGGCCTCTGCGCGAGTTTTCCGTTTTCGTCACCGAAGGAACGCCTTTTCTCACCGGCCAAGACGTTTTTCGCTACGACCGAGTGGGCGGCACGACCCAGCCCAGCCGGGAGACGGTGATAGAGTACGACCTTGTGACGCCGGAGTTGGGCAACGCCACCGGCGAGCATCTGGCGACCAGCGATACCTTAGAGTATATGTCCATCCAGTACGTGCGCGTCGTCGCTCACGCTAAAAGTCTGGATGCGGCACTGGCAGCTATCGAGGTCGAGGCCATAGGCGACAACATTGCTCCGGGGACTATCGAGCGGGGAGGCGTCATACGGACTGGGCGCGACCCGCGCACTATCGCCAATATCATGGATGGAACTGCGGCCACGTGGTGGACCTTGACCTCGCGGGGGGACCTCGACTGGCGCGATAAAGGCGATTGGTTTGAATGGGATCTGGGAGCCACCTTCTGGATTGATCAATTAACGATGGTGGAGCCGCCGCCGGGGTTTGCCACGCTGGGGGTGAATTCGTACCGGAATCAGTCCGGTTTTGAACTATTGACCTCAGACGGCACGCCGATTCCCACCGAGGGGGAAGAGCGGCTTCAGAGTCCCGTCGATTACCAGTTGCTCAGCTTTGTCGATAACGAAACGCTGAGCAGCGCGGGCACGAGAAACCGCAATTTTGATTTCCGCTTTCCCGCTCGCAAGGTGCGCTATCTGTTCTATCACCACGAATCTCCGGTCAACAGGTCCACCGTTTTCCATTTGTTCGAGATTTTTCTCTACGGCGCAGGCCATCCGGCCGAGGTGGTGATGACCTCTAATTTTATCGATCTGGAAGGAGCCAAAAGCCTGCGCCGGATGCGCTGGGAGGCGGAGACAACGGATGAGACGCGCATAGAAATTCGCACGCGTACCGGCAATACGCTGGACGAAGAGATATTCTATTACGACAAAAATGGTCGCGAAGTTCCCAAAGGACGTTGGGACAAACTGCCGGCCAGCCAGAAATTGCCCGAAGTAACAGTGACGAAAGCTGGTGCCGACTGGAGTGCGTGGAGCTCGGCCTATAAGGAATCTGGGGAAGCCTTCCGCTCGCCCACGCCGAGGAGATTCGTCCAAATGGAGGTGCGTCTGCAGACCGCAGATCCCGAGGTGGCACCGACGCTGCGCGAGATTGCCCTCGATTTTGACGATCCGCTCATCGGCGGCGGGGTTTTCGCCAGCGTCTCTCCGCGCGAAGCAACCCTTGATTCGCTGACGGTTTTTACCTTCCGCCTCGGAGGCCGCACGAGACCGACCGATCGGGGTTTCAACCGCCTCGTGTTCGATTTGCCGAATCCTCTCGAAGGTGACGTGCAACTGCGGATAGGGGATAGCCGCGTTGAACCCTTGCAGGTGGAGTTCAGCGGAGATTCGGTCGTGATCGACTTGCCCGAACAGGTCCGCGGAGATAGCATCGAAGTTGAACTGCCGTTGCGCTTGTTGGCCGATGCGGCTGCTTTCGACGCTTGGGTAAGCTCTACGACGCAGCCCGATATTCGCCAGGGAATCCAGCCGGAAGACCTAGGCGCTTTGACGGTGTTCGTGCCCGAGATTGCCCAAGAGGGGCACCTCATCCGCGCATTGGACGTGACCTCGGAGATTGTCACGCCCAACGGAGATGGCATTAACGACAGGTTGCAGCTACGCTTGTTGGTGGTAAAAACCACCGCTCAACCCAAGGTCGCGATTTACGACTTGAGTGGTGCGCTAGTCGCTAGCATCGAACAGGTGGATCAAACGCACTATCTGTGGGATGGTCGGGATGAGAGCGGTCTATTGTTGCCCCCCGGTATCTACATTCTGGACGCCAAGGTAGAGACCGACACTGCAACGGAGCGGCGACAGCGCGTCGTCCATCTGGTCTATTAGTCGATCAGTAATGAAACCGCTATCGATACGGGAAACCAGCGCGATGAATAAAGCCATTTGGTCCTTTGTCTTGCTCGCCCTCTTGCCACTGGAGCTCAAGGCCGACTTGCAGAGCGGATTCTTCAATCCATACCGAGCGACGGGAACGCCGGTCGATTTTGAGTCGCTGAGTCCGGTGCTGCGAAAATGGTACGTGCCCCAGACGCTGCTTTATCTCTATGGCTGGAAGACCTACGAGTACACCAACTACGCCCGGGACAACTACCAGCGCTACGTCAACCTCTTCTTGGAAGGCGATCGCTATTACGATCTGTACGGCAACTACATCACCCGGGGTTGGCGCATCTACGACTGGCGTCAGGAACACCCGCTCGATTTTGGCAGCAGCATTTTCAAGAATCCCCGCTTCAATAGTTGGTTTAACCGCGTCCTGATATCCTCTGCTTCCAAAGGGCAATTCTACACTGCCCTGACTGTCGGCGAACAGCTACGGACTACGCTTACGCCGATGACTTTTTCAAAGCCGCTCTTCGACGGTATCCAATGGGATATGCAGTCCGACAAATACGCCTTGACCCTCATTGCTTCGCGCATTGACAATCCGGCCGTCCAGCGTCTCGACAGCGAAATCTCCGAAGCCAGAGAGACGGTCTTCACTAATTTGTACGGCTTGCGCGGAGTCGCCCAAGTCGGGGATTTTGCCACGCTGGGGTTGACGTACGTCAATGCCAACCACGGAAACAGTCGCTTAAGCGTCGAGGAAAATTCCCTCAAGGGCGTCTTGGGGGGGCGCTTGAACGCGGAAAACGTCCGCCGCATCGTCGTTCGCCTCAGCGACGATTCGCCCGAAGATAATACCGGCGGCGCGCTGTTGTTCCGCGAGCGGATCTTCATCGACGATGTCGAGCACCCGGAAATAAAACCTTCGATTGATGGGGGGACGCGCCGTCAGGGCTTGCTCGAAGCCAACGGCGGCGATGTGCTGACGCTTAGTTACGACATCGAACGCGATTTCGTCCCGGGCGTAAAGGACCAGATCGGCGATTTCAAAGAAGCCCGCAAGATCGATATCGAGCTGGTGGTGGCCAATGATTTTCGCATAGAGGTAACCTCCAATATGCAGACTAATTTCACCGGCGAGACGGTCTTCTTGCCGGTCAAGCGGAGCAACGGCAATATCAGCGATGGCTCCAATCAACAGGTCGTTCGCTTCCAGTACGGTTTGCCAACGGCCAACGAAATCATGGGTTTTACGTTTGAAGTTTCCGAGTTGGCCGGATTCAATCTTCGCTCCGAGTTCAACGTCAACCGCCACCACCGCAAGTTTCCCAATCAGAATATCGTCAAGAGGCAGGCGCTAGCGTCTGATCGCGCTGAGGCTTTTTACGTCACGGCCTCGCGGTTGACCTATCCTTGGTTCGCCTATGGCGAGGCCTTCTCCATGGATCCGAACTACGGCACCTCTATGGTCATTCCCGACCAGCGCGGTTTTATCGACTACGAAGATGAGCTCAACTTCACCTATGAATTTGTCGAGGACAACGACGACCAAGACCGCTTTCCCGACTGGCGGCGGCGCGTTACCGGCGGCGGTTTTGTGCCGGGGCAGCAGACGACCCGCGCTGCGGATGTCGAGGTATTTCCCGGCCTTGACGAGAACAACGACTTGGTCAACGACTTTAACCAGAACGACAATTTGCAGCCCGATTACGTCGAACCTTTTCTGCGCTACAATGTCGATCCGCCCGAATTTCTCTTCGGTACCGACATGAACAACAACACCGTCATAGACCGCCTCGAAAACGATACCGAACCCGATTATCCCTACAAGCGCGACCACCGGGGCTACAATTTCTACGTGGGCGCTGAAATGCAGCCCGGTTCTAAGCTCATGGTCGGCCATCTACGCGAGTGGTTGATCGGTAGCGCCCGGCGCAACCAGACGAGCTATGGGCTTTTTACTTGGCAGGAAGACCTGCCCTTGCGCGGCGTTAAGTTTCGCTTCATGGAATTTTTGCGCCTTGCCCGCGACGATATTCCCGACGCGCTGATCCAGTGGGTCCAGTCTCCCTTTTCAGCGGGGGGGCTACAGGATGTGCAGGACCGCTTGATCGCCCAGAATACGATGATCAACACGTCGTACCTCGACTTTGCCATTCACCGCCTGCGACCGCTGAACGTGTCTGGTAAAGTCAAATGGGACCATTACTTTCAGCGCGGAGATCAGGCACGGGAAAATCGCGACGAGAGTTTCTTAGGTGCTATCCTGAGAGCGGAGTACTTCTACGAGCCGTTCGCGGGGATCACCATTTCGCCCAAGTGGAAGCAGCAGTACACCCGCCAAGTCCCGACGGATCCCTTGGCGCTGCGACGCAATGAGCTGTCGGAGATTTTTTTCTTAATCGGGACATACGATCTCATACCCGGTCAGCTCGTCTCGGAGTCGGGCATCGAATGGGAGGTCTTCCGGAACCTACAGCAAGAGCCCGATCCGCTGCCGCCGGCCTTTGTCGAGGATTTCACTACCCTGACCTTGGCCACTCAGTTCACTAACAGTTCCGAATATCAGGGCTACGCACTTTCTACCAAGATCGGTGTGCGCTGGCAACGCCGGGCGTTGCAACAAGGCGATGAGACCAATTTCCTCACGTTTGTAACCATCTTCGCCGGATTGCGCTAACAGAGCGATGGGTAGTACCCGTCCATCTGTTCTCTTGGGGATCGCGCTGGCCACGCTAGTCGCATGCGACCATCCCCCCACGACCAAGACCGACTTTCAAATGTGGCTGGAGCGGCATCCGCAGGATAGCGAAGCCCATTGGCAACTGGCTGATCTGCTCTTGCAAGAGCGCGACTACCAAGGGGCCGAGCACCACTACCGCACGGCCCTGAGTATCAATCCGAGGACTGTGGACGCTTGGGTTGGGCTGGGAAATATCTCCTGCAAACGGGGGTTATACGAGCAAGCCGAAAGCCACTTCCGCAACGCCCTGTCGCTGGACGAGGAACACGTGGGTGCGTTGTGTAGCTTGGCCAGTTTGGCCTTGGAACAAGAGGAATACGCTCTCAGCCGCGATTTGTACCAGCAGGCGCTGGCACTCGATCCAGACAATGCCGGGGCGTTCTACAATCTCGCTTTGGCGTACATCAAGCTCAAGGCTTACTACGAGGCGATTACAGCCCTGCGGCAGGCTACTCGCATTGATACGGGGTACAGTTTGGCATTTTACGCCCTAGGCCAGATCTACGCCGAGCGCCTCGGCGAGTACCAAGAAGGTATCGCGGCGTTTAGGCGGGCAGTGGCGCTGAGAGCGGATTGGCCTAGCGCGCGGATAGGCCTAGGCCACGCCCTGTTGAAAGCTGGCCAAGTAGATGCGGCCACAACGGTTTTTGGCGCGGCCCTCGCGCTCGATCCGAGCGCAGCCCAAGCCCATGTAGGTTTGGGGTTGGCCGAGGAGCGACGAGGTGGCGAGACGCTCGCCGAGGCACACTATTTGCGCGCCATTGCCTTGGACCCGGTGCGGGCGCGGACCTATTTCAAGCTCGGGACGCTTTACGTCAGACAGGGAAGAAAGGAGGAAGCCCAACAATACTTGGGCCGCTTTGAAGAGCTGGCACCCCATGCTGACGATCTAACTCAACTCAGAGACCGACTGCGGCGAGAGCCGGATAACGCGCTGGCCCATTACGCCTTGGCCGGGATTTACGCCAAACTGAATATGTCCTCCTTGGCAATTAGTGCTCTGAGAAGTTGTCTCGCTGTGCGGCCGGATTACGCCCCGGCGTACAACAACCTCGGCAACGCGTATTTGCGCTTGGGAGATACCAGGGAAGCCATTGCGATGTACGAAGTCGCCGTCCGCATTGACACGGCGTACGCGCTGGCCTACAACAATTTGGGAAGTGCTCAGCTACTCAATGACCAACCGTATCAGGCGCTGGAGTGCTACCAGCGCGCGCTGCGGATTCGCCCGGACTATGCCGATGCATATTACGGGCTTGCTATGGTCTATAGGGAACAGGGGCTGCACGCTGAGGCGGGGGAGGCTATGGGTCGGTATGAACAAATTGTCGCGGCTGATGAGCAGTAGATGGACGGTGCTCATTTTGCGTATAAAGGCCGGAATGGCTATGCTTAAAAGCCGGGCGGTTAGCTCAGTTGGTCAGAGCGCCTGCCTTACAAGCAGGATGTCCCCAGTTCGAGTCTGGGATCGCCCACCACTCTAAGAAGCCCCTGAGCAATCAGGGGCTTTATTTTTCATGGAGTTTTGCCCCAAGCTCTAACTTCTACAGGAGCGACCCCCATGCCTAATCGCCCCAATATTCTCTTTCTCCTCAGTGATGAACACAGTTTCCGCTTTCTCTCGGCTCGCTCGCCAGAGCGCGGCGGCGAACCCTGCCGCACGCCAACGCTTGACTGCCTCATCCAGCAGGGCGTCCACTTTGAAACCGCCTATTGTCAGACGCCCTTGTGTACGCCCAGTCGCATGTCGATGCTGTCCGGCCGACACTCGCACCGCTGCCCGGTCCTGTGGCCGGACACCCCTACCTTTGCTTCGCACCTAGGACAGCACGGCTACGCCACGGCCGCCGTCGGCAAGATGCACCTGCCCGGCTCCCGTCAGTACGCTGGCTTCGGAGCCCGCCCCTACGGCGACTTTGACGCGCCCTCGCCAGGCCATCAAAAAGACCCACTCTTTCTGCCTGGGGTCCAAGATCACATCTTCATGCCCTCCATCATTGAGGATGCCGGTCTCAGCGATATTCCCGAATCTTTGCTCCAAGAGCAGTTTGTCGTGCGCGAGGCCACGGCGTGGCTGCGCGAACACCGCCACGCCCACCCGGACCAGCCTTGGTTGATGTACACTTCGTTTGTCCACCCGCACTTCCCGATGAACGCACCTCGCCGCTTTTTCGAGCGCTACTATCCCGAGGGAGTTACCCCACCGAAGGTGGGCCGCAATGGGGACGCCCAGGATCATCCCATGACCTTGGAAGCGCTGAGGTCGGATAGCGGCGAGTCCCAGGGGCATCCCGCCGAAGAGATCACTGCGGAGCAGACCCAGCGCGCCCGGGCGGCCTACGCTGCCTGCGTAGATCAATTGGACGAGATCATGGGGGACTTTTTAGCGGTTCTGGAGCGCGATGGGCTGCTCGACAACACCGTCATCGTCTATACCTCGGATCACGGCGAATTGGCTGGAGAGCATGGTCTGTGGTGGAAACAGACCTGGCACGAAGCTTCTGTTCGGGTGCCGCTGATCGTCTCCCTGCCGGAACACCGCCGGGGTCAGCTCTCGCCGGCTGAAATTGCCGCGCCAGTGAGCCTGGCTGATATCTTTCCCACGCTCTGTGGCTTGACCGACGCGCCCCTGCTCGACGATCTGGATGGCATTGACCTAGCGCCTGTAGTACGGGGCGATGCCTGCCCGGATCTGGCAGCCCGTCCCGGCGTCATCGTCGGACACTTGGGCAAAGGATACCGCATGATCCGCTCGCCGCGCTATAAGTACATTGCCTTCCACACCTACGACGATCTAGCCTTCGATCTGATCGACGATCCAGACGAACAGCGCAATCTGGCAGGTCGTGCCACAGGGGAGACAGCCGCCGAACTGGAGAAACTCAAGTCCGTGCTCTTCGATGGTTTTGATTTTGCGGAAGCCATCGAATCGACTAGGCGGGAAAGCACGCAATATCACAAGCAGTATCCGAGCCGGATAAAGTCCCGAACATCTAACCAGATCATGCGTGGCGACGGGATGCTGGTCGAAGCGGACCAGCCGCTCGATTTTCCAGATGTGGTCAGCGAGGATCCGCGTCGGGACTTCAGTGACTGTCCACAGCAGCGCAGGGCTTCCCGTCGCCGTCGATGAATATGGCGGTCGGATAACAGAGGAACCATGAGAGGGGGTGATGTCGCTGGATTTTCGCTCCACGAAAGGGATGTCCGGGAGCCGTGGTACTGAAGTTCCCTCCCCTTTAGAGACTTCGGCGTTCACGCTCAGGGCGTTCCTGCTGGGCTGCGTCTTCGCCTTCTTCGTCTCGGCTGGGTCTGCGTATGGGACCCTCTACCTGCAGGGGTCGTTCATGGCCTTGGGGACCAGTACGGTGGGCGCGGTGTTTCTTCTGGCTCTCCTCACCGGCTTGGTGAATCCCCTGCTCAGACTGGTCCATCCGCGGGCGGGCCTGAACCAGCAGGAACTGCTGGTGATCTACATCATGATGGTCATGGCCTCCCCGATTCCCACCCTCTTCTGCGCCCGCTTCCTCTCCCAGATCACCGCTCCCTTCTACTACGCCACCCCCGAGAACGATTGGCGCAACCTGATCCAGCCATATATACCCCACTGGTTGATGCCGCACGACGCCGAGATTCTGAGTCCGTTCTACGAAGGAGGAGAACAAGGGCAGTCGATTCCCTGGGAAGCCTGGGTGCCGACGTTTTTGGCTTGGACTCCTTTCGTCTGGGCGCTGTTTTTGGTGATGATTGCCAGCATGGTCGTGCTGCGCAAGCAGTGGGTCGAGAACGAACGGTTGGTCTATCCCCTGGTACAGGTGCCCCTAGCCATGACCGAGCAAGGCGGGGAGCGCGAGCGCATCCCCCCTTTCTTCAAGAATCCGGTGATGTGGGCTGGCTTTGCAGTACCGTTTCTCTGGGGTACGCTGCACGGACTCTACAACTACTTCCCGGATGTGTTCCTCATCGCCGAGGAAATAGACATGGTCCGTTTGATCGTGCCCATCTTTCGCGACACTTCAGAGTTGCACATCAAGTTGCGGCCCAATATCCTAGGATTTTTCTACTTCCTCAAGACGGAGGTCGCCTTCAGTCTGTGGTTTTTCAACCTGTTGTTCAACATAGTGCGGGGAATTTTCGGAGTCTTTGGCATCACCAGTTCGGAGACCCTCGGAGGCGGCCACGCAGTACGGGATCCGATTCTGGCGCATCAGTCGATGGGGGCGATGTTGGTGCTGTTTTTAGGCGGCCTGTGGACGGCGCGCAAGCATTTGAAGGAGGTTTTCCGCAAGGCCTTTACTGGGGATTCGACGGTGGATGATTCCGGAGAGATCCTCTCTTATCGGACGGCGGTGATTGTCCTGATTACCGGCAACCTGGTATTGGTGGGATGGTTGTGGCTGGCGGGCATGCCTTTGTGGGTGGCGCTGAGCTTGATCTGCTTAGCGGCAGTGATTATCTACGGCTACACCCGGGTGGTGGCCGAGGGCGGGCTGTCGGATGGCTCGCCGCCGGTAGTGCCAGCCGGCATCTTAGTGTCGGCGGTGGGCTCGTCGGTGATCGGGTCGCAGGGCCTAGTTATTTTGGCGACGACCTATTTCTGGACGGCCGGCGTGCGCAGTTTCGTGATGACTTCGTGCGCTAATGGCCTCAGGTTGGGGGAGGAGTTGGGAAGCGGCAAACGGCCGCTGTTCTGGGCTTTGGTCCTGGGTGTGGTAATAGCCTTGGCCGGGTCAATCTGGGTTATCATGATACTCAGCCAAGAGTACGGGGCTCTCAATCTGAGGATATGGTCGGAGAGGAACGCCTACGACTACATGGGGAATATGATTCACTCGCCGAAAGCGCCGCACCTGTGGGGCTGGATCAACACTGGAATCGGGGCCGTGATTATGTCGGGCTTGATGATCGCCCGTTGGCGCTATGTGTGGTGGCCGCTCCATCCCTTGGGGTATCCGATCGGTCCGATATGGATCATGACCGCTCTGTGGTTCAACATGTTTTTGGCTTGGCTGATCAAGGTGCTGGTACTCAAGTATGGGGGGGTGGGACTCTACATGAAAACTCGTCCCTTTTTCTTTGGCATGATCCTGGGACACATCTCACCGGGAGGCTTTTATCTCATCATCGACCACTTCACCGGCATGACCGGCAATGTGATCTTCTGGGGATGATGTGTAGGATATCAAACTCGTTCCAAAGCATAGAATATTTACTTGTAAAACTGGAAATGTAAAGTTATCTTGCTGGGCAAATGTAAACATTCTTGATCCATTGCCCGAAAGGAGGTCCCTGCGCAGAGCTTGAGGTGGATTCACGTGGTGGAGGAGAGAAAATAATCTCTAACACTCTCATTAGGAGGACATATTACTAATGAAGAAATTCACGTTGATGCTTTTAGGATGCGTGCTGTTCCTCGGTCTGAACACGTCGGTCACTGGGCATACGAATGAAGAATATTTCATGCCCCAGGTGCCCGATCCCAGCGCGATCACGATCGATGGGAACGAGGACGACTGGGGCTGGATGGAAGAGGATTTCAAGATAGGATTGGATCAGACGTGGGACAGTGTTACAGGGGATGTTCAAAGGGACGGCTTAGATTTCTCTTGGTTCGCTGGGTGGAGTGCGCCGCCCGACAATCGAGTATATTTCTTCATCAGAGTTCAGGACGATACCCTGCGGCTCCTTGAGGAGGATCAGAAACGCTGGTGGAGCGACGACCATGTGCAAATCTACATTGACGCCGACCACTCAGGCGGGAACTTTTTGGGGGAAAATCTCGATCAGGTTTACAATGGGCAGCGCTACCATCTCCGCATCAAGCCACTTCCCGGTCAGCCGGTGGCCTATAACAGCCTGCTCGAGTATATCGACCTCCCGGAAATAGGTTGGAGTTCGGACCTATACAATGGCGAGCCCACAGAGTGGTTCGAAATCGCTTGGACGTTGCTGCCAGCAACGGCCGGTCATCTATCGACCAACATTACTTGGACCATGGAGTTCCGCGCTGCTTTATGGGATATTCATAATACAAGCCCGGAGACAAGCGTAAGGCATATCTTCCAATCCGATAAGATTATTCACTTTGGGGCGCGGGTTGGCGACAGCGACGGAGAAGGGGCTAAACATAGAATGGTCATGATTGGTGCTCAACCCCAAGCAGGCCAGAAGGCACAGTATCATCCCGACTGGATTTTGCTGGAAGCGGATGAGGCTGAGGCTGAGACTGCGGTAAGATCCACCTCTTGGGGCAGGATCAAGAGCCATTTGGGCCATCAATTGCGCTGATGAAGTGATTTTGAGAAGAGGAAGATGCACTCGGCCCACCACTTCAAGCCCCTGAGCAATCAGGGGCTTTTTTAATAGACTACGGCGAGGCTGCGTTCTTGCGTCCATTGCCCTTGGTCTGTTTGAGCGCGCACTTGCACGACGTATATCCCGGGCGCGACGAGTTGGCCTTCTGCGTCGCGTCCGTTCCACATTGCACGATGGCGGCCGTTGAGCTGTACACCGAGAGCTTGCCGCCACGTGGAGCGGCCGTCGAGCGCGTAGATTTCTAGCTCTACCTCGGCGGGGGTTAGCAAGCGGAACAAGTTGTACTGGATCGTTACGTGGTCGTTGATGCCGTCGCCCTGCGGGGTGAACGCGGTCGGCTGCACCTCTATAGCGCCCAACACCTCATCCAATGCCCCCCCGATGGCGACCATGCGCAGTTGATTGGTGCCCAGAGCGTCGCTGGCGTCTCCCCCTTCTACTTGCTGCGGCAGGTTCTGCTCGGCGCGTGCAAAGACCTCGGCTTGCACGGTGCCTGAAGCCGTGTACATGACAGTTTCCAAAAGCAAGCGCAGCGTTTGCGCACCCTCGTCGCGGATGGGTTCGGGCAAGTAGATTGCTAGGCCCTCGGGTTCGGCGATTACGCTGTCGGCAACTACTAACTGCAAGGGATTGCCCATCTCCAAGCCGAGCAGAGTACCCGCGCTGGGCAGGGTTAAACGCACCGCGTCAAACCCAGCTTGCTCCGCTGCGAATTCGGCCCGCAGGTCGCAGACCAACTCGATCTTTTGTCCGGCTGGCACTTCGGCGATATGGCCTATAGGCTGTAGGTCGCTGGCTGCGGCTACCTCACCTACCACCCGCTCGGCCAGCAGTGGAGAATACTCAATCGCCAGCGAATCCAAGCGCGTAAAATCCCACAGCGTTTCGGTTGCTAAGGTCAGTCGTAGTTGTAGGTAGCGGCCGCTCGGCACTCGGGGCAGCTCGCCGGAACGGCGCAGCGGTGGCGACCAAAAGCTCCAATTGTCCGCGTCGTCGATAATGGGGCCGCGCCAGCCCACGGCCGGGGGATCCCAAGGCCAGATGCGCTGCTTGAGGCGTTCGTATGCGCTTTGCGTTACTTCCACGAGTTGGCCGATGTCGTCGTATCCGTGATAGCCAGTGGGTGTGGGGTCTAAGCCAGTCTTGATTTCTACTTGCACGGATGTTGGTGCGTCGGGTGCGGCTGCGAGTTGGTCGCCGTCGCGCCGCCACTTGCCCGCGCCAAAGCGCACGCGCCCGATGTTGACCACTTGGCCGAGGTCGGCTACCTGAGACGTCCAGATCGCTTGGGGCGGGAATCCCCGGCCGGACACCTCTAGTTCAGCCAAGGCGAACCTGTTGTAGAACCGGCCGATGTCTGGGAAGAAGTAGATGCGCAGAAAGCGCAGGTATTGCAGTGGGAACTCGATATGTACGACGGCTTCGGTGTTCAGATCGATGCTGGCTAGCAGGATGTCCAAAGGTCGGTAGTGGGTGCCTTCTTCCTTTGCGACACCCACTGGATCAAGGCTGCCGGAGAGTTCGTATTTGGCAAAGGCGAAGTTGGGGCGATACGGCTCTTGGGTGAGCGCGTCTCGCCCCTCGGGTGGGTAGAAGGCAAAGCGATCCACTGGCACGGGCACGCCGAGGTCGATTGTGTAGAATTCGTTGTACTCGGAGTAGGTTTGCGCCGCAAAGAAGGTCGTGAGGTCGCCATCTACAAAGTCGCGTGGCTCGGCGCGTGGGCGAAGGTAGTTGATGCCGCGCCAGATGCGGACATCCCCTAAGCGATAGGTGGATTCTCCGGGGGAGCGCCAGCGATACCAAGGCCCTAATTGGGGGAGCAAGTTCTCGCCGGGTTTGAGTTCGCGCGGCTGGAGTACGGACGGGTCGGTAGCGTCATCCATCATCCTGTTTTGCCACGTCCACTCCGCCCACGGCTCCGCGCCGCCGAGGCGAAACTCATCTACTGCCCATGAGCGCGCCGATAGACCGCTTAGCATTAATGCAAGAGCGAACGCATGTCGCATGGGGGACCTCTTGTGGAGATTTTCAGCAGCTTAGCGGCTCTAGTGCCCACCAGAAACTTCCCCTAACCACTACCAGAACGGAGTCCCTGTGTCAATAGAAACTTCGTCGTTGTGTGGGAAGTACTCTATTAGATTCTCACGTGAGTGATTGACACTAGCGCTCTCCCGCAAGAGAACGCGCCGGTCTCAGCCCGAAGAAAGCCGCCATGATCAGGCCGCTGGCAATCCGCGACGCGCAGGCCAAGCCAAAGACGGCTCCGTAGCCATAGTCGAGGATGAGTATGCCGCCGATGAGGCTGCCGAGGAAGTTCAGAAGCTGGAAGCCGCAGACGCGGAGGCCCTGGATCCGCGCCCAGAAGCGCCGGGGCAGCACTTGGGTGGAAAAGTGCTGGTCGGACGGGTTGTCGATGACTTCGCCGATGCGCACGAGCAGGAACATGGGTATGGCCAATGGCAGACTGATAAAGGCTCCCATGATCCCGAGGGCACTGCCGCCCATAATGCGGGACGGGAGAATGGTCAGCGTCGGCCCGAAGCGGCGCACCAGCGTGGGCGCGGCAAAGGTCGCTGGTAGGCCGGCGAGTTGGCTGAGGAAGAAGATCGCGCCGATCGCAGCCGGGCCGACCCCCAGTTCGGCCTCGAAGAACACGTTGAAGAAAGGGTACGTCAGTCCCATAGAGAAGCCCCGCGTGCCACTCAAGGCGGTAATAGCGGCAAAGACGCGCCACGGAGAGGCCATTGGCTCGGTCTCGTCCGGCGACTTTCGGGCTTCGGCGTGCTCAGGGCGACGCCGGGTTGGCGCAGGTGCTCTTTCGCGGCGGGTTTGACCAGATGCGTACAACAGCGGCACGACGGCGATGAGCGAACACGCCGCGCCGAAAAACAGCGCGTAGCGGAAGGGCTCGGGAACCTCGGTGGAGAGGCCGAGGAAATAGCCCATGACTCCGGGCATGAAACCGCCGATTAGGCTCAAGAGCATGCGGACGACTATTTGCAGGGCCGACCAGATGGCGAGGGCTTCGGCGCGCCGCGCGGGGTGGGCGTTGTCCGAGAGGAAGGGCACGTGGTTGACCCAGACGAAGGCCATGGCCACGCCGCCGACAAACGAGAACGCCAGCAGTGCGCCCGGCGACGTGGTCAAGCACAAGCCCAACTGGGAGATGGCCAGCAGCAGACCCGAGGCTATGAGGAAGGGCCGACGGCCGAAGCGGTCGCTCAGGATGCCGGTGGGTAGCGCTAACAGGCCGGTCGCCAGCGGTGCCATGCTGGCGACTTGGCCGATGAAATCCTCTTGGTAGCTCAGGCGCAGGAGATAGAGATTGTACAGCAGGGAAAAGAGCGCCATGCCGGCGTTGATCGAGGTGCCAAAAGCGAAAAACAGCCGGACATTGCGGTTGAATTCCCGCAGCCGAAAGCGGCTTAGGGCGTGGCCTACGGGCATCCGGCGTGGCGCTCTGCAAACACCTCTACGGCCTTTTTCGCCGCTAGCTTGGAGGCATGGACTCGGTCGGCAAAGCTCAAGGCCATGCCGGTCTCAATGGTGAAAGCGGGGCCGTAGGTATGGGCCGCGAAATCGGCGAGGTTAAGTCCTTCGCCGCGCTGGGCCGCGTTGAGCCAGAAGACCCCGTGCGGCCTTCGGGTAAAAAACGATCCAGGCAAATAGTCGGCCGGGGGCAGGGCTGCTCCCGCCTCAGCGACCGCGGCGATCATGGCGTCGGCCATGTGCTCCTCCCACTCTTGGTCGCTAGGGGTGCGCTGGTGCCGCGCCGAAAACCAAAAGAAGTCGCCTCCGTGCTCGTGGAGGTCCAGCGTCAAACCGGGCTGTATGGCGGCCATTAGGTCGCGAGTGCAACGCGGCTCGACGGGTGCCCAAGGGGTGTCGTGGAAGCGGTTGAGGTGGAGGACTTCGCCGGTGGGATCAATTATCAGCGTGTACGCGCGCTCGACGCCGGGATTGCTGGCGGGGAAATAGAGCCGACGGCCCTTGAGCGCTTCGATCCAGTCCCCGACTGGATGGTTGTACAGGTTGCTCGTCGAGTAGCCATACTCGCCGATGAGGGCGACCACAGTGTCGCCTTCTTCATAGAGGACTTCGCTGCGCTTTTTGAGCAAGGGGGCGACGGCGTCGAGGCCGCCGAGGTTTGGGGCTTCTTCTAGGCTCAGGCCGAGCGCGTAGGAGAGGCCGTTCATGCCGATGGGGTCGCGGCTGGGAATGGTGTAGAGCTGGTGCTCGGTCTCGATCTCGTCGATGAGGGCGCAGGCCGCGCTGACGCCGGCTTGTTCGGTGGAATGGCTGCCGGCGCTGATGAAAATGGCCGGTGTTTTGTCACCGCCGCTTTTGATCGCGACAATGGGCTGGCCGTCGGGCGCGCGGCCGAGAATCTGTGGAGTGTGGCCGTTGTCCTGGATACAGGTGAGTAAGTCGGCGTAGCTAGCGAATGGCTGCATGGCGTTTAGGCACACAGGGGATGCGCCATTTCCATTTGCTCGCGGCGGAAGGGGACGTCGATTTGGCCGTCTTGGTTGATGGTCGCCATTTTGGCCCGCGCCTCCAGCCACAGTCGGTGCCACTCGGCTGGGTCGCGCAACTCGCTGTCTGGATTGCGGCGGCTGCGCGCGACGAAGCCGGGGAAGGCGATGCGCCCGGTGGGCTGGTCGGTGGGATTGTAGCGCAGGTCAAAGCTCCAGCGGACCTCGTCGCTGACGTTGGGATAGGAACCGTGGACGGTCTGCTTGTGGACGCAGATGACGTCGCCGCGCTCGACCGGCAAGGGGATGGCCCGATCGGCGGGGAAGAGCTTTTCCGGGACTTGGGTTGCGCCGGCGAATTGTGGTGCGTTGTCCATGTAGTTGGAGCAGTGCGGCAGTAGCCCGCTTTTGTGCGAGCCGGGCGCGACCATCAGTGGCCCTTTCTCGATGGGCGTGTCTTGGAGGGAGAACCATATAGTCAGCATCTGCGTATCGTCTGCTTCTTCGGTTACGACGCCGTGGTCTTGGTGCCATTGGGTCGCGCCGAGGATGGCGTTGCCAAACTGGTTTTTGGGCAGATGGCGCTCGGGCGGTTTGATGCGCACGTGCTGGACGGGGTTGGAGTAGATTTCCGGACCAATCAGCGACTCGACGACGTCGAGCAGGTTCGGGTCGGTGAAGGCGCGGAAGACGGCCGGCCCGGCCCAGAAGGGAGTGTCGGGCTGGACGTTTTGAAAGGGCAGTGAGAAGTCGAAGAACTGGCTGTGGATGCGGCCAGTTTCAACGCAGATCTGGATATAGCGGTCGCCAAACTCGAGTTCTTCGTAGCGCGAGGTGATTTCGCCTTGAGCGTAGAGATCGTCGGCCAAGCTGTCGAGGACCGTGGCGTATTCGTCGATGACTGGGTCGAGGGTGGTGACCGGATCGAGGACGCCTTTGACGACGACGTAGCCTTCGCTGGCAAAGTGGTCGAGTTGGCTGGGGGTGAGCGCGGGCATGGTTTTCCTCCGATGGGTGTGCGGTTGGTGGGCGACGCGTGCGTTGCTTCTACAATAACAAGGGCCATGTATAAGAGGCAAGCGCGGATTGGAGGGAGAAGTGCGATTCGATATACTATGGCTCTGCGTCGCTTGCGGTGGGGAACGCCAGCCGAGGCGACCGATGTCATAGGAGACACCATGGCTTGCAAAGTATTCCTCCACGTCGCCGCTGTGCTATGGCTAGCCGGTTCGCTCGCTGCCGAACAACTCCGCTTTGACGCGGCTGATGAGTGGCGGACTTGGCGCTTGCCGCTGGGGATTGTTGCACTCGACGACGCTGGGGTCATCCGCCCGGTCGAAATCCGCAAAAACGTCGATCCAGTGCGCGATGCCGCGGCCTTTGGTGGCGGGATTCGCGCGGCTGGTTCCAATGCGCTGGCTGCGGCGCGGGCCATTGACGGGGACCGGCTGACGGGTTGGGGTCCCGACTTGGCCGACGACTTAGATGATTGGTGGATTGAGATCGACTTGGGACGAGCCGTGGCCGCGCGCCGGGTCGCGCTGACTTTTTTGGATAGTGCGCCGCCGTGTGCGCTGTTCGACGTGTTGCTTTCTACTGGGGAGCCAGCTATCGATGTGGTCGGCAACCCCATTGAAGGCAGCCTCGTGTACCGCGTGAAGGAGCGCTTCAAGGAAAATGAGCGGCAGCAGATTGCGCTGGAACTGGACCCGGTGCGCGACCCGTTTGTGCAATTTATCCGCGTCGAAATGCTCGACTGTGGAGCCGGGGCGGCACTGGCTGAAGTGGAGGTCGAAGCCATCGGCGACAACCTCTCCTTGGATCTGGCGGCCAAGGGCGGGAACTTGGAAATCATCGTCGATATCGACGGTTTTGGCGATGCTGCGTCGTTTGCCAACTCGCTGCCGCTGGCCGATGGTCGATTTTCCCTGTGGACGGAGAATCGCCGCATCAATCGCCCGGTTGATGTGATCTCGCGCATGACCTTGGACTTAGGCGCGGTCTATTGGGTGGATTTGGTGCGCATCGTGGGGAATTTTTTGTCGCGGCCTGGGCAATTCCGCTTCAACTTTGACCGCTACGAGGTGCTAACCTCGGATGGGTCGCTGGCGCCGAATGGCACGCGCATCTGGCACCGGCAATTCGCAGGTAAAGCTACGACCTCCAATCGCCAGCTCGGGATCGCCAACCACCACTTTGCGCCGATCAGGACGCGCTACGTGCGGGTCGAGTGGGTGTTTTGGGACGCGGCCTGCGCGGCCGCTTGCGTGGGCTGCGGCATTGTGCCGCCCTGTCAGTTTTGGGGCGGTACGCGCGAATTGCAGGTTTTTGGCGAGGGCTATCCGCAGCGGGTGATGTTGCTCTCGCCTCTGATCGACCTCGGCGGCGATAAGCAGGTACACGCGATTCGCTGGCGGGCCGACGCGCCCGCTGGGACGCGGGTGGAGGTGCGCAGCCGCACGGGCAATGACCTGCAAATGGACATCACCTATCACGACAAAAACGGCCGGGTCGTCACCGAGCGGAAGTACGACAAGCTCATTCCGTCCTTTAAGGGCCGGATCGACACCGTGCTGTCGCCAGGGGCCAATTGGAGTCCGTGGAGCAAGCTATACTTGCAGCCGGGCGAGCCATTCGCGTCACCCTCGCCGCGACAATACGCCGAGTTGGATGTCGCCTTGGTGTCCGAGCGGCCGGATGTGGGGGCGGCCTTAGATTGGCTGGAGATCGAGTTTGGCGATCCAGTGGCGCAAGAAGTAGTGGGGGAGATTTTCCCAGTCGAAGTGCAGCCCGGGGAGCGGACCGAGTTTGCCTATTACATTCGTCCTCAGCAGGTGGCGGGCCGTGGCTTTGACCACTTGGAGGTGGAGAGTTCCGCGCCGATTGAGTTTGTGGCGGTGTTGGTGGAGGGGGAGGTGGTGGAGGCGACGGCTGAGCCGACGGAAGGGGGGGTAGCTATTGCCTTGGCTGCGCCGGTCAAGAGCCGTCAGCTAGTGGAATTGCGCTTTGCCGGAACCGTGTTTGTCGATGCCACGCGCTTTGACGCCTTTATCGCTCAAGGTCCTGCCGACGCGCTGTTGCGGCAGCGGGTGGATGTGGGCGACGCGTACGCGGAAGTTGTCAGTAGCACAAATGCCGTGCGTTTGCCCGTGGGAGCGCGGCTGTTGGCCAACGTGGCGATGGGGCCACTGGCGTTGACGCCCAATGGCGACGGGGTCAACGACGCGTTGCAGGTGGAATTCGACTTGGTCAATGTCTTGGCCGCGCGGTGGATCGGCCTGCGGATTTTCGACCTTGCGGGGCGGTTGGTGTGGGTGCGGGAAGAGGAGGGCGAGGCTGGTGGTCGGGCTTGGGTATGGGACGGTCGGGGGAGTTGGGGTGCGCAAGTAACGCCGGGGCTGTACGTGGCGGAATTGCGCGTCGAAGGAGATGAGGAAAGCTACAGCAGGCGGCGCGTGGTCGCAGTGGCGTACTAGCGCTCACCTAGGGCGAGGCTCTTTTAAGCTACCCCACGAAATGGGCGCGACATTCGTCTGTTCTGACAGATAGATGCCGGAGCCGATGACGGCCTTCTGGTCGGTGTTGGGAAGCGAGAAACTCACCGCGTAGCCGAACTTCGGCGATCCGAGTTCCTCGTCGCCCTCGATGGCCGGGTTGTCGTAGTGATACAGCAGGAACTTCCGTCCCTCGCGCCGCGCTCCTCCGATCAGCTCCTCGGCGATCTTGATCCCTTGGGAGTCCGTCCGCACCATGTCCGTGGGATTGCCTTCGCGATAGGGCTCCGTTGCGTGAAACAGGGTGACGCCCCCGCCGCTCACGACCCACAGATAGACGGACCCTGATTTCCAGTCCCCTCCTTCCTCCCGGAAGGCGTTTCTGATTTTGGTGAGGGCGCTGTAGCCTTCGGACAGGACGGCTTCGCGGTACACCTTGGCCGCTTCCTCGACGAAGGTGATGAGTGTCTCGCGGTCCACGACCTGCGAAGCGGTGACGGCGGGCTTCGGCAGATCCGCGATCACGAGTGGGACATGGGAGACGTCCTGCGAGTAGCCGCCGACCAGCACGAATTGTCTTGCGGTGATCCCGGAGGTGTATTCGACCGCGTATGCCGTCTTCAGCCCCCCATCGTAGTATTCAACGAAACCGCCGCCGCCGGCCGCCGCGGCGAAGAGTTCCTCGACGACCTTGGTTCCACGTTCGTCCTCGACGCCGATCAGATTCTTGCTCTCCGCCGTGCGATCGTTCCCGTGGATGAACGGCTCCCCGCTTTTGAGGAAGATGATGAGGAACATCGATCCGGACTTCCAGGGACCCTCCGTCCTGAGAATTTCCCTGAGCCTTGCTCCTTCGTTTACGTCCGTGATTGCCTCGATATACGCCTTCGCCTCTTCGACGAAGGCCTTGAGGGTTTCATTGTCCACGACTTGGTCGGCAGTTGTCTGGGCCTTGGCAGCCGGGCTGGCCAACAGGATCAAGGCCAGAACGGCAAAGGCCGGCACTATCTTGAGGTTCAGTCGCATCGCATTCTCCTTTATGGGATAACGGGATGGGATAACGGGTCATATGGAAGAATAAGATAACTTCGCCAAATTGTACCAAGCTATCACGGGATTTGCAAATCTCCGCGTGTGGATCCGATTTTAGGACCGACCCGTTCTTGGCGCTATATTATGGCACCATTACGCGAAGCTATAACCTCGATTAGCGCCGTTCAGGCGCGGGAGAACGGACCATGAGACTGATCCTCGTAGGTTGCGAATACGCTGGCAAGACGACCTTGGCCAACGCCATCGTCGGTTGGATCGAGCGCACCTTTGGTTCGTCGCGTACCTTCCACGACCACTTTAGCCTGCCGTGCAACGAGTTCCCCGTAGAGGAGCAGGAACAACTGCTGGCTCTCAGTCCACGGCTGAAGGAGATGTTCCAGCGCTACATGATGAACTACCACTTTCATTCCGCTTTCTACAGCGACCCAGACCACAACTTGGTGGGTTTCCACCTTGAAGAGGCCGTGTACGCGCCCCTGTACTACGGCTATGGGGGCCGGGGCGAGTACGGCGACCGCGCCGCACTGGCTCGGGCCTTCGACGAGGAGGTCATGCAGCACGCGCCCGACACGGTACTCGTACTGCTGCGCGCGCGGCCCGAAGTCATTGCCCAGCGCATGCGCGAGCAGCCGCACGAGCGGCCGGTGGTGCAGGAAAAGGACATCGAGCATGTGTTGCAGCGCTTTGAGGAGGAATTCCGCGATTCGCTGATCCGCAAGAAATTTGCCCTTGACACGTCCGACGCCACAGTGGAGCAGACCTTGGCGGAGTTCGCAGGAGAAATCAAGCAGCACCTGAGCGAAACTGACCGCTTGCGTCTTTTGGCTCACCAGAACTGGCCGACCTAGGTATGCTACAGCCCTTTCTCGATTGGTATGGCGTTTGGCCCGGCCAAGCTGGCATCGAAGGCGGCCAAGCTTGGGTGCAAGACCCGCCGGTGGGCGTGCGGTTGGCCGTGCAGGAGGCGAGTAAATCTCCGGTCTTTATTGCGCCGGAGCACCCTTGGGAAATGGGTGGCTTGACGCCGCAAGCTATGCTCTGCGATGACGGCGTGCTGAAGATGTGGTACATCGCCCGCGGCGCTGGGGACGACCAAGCCCCCTTCATTGCGTACGCCGAGAGCGCAGACGGCTTTTGTTGGGAGCGACCGGCCCTGCATTTGCAAGAGTACGACGGCAGCACGGCCAACAACCTGCTCTTCCGCTTCGGCGACTTTGGGCTGCAATCCGTGTTTGTGGATCCCGTGGCCCCGCCGGAGGCTCGTTACAAGGCCATGGCGCGCGATTCTATTACCTATCACGAGGGCGTGCCGGTGCCCGCGATGACGCGGGAGCGCAAGTGGGCCATTCGCCGCGCCATGCAAGAGGCTGGCTACACGCCGGAGCAGCGGGCCGCTGCGCTGTATTTTGTCGGCTTGCTCAAAGGCGCGGTGTCGCCCGATGGCAAGCAGTGGACCTTCTTGGAGGAGCCGCTTTTGAACGTGGGCCGCACTGGCCTCGACAGCCACAACATCGCCGCGTACGA
Organism: Candidatus Latescibacterota bacterium; assembly: GCA_022827835.1. Taxonomy (GTDB): domain Bacteria; phylum Latescibacterota; class UBA2968; order UBA8231; family UBA8231. The sequence continues at coordinate 101,261 of JAJEIO010000032.1, forward strand.
CGCGGAAGCCGGCCAATACGTGGCCTATTTACGCGGCCATCAGCATCGCCGCCGCATCGTGCGCCGTACCGAGGGCGCGGAGTTTGGGAACTGGTCGCCGCCGCGTCCGGTATTTGGCACGGATCCGCAAGATCCCATAGACGACGACGTGTACGCGTCGGGCTATTGCCGCTATCCCCACGGCGGTTTCCACCTGATGTTTCCAGCTATGTACCACCGCTGGGAGGCCACTGTAGATGTGCAATTGGCGACTAGCCGCGACGGCTTGCTGTGGAGCCGGCCCGAGCGCAAGCCCATCATCTCCTGCGAGCCGGAAGGGTACGGTATGGTGTTTGCCTTTCCGGAAGTGGTTCCGCTCGACTCGGAGACGTGGGGCGTGATGTTCATTGGGCAGTACGACTTGCACGACTGGGGAGAGCGGTACGACCCAGGTCGTCCTGCGGAATGGCGTTGGGCTACTTGGAAGCGAGATCGGCTGGTAGCGCTCGAAGCGCCGGTGGAGGGGCGCGTAACGCTGGTCGAACGCGAGTGCGAGGGCCGCGAGTTGACGCTCAATTTCCAGACGCAAAAGGAAGGCGGTTGGATCAAGGCCGAACTGGTCGAGCCGCCTTCTTCGCCGGCTGCGCCGGTGCAGGCTATAGAGGGCTTTGGGTTAGAGGAGGCGGACGTGCTGGCTGGCGACGAGTTGGCTAAGGTGGCGACGTGGCGGGGCAGCAGCGGTTTGTCGGCATTGCGCGGTAGGCGGGTGGCCATTCGCCTGCACATGGGGCGGGCGAAGGTGTTTGCGGTGGGGATGTAGGGTTGTTCGCTTGAAGTGGGGCTGTCAACGACGATTAAGGAGAACTTTGAGGAGTTGGGGATATGACGAAGAACCGATCAGGTGCCGAGAATTCTGGCCGGAAGTCCATTGGCCGACAGCGAAAGCTTGGCCGGACCGCGCAATATGAGGACAAGGAAACACAGGATATCCTTAACGCGCTACACCGGGCTGCCAGACGGGCCCATAAAGTTGCCCATCAGCACAAGACTGGGGTAGTGGTTATGGAAAAAGGCAAGGTTATTGAGATTGAGCCGGATCCCGAGATGTACGAGGAGGAGAAATAGTGCAGCAGCTTGCTGCACAAATTGTGCAAGAGGGGCCTGCACAAACAGATCGAGGCCAGAGGATGAACTGGAAGCCTAAGACAGGCCCGAGACCTGCTTCTCCCGCGCCTGATGAACGGCAAAATAGCAATATGAATCCCGAATCCCCTCCGACCTCGGGCGGAATATTTGCGCCTTCGCCACATTTGTATATACTTATTGTATATCCAAATTAAACTGGAGCGAGGTCATAGCATGGCAACGGCACACACGAAAGTTTTTATGAGCAACAAGAGCCAAGCAGTGCGGCTACCCAAGGCCGTTGCACTGCCGGAATCAGTGCGCGAGGTCGATATCGTCGCGATAGGGTCAAAGCGCATTATCACACCGGCGGGCGAGAGTTGGGATGAGTGGTTCAATGGCCCCGGTGTTTCAGATGATTTTATGTCGGTAAGGGAACAGCCGGCCGATGCACAGCGAGAAAAACTGTGATGCTCAGGTATCTGTTAGATACCAATGTGGTGATTTATGCCATCAAGAACCGCCCCCAATCGCTGCGGCAAAAATTCAATCGGTCGCAAGGTCAGATGGCGATTTCTTCCGTAACTTGGGGCGAACTTATCTATGGCGTTGAACGCTCCGCCCAGCCCGAGCGCAATCTGGCAGATATTGAATCGCTGGGGACTAGGCTTGAGATCATGCCGTTTGACCAAGTCGCAGCCAGTCATTTTGGTCGAATCCGTGCGGAACTGTATCGCGTCGGTGCTCCGATTGGCCCCTACGATATGATGATCGCAGGTCAGGCGCGTGCGTACGGGCTGGTTTTGGTGAGCAATAATGTAAAAGAGTTTGAAAAAGTTCCGGGGCTCATGCTGGAAAACTGGGTCCGCTGATATAGCAATGCGTAATGATCGGAAACAAGTCAGGTCCGGGATACCCTGCGTGCTACCGCACAAGTACCCGACACGGACCGTACAAGTACACCTAAAGTCAGTTCGGACACCATGTTACAGAGGCTTGTGGCCAACTTGGAGGAGTTGACCGCACAAGTTACCGCACAAGTTACCGCACAAGTTACACCCGAAGTCGCACCCGAAGTCGCACCCGAAGTCGCAGCCAGAGTCACGGCCAGAGTCGCAGCCAGAGTCGTGTGCTTACTCAGTTGCTAAAAGGTCCATGACGGAAACAGACAAAGGCCAAGCGTTGCGAGATCGCTTGACGCAGACTCAATAACTAGTGCTGACGTGCTTGGTGAATTGGGAAACGACAGTCTGAGGTTTGACGGCAAGGCATTGATACTATGTCAGATCCGTATCGCATCGTTGAAGTGAAACCAGAATGGGTCATTGATCGGGAAGATATGGGAACCAAAACAAAGTTCTGGTATCGTGACCCCGATGGCGATGCAAATTGGCTCTTCAAATATCCTCGGCAAAACACAGGCGAACACTGGGCAGAGAAAATTGCTGCGGAAGTTGCATCTGTGCTCGGCGTTAGACACGCGAAGGTAGAATTGGCACGGTTTGAAGGTGATTGTGGTTCGGCGACAGAATCTTTTGCTCGCGGCGGCAGAGCGCTACACCACGGCAACCAAATGCTGAAATGGATCGTTAGTGGCTACGAGCCCAAGAAGAAATTCCACCAATCACAGCATACACTGGCGAATATACTTGAAGTAATGGACCGTGTTTTTGTCAGCTCTGAAGCTGCGATCCGAGCAAAACGCACCATTGCAAGCTATACAGTTCTGGATGCTTTGATTGGCAACACGGATCGTCATCACGAGAACTGGGGTTTGCTTCGGCGAAGCGAGGGTGGCGGCCTAAAGGGTTTTGTGGCACCGTCTTTCGATCACGCTACTTCGCTAGGACGAGAACTACTCGACGAACGCCGCAATAGATTCTTGAAGGAAAATCGTGTAGGCGGTTATGCAGAAAAAGGACGCGGCGCGATTTACTGGTCTGAAGAAGAGCGGCGCGGCCCTAGCCCACTGGAACTGGTGCGGCAGGCAGCCCGCGACTATCCAGACTTTTTCCATCCAGTAATCCTGAAACTCGCAGATATAGACAAGAATGTTTTTTCTCAAATAGTAGATAGGATTCCTGCCGATTGGATGACTTCTTTGGCGCGGGTGTTCACGGTTACGCTCCTATGCTATAATTATAGCCAGTTGAAGGAGATGGTCTGATGAGCACGAAAACCTTGTTCTTGGCATGGCAGGATCAGGACAAAAGGAAGAAGAGCCACCCATGGTTTCCGGTAGGGCGGTTGGATGTCGAGCCGGAGCTTTATCGCTTCCGCTATATCGGCGGCGCGAAACGCGCAGAAAGGGAAATTGGATTTTCTCCATTGCTCGATTTCCCTTGGTTGGATAGCGATTACCGTTCTTCAGAGTTATTCCCATTGTTCAGGAATCGCGTCATGGCCAAGAGCAGGCCGGATCGCATGGATTACCTGAACAGCCTCGATCTCCCAGAAGATGCAAGTCCCAGCGAAATTCTATCGGTCAATGGTGGCACTCGCGTCACGGACGCCTATGAGGTATTCCCGAAACTCGAAAAGGACGCCGATGGCTATTTTACCTGTCGCTTCTTCCTCCACAGTTGGCAACGTGTAAGCAAAGAGGCTCAAGAGCGGATTAACGAACTGAAACCAGAAGAAGACCTATACGTAACCCTCGAATTGACCAATCCGGCGACCAAACTGGCCGTCCAAATCCAGACGACGGACTATTATATGATCGGCTGGACACCGCGCTATCTCGTGAGCGATTTGGCCATGGCGATGACCGAAGGCCCCAATGACTACCACGCGAAAGTAGTGCGTGTTAATCCTATACCAGCGCCATCAAGTCAGCGCGTTTTGGTTGAAATGCGGGGCCGTTGGAAGAAGCACGAGCCGATGAGTGGCGAGGATTTTCAGCCTTTGGCCTCTGACCGCATCGCGGTTGATCCAAATGTTGACGATCCAGAACGTTATCGAGTCGCCTTGTAACAGGGGATCGTCTCAGATAGCGATACCCAATGACCCCCGCGCCCTACACCGAAGACACCCTCGTCCAGCAGACCACCGCCGATTACTTAGAACAACAACTCGGCTGGGAATCCATCTACGCCTACAACAGTGAAGACTTCGGCCCGAACAGCCTGTTGGGCCGCACCTCCGACCGCGAGGTCGTGCTGACGCGCTATCTGCACGCCGCGCTGCGCTCGCTAAATCCGGGCCTACCGGACGCCGCTTATGACGACGCCGTGCGGCAGATCACCGCCACCGCCGCTTCGCAGACTCTCGTTGCTGCCAACCGCGAGCAGTACGACCTACTGCGCGACGGCGTCCCGGTTACCTTCCAAAACGACAAGGGCGAGCGGGTGCGGCAGCGGCTAAGGGTCTGCGACTTTGAGACACCGGAGAACAACCACTTCCTCTGCGTGCGCGAGCTGTGGGTGCGCGGCGACCTCTACCGCCGGCGAGCCGACATTATGGGCTTCGTCAACGGCCTGCCCTTGCTGTTCATCGAGTGCAAGAACATCCATCGCAATCTCAAGGCCGCTTTTGAGCAAAACTTCTCGGATTACAAGACCACTATCCCCCACCTCTTCCACCACAACGCAATAGTGATGTTCGGCAACGGCGAACAGGCCAAGATCGGCTCCATCACCAGCCAGTGGGAGCACTTTCACGAGTGGAAAAGGCTGGCGGAAGAGGAGCCGGGCGTCGTGGATATGGAGACGCTGCTCAAAGGCGTCTGCGACAAGCGCAACTTCATGGATCTCGTGGAGAACTTCATCCTCTTCGACGAGTCGTTCGGCGAGACGAGGAAAATCCTCGCCCGCAACCACCAGTTTTTGGGCGTGAACCGCGCCATTGAGGCCGTGCGCGAGCGCAAAACGCGGGCTGGCAAACTCGGCGTTTTCTGGCACACGCAGGGCGCGGGCAAGAGCTACTCCATGGTGATGTTCACCCGCAAGATACACCGCAAGCTAGGCGGCAATTTTACTTTTCTAGTGCTGACTGACCGCGACGACCTCGACAGCCAAATCTACAAGACCTTCGCCGGCTGCGACGTGGTGAACCACGACCGCGACCCCTGCCGGGCGTCCGACGGACGACACCTGAGGCGGCTCTTGGCCGAACACAAGGCATACGTCTTTTCGCTGATCCAGAAGTTCAACGTGAATCCCAGTGCGGCGTACACCCAGCGCGACGACATCATCGTCATCACCGACGAGGCGCACCGCACGCAGTACGGCACACTGGCGATCAACATGCGCAATGCCTTGCCCAACGCCAGCTATATCGGCTTCACCGGTACGCCGCTGTTCAAGGACGACGAACTCACCCGGCGAGTCTTTGGCGAATACGTCTCCACCTATGACTTCCAGCGCGCAGTAGAAGACGAAGCCACTGTACCGCTCTACTACGACGCCCGAGGCGACAAACTGAACGTGGCCGTCGGCGACCTGAACGAGCGCATTGCCGCGAAGTTAGAGGAATTTGAAATCGACGATATCGACGTACAGCAGCGCTTGGAGCGGGCACTTGCCCAAGACTACCACGTCATCACCGCCAGCGAGCGGCTCAATCAGATTGCGCGGGACTTTGTGCGGCATTATTCGACTGCTTGGGAGACTGGCAAGGCTATGCTGGTCTGCATCGACAAGATTACATGCGTGCGGATGCACCGGCTGATTGAGTTCTACTGGAACGAGCACGCTAAGGAACTGGAAGCAGAGCTTGCGAGGACGCAGGACGAGCAGACCGAAAAGCAGATCGCGTGGATGCGCGAGACGCGCATGGCCGTTGTGGTGAGCGAGGAACAGGGAGAGGTGGAGAAGTTCAACAAGTGGGACTTGGACATTATACCGCATCGCCGGCTCATCAAGGAGGGCATGGAACTGCCCGCGTCCATGCGCGACAAGCCGTCATTCCGCAACAAGCAGCGGATGGATTTGGACGATGCCTTCAAGGAGCCAGAGCATCCGTTCCGCATCGCCATTGTCTGCGCCATGTGGCTGACCGGCTTTGACGTGCCCTGCCTCTCCACGCTCTACCTCGACAAGCCGCTCAAGGCGCACACGCTGATGCAGGCCATTGCCCGCGCCAACCGAGTGAACGAAGGCAAGAACAATGGGCTGATCGTGGATTACTGCGGCATCCTCAAGCACCTGCGCCAAGCACTGGCGATATTTGCCGGTGCGGAACCGGGCGGTGAAGACCGCGAAATTGATCCTGCCAAGCCGGAAGCAGACCTGCTCGCCGACTTGGCCGAGGCAATTGTGCTGGTGCGCGATTTTCTCGCTAAGGGCGGCGCGCCGCTCGACGAGGTCATCGGCAAAACCGGATTTGAGCGCAACGCCGCCATTGTCTCTTGCAAGGAGGTCGCCAACGAGAACGACGAGACCCGCCAGCGCTTTGAGGTGATGTGCCGCGAGGTGTTCAGGAAGTTCCGGGCGTGCATCAATGCACCCGGCGTCAACGACCACCGCATGGACCGGGACGCCATCGACATCATTTATAAGAGTCTGCAACAGGACCGGGAGCAGGCCGACATCAGTGACATCCTTCGCGCGCTGCACGAGGTGGCGGGTGAAGCGGTCGCAGTGCAGTCGGGTATAGCGGTTGATCGGCCCCTCTACGACATCAGTCGCATCGACTTTGAGCGGCTCAAGCAGGAGTTCAAGAGCAGGACTGTTCGTCAGCGCACCGACGTGCAGCGGCTCAAGAATTTTGTGGAGGAGAAGCTCCAGCGCCTGTTGGAGAGGAACCCGCTACGCACGGATTTCCAGCGGCGCTACGAGGAGATCGTCGCAGCGTACAACCGCGAGAAGGATCGGCCGACCATTGAACAGACCTTTGAGGAGTTGCTCGACTTGGTTCAGGGGCTGGATCAGGAGGAGAGCCGGGCGGCTCGCGAAGGATTGGACGAAGAATCGCTGGCGATCTTCGACCTGTTGCAGAAACCGAATCTGAACGCATCGGAGCGAGAGCGGATCAAGCAAGTGGCTGTCGAACTGCTGAAAACGCTGAAGGCCGGGAAGCTCCGCGTGAATCAGTGGCGCGACAAGGAGGCAACCCGAGACGCCGTCCGTGTTGCGATCCGCGATTTCCTATGGAGTGACGAGACCGGCTTGCCGTCAGACGGTTACTCGGCAGCCGAAGTTGGAACCAAGACGGACGACGTATTCCGGCACGTATTCCGCGTCTATCCAACGGTGCCGTCGCCGTATTACGAAAACGCGGCGTGAAGTAACGGGGAAGGATTGGCTTGAGCGATAGCTGTGGTTGTCCGATCTACGGGACTGTATTATATATTAACCGTTTAACCGTCGTTTCCATTGCGCGCCGAGAAAGGAGGGATTTTAGCAAAGGCGGGCAGCATGCTTTTGTCGAGTTGTTTTTACTCTAAAACGAGGGAAATTACATGAGAACGCATGCACAGATGATTTTAGGAGGAGCCTTGGTGTTCCTCATCAGCACGATTGCTTGGGGGCACGTGGGGACCGAGTATTTTTATCCGCAGGTGCCCGACCCAGCCTCTATGGTCATGGATGGCAATGACGACGACTGGGACTGGCTCGACCGAGAGGAATTTGCCATCACCACGGATCAGATGTTTGGCCAGCACGGCGAAGAGATTTCGCGCGAGGATTTCAACGCGGCCTTCTGGATGGCGTGGAGTGCGCCGCCGGACAATCAGTTCTACTTCTACGCTGTGGTGGCCGACGACACGCTCAAGATGCTCGAATCCGATCAGAAGCGCTGGTGGTCGGATGACATCATCCAGATCACGTTTGATGCCGATCACTCGGGCGGCGATTTCTTAGGCGAAAACTTGGACCACGTGTTTAATGGCCAGCGCTACCACCTCCGCGTCAATCCTGGGCCAGGTCAGCCGGTTGCGTACAACAGCCAACTCGAATACATCGACCTGCCAGAGATTGGCTGGAGCTCGGATATATACAACGGCGAGCCAACGCCTTGGTTTGAGGTGGGTTGGACCTTGCTGCCGTCGGGGGCCGAGCACGGATCGACTAATGTCACGTGGACCATGGAGTTCCGTTGCGCTTTGTGGGACACCTATGCAACGACGCCCGAGGAGAGCGTGCGCCACGTGTTCCAAGAAGATCAGGTGATACACGTCGGCCCCAAGTTCAACGACCGCGAGCCAGTGGCCTCGGATGAAGCATCGCCGTTCCGGCACAACGTGCTGCCTTTGGGAGCGGCCGCCGCGCAAGATCAAAAGGGCGATCAGATGCTCGATTGGATCGGCTTAGGTACCGACGAGCCGACGGCCGTGGAGGATGTCTCGTGGGGGCGGATTAAGAGCCATTTGCAAGGCCAGTTGGATTGAAGTGTGAAAACTGTAAGCTCCTAACGCGAGCGGTGTCGGAAAGAACATGCCGACACCGCTTTGCTATTTGGTACCCCTTTAGGACTCGCTGCAAGAGCCGTGGTCAGTTTTAATGAACATTTCCGCGCTCGATAGTGCGATCATTGTAGCCTACCTGCTCGTGGTCGTCGCCATAGCGGTTGTGACTAGCCGCCGCGTCCGCGGCACGAGCGACTTCTTCCTTGCTGGACGCAGTATGCGCTGGCCCTTTGTCGGCGCATCCATGTTTGCCACCAACATTTCCGCCGAGCAGTTCGTCGGCCAAGCGGGCTTGGTCTTTGTAGTAGGCTTGGCGGTTGCCAATTACCAGCTAGCCGGGGTATTGGCCTTTGTGGCAATGGGAGCGGTTTTCCTACCCATATACATGCGGCTGGGTCTCTACACCACGCCGGAGTTTTTGGAGCGGCGCTACGGGCCGGAAAGCCGCCGCTTTTTTTCTTTAATCACCTTGGTGAGTATTACCTTTGCTGGCATTCCTGGCTCCCTGTACGCCGGCGGACGAGTGATGGAGGTGTTGTTCGGGTTTGAGTCGATTGTGCCAGGGGTGCTGATTTTGGCGCTGGCGGCCGGCCCGTACGCTATGGCGGGCGGTTTGCGCACCGTCATCTTGACGGATTTTATCCAGTGCTTGCTATTGGTCGTCGGGGGCGTGGCCATGCTCTGGATGGGGTTGAGCTATCTGGGAGGCTGGGGTGTCTTTGAGACGCGGATACAGGAGCTACAAGGGGCGGACAACTGGGACATGCTGGCGCTGATACAGCCGCTTGACCATCCCAACGTGCCTTGGACCGGCGTGGTGCTGGGTCTGACGATACATGCCTTGGCCTTTGGTGCTACCAGCCACGTCATGGTGCAGCGGGCCTTGGCCGCCCGCAGCGTCCACGAGGCGCGGATGGGTGGACTGCTAGCCGGGCTATTGAAAATAGTGGCGGTCTTTATCATTCTGATTCCCGGACTGATGGGCTACGTCATGGCGCAGGGGGCGCAGCCGCTGATCGAGGTCACCAGCCCGGATCAGCTCTATCCGGCGATGGTGCAAGCCCTGCTGCCGGTCGGCTTGGTGGGTTTGGTCTTGGCCGGGTTGATCGCGGCGTTGATGAGTTCGCTAGACTCGGAAATTTGCGCGGCCTCGGGCCTGTTTGCCATGGATTGGTACCAGCCCTATCGGCCTGCGGCGACCCAGCGGCGCTTGGTATGGGCGGGGCGCATCCTCTCCGCTGCTGTAGTTGTCATCGGCGTGTTCTGGGCGATTGTGGTCATTCCGCAGTTCCGCTTTCTCTACGAGTATCTGGCCAAGTTTTCCTCCTACATACCAGGTACTATTGTGGCCTGTTTCCTGTGGGGCATGGTGTCGAAGCGGCCCACGCGCAAAGGGGCTTTTGCGACCCTGATCGCTGGTTCCATCTTTGGCGTCTTCCTGTGGCTGGTCAACGACTCGGCGGTGCTCAACCGACTGGTCTGTGGAGAAGAAGGATTGGGGTTGGCCTTCTTGGAGATGCACTTCCTACACGCGGCCTTCGTCATTTTTGCCGTGGCGAGTGGGCTGCTTTTCGGCTTTAGCTTTGCATTTGGCGACGAGGGACCGGTGCTCTCGGAGCAAGGCGATGAGACGCTGATGCCGACCCGGAGGCAGGATCGGGTTTATTGGCTGGGAGCGGTGGGATTGCTGGTGGTGTACTGCGCGGTGTATTGGTATTTCTTTTAGGTTGCCGGATGACGGCTAATCTAACGCGACAAGATAACGGCACAGCGCCTTCCCGCGTTCGGAAAGATCATCGTACAAGGCGCGGGGCATTTCCCCATCTCCGTGGGGCCGGCGAAACCAAGGCGCGTAATAGCCGACGCTCGTCATAATGCGCACGTCTTCGGAGGTGTTGGCCGTGCCGCCGTGCCAGCAGCGCACGTCCCGGATGAGAGCCGAGCGGGCTGGGGCACAGGCGATAGAATTTTTCATATAGGCGGGTTCGTCTGCGAGGCTGGGGATGGGATGGCGCGAGCGGTGGGTGCCGCGGATGAAGCGCGTGGCCCCGTTTGCTGCGCTAAAATCGATCATGGGAAAGTTGACGACTACAAAGGGCGCGGGTAGGTCCATGATGGTGACGCGCTGTTCGGGATCGCCGATCACGTCGTACATGTCGCGATGCAGGTGCTGGATTTTGGCGCCGGGTAGGGAATAATCGCCGCCGCCACCGCTGCACGTAAATTGGTCGCTGGCAAAGATGGCTTCGACGATGGGCAAAATGGTCGGCAAGTCCACGAGCATGGCCCATTCGGGATGGTGGATCTGCGAGCCAAAGGAATAGCGCGCAAAGCCCCGGTTGGCTTTATCGAGCGGGATGGCGGCGGTCTGCTCGGCAACGACGCGGTGTGCGCCTTGATTGAGATAGGCGAATTGTTCGTCAGTCAGAGCGTCGGTGACAACGGCAAAACCGTCGCGGTGAAAGAGGGCAGCGGCGCGGTCAATGGCGTCTGGGGAAACAGGTTCGAGGGCGATCATGGTATCTCCAGTGTTGTGGGGCGGGGATAAATATGCTATTTAGCTCTGTGCTTTGCGAACCGCTGTAGCGAGCCTACATCATTTACAAGAGAATCCGCAGAAGGACGCAGAAGGACGCAGAATAGGATACACAAGACGATCCACAACTCGAATCGTTCAAATCATTCCCATCCACCAAGAGAGATTTTTATGGAAAATCGTCCGCAAGTACTCATCGCCTGTAGCGAACGGGTGCGTCATGGCTACCTGCCGCCAGAGGAACTGACGCGCCTAGAGCAGGTTGCCGATTGGGCGTGGTTTGCCTGCGAGGGCGGCAACATTTATCAGGCCAGCGAAGACGCCGAGGCCATTGCGCAGTTGGTAAAAGAATTGGCTGGAGTAGATGCGCTGGTCGTCTGCAACGGCGCGCCGAGGGTTAATGCAGCGGTCTTGGAAGCCGCCCCCCGGCTGAGCTTCATCGGTGAGCTAGAAGGCGACCGCTTTGCCACGCGCATTGACTTGGACGCGGCGTGGGCGCGGGGCATCCGCACTGTGGATACGACCAATGGCTCGTCCTATCCGGTGGCCGAGTGGGCCTTGGCACTGACGCTGATTGCCATGCGCAATGCCGGTGCGCTCTTCCGCCGCATCCTCGATAGGAATACCCAAGACCGGTCCACCATGCAGCCGATGGCTGGAATGCTCACGGGCAAGCGGGTGGGGTTGATCGGCGGTGGCCACATGGGGCGGCGGCTGATGAAGCTGTTGCGGCCTTTTGAGGTCGAGTTGTGGGTGCACGATCCGTACTTGCCGCAGGAGTTGTCCGAGGCGTTGGGCTTTTTGCTAACGTCGCTGGACAACGTGATGTCGCAGTGCGATGCGATTGTCTGCGTCGCGCCGCTGACGCCGCGGACCAAGGGCATGATTGGCCAGCGCGAGTTGGAGCTCATTCCGTCGGGCGCGGCTTTGGTGAATGTGTCGCGCGGGCCGATCTTCGATTCTGCGGCCCTGATTGAGCGCCTCAAGCGCGGCGACATTGCTGGGGGTTTCGATGTCTTCGATCCGGAGCCGATCCCGGATGACAGCGAGATTATCGACCTGCCCAATGTGTTTTTGACCCCGCACTTTTCTGGGCGCGTGGGCGACGAATACCCGCATTTTTTCCGCCTCATGGTCGATGAATTGGAGCGATTTTTCGCGGGCCATCAGACCTATTTTGATTTGACGCCGCGCGCGCAGGCGAATCGGCGCGGGGATCAGCCGGACTAGGAGGTTTTATGGGACATCCCAACGTACTCTACATCTTTACCGATCAGCAGCGCGTGGATACGCTGCGCTGCTATGGCAACGAGTTGATCGAGACTCCGGCGATCGACGGGTTGGCTGCCGACGGTTTTGTCTTTGAAAATGCCTATGTGAGTCAGCCAGTGTGTAGCCCGGCGCGGGCCACTATGCTGACCGGGCTATGGCCGCATACCGCTGGCGTGCCCGCGTGCAATGTGCCGCTGCGCGCCGAGGTGCCGACGTTTGCCGAGATGCTGCCAGCGGAATACCAGACGGCCTTTATGGGCAAATGGCACTTGGGGGATGAAATTTTCCCCCAGCACGGATTTGCGACGTGGGTCGGCAGCGAAGACTCGTATCGGCGTTGCTATTCTGAGCCAGAGCGCTTGGACGTGCTCAGCCCGTATCATCACTTCTTGGTCGAGCGGGGGTTTGCGCCCGACGCGGAGAACCTCGGCCAGCGTGTGTTCTCGCGCCACGCTGAGGCGTCCATGCCGGAGGAATACACCAAGGCGGCGTTTTTGGGCGATCAGGCCGCAGACTACATCCGTCAGAGCGGCGACGCGCCGTTTGCGCTATGCGTCAGCTATCTGGAGCCGCATCCGCCGCACACCGGGCCGCTTAACGAGTACTACGACCCGGAGATCCTGCCGACTGGGTCGAGCTTTAGGCAGCTTCCGCCGGACGACGCGCCCTTGATCGTGCGGTTGATGGCGGCCTTTTACTCGGCTTCGGAAAACTACGGGTTGGACTTGCAGACCGAGGCTGGCTGGCGCGGGCTGATGGCTCGCTATTGGGGCAATGTGACGCTAGTGGATCGCTCGGTGGCCAAGATCCTCCAGGCTTTGGACGAGAGCGGCAAGGCCGACGACACCATTGTGATCTTCACGTCGGATCACGGTGAGCTCATGGGCGATCACGGGATTTTGGGCAAGACCCTGATGTACGAGGAGTCGATTAAGGTGCCGCTGCTGCTGCGCGCGCCTATGTTGGATGCACAGCCAAGGAGAATCGGCGGCCAGTTTAGCCACATCGATTTGGTGCCCACATTGCTCGACTTGCTGGAGTTGGAAGCGCCGGACCATTTGCAGGGGCAGAGCCGGGTGCCGGTGCTGTGCGGCCGCGATGACTTGGCGGCCAACGATGTGTTTGTCGAGTGGAGCGGTGCCGACGGCCATCCGCCGGCTTCGATCGGCGAAGCCGAGCCGAACCGCAGCTTGGTGCATCCCCTCCGCACTATTGTCGCGGCCGATGGTTGGAAGCTCAACCTGTATGGCAAGGGCCAAGGCGAGCTGTACGATCTGAACGCGGACCCCCACGAGCTGGAGAATCTATACCACCGGCGCGAGCAGCGAGCGCGGGTCGGCGAACTGAGGGAGCGGATTCGCGCTTGGCAGGAGCAGACCGGCGACGAGGTAGCGTTGCCTTGCCTCGATTGAGGAAAATGGATTTGGGGCTAACTACAGTCGGCGTGTAAACTCTTCAACACGTCTTTGAATGCTTCCATTTCGCCGTGGAATTTTTCCCAGACATCCTCCATCTCCGTGGCCAATCCGCGGCACAACTCCCAGCGCAATTGAGTGCCGTATATATTCCTAAAAAGATGGCGGAAGCGCAGATAGGGTCGTAGCGCGTCTGCGAGGTCTGAGCTGAGGACGGCGGGGCGCACTGATTCGATTTCGCTCGTCATCCGGTCTAAGAGTTGCACGTGCCAATTAGCACCAGCGGGCAACTCGCCATCGAATGTGGTGGCGATGCGCTCCATTATCTGCTCGATGCCGGTGTAGAAGTCGTGCAGGATGCTACCTATGCCGCGCAGTTCTAGCGTAGTGGGCGATCCGTCGAGTTGTTCCAAGGTTTCTCGACCTTCCGCGACTACGGCGGCGACCTGCGCCAACTCGCGGTCAATGTCCGCTTTGAGCAGTAGGAATCTCTGTGCGCTCATACAGCAGTACTCCCTCGTTGGCCACGCACTTGACCATGGCCGGCGTCGCCGACTCAAGTAGAATCAAATCAACCTCGCGGATTGCCCGGTCGGCAATGTCTGCTAGCACCGCAAAGTAGCGTTCCGGTGCTAGGCCAGCGACGACCAAATCAATGTCGGAACGCGGATGGAAGCCGCTCCCTCTGGCCAGCGAGCCGATCAGGTACACGCGCTCGGCCCCGTATTGCTCGACTAGCGCTTTGGCGCAGACCTGCGCCTGCTCCCGCGCTTGTCGTGCGGCTTGGTCGAGCGCTTGCCGCTCTTGGCGCAGACGCTTTTGCCAAGCCTCGATGTACGACCTGTAGGTGTCCATAAACGGAAGTATAACGGAAGAGGGAACTAGAAGCTACCGCACACGCGGCGACGAGGTGGAACTGCCCTAATTATCCAACCGCCGCGTATGAGACCATACCTAATGAGTCACATGGTCTCAAAGGACCGGCAACTCAGCGCTTGCGGGCTTGGATAGCACCTCGTAGCCGCGATCGGTGACGAGCACGTCTTCTTCGAGCATACAGAAAGCGTCGGCGGTGAAGAGTCCGGGTTCGATGGTGAAGACCATCCCCTCTGCCAAAATCACCTCGTTTTCAAAGGCGATAAAAGGCGGTTCGATAATCTCCAGCCCCATCGCATGGCCGATTCCCTTGACCGTTGCGGCATAGTCAGCATGGCCCGAGGCGCTCATCGTCGCCTTCGCAGCGTGGACCAGATCGGCGATGGGGACACCGGGCCGGGTGGCCTCTATCGCCGCCTGCAAACAATCGTAAACGACGCGATAGGCGTCTTGGTGTGCAGCACTAGCCCGCCCCAGCGCAAACATCCGCGTATAGTCTGACCAGTAGCCCCGATAGACGCCGCCGGCGTCTTGGGTGATCATTTCGCCCGCGGTTAGCACGCGATCAATAGGTCGCCGCAGGGTGCTATTGGCGACCCGGAGGTCGTCGGGTATATATGGAGCGAGGGTGATCGATCCCGGCATTTCGGCACCGCGCCTGAGGTGTTCGACCGCGAGCAGGCGACAGAGTTCCCGCTCGCTCATCCCCGGTTTGACCTCCTCGAAGAGGACCTGATACGCTGCATCAGTGATAGCCACTGCCTCGCGGATGCGTTCCACTTCGGCGCTCGATTTCCGGGCGCGCAACTTCCAACATAGGGCGGACGCATCGACAAAATCAACATTGGGCAAGTTTTGCTGCAACTGGTCGAAATCTTCGCAAGGCATCCTGAGCGCGACTATCCCGCCGAGTTCGGTGCCAATGCGGCCTTCTTCCAGCCCGAGTTCGCGCACGGCGTTGGTAATGGCATCGACACCCTGGAGAATATGTTCTGATGGGAAGGTTCGGATGCTTTTCATCCAGGAATCTTCCTCGCACATACAGGCTTCTTGCGGGGGCACAATAAGCAGCGGTTCGCCCTCCAGCGGCAGCAGGGCGAACATGGCCGTGTACTGGTGCATCCAGCGGTGGGTCACATGGCCCGTAAAGTAGCGGTGATTGGCCTCGGTGGTGACCAGCACAGCGTCGATACCGCGCTCCGCCATTAACACCCTGAGCTTGCTCAGCCGCTGTTGGTATTCTTTGGGGCTGAAATCGACATAATCATTCACTAATGATTCTACTCCTACTTAAAGGTAATTCCATCGGCCGCTTGCTCTAGAGGCCACCGGTGCGATTTGGTGAATCACTGAGCGGTGGCACTGCCGGTGCTATGATTCCGGACTTTACGCTAGCCTAAGAAGATCGAGGGAAAAGTGTTCCTTCTAGCGCCTCTGCGTAGGTTTGCGAACGACCGGAATGGTCGCCGCCGAGCCAGCGATAGGCCCTCGGATAGAGCGCGAGCGAGCGGTCGGCGAGTGGCAGGTCGAGCGGCACATTGCCCCACAGTGCCGAGTACTTGGCGGCAATGGCTACTTCGAGCGATTGGCGCAGGTCGTGGCCGGAGATGTACAGCTCGCCGCCGTTTTCTACGACATCTAAAAACGACAGCACTGAAGTGCCCATGTAGGAGAAGCGGGGGTATTCGAGTGGGGTGTAGGGGCGGTCGATTTTTATGCGGGCACCCTGTGCGTCGCAGCCTTGGAAGATTTCGGGCGGTCCCCAATCCCAGCGCACGAGCGCGTCGTCACTCCACACGTTCACGCCACGGCTGGGCGTCGGTTGGCCAAAGACCGGGCAGACGAGGCCGTTGCTGAGCAAGAATTGTCCGTTGATGATCAGCCCCTCGTCGTCGTCGCGCGCGAGGGCTTCTGGCGGTGTACCCCAGGCGGTGACTTGGGTAATCTCGGCTTGGGTGAAGAGCCGCAACACGGCGATGTGCTGGCAGCCCCCGCCGGAAATCTCGCCGCCCCAGCCGTGGACGCTAGCTCCGCGCAAGGGGCCGTACTCGCCGGCGCGCAGCCAGCCGGCTGCTTCTTGTACCTCGCTCATAGCCCGTTGCAGGTTGCCGCCGGCAAAGACCACGCCGCGCGCTTCGCATTCTTCGACCATGGCATCGACATCCGACAGGCGGGCCTCAATGGGCTTGTCAGTGGAGACGCCCTTGACGCCAGCTTGGGCCGCGGCGATGACGGCCTCCTTGATGTACTTGCCGGGCAACACGACTACGGCAATGTCGGGGACGACGTGCCGGAAGAGGTCTTGCGCGTCTTGGTAGAGGGCGCGAACGCCGAAGCGCTCGCCGACGGCTTGGCGGCGCTCGGGGTTGTATTCGGCGATGGCGACTAGCTCCGTGTTGGGCAGGGTTTGATAGACTTCGGCGTAGTGCTGGCCGAGGCGGCCGCAGCCGATGATGGCGACCGTGTATTTTTCGTCCATGGAGAAGCTCCTTTTAGGTTGGCGCGCCCGCGCGGTAAGTTGCTGCAACCCAAGCGGTGCCTTGAGCGACAGGCGCTAGATACACTTCGGCGATGGTGCCTTGGAAGCGGGCGCTGCCTCCAGCGATATGGCCGATGGTTACGGGGATGTCTGTCTGTTGCAAGGGACGGTCGCAAGCTGAGCGCGAGGCTGCGAGCACGCCGTCGATGTAGAGTTGGATACGCTCGCCGTCGTACACTCCGGCGAGGTGATGGACGCCGGGGGCTAGGGTTTGGTGAGTGGCAATGCTGACTGCGCCGCTGGTGGTGTTGACGATGAAACTGGGGCCGGGCACGGCTGCGCAGAGTCCGCCGTTGTGGCCTACATCGCCGTAGCGCAGGGAGAACGCGCCATCTGTCCCGAGGGTGTCGTAGCGTTGTACGCGGCCGTGGGCGTGGCTACCGTCGCGGTCGCCGCGCCAGGGGGCGGTGTAGAAATAGCGTCCGTCGAATGCGCCGGCGTTGTACGCGGTGGTGTGCAGGCCGTCGGTATAGCTGGCGTCGTGCGTGTCCCAAGCGGCTGGGTCGTCGAACGGTGCGGCCGTGTCGTAGCGCAGCCAGGAGCCGTGGAAGACGCTCTCGCCGGGTGCGGCGGCGCGGGTGAAGGGCACGTAGTATATGTAGCGTCCGTCGAAGAAGCCGCCGTCAAAGCCGCTGTTCTCCACGGGAACGTGGGTGTCCCAGCTTTGTGGATCGGCAAATGGCGCGGCCGTGTCGTAGCGCAGCATTGTGCTGTTGCCGTAAGAGCAAAAATAGATGTGCCGCCCGTCGAACACGGCACCGACATTCATCTGCATTCCCAAGGGACGGGCGTCGTACAGGTCCCAGCTTTGCGGGTCGGCAAAATCCTCGGCGACTGCGTAGCGGAGGACGTGGCCGCTGCTGAGCGGCGCGAAGTAGATATGGCGTCCGTCGAATGCGGCACCGTCGAAACAGGCCGCCTCCGGGTGGAGTTGTTGGGCATTGAAGACGGCGTAGCTCGCGGAATCCTTCAGGGGGGAGCGGGTGTCGTAGCGGAGGATGTGGCCGCTGTTCTCGTCGTCCAAACCGCCGGTTGACGACCGGGTGTAGCCTGGGCAGAAGTAGAGGTACTGTCCGTCAAAGGCGAGGCCCTGTCCCGAGTGGGGGAGTTGGGCGTCGTAGGCTTCCCAAGCGGCTGGGTCTTTGAAGGCGGCTTGGGTGTCGTAGCGCAAGAGCCGCGAGTGGTGGACGGTGCCGTCATCGCGGGGATTGAAGTACACGTAGCGCCCGTCAAAGGCTCCGCCGTAGAAGCCCGAGGTGTGCAGGCCGTCGGTGTAGCTGGCGTCGTAGGCGGCCCAAGCGCTTGGGTCTTTGAAATCGGCTTGGGTGTCGAGGCGGAGGACGCGGCCGTGGACGGACGTGCGCTCATTCTGGTCGCGGATGGGGCAGAAGTATGTGTAGCGCCCGTCGAATACCGCGCCGAAGTAGCCTTGGGTCACTAAGCCGTCGGTGTGGCCGGCGTCATAGGCGGCGAAGGCGTCGAGTGCGGCGCGGGGCTGCCACTGCGAGACCAGCGGCTGCATGGCTTCGGCGCGGGCAGAGGGGCTTTCGACCCAAGCGGCGACCGTCAGCGTTTTGTCGAGGGAACAGTCGAGCGCGAAGGGGGCGTTGGAGCGGGTGCGGTATTCGGGGGTTGCGGACATGGCGTTGTAAGAGTCCTAAGGGAAAACGTGGCGTTCTACTAAGTAGCGCTCGACGCCGTCGCAGTCGAGGGTGTAGCCCAAGCCCGGTCGGTCGGAGACTAGGAAGCTGCCCTCTTCGAGGACGAATTCTTCGTTGACCAAGGAGTGCTGCCAGGCAATGGGGCCGACCATGTCGTAGGGCTGGGTCAAATGGGGCATGCAGGCGGCCACGTGTAGGCCCATAGCAGCTCCTGGTCCATAGGCTACAGTCTGCGACCAGCCGCCCAGCCCCAGCGCGTGCGCGAAGTGCGAGCGGTGCAGGGTTTCAAAGTGGCTGGCTCCGCCGACGATGACGTAGTCGAGGGCCTCGGCCTGAAAGCGGTGCAACATATCGGCCGCGTCGCCGACGTGGTCGCCAATAGGCAGGTCGATGGTGTGGCGCAGGCGGCGCCATTCGGAAAACGTGCCGCCGTACGCGCCTTTGGCGATGGGGCTTTCGAGCGAGTCCATGCGGTGGCCCTGTAGGCGGCGGGCCAGTTCTTGGGCCACCCAGACTTCTTCTAAGCGCCAGCGGATATCCGGGCGCACTACCATGTCGGGAACCACTCGGTGAATGGCCTCGATCCGGTCGGTGACGTAGCGGATGCGCTCTTCGGGGGTTTGCTCGCGGCTGGTGATGCACTTCATCTTGTATGCGCGGAAACCCTGCTCCCAGCCCCATTGGGCATCTTCTGCGGTGTGTTCGGGCGTTTTGTATCCGGTGCATTGGGTGACTGGGATGCGGTCGCGCAACCGTCCGCCCAGTAATTGCCAGATAGGCACGCCCAGGGCTTGGCCGCGCAGGTCGAGCACGGCCTGCTCGAAAGCGCCCTGCATGGGGTCGTTGCCCTGCGCCAAGTTGACTTGGAGGACGTCCTGCCCCAGCCAGGCCTCAAACTGCTGGCGCATGGTGTCTAGGGCGGTAGAGCGCCCGACTAGCGTCAGGCCGGTCAAGCCCTGATCGGTCTCGACTTCGGCGACGCCGTGCTCGTCACGCTGGTGCGAGGGCTGGCCGTACACGTCGTCCGACCACCACCAGTGGCGCTCGGGCACGTTGACGATGTGGAGAATGATGCGAGTGATTTTCACGGGAGCCTCCTCTAGACCCAAATGGGCCAGTCGCGTTCTTGGAGTTTGCGCCAGAGTTCATCGAAGTCTGCGCTGCCGTCGTCTTCGCGCTCGGTGAGGCAGATACCGGGGGCGAAGGCTTCGTCAA
This sequence comes from Candidatus Latescibacterota bacterium, assembly GCA_022827835.1. Classification (GTDB taxonomy): domain Bacteria; phylum Latescibacterota; class UBA2968; order UBA8231; family UBA8231. The sequence continues at coordinate 121,227 of JAJEIO010000032.1, forward strand.
CGCCTTGTTTCATCAGGCGCTCGGCCTGGCGCAGGTTGCAGTAGTAGTGTTCGAGGCCGCCGGGCAGGGTTACGACGGAGAAGTGGCGCGGCCATTGCGGCGCGGGCACATCGCGGTAGCGCTCGACTGCATCCTCGTCTAGTTCTACTCCTAAACCGGGGCCTGTGGGTACCTGCATAAAGCCGCGTTGGACTTGATGCGGCTCGACGATTAGGTCGTCTTCGTACGTGTGATGAGCGGTTACGCCCGGTAGGGTAGCCGTGTGCATGACCGCGCCGAGGTGGCAGGCGAAGGCCGCGGTGATGCCGGTGCCGACGTATTGCAAGAGGATCGGGGTATTGGCCGCGGCAAAGGCCCAAGAAGCGGCCAGCGCATTGCGTATGGTCTCGTGGCTGCAGAGCGCGCCGTCGAAATCGCCAGCGCGCAGCCCAAGCCAGGGGCCGGAAGGCTGGCGCGAAGGGCCGTCGAAGATGGTGCTGACGCCGTGGAGGTAGAAGGGAATGCGGATTTCTTGGTGCAAGCGCCGCCAGCCCTCGATGTCATAGGCGAAGATCGGCTCTTCGATTCCTTTGATTATGGGAATTTGTTCCAACTGGCGCAGGATGGGCAAAGCTTTTTCCACGTTGACGAGTGCGCCGTTGAAGTCGAATTCAATGCGGAAGTCGGGCGGGGCGGCCTCCTGCATAGCTTGGGCTTGCTCGACCACGTCGTAGAAGGCGCGGGCTTTGCATTTTAACCCGCGATAGCCGCGGGCGGCGGCTTCTTGCACCTCGGCGGCCGAGTCCTCGGGCGACATGCTGGGCATCCACCAACCCATGCTCACCCATTCCCGCACCTGTTGGCCCATTAGCTTCCAAGCCGGCAGCCCGAGGTGTTTGCCCATTAGGTCATAACAGGCCATGTCGAGGTTGAAGCGTCCGGTGCCCATGACGTGGTCGAAAGGATTGGTGCCGAGGTAGGGGTCAAGCAAGGTCTGCTCAAAGGGCGGGCCGGGGTTTTCGCCCAAGCCTACTAGGCCGGTATCGGTGTGGAATTTGTACACGGTTACCTCTTCGTTCATGCCGAAGTGGTAGAACGCCTTGCGGATGCGATCCTCGTAGGGAAGGCGCAGGGGGATGACTTCGATGGTGGTGATTTGCACGGCGTGGCTCCTGTGGGGCTTGGGACGCGATTTTGTGGCCAGAGATATAGGCAATTCAGGCGAGGAATGAAAGCCTCTAATTTTCCTCCATGCCGTGCGCGTTGCTTGGAAGCGGTGGTGATTCTACTTTCCTGCCATGTTAAAATCAAAAGCAACCAGTCTCTGGCTCCTGTTGGTGTGCGCCGTCGCCGCGTGGGGTACCGAAGCTCCGTTTAGCCGGGGCGTCAACCTGACCAATTGGCTGCAAGCGTCCAGTGCGCAGAACGTGCACTTTGCCAAGTTTGGCCGGACCGATTTCGCGCAGATCCAACAGCTTGGCTGCGATGTGGTGCGCCTGCCAATTAATCTGCACGCCATGACGAGCGGTCCGCCGTCCTACCGCATCGACCCCTTGCTCTACGACTTTCTCGATCAAATCGCGGATTGGGCCGACGAGTTGGGGCTGCATCTGATTTTGGACAACCACTCGTTTGATCCGGCGGTGAGTACGTCGCCGGACATTGGCGACGTACTGGTGCCGGTGTGGACCCAACTCGCCGCGCATTTTGCCGCGCATCCGGCCCAACTCTACTACGAGATCCTCAACGAGCCGCACGGCATTAACGACGCGGCTTGGAACGCAATTCAGCAGCAGGTGATCGACGCGATTAGGCAGGTGGATCAGCAGCACGCGATAGTGGTTGGCCCGGCCAACTGGAACAGCTTCCGCAACCTGCAGCGGATGCCGGTTTTTGCCGACGACAACCTCGTGTACACGTTTCACTTCTACGAGCCTTTTGTCTTTACCCACCAAGGTGCTAGCTGGACCAATCCCTCCTTGGTGCCGCTGCGCGGCGTGCCCTTTCCCTACGAGCGGGCGCGGATGCCGGCGTTGCCCTCGTCCTTGCAGGGCACGTGGGTCGGCACGGCGCTGGGCAATTACAGTCAAGAGGGCACTATCACGCAGATGCGCATACTGATTGACGAGGCTGCGGCCTTTCAGAAGGATCGCGGCGTGCCGCTGTTCTGTGGGGAGTTTGGGGTGTACAGTCCCAACAGCGACAACAGCGACCGCGTCTTGTGGTACGAGGTGGTGCGGCAGCACTTGGAGGAACGGGGTATTGCGTGGACGATTTGGGACTATCGCGGTGGTTTTGGGCTGTTTGAGCGCGGGTCGGACGAGTTGTTCGAGTTTGACCTGAACGTGCCGCTGTTGGAGGCGCTGGGGCTAAACGTGCCGCCGCAGCGGGATTTTGTCGCCGAGCCGGACCAACAGGGGTTTGTGCTCTACGAGGACTCCCTCGGCCCGCACATGGCCGAGTCCAACCACCTCAGTGCGGGCACGGTTGATTACTATGATGAGGCGGACCCAGCGGTGGGCCGCTACTGCATGCGCTGGACCGGGGTGCCGCTCTACGGGTTTATTGGCTTCGACTTCAAGCCCTTCAAGGATCTGTCCGCGTTGGCCGCGACGGGCTACGCGGTCGAGTTCTGGGTGCGGGGGGATACTCCAGGGTCGTCGTTTGACATTCGCTTGGTCGATACGGATACCGAAGATCCGGACGACCACCCTTGGCGCATGCGCTATACGATAGATGAGCAGGTGGCCGCTTGGGATGGTGCATGGCACAAGGTGCATATTCCCTTGCGCGACTTTGCCGAGCACGGGGCTTGGGAGAATGAGTGGTTCAATCCGGTCGGCGCGTTCGACTGGCAGGCCATTGATCGCTTCGACATCGTGGCCGAGCACCATGCCTTAGATGGGATTCAGTTCTGGTTCGACGAACTGCGGATTGTGGGACCGGAGTTGACTGCCGTGCTCGGCGAGGCTGCGTCGCAGCCAGCCGCCTTAGCGTTGGCCGCGAATTATCCCAACCCGTTCAATGCGACGACTGCGATCCGCTATGCACTGCCGACCGCTGGGTCGGTGCATCTGGCGGTCTATGCGCTGAACGGCCAGCAGGTAAGGACGCTGGTGCAGGGCGTGACGGCTCCGGGGCGGTACTTGGCGCATTGGGATGGGCACGACGATGCGGGGCGGGCGGTGGCCAGCGGCGTGTACCTGTATCGCTTGGCCGCTGTGGGTGGGGTGCGGACCGGGAAGATGACGTTGGTGCGCTGACGCTAGTGCTTCTGGTCCGCGTTTTGCTTTTGCCGAATAGCAAGGTGCTCTATTGAACGGGTGCCCGATGGTTAGTACATTGACCTATCAAGAAGGAGATGGCAGGCGTGGCAGAACATTCCCCTCTCGACTACGGCGACCGCCTTGGTCGCCTCGAAGGCATCATTGAGCAGATCAACGACCGCTTAGGCAGCTTGGAGCGTCGCATGAGCAGCTTAGAGGCCCAGATGGGCAGCTTGAAGAGCGATTTAGAGAGCCGCATGAGCAGCTTAGAGATCAAGTTAGAGGCTCGTATGAACAGTTTGAAGAGCGATTTAGAGGGGCGCATGAACAGCTTGGAGAATAGCCACCGCCGGGACTTTCGCTGGCTGATTGGCACGATGATCGGCATGTGGGCGACGATGATGGGCTTGCTCGTGACGGTGACCGTTAAGGTCTTTTCGGGCTAGCTGAAACTGTTACCGTATAGAAGCAAGTGTTACCGTACTTCCACAAATCCACCCCTACGAATTCCTAGTACTTAAAAAGCAGGTCAAGGCACATAGCGGCAGCGGGGAAGCCGCGCTATCGGTGTTGTGCAGCCGTGGGCACGAGGTCGCCGACTCCTATTCAACGCGCCGGTCTTCCAGCCAATAGGCGTATAGCCGCGCTTGGTGCAAGTAGAACTTCAGGCGCACTGGTTTTTCAAATACCAGATCGTGCGGGTGTTTCCACGCGTATTTGGCGCACAGACTGTCGCCGGTAAAGGGCGGCGGTTCCTCTCCGGGTACCCAGAAGTTAGGAAGGGGCCTACCGGTCTCGGCGTCTTGGATCTCGGCGTAGATTTCGCCCCAGCGGGCGTCGGCGTTGAGGTAGAGGTCTTGGCCGCGCCAGTGGAAGGGTTGGGTGACGAGGGTGGCGATTTCGTCGCCGTCGATGGAGACGAAGCGGTCGGGCGGCAGCTTGGCCAAGCAGAGCGCACCCGGGTCGGCGAAGTGGCGCTCTTCTACTCCGAGTCGGAACAGTTCCTTGCAGCGGTTGAAGCGCTGGTACATTTCCACGCTGCCCGGTATGCGGAGGGCGTTGTAGTAAGCCCAAATCTCGCCGTCTTCGCGCACCAGCGGCGCGCCGGCCATGAGGAGCTGGCTGGTGCCGTAGTTTTCCCCGTCCCAAGGTTCGATACCGATAAAGGGCGTGCGGTCGGCCACGCGGTCCCAGGTGTGCAGGTCGCGCGAGACGGCCATTTCGATCTGGTTGATGCGGGTGAAATTGGTGGCTGGCGGCGGGATGGCACCGATGGGGTTGAAGACGGTGGGGAAGCCGATGTACAGCCCCTGATAGGGCATGACGGCCATGTTGTAGATTTCGGCGTGGTAGTCTTCGTCATCGACGATTGGTGGGGTGATGTACGCGGGATCGTCGACGATGGTGCGGACGCGTTGGCGGCAGTTTTCCCAATCGCTTTCGTCGGCGTGGAAGATGAGTTCGGGCTCGGTGAAGTGGTCGAAGTCGCGGCTGGTCGCCAGCCAGACCGAGCGACCCCATTCGGTGGGCTGCTTGACCATGGCGAGGAATTGCTCGGTATAGGGGTCGTACACAAACTGGGACTCGTCTTGGCTGGGGATGAAGGAGCTGGGGAGCGGGGTCCAAGCAAAGCCGTCGGGCGAGACGGCACCGTCGCGGCCACTGCTGCCGAACAGGGCCTTGTAGCGGCGGTTCGGGTCTGGGTCGTGCTCGTCGCGGACGATGTGGTACAGGCCTGGGCCGTTGGGGTCGCAGGCGATGTTGTTGTCTTTGCTGCCGTTTGACTCGTATAGCCCAAGGGAGGGTTTTTCCCAGTGCTCGCCGTCGCGGGAGGTGGCAAAGCGGGCTTGCGGGCCGTTGTACCACCATTCGTAGCGTCCCTCGTCCGGGTTCCACAAGGGCGCGCTGCGGCTCTGGATGCCGCCGGCGATGAGGGGGCCGCACTTTTTGGGCGGGTGTAGGGTGCGGGTGGTGCCTTGCTCAGAGACTAAGGCGCGGTTGTCGAGGAAGAGTTGATGGTGCTTTTTGGGGTCGATGAGGTCGGTGGACATGGTTATCACTCATAGCGCAAAGGGTGGAATGCGGAGGAACGCGCCCCCTTGCCGGGCGGACTCTTGGGCCAGCAGGCAGGCTTGGGCTGTGGCGAATACCGAGCGGGTGGGGATGAAGAGGTCGGTGCCGCGTTCAATGGCGTCGATCAGGTTGGCGACGAACGCGCCGCTTTGGTCTGCGGGGAGATCGGGTGCGTACGGTTCGCGTTCGTTGGTGGCGATGAGCAGGTGGTTGTCGGCATAGGCGCGTAGGTGTGCCGAGCCGGCCGTCCCCATGATGATGAAGCGAGTGTCGCCAAACGAGGGCGCGGCTTGGGGCGTAAGCCAGTCGGCGGTGAGGGTGGCCAACGCGCCGTCGGATAGCGCGAAGGAAGCCTGCACGTGGTCGTCTAGGCGCGGTTCCTCGGTAAACCGCTTGCAGGTGGTGAGGGCGTGGACGCCGACGCATTCGGCATTGGTGAGCCAGCGGATTTGATCGACGCCGTGGCAAGCGAGGTCGTGGAACGCGCCCGTGTACTGATTTGGATCGAAATACCACGCTGGGGCTGTGTCACGGCGGATCTTGTGCGGGTGGGTGGAGATGAGGCTGGCGATGGTCCCAAGCGCGCCGTCGAGAATGGCTTGGCGCAGGGCGATAAACGGCGGATAGCTGCGCGAGGTGAACCACATGGATACGTGGATTGCGCTGGCGGCGACAGCGCGGCGCATGCGCTCCCAGTCGTAGAGCGAGTGGCACAGGGGTTTGTCGAGGAGCAGGTGAATGCCGGCACGGGCGCAGGTTTCTACGAGCGCGGTTTTCTCGTGGTGGATCAAGCCTTCGAGGATTAGCTCGGGCCGGGCGCGGTCGATCATGTCCTCCAAGGTGGTAAAGCGGGGGATGGATGAATAGCGTTCGCAGAGTGCGTCGTCGTCTTCAACCAAGCCGACGATCTGGCCGTTTGTTGCCTGTAAGGCGGATTGGATCATGCCGCCGATGTGGCCGTAGTGGACGCCCATGATGCCGATGCGCATGATGAATACTCCGGGTGAGGTGTGCGCGGGAAGATAAGACGCAGCGGGTTAATGCGCTACGGCTATTGTAGCGTATATTCAGGCACGAGAAAGGATCCGAATCATGTCTGATTGGCTTACCACAAGACAGTTGCAGCACTTGCAGCGCGGCTACCGCAAGCGGGTCGAGACGCCCATCCCGACCCAAGTCGTATCCAGCGGCGAGTGCTTCCCGCCGCCGCAGTCTCGTCGCCAAGCTCAGGCCGAGGCGCTGATGCGCGAAAAGGCCGATTTCTACGCGGGTCGCCAGGGGATGGCCCACCAGCGGTATCTCCGCTCACCCAGTGGGATGGCTGCGGCGTTTATGGCGATGAATCAAGTCTACGGCGACGTCTATCGCGTCGATCCGGCCGAGGCCGAAGACCCCGAGGCCGCGGCAGACCAGCGCAGCCAGACCCGCGACCAGTTTATCTTCGACGTCCACACCCACCACGTGCGCGAGGACTACACATGGGAAGGCCAGCTCTGGCTACGCGATGTGGCGCGGGGCAACAACCAAGCCCGCACCCCTTGGAATCCAGAGTTAGTCGAGCAGGAGTTAGACCTGAAGTACTACAAGTTCGATTACTACGTCAAAGACATGTTTTTCGACAGCGACACCACGCTCGCGCTGTTGAGCACCTCGCCTTCGGTCGATCCCGAAAAGACGCTGTTGTCCGATCGGCAGATGGTCGCCACGCGGGACCAAGTCAACGAGATCGCTGGCACGCGGCGGATGTTCGCCCACGGGGTTATCTGGCCGAGTGCGCCGGAATACTTGGAGCTAATGGAACCGGCGGCGACGGAATTGAAGGTGGATTCTTGGAAGGGCTACACCATCGGCGACGTGCTGGGTTTTCACCCTACCTTTGACCGGCCTTGGCGTCTCGACGACGAAGAACTAACGTGGCCTACCTACGAAAAGGCCCGCCAACTCGGCGTGCGCAACATCTGCATCCATAAGGGCGTTTTGCCGGTTGATTACGAGAGCATTCCCAACTGGCAATACGCCAGTGTGGAGGACGTGGGCGGTGCGGCGGCGGCGTGGCCCGACCTGAATTTTCACATCTACCACGCGGGCTTGAAGATGTGGCGGGACGCCGAATCGGTGAGCGAGGAGTTTGAGCGCACTGGGCGGCTGGCTTGGATCGACGAGTTGGCTGCCATCCCGGCTGAATACGGAGTGTCGAATGTGTACGCGGATATTGGCCTGTCGTTTGGGGCACTGGCGATTACGCATCCGCGACTGGCCGCGGCTATGGTGGCCAAGTTGGTCAAGGGACTTGGCGTTGATCACGTGTTGTGGGGGACGGATTCGATTTGGTTTGGTTCGCCGCAATGGCAGATTGAGGCCTTTCGCCGGATTGAGCTACCGCCCGACTTGCAGGACAAACTCGATTTAGCGCCGCTCGGCCCGGCCGACGGCCCGGTGAAAAACGCGATTTTTGGCATCAATGCTGCTGGGCAATATGGCCTCGTGCTGGACGAGCAGGGGCGACCTGTTACCGATTACGCTGGCGATGCGCTGTCGCAGCTCAAGGCTGCATACTTGGCGGCGGGGAATGAACGCGATAATCTGTTTTGGGGGTGGATTCACAGGGAGTAGGGGTTGTGGACAACTCACTGCGAGCTTTGCCCTTATTGGGGAAGGACGCGTTTTTATACACAAACTTTACTCTACTTGCAAGAAAGGTTGCCAACGATGCGTTTGCTTATCGCCCTTTGCCTCCTCGTCAGCAGCGTCTATGCCCAAGCGCCCGGCGAGGTCTATCTGACGCCAAAAATCGACCTCCACCTCCAGCCGGCCGCCGTGGCCGGGATGGAGAATCGGACCTTGAACGTCCCTCCCGGTTTTATCGTCGAGTTGTTCGCCGAGGATGTCGGCAAGGGACGGCTGATGGCGTGGAGCCCGGATAGCGTGTTGCACGTGGCCGTCATGGGCACCCGAGGCAGCAGCGAGTGGCGCGCCGACCCCAACCGCACCGGGCGCGTTGTGGCGTTGCCCGACCGCGACCGCGATGGTCGGGCCGACGAGGTGCGGACGGTGGCCGACGATCTGCTGTGGCCCAATAGCGTGGCCTTTTATCAGGGGGCTATGTACGTAGCCGATACCGACGAGGTCGTGCGCTTCAGGGACGGCGATGGCGACGGCTTTTACGAAGAGCGCGAGGTCTTTATCCCCGATTTGGCGACGTGGATCCCCGGTTTAGGCGGCGCTGAGCACGTTACGCACACCATCGTTTTTGATGAGGCTAATGAACGCATATACGTGCATCAAGGATCCTCCTGCGATCTGTGCCGCGAGCGCGATCCCGAGCGCGCTACGGTGCTGGCCTTTAACCTCGACGGCACGGGGCGGCGGATTTTCGCCAGCGGTTTGCGCAATTCCATAGGCTTGGCACTGCACCCGCTCACCGGCGAATTGTGGGCGACCAACAACGGCCACGACCGCGACCGCTTTCCCAACGGGCGGGACTTGCCCCCTGAGACCATTGTCATCGTGCGCGAGGGTGGGTTCTACGGCTGGCCACTGGCGCACGGTTACCAGGCGTGGGTTGATTTTGAGGTTGACGAGTACTTTCGCTCGATTGCGCCCTTTACGCGTGAGGACACGCTCGACGTGGAACGGATGGAGCGACCGGTTGCCACGGTCGCGGCCCACACAGCGCCGATGGCGATCCACTTTTACACTGGCGACCAATTTCCCTCCGAATACCACAACCAAGCCTTTGTCGCGCTTCGCGCTGGTGTGCGAGGCAACGACTTAGGCTATAAGGTGATGGCGGTGTTTAGCGACTCGGACGGACAAAATGCCCAAGTAGCCGATTTCCTCACCGGCTTTCGTCCCAATCCGGGTAGCAACAGAGTCTGGGGTAAGCCCGTGGGCTTGGAAAGCGACGCCGAGGGGGCGCTTTACGTCTCTAGCGATCACACGACCCAGGCGGTTTTCCGGGTGCGGGTTGGGCCGCTGATGGGGCAGTGGGAAGTTGAGCCGCCGGATACGGTCTTGGCCGGTCAGCCGCTCGATTTGTCGGCTGCGATCGCGCTGACGCGCTTTGACCGGGAAGCCGACGAGCCGATAGTGAGTGTCGATCTAAGTGCCTTGGGCGGCAGCGCCGAAACGCCGCTTACGGCCTTGGGCGATGGGCGCTATCGGCTGGAGGCCGCATTGGCGGGTGCGGAGACTAACGGTCGCGAGCAGATCGTGGTGGGCGTGGCGCAAAATACGGCGGAAGGTCCGTTTGAAATCGCGCTCTCGCGCACGCTGGTGGTGCTGCCGGCCGAGGACTTGGCGATCGCCGATGACGAGTTGGCTGCGGGCTGGGCCGCAAAGGCTGGTTTGGGCTTGGACAGCTTTGAGTTCGACGGAAGCGGCCCGGTTTTTACTGGCACCGCGGCCGGCGTGCTGACGGCTGACCCCCTGACGCGGTTGTTGCCTTGGCAGTTGGACATGGAGCCGCCGGCACCTATCGAGACGGTGGGTTATCGGGCGCTGCGGTTGGCGATCCATCCGGGCGATGTGGTGCCAGCCGAAGACGATGTGGTGGAGGTGGTGTTGGAAAGCGGCGGCTTCCAGCGGGTCGTGCTTTTGGGCGAAGGAGCAGGGGATTACGGGCTGGATTTGGGGCGCAAGGAATGGCAGGTGATTGAAGTTCCTCTGAGCGCGTTCGGTACCCTCGACCGGCCGATAGAGACCGTGCGTTTTGCTACCAACCTAGAGGGGCGCTTTTACATCGACGATCTGCGGCTGGTGCGCACGGAGTTTGCCGTACCCACTGTCGTCCGCGAGGTGCGCGAAGACGCGACGCCGCAGCACTTCGGCCTAGAGCAGAATTTCCCCAATCCGTTTAACGGCCAGACTGCTATCCGCTATACCCTCGATCGCGCCCAAGAAATTGAGCTAAAAGTCTATACGCTCACAGGGCAGCATGTAGCGACTCTGATAAGTGGTCACCGGTCGGCCGGTCGGCACGTCCTGCATTGGGATGGCCGCGACAAGCAAGGACGTCCGCTGGCTTCGGGGTTGTATTTGTACCAGCTACGGGCTGGAAGCGAGAGGCAGACGCGCAAGTTGCTGCTGGTGCGATAGGGGGTGAATCTGGACAATAGCGCCTAGTCCGACAACTTCCGCACGTACACATAATAAGGGGCGATGGTCCGCTCTATGCGATCGTAGAACGAGGCGTAGAGTCGGTCAAGGCCAGCGGCGAGCTCGATCTCAAAGCAGGCGCTCGTCGCGTCAGGATCGACTTCTTGCTGGAGATTTTGGCCGCCGATTGTTAGCTGTGCCCAGCCGAGGGCGAGAGCGACCCCACCCTCGTAGGCCGGAGCATTTTTCGGCTGGATGCCGGCGCGGTACCAGCCGCTGTCGTCGCCTTCGATCCCCGCAGCAAGCGCATAGCCGGTTTCCTCGGGCCAGCGCCGCAGTTCAATCCGGTAGCGGCCGGCCTCTTTGACATCAACGGCCCAAAAACCACTAGTGATCTGCCCGGTGCGGACCTGACGGTGATTCCAGACGGCGCTGCACGCCTCATTGCGGATGTCGTGGGTGGTGAGTTTGACGGGTTGGTCATCTCCGCCGAGGGCCATCGGCTCGTCGCGGTCGAATTGCTCGGACACGAGCTCCCACCAGTCATCGTACGCAGCGCGCAGGTCGGCGACGACGTCGGGATGCGCGTCGGCGATGTCCTGACGCTGGCCGGGGTCCGCGCCGAGGTCGTAGAGCGCGCGGCCGTCGATGAGCCGCCACTTACTTTTCATCACCGAGCTCTTGCGCCATTTGACCGGATTGGCCACGCGCTGGGTGTCGCAGACGTTGACGCGGTCGGCCCGAGCTGAATCGTCTGCACCGCGCAGCAGCGGCACTAGGCTCTGGCCGTGGAAGGTGCGGCCGGCTGGGATTTCGACTTCGCACAAGTCGAGCAGGGTCGGCATGAAATCCACGTAGCTGGTCAGCGCGTCGATATCGCGGCCACCGGCTATTTGCCCGTTGGGGTAACGGATGAGGAAGGGGACGCGGTGGCCGCCTTCGTACTGGGAGCCTTTTTTGCCGCGCATTCCGGCGTTGTAGCTGCCTGGCCCTTCGCGGGGGAACTGATCGTCGTCTAGCTCGACGCCGGTGGCCGTGCCGTTGTCGGTCATAAAGATGAGGATGGTATTGTCGGCGATGCCCAGTTCGTCGAGCGTGGCCTGCAAGCGGCCGAAGTTTTCGTCGATATTGGTGATCATGCCGTAGAAGCGGGCGCGGTCTTCGTGCGGGGTGGCGTCGCGGTATTGCTCGACGTAGTGCGGCTCGACGTTGAGCGGTCCGTGCGGCGCGTTGGTGGCGATGTAGCAGAAGAAGGGCCGGTCGGCGTTTTCTTTGATAAAGCGTTGCCCCTCGCGGAAGAACACGTCCGTGCAGTAGCCTTCGTACGGGGTGGGGACGCCGTTTTTGAAATAGGTGTCGTCAAAGTAGTCGTTGCCCCAAGGGTCGCCCGTGTTGCCGATGCCGCCGCCGGCGTGGTAGATGGATTCGGCAAAGCCGCGCTCGTGCGGTCGGTAGGGCGGGCTGTCGCCGAGATGCCACTTGCCGAAGTGGCCGGTGCGGTAGCCCGCGTTAGTGAGCGCGTCTGCGAGGGTCCACTCGTCGGCGCGCAACAGCGAGCGGCCGCCGATGGTGTGCCAGACACCGGCGCTGTTGCAGTAGTGGCCGGTGAGCAGGCCGGCGCGGGTGGGGGCGCAGGTGGAGCCGACGTGGTAGTCGGTGAAGCGCACGGCGTCTTGGTGGAAGCGGTCGAGGCAAGGCGTGCGGATCGCGCTGTTGCCGTGACAGCCCAAGTCGCCGTAGCCTTGGTCGTCGGTGAGGACGAAGACGATGTTGGGGCGCGAGGTCATGGACTATTGCTCCTGTTCGGCGCGCCAGGCTTCGTATTCGGCGCGAGCTTCTTCGCTGAGCGGGTAGTACTTGCGCAGGTGGCCGCCCTCGGCCAGCTTCATGCGGCTGAAGTCCTCCCACTCGGCGTGCGCTTGGGCCTTTTCGGTTAGTTCGGGAGCGAGTTGGGCGGGGACGACGGTGGCTCCGTCGTCATCAGCGACGATGATGTCGCCGGGCATGACGAGGGTGTCGCCGCAGGCGATGGGCACGTTGACTGCGAAGGGAAAGATGTTGGTTTGGGTGTGGAAGTTGGGGGTTGTGCCGCGCAGCCAAAGCCCGATGTCGAGGTCTTCGAGCACCTTGGGGAAGTCGCGGATGCAGCCGTCGATGACAGCGCCGATGCCGCCCTGCCCCATGAAGAAGGTGAGCATCATCTCGCCGAAGACGCCGCTGTGCATGTCGCCGCGCGCATCGACGACGATGATGTCGCCGGGTTGGGTGTGGTACAGGGCGTGGCGATGGAGCTGTTTTTCCGGGTCGGCGTATTCATCAACCGAGTATTGGTCTTCGCGCTTGGGCATGAATTGCAAGGTCAGGGCCGGGCCGACGACGTGCTTGCCCGGAGTGCGGGAGACGGGGCCTTGGATGTGGGGATCGCGGATGCCCAAGCGGGCTAATTCACCGGCAGCGGTCGCGCTGGAAATAGGGGCGAGGGCGTCGATGAGGTCTTTGGGTGGGCGTTGGATGTCGTTAGTTTCGACCATGATATCTCCTGTCGTTAAGTACGGGTATTTATTTAAGCTAAGAACGAGGCGTTGGTAGGGCCAATGCCGAAGACTCGCAGGGGTTTAAGAGGTTGCCTATTATTGGATATCTGGTATAGTGAGCGGTCGTGTAAGAATCAGGAGAAGAGATATAAGCCCTCCCAATGAGGAGATGACCTATGTTGACCAGACTGAAAGTCTCTAACTTCAAAAATTTGGCAGATGTGGACTTATACCTCGGTCCGTTTACCTGTGTGGTCGGGCCGAATGGGGTGGGTAAGTCGAACCTGTTCGACGCGATTCGGTTTCTGAGCGCACTGGCCAATCACACGCTCATGGAGGCTGCCGCCGCCGTGCGCGACCAAGACAGCCGCACAGCACACGTGCGCGACCTTTTCCACCGCGTGGGCAATCACTATGCCGAGCGCATGACTTTTGAGGCAGAAATGATCGTGCCGCGGCGGGCCATCGACGACTTGGGACAGGAGGCCGAGGCCAGTATTACATTTTTGCGCTATTCCCTAGAGCTTGCTTACCGAGAGACGGCCGACAATTTGGTGCGAGGTAATCTCGCTATTGTCAAAGAGGAATTGGTCCACATCACCCACCGCGATGCCCCTCGACATCTTTTATTTCCTCACAGCGCAGGGGACTGGCGCGGATCCGCAATGTACGGCAAGCGCCGTGCACCCTATTTCATTTCAACCGAAGGCGAGGGTGAAAACAGAGTTATAAAACTACATCAGGATGGCGGCAGTAGTGGGCGTCCTTTGCCCCGATCAGCTGCTAACCTACCTCGCACGGTGCTTTCCATAGCCAATGCGGCGGAAAGCCCTACGGTATTGGCTGCTCGCCGAGAAATGCAATCTTGGCAAATGTTGCAACTGGAACCTTCGGCACTAAGAAAACCCGATGAATTTGGTGCTCCTACTCACTTAAGGGCGGATGGACGCTATTTGGCGGCTACATTGTATCGCTTGGGTCGCCATGCAGGGCAACAGGTGAGTCAGGACACTGTCGAGAGTTGGGAGTCAGATAATCAAGACATCAGTCCGGAACGGCTTCAATACTTGGCGGACCAACTCGACATTCAAGCCTTGGCCCCCCAAAAAGTATATAGCCAGATCGCCAACCGCTTAGCCGAACTCATCGACGGTGTAAATGATATTCACATAGAGCGGGATGAGAAGCGGGAGCTACTGACATTATACGTAAAAAACGAGGAGGGAACCTTGCATCCAGCACGTGCCCTGTCGGATGGCACCTTACGCTTCCTCGCTCTAGCCGTCTTGGAAAGCGATCCACAGATGCAGGGAGTGATTTGTTTGGAAGAGCCGGAAAACGGTATTCATCCGGCGCGAGTTCCGGCTATACTGCAACTGCTCAGGGATATTGCGGTGGATACTCAAGAGCCTGTTGGGGAGGATAACCCACTACGCCAAGTGATCGTCAATACTCACTCGCCTTCAGTATTCCAACAAGTCCCAGATGATAGCGTAGTATTTGTAAAGACAAGAGAAGCCATAGACGAGGAAGGACGCCTCTGCAAAAAGGCCCATTTTCTCTGCCTATCCGATACTTGGCGAGCCAAAGTGAGCGAAGATGCTGCTCGCGGCGACCTGCTCCCTTATCTGAATCCGGTGCTGCCTAAGAATTACATAGAGGTATCAAAGCAGAAGCGGGTAGTCGATAGGGAGGATATGCAGCAACTCCTTCTGTCTTTTTCTGGGTAAGTCTGGCATCGGATGCAGGAATTGCGCTACACGCTGCTGGCGGATGGATCGTCTGATCGCGCCCTCCTACCGATTCTCACTTGGCTGTTGCGCCAGTCTTGCGGTGCGATTCCTATCGAGGCGGAGTTTGCCGACTTGCGTCGCCTGCCACATCCTCCCAAAAAACTTTCTGAGCGCATTAACTGGAGCGTTGAACTGTATCCATGCGATTTGCTCTTTGTGCATCGGGATGCAGAGAGTGCCCCAATCGAAGAACGCGAGGCAGAGATTCGCAAGGCCTTAAAGGAAAGCTCAGTGGAAGATTCGGTACGCGTTGTTTGCGTGGTGCCTGTGCGGATGCAGGAAGCTTGGTTGCTCATCGACGAGGCTGCGCTGAGAAGGGCTGCCGGCAATCCCAACGGCACTCAGCCACTAGCTATGCCGGATGTGAAAAAGCTTGAAAGGTTGGCCGATCCCAAACAACTCATCTGCGGTCTCCTACGTCAGGCAAGCGGGCTTCGAGGGCGTCGCCTAAAGCGTTTCAGTTGGCGGTCAAGCGCACATCGAGTGGCGGAAATGATCGACGATTTTAGTGTTCTGTACAGATTGGCCGCATTCCAGCGGTTGGCAGCGGCGGTCGAGCAGGTCTCAACCGCAGCGGAATGGCGTTAGAGTCAAACTTTAAACTAGGAGGAAGCACATGACAGTGGAAGATCGCGGCTCGGCCATTCGGGTCGAGCGCCTGACGGCCATTCCGGTGGGGGCCAAGGGCTACGTGAAGGTGGAGACGAATATGGGGGTGGTTGGCTGGGGTGAGATCAACAACATGGAGACCAAGGTCGCCTGCGCCTTGGCCGAATCGCTGGGTTCGCTCATCGTCGGGGAAAACCCGACCCGCATTGAGCACCACTGGCAGCGGATGTTCCGCGCCCATCGCAACCTGCGCGGCGGCGGGCTGATGGTGCACGTGATTTCGGCTATTGACATGGCGCTGTGGGACATTGCCGGCAAGCTCTATCAGGTGCCGGTGTATCGCCTGTTGGGTGGCCCCTGCCGCGACAAAGTGTGGATGTATCCCAGCCCCAAGGCGATCAAGGTCGGCCCTGGGGGCGCGCAATATCACGCGGGGACGCCGGCTGAGGTGGCGGAGTTGGTGCAGCGGGTGGCTGACGCGCGCGCCAAGGTGGGGCCGGACGGGGCGGTGATGTTCGATGCGCACAGTATGTTGCCGTTGCCGCTGGTCAAGCAGTTTGCCGGTTATCTCAAGCCGGACGATTTGCTCTTTTTGGAAGAGGCGTGGGTACCGGGCAACATCGAGGCCATGCAGAAGCTGCGCGCGGCCGTGCCCGTGCCGTTGGCGACTGGCGAGCGCGATCGCACCATTTGGGAGGTGCGCGAGATTTTGGAGGCCCAAGTAGTAGATATCCTGCAGCCCGACTGCGGCCACGGCGGCGGCATTAGCCAGATGCAGAAGGTCGCTGCGCTGTGCGAGGCGCATCACGTGCCGATTGCCCCGCATTGCACTATGTCGTTTTTGGGCCTGACGGCGAGCTTACACGTGGCGGCATCTGTGGCGTTTTTCCTCATCCACGAGGGCTACGATCACCAATTGCCCGAAGGCGTGGCGCACAAGACGTGGACTTTGGACGCGGAGGGGTATGCGTCGCTGCCGGAGGGGCCGGGGTTGGGTGTGGAGATCGACGAGGAAAAGGCCATTGCCGTGGGGCAGGAGAGCGGGCGGCAGTTTAAGTGGCCGGATAATCGATTGCGGGATGGGTCGGTGGCAGATTATTAAAAAGGAGCCTTTATCTGCAAAAGAGATCGCAGATAAAGGCTCCATACTCATAGCGGGAATTGAGAAGCTGTTGCAATTCCCGCGTTTTAACGGGGTGTATAGGAGGCTATTCTTCTTCTATTACTTCCTCTTCTACTACTTCCCCTGCTACTACTTCTATCTCAAGGAATTGAATACCTTGGAGCAATAAATCTACGTCTTGCTGCGTAGAAATAGGCGCTGGGGGAGGGCCAGGAGGGCCAGGAGGAAAAGATTCGGGAGGTGGCAGTTCGTCAGAGCCGCCTTCGGGTTCGCCTTCTACATCTTCACCGTCGCCTTCATCTTCTTCACCTTCACCGCCTTCACCCTCTTCACCTTCACCACCTTCGGGTTTGCCTTCCCCTTCCGATTCGCCTTCCCCTTCACCACCTTCAAGCTCAGGCGGGAGCTCAGGCGGTGGCGGGGGAAGGGGTGGCGCGACAAACGCCAAGCGAGCTTTTAAGAGGACGTTCTCGTCGGGTTTATTCAGGCGGGCAAAAACATCATCGAGCGATTCCTCACTAGGAGGGCCAAACGGTGGTGGACCGAATAGTAGCTCATCGGGTCCTAATATTGCGGCGGATCCCACTTCGAGTTGGTAAAAACCAGGGAGCAGCGTATCCGGCACGCTCAGGGATAGCGCGACTTCCCGGTCCTCGATCCGTCCCACGCGCAGCGAAGTAGTAATATCCAGCGTGCTCCCAAGACTGATAACCGTGTCGGCCGCAACCTTCGCCACAGTGGCAAAACGAGTCTCGGGAATCACTTCGACCTGCACCTCGGCCTCGCGCACGTATACGGCGTAATCGTCCCGCGTCATAAGTTCCACGAGTGCGAATGACACATCGTCATAGGCTTCGAAAATTGAAGCCAAAAGGCGTCCGCCTGGTGAGGAGTAGAGCCGGGAACGAGTGAGTGTTGAATCGGAACCGGCAAAGGCAATATCCGTCGTAACGCGGATACTGTGATTAGGATCGTTGTCGACCCGGTTGGCCAAGGGAGCAAGGAACGCATTGCCGACGAGATCGAGCGAGATATATGGGCTGATGCCGACGGCCATTCTGTGATTGAGTTCGAGTTCGCTCCCCGAGGGAAACGTATAGACGCTCTTAATGGGTACTAGGTCTGGTTCCTGCTCGAGTACGCCGCGCACTGCGGGCAGGCGGTCTTCGGTCAGGGTGCCGCGCACCGTTGGGTTTAGGGTTGTAAACTTGAACGGGGCGGACAAGTTGGAGATTTCGCCGAGTACTTTTGCTTCGATTATGGGAAGTTCTACCGGGCCAGAACTGTTCATTGGATGCCCAAATCCATAGACCCGGTTGCCATCGACGTACGATACGGTTCCCACTGCACCGAGCGTAAGCTCACCGAGCAGCAAGCCAACGGTCAGGGGTCTGCCGGCCTCAAAGCTCTCCTGCCGCTCTTGGGTTAGACCAGCGGCGCTGGCTCCGCTCAGGAGGGAAGAACGCCCTTCAGGCAGCGGATGCACTCCATTGAGTCCCGTGCTCAGCAAGGGGATATCCAAGGGAGTAATGCGGTTCCCTTCCCAGGTGGCTGTGGGTTTAGCCGCTGGCATAAGCCCCCGCGTGCCGATGACCCATTCTATGGGGGTGGCAAAAAAGTAGTACGGCGGGCTGTCCTGGGAATTAAATCCATAAGCAATAGCGCCCCAGGTGCCTTGCTCCGTAAAAATGGGCGAACCGCTCATACCCTTAGCAATGCCCCCGAGCTGTATCAAAACAGGATCGGAGGATTCGACCATATAGATCGGCATGGGTGCCAAGAAATCATCGACCACCTGGACGAACGTCATTTCGAGATCGGCCAGTTCACCGTGGGCAAATTCAGTGCGCATGAATACGGTCGTACCAACGGGCATGGCACGAACCTCGTCAACCGAGACAATGGAAGAAAGATCCCAGGGCTTTAACTCCCCGGTTGGCCGGAGAACCGCTGCTGGAGCCAGTAGTGAACCGGCAGCGGCCAGCATGGAATCAGCGGCGGCGATCATGGTGTTCGCAGCGGCTAGCATGGAAGCCGCATCGGCGGCTATGGTCGAATCGGCGTCCGCAGCGACCATTGCATTCGCAGCGGCGATCATCGAATTAGCGGTAGCCATCATGTCATTAGCAGCGGCCAGCATGGAATCGGCATCAGCGGCGATAGTGGAATCGGCGTCTGCGGCGATCATGGTATTGGCAGCGGTGATCATCGAATCGGCGGTGGCCAGCATGGTATTGGCGGCGACCAGCATGGAATCGGCCGTGGCGATCATCGAATCGACGGCAGCAGCCGTTGGTGCAGAATCGTCGTCTCCACAACTCCACAAAGCAACGGCGAGGGTGAATAGGGCTAAACGGATCGGCATATTACATGCTCTCCTACATAGGTTTAGAGTGTACGCAGCGTGCGCAGTTCAATCTTATCCGATTCCATCGAGAGATGGTCGGCCGAATCCTATCCTGCTTAGAATAGCGGGTGTGGATTAGGGAGAGGATTCTAAATGTACGCAGAGATTCCGTTTTGTAAAAGATTTGGGTAGAAGACGCTGATGGGTTGACGTCGCAGGAGAGTGGTAAGTTCCACCGCTTAGATTCGACGATGGCGAGACCGTGCTCGTCTCACTACGCGCTTAAGGTGTCCATCAAAGCTTGGGCGATCACCAGATGTCCGGCTTGGTTAGGGTGGACCGGTTCTGGACAGAAGGTGTCGGCGTCGCGGTACTGGAGCTGCCGTTGGAAGATGTCGTGCAGGCGCACTAAGCGGGCGTCAAAGCGCTCGGCTAATTGCTCCACCACTTCGATGTACTGAGGCAAGAGTTCGAGCACCTGGCTGCGGAAGGTTTGGCCGTTGTGGTCGGTGGAGATGTAAAACGGGGTGAGCAAGACGAGGGGACAGCCCAGCTTGTTTTGGGTGATCTCTAATATCTGTTCATAGACAGCGGCGAAGCGGGCCGGATCGACGCTGTCTTCGGCTCCGCGCAAATGACTGTGCAGGTCGTTGATGCCGATTTTGACGGACAGCCGGTCCGGCCGGTGGTAGAGCACGTCGTCTTGCCAGCGGGCGGCTAGATCGGTGACGCGGTTGCCGCCGATGCCTTTGTTGATGTAGCGAACCTGCCGCTCGGGGAAGCGGGCCGTGGCCAACTCGGTGAACAGGCGCACGTACCCGTTGCCCAGCGGGGCCTCGGTACCGCGACGACCGCAGTCGGTGATGCTGTCGCCGATGAACAGCAGCGTTTGTCCGTCTTCAATCCAGTATTGGCTCATAGGTATTCCTCTTGGTTGGGATTACTCGTCGGCGTCTAGCAGGTTCCTAAAGGCTTCGAGGCTGGGCACCTGTATGGAAGCCCGATGCAACTGCTTGAGACGCGGCACCTCGTCGATGGCCGCAATCTGGTCGGCTAAGCGGCGCACGGCCGGCGGCTGAAAGCGCAGTTCTAGCACTTCTTGGATGCTTTCGCGGATACCTTGCTCAATGCCTTGCTCAATGCCTTGCTCAATGCCCTCCTCGCGGGCTTGTTGGGTCAGGTATTGGGCAAACGAGGATTCGCGCATGAAGTCCATGAGATACTCCTTGGAAACGATGGCCGTGATCGTCTGAGGATTATACACTAAGCTGCTCAACAGCGTCAACCCGGTGAGCACATCGGCTTTGACCGACCGCGCCAGCGGCATGTCCCACGCCTTGGCCACACACTGCTCTAACCACGCGGCCTCAGCCTGTCCGGCTGGCGGCTGCATCAGGGGTGCAAACGGCAGCAAGCCCACCGATCCGCTGTCGAGCACGGCCTGACCGGGGAGCTGACTCAGACGGAGCACTTTGTAGCGGATCACGACTAGATGGTCGGGATGCTCTTGAATGTAGTAGCCCGGATCGCGTCGTCCGGCATCGGGGCGCAGGTAGAGGACATAGGAATGCACCGGCAGACCGTAGCGTTCGATCAGGCGGCCGATGTAGCTGGCCATGCGGAGGGGCATGGGGGGATCGGTGCTGTCGGTGGTTTGAAACTCGTGGTGGACCAACACCTCCTTGCCGCCGATGCACACGCGGAGGAGGCTGTCCGGGCGGCGGACGTTGGGTTGCTCGGTGTCGAGCACTTCAACGCCTTCGATGTCATCGCGCTGGAGGGTGAAGCGGGCGAAGTCGGCCGGGTAGGTTTGGATTAGGTGCTTGGAAACGATGTCGATTTCGGCCATGGCAATCGGTTAGTAATTAGGGCTTGGCAAGCTATCCGAACTGGATTGCGGGTGGGGTGGTATCCGCAATAGGCAAAAATCGTGCTAGGGCGGCGGCTCAGAGGGGAGGCGGGGGATAGGAGGTGCTGGAGTGTAGCGGAAAGGTTACAGGAATGGGAAAGTTGGGGACAAAAGCGGCGTAACGTCAGTTAATTAATCGGAATAAATTAAGTTATGGGCTTATCGTCTAATGTATGTGAAGTTTTCCAGGTTCGCGCGCAGGCTCCCCGTCTCTATAAGCACGTTTTCCAGCCAAGCGACTGCTATCGGGCACTTCTATCCAGCCCAGAAGAAGGGGCGTCCGCGTTCTGATCAAATCCCTCTGGATTGATAGACTTTCATCAATAAGATCCCAATGGCCTTCACTTTCCTCGTAATAAGTGTGGAATACGTCGGGTATCAGATCTAGCTCAGTAAAGTCTGCATACACGACAATAACAGTGCCATCTTTGGGTGCGGTATCCATCGGCTTCCAACTCATAGAAAATCTCCTGTATGTTAAAAGATGAACTGCTGTTGGGCTTTCTGTTGGCGTCCCAGTACGGACGGTGTGTCAAACCGCTTGCCCTCCAATAGTTCCTCGACGGTCATAAGCTGCATCTTGGGGAAGTCGTGGCCCCGAATGGTTATATGACCGGCCCGCACCATCTCGCGCTTGAAGTTCCGTTCTTTCGTCGTTGAAGAATATATCGCCCTGCTTCTTGCGCTTGCCTACGTCGTCGCGTACTCGACGTAGGCTGTAGTCGTCATACGCGGCGTCTCGCACGGGCAGCGAGTCGCGGTCTTCGGCGTAGAGGATGAATACTAGGTGGTAGAATAGAGTTAGGGCGGCGTTGCGCACTTCGGACAATGACGCGGCGGGCGCGGCCTTGAAAATAGCATCAGCGAGTTGTAGGTCGTCCTCAGTTTGGGTTTTGTTGGGGCTACCGTCCGTGGGGAAGCGGTCGAAGAGCGACTGCACCTCGCTCTCGAATGTGGCGAGGTCGTGATCGTCATAAGCCTTCCACTCGGGAAATTCTGCAATGGAGCTGTCGAGGAGGTCTTGGGCGAATAGACTGCCTTGGAAGTAATTTTTGAACATAAATAATAGGCGAAGATGGATAAGTTACTGGAAGCTATCTTACAAAGAATCGTCCCCGCCACATCCCCTTCGCGTCGTCTCCTTGTCCGTCTTCAATCCAGCATTGGCTTATGGATATTCACTTCGGTCGGAGGAGGTGCTTCAGACGCAGCCCGCATGTTCCTGGCCGCGCAACAGGGGATATTCGGGCTTTTCTGCCGGGCGACCCGTCCAGCGCGAGCGGGCGCTCATGTAATGGGTGGCCATGCCGCGGCGGCGCGTCGTCGTCTGGTTGGGGCCAGAGCGGTGCAGGAGCAGGCTGTGGTGGAAGGAGCAGTCGCCCGCCTGCAGCAGGATGGGCTGTTCGCGCTGATGGTCGATGGCTGCGTCGGGGACTTTCTTGTCTTGCCGCTCGCCGACCATCCACACCTCGCTGTGGTCAACCAGCCCCTCGCGGTGGCTGCCCGGTACGACCCACAGGCAGCCGTTTTCAAGGGTTACATCGTCTAGGGCGACCCAAGCGGTAGCGAGGTCCATCGGCTCGATGTGGAAGTACGCGGAGTCTTGATGATAGGTTTTTTCTATGCCGCCTGGCCCTTTGATAAAAACTTGGTCGCCGAAGAGCTTGAGGTCTGGACCGAGCAAGTCGGCGGCAGCAGTAAGGAGGGGCTCCCGCATTGCGTGATCGCGGAAGAATGGATCGCATTCGGACGGGCCGTTGATTTTGCGCAAGTGATCGATGTGGCGTTGCTGGGGCGCGTTGGGGTCGAATTCGATGTTCGCCTCTGGGAAGGGCCGTGTACCCGAGGCGATCCCTTCGAGGTGAGTGCGGAGCGCGCCCACCTCTTCTGCGGAGAGGGCGTTGCGCAAGATGGTGTACCCGTCTTGCTGGTACTGGGCGATTTGTTCGGGGCTGAGTACGGACATGGTTTGCTCCAAATTTAGACTATCTCCACCAGCGCATTCCCCACCGCGGCGACTAGGCCGTCGATGTGCCCAGCGTCCATGGGCGTGGAAAGCGCGCACATGCCTAGCCCTGGACCGAGGAAGTACCCCTGTTCGATGAGCGAGAGAAAGAGCGGTTGAATGAGGGTTTTGTCGGTGGCGGCGAGGTCGCGGTAGTTGGCGATGGGGCCGCGGGCGAAGTAGATGCTGAAGACCGATCCCGTGCAGACTGCTTGAGCGGCGATGGCGTGGTCGGCAAAGAGCGCGTTGAGTTGGTCCTTTAGACGCGCTCCGAGTGCGTTCAAATGGTCGATGGTTTGCGGCGTCAACTCGCTCAGGGTCGCCAAGCCTGCGGCCATGGCCACGGGATGCGCGCTAAAGGTGCCGCTCTGGAAAAAGCCGGTGGATTGCTGCGAGTTGTCGAACAGGTCCATTAGGTCGGCCCGGCCGCCAAAGGCTCCCACCGGAAAGCCGCCGCCGACGATCTTGCCAAAGCAACTCAGGTCTGGGTCGATACCGTACAGGCCCTGCAAGCCGCCCGTGGCTGTGCGGAATCCAACGATTTCGTCGAAGATGAGCAATACTCTGTGGCGGCGGGTGATGTCGCGCACGGCGCGGGCAAAATCCGGCTGGATGTCGAGGACGCCGGCCTTGGGGTCGAAGAGGACGCAGGCGAGTTCGCTGGCGTGCGCAGCGACGAGTCGTTCGACGGCCTCTGGATCGCTGTAGGGGAGGATGACGGCTTCGGACGCGGCCGACGGGGACATGCCGCCGGCTGTTGGCACTGCGATGGGCGCGTGTGCGGGACCTGCTTGGTCTAAGGACGGGGCCACGCTGACTTCCACGGCGTCGTGGCTGCCGTGGTACCCGCCCTCGAACTTGGCGATTTTGCCGCGCTGCGTGTAGCCCCGCGCCAAGCGAATCGCGTGCAGCGTGGCCTCGGTGCCGGAGTTGACAAAGCGAATCCGCTCCAGTGCATCCACTCGGTCGCACATTGCGCGGGCGATTTCGCTTTCAATGCCGGTGGGCGCGCCCAAGGCAATGCCCTTTTGCATCTGCTCGCGCACGGCCGCTTCCACGCGCTCGTGCCCGTGTCCGAGGACTTGGGCCGTGTGGTGGTTGGCGCAATCGACGTAGTGCCGTCCATCCACATCCCACAGATAGCAGCCCTGGCCGCGAGCCATGGTGAGTGGATAGGGCGGGTAGTAATACGCGCCTTTGGCCGCACCGGCCGTGTAGGCGCGGCCCTGTTCAAAAAGGGCGCGGGAGCGCGGGCTGGCGTGGCGATAGCGCGCTTCGAGGTCGGCAAGTGATGTAAGCATAATGGGATATTATAACTAAACGAGGTTGGCGAACAAATTGGCTCCGCTCGCGCACGAGGAGTTGACGCAGCCCGTGTTCGCACCCTAGAGTATAGGGCGTCCACAAGGGACGCCCCTACAACCCTTTACCAGCAATAGTTGCCATGTCCCAAACCGAATACGCCGTCGAAGTCGCGTCCTCGGCTGACGTTTCGCTGATCGACTGCGATGTCCACAATTACCCGAACTCCATCGACGATCTCATGCCCTATTTGTCGGCGCGCTGGCAGGCGTACGTGCGGCAATCCGGGTTTAGCGGCCCGCCCGGGCCAACCTATCCCAAGGGTTTTGCGCAAGCGGCGCGGCGCGATGCTTGGCCGCCTTCGGGTTTAAGGCCGGGCGGCGATCCCGATTTTGCGCGTACCCAATTGCTCGATGCTTGGGGCATTGACGTGGCCGTGCTCAATCCGCTCTACGGCATGACGTCCCTGCACAACCTCGACTTTGCCAATGCGCTGATGCGCGCGGTCAACGAGTGGACCGCGCACGCTTGGCTCGACCACGACCCGCGCTGGCGCGGCTCGATTGTGGTCAATGCCAACGACCCGGCCGAGGCGGCCGCGGAAATCAAACGGGCCGCGGCTGATCCGCGCTTTGTGCAGGTGTTGCTCTTAGTGCGGTCGAGCGCGCCGTATGGCAAGCGGCAGTTCCGGCCGATTTTTGCTGCGGCCTGCGAGGTCGGCCTGCCGGTGGGAATCCACTTTGGCGGCAGCGGCCAGCCGATCACGGCCTGCGGCTGGCCTTCCTATTACATCGAAGATCACACGGCCATGTCACAAGCCTTTGAGGCGCAGGTCATCAGCCTTGTTTGCGAAGGGGTGTTCTGCGAATTTCCGGAGCTGCGTGTCGCACTTGTCGAAGGGGGATTCGCGTGGTTGCCTGGGCTAATGTGGCGGCTGGATAAGAACTATCGGGGCTTGCGCAGCGAGGTGCCGTGGCTGAAGAAGCGGCCCAGCGAATACATCCGCGAGCACTGCCGCGCCACGACCCAACCCATGGAAGAGCCAGACGACCCCCAGCACTTGCTGCAGATCATCGACATGATCGGCGGCGAGGATTTCTTGATGTTCGCTACGGATTATCCGCATTGGGACTTTGACTCGCCGATCCGCGCCCTGCCGCCAGCGATTGACGGTGCGATGCGCCGGGGGATCATGGTTGATAATGCCGAGGCATTTTATGGCTTTGCGGCGCGTTGACGTAGGGCCGGTCGATGCCTTTGCCGACGGCGAGATCCGCCGGGTCGAGGTCGAGGGGCGAGGCTTGGCTATCGTGCGGCAGGGGGATGCTTGGTATGCGGTCCGCGATGTTTGTCCGCACCAAGGGGCGCGTCTGTCGGATGGCCGGGTTGGGGGCACGGCGTTGGCACGGCATCCGGGGGACGAGATTGTCTTGGGACGCGCGGGCGAGATCCTGAGTTGCCCGTGGCACGGCTGGGAATACGACGTGCGCACGGGCCGCTCGCTTTGCGAGCCCGAGAAGGTGCGGGTGCGGACTTATTCGGTGCTCGTGGAGGATGGTCGGGTGCTCGTGGAGATGGATTAGAAAAATAAAAAAGGGCGTCCACGAGGGACGCCCCTACGGCGTTGGTGATTATCTCGGCACCGGAATGGGCACCGGCACGTTGCCCTGTTTTTGCGATTCTAAAAATCCAATAATCAGCTCTACTACCGTGTGGCCCGCTCGGCCCGGCGACACTGACTCGACGCCTTGGTCCATAGCTGCGATTAGTTCGTGGATGCCGGCGGGAATGCCCTCGACTGGCCAAGTCGGCGGCGCGAGGGGTTCTGGCTCTTCGCCGCGATACAGGGTGCCGCCGTCGCTGACCATAATTAGGCGTCCGGTGGTGCCGACCACTTCGAGTTGCTGCTTGGGCGCTGGCGTGGTCTTAGAGCCGCCGATGTAGAAGCCCCGCACACCCCCAGCAAAGTGGATGTATCCGTTGGCCCCTGGCTCGGTGGCCGGCACGTGGCCGCCGTCGCCGCGGTACTCGGCGTAGTCCTCGTACCCGTCCTCCAGTTCGGCCACCACCCACTGGGGCTGCTCGCCTGCGTAGTAGCAGATAGCGTCGAGCGTGTGGGTGCCGTTGCGGAAGAGCATGGCGCGCGGGCCGGAGAGCGTGCCGATGACGTATTGCACTGGGCCGATGACGCCTTGATCGACGATCTCTTCTTTGGCGTAGCGCCACAGGGGGATGAAGCGCCGGGTATGATCGACCGACAGGGTGGTGTTGTTGGCGTCGCAAGCGGCGATCATGCGGTCGGCGTCTGCAAGACTGGTGGCCAGCGGTTTCTCGCAGAAGATGCCCTTGGCCCCGGCGTTGGCCGCATCTACTACTAAGTCGGCGTGGCGGTGATCCGAGGTGGCGACGGTGACGATGTCCAGCGATTCGCGGTCGAGCATTTCGCGGTGATCGCGGTACAGAGTGAGGTTGGCGTCTGGCCAGCGTTGCTCGAACTCGCGGAGGGTTGCTTCGTCGAGGTCGCAAGCCGCCGCGAGGTTGGCGCGGTCTGAACTGATGATGCCGGTGGCGTGGGCTATGCCAATGCCTCGGCAGCCGATGACTCCAGCTTTATACATGTCGTACTCCTTTGTTTAGGGATTCCACTGCTGGGCGCGCTCCGCGAAGATCGCTGGATTGGCGCGCCACTCTCCGTAGCCAATGCGCTGGCCATCGGTCAGATAGTTGATCTTGTCGTCGATGCAGGCCGCTAGGTCGGCGTCCTCCACGGCGAGCGAGAACCCACCCCACTCGGTGGCCTCGTCGAGGGCCGCGACGACAAACTCGCCGTCGGAAGCGACGCTGGCGTCGCGGTTGCCGATTTCGCCGCGGGCAATGGAGTCGATGGTGCCGGCTCGGAGGGCGTTGAGCAGGTCTAACTCGCTGGCTTCTTGCCCTTCTTGCCCGTTGAGGTAGATCACTTGCGGCATGTCGGCTGTGGGCGGCACTAGCCGCAGCCGGTCAGCCAGATGGTCCGACGCGCCGGCTGGGGTGATGGTGTAAGCGGCCGTGCCGTCGGCGAGAATCTCGCCTTCGGCTGTTTCAATGCGCGTACCCGCGACGAGTGCGCCTTGGGCATCGACGAAGCCGGTCAGCTCCAGCAGGCGGAACTCGCCGGTGGTCAGCCGCAACACGCCCACCCGATCTTCGCTCGTCAGGTCGCTGTGGCTGGCAAAGCGCTCGGCATCGGCAGCCCTAACCAGCAGCGATTGGCGGAAGGCTATGTGCCCGGAGGTAAAGGTCACTACGCGCTCGCCGGCCGCATTGCGGGTGCGAGAGTCGAGGATGGTGATGCCGCCGCCGACCAAGTCGTAGTCTGGCCCGGCCGCTTGCAGCCATATATCGGCCCAGTCGGCGATGCCGCGGCGTGCAAAGGACAACTCCGGGCCGTCCATAGCCTCTAAGGCGGTCAGCAAATCCGCTTCGTACCCGAGATGTTCGTCGAACCCGGCCGTGCCCGGAGTCGGGTCTGCACTGTAACTGACTGGCGCGAAAAAGGCGTAGAACCCGACTTGGAGTACCTGCCTGTCGCCGCAAGCTGCCGCAGGCGAGTCGCTGGGCGAGGACGAGCAGGCCGCTAAGAAGAGGACTGAGGCCGCGAAGGATGAGTAGAGGAAGGATGGGGACATATTCAATTTAGTTAGTATAAGGCACGGTGCCTCGGGCATCTACTTGGTACCCCCAGCGTTCGAGGTAGGCTGGGCCGGGGAGGAAGGGGTCGTCGGCTGCGGCGAGGCGGCGCGTGAGGGCCGCGTCTAATTCGTCGAGCAAGTCCTGCTGGCCGGGCTGTCCGACGAGGTTGTCCTGTTGGAAGGGATCGGCCTCGTTGTCGTAGAGCAGCCACGGCCCTTCTAGGGCGCGGACGTACGTGTGGCGGCGGGTGCGCAGGCCCCGGTAGGATCGGCCGCCGACGCCGGTCCACCACTGCCCAAAGGGATGGGGACACTGCAAGAGCGCGGTGCCGTCCGAGGGGTCTGGGCCGCCTTGTAGGTACGCGGAAAAGTCGATGCCCTCCACGGTGGAAGGAATCGGTAGGCCGCACAGGCCCAACAGGGTCGGCATGATGTCGGGTAGGTCAATCAGCGCGTCGAGTTCAGCGACACCCATCCTAGGATAGCGCAGCAGGAATGGGACGCGGATGGACTCTTCGTAGGGCTTTTGCTTTTTGTCCATGCCCTGCGAGCCGAGCATGTCGCCGTGATCCGAGAAGAACAGAAAGATCGTCTCTTGCTCCAGCCCCTCCTCCTGCAAGGTCTGGAGCAACATGCCGACGCAGTCGTCCAAGGCCGTGCAATGGGCGTAGTACCCGGCGAGCCACTGCCGCGCGTTTTCGGCCCAGTCGGGAGGCACGTTGGGCCGCAGGGAGATAGCGGCTGGATCGTACAGGGCTTGGTACGCTTCTGGAGCTGTGTGATAGGGGGCGTGCGGCGGCCCCCACGATAGGACCAGCAAGAAGGGCTTGTCTCCGCGACCTCGCAGGTACGCTTGGGCGTCGCGGGTCTGGGCCAAGGCGTCGTAGCCCTCCCATACGAGTTGCTCGTCCGAGTCTCCCGCATAGTACGCGGAATGGTTGTAGTCGTGGGTGCATTCGAGCACCTTCCAGTACTCGAAGCCCTGCCGCCGCTCGGGCGGGATATAGCGGCCGCGGCCGCGGCCATTGACGTGCCACTTGCCGATATAGGCCGTGTCGTAGCCGCCGGCGCTGAAAGCCTGTGCGATGCTCGTGGCGTCTTGGCCCAGCTCTACGTCGTTGACGAAGACGCCGTGTGTGAGGGGGTATTGACCGGTCAGAAGCGAGGCCCGCGCTGGCGAGCACACTGAGCAGCCGGACACCGCGTGGGTGCAGTTGACGCTGCGGCGCGCCAAGGCGTCCAGATTGGGGGTTTGCACATTGGGGTCGCCGGCGTACCCAAAGGCTTGGGCGCGCCATTGGTCGGCGAAGACGAGAACTATATTCGGCTTTTTGTTGGGCACTGCGCGTCTCCTAGGCTGGGGTGAGCAGCCTCCAATATCTTCGCGCTGGGGGGAGGCTGTCAACATTGACCGGGTTCGGCGTGCGCGGTACAATCGAATTCTGCCGAATTGAACTCACCCACAGGAGGAAATCATGAGAAGTCGCAGCATTGCCGCAGCAGTAGTCGCAGGAATCGTCGTTGGCGTTAGCTCTATCGCCGGTGCTCACGAGGAACACGACAATGATTCCGGGCCCACGGCGTTCACCTCGATGACGCCGATCCTTAACGTCGCAAGCGTCGAGGCGAGCATTGAGCACTACACCTCGGTGCTCGGTTTCAACAAGGACTGGGACTGGCCCGCCGAGGAGGACAACAAGACCTTTGCCTCCATATCCAATGGCGAGGTACACGTCTTTCTCGCTGAGAATTCGCAGGGTGCCCGGCCAGTGTGGATTTACTACAACGTCGGCGATGTTGACAAGCTGCACGAGGAGTACGCGGCGGCGGGGGCAAACATAACGCAGGTGCCTGCTGATAAGCCTTGGGGAGCGAGGGAAATGCTAGTTGAGGACTTGGATGGGCATGTTTTGCGGATTGGCGGGCCGCCTAGTGAGGAGGAGCATAGTGAGGAAGGGCATCATGAGAGTGAATAAGGCACCATTAAAGTGAGAAGTAGGCGCACACTGTCTTAGAAAAGGTGCTGAAATCCCGGCCTCATTGAAGCATGAGGTAGGTCTGGCTATATTGGAGGCCGTTGATACAATTTTCGGGATTTCACCGTCTCCGCCTCATTAGCCATGAACGACCTCGAAACACTGCAATACCTATTCGACGTGCAGGGCTATTTGGTGCTCGAAAACGTCCTCGACGCCGAGCAAGTGGCCGCTCTCAACCACTTGCTCGACGCGCACCTGCCGCCGGCAAAGGGCAGCCGCTTTGGTTCCGCGCCCGCTGGCTCGGGCTTTTTGGACTGGGGCCAGCCCTTTATCGACCTGCTCGACCATCCCCAGATCATGCCCGTGCTGCGCTTCCGCTTGGGCGATTGCTTCCGCCTCGACCGGATCTATGGATTGTGTTTGCGCCACGGCATGGCCAGAGGAGCCTTGCACAGCGACTACGGTGCTACGTCGCCGACCTCTGGGGCGCAGCCGGGCCAGTACCATCCTCTGCGCGACAATCAGATACTCAACGGCTTTGTCGTGGCGACTTGGAACTTGACCGACGCTGGGCCGGACTACGGCGGCTTTTGCTGCATTCCCGGCAGTCACAAGAGCAATTTCAAACTGCCGCAACCGATTGCCGACGTGCCCGAACAGGCCCCCTGTGTGATTATTCCCTCGGCCCCGGCTGGCTCTGTCACTTTGTTCACCGAGGCTCTGACTCACGGGACGGCCGCTTGGCACGGGCATCATCAGCGGCGCGCCTTGCTCTACAAATACTGCGTCTCGCAGATGGCCTGGACCAACAGGCGCGTGCAACCGCCGGCCGACCTGACCCGGCGGCAGCAGATCCTCTTTGGCGAGCCGGCCGATCCGCATCGCTTTTTCCCTTCGCTCTTTGAGGGCGTTGACGAGGGGACGAGTTCGTGATGTCAATGCCTCCCAATCCTTTGCTAGAAGACCAATTGGACGATCCGTTGTGGGAGCGCTTTCTACACTGTTCCACCAGCGATTTGGTTCGGGCGAGTCGGCCGGAGTTCCTAGGCGACGAGCCGACGCCTCTACAATGGGCGGCAGAAGACTGGGATCGCTTGGAGGCTGAGCGCCGCGATATTTTTGACTTGGACAAGTTGGAGGCCCAATTCGACCGCGATGTCTATTTGCGCGATGGATACGCCGTCCTGCGAGGCATCGTGCCCCCGTCCGTCATTGAGACTTGGACTGAGGCGCTGCAGCACGGCCAACAGCGCAACGATGCCCTTTTGCAGGCGGACTGGAGCCAAATAGACTGGCCCCGCTTGGGCCGCCGACCGCCCGAATGTCAACTGAGCGCCGAGGCTATTGCCGGTGCCTTGGGCGGCAGCCAGAAAGCGCCGCAAAGAACCGACGAAGCCGGCGTACTGACCCTGCGGCGGCACAGCGTTTTTACCGAGTATTTCCCCGCTGGCCACGTCCCGTTCCTCATGGACGTGCTAACCCATCCGCAGATGTTGCACCTGCAGAAGCTGTGCTTGGGCACGGAGGCCGTGTATTTCGATCACAACCAGCTCCTCACGCGGCCGCCGGGTTACGCTGGCGGCGGTTGGCACAGTCACAAGATCGGTGCTGGTCGCGACTGTGGCCCCGTCCGCGATTTGGCTGAGTACCATGCCCAGCCCAATACCAACCTCACCCTGTGCTATCCCGAGGGATTTAGCGCCGCTGCCGATGGCGGCCTCAAGCTCATTCGCGGCAGCCACCTGTTCCGCGACCCGGACAACTGCCGAGCGGCCACTGACGAGGAGATCGAAGCTGGTTGGCTCAAGGGACGCGTCCATCCCATCACGGGGAAGCCGCTGGCCATCGAACATCTCGAACTGCCCCCCGGCTCGGTCGTCTGCTGCTTGTCGCACGGAGCACACGGCGTGGCTCCGAAGGGAGCGGACAAAGAGACCCGTTGGTGTACCCTGTATGCGTACAAAAAAGCCGACGATCGCACCGGCTTGGTACAGCCGCCTCACGCCGTGCCGCCGCTGTGGGCACTCAAAGCGCAGCGGGGTGAGCTACCGCCCGTTTTAACCGAACTGATGCGTCCCAGCTTTAACCGCGCCTTGACCGGAGGCCGCACCGAGCCTTATCAAAATTGAAGTACTGATCGCACATCTTTCGACGAGGTTTTCGATGACTCCTGAAGAAGCTGTAGAAAAACGCCAACAGTTGTTGCGCGATGGATTCTGCGTCGTTGATAACATTCTCAGCGACGAATTCTTACGGGAATTGCGCGATGAGACCGAGCGCATGATGGAGGACTGGGTGCCGCCGCCCGACTTCAAATACCAGGGTCAGCACGTCACCGCGCGCGGGGAGGACAATCCGACCATCCAGAAGCTGCTCGACTGGCCTCCTACGCGCCGTGCCCTCGAACAAATGGGTTTGGGCGACTTTGCCAGCACAGGTGGCATTATCCTCTTGACCAAAGATCCCGACGAGCCGGCCCTGTACTGGCACCAAGACTGGATGCAGTGGAACGATCCTTTGAGCTGTTCGCCGTGGCCGCAGATCATTTTTGTGTCCTACTACTTGAGCGATACCTCACGGGAAAACGGCTGTCTCAAAGTTATCCCCGGCACGCATCACAAGCGCATCCCCCTGCACGACGATATGGTGCCGGCCCATGAGCAAGGGGCGCGTTTTATAGAAGAAGACCACCCGACCATGTTCAGCGACCACCCCGATCAAGTCGATGTCTGTGTCAAGGCTGGCGACTTGGTGCTGGCCGATGCCCGCGTGTTGCACTCGGCGTATCGCAATCAGACCGACGAACGCCGCACGTTGGTGTTGGCTTGGCACCGGCGTCCGGAGACTGTGCCTGCCTATTGGACAGATGAAGTGCCGGCCATCATTGCCGAGCGCGACCCAGAAAAAGAATATCCCGGCTCGCGCATCCCCGGCGAGTTGCTGCAATAGGATTTTTTGACGATCTGAGCGTCCAATGACCCCATAGATACAAAAACCTTCTACGCAGACGGATGTAGGTTATGACCAGCTTTCAATACATTGGGAGTTTGAGGATCGCAACCGTCCTCTGTTTTTCGTTACTACCGGATCAATTGGTAGGTGTAGAAGGAGACTATAATGTGTTGGATCGGTCGGAGGTGTTGGCGGCGATGCGGGAGCATTATGGTAATTATGAAGAACTAACATCGACGACCAATGGCGCGTGGTTGGCGGATGTGGTGCTTTCTCTTGCGCGGCAAGCTCGGGAGCGCGATCCGGACGGCCCGCCCCTGTTTATCGGGCACGAGGAGTGGTTCCGGTCGTTTTTGGCGGTGACCGGGCATACAGAGCATACGGCACCGCGGTACGCCCTGCTAAACTATCGCTACGAACAGAATATGGAAGTGGACTATCGGCTGGATCGAGTCATCCGCGAGGTGGTGGAAGGGCCGATGCCGGAACTGGCCTTGAATGTGCGGATTAGCTGGGAGGACGGGCCGGGTAGGCCAGACCGGTATTCGTACATAGATACGCTTTCGACGCCGACTGTTAGGGTGACTAATCGGCAGATGATTACCTATCGCTTGCTGGATTTTGGCGATTGGATTGTTTACGACGAGATCGAGGGGATTACAGTGCGTCCAGAGTCCGGCGTATTAGCTCTTCTTTTTCAGCTTATTGGCGAGGGACATATGACACATTCCCGCATAGCCGTTGCAAAGGACGGCATTCAGGTGGCGCGGACGAGGGCAGAGAAGGCGTATATGAAAGTGATGATCACGGTGGCGATCTATCCAGATGGGACTGTAGAGAGGGATTTGCCGGAGGGCCGAACAGACCTGCTGGAACTGGAGGAGCGGCTCAAGCAGCCGATGGAAATTGATTATGTGGAATTCCCGAGCGATAGGTAATGTCGGCAGGAGGTTGAGGATTGTAACCGTCCTCTGTTTTTTGCTACTGCCCGGTTCGCTGGCGGGTGCAGAGGAAGCGTATAATGTGGTGGATCGGTCGGAGGTGCTGGCGGCGATGCGGCAGCATGGTGATTACGATCCGACCGCGACGACTAATGGTGCGCGGTTTCAGGCGGAAGCGGTGTTTTATCTTGCGCGGCAAGCTAGGGAGCGCAATCCGGACGGTCCGCCACTGTTTATAGGGTATGAGGATTGGTTTAGAGCTTTTTTGGAGGTGACTGGGCGGACGGAGCATACAGCGCCTCAGTTTGCGCTGCTGAGCTATCAACACCGACAGAATATGGAAGTGGACTATCGGCTAGATCGGGTCATTCGGGAGATAAAGGAAGGGCCGATGCCGGAACTGGCCGTGAATGTGCGGATCAGTTGGGAGGATGAGCCGGGTAAGCCAGACCGGTATTCGTACTTAGATACGCTTTCGACGCCGCGTTTTAAGGTCACTAATTGGCAGGTAATGACCTATCGCTTGCTGGATTTTGGGGATTGGGCTGTGTACGATGAGATTGAGGGGATTACAGGGCGTCCAATGTCCGGCGTGTTGGCTCTTCTCTTTCGGGTTATTGGCGAGGGACGTATTGCACACTCTCGCATGGCCATTTCAGAGGACGGCATTCAGGTGTCGCGGACGGCGGCAGAGAAGGCATTTATGGGAGTGACGACTACGGTGACGGTGCATCCTGATGGGATTATGGAGAAGGATGTGCCGGAGGGGAGATCGGATCTGTTGGAACTAGAGAAGCGGCTCAAGCAGCCAATGGAAATTGATTATGTGGAGTTCTTGGACGGTAGATAGTATTCAGTCGAGAAGCATAGATTTGTTGAGAAAAAAATCAAGGTGAGCGAATCCGTCGAACGCTTTTACGATGATCTAGCTGCTGAGTACCATCACGTTTACGCCGACTGGGAATCGGGAATCGAACGGCAGGCATCCGTGCTAGATCAGTTGATCCAATGTGAGTCTTCAGCGGGTAAGTCGGTTGTTCTAGACTGTTCCTGCGGAATAGGCACCCAGGCAATTGGCCTAGCGCAGCGAGGATACAAAGTCTTCGCGTCCGATCTCAGTCCGAAGGCGGTCGCACGGGCAGAAGCAGAAGCAGCCAAGCGAGAGCTAAATGTGCGATTCGCGGTTGCCGATGTTCGCGAGTTGGAATGTGCGTTTGACCAGAAGTTCGACGTAGTGATCAGCTGTGACAATTCCCTGCCGCATCTTTTAACTGACGAGGATTTAACGCTTGCTCTGCGAAATATCCGGCGCGTACTGACGGACAAAGGATTGTTTGTTGCCAGTATTCGCGATTACGATCGGTTACTCGCGGAAAAACCATCGTTTGTAGCTATGAATCCTGGCGGTACACATGAGGAAGAAGTAATAGTGTTTCAGATCTGGGACTGGTCCAAGGAATCAGATACCTATCTATTGCGGCTTTTTATAATGAGTCGGGCGGCGAGTGACTGGCGGGTGAAGGAGATCAAGACTCGTTACAGAGCAATAAGACGCAACGAGCTTACTGCGGCCTTGGAGTCAGCCGGATTTGCAAAAGTCGCTTGGCATAAGCCTGAGCAATCTGGCTATTTTCAACCTATTGTGACGGCGCGGGCCTAAACGAGTAGCAAATTCTTAGACTTCGACAAAGAGTTAGGAGATAAACTATGGTTGACAAATCAATTCTGCAGGAACAAGTCGCCTATTACCGGGCGCGCGCTGATGAGTATGACGAGTGGCATTCGCGCCAAGGACGATACGACCGGGGCGACGAGCACAACCTTCAGTGGCATGCAGAATTGGATGCTGTGCGATCGGCACTTGAGCGGGAGAGGCCGTTCGGCAAGTGTCTTGAGCTCGCTTGCGGCACGGGATTGTGGACGGCATGTCTGGTACAGGGTACTGATGACCTGACGGCCATAGATTCTTCTCCCGAGACGATTGGGATCAATCGCACTAAGATTGGTAATGCTCCGGTGCAGTATGTGGTGGCAGATCTTTTCGAGTGGTGGCCAACCGAAACGTATGATTTCGTCTTTTTTGGTTTCTGGTTGTCGCACGTTCCAGCACAACAATTCAATCGGTTATGGGAGATGGTTCGCGTCGCTCTAAAGCCGGGGGGTAGAGCTTTTTTTGTTGACGGTCTGGCGACTCAGGAATCAACCGCACGGGATCACGCTGCAATCGACGATTCGGGCGTAATGGAACGGAAGCTGAACGATGGCCGGACATTTAATATCGTAAAAGTATTCTACGACCCGAATCAGTTGGAACGGCAATTGCGCGATCTTGGCTGGAATGGCTCAGTTGGAACAACCGGAGAGTTTTTTTACTACGGTTGCATGGTGCCGACAGAAATTGGCTGACGAGCGGATACGTATAACTAGCGCCGCAATTTCCTATAGTGGATTTACTTGGGCGACGATCACTAATTTTCGACTCTACTATCGCGTCATATCAGATTGCCTTCGACGTGGACGGGACGGAAGAGCGTGCGGCGCTTGGGCGGCATGGCTTCGAGCGCTTCGGGGTGAGGTTGCCACTTGTGCCATTTGCTATCGACGTAATTGTAGCGGCTGAAGATGGCGCAGCGCTCGTGGTTGGTGCTGCCCCACGGAGAAGCGGTATGGGTGGTGCTCTCTGCGAAAATGAGTAGGGAGCCGGCCGGACACGTGTAGCGAGTCCAAAGGTCCGAATCGAGGTTTTGGGCTCCAGCGGGCAGGGGAAAGGCGGCCTTGTGGCTGCCATTGATAAACAGAGTGCCGCCGCTGGCTTCGACCTCGTTCAATTCCCACACCACGCAGGTCAAGCTACTGCGCGCCTTGCCGGGCACGCAGCGGTAGTTGTGTCCGTCGCCGGGCAGGCGCCACAGGCCATTGCCGTTGTGGGGTCCAAAGCCCCCTTCTCCGGTCTGGCGCATAGCTAGGCTGGTCGATTCCATGCGAAAACCGTAGCAGTCTTGGCTCGACAGGTCGGGATTGGCGAGGAATTCGTTCATAAAACCGACGATGAAGGGGTGGTCGGTCAGTTCTTCCAAAGGGCCGCCAATAGGGCTGCGCTGCGGCTCTGGCAGCGATTCAGGCTCTTGGTGCAAGCGGTAGCAAAAGGCCCGCATCTCCTCCACTTCGTCTTCGCTGAGCAGACCGGGTATCAATAGCCAACCCTGGGTATCGAACAAGTACCTCTGTTCTGGCGTCGGATCAATTACCGGCTTGCTAGCGGCATTGGTTCGAGGTAGGTCAACCTCGTCTATTTCGACGTAGCCGACGCGGCTCTGTTGAAAGAGGAGGGGCTTGGCAGTGCTGGGGTCAGGTGCGGACATGGCTATTCCTTTCTCTGCTTTGGCTGGTGGGCCCAACGAAGATAAGGCAATGAAGTTAGTCGCGCACGGACAGGGAGGGAATACTACATCAGCTAGCCGCGATCACTTCGCGCAGATGGGCTACGGCCAAGCGCATGCATTCTTCGTGGCTGCAACTATTGAACTCGCCTAGTTCGAAGACCAAGCCAATTGTGCCGTTGAAATCCACCCCGCGCAGAATTTCTAATACGCGCCTGTAGTCGATAAACTCCTCAACGCCGCTGTCGATCTTGTAGATTTTGGCCCGCACGTACGTGGCAAAAGGCGCAGTCGGCTCCAGATAGTCTTTGTACAAATCGACATTCGGATCGAACTCGCCGCGCGGATGCGAGCCAATGGCCCCCAGCCACTGTCCGGTATCCAATAGGAAACTGAAATTGTCGCGCTCGGTCTCGCGCAGAATGCGCAACACTTGATCCTCGGTCATGGCAAAACTGCCGTTGTCGTGGTTTTGCAGGGCGACCATGACCCCGCGTTGGGCCGCGTAGTCGGCAATCGCTTGGAAATCCTCGATCATCGGACGCCACAGGGCCTCTTGTTCCTCGACGGTACTCGGCCACTTGTGGCGCGCGAAAACGCGCAGTATCTGCGCTCCTAGCAAAGCTGCGGCATCGACGTCGGCGCGGCCCTGCTCCATCCGCTTGGCCCGATCCTTGGGCGGCCCTACAAAGCTGCCGGCTCCGGCATAGCCAATGTTTAACCCGCTTTTGAGACAGAGGCTCTTGACGTGGTTGATGTACTGGACGCTGCGGTCCATGCCCGACAAATGGAAATCGACGCCGTCTAGCTGCAACTGGCGGGCTTGTTCGACGACCTGGTCAATGGTGGTAGTGGGTGTCTCGCGGGCCATTGTGCTCAATTTGATCACAGCTTATTCCTCCTCGGGCTGCCAGTCCGATTTATCCTGCGGATAGTAGCCAATGGCGCGCCGCCCGTGGTCGAGGTCGTAGCGCGGCCAAGTACTGTCCGACACTCCGTACACGATCTCGTAGCGCACCCCGGGGTGTACCACGGCCTGCTCAAAGACTCGCACGGCATCGCCGTGGCTGAGATGGTGCGGATGCTCGGGCTGATCGCGCTTGAGGCTAAAATTGCCTATGCGCACTGCGACGAACTCCAAGTCGTGCCTCTGGGAGTAGGAATACCCCATGTGCTCGCCGAATAGCTTGCTGATCGTATAGTAGCCCAGTGGCTGGGGAGGTATATCAACGCGGCGCATAACGTCTTCAGGCAGGGGTCCGTGTACTCCGGCGCGACTGGCGTACGCCACCCGACGCACTCCTTGGATGCGGGCTGCCTCCAACATATTGTACGTGCCGATAAAGTTGCTGGACAGGGCCTTTTCCCACTCGCTATCGACGCCCGTCAAATGGATGATGGCCTCCATGCCCTTGGCGGCTGCCAACAAAGCATCGTAATCGGCCACATCGCCCACTTGGCTGTCTGCTAGGTCGGGCATTTCCACGCGGTCAAAACCGCGCAATTGGTGGCGCTGTCCCATCCCCTTGACGAGCGTGGAGCCGACCGCTCCGGCGGCACCGGTAATGAGTATTTTCATGGCTTCCCCTTCTGCTGTTGCGTTATTTGACGAGCATTTGGGCCTTGCATACACTCAAATCCAAGCCCTTGAAACAAAATACTTTGAGTCCTCTTATGCAATCCATTATTCCCAAGGACATCCGCCCGGCCTATCCCGCTGCGATCCCCGCCTCGGCTGTGCGCTCGAAGCTGGTGGAATTGCTCGGCCTAGAAGAGATTCCCGCTGCGATCGACTACACCACAGAGAGCCGGCAAGAAGAGGACGGCCTTTGTACTACGCGGATAAGGTACGAGAATTCGCTGGGCGAGACCGTGCCGGGAATTCTCATGGTAGCGCAGGAAAAATCGGCGTGCATACGGCCTGGTATTGTCTGCGTTCCCGGCACCGGGGGGACGGCCGACGAGATCGCCCACCCGCACTTTTTTATGCAACGGAAGCTAATGGGTTGGGCGCGCGAATTGGCGCGCCGAGGCTTTGCAACGCTGGCCATTTCTCCCAAAGGATGCGAGATGCGGCGCAGCAGCCTTGAAGAATGGGCGACCGAAAACAAGCTACTGGCACCGTACGGTCGCACGCAGATGGGTGTACTGGTCGAGGAAACCCTCAAAGGGGCGCGGCTTTTGGCCGCTATCCCGGGGGTGGATGCCAACCGGATCGGGCTGACCGGGATGTCGCTGGGTGGCAATGCGACTTGGTATGCGATGGCGTGCGCCCCGTGGATCTGGGCTGGGGTGCCCATCTGCGGCGGGGTGGGCAGCATGGCGCGAGTAATCCACCACACTGCCGCAGACCGCCACAGCGCCTATTACTTTATACCCCATCTACTACGGCATTTCGATCACGCCGCAATCGTCGCGGCCTGTATGCCGCCGCGCCCCTTTATGATGATCGCCCCGACCGAGGATGAAGATATGCCCCGCGAGGGCGTTGATGGGCTGATCCCGGTCGTCTCCCGGGCGTATGCAGAGGCGGGCTGTCCAGAGCACTTCCAAGTTCGCCAGCCAGAAGGCAACCACGCCTTCCTCGTCGAGTATTTTGAATGGATGGCCGACTGGTTCGCCGAGGCTATCAGAGCTTGATTTACTCTGCGTTGGCCTCGATCAATACCTGAATTTTTACTTCGTCTCCGAGCACGGCGCTGAAGCGTTCCCAGCTATTGACTCCGTAATCGGAGCAGAGGATGGAAAAATTAGTTTCTAGGCCGATCTGCGCCTTGCCACCCCTCGGATTGATGCCGGTGCCGAGGATCTCGATGGGCAGGGTGACCTCTTTGGTGGTGCCGTGCATGGTCAGTTTGCCCTTGACGTTGAGGGTGTTTTCGCCCGCGCTGGTCACCTCGGTAGATTCGAAGGTGATCGTGGGATACTCTTCGGCAGCGAAGAAGTCAGGGCTTTGCAGGTGGCCATCGCGGCGCTCGTTGCCGGTGTCGATGCTCTTGACCTGAATGGTGCCGGAGAAGCTGGCGGAGTCAGGCTTGGCAGCGTCGTAGCTGATGGTGCCGCTGAAGTCTCCGAAGCGGCCCTTGGTGCGGCCGACGAGGTGGCGAATGCTGAAATCGACCGAAGAGTGCGAAGCATCGACTACGTAGGTTTCCGCCAAAGTTGTCTCGGCGGTCAGGGCGAACGTCAGAGCGGCAATCCATGCGAAGCGGAGTGCATTGGGGCGAGTCATGGAAATCTCCTTGGCTATTGATGTGAGAGTGAATCAGGTATTTTTACCTAAAGATGTCATTTACTATACTACAAAATCTGGCGCTGTAAAATGTGAACCCATAGCAGCCGGGGCAAGTTCCCCGGCAGGAGATGGCGATGATTAATTTTCCCCGTTCGTCCTTTACTTGGAAGGCCCATCCCTGGAAGCCCGACCCTTATTACAAGTGGCCCGGCGGTTTCGTCGGCGAGCACGGTCAGGTCTATCACGTGCGTTTTACCTTGGAGGCGCGTTGCGTTTTGCGCGACAGTAGCGGGGCCGAGCTGGCTGAACTCTTTTTGGGCGCGCCCTGCCGCAGCGAATACACCATTGCCAGCGAAAACCTGTTCCAGATCCCCAGCGGCGAGTGGCGGATGCCCTTTAGCCGCTCCTCAATTCCGGCGATTGCCCAGCGGCCGAGTACGGAGTCCGAGGCGGTCAGTGCTCGCTCGCTGGCGGAGGCGTACCAGGATTACACCATAGACATTCGCTCCTATCCCGCATCCGAGGCGCTGGAGGAAGCCGATGCCATTGTGGCCTCGACCTTTGCTGGCGACGCGCAGAACGCCCGCTCGATTTACCAAGATGAGGCGAGTGGTATTGAAGTTGAGCTTGAATATCCGATCAATGTTATGAACCTCAACGCTGACGATGGTCAGTTCCAGATCTGTACTGGCCCGGTACTCTTGCCGGATCTGGCGACTTGGGATGGACGCGACGTGCATCGGGTTTTCGTCGCCCATGCGGCCTTCTCGCGCCGAGATCGGGTGGAGTTTATTTTGCGGCGTCCGGTACAAGCCGCGCCCGAGGAGCGGGTGTGGCTCGACAAGCCCCGAGGCCGCGATCGGCTGGAGTTGCTCGATCCCAATAATCCGCCCCCCGGCTATCCGCCCGAACGTGCCCAGCCGCTGGTGTACAACGAGATTTGGGATCTGGCCGCGCACAACGCAGTGTTGCGGGCCGATTGATTTCGATCACAAAGGAGATTGCTCATGTATCGCGCCGCAGTTATCGGTTTAGGCTGGATGGGCCTGCTCTACGATTTGGCCGCCCGGATCGGAGATCGTTTTGAAATCGACGATATCGACCGGCCCACGCCGCCGTTGGACATCCATCGCAAATTTCACCACTACGACCACCCCGGCGACGAGGGCAATCCCACATCGTATGCTGAGGCGCTGTGGGATCGGCCCGAGGTAGAGACGGTCATCGCTGCCGACCGCGATCCCAAGCGGCTGAAAGTCTATGGCGAGCGCTATGGGATCGAGACGCTCTACGAGGATGCCGAGGCCATGCTGAGAAAGGAGCGGCCAGAGATTGTCGCGGTGTGTACCAATACCAAATATCGCGCGCATTTTACCTGTCTGGCCGTCGAGTGCGGGGCCAAGGGCATCGTCACGG
Organism: Candidatus Latescibacterota bacterium; assembly: GCA_022827835.1. Taxonomy (GTDB): domain Bacteria; phylum Latescibacterota; class UBA2968; order UBA8231; family UBA8231. The sequence goes on from JAJEIO010000032.1 coordinate 162,838, forward strand.
AAAAGCCGATGGTGCATACGCTAGAGGAAGTGGACCGGATGGTGGGTGTCTGCGCCGAGGCGGGGGTGCCTCTGTGTTGCGGGGCGATTACCACGACCCATCCTTCGTTTGCGCGGGCCAAGGCGCTGCTTGCAGAAGGGGTGATCGGCGAACTGGTGTCGATCGAGGCTCCGGGCGCAGGGGCGCAGCATCAGAACTGGTCTTATTTCCTCGACGCGCCTCCGGCGTGGGGGGTCGGCACGGGGGATCAGCCGCGGCGGGAGTCGGGCAGCGACGAGTTCGCCGGTCAGGGGATGTTGGTGGCTGCGGACGGGACGGTGGTGCATTTCCGCAAGGGAGCACCGGGGGTGCGGTTGTGTGGAGCGCGCGGGGAGATGACTTTCGACTACGGCAAGGGATGGCGGTTGTGGCAGCAGGTGGAAGGGCCACAGGGGCCGGTAGTGGCGGAGTTGGATTGGCCGCAGCCGCAGTTCAATGTGCCGTATGGGGCGGTGTATTGCGTGGATGATGTGATGCGGTGTTTGGCCGGGGAGATGGAGGAGCCGAAGAATTCGGGGCGGCGCGTGGGCGTGGCGTTAGAGGTAGAGGTCGCGTTGAAGGTTTCCTCGGCGCAGGGTGGGGAGCGGGTGGAGTTGCCGTTGCAGGATCGGTCGTTGGGGTTGCATTACGACTGGTTTCGCTAGCAGAGGCGCTTGATCTGGAAGTCCTGAAAGCGGATCCAGTGCTCGGCGTCTTCGGGACCGTTGTAGCACTGGATGCTGACTTGATCGTCGCCGGGCGGAGGCAACTCGCCCCGATCCGCGGTGTGGAATTGGTCCTCGCCCTCGGGTCGGTACTGGGCTTCCCAAGAGTCGGCGGTGACGACGAGGCGCAGGCGCACGCTCTGGGTGGGCATGGGTTTGCGGCCGGGAATAATGTAGAGATCGCCGTCGATCAATTCCTTGACTTGCTTGAAGACAGGTTTGCCGTTTTGGTACCAAGTGATACCAGCCTGTTCGTACTGCTGGATGGGATGGGTGTGGTTGTACACTGTTACTTCTATGGCCCAAGTTCCTGCGCTGCGATCTGGGGCTGGACGCAAAAGTGCGTTTTGCACGGTAGGGGCCACGCCCGGTTCGACGCGGATTTCTAGGCCGTCCTGTAAACGCCAGAAGCCGGGATGTTCGCGTAGCCAAGTCCACTCGGGATCGAGGACACCGTCGAAAGTATCGGAAAAGACGAGTTCTTCACGGGTTGTAGTCATGTTTACTCCTTCGGTTTTCGCTTGTGTAATCCAGAAAATTGGGGGCCGTAACGGCCTTATTATCTATGGAGCCTGACGCGCGGTGTCAATAAGGGTTTGGATGATCCTTGCTCTAGCTCCATTGGCGGGATACAGTATAGGCGCAAACTTTACCACGAGGTGTCCCGTGACCGATGGAGGGAAATTCCGCTTTGATCGGACCGGCTTTTAGCGCGGCCATTGGGATGTTTCTTGTAATAAAAAAGAGTTGAGCGAGGTATTTATGGATGCACTAAAGGCGAATGCGGCGCGAGTCGAGATCACCCCTGATCGGGATATATCCCTCGCGGGCGAAGTAGGTTGGTTCCGACCCGGCAAGTACGTGGATTCCCCGTTGTATGCGCGCGCGTTGGTGCTAGCCAGCGGCGACACCAAGCTGTGTTTCATCAGCTTGGACGTTACTATTGTTACCGAAGCGGTGTCGGCGCGTATCCGGGAGGCAATCGCGCGCGATCAGGGCATTCCACCCGAGGCGGTGATGGTACATGCCACGCAGGTACACGCGGCTCCTGCGCTTGGTGTCTTCATGTTCGACCGCGATTTCCCGCCGGTGACGGACGAACTTGAGTGGCTGGCGGGGGGCGTGCGTGCCTATGAAGACTACGCCGTTGACAAGATTCTCACCGCCGTGCGGGAGGCTGCCGCAGATCTTCAGCCTGCGCGGCTGCGAGCCGGTAGTGGGATCGAGGGGCGCATCCAGTTCAACCGCAGGGCCATTACGGACGATGGCACGGCGCGTATGCCCGGTCCTTCCTGGCCGCAGCCTCTGGGGCCTACCTACATCCGCTATCTCGAAGGCCCGACCGATCCCGAAGTAGGTGTTCTCTGCGTGCAGAGTCTCTCCGCACGACCGATTGCGCTGATTCTGCACCATACAGGGCATCCGGTAAACGTGTTTCCACAGGCCGTCATCTCAGCGGACTGGCCCGGTGCTTGGGCAGAGGAAGTGGAGCGGCTGTTCCCAGGTTGCGTGGCGCTGGTGGCGAACGGATGCTGTGGCAATATCAATCCCTGGAATCCCTTCGACCCCGACTACCGGCCCGATCATCGCCGCATGGGCCGCATGCTGGCCGAGGTTACCCGGCGCGTGCTGGAACACAGCGACCTAGACGAATCGAGTGAACTCAATGTGGTGGGGACGCGGCTGCCCATACCCATTCGCGCGGTTGAAACCGAAACCTTGAGAAAAGCGCAGCAGGTGCTGGAGGAGAACCCGCAACCGGTGTGGAACGAAAGCAGGGCCTATCGGGGCTACGAGGGCGGCTCACCCGTCTCGCCGGGGACGAAAGTAGTGGACAGCGAGTGGATTCAGTCGGCCTCCATCATCAGCGTTGATCTCCAGCGCCGCCGCGAGCGGGATCTGAGCTATGAGATTCAGTTAATGCGCCTAGGCAGCACCGCTCTGGTGGGGCTCGCCGGGGAACCCTTCGTCGAGGGGCAACTGCAGATCAAGATGGCATCTCCGGCCGCGACGACCTTAGTGGCCCACTGCTGTAACATGTACTGCGGTTACTTGCCGATACCGGACGCCTTTCAGCGCGGGGGGCACGAGGTGGAGACCCGCTACTGGACCAAGCTCGTACCGGAAGCTCTTGGGATGGTGGTTGGGGAGACCGGCCGACTGTTGGACCGGGCCTTTGTAAGGCGCTCATAGACACCTCAACAATAGGTGTCGTATTCGTTTCCCACCAAGGAGTAACTCCATGTTAGATATAGGCGACAGGAAGCAGCTTTTTATCGACGAGCGGTTATTTGCCGAGTGCGAGGGGATCGCGCTGCAAATGGGGACGCCGGTGCAGCACTTAGAGCCGGTGTTACAGCCGGATCGGGCGTGGGAGGAGTGGGGTATTGGGGCGTACAACACGGTGTGGCGGGAGGCGGATGGTCAGTGGCGGATGTGGTACGACGCGACTATGGAGACGGGGTTGCCGATGGAGGGGGCGCGGCGGCTGGGATACGCAGAATCCGCGGATGGGTTGCACTGGGAAAAGCCAGTGCTGGGCCTAGTGGAATTTCGCGGCAGCCGGGACAACAATATCGTCGCGCCGTTGGTCGAGCAGCAGAGCATGCAGGGGGCGACTGTGTTGCGCGACGAGCGGGCGGCAGCCGAGGAACGCTACAAGTTGTGGACCAAGTTCCAGCCGACCGATGAGGAGCGGGCGCAGGGCGTCGAGCCGGGGCTATGGGCGATGCACTCGACCGATGGGCTGCACTGGCAGTACTATCCAGACCAGCCGAATCCGCCGCGGACGATGTGCGACACGCAGAATATGTTTTTCTGGGACGACCGGCTTGAACTGTACGTGGGCTATACGCGGGTTAGGGAGACCCAGCACTTGTCCGAAGCAGCCGAGGGCAAGGGCTCGTACCGCTGCGTTGGGCGGATAACTTCGCCCGATTTTAGGCATTGGTCCGCCCAGGAGATCGTCTTTGAGGCAGATGAGGAGGATTTGCAGATCCCGGTGCCGTTCCAGCGCGACGATCCTCGGCCCAATATTGACTTCTACACCAGTTGTGCTACCAAGTACGATGCGGCGCAGGATGCCTATTTCATGCTTCCGGCGGCGTATTATCACTGGGGCGAGGACGACTTTCCGGCGACCATGGACGTGCAGTTACTCAGCAGCCGCGACGGGATTAGCTGGCAGCGGCAGGGGGAGCGCCGGGCCTTTTTGCGCCAGGGCTGGGACGGCGGATTGTTGAGCGGGATGCTGTTTGCCAATCCGTGGTTTATTCCGGTGGGAGACGAGCTGTGGCTCTATTACAATGGCACGGCGCGGCGGCACGGCGGTAGGGAGGACCAGCAGCAAGCGCGAGCGAGCGGGATTTTTCGCGCCTCGTTGCGGCTAGATGGGTTTGTGGCGGCGGAGGCGGGCTATGGCGGTGGGGCTTTTACGACGCCGCTGTTGCAGTTTGCCGGCGAGCGGTTGGTGCTGAACTTTGATGGCGGGGCCGGAGGGTGGCTGCGGGTGGAAGTGCTCGATGAAAGCGGGCAAGTGGTGCAAGCGTCTGAGGCGGTGATGGGCAATGGGGTGTGCAAGGAGGTGAGTTGGCAAGAGCCTATTGGGAAGCTAGCGGGCACGCCGATGCGGCTGCGCTTTGAGATGCGAGACGCGCGGCTCTACGCATTGCAGTTTTTGCGTTGACCGGGGAGACCTTATTGGGGTTATTTAAGTGACAGAGGAGACTATCATGCAGATCATTCGCGTAAAGACCAAAAGGGAAGCACTTCGTGAAGTTCAGCGGCGCAGGAGTACGCCGGAAGGAGCGGGATTGATTTATAAAATTGTCGAATCGCGCTTTGGCAACGGGTTTAAAATCGTGGCCATGGATCCGGATATGTACGTGGATATGCTGACGGGCGAGTTGCCGACCATTCCCCAACTCAGAGGCCGCTCCCCGATGGGCAGAGTGGGGACCTGATGGTTTCGCAACCTGACGAGACTGGCGACGATGGCAAGAAGCAAGAGGTCGTTTCTGCCGATGACAGACAACATGAGATTGCTGGCGAACTGATTGAACTCCAGCGCGAACGGAACGAACTCCAGCGCGAACGGAACGAGCTTGCTAGAGGTTATTTGGAACTTAGCCAACAAGAGACCCAACTTGATTACGATTTGGCCGTCAAAGAGCTAGAGATAGAAGACGAACAGAACAAGAGAGCACACCGACTGATGTGGTTGATCGGCGGCGGTTTTGCGCTCGTATTATTTCTGCTGCTGTACATGGTGTTCTATGGAAGCGAGGCCCAAGCTGGTAAGGCTGAGAAACTACTAATCGGGATAATTTTATTACTGGGTGGTGCCTCTTTGCGTGATTTGATGGGTAGAGTTCAAAAACGCCTCAGCAATCGCTAATTCCCGAAAATTTTTATTCCCCCCATTGGCGTCCGTTTCTCATGGAGCGGGCTGCCGCTGGGGGTTATTTTTTGTCAGCGCACCTACGAGAAAGGGACGCAAAATGAAGCTAGGGATTTTCCACAAGGTTTTTGAGCGGCCGACGCTGGAGGAGAGCCTCGATGGGGTGCAGGCCGCTAGTTTGGAGGCCGTGCAGCTCGATTTGACGGCTGCGGGCATTGATCCGGCGGCGATGACGGACGCCGATTGCGAGCGGATTCGCGCTGCACACGCAACGCGCGGCATTGAGATTGCCGCGCTGTCGGGGACTTTCAACATCATTGACCCCGACTTGGAAAAGCGCCGTGCTGGAATGCAATGGCTCGCCGCTCTAGCTGCTGCGAGCGGCAAGTTGGGGATGGAACTGATCACTTCCTGCACGGGGACACGCAATCCCGACTGGCTGTGGGGCGGGCATCCAGACAACAGCACGCCGGCTGCATGGGCCGAGATGGTCGCGGCTATGGGAGAAGCTGTGGAGATTGCCGAGGCGCGAGGTGCGACTTTGGTCTTTGAGCCGGAGGTCAACAATGTGGTGGATTCGGCGCAGAAGGCGCGGCGCTTGCTCGACGAGGTGCAGTCTAAGCATTTGCAGGTGGTTATCGACGGAGCCAACCTGTTCCACGCTGGTCAGCTACCGAGGATGCGCGAGGTCTTAGACGAGGCATTCGATCTGCTCGGGGATTCGATTCGGCTGGCTCACGCCAAGGACTTGGAACAGGACGGCGACGTCGGGCACCAAGCCGCGGGCACAGGGCTGCTCGACTACGATCACTACTTGGCGTGCTTGCGGCAGATAGGTTTTGACGGTTCGTTGATATTGCACAGCCTAGAGGAAGAACAGGTAGCGGCGTCAGCGGCTTTTGTGCGCGGGCGCATGAATACTTGAGAAAGGAACGAGAGATGTCTGAAGGCAAGTTGCGCGCGGCCGTTATTGGCGCTGGCGTGGGTGGAGGGCATGGATACGCATACGCCCGCGCCCCGGAATACGAATTCGCGGCGGTCTGCGACATAAACCCGGAGGTGTGGGCGCGCTTTTACGAGCGGGCTGAGATTGAGCGAGGATTCGTCGCCGAATACGCGGATTATCGCGAGATGTTGGCGCAGGAGCGCCTCGACGTGGTGAGCGTGGCCACCCCAGATCACCTCCACGCAGACCCGGTTTGCGATGCGGTGGCCGCAGGTGTGCGCGGCATTTTCTGCGAGAAGCCGCTGGCGACCACTGCGGAGGATGCCGATCGCATCATCGACGCGCTCGCCCGCCACAACGCGGTGTTGTCGGTAGATCACACGCGCAGTTGGCTGCCTTCCTATCAGGCTGTGCGTACAGCCATTCGCAGCGGTGAGATCGGCAGCCTGACGAGGATTGTGGCCCACTTAGGCGGTCGTCGCGCCATGCTCTTTCGCAATGGGACGCACTTGGTGGATGCGGTGTGCTTTTTTGCGGACGCCGAGCCGGTGTGGGTGATCGCCGCGCACGAGCGCGGGTTTGAAGACTACGGCCCGGTGTACGATGGCCGGGGCGGCAGGGATCCACAATTCGATCCTGGATCGACGATCATCGTGGAGTTTGCCAATGGGGTGCGCGGGCTGATCAATTGCGCCAAGCGGACGCCGCAGATGTTCGAGTTGGACCTACAGGGCACGGACGGTCGCTTCTGGGTGACCGATCAGCAGTGCATGGCTTGGAAGACCGACACCTCTGAGGGGACGCCCGAGGCGGTGTCGCCGCCGCCGGGCCGGGGATATGCCAGTCCGTTTGGTGCGAACTTGATTCCGGCTGTGCAGGAGCTGGCGCAAGCGATACAGGGCGAGGCAGTTAGCTCGTCACCGGCGGTGCGCGGCCGCCACGTGCTGGAGATTATGGTAGCTGCGCTGTGGTCGCAGGCTGAGGGGAGTGCGAAGGTGGAACTGCCGCTGCCGAGGGGTTGACGAACGCTACGCAACCTCGCAGTGGGAAACATAAAAAACAGGGGTTATTGGCGGGTGTGGCAGGCGGAGCAATCCGCTGGATCGCGGTAATTATGCAATAAAAAGCTCCGCCGAGTAACTCTCGACGGAGCCTGCGCATTACACGGCACGAGCCGGAGGGACCGGCGTATCAAGCTCCCGGGGGCCGGTAGGGCACGCTTTTCCCGATGGCCTCGTCTATGGTTTCCGGCGTGACCAGTACGGTAACGCTAATGTCTAGCGCGCCGGCGTTGCCGATGACCATGGACACGGCTGCGGCCGTAGCGTCGTCGGGAAGATCGGCAATTATGTAGAGATCCGGATCTCCGAAGGCGTAGTAAAGCGCTTCCACACTGCCACCCATTCCCTCAATGGTCTGAGTTAATGCCTCCCGTCGCCGCGTGCCGCCTTCTTTCAGCAGACCAGCAAGCCCAGCTTGCGTGTACGTCGAGCGAAACATGTACTTACCCATTAGCTTCCATCCTTTCTATTGAAAAGTGGACTAGGAATGTAAATGGCTATTCAACAGTACGCAGCATTGGAACTTGGGGCAAACTAAAACGACGACCTTTTTGCCGTGTCCTGTGCTATGGCAGAGTGAGGGAGCTAGAGTAGCCTTCACTCCGGCAGCGCCAGCGCCAAAAGCTGCGGCACCCAGTTGTCGCTGTTGATTGGAAATACGATATACTGACGCCCTTCGGCCATATAGCTGATGGGACTGCCGTTGGGGTTGCCGGGGAATTCCATCTCGGCCAGCACTGCGCCTGTATCTAGATCGAAGGCGCGCAGGTAAGGACCATTCTCGACAAAGGCGTCGCCGCTGACGTCTCCCCACCATCCGGGCCGTTGCGAGACCACCACCAGCACGGTCTCGGTGGCGAGTATGAAGTTGTAGTGGAACCAGCCCATAGCGGGCAGGTCGAGGTCGCGCAGGGTTTTGTGGTTGATGGGTCCTTTGCCCACCGGATTCATCCAGACGTGCTCGCCAGTGTCCAAGTCGATGGCGGTGATCCGGCCGTAGGGAGGTTTGGTCAGCGGTAGGCCATCGACGTGTTCGGAGTCGTCCTTAAAGAAGGCGTAGTCCGAAAAGGTGCGCAGGCCCTCCACTTTTTCCAGCCGCACGATGTCGGGACGGGTGCGCGAGGGGACGTAGAGTACGTTCTTTTTTGGCACTAGCGCCGCGCCGCTCCAATCCGAGCCGCCCAAGCCTCCAGGCAATACCAGTGTGCCCTTTTCGCTAGGTGGGGTGAACAGCGGGCCGTGCTCGTATTTTTGCAGGATCGCCAGCGCCTTTTCTCGCAGCTCGGGCGTAAAGTCGATCAGGTCGTCTTCTTGTAGCCCCTGGCGGTCGTAGGGCGCGGGCTTGCTGGGGAAGGGCTGGGTCGGCCAGCTCTGCTCGCCTGGAGTTTGCGACTGGGGCACCTCGCGCTCTTGGATGGGCCAGACTGGCTCGCCGGTCGTGCGGTCTAAGACGTAGCAGAAGGCCTGTTTGCTCACTAGGGCCAGGGCCTTGATCGCTTTGCCTTGTACCTCGATATCGGCCAAGACCGGCGGTGCTGGCGGGTCGTAGTTCCACAGGCCGTGGTGGATGAGTTGGTAGTGCCAGACGCGCTCGCCGGTTGCCGCCTTGAGGCAGACCAGCGTCTGGCTGAAGAGGTTGGCACCGGGGCGCTCGCCGCCGTAGTGGTTGTGGGTGGTGCTGCTGACGGGCAGGTACACGTAGCCTAACTCGTCGTCGGCGCTCATTGCGGACCACACATTGGCTTGGCCATAGGTCTGATAGGCGTCGTTTTCCCAAGTGTCGTTGCCGTACTCGCCCTCCTGCGGCACCGTCTGGAAGATCCACACCTGTTCGCCGGTGTGGGCGTCGAAGCCGCGCACGTCGCCGGGGGTGGAGTACTTGGCGGGAGGCCGGTCGTGCCAGTCGGTGATGCCTGAACCCACTACTACCACGTCGCGGCAGATGATCGGTGGTGCGGTGATGCAGTAGCGGCTGCGGTCGATGCGGCGGCGCAGCCCCTTGCCTAGATCGACGAAGCCGCCCGCACCGAACTCTGGGTCGGGCTGGCCGGTCTTGATGTCGATTGAGTAGAGGCGGTCGGAAGCCGTGCCGTAGAAGATGCGCTTCTTGTCGCCGCTTTCCCAGTAGGCGATGCCGCGCGCAAAGCCCCAGAAATCGCCTCGATCCTTCCACGACTGCGGATCGAAGGTCCACAGTTCCTCGCCGCTTGTCGGGTCGATGGCGCTGAGGATGTTGAACGGCGATCCATAGTAGAGCACGCCGTCGATGACCAGCGGTGTGCCCTTGTTCCACCAATTCCACAAATCCTCGGCCGCGGCGATTGCGCTGTCCGGGACTGTGTAGCGCCAAACCTCCTGCAACTGGGCGAAGTTGTCGCCGTCAATCTGGGACAGGGGTGCGTATTTGCTGCTGTTGGCGTCGGCCGCGTAATAGGGCCATTCCTCGCCTCGGGTTGCTCCGGCGGCAAGGATCAGCAACGCGCCGACGAACAATCGTGTCTGGTGCATGGGTTGGGTCTTTCTCGCTGTAAAGTTCATTCGGCCAAGCCCTGATAGAGGGCACTAATTTCCGCGGTGGTTAGTACGCGGTCGTAGAGCCGCGCGTCGTCTAAGGTCCCGGTGAAGAAGAAGTCCGTTTCGTCGAGGTTTTTCGCACCAATGTAGATGGGCTGATCGGGCGAGATTTTGACCGCGCTCTGCTTCTGCTCTTGCAATACGCCATTGACGAAGAGCCGGTGATAATCTCCGTCGAAGACGGCTGCGAAATGGTACCAGTGCCCTTGGCGCAAAAGGAGCTTGGCGTGGAGGTCGTCGTCGCGCATCCGGTGCCAGGTGACTCGCCGTCCTCGGGTACTGAGTTGGAACACGCGCACTCCGCCGCCGTCGTCCTGCGCCCAGATGCAATTGTTCCACCAGTAAGGGCGCGTTTCGATCTCGTCGTACTTGGCCCAGATTGAGACGCTGAAGGGGCCATCGAGCAAAAAGCCTTCGATATCGACGACGGCTTTGCCGTCGAAGTAACCGGCACCGTCTTTGTCGCCGGCGCGGTCCTCGGTGAAGACTACTTTGACGTTTTTGAGCGGGCGCTGATGCGGGCTGGTGTCGCGAATCTCGCCGTCGAATAGGACTTCAAGGAGTAAGTCCTCGCGGCCCGGCGGGTTTGGCTCGGGCAGCCCTGCACCGGGATCGGCTGCCTCATCTCCCCAGCGCACCTCCACGTCATACCAGTCGGCCCCGCTGTCCTGGTCGGCGAAGACGATGCTTAGGGTGTCGCCGGGCGCTTGGGGTTCCCGCTCTAACTGCGCGACATCGCGCGCATTGTGTTTGACTAGGTGGTACTGCGCGTCGGAAGGCCATGCGACCTTGTCAGCAAAATACACCTTGCGGGTCTTGTCGCCCTGCCAGATGGGTTGCCAGCGCACTCCATTGACCTCGACGGGCGAAAAGCCGTCGCCGTCCTCGTGCCGCCCGGGCAGGGCACCGTAGCTGTGCTCGACCCACAGCCCTTCGCTGTCTGCAAATACCTCGTCGCCGCCATCGACGAAGATGCGGACGCGAAGCTGCTCGCCGCGTGGTTCGACGGAGACTGTCTTGTATTCCTCGGCAGGTACTTGGTGGAGGACGCCGGCGATTTTCCAGCCGTCGTCCGTCCGGTCGAGCAAATAGGCGTTGTATTGCTCGTCGCCGACGGGGCCGGACACTCCCACCAAGTGCTCCTGCGTGATGGCCATCGCTCGGTTGCCCCACAGGAGGATGTCGAAAAACTCGGCCTTTTTGATGTACTGGTGGATTTCCGGGTCGTAGTCCCAGGCGTCGCCGCCGGTCCACTCGACGACGATCCCGTCGAGGAACTCCTCGCGGGACTGGACCTTGCGCAAAAGCCAGGTCTGCGGCTCTTGGCGACTGCGCATGTCGAGCTCGACGACGCTCTCGCCGATCAGGTCTTCGGCGACGACGAAGTCCTGCTGGTTCCACGCCTCGTAGAAGCGCTGTACTACATCTTGTATCTGCTGGATGTCAGGGCGTTCGTCGCCAAAGGCGAGGGCCGGATGCAACAGGCACAGAGCTAGTAAGACATTTGCTACAGAGTTCATATTTCCCCTCGAAGACTGAACGGTTGTTCACTACAGAACTAAAGCACGAGGGGCAATTGAACAGTGTCAATGCGCTTAATTGTCTGGGTGCGGGACTAGGCACTCTGTCCGCGTATCATCGCCAAGAACCGCTGGGCATTCCCGGCAAAGTGATCTTCAATTTCCGCGGGCGGATGGGGACTAGGGCAATCCCTCTACGGCTTGCCGATCAGGACGATCCGATTGGTGTTGGTGCCTTTTTTGCGGTTGTCCACGCCCCAGCAGTTTGCGGTCTTGGTGAACATTTGATCGTTGACCAAGACCATCAGCGGCTTGAGGCCAGCCTCCGTGGCCGCGGGCACGACGAGGGTTTCCAGTAGGATTTTGCCATTGCGGACCTCGCCCACCTCAAAGGCAACAAAGCCCCCGCTTGCGAGGATCCGGTGCAACTCTCGGAAGGTGCAGGTCATCGCTGCTTGCCAGTCCGCTGGTTTTTTTAATTGCCATATAGCCACCTCTTTGGCATCGATGCCGTTAAACCAGCAGCGCAGCCAGTTGTCTGCTTGGTAGTTGACGATGTCCAAAAAGGGCGGCGAGGTAACGGCGAGTTGGATGGATTCGCTGACGATGGCGGAGGTATTGTCAGACGAGCCGGTTACGAGCAGGGGGGTATTCGCCGTCAGCGTTTCCAGCTCGCGTGCTTGCAGCTTGCTCAGTAAGGATTTCGTCTTGCGGAGGATGATGGCCTTTATGTCGCGTTCAGGCGGTACTTGAGCGCGTTTTTGGTTGATGCGTTTTTGCGACTCAATGGACACCGCCTGATTAGGCGGCAGCGTATATACGGAGAAAAATCCCGGCGAGTGCCCGGTCAGGCGGTTGGTCGCCACCATCTGAATCCACGCATCAACGCGGTCGAGTGGCCCTTCTTGGCGGCGTGTGAGGAGGTAGGAGCGCAGGTTGACGATTTGGCGAAGCGTATTGGGGTGATAAAAGACGAGGAGATCGTCCCAGACCTCGCTCGATTTGTCGAGGTCCAGCGCCGTCAAGCGCGTTTCTACTTCGTTCCATGTGGGTGGATCTAGGCGAGGGCGGACTAGGCGCTCGCTGAGGGGGTTTATGTCGCAGCCGATGGGGCGGCGGCCTAACAGCGCTGCTTCGAGGACCGTGGTGCCGCGCCCCATGAACGGGTCGTACACTGCGTCGCCGGGTTGCGTCAGGCGGCTGATGAAAAACCTCGGCAATTGCGGCTTGAAACAGGCGCGATAGGAGACCTCGTGGAGCGAGTGGGCGGCGCGCTGCTTGGCGGTCCAAAACTCGTTGACGTACACCGGAATGGAAACGGTCGGATCGGGAAAGTCGAGGATGTTTGTCTCTTTGCCAAAATCCACAAAGGCTTGGATTTCGTCGGCGAATTCGCTGGCGTTTAGAGGTTTATTCCTCGCCAACGCACTAGCTCCCACCGCGCATCATCGCCAAAAACCGCTGGGCATTTCCGGCAAAGTGATCTTCGATTTCCGCAGGCGTTAGTTGTAGCATCTCGGCTACTTGCCGCTCTTGGCGCAGTTGCTCGTAGATGACGAGCGTGGCCCGGGAATCGCAGTGCGGCGTGCCGGCCTCGTCACCAGGATAAAACAGCCAGGCGCGGCCATAGGTGATGTACTTGCCGCGTGCACAGCCGGCGACCACGTTGTCCGACCCGAACATCACCCGCTTGCGGTCTTCGTGTTTCATCAGCAGGTAGTGCGCATATAAGTCGTTCACTGCCGAGGTGTCGTACCATATATTCGGCAGGTCGCACAGGAAGTGGACGGCTTCTTCCATCATAAAGGAATTGAACGAGCGGGCGCAGTGGGCCAAAATCCACTGTGCGTTGGGGTATTCGCGGGTGTAGCGCGCTAAGTCGCGCTGGTTATCTGGGTCGGCGGGGCCGGTGGGTTTGGCGAGGTGCATGGTGATGGCCAGCTTCTTGTGGTGGGCGACTTCGATGAGGGATTCCGGGAGGAAGTCGCAGATGCGGGCGCCGACCGGGTCTGGGGCAAAGGTGCGGTAGGGTTTGAGGCCGAGGAAGCCGTACTCATCGACTTGGGCCGCTACGTATTCGGGCGTCATGTCCGGGGTGACCATCATGTTGATCGCGGATTCGGGGTCGGCGGCAAGTTCGGCCGCCATCCAGGCGTTGTGTCCGGCGGCGTCCATGCCCGGCATTGGAGTGCCCAAGACCAGCATGTGGAAGGCGCGGCCCGGGTAGAGTTTGGCCGCCCAGTCGAGGTGGTCCTGGTAGTCGATCTCCTCGCGCAGGCCGGTAGGCGCGCCCGTGAGGGAGCCTCGGTGGGCCTCAGACCACATGTGCGTGTGCATGTCGTAAACCGTGGCGGGGACGAAGTCTTCGAGTTCTCGTTCCCAGAGTTGGCGGTCGAAGTCTTCATAGGTGAAAGTAGTCATGGCGTTGTGCTCCCAAGCGGCGCGTTTGACAGAAAATGGCAGGCAACCTAGTGTTGCCCCAAAAGGAGGAAATCCGAGATGAACAAGGAAAAGATAGTACCCGAACTAGTCGTGGAAAAGGACGCGCTCATCGGCGAAGGGGCCGTTTGGGATGCGGACGACGAGTTGTTGTACTGGGTCGATATCCTCGGCCACGAGGTCTATGTGTACGATCCGGTGAGCGGAATCAACCGCACTATCCCCACGTGCCAAGCCGTGGGCACGGTGGTCAAGCGGCAAAGCGGCGGCCTCGTCGTGGCCCTGCACAATGGCTTTGCCCACATCGACTTGCGGACGGAGCGCATGGTGCCCCTCGGCGAAGACCCGGAGTGTGAGGTCCCCGCCAACCGCTTCAACGACGGCAAGTGTGACCCGGCTGGGCGGCTGTGGGCGGGGACGATGGAGTTTGGGGGTGCCCGGGATCAAGGCGCGCTCTACTGTCTCGATGTGGATCACTCCGTCAGTAGGAAGGTAGAGTCGGTCAGCGTGTCCAACGGCATCGTCTGGAGCTCCGATCAGCGGACTATGTACTTCATTGATTCTGGCTTGAACAACGTGCGTGCGTACGATTACTGCCGCGACAGTGGGGACATCAGTAACGAGCGCGTGGTGGTGGAGTACGGAGGACCGGGGGTGTTAGACGGCATGGCCATCGACGAGGAAGACGCTTTGTGGATCGCCGTGTTCGGAGGGTGGTGCGTCCTGTGTTACGACCCCCGCTCTGGGGAGTTGCTGCGCCACTTGGAACTGCCCATGTCCAATGTGACCTCGTGTGCCTTTGGCGGCGCGGAGCTGGACCAGCTTTACATCACTTCGGCTTGTCGGGGTTTGGATGCTGAGGCGCGGCAGGCTCAGCCTTTGGCCGGTTCGCTAGTGCGGGTTGATCCGGGCGTGCGCGGCGTACCCTCGGATGCGTTTGCCGGCTAGATGGCGATGGCGCGCATCTCGTCCGACCAGTCGCGCCACATGTCTTTTTGCGGTGGCTCCTGCTGAGTCTGTTCGATGTCCTTTTTGAGAAAATCGTAGAGCACGGCTTGGCGCAGTTGGCGCGAGGTGTTCGGGCTGGCCATGTGGCCGAGACGGTGGTGCCAGAAGACGATGTCGCCGGCTTGGCCGTGGGTATCGACGGGCGTGCGCTGGTTGAACTCGGTGCGCACTTTTTCGTAGGCGGCTTCGTCTTGGTCGCGGAGGTACTGCGAGGTGAAAGTCGGGTAGAAGGAACGGTGGCTTTCGGGCCAGACCATGAAGCTGCCGCCGTTGGGCGGCACGTCGTCGATGTAGCCGACTACGCCGAGGTGGAAGGGGTGGCCGTCGGTGTGGCAGCCTAGGGTTTGGGGCGGGTGATCGCCGTAGGGCAGGGTGCAGTAGATGCCGCGAATGCGCTCGGGCTGGACGAGCTGGCCCTTGCCGAGCATTTGTTCAGCCATGGCCCACACCTTGGGATCGGTGGCCAGCAGGCGCACCATCCACTCCTCGCCGCCCGGCTCGCGGAAGTTCCAGCGAAAGCCGCGGCGGTGGTTGGCACCGTCGGGGTTTTCTTCGTCTTCGCGGAAGGGACCAACCCAAGTGTCGGGGTCGTTGCGGTGGCGGCTCGGGGGTGCGCCGTCCCACAGCCGAGTGCGGGCGCGCTCCATGAGCGCGGGGTCGAGTACGCCTCGTTTGATGAGGTAGCCGTTGCGCTTGAAGAAGCGCATTTCGTCGGTCGTCAGCATGTTTTACCTGTTAAAGTTTGCTTGAGCAGGATAGGCAAAGAGCGCGTTCTATGTCGAGTATATCTCTTCTAATATCTTCCCTCAAGCTCGCCAGACAAAGGGGCTTGATCATGCCCGCCAGAGTAGCCTGCAATTTTCTTCCAGCCGATAGCCCTGCTTATCTTGCATCAACAGCGTATATTTTTGTTTCCTAAAGCAAGGAGAGCACGCCACCCGTGATCTTAACCCTGCCAACAGATAAGCTGACGCCGCGCACAGCCGATGAATTCCTCGTAGAATTTCTCGACTACGCGCACGGAGCCGTGCCGGGGCAACCCTTGGAGGTTGATCTACGGCCCCTGCACTTTATTGATCCCTACGGCTTGGTGGCCTTGTGCTTGCTGGCGCGCTACGGGGACGCGCTCTCGTCGCGGGTCGTCTTTCACCTGCCTCATGCCTTTGCATTGCGGACCTATCTGGGACGGGTGCGGTTCGCCGCGGCCGTGGAGGGGGTTGAACTGGTTGGGCCGGCGCTCATCGTGGATCAGGAGCGGGAAAAGGAAGAGAGCGAGGCCCTGCTGGAAATCACGCGGATTGAGGAGCGGGCGGATATTGAGACCGTGTTGGGCAAGATCGGTCAGCGCGTCGAGGCGATTCTGGCCGAGGAATTGCGCTACACCGAGGTGGAGATCAATCAGTTTAAAAACGTCGTCGCCGAATTGTGCCATAACATTCTCGACCACAGCGAGAATTGGGGCTACCTCACGGCCCAGCGCTACTTGGACTCGCGGGCGGGGAAAAAATACGTGGTCATCGGCGTGGGGGATCTCGGCATCGGGATCAAAAAGAGTCTATCGGTGCGCTATGACGCGGCGGACTGGTCGCATGGCACGGCTATCCTCAACTCGTTGCAGAAGCACTTTTCCCGCGACGCCACGCGCGGTCTCGGGCTGTACATCGTCAACCAGATTTGCAATCGCTATAATGGCTCGTTGCACATCCGCTCGGGAGATACGCGGGTCTATATTCGCGGCCAGCGGCACTGGGAACACGCTTCGGTCCACTTTCCCGGCACCCAAATTGCCATTGCGCTCTATCAGCGCGAAGGAGGCGAGTAGGCGATGTTCGGTCAGCATCACAGGCCCCCCAAACCGCCCCGCTACGAGCCTTGGTTGCTGTTGGCCCTAGCGGTGGTCATTGCCGGCCTCGGCGTGGTCGCATACGTAGCCGTGAGCTTCTTATTTCCCGGCCTCTAGCCCCATCATATTGGTATTCGTCTAATTCCGCATCGCTCATTTTGTGGTAGAAATTGCTTGACAGTCGGGAAATCTCCGCGTAAGTTTCCTTAATTGAATACAGTTAAGCTATTTTTTAACTACAGGAAAGGCGCGGCTCATGGATACAGCCGTTGAAGAGCACGTACAGCAGCAGGCCATACACCAAGCCCCCGCATACCTGTTTTCCGGCGAACAGGGCATCCTCAGCGGACGGCCCCGAGGGGCCGAGTTGCTTGAAGAATTGATGCAGCACCTGCTCAGCGGTCCAACCGACGCGGCCACACCGCTCGACTTCTCCCGCGTTTCGTTCATGGATGTCTCGTGCGCCGATGAGATGCTCAACAAGCTGCTCTTGCGCCTGACCAGTGGTGAGATAGGGCATCGCTACGTCTATATCGCTGAGGCCAATATCTCGGTGCGCGAGACTATCGCGGCCGTGCTGCAACTGCGCGAGTTGGCCGCGCTGTACAAAGACGGTGATCGCGTCGAGGTGCTCGGGGTACTCAAGACGCCGATGCGCGAGGCGCTCGACGTGCTGCTGGCGCATAAGTGCGCGACCTCGGCCGAGATTTCCGACGCGCTTGGCAAAAACATCAACATCGTCTGCAATCGCCTCAACGCCCTGCAACGCCTCGGGTTGGTGTGCCGCCTGCGCGATGGGTCGGTCGTCGGTGGTGGGCGGCAATTCTACTATGTCTCGATTGTCTAAATACTCCCTAGCATCGGCCTTAGCCGCTGCCTTGGCCTTGGGAGCCGTGGCGGCCAAGCTGCGTAGCGACCACACCTTCGTCGTCGAGGCCAGCGTGGAGAACTTTCGCGATGCGCCTAACGGCACCAAGCTGGGCACTTTGCTGGCTGGTACGGAGATCGAGTCCATTGGCGAGGAGGGCCGATGGGTGCGCTTCCGCGTCGAAGGCTGGGTCTGGGGGCCTTCCTTAGAAGGCTATGTCTCCGAGGAGGAGCGCGATGAGCTGGAGGAGGAGCCGATCCCGCCGCTCCAAGACGAGCGACCCCGGATCAAGGAACTGGTCAACGACCGCTATGGGGTGTTCTATGGGGTTGGGTTGGACGAGGATATTGGCCGGCTGTGGCTGCGGTTCCGCGTCCGCGACATCGAGCGCGAGGCGTGGGAGCGGCGCGCATTTGCCGTACAGCGCGGCGCGTTTGAGCTGTTGCAGGGCCGCGTCGAGTTCAGCGAAATCCGCATTGAGACCAACCGGCCCGACGGCAGCGGCGAGGTAGGCCAGTACATCGCCGCGACCGCGGCTGCCGACTTGGCTGATGCCGGTGAGGATTGGGCAGTGTGGCGGCAGCATACGCGCTTTTCGATTGATGGGGGCGAAACGTGGGAAGAGGCCGAATAAATGCGCGCATCGCGACGGGGCCGATCCAGAGCGGCCCGCAAGGCTAATGCCATGTTGGATTTGTATGCGGTAAAGACCCAAATAGACAGCATGGTGGCCGACGAGCGCCGCGTCCAAGAAGACTTTCGCGCCAAGCTCGAATTGGCGTTGGCCGAATACCGGCGCTGGCTGCCCGAGTGGGAGCGCTTGGCTCGCAAGATCAACGACAGCCGCACCTCTTGGCTGTTGCCCGGCTTGGGTGAGGGCCTCGGCGGCGGAATCGACGCGCCCGACCGCCCGAGCACCATCAGCATCGCCGCCACGGACGGCTCGCAGATTTTTCCCGACCGCCACGAAATCTCGGCCTGTTTTCTGATCAATATCGGCTACATCCTGCTGCACTACGGCACGGGCGAGAAGCCGCTGATGAGCAGCAAGCCGCGGCTCTATTACCGCGAGGAGGAAATCTACGAGGAATGGGGTGGGGCGCGGGTCTTCGTCAATCGCGAGCTCGTCGGCTTCAAGCGCGGCCTCATGGAGTTCACCGAGTTGGCCGATTTGGCGTTGGCAGCCCACGCCGAGGGGCACCGGACGCTGGCGCTTGCCGATGGCACGCTGATTCTGTGGAACTTGGAGGGCAAGCCGCAGGACTTCCGCGCTGCGCACCTAGAGGCCACCATAGCGGCGATGGATGAATTGCGCGAGGCGCGGGTGCCGGTGGCTGGGTACATCAGCCAGCCGGGGAGCCAAGAATTGATCAACGCCCTCAAGCTGGGACTGTGTCCACTGGCCGCGGCCGACTGCGACCGCTGCCCCTATCAGGAAGAAAACCAGCTCCACTTCAGCCGCGAAGAGGTTGATGCCTTGAACGGGGATTTGTGGCAGGGGCGTGGCTTGCCCTGTAGCCCCATTGAAGGGCTGAGCGACGCGGTTTTGGTGCGGCGAGTGCTGCGCCCCGGGCAACGCACGCCGCTCTACCGCAGCGCGTCCAAGGTCCTCGCCGAGTACGGGCCGCATCACATCTACTACTTCTACCTACACGTGGGAACCGAGATCGGCCGGGTCGAAGTTCCAGAATGGGTGGCGACCGATCGAGAATTGCTCGACTTGGTTCACGCCTGTTTGTACGACCAAGCCGAAAAGGGCCAGGGCTATCCGGTGGCCTTGGCCGAAGCGCACGAGCGCGCCGTAGTGCGCAGTGCAGACCGCGAGACCTTCTATCGCTTTTTGCGCGACACCTTTGTCAAAAACGACCTGCAAACCCACTTGTCAACCAAGAGTTTTAAGAAGCGCTACACTGGTATTTAGGGGAGGCCCACTGTGGAGACTATCAAAGAGCGCGAGCGCAGCCCGCTGAGCCGCTTTCGGTCTGAGGCTCTGCCGCTGCCCGACGACACTGAAGACGAGCGGACTCACGTGGGCGAAGTGGTCGAGAGCAGCACCACCGAGTTGATCGCCCAAGCGCGCGAGTTGCACGGTGCGCCCTCCTTTGGTCAATTCATCCGCGTGGAAGCCGATATGCCGGTGGTCGGCATTGTATTCAACGTATTTACGCACTCCATCGAGCCGAACCGCCGGCCCACGGCCTACGGCAAGACCGAAGAGGAACTGCGCCTAGAGCAGCCGCAAATTTTCGAGTTGTTGCGCACGGAGTTCCAAGCCCTCATCATCGGCTACTTGGACGGCGATGAGGCCGTGCAAATCCTGCCGCCGCAGCCGGCTCATATCCACAGCTTTGCGTACTTGTGCTCAGACGAGCAAGTGCGGGCCTTCACGCGCAGCGACGACTATCTGCGCAGCATCCTCAACACGTCCAAAATACCCACTGACGAGCTGGTGATCGCGGTGTTGCGCCACACAGTGCGCGCCCACGCGCACGCACCGTCCTATCTGGTGCAGATGGGCAAGGAGCTGTCGCGGCTGCTCAGCGACGATTACGACCGGCTCAGCTCGATTATCCGCCGGGTGGTCAACTAACGATGGCAAAATACGCGCGCAACGGAGTGCCAGCCGCGGTCGGTCGCGGCAAGCAAATCGGGGTCATCACCAAAGGCTCGCTAGTCGAGGGGCTGGAGATGAAGCTGGATCCCGAGCAGAACGTCGAGGACATGAAGGCCGGCAAGTTCGTGGTCATCGAGGGCGACAAAAACGACTTCTTCTCGATGGTCACTGACATGCGCCTCGACGCCAACAACCAAGAAATTCTCCTGCACCCCCCGGGCCAAGAAGACGCGCTCCTGCGCCAAGTGCTCGCCGGCACCAGCACGTACAACATCGTCTCGCTGCGGCCGATGCTGATGATGCCCAAGGATGCCGGGGCCGACGAAGGCCCGCGTCCGGTCAAGGCCATTCCGAGCCACTTCTCCGAAGTACAAGAAGCTATGGCCGACGACGTGGCCAAGATCTTCGGCTGCGAGGGCGACGCCGAGGGCCGCTACTTCAGTATTGGCAACCCGCTCGACATGGACACGCAGGTCTGCCTCGACATGATCCGCTTTGCCGAGCGCTCCAACGGCATCTTCGGCAAGACGGGTACGGGTAAGTCCTTCCTGACGCGGCTGGCGCTGTGCGGGCTGATTCACTACGACAAGGCCGTCAACCTGATCTTCGACATGCACAACGAGTACGGGTTCAAGGCCATGAAGGAAAACGGCTCTTCCACGACTTTTGTCAAGGGCCTCAAGCAGCTTTTCGGCGAGCGGGTGGCGATTTTTTCCTTAGATCCGCAATCGACCCGCGCTCGCGGCGTGCAGCCGGATCACGAGGTCTATATCTCCTACGACCAGATCACGGTCGAAGACATTGCCCCGCTGCAAGACGAGCTCAAGCTCAATCCCACGGCTGTGGAGTCGGCCTATTTGGTGTACGCGATTTACAAGGAGCGCTGGCTGAGCACGCTCTTGAAGTTGGAAGGTCCAGATGTGGAGGAATTCGCCCGCGAGATCGGCGCGCACGCTGGGTCTTTAGTCGCCTTGCATCGCAAGCTCAAGCGGCTGGAAAACTTTCCCTTCATGGTCTCCAAGCTACGGGACGGCGACGTGGTGGACCGCATCATGGAATACCTCGACAAGGGGATCAACGTGGTGCTAGAGTTCGGACAGCAGACGAGTATGCTGTGCTACTTGCTGGTGGCCAACATCATCGCGCGGCGCATCCACGAGATGTACGTCAAAAAGAGCGAGCGCTTCTACGCCACCCAGCGCCCTGAAGATCAGCCGCGTCAGCTCATGATCACCATTGAGGAGGCGCACAAGTTCCTCAACCCCATGGCGGCTAAGCAGACCATCTTCGGCACCATTGCTCGCGAGATGCGCAAGTACTATGTCTCGCTGTTGGTCGTCGATCAGCGTCCGTCGAGCATTGACGACGAAGTGCTCTCGCAGATCGGCACGCGCATCACGGCCCTGCTCAACGACGAGAAGGACATTCAGGCAGTACTCACCGGCGTCAGCGGCACCGAAGGGCTGCGCAGTGTGCTGGCCAGCCTCGACTCCAAGCAGCAGGCCCTGATCATCGGCCACGCCGTGCCCATGCCGGTGGTGATCAAGACCCGCGACTACGACGCCCAGTTCTACAGCGCGATGGGCTGTATGGACGACTTGCCAGCCGAGGAGCGGCGGGAAAAGGTGGAGCGGGATGTGGCGGCGTTGTTTGGGGAGTAGGGGAGCTTACTTGAGCAACAGCGTCCCGATGGTAGAAATCCAACTGGCCAGGACGACGCCGAGCGTCCAGTGAAATTTGGTGTTCATTTCCTTGCGTAGTTCCGCAAACCCGGTGTGCATTTCTTGGCGTAGCTGATTGGTTCGGGTGTCGATTTTTTGGTCTGCGGCTTCGAATCGGGTGTCGATTTTTTGGTCCAAGGTGTCGAACCGGGCGTCAGTCCTTTGCTCTAAAGTCCCAAATCGCTGATCCCATTTCTGATCTAGAGTGCGTAGATCGTCTTCGATCAGGGTCAAGCGGCGATCTACTTGGAGTAGGACGTCGCGCGTCGTCAACTCAGTAAGGGGTTGTTCGGCAGGCATGGGATCGGCACCTCTTCTGGCTTAAAAATTAAAATACGCTCGAAAATTGAGTATGCAAAATTTGGGCCAGTAGCGTTACACAGAGGGAGCCGGCAGGCGGCATAGTCGGCGTATGTTGCGTTTCTAAGACGCCGTGTTTCCTTTAGGCCCTACTTTCCCACCCTAGGCTAAGCGTATTCCAACTTGTGTCTCAAGCCACATCCTCTCCCACCCTAGGCCACAGGTCTTGGCGCTGCTCCAAGAATTCGGCCCCGGACGTGGGATCAAGGCCCGACGTAGGCTCGTCGAGCAGCACGATGCGGGCGTCCTTCAGCGCCCGACGACGGCAGCCGAAAAGACGAGGGTGCCGAATCGGTTGGCACGGTGGAAGTCGGCTTTGGGCGTGCCGGTGTCGGACCACAGCCCAAATTGGCCTTGGTAGCCCTTGGTGCGATTGAGTCCGGCGCGCCATTGGTCGCCGTCTTGGGGCGGGATTTGTCCACCCAAGTGGCGGAAGTTGTCGTGGGGAATGGAGATTTCGAGGATCCAGCTTTGGTCGGTGTCCGAGTGGTCGTTGAGGGTGCCGTCGTAGGTCGTGGCAATGACCACGCCTTCGCTCTGCCAAGACGGGTGAATGGCCTTGGTGCGCTCCTTGCCGCCGCGGAAGGCGATGTAGTCGAGCAGGGTGCCGTTGATGTTCATCTCATAGCCGTAGTAGTTGCCGGGGACTTCCATGTTGGGGGTGGCGAAAATTTCAACGGCGTCCTCCTGATACACCGCTCCGTCGTGTTCGGTTACTTCTGAATGTAGATACGGATCGACGCACTCGTAGATGATGTAGAGGTTGTCGTCGTCCCAAAGCAAGCGGGCCGTCGTGGATTGCGGTTGCTCTTTTTCGAGGTCGCTCCAGGGCATTACAAAGGCGATGGGCGCGGCGTGTTGCCAGTCGGCCTCGTCTAAGCGACCATCGACTTGGATCCCCTGGTCAGTGCGGAGGACTTGGTAGGTGGGTAGCTCATCAGGCATAGCTTGGAAGCGGGTATTCTCTTGGGCGCTGGCAGAGCCAGCGAAGGCGAGGGCGAAGAGCAGGCTGTAGAGCATGGTCAATCCTTTCGACTATGGTGGTTGGGTCAATCGCAGCTCAGGGAAGGGGTCTCCCCGCGCGAAAACGCCTTGGCGATCTGGTCGCAGCGCTCGTTGTCTGGGTCGCCAGCGTGGCCTTCGGTGTACTGCCACTGGACGGCGGGCGTATTGAGTTGGTCCAGGGAGCGCCACAGGTCTTGGTTGAGCACGGGCTTTTTGGCGGCGGTGAGCCAGTTCCGTCTCTTCCAGCCGTGAATCCACTCGGCAATGCCCTTGCGCAGGTACTCGCTGTCCGTGACGAGGGTAATAGCGATGTCGGATGGCGCGGCTTTTAGACCTTCGATGGCCGCTTGCAACTCCATGCGATTGTTGGTCGTCTCTGGGACAAAGCCGCCCAATTCTACGACGCGGCCATCGCCGTAGAGCAGCCGCGCTGCCCAGCCGCCTGGCCCTGGGTTGAACGAACAGGCACCGTCGGTGAAAATGGTCAATGTGTCCGAGAGGTTGGTTTGCTGTTGTATCACTGAAATTGCCTTTGTTGAGGGTACGCCGCTAGTTTGGCTACGATAAAACATGTCGGGAGTAAGGGCAATCGAGGTGGGTATTCACGAGGCTTTGCCAGTCCTAGTTGTGCCTAAAGCAATTGCCTTTAGATTAGAGGCTTCCTTTATCTGAACCTTAGAAAGAAAATGCAATATGGCAGCGTATGATGTGGTAGTTATTGGCGGCGGCCCAGGTGGGTATTCAGCCGCTATTCGCGCGCGGCAGTTGGGGTTGAAAACCGCGCTGATTGAAGACGCCGAGTTGGGCGGCACCTGTCTCAATTGGGGCTGCATTCCCACCAAGGCCCTGCTCAAGCAAGCCGAAGTGTACCAGCTTTTCTTGCGCGCCGACGAGTTCGGCTTGCGAGTTGATAAGCCAGCAGTGGATTGGGACGCGGTCATTGGCCGGAGTCGCCAAGTCGCCGCGCAGTTGTCCAAAGGCGTGGCCTATCTGATGCAGAAGAACCAAGTCGAGGTGTTCGCCGGCAGGGGCCGGTTGACGCCCAGCCGCCAGATCGCGGTTGAGGACGCCGAGGGCGAGGTCGTGGCTGAACTGGAGGCCGCGCATGTGGTACTGGCCACTGGCGGTCGTCCCAAATCCATTCCGGGCGTGGAATTCGACGGCGAGCGGATCATCGCCAGCCGCGAGGCCATGATCGTCGCCGAACAGCCCGCGTCTCTCGCCATCATCGGGGCCGGGGCCATTGGCGTGGAGTTCGCCTATTTCTATCGCGCCTTTGGCAGCAAGGTGCTGCTTTTGGAAGCCCTGCCCCAAGTCTTGCCGCGCGAAGACGAGGAAATCGCTGCGGGACTGGCCGAGAACTTGACGCGGCAGGGGATCGAAGTGGTGACCGAAGCCCGGGTCGGGGAGGTTAAAAAACAAAAGCGCGCGGTCGCGCTGCGCTACCGGGTCGGCGACGAGGAGCAGACGCGGAGAGTGGATCGAGTACTGGTTGCCACTGGCGTCGAGGGCAATATCGAGGGACTGGGGCTGGAAGCGCTGGGCATCCGCACCCGCGACGGCGCAATTGTGGTCGATGAGCGGATGCAGACCAGCGCCAAGGGCATCTACGCGATTGGCGACGTGGCTGGCCCACCGCTGTTGGCGCACGCGGCCGCGCAGGAAGGCATTGCGGCCGTCGAGTTTATAGCTGGCCGCGACCGACCCACCTTGGACCCGCGCCAAGTGCCCAACTGCATCTATTGCCAGCCGCAAGTGGCCAGCGTCGGCCTGAGCGAAAGCCAAGCGCGCGAAGCCGGGTACGACGTCAAGGTCGGGCGCTTTCCGTTTGCGGCCAGCGGCAAGGCGCAAGCGGCCGGGGAAACTGAAGGGCTGGTCAAGCTGGTCTTTGACGCGCGCTACGGTGAGTTGTTGGGCGGGGCCATTCTGGGAGCTGAGGCCACGGAGTTGATCGCTGAATTGACGCTGGCCCTCCGGCTCGAAGCCACGTATGAAGAGCTGTTGCTGACCTCTCACGCCCATCCGACGCTGTCCGAGGCCGTGATGGAAGCGGCTGGGCAGGCGTTTGGCGAGGCGATTAACTACTAAATTAAAAATTGAGAATTAGGAATTAGGAATGGGGAATGTAGAGTCGAGTGGTATAAAGCCCCCCTCGCTTCCACCGCTGGACCAGCTCCTGCCGGCCGAGCCACTGCTGTTGATGGGGGCTGGGCCGGTGCCGGTGGAGGCGGAGGTTGCGCGGGCGGGTGGCATGGTTATCAACCACTTGGGGCCGACGATGGATCAGCTAGTGGAGCACATCAAGCAGTTAGCTGGCTATGCCTTTCAGACGACCGATAAGCACATCTTGGGAATTGGGGGACCGGCGTCGGCAGCCATGGAGATGGCGATGGGCAATCTGCTGTGGCCGGGTCGTCGCTCCTTGGTGCTGCAAAATGGGTGGTTTAGCGGGCGCTTTGCCGAGATGGCGGCTGGCGTGGGCGCGGAGGTCGAAGTGCTGGCTGTGCCGGAAGGGCAAGCTGTCTGCGCTGAGCGCGTTGAGGAGTACCTCAAGAGCCAGCAGTACGACGTGGTGACGATGGTGCAGGGCGAGACCTCCAGCGGCGTTTGCACGACCGAGCTGCCGGCGATTGCCCGCTTGTGCCGCGAGCACGGGGCGCTGGCGGTCGTCGATGCGGTCTGCACGTTGAGCACCATGCCGTTGGAAAAAGACGCTTGGGGCGTTGACGTGGTTATCACGGGCAGTCAGAAAGGGCTGTCTGCGCTACCCGGTGTGGCGCTGATTGCCTTTTCCGACGCGGCTTGGGAGCAGGTGCAACAGCATCCCGGTCCTAAGCCGCACTGGTGTTTGGACGCACTGCGGGCAGAAAACTTTTGGCAGCAACACCAGTACCACTACACGGCCCCGGTCTCAGGGCTGTTGGCGTTGCACGAGGCCCTGCGGCTGGTCTGCGAGGAGACGCTGGAGCGCCGCTTTGCGCGGCATCGGCACTCGTCGCTGGCGCTGCAAGCTGGCATCGAGAAGATGGGCCTAGTGCTGAACGCGCCGCGTCGCATTCGCCTCAACTCAGTGGTGGCAATCCAAGTGCCCGCTGGGGTAGATAGCGCTCGGGTGCGGGCTGATATGTCGAATCGCTTTCACGTCGAAATCTCTGGGGCCTTTGGTCTCGACATCGTGCGCATCGGTCAGATGGGCGAGCAGTGCCGAGCACCGCACTTGTTCCGCGTGTTGCACGCCTTGGGTGGTGCCCTCGCGCACGAAGGAGCCAGCATGAATACTAGCGCGGGGATGGCGGCGCTGGAGTATTATTTGTCGGGCTATGCGGACGATTTGTTTTGAGCTATTAAAGGCAACCAAGAGCATAGATAGGTCAATCGGCTGGCGTTTCTATAGAAAGGACTCCTAATGAGTGATGCCCTAGCGTATCCAACCTACGAAAGCCTCGGCGTGCGTCCCTTGGTCAACTGTCGAGGAACCTTTACCATCATCAGCGGCTCGTTGATTTTGCCGGAGGTGCGGCAGGCCATGGTCGAGGCTTCCAAGCAATACGTCCATCTCGACGAGTTGATGGAAGCCGTCGGAACGCGCATCGGCGAGTTGATGCAGTGCGAATGGGGGCTTGTTACTAATGGTTGCGCTGCGGCGCTGTGCCAAGTTACAGCCGCTTGCGTGGCCGGCACGGATCCCGAGAAAATGGCGCGGTTGCCCGATGCTACGGGCATGAAAAACCAAGTCCTCGTCCAGCCGAGCCACCGCCACGTGTACGATCACGCCGTACGCATGGTCGGCGTCGAAATAATCGAGGTTGAGACGCGCGCCGATATAGAGGCGGCGCTGTCGGACCGTACGGCCATGTTGTTGGTGTTTGGCGATGCGGCCGAGCGGGGCCAGATCTCGGTGGCGGATATGGCGGCGGTTGGGCAGCGGCACGGCGTGCCGACGTTTGTCGATGCCGCGGCCGAGCGACCGGACGTGCCCAACTGGTATCTGGAGCAGGGAGCCGATGCAGTGGCTTATTCGGGCGGCAAGTGCCTGCGCGGGCCGCAGGCGTCGGGCTTGGTCTTGGGGCGCAAGGAACTGTTGCAGGCCGCTTTCCTCAACGGGGCACCGCACCACGCGCTAGGGAGGCCGATGAAGGCGGGCAAGGAAGAAATCATGGGGCTGTTGGCCGCGGTGGAGCAGTGGGTGGTGCGCGACCATGCAGCCGAATGGCGGGAGTGGGAGCGGCGCTTGGCCGTGATAGCGGCGGCAGTGGAGCCGTTTCCTTCGGTGGCGACGCAAGTCAATCAGCCTGGGCGCTCGAATGTCGCGCCTAACTTGGCGGTGCGCTGGGATCGAGACCAGCTAGCCCTCAGTGGTAACGAACTAGCGCGCCAACTATCGGCTGGCCAGCCGCGAATCGAGATCGCCGCCCACGAGAGCGGCTTTGGGATCAATCCCTATATGATGGAGTCTGGCGAGGAAGACATTGTGGCGCGGCGGGTGAGCGAGGTTTTGGCCGCAGTTGATTAGTGGTTAGTTAGGCCGCTCGCCCCGGCGCAAGGCCACGGACAGCGGCTCAACCCCGTCCTCGTTGGGCTTTGAACTCACCTCGCCGGTGAGGGGATTCACGCTGTAGATCATCACGGCCTCGGGCACGTCAAAATCCTTTTCCGGCCGCCCCTCGTTTATGGCGATCATAAAGTCCGTCCAGATGGGCACGGCGCCGCTGCCACCGGTGATTTGCATCCCGCGCGTATCCACCAGCTTATGAGTGCGGCGGTCGTCGAACCCCACCCAGACGCTGGCGATTAAGTCCGGGGTGAAGCCAGTGAACCAAGCGTCGGTATTGTCGTTGGTCGTGCCGGTCTTGCCAGCGGCTGGCCGCGCAAAACCCAACGTGCGCACTCGGCGGCCGGTGCCGCGGTCCACGGTCTGGCGCAAGAGGTGGACCATCTGCGCGGCGAGGTCGGGCGCGATAGCTTGGCGGATCTGCGGCTGGTGGGTAAATATCTGCTGGCCGTCGGCATCGACGATCCGTTCTATCAAGGCCGGCGTCACCTGCAAGCCGTAGTTGGCGAAAATCCCGTACGCCGCGGCCATCTCCAATACGGTGACTTCGGCGACGCCCAAGACAATGCTCTTGTAGGCCCCTATTGGCCCAGCAAAACCCAAGCGGTGGGCTATTTCGACGACGCGGGGCGGACCGACGAGTTCGGAGATTTGTATGGCCGTGGAGTTGGCCGAGCGAACTAAGGCCCACGCTGCGGTCGTCTGTCCCAAGTAGCGGTTGTTGTAGTTGCGCGGTTGCCACTTTTGTCCATTGACGATATAGGTGCGCCGCTCGTCGTTAAAGACGGTGACTGGGCTGATCTCACCTGCCTCCAAAGCTGCTAAATAGGCTATCGGCTTAAAGCCAGAGCCGGGCTGGCGGCGGGCGGTGAGGGCCCGGTTGTAGTAGCTGACGAAAATGTCTCGGCCCCCGACCATGGCCAGCACTTTCCCGGTCGGCGACAGGCACACCAACGCGCCTTGGACGTAGGCCGGGCGCTCGGCCATCGACGCTTCCGCATAGGGCTTAAACCCCAGCCGCTTATCTAACTCGACCATCCCCTTGGCGACCGCTTCTTCAGCCGCTTCTTGCATTGTAATGTCCAAGGTGGTATAGACCTTCAGGCTCCCATAATGCAGGGCCGACGGTCCCCACTGCCGGACGATTTCTGCGTTGATGGCTTCGACCCAATAGGGTACTGGGTTGCGGGGCGGGTAGCCTGGGTTGATGAGGTCTTCGGCTCGGAGGGCGGCGTATTCCCGGCGCGTCGCCGGGTCGAGGAAGCCGCTGGCGACCATGCGGTCGAGCACGTGTTGCAGCCGGGAGGTAGCCCGTTGGGGGTGCCGCAGGGGATTGTACTTGGTCGGGGCGTTGACCTGGCCGATGAGCATGGCGGCGCGGGGCAGGCTCAGCGAGTCTGGGGTGGTGTCGAAGAAGGTGATCGCGGCGTCGTGAATGCCGTAGGCGTTGGTGCCGTAGAATACCTCGTTGAGGTACAGCTCTAGGAGGCGATTTTTGTAAGCGGGTTGCCCAGCGGCGTTGGTGTCTGGATATGAGGCGGCAAAGAACGCCTCTAGTTGCAAGGCGAGGAGTGCTTCCGAGAGCTTGCGCGCAAAGGTTTTTTCTGGAGAAAAGAACAGGCGTTTGACGAGCTGTTGGGTCAAGGTGCTGCCGCCGCGCGTAATGCTGCCCTTGCGCAGGTTGTCGCGCACCGCGCCGCCGATGGCCAGCAGGTCGATGCCTCGATGGTGGTAAAAGTGCGCGTCTTCCGTGGCGATGAGCGCTTGCACGACGTAGGGGCTGATGTCTTCGAGGCGCACCCATTGGCGGCTCTGATTGAAGGTGTAGATGCGCTCGCCAGAAGCCGCGTACATCTCCGTGCCAGGGCGGATGCCCAACTCGTGCGGATCGGTGGGCAGGCTGGGCAAGTTAGGGGCCATGCGCCAGATGGCGTACCCCACTCCCGCCCCACCCGCCAAGATGAAGAACACAGCCAAGACCACGCCGATGAGTAGCGCACGTCTCATTGTTCTTCCAATCCGAGGTGTTGTTGCACGGACTGGGCCGGAAGCACGAGCGCTGTGGCCTCTTGGCCTGGCACGAGTGCGTACGCGGCGAATTGATCTTCGTCTCCAGTGCGGGTCAGACGCAGTTCAAAACCGTCTGCGCTGTCCCAAGCTGTGAGTAGATGCTTGACCTCACCTTGGCGTAGCGAATCGGCCCGCGCTTGCACGACCTCCGCTAGGGCGGCTGTGATGATCGGCCCGGCATCGCTTTGCACGCGCTCGGGGTCAGGACCCAAAAGCGGCGCTAAGTGCTGACGCCAGTAGGCCATGTCTTCCTCTTTCATCTTCAGAAAGGTCCAAGCTTCGGGCTCGTCTTTAGCCAGTAGGCATTTGTGAAGATGAAAGAAGAGCGAGCCGTCCTCTAGGGCTATTTGCGCGCCGACGAGGGCGCGGAGATACGAACCGTGGTCGGGTACGATAGCTTGGGTTAGCAAAGAGCGGCCCTGCTCGTAGATCTGCAGGGAATAGGCGAGTTCGCGTAGGTTTTCCGGACTGAGGAGATCGGGCTGAAGGGCGGTGTCGCGCCGCGCGACCGCAAAGAACGCCGCGTGGGTGCCGTGGTACTGAAGTTGGTAGTGATTTTGCAAGACCGGCAGCGGGGCTTGGCGCGGCTCTAGCGGCACCTCGGCCAGCGAGTCGGATAGGGCCATGCGAGTCTGCCGGCTGGCGAGAATGCCCTGCCAGAGCGCACCTCCTGGCTGGCGTTTGGAGTTTTGCTGCATCAGGTATTGACCGATGTAGCGGGCCACGTATTGGGTTCGGTACTCAAGCAAAAAAAGTACGCAAGCAGCCCCCAAAGGCACCAGCGCACACAGGGCGATGCGGACGAGGCCGTAGAGCGAGGATAACATAGCGACACAATAAGTTCAGGACAGCTACTTGTCAAAAGTGCTTGCCCATTTTGGGCGGCTAATGGTACTTTTGGTTGAGAGGCGATTAATCTATCTGGGGAGGTAGAAAAATATGAAACGCCTAAAATTTGCATGGATTGCCGTCGTCGTTGGGTTGTGGCACTGCGGCGACGAGGGCGAAAAGGGCACCAGTCCCGTCGCGACCATTGATTCTCCGCAGACACCGCGCGCGCTAAGTGTGGAGCGCATCGGCGATGGCGAGGTATGGCTCAATTGGCAGGCTGTCGAGGGCGATGGCGAGGTACTCTACGTCGTCTATCGCTCGGTCGGAGACGACGCGACCGTGGCCATTGACTCCACGTTTGAGACCCGATACAAGGATCAGGGGCTACGATACGAGCTGGAGTACACCTATCGAGTAACCGCGATAAACGGCGGCGGCGAGAGCAGCCCCTCGAATGCCGTCAGCGGCCAGCCCCTCAACAGCTTGACGCCGCAGCGGCCGATCGCGGTGCGCGCCGTTGCGCATCACCTCGAAGTACTCGGCCAACTCGACATCGCACTCGATTGGGCTGACAACGCGGAGACCGATCTCGCAGGTTACCGGGTCTATCGCTCGACTGAGCAGGGTTTCACGCCGACCCTTGGGCATTTGCTCATGCAGGTGTCGGGGCCGAGCTTCATCGACGCGGAGATCGCGGTGGGCACGGTGTACTACTACCGAATTACGGCGATAGATCTCGGCGGCAAGGAAAGCAAGGCCTCCGAGGAAGTAAGCGACGTCGCACTACCCTCGCCGGTGCCGTTGGTCCCGGTCGCCGGAGAAGAAGCCGCGGCACCGTTGACCTTTACTTGGAATCGCTTGCCCGAGGCGCGCGCATTCCGGGTGATCGTCACTACCTCACTGACCAGTGGCGAAGTGTCAGACATACCGCTGACTAGCGATACCACGGCCGTATTTACCGGTCGCATTAAGGATGGGGGCTTGGTCGCGCTCGAACCCGGACAAGTGTACTACTGGAAGGTCGTGGCCAGTACGCACGCCGAGGGGATTGAGAATTCGGTGAGTCGGGTCGAGAGTTTTAAAGTGGCTGAGTAGGATGGACGCGGATATAGACGCTGGGGCACTGCGCGTTGTCGAGACCTTGCGCCGGGCTGGCTTCCAAGCTCTGCTAGCCGGTGGTTGCGTGCGCGACTTGGCATTGGGACGCGTGCCTAAGGACTGGGATGTAGCTACGGATGCGGGGCCAGAAGAGGTGGCTGCACTCTTTGAGCACACGGTGCCGGTGGGCGCGCAGTTTGGTATCTCATTGGTGGTGCTCGACGAGGGCGACTACGAGGTAGCGCGCTTTCGTCGCGACGGCCCGTACCGCGATAGCCGCCGTCCCGCATCCATCGAGCCAGCCGACGCCCGCGCCGATGCCGCGCGCCGCGACTTTACCATCAACGGCCTGTTCTACGACCCGGAGAGCGGTGAACTGCTCGATTACGTCGGCGGACAGCGCGACCTCGACGCCAAGGTCATCCGCGCCATCGGCGACCCGGCTGCGCGCTTTGCCGAAGACCATCTGCGCCTGTTGCGGGCCGTGCGCTTTGCCGCTCGGCTCGACTTTACCATCGAACCCGCGACGTGGGATGTGCTCTGTGCTCAGGTCGGGTCCATTGCCAGCGTCAGTGCCGAGCGCATCCGCGACGAGCTAACCCTGCTGTTGACCGAGGGGGGGGCCGGGTGCGGCTTGCGCCTGTTGGACCAGTCGGGTCTGCTGGAAGCCGTGCTGCCGGAAGTCGCGGCCATGCGCGGCGTGCCGCAAGACGCTGAATTCCATCCCGAAGGCGATGTGTGGACCCATGTCCAGCTTCTCTTTGATCATCTCGACGAGCCGTCGGCTGAGCTGGCTTGGAGTGCGTTGCTGCACGACATTGGCAAACCATCTACTATGGTGCGAGCCGAGCGCATCCGCTTCCACGGCCACGACGCGATTGGGGCCAAAATGGCGGCGGCGATTTGCGGGCGGCTGCGGATGTCCAACGAAGCGCGGCGGGTCATCGGCACGCTCGTGGCCGACCACATGCGGATAAGCCATGTGCGCCAGATGCGCTCTAGTACGCTTGTGCGCCTGTTGCGCGAGCCGCACTTTCCCGAGTTGCTCGAATTGCACCGCGCCGATTGCTTGGCCAGCCACGGCAAGCTCGACCTGTACGAGTTTTGCCAAGAGCAGTTGGCCGCCTTAAAAAAGGAACATCTGCGCCCACCGGCTTTGCTCACCGGAGACGATCTAATCGCCTTGGGCTTTGCGCCTGGGCCTCTGTTTAGGGAAATTCTCGCCGCGGTCGAGGATGCTCAGTTGGAAGGGCGACTCGACAACTACCAATCTGCGCTGCGTTTCGTACAGCGCAAATTCTGCGCTGAGCCTGCTGCCTAATTCACAAGATGATCCGCAGATGGACGCAGATAATCGCAGAATTTTAGGGGCGACCGGCCGGTCGCCCCTACATGCTGCCGGACGGTTTGTGCAACGTGCGTTCAGTTTAGACCCCGCTTGAGTACCTCTAGTACCGGCTGGTGCCCTGCTGGCGACATCAGGTACAGTCCACTCCAACCTTCAGCGCGGACTTGACGCACTTGCTCGGCAGCCAATTCGACGCCCGCTTTGGCTTGGTCGGCTGGGTCCGCATACGCGGATAGCTCGGCAAAAATCGCTTCCGGCACAACCACTCCGGGCACCTCGGCAATGCGCCGGGCGTGTTCCAACCCCCGCAGCACCATGACCCCCACAATGATCGGCACCTGAGCGCGATAAGTGGTCAGGGCCGCTAGAGCCTTGCGGTCAAAGGTCGGCTGGGTCATTACGTAATCGGCTCCCGCGTCGATTTTGTGCGCTAGCCGCTCCCACTCGCGCTGGAGATCGAGGGCTTCTGGCTCGCAGCCTGTGCCAATGGTAAAGTGGGTGCGGGGGTCGCGGTGCGAGCCGAGCGATTGGCCGCCAAAGTCCAGTCCGGCATTGAGAAAGGCGTGGGTATAGCGAATGAGGGCGGTGGAGTCGAGGTCGAAAACAGCGGTCGAGCGCGGATAGGTCGGGGCCATTTTCGGGGGATCGCCGGTGATGAAGAGGATGTTGTGGATGCGGTTGGCCCAATAGCCGATGAGCCGGCTTTGCAACCCCATGACGTTGAGGTCGCGGCTGGTACAGTGGGGAATTAGTTCGAGGCGGTCGCGCTCCCAATGCAGGCGGCGGCGGATGAGGTGGATGAAATCGCCCGGCGGCATTAGGGGGATGCCGCGCGAGCCATCGGTTATGTCGAGGGCATCGGCCAAGCCCGAGGCGGCCAACTCGGCGACAAAAGCGAGCCGGGCTTTCAGGCCGCCGGTGCCGCGCGGGGGCAGCAACTCGACGCTGACGGCGAATTGGCCGTCGAAGAGCTTGCGCGAGAACGGGCCATTGCGGCGCTTGGCGGTTGCGTCGGTTGGTTGCTGATCCGGCGTCCTTGCCAACTGGACGATGCGCTCCCCGGCCGCAAGGCCGTGGAGGTAGTTGTGCATCTCGTGGATGTGGGGGGGATGGACCTCGCAACAGCCGCCGATGAGGCGTGCGCCCTTGTGCGCCATTTCGCGGGCAAAGCGCCCCATGCACTCGGGGTTGACGCCCGTTAGGTAGCGATGGCCTACGCGCCGGAACTCGCCGCCGTTGGGCATGACCGCGAGTTGGACTTGGCCGTCGCGCACGGATGCACATTTTTGCGCTGCGGCGAGAAAGGCCCGCGCTTCCGCGAGCGCACAGCAGTTGATGCCAACGACATCTGCGCCCAAGGCCGCGGCGGTTTGGACGTATGTTTGGGGGGCTTGCTCCCACGTGCCGTCGCGCTGGTGCAAGGCCATCTGGACGATGACTGGCGCGGGGCTGTCGAGGTCCTGTAGTAGCTCTAAGAGGGCGGCGACCTGATCGAGGCAAGTAAAAGTTTCCAACAACAGGGCATCGACACCGCTGGCGACGAGGGATTCGATTTGGGCGCGGTACAGGTCGCTGGCCGTGCGTGGGGATTGGGCTGTCGGCAGGGGTGGGCCTAGGGAGCCGAGGACGAATAAAGGATCGCTGGACTGGGCCTGTTGGTGGTATTGGTCAATGGCCTCGCGGGCCAAGCGCACGGCCGTCGCGTTGAGCTCGGCGATGGACGCAGCGGAAGGATAGGTCGCGTTGGCGGCAAAGGAATTGCTGGTCAGGCATTGGGCACCGGCTTGCAGATATTCGAGGTGGAGTTGGCGGACGAGTGCTGGGCGGGTGAGGTTGAAGGCTTCGTAGAGGTGATTTTGCTCGGAGACGCGGCCGGTAAGCGCGAATAGGTAAGAGCCGAGGGCACCGTCGGCTAGCAAGGGGCGGTGGTGGAGGGCGGCGAGGAATGGGTGCATGGAGACAGTGGGGTTGTCCACTAATGCTCGTGATCGTCGTGAATGCCAGCGGCGTATTCTGCTGTTTTGGCGTCTAGTTGTTCTCGGCTGAGCAAGCCCTTGGCAATGATCAACTCTTCGAGCGAAGCGATCCAGCGGGTGTAATAGTTAGCGGGGTCGTTGTTTTGGTCGGCCACGGCGATGGTCGCCGCTAGTTCCGCACTGAACTCGCGCCATTCGTAGAGTTCTTTCTGCTTAAGTGCAACGGCAAGGCCAAAAGCGCGTGCTTCCCAAGGGGCCTGAAAGATCAGTTCGCCATTTTCTCGCGGCAAGGCGATTTGTGCTTCCATAGTGGAAATTTGTCGATCAGCTTGTTTCATTACTCCAGCCTCACTTTGCCGGTGCTTCGATCTTCGCTACGCCGATCATCGAGTCGCGCGTGACGAGCGCAACGAGTTGTTCTTCGCCGTGGTCTTTCGTGCCAGCAGGGCGTTCAGGTAGCACCATGTAGCGGAGATCCGAGTTGCTGTCCCAGACGCGGATTTCGACTGAATCGGATAACTCGAGGTCAAATTCCCGCAAGACCACTCTCGGTTCCCGCACCACCCGAGCGCGATAGGCGTAGGATTTGTACCAACTCGGCGGCAGGCCGAGTACGGACCAGGGATAACAGGAGCAAAGGGTGCAAACGACGACGTGGTGGACGCTTGATGTGTTTTCCAGCACGACGATTTTGCTGCCGTGGGCGTCGCCGAAACCCAGTTCGGCAATCGCCGCGGTGCCGTCTTCGAGTAGCCGGCGCTTGTAGTCCGGGTCAATCCAAGCGCGGGCAACTACTTTGGCTCCATTGAGCGGGCCTACGTCTTGTTCGTATTGTTGCACGACTTCGTCTATAATCTCGGTTGTCAGCAATCCCTTTTCGATCAGGAGCGATTCGAGCGCTTTGGTGCGCAGGGCGGCATCTGTCTCGGTGTGGACAGCTTCGCGAGAATTATTCATAACAAAATCCTTTTGCGATTGGGGATTGGTTTACGCCGGTTCTAGGTAGCTTTCCCACATATCCAAATAGACGACACTTTTCGCGTCTGTGGCACTGCCCCACAGTTCCTCGGCATCAAAGCGCACGGCGTACAAGGGTTGCTGGCGCGTTGTACACCCTGCGGGTAGTTCGGCGTCTTGGAGGTTGTAGATGCCGTAGAAATCGGTGACTGTGCCGCACTTGTCGCGTGCGTAGCGGGGAAGTCGGGTGTGACCTGTGGGGTGAATATTGCGCGACCGCACGCGATCGCCGGTGGAAAATTGCGGCTGGATATCCATTGGCTGCGGAGGTGGATTCGCCGGGCGTGCGCGCTTGTGTTCCGCACGGACGGCATCGGGGTCGGGATGCACTGGGGTTTCGGCGTCGGGATGGTCCCGGAGAAGCGCCATCCGCGTCTCCAACTCTTTTTGTGTTAGCACGCCGGCGTCAATCAGTCCTTTGATGCGGGAGTGCAGCCATTTTTCGTAATAGCTGGACGACAGGTAGTGGGCTGGATCCATGTTTTCGATGTTGTTGCGAGAGCCGCCGGGGACCGGTACCGGGGTCGCTACAGTCATGGCAAGTACCCGGCCCTCCCAGGGATGGTGGAATAAAGGTTCGTTTTCTTCGCGTACAATGGGGCCAAATCCGTGCATCCCGCCCATGTCGTGAATGCCGTCCATGGTTGCTCCTAGGGTTTAGCTATCGTGGATGGTTGGGTTTCCGAATGTAAGGTTCACTTGATCGTTTGCCCAGTCGCGGGCGGTTCAATCTGGTCTAATAAATGTATGACGTCTTTGGGCTGAACTTTGTTGCGAAAAAAGAAGACTCCGCCGGGTACGTTTTTAAAATCGTCCTCGCTGACATTGAGGTTGGACGAGACGGCCACGAGCAAGTCCTTGCGCTGGGCTTGGCGCAGCTTTTCCAGCTTGCGCCGCAGATACTCCGGCCGCCAGTAGCCCATGATTTCCAAAAGCGCTATGCGGCCGTCGGGATGGCGGAAGGTGAAGTCCGGGATCATCACGGTCTCTTTGAGGTTGACCACTTCGCTTTCCCGCTCTAGCTGCCATTGGGTTTTGGCCTTGGTGAAACGCGCGGCAAACGTCTCCTCCAACAGCGAATCGTACAAAGTCTGATCCTTGTAATGCGACACTAGGCCCGATTGATCGTCGAGGACGAACTGCTGGCGGCGGCCGTCCTTGCGCAAAATGTCGGCCTGCATCGACCAGCGGGTACACAGCAATAAGGCCGGGAGAAAAATTGCCATTTGCAGGCCGTATTTCTGCGAGTGGCGAAACATGCTCACTGGGCCGTCGAGCCCGATCTCATAGCCGGCATCGACATCGCCTTCGATGGTGTGGATCAGCCGGTAGAACTTGATGAATTTGAAAAGCTGCTTGTAGCGCACGGGCAGGTTGCGATATACGCTCAGGCGCAAGACTTCGCAGCGGTAGAGCATGGCTTGGGCCAATGCCACGTTGTAGCGCAGCAGCAACTCGTTGGGCGAGGGCGCGGCAAAGGTGGCAAGCTGGTGATTTTCAGGCAGGTCGGCGTACAGCCCGGCGAGCACATCTTCGCTGCTGATCTGGTGTTTGAGAGCGACCTGTTCCAGCAGGTCTTCGCGCTTGACTGGATAGATGAGGCTGGTCTCGCGGACGACCGGATGGTGAGCGCGGGCTAAGGTAAAAACGGCGTGGCGCAATTCTTCGGGGGGCTGGGGACTATCGACATGGAATTCGCAGTAGTGGTCGCAGAGTAGTTTGGCTAGGCCGCGCTGGATGCGGTAGTCGGTGCGGTCTCCGGCGAGCAAGTCGAGGGCTTGTCGTAGTTCGCGGCGGGTTTTGCCTTGGTGTTCGATGTGGATCTCGATGAGCGCTTGGGCTAGGTCGATGAGGACTGGGTCCTCGACATCGACATAGCGCGGTTCAATGTAGGGGCCACGCGAGCGGGTCAGCAGGAGGTCTGAGGTCAGCACGGTGCTTACTCGTAGGCTTCGTGGCGGCGGCGGCGGTCGCTGATGCGGTCTTCGACCGTGTTCTTGGAGACCACTTCGTAGAGCACGGCTTCCTTGCCTTGGCGACGGCGGAGGATGCGCCCGAGGCGCTGGACGTGCTCGCGGATGGTCCCCGAGCCGGAGAGTACTACCGCGACGTTGGCTTCGGGAATATTGACGCCCTCGTTGAGCACTTTTGAGGCGACGAGGGCGAGGTACTCTCCCTTGTTGAAGGCTTCGAGGATGGCCTTGCGTTCCCGCGTGCGGGTGCGGTGGGTAATGGCCGGGACTAGGAAGGTGCGGGAGATCTGATGGACGGTCTCGTTGTCGTTGGTAAAAATCAACACGCGGTCGCGCGGGTGGGCTTTGAGGATGTCTTCGAGGACGCGGAGTTTGGCGGTCGCGCCGAGGGCAATCTGGCGATGGCGGCGGTAGGCGTGCATGGCCCGTCGGCCGCTGGTGCTTTTGGCCGAGAGCATGACGAAGTGCCGCCAGCCGTCTTTGGTGCCGAGGCGGATGTTCTTGGCGGCGAGGAAGGCTTGGTACTCGTCGCGGGCAGCCTCGTACTGGACGCGCTCCTCGGCGACCATATCCACTTGGCGGCGCTCGACGCGATACTCTGCTAGGTACTCGCCGGACAAGGCGCGGATGCCGCGTTCATAGGCTATGGGACCGACGAGGGTGTCGAGAAGCACGTGGCGGCCATCGGCGCGTTCTGGTGTGGCGGTCAGCCCTAGGCGGTAGGGCGCTAGGCACATTTCGGCCGCGTG
This sequence comes from Candidatus Latescibacterota bacterium, assembly GCA_022827835.1. Lineage (GTDB taxonomy): Bacteria > Latescibacterota > UBA2968 > UBA8231 > UBA8231. The sequence goes on from JAJEIO010000032.1 coordinate 201,553, forward strand.
GCTGTACATTTCGCCGGGCAGGTGGTGGACCTCGTCGAAGACTATGAAGCCAAAGCGATTGCCGTAGCGGTCCATCTGCATATAGGCGCTGTCGTACGTAGCTACGGTCAGGTCGGCTAGTTCGTGATAGCCGCCGCCGAGCAGGCCAACCTCGACGGCAAACGAACGGGTGAGTAGGTCGTACCACTGGTTCATCAGGTCGATGGTCGGCGCGACGACGAGGGTGCTGCGCTGGACTTCTACCATAGCCATGAGCGCGACTTGTGACTTGCCCGTGCCCGTGGGCAAGACGACCACGCCGCGGCAGCCGTGCTGTTGCCAAGCGGCGATGCTTTCGGCTTGGTGAGGGTGTGGCTCGGGTGCGGTGTGCAGTTGCAGGGAAAGGGTATTGTAGCGCGGGGCCGTATTCTTGAATGCGACTTCGTACCGTTTGAGGTGTTCGACGCTTTCGCGGTAGAAGTGGGCTTGGGCGCGCCAGTGATCGACGCGCGCATCCCAGACAAAGGCCGGGGGCGCATCTGGGCCGACGTAGTCGCGCAGGAGTAGGGTGCCTTCTTCAAAGGTCAGACGCATAGATGCAGATTGATTAGAGGGAAGAGAAATGATACATTGGGGCCAGAGAGCGGGCAAGGCATTATCAACCAAGGAGACATGCGATATGAACACAGCCCGAGTGGGTTTGGCCCGCGCTGGTGCGCGGCGAGCCAACGTATATCAAGCGCTAAATTTGGTGCGCGAGGACGTCGAGCCGAAGCTGGCCGCCCAAGTGATGCTCAAGCCGAACTTCCTGTCCAGTGAAAATCCCCTCGCCTCGACCCATGCCGACGCCATGCGCGGTGCGATCGACTTTCTGCTGAGTACGGCGCAGCCGCCCGAGGAGATCGTCATTGCCGAAGGCGGCAACGAGAAGTATTCGGGCGAGGCGTTTGCCAACTTCGGCTATGATGCACTAGTCGAAGAATACTCAGTGCCGATTCGCTTGGTCGATCTACATCAGGAGACGCGGTGGGAAGAGACCACAATTCACATGGCCGGCGGCGTCGAGGCGACTGTGCGGATGCCGAGCGTGGTGCTCGAATGCCCCTGCACCATTTCGGTGGCCGTGGCCAAGACCCACGACGTGTGCGTGGTTACGTTGGCGCAGAAGAACATGATCATGGGGACGCTGCACAAAGAGGATCGCATCAAGATGCACGGCTATCCCTCGCACGCCGAGCGCGTGTTGCCCAGCGAGGCCGAGGTGCTCAACGTGAACTTGATCCGCTTGGCTCAGTATCTCAAGCCGGACATTGGGATCGTTGATGGCACGGTGGGCTTGCAGGGCAATGGTCCTGGGGGAACGGATGCGGTGCCTATGGGTGCGGCCGCGGCGTCAGCCGATGTGTTTGCCGTGGATGCGGTCATGGCCAAGGCCATGGGCTTTGAGCCGATGGAACTGGGCCTTTTGCACTACGCCGACACCTTGGGCTACGGCGTGGCCGACTTGGAGCGGATCGAGGTGCGGGGCGTGCCCATTGCCGAGGTGGCGTGTGGGTTTAAGCCGCATGAGACGACGGTGCAACAGATGCAATGGCGCAGCGCGGCGGTGGCGCAGTTTTTGCCGTAGGGGGTGTTGGAATGAGAATAGCTATTCTGTTGAAATTGATGCTGGAGACCAAGATATGAAAACCGTACAAATGACCTTCGATGAGGAACTAATTGAGGAAGTTGATAAGGTTGTGAAGAAAATAGGCACGACGAGATCGGCGTTTGCGCGGGAGGCTTTATACGCTGCTCTCAAGCGGACAAAAATACAAGAAAAGGAGCAAAAACACCGCGAGGGATATGCCCGCAAGCCGGTTCAATCGGGCGAATTTAGCCACTGGGAAGACGAGCAAGTGTGGGTTGAGTGATGCGGCGTGGTGAGGTTCGTTGGTACAGATTCGCCCAGCCGGATAAGAAGAGGCCAGTTGTCATTCTCACTAGGGATTCGGTGCTTCAATATCTGGGAGAAGTTACCGTGGCACCAGTGACATCGACCATTCGGGACATTCCCTCAGAGGTGCTTCTGTCTCAACGAGACGGAATGCCTAGAGAATGTGCGATCAATCTGGATCACATCCAGACCGTGTCCAAGAGTAAAATAGGTCCCCTGATTGTATCTCTCCCACTGGCGAAGGTGAATGAATTGCGCGATGCACTGCTTTTTGCATTGGGATTTGATGGCTAGTGCTACGGTGCCGTCCTGTTGCTCTGCGTCCTAATTAAAAACGAGACTTACCCCAACAAAGGATACTTCTACCATGACGCCTCCCAATATCCTCTGGATTTGCACGGATCAGCAGCGCTACGACACAATCGGCGCACTCGGTTATTCGCACGTCGATACACCGCACGTCGATCAGCTAGTCTCCGAGGGCGTGGCTTTTACGCACGCCTATTGCCAAAGCCCGATCTGCACGCCGAGCCGCGCGAGTTTTCTCACCGGCCAGTACGCCAGCGCCGTCCATATCAATGGCAATGGCCTCGACAGTTTTCCCGACCATCCGCCGCTGGTTACGCGGCAGTTGGCCGAGGCTGGGTACGACTGCGGGCTGATTGGCAAGCTGCACTTGGCCAGCGCCTATGGCCGCATTGAGCCGCGCGTCAATGACGGGTATCGCTATTGGGAGTACAGCCACGCGCCTCGCGACGACTGGCCGCAGGGGCACGGCTATGCCGACTGGGTGCGGGAGAAGGGAGAAGTCTTAGGCGAATTGATGAAGCAATACCCCCACGGATTGCCGGCTGAATTCCACCAGACGACGTGGTGCGCCGAGAAAACCATTGAATTTATGAGCGAAAAACGCGACGGCCCTTGGCTGGCCAGCGTCAACATTTACGACCCACACCCGCCGTTCAATCCGCCGCAGAGCTACCGCGACCGCTTTGACCCAGCGGCCATGCCCGGACCGCTGTTTGCCGACAGCGATTTGGCGCAGCAGGAAAAACTGGCGGCGATTGATTTCCAATCCAAGGGACGGCGGCCCGACCAACTCGATATCCGCGACCCCTTGCACAAAGACCGGCCGACGCCTGGGGCTGACGCGCGCGTGTTGCAGGCCGCGTACTGCGCGATGATCAAGCAGATCGACGATCAAGTAGGGAACATGTTGGCCGCGCTCGAAGACACGGGCCAGCGCGACAATACCGTGGTGATTTTTACATCCGACCACGGCGAAATGCTCGGCGACCACGGGCTGATCCAGAAGGGGTGCCGCTTCTATGAGGGCTTGGTGCGAGTACCGCTAATTTTCTCTTGGCCGGGACACTTTGAGGAAGGTTTAGTGCGCGACGATCTGGTCGAGCTGACCGACAAAGCGCCGACGCTTTTGGAGCTGACCGGGCTGGAGGTGCCGGAGCGAATGACCGGCCGCTCGCTTGCGCCGATCTTGCGCGGCGAGAGCGAGCAACTGCACCGCGATTTCGTCCGCTGCGAGTACTACGACGCCTTGGATGCGCCCGATGGCACCTTTGCCACTATGTACCGCGACGAGCGCTATAAGTTGGTGCTCTACCACGGTCACGACTTGGGCGAGCTGTACGACTTGCAAGAGGACCCGGGTGAGTTTGAAAACATGTGGGATGAGCCGGAAGCGCAGCCGCTCAAGTTGGCGCTGATGCAAAAGAGTTTTGACGCTTCGATGCTGGCGATGGACCGGGGGCCTCGGCGCGTGGGGCCGATGTGATGGAGCGGCAGCAGCGGGTGACGCAGCGGCCGATTTGGCGCTTCCGCGAGGAGGACAAAGCGGCCGAAGACGACTGCGTGACGGTCGAGGAGCCGTTGGAAATCCGCGTGGAGGAGACGCCGATCGCAGTGGTCATGCGCACCCCGCGCCACGACTTTGAGCTAGCGGCCGGTTTTTTGTGTACCGAGGGTCTGATCCAATCGCCGCAGGAGTTGGGCGCGATCTCGTATTGCACGGCCGCGGAGCCGCCCAACGAGGAGAATATCGTCGAGGTCAAGCTGGCCGCTGGCGTGGACTTTGATCGGCAGCGGCTCCAGCGCAACTTCTACGCCTCGTCGAGTTGTGGGGTCTGCGGCAAGGCTAGCATTGAGGCTATCACCTGCGAGGCTCCCGCGCTGACGGGAGATTTTACTGTGCCGCTAGCCATGCTCTACGACCTTAGCGAGCGCATGCGCCAAGCACAGGATGTATTCGAGCAAACCGGCTCGCTGCACGCGGCGGCCTTGTTTGATCCGGCGGGCGACTTGCTCGTCCTGCGAGAGGACGTGGGCCGGCACAACGCGGTCGATAAGCTCATCGGCCACTACGCACTGCGCAACGAGCCGGTGCCAGCCAAGAGCGTGCTGATGGTCAGCGGGCGCACCAGCTTTGAGATCGTGCAGAAGGCGCGGATGGCGGGGATTGCGGTGGTCGCCGCCGTGTCTGCGCCGTCGAGTTTGGCGGTGGATCTGGCGCGGGAATCAGGGATGACGCTGTTGGGATTTTTGCGCGGGCGGGGATTCAATGTATATACCGGAGAAAAGCGAATTGCCGTTTAGGAGCGGAGTAACGCTATCATGCCAGTACAAATCACCATAAGAGACGTCCCAGAAGAGGTGCGAGACGCGTTGGCCGTTCGCGCCGCCCGGCAACACCAGTCTATGCAGGCATTCCTCCGCGACGAGTTGGAACGAATCGCGTCGCGTCCCTCGGTCAGTGAGTGGCTGCACCAAGTTCGCGAGCGCAAGGAAGCGGCCGGAATCCGCGTCCGTCCGTCCAGTATTCTACAAACCCGGGATGCCGATAGAACGTGACCGTTGTTGAAGCCGATACCTTAAACTGACTTCCGCTAATGAAGACCTTGGAGACATTGCGTCGACAACTCGCGATGGGAGAGTTTGAGTTCAGTCGCCATGCTTTCAAACGAGCGGTGGAACGCAACATTGCCGATAGGGAAATACGACAGGCTGGTGCCGAGGCAAGAGTTATCGAGCAATACTTCGACGATAAGTACTCGCCTAGTTGCCTACTGTTCGGATTCTCGGCGGATGGACGTCCTCTGCACCTTCAAGTATCCTATGCCGATACTGAGCGGGTAAAAATTATTACATTGTATGAACCTGACGCGAGCGAATGGATTGATTTTTCTCAACGGAGGTGAAACCATCATGTCTCACTGCCATGTGTGTGGCTCGAACAGCGCCAAACAGGAAAGAGTGAGTGAAGTATTTGTGGTGCAAGGGAGGCGGATTTTAGTCGAGGACATTCCGGCTAGCGTGTGCTTGCGCTGTGGGGAACCGACTTTCAGCCGTCAGACCACTGAGCAGGTACGTCGCATGTTGAACGGGGAGGCCAAACCGGTGCGCTCTGAAGAAGTCGATGTGTTTGAATACGCTTGAGGGGGCGCATCAACATCGCCGTTTAATTTTTCCACGTAAAGGAGAGAACAATGGCAAAGAAAAAGCAGGCTAGAAGACCGCAGCTCAAACTCTGTGCCGCGGCGTGGACGTTGACTAATTACCCGTCCGAAGCCAAGCAGTGGTCCATGGACCGCAAAGTCCGCGCGGCCAAGGACGCTGGCTTTGACGGCTTCAGCGCTGGGGCCGATCCCGAGATCGCCGAGGCTTGCGCCAAGCACGGGCTACAGCTCGTCGGCGGGGTCGATATAGCCACGGTAGAAGAAGCCGAGCCGAAACTGGCGGCTTTTAAGGAAGCAGGTGCCAAACACATCAACGTCCAGCTTTGTGACCACGATACCGAGATCCGCAAGGCTGTGACCGTGGCGCGGGCGGTGATGAAGGCGGGCAAAGAGCTCAAGCTCAAACCAGCGATTGAATGGCATCGCGACACGTGTACTGAGACCCCGGAGAAGGGACTGGCACTGGCGGAACAGTACGAGAAGCGCTACAAGGAGAAGCTGCGCACGAATTTCGACCACTCGCACCCGGCGATCATCAAACAGCTACGGCCCACCAACTTCTGGGAGCGCATCTCCGAGTACCGCCCCGATCTGCTCAAAATGAGTGAGTTGATTCACTTCCGCACCTTTACTGGCAGCCATTGCCAGACGCCGGTCACCAATGGGCGCGGGGTATTGGACGCGGATTTTATCACCTGGCGCGACAACTTCCTCAAGCACTTGCTCTACAATTGGGTCAAAGGACAGCGCGGCGCTACCGAGCTATGGGCGGTCGTCGAGTTGGGGCCGAAGGGGTCGGGCTATGCGCTCGATTGTTTCCCCGATGTGTGGAAGGACGCCATCGTCGCACGCGGTGAGATCGAGAAGGCGTTTAGGGGGGCGCTGAGGAAAGCGAAGAAGTAGCGTCCTACGCGGCGAAGTGTTGCGAGGCAGGCTCGGTTGCTCAGTTTGAGTTCGTCGAGACCTGCCATAGCTGAGCCTCCGTGTTCTCTGCGAGTGGATGCGTATGGTCAATTCTATGCCGCCTAGTGTGGTTCTTAATCTGCTGTTTTGAAATCGTCATCTGAAGCTTACAAAGCCGAAACGATTTCGTTTCAGGTCAGCTAAGAATTGTTGGCCTTCATCGTTCAGTGTTTTTTTAAGCCACAACTGATAGATTAGAAGCCAAAAGCGATCCTTCTCTCGGGGATCCGTACCCTTCAGCTTATCCACACGTCTTCGAATATCCTCCCGAATGCCATTAACCCCGTAGCGTTTTGCGTACTCTAACAATAACACATTCGAAAGGCAGTCATCTATCTCGATAACCTCTCGAAGTTTGTCTTCCGGCGTACTCAACTGAAGGTTATGTTTGAGTGAGTAATACAAGGCATGTGCGATGGCATCCGGAAAGATTCTCTGAATTCCAATCGCTAGGAGTTGTTCGATGAAATCAAGAATGGCTTTCTCGATTCCGTCATAGCGATGCTTATTGAATACGTGTTCTTCTAGAATTGGAGCAAGATATGGGTAGATCAGGGCCAAGTTGATAGTCTCCTGAACGAAAAGACGTTTAGCTCGACTATCGAGATTCCGAGGCATCATCTTGATAGCGTAGTTCAAAACGGCATATGTCTCCGCTCCATGAGCTAGTTCCAGTGCTAAGTCTAGGAGCGAACGAACTGTCCCAAAATGAACGGTTGCGCCTTTGGCTGGCAATCGGAAGCTGTTCAACTCTCTAACCCAATCTTCTTTGATTGGAAGTGGCATTGGCAAGATTTCAGTTTTACGGCCGTTTAGAGTAAGTTCGTATTCGCGCAATTGCATACCAAGGTCATGGATGAATTTTTCAGCTTCATTGTGGTCTTTCGCGTAAAAAGTGTAATCATCAATATAGCGGTAAAACCGCCTGTATCCCTTCTGAACCATGTTGTGATCAATTCTGGTCAGTATTACCTCGGAGATTACGTTGGAGGGGTGTGGCCCGATTAAGAGCCCATTGGTCTGTCCATCTCGGGTTCCTCGAGTGACTTTATCCAGAAGGTTTCCTTCCAATAAGACCGAGCGATTCTTTTTTGACTTACTACGCCCATGCAGTGCCCATGGGATTGAGTGGGTATAGATGCTGGGAAAGCAATTCGATATATCTGTGTGAGCCACATAGTGTGCGCCTGTCATTTTGCGAATGTCTGCTTCTTCGTTCTCGAGATGTTCCTTTCCTTTGTAATTCATCCGAAAAACACGCTTACTTGACATTTTGCGAACAAAGAGACGGCTCATGGGTGTCTCCGGTTTTGCACAGTGTCTTTTGATTTTCGCCCAATGCCGCTTTAGAGCTAGACACTGGACAATATGGCTTTCGGGATGGGGGATCCCTATCTGACGAGTGATATTAACTTCGCGTAGCGGCTCATAACGGATGAAATCGTGTTCTCGGTTCTTAAGGAGCTTATTTAATTTTTTTTCGTCAGTTTCTGTTATTAGCTTTAGAAGAATGTTCGGTACATAGTCTGAAAGCCCTTCGGAGGTAAAACATGGCGGAAGCTTTTCGCTGAATAGGCCATAGTCGACCAAGCCCATGAATGCTTCGTCCTCCGAGAGGCCAAGCCCTGTTGTTTGTCGCCTTACCATTACACTGTGCTACGCTCCTTTCATAGCCTCTTTACGCTTCCCACTCTTCTCGAAGTGACCACCGCTCATGCGGGCCATGGGTTGATTACCTCAATACCACAGTGCTCGAAATGACCGACATTTCTGGTGGCGATGGCCGCCCCGCGACAACGGGCGATGGCCGCTACCTGACAGTCTGCGTGGCTGATCGGTCGCCCAGCGGCCCGTCGGCTAGCCCCGATCTCGGCATAGATGCGCGCGGCCTCGCTATCAAAAGGCAGGATGCGTCGGGCGAAATCTTTCTGGAGCATGTTCTCGACTGCGGCGGCGATTCGATCACGGCGCTGGCCCGCTGGCAGGATGGCGACGCCGTAGCGCAGTTCGGCCTCCGTGATTACCGAAAGGAAGACATTTGCAGTGGATTGATTGGCAAGCCAATCCGCCACGTTAGGATCGGGTTTAGGGCGCATCAACTCCGAGACGACATTGGTGTCGAGCAGGATCATCCCCAAACCTTAACCGAACTGAGGTGGATCGCGCATCGGTTCGCGCGGCGGTATGTCTAGTTCCACGCCGCCCAAGGGCGCGAATCGAGCGCGTATGGCGCGTGTCAGATTGATGGGGGATGCAGGCTTGGTGAGCGCCGCACGCAAGATCGCCCGCGCTTCCTCCTCCATCGAGTGACCGTGCTTGGCCGCTTGGACGCGCAGACGCTGCTTTATGTCATCGTCGAGGTTGCGGATTGTCATGCTAGCCATTTTCTTCACCTCCAAGTCTAAGAAAATACGCAATGATGTCATTGCATGCAATGATATCAAGGTTCCATAACGAGTTCAGAAAGTGATAGAGACATGTTACCGAGCACGTGGTCGGAAGGGCAGATTGTCGTACGGGCGGTCGAGGTAGCGCAGACGCCGGCGCTGCATGCTGCGGTTACGGAATGCGTAGATATCGTCGCGCTTGATCCCACTTTTGCCGAGGTGCCCGAAAGCGAGGTCGGTGAGTTGGTGGAGCAGTCGGTAGCGGACGAATCGCAGGAACGCGGCTTCCGTATGAGGAGCATCCACGTTGGACCGGATGAAGAGCTGGCTGGATACTTTCACTTAATGGAGGATGTGCCCAACGCAGGGGACGCTTGGCTCTCGATCCTAGCGATCCGGCCGCGATTCCGGCGCAGCGGCGTCGGCACGACACTCATCAAAAGCCTCAAGAGCGTGCTGGCCGCCGAGGGTTTCCGTTTCGCCTTGGCGCGCGTCTATCTGGCCAATGTTCCGGCCTTGCAATTTTGGACTCGATTGGGTTTCACCGAGATCGTCCCTCATCGCGGTGACTACATCGGCCAAGATCTAGGGAAGCCCTGTATCGTCCTGCGAGCATCTCTCGGCGGGTAGGCGAGCCGGGTCACGTCCTTATACTGAATCAACCGATCCTGAGATGATTGAGTGGAAATCTATGGGTACTGATTTGCATGAGACCGTAAAGGCCCTTGATCGGAGCTATATCAAGGAAGGACGTTGGGTCGATGCTGCTCTTCTCTACGAAGGTGCTGCAGAAGACCTCGCGCGAGGGTGGAAGAACAAGATATGGTGTCTAAAACGCGCATGTGTTAGATACAACCGCGTGAAGGACATGAAGGCATTTGTCAGGTGCCACCGAAAGGCAAGATCACTTGTACCGGATGAGGTTGATGCAACGCTGAAGTTGGATATTTGGTGGCCGTCAGGCTTGGCAACGGCGTATCCGCACGTTGGTGCCGCTGACGAGGCTCTCTCCGAATTGAGTGCCATAGAAAAAGCAATAGGGGAAGAGTGGACCATTTACGGTCGCTTCATATTCCACTTTGCCCGTTCCCTCATATACAGAGAACTCGAAAACTGGGACGAGATGATTGACGAGGGTATTCAGTTTCTCGTTTGGGCGGAGAATCTGTCGGAAGCCGATAGCCAGTTCCAACGAATGCACATCTCCATCGACGAAGATGGGCCGCCCGAATTAGTTGGCGAGTCAGGCAGATGCTACTGTGCGTGTTCGGTCCTTACCGAAAGTATAGCCCCGGCTGAGCGGAAGCTGGGTCGTGATTCAGGTAATACACTTGACGATTTGGACAGATACTTGACGCGGTATGAGAAACTCTATCAATCCACGCAGTGCGAGTCGGACGACAATCCCGATGACCAGGGCCTAGGTGTCCTTGCAGAGACATATAAGAATCGCGTCGCAACCTGCTACGGCAAGGCTGCTGTCACGGCGTTCGAAACTGGACAGACTGCGAGGGCACTGGCGTATTTTCAGCAATCGGAACGTCTGAGGGGCAGAATCGACGGCATCTGGCAATTCTACAAGGCAGCCGCACTGCTGTCTGACAACCAAACGTCTGAAGCCAAGACGTGCCTCAAAGAGATTTCCGGCTCGGTTGTGTCCGATGGTCTTGGTTCAGCAATCTTCGATAAACTCAAGGAGTTCGATAGTATCAGAAACGACCCGGATATTGTCGATCTTGCAAAACACTGGAAGAATCGCAACGTCAGGCTTTGAGCGCGCAGCAATTCGATCCTGCGAGGGCCGGGTCACATCCTTATGCTACGCAATCGATTCTGGGGCGATTGAGCGAAAATCCACGGGTGCTGCGTTATTCAGACGATTCCCCACTGTACTCGTCCCAACTCGCGCGAGCGCTCCCGTTCGTATGACGGATCAATGTCGAATTCGCGATCCAGCCACAGCACCTCCCGCTGATCGGGACTCAGCGAATTGAGTAGCTCAGGCATCAGGTAATCCCCCCACGTAAAGCGATGGTTGTCGATCGTGTGGGGATGGAACAGCCAGTGGCTCATATACCGGCAGTCACTGGTGCGGTTGAGCCACGTTGAGTGAAACAGCTTAGCGTGGCGGACGATTAGCTGGTGGGGTTCGACCTCTAGGGAAATTTCGTCGTCGAGTGCGACGTCTTCCCAGCCGTCATCGGCCTGCGAACCGACAATTCCCCGTTCATCCCTGAGCTTGGCGGCCGTCTCTTGGAGAGAGGTGGGCGGTCCGGTGTGACTGCCTGGAACGATGCGCAGACACCCGTTTGCGCGCGACGCCCCGGAGAAGTAGTGCATAAACTCTGCCCAGCCCGGACCTCCGTCGATGTGCCAGCCGACTGACCGATCCGGGGCCTGCTCGTTGATGCCGCCGTTGCGCAGATAGATATCGCGGTCCTCGTTCAGTTGACGGGCGAGCTCGATGATTTCGGGGTGCAGGATGATCTTCATGAACGGCAGGCAGTGATCGAGGGCGCACCAGTACGAATCTTCCACCTGCGGCCGTAGGTAAAAGTGATTTCTCTTGCTGCCGTCTGCCGGCCCTTCTGATGGATCTTGGGAAGCCTTTTCGACCGCGGCCCTGCACGCCTCGGTGAAACTTTCGGGGAACGGACAGTCGACGATGACGTAGCCTTCAGTGCGGTACTGCTCCAATTGTTCCTCGCTGAATTTCATGCTGTTTTCCCCGCGCGGTGTGGCGTCGAGCTCTACTGCAACCTGCGGTTGGTCGGGGTCCTTAAAGAATGGGTCTCGATATCCCAGTCGCCATCGAAGATAGTCACGGCGTCACCAGCGGCTGCTCCCGCGTCGGAGGCGAGATCGATGAGCTTGGCGGCCGAATCCTCGGGTGGCGACAGGCCGGGGCGCGATTCTCGCTCTGCTTCGTCGGCGGAGTGGCCTGCTTTTTCTGCCATCTCGCGGATAGCGCCCAGCTTCATGTTCGTTGCCATCTCTCCCGGAGATACGGCGTGGATGCGGATGTTCAGGGGACGGAGCTGTTCACGGGCCACTAGGACCAGCCCGCGGACGCCCCCTTTGCTCGATCCGTACGGAAGGGAGGCACTGCCGCCTAACACGCCAGCACCGGATATGACGAGCAGAACCACGCCTCCACCCGCCTTCTGCAGCAGGGGAACGGCGTACTTCAACAGCAGAAAGCTACCGGTGAGGTTGACGTCGATGACTCGCCGCCAAGATTCTTCGGAATATTCGTCGATGCGCGTTCCCGCATCGACGAGGATGGCCGCTGGATTGATCAGGATGTCGAGGTGGCCGAAGTGTTCACCGACGGTGTCCATCAAGCGGCGAACGTCTGCGGACTGGCTCAGGTCTGTGTGCACGAAGTGAGCTGTACCGCCTTCGGCGGAGATTAGTTTGGCCGTCGCTTCGCCGCCAGCCTCGTCGATGTCGGCGAGGACGAGCCGCGCTCCTTCACGAGCCGCGCCGATGGCAGTGGCGCGGCCTAGGCCGGTCGCGGCACCGGTGATGACCGCTACCTTGTTTGCGAGTTTCACGCTTGATCCTGAGCGATTGGCCTACTGAGCGGGCCGCATGAAGTGGGCGAAGAAGTCGTTGCCCTTGTCATCGACGACGATAAAGGCAGGGAAGTCCTCGACCTCGATTTGCCAAATGGCCTCCATGCCCAGTTCTGGGTATTCCAAAACCTCGACCTTGCGGATGCAGTCTTGGGCCAGCCGCGCTGCCGGCCCGCCGATGGAGCCGAGGTAGAAGCCGCCGTGCTTTTCGCAGGCTTGGGTAACTTGGCGCGAGCGGTTGCCCTTGGCCAGCATGACCATGCTGCCGCCAGCCGCTTGGAACTCATCGACGTACCCGTCCATGCGTCCGGCCGTCGTCGGCCCGAACGATCCCGACACGTAGCCTTCGGGCGTCTTGGCCGGACCGGCGTAGTACACGCACTGATCCTTGAAATACTGGGGCAGACTCTCGCCGACATCGAGCCGCTCCTTGAGCTTGGCGTGGGCAATATCGCGGGCCACGATCATGGGGCCAGTGAGCGAGAGCCGAGTGCTGACCGGATGCTGACTGAGGGTGGCGCGGATTTCGTCCATCGGCCGGTTGAGGTCGATATCGACGACGGCACCGCCGAGTTCTTCGTCGCTGATTTCGGGCAGGTATTTGACCGGCTCGGTCTCTAAGGCTTCGAGGAAGAGGCCCTCGGCGGTGATTTTGGCGAGAATTTGGCGGTCGGCTGAGCAGGAAACGGCCAAGCCGACCGGGCAAGAGGCTCCATGCCGAGGCATTCGCACTACTCTCACGTCGTGGCAGAAGTACTTGCCGCCAAACTGCGCCCCAATGCCGATCTCCTGACTCAGCTTGAGCACCTCGGCCTCCATCTCCAAGTCGCGGAAGCCTTGGCCGTACTCATTGCCTTGGGTCGGCAGGCTGTCGAGATAGCGGGTGCTGGCTAGCTTGGCCAGCTTGAGGGTGTGCTCAGCCGAGGTGCCACCGATGACCAAGGCGAGGTGATAGGGCGGACAGGCGGCCGTGCCGATCATGCGCAGCTTGTCGTCGATAAAGGAGCGCAGCCGCTCTGGGGTCAGTAGTGCCCGGGTTTCTTGGAAGAGGAAGCTCTTGTTGGCCGAGCCGCCGCCTTTGGCCATGAACATGAACTTGTAGGCCATGCCCTGATCGGTGAAAACCTCGATTTGGGCCGGGAGGTTGGTGCGGGTGTTTTGCTCCTCGAACATGCTCAGGGGGGCCAGTTGGCTGTAGCGGAGGTTGGTCTCCTGATAGGCTTTGGCAATGCCGGCCGAGAGCGCGGCTTCGTCGTCGCCTTCGGTCCACACCTGATGCCCTTTTTTGCCCATGACGATGGCGGTGCCGGTGTCTTGGCACATTGGCAGGACCCAACCAGCGGCGATGTTGGCGTTTTTGAGCATGTCGAGCGCGACGAAGCGGTCGTTGTCCGAGGCTTCTGGGTCGTCGAGAATACGGCGCAGTTGGGCTAGGTGGCCGGGACGCAGCAGGTGGGCTGAGTCGCGGATGGCTTGGTCGGCGAGCAGGGTCAGGCCCTCGGACGCGACCTTGAGGATTGGGCGACCTTCAAATTCGCCAGTGGAGACGTAATCCGTGGTTAGCAGGCGATAGGGGGTTGGATCCTCGCCGAGGGGCAGGAGTTCGTGGTGGATGTAGCCGTTCATTGGAGTCCTTAGTTAGGGGTCAATAGTAAGGTGCTTGACCTGTCCCCAACTTTTGCTTTCGACGGCTGTTGGCAGCGATGAGGGTAGGTCAAAGTAACTTAGCGGCGAGCGATAGAGCGCGCCGTCGCGTTCGACGGTGGCGGAGATGGCCCAGTCGGTTAGTTCGGTTAGTACTAAAGCGAGGGGGGAGACAATGACAGTGCCTTTCTCGGCGTTTGCTATCGCGTCGGCTTTCACGCTCGCCCAAGGAATAAATTCGCTAGCTGGTTCTTCGAGTGTCACCACGTAGCCGTTTTCGTCTAGGCCGCGAGAGACCGGGTTTTCTCGCCAAATCCGATAGTATGCGACATCCGGCACGAGGCTAAACTCGAATTGCAAGTCAGTCACCTCACCCTCGTCATTCAGATAGAATCGCACGCCGAGGATTTCGGGTGAACTAATCGCGGCGTCTTCTGTCTCGACGGGGCCTTCCCAAGGTGTAGTGAGCGGGGTGACAGTTTTGACTTCGCTGTCGGTCCAAGCTGTGGAAACTGCGAGGACAGAGAGGATAATAGGGGCGAGTGCGAACATTGCGAGCCTCCTTGAAGGAAAACCTCCGTTGGGATGCAGTTAGCATAGAATATATTACAAAAGCGCACTTGGGGCAGCAGTTGTTGTCTGCGGCTTCTAGGTCGTCGAGGATGCGGCGCGGTTGGCTAGATGGCCGGGCGTAAAAAAAGGCAATCGGATACGCATGGTAAAAAGAAAAATTGACACGGGAATAGGGATTTTACATTTAGTTAGACAATTATTGGCCAGTTGTTTAGGACTTTCACCGCCGCCGCGAGCAGGCTTTATCACCGATGAAAAGATTCCTGCTGCTCACATCGGGTTTTTGTACCGCCGCGCTATTGCTCGCGGGGTGCGGCAAAGACGATCCGGTACTCGCTCGGGTCGGCGATGTGGATATCCGAGCTAGTGCATATCAGCGTTTTGTCGAGCGCCTACCCGCTAGTCTGCAGAGCGATCAGGAGGGACGGGCGGGCGATTTGGAGCACCTGCAGTCAATGGTCGATCGGGAACTGCTCTTCCGCGAAGCTCGGGCCAAGGGGATAGATTCGAGCGCGGCTGTAAAAGGGCAGGTCGAACGGTTAGCGAGGAACCGCTTGGTCAATACCTATCAGGTGAGGGTAGTAGCACCGAGGGTAAAAGTGGAGGCGGCACAGGTAGAACGCGCTTTTCTCGACCGGGGTTTTGACCGGGAGCGGCTACTCAGTCGCATTGTGGTGGAGAGCTTAGAGGAGCGCGACCAAGTGCTGAGCGAATTGCGGGAAGGTAGGGCCTTTGCCGAGCTGGCGCAGCGCTTCGCCGACAACGATCCAGTGGCCGAGGAAGACGGGGTAGTAGGGTGGATCGGGCTGCCCCATTTGGACTGGTACAAAGTGCCGAGAGCGGCTTTTTACTCCCTGTCAAAGGGACAGGTGGCCCGACCAGTACGCCTGCCGGGAGCGTGGCAGATCTACCGTTTTGCAGAAGACCGAAAGTCCGAGTTGACCGACTACTCGGAAGGTATCCATCGCCTCCTAGAAAGCGAGGCTTGGCAAGCGGAACTAGAGCGCGAGTTTGAGATCTTGACCCAGCGTTATGGATTGCGCCTGCACGCCGAAGGTCTGGAACGGCTGCGGCAAGGCCCGATTCGGAATATCGTCTTGGCACCGGATGAAGCGGTCCAGACTCTATACAGTTTTTCAGAGGGGGAAGTTGCGCTAGGGGAGTGTTTGACCGATCTCAAAGAAGCGGGGGTCAGCGGGGAATTGCCGGGTGGCCAGCAAGGAGTCGATCTCTTAGAGGACTTGATAGTGCGGTCTAGACTCTTTGCCGCAGCCGCCCGGGCTAAGGGCTGGGAGCGGGAGCCGGAGTTTGCGGAGTGGCTGACGCGCAAGCGGGAATGGTTGATTCTGCGGACCTTGGTGCGGACGCAGACGGCTTTACAGGAGCCGATCTCCGAGGCACAGAGTCGGGCTTATTACCAAGCTAACGCAAATAAATTCCGCAGCCCAGCGGAGGTGGAAATCCGCGAGGTTCTAATGGCGACGGAAGCGCAAGCTCAAGTCCTGCGGGAGGAGATCGAACAGGGCGTTGAGATGTCTGCACTGCTGAACAAACCGGGCGTCGGCTCGCACGCGGGGCCGGGTAAAGAGGGAAAAATGACCTTGCGCCACCTCTTCCGATCCCGCTATCCACAACTAGTTGCCGCTGCATTTGCCGCTGAGGAAGGCGAGCTAGTAGGGCCGGTGGAGACGCACGACGGCTTTGCGGTTTTTCGGGTTTTGGGCCGAAAGGGGGGGCAGGTTCTGCCTTTTGAACGGGTGCGGAAAAGGGTGGAGGCCCTGCTGAGACAGCGCCGTGAGCAAGAGGGTATTGTCGAACTAATCGGAGCCTTGCGGGCCAAAGGCAAAACTCAGGTAGTGTTTTTTACCGACCGCCTGCAATGAGCGGCAACGGAAGGAAAATCCGTTATGAAAGCGAGCCGCAAATTCAGTAAGGGGATTACGTACGCAGCAGTCTGGCTGGCCGGAACTTGCGCTCCTAGTCCGGTCAATGCCCAGCAAGGATACGACATTATCGGCGATCAAGTCGTCGTCAAAGGCGAGCGGCACTGGGTCAACTGGAAGCGGCCCGGCCATTTGACCGCTATAGATGCTTCCGGGGCCGTGCGGCCCCGCGAGCTGCGCCAAGTCTACAACCTGTTGGACGACAGGAGCTTTGAGCGCCCGGTAGAGATCGACAAAAAAGCTCCGCGGATTGCAACCGTCGACAGTACCCTGCGCTTAGATGTGCTGGGTAACCCCCTGCAAGACGTCAGCAAAAATTTCATCTACGACTACATAGTGCGGCCGGGCGTTAGCCGGGTGGGCTCCAACCCGCACTTGGCTCCCAACATTCTCGACGACGATCCGACCACATTCTGGGAACCGAATCCAGACGATCCAATCGGCGACTGGTGGATCGAGGTACACCTCGGGAGAGTGGTGCCGCTGGAGCGGCTCAGGCTGCAATTCGTCGACGAGCAACTGGGCGACCCCTTCCTCAAGTTCCTGCTATTCTTCGAGAAAAAACAGTTGCCCTTGGTGCGGGACGACAGCAAGCTCAGATTTTCGATTTTCGCGCCTTTTGACGGGGTCAACAAAGACCAGCGGATCTTCGCGTTCGACAGCGAGCGCACCAGTGGCTTGTTGCCTGCCGATGTGTCCGGCCTTATGGCGAAGCGGCTGTCCATGGGCAATGCCGATCCCAACTGGACGGGCCGGCTGGTAGAGGTCATCCGCATCACCATAACGGACACCCGCGGGGCCCGAAGCGAGCAAATAACCCAAGAGGCGTGGGAAGCGCTGCCCGAGGGGGAGCGCGGCGATGTGGTGTACTTTGTGCGCGATGTGGCCGGACGGGAGGAACCCGTGGACGAGGCCACCTACGAGGTCCTGGGGCCGGATCGACAAGGGCGGAGGGTCTATTATCGGCGGGAACTGCCGCGCTTGGCCGAAGTGGACGCTTGGGGCTGGGGAGATAATATCGCGCTGGGCATGCTCGAAACGGGTGGTGGGATCGAGCACACCATCGCCGCTTCGGGCGGCACGGGCAAGGCCTTTGACGGGCAAGTGTCATCCTTCTATCGCCACACCTATTTCCTCGAGGAGGTTCCCGACGACAACATCCTGATCGCCGATGTAGGGGGCACTGTGTGGATGGACCAAATGCGGATCCTCTCCGAAGGCTACGTCCATGCCCCGACAGTGCGGGGCTATACCATGCGGGGCTCGTCGGGAATTCGAGACGCCCAAGGTCGGCTCAAATGGCAACTCATTAGTCCGAAACAGCGCGACAAAAACATCGATGAGGGGTATTACTCGTTGCTCAACGACGTGCAGAGTCCACCTATAAAGCTGCGATTTTTTGAATTTATCACCCTCAAGAACCAACCACCCGGCAACACGGGCACGCAGGGTTTCTACAACCCCGGTATTGGGGAGTTCATGATCTTCTCCAAAGGATCGCCGGCCGAGGTAGTGCTCGAATCCGATGCGATCGAGTTGCCCGGATTGGTGGTGCTGGGGTCCGTGCGCTGGGAGGCCGAGTTGCCGCCCGGTACCGATGTGGAGATCCGCACGCGCACCGGGGATCAACTGCTGCAGCACATCCGCTACTTTGACAGTGGCGGCGGCGAGGTCACGGCGGACAAGCACAAAAAGCTGCCGGGCTTTCGCGCAGGACCTGTTGACACCTCCTTCGTAATCGGGCCGGATTGGACCCCTTGGAGTCAGCGCTACTTGCATTCGGGTGCCCGGGTGACGTCTCCGAGTCTGCGCAAATTCATGCAGCTCCAGGCAAAACTAGTCAGCAATGACCGCAACGTCGCTCCCCTGCTCCGCAGGATTGAAGTCGATATGTACCGTCCAGTTCTGCAAAATCTGCTGGCCGAAGTCTGGCCCGAGGAGACGAGCGTGGGTCAAGTAGATACCTTTGAGGTCTATCTCCAGCCGACTTTGCTGGAAGAACCCCGCTCGGAGCGGAGTCCTGGTTACGACGAGGTGCTGTTGAGTTCGGAACCGAATCTCGACATGCGTTTGCTGGATGTGGCTCTGGGAACAGAAGAGGAATTCGCCCGCGGACAGCCGCTGCAGTTGTTCGCGGTAGAGCAAGAGGAGGCCGCCGCTAGTGCCGATGATGCAGCACTGCAGCTCCTGCGCAGTCAGGGGGATTCGCTACAGGTGCGTTTTTCCCAAGTGAAGCGCGGCGAGTCCACAGACGTTCTGCCGCATCGCTACTATCGGTTACTAAGCGATGGAGACGAGGTGCCGACGCGATCAGACGGCCAATTGCTCGACTTGCTTTCCTACGAGCGGCTCGACGAAGAGTTGCAGGGAGCGATCCGCTATTTCCGCACAACGGACCGCGACGGTGCGCAGTTGGAAGAGGTGGACGCAGCGACCTATGAAGCCTTAGAAGAGGGCGAACGGGGTCCGGTGCGCTATTTTCGCAAGGTGACAGGCGTGGGCAACCAGTCGCTCTTCGATTCGCTGGGCGATACGCTGAGCGCGGCCCAGTACAATCGACTTGGGGCGGCAAAGGGATGGGTCTTGGGCCGCGGCCGCTTGGTGCGCCTGCGCTTTGCCGCGGCGGTCTTTTTGCACGGAACCAAACTCAAGACCGCGATGCGCAACAGCGCCATTGAGGGACCTTGGCAGGAAAGTGACCCCGGCGACGTCACCCAGCTACGGCCCGGCCACGGCTTGGTGATCGGGGCGCTTGGTGCTGGCGACGTAGTGGACGATTTGCAGGTGACTCCCAACCCATTCACCCCCAACGGCGACGGCATCAACGACGTGGCGGAAGTCGGTTTTTCGCTTTTCAAAGTGTATGAAGCTCGGTCGCTCAAGCTGCGCATCTTTCGCCTAGACGGGACGCGGGTGCGCACAGTGGCCATGAGGGCCTTGGGGGGGAGACAGAACTTTGCTTGGGACGGAAGGGACGACAACGGCGCGCTGGTGCCTCCGGGACTCTACTTAGTTCAGATAGAGGTTGATGCGGATCAGGCTGAGGCAGCGGGGCAAAAGCGGTCGCGTCTGATTGCAGTGGTGTATTAGAAGAGAGGTCCGACGGCTGTACCCTTGGCGAAATGGGGATGCTGTGAGAGCCAAATTTTCGACCCTGTGCTTGTTGCTTGGCACCTTGGCCGGGATGGCCGAGGCGCAGATGGACTATGGCATGCGCTTGGGACTCAGGCAGGGTGCTGAGACCAGCTTTCGGCCCCAGGGGCCTGGGGTGATGCTGGACGCCTTAGACCCGGCGGTGCGGCGCTGGTATGTACCGCAGGAGCTCTACAACGAGTATGGCTGGCGCCAATGGGAGTACACCAACTACGCCCGCGATCACTTTGAGCGCTACGTCAATACGGCCTTGGAGGGGGATTACTTCTACGATATCTACGGGAATTTTGTCACTCGCGGTTGGCTGATCTTCAACAACACGCAAACCCGGCCGCAACAATTTGGCAATACCCTGTTCAAGTCGGAGCGTTTCCGGCAGTGGTTCTCAGAGGTGGTGGTGGCTGGCGATCAGAAAGGGGAGTACGCCTACGCGCTGACCTTGAGCAGCCAGTTGCGCACCACCCTGACGCCGATGACCTTCTCCAAACCGCGGATGGACGGGGTGCAATTTGATCTAGCCACCGATCGCTACGAGACGACACTAATCTATTCGCGCATCAGCAGCCCGGGTGGGGGGGAGACTGGCGGCCAGGAAGTGCTGCGCACCAACAACACTACTCTGGTCGCCGGACGCTTTGTCGGCCAAATCGGCGAATACGCCCGGCTGGGCTTCAACTTGGCCAATTCGCATCAGTCGAATACGCTGACGGATCGGCTGGCCGGAAACCCGTTCTCCGGCCTGCTGACCGTGGGGCAGAACCGGACGATCGATCTGGTGCAAATTGTGCTGCGCGACGATTCGCCCGAAGACGAAGTCGGCGGGGCTGCTTTCTTCCCGGCCGGTTCCGACGTGGTCATCACCTACAGCGACGGTCGCAAGGAGCGGGGCAAGGACATTGGCTTTGAGCCCGTGGTGGAAGGCGGTTTTGTGGAGAAGGGCTTTATCGCGGCCAAGGGCGTTGAGGAGATCCGCCTGCTCTACGATTTTGACAGCCTCGACTTCATCGAGCGGGCCAGCGCTGCCAAGGATTCCATTGTCAACGTGGAATTCGAACTAGTAGTCGGCAACGACTACCAGATCTGGATGACTTCGAACAACCAGACCAACCGGCAGGGAGAGTTGGTGTTGCTCTTGGTCGACCAAGCTAGGGGCAATATCAAGGACGCGACCAATTTGCGCACGATTCGCTTTGCCTACGGTCTGCCCACGGCTACGCACATTTTTGGGGGAACCCTGGAGTTAATCGATGTGGTAGGGTTTGACTTGTACGCCGAGTACGATCTGAACTGGAACTACCGCAAGTACCCCAACGCCTTTGCAGAGACGCACCGGACCTCGTCGGGGGTCGAGGGACGGCGCTATGCACCAGCGTGGATGGTGAACGTGGCCAAGCGCGCCCACCCGTTTTTCATGTTTGGCGAGGCCTACAGCATGGACCCCCTCTACAATACCAGCACTTTTGTCACCTTGGGAACGGGCGAGATCAACTACGAGAGCGAGCGCGAGGGCATCGTCGAACTGGTCGAGGACAATGACGACCAAGATCGCTTTCCCGACACGGTTCGGTCCGACTGGCAGGCGGGCGACCCTCAGGTCTTCCCGGGCTGGGACCAAAACAACGACTTTGTGCCCGACTTCAATCAGAACGACAACTTGGTCAAGACCAATATCATCCCCGACTACGAAGAGCCCTTTCTGCGCTTTGGCGTCGATCGGCCAGAGTTTTTGTTCGGAGTAGATATGAACAACAATTTCTGGGTCGATCAGTACGAAAACGACGAAGAGCCCGACTATCCCTACCGCAGAGACCACCGGGGCTACAATGTGTACGGCGGCGTCAATGCGACCCCTAAGTTGCGGCTGACGGCCGGCGTATTGCGCGAAGACCTGATTTCCTCGGACCAGAAAAACCACAGTGTGTACGCGGCTTTGACCTTTGACGAAGATTCGCCGCGCTTTGGTCGTTTGCGCGTCTTTGAGATGAGCAAGAAGGTAGAGGACGATATCCCCAATCCACTGCTGCAATGGTCGCCGGACAACACCGTCTTGGGCGGGGTGCTGACCCGGGTAGATGATCCGCTGCTGGCGCGCGATACCTGGGTCAACCAGCTCTTTGTCGGCCACAGTTTGCAGGGCACCGCGCTGCACTTGATGAGTAAGCTGAACTACGTGCACTTCCGCCAACTGATGGGGCAAGCGAAACGGCAGGAGTTGGGGTTGGATGAGACGGATTTCTTCTTCGGGCTGATCAACAAGGCCAGCTACCGCTACCAACTGGGCCAGTTGGTCCTAGAACCGCGCTGGAAGAGCGAGCTCCGCAAGCAGAGCCGCAGCCTCTTCGACGCGGTCGAGCGCACGAGTCTAATGCAGCTCTTCTCGACTCTAATGGAGGTGCAGCTCCTACAGGTGACGCGGCTGCAGGCGGGCGTCGAATACGTGGTTTTCAACGACTTCGATATCGACGCCGAAGATTTCAACTCCCTGACCGTGGGCCTGCAGTTTGCCAATACATCGGCCTACCACGGCTACCAAGTGATGGCCTTGGCGGGTATTGCGCTGGAACGGCGGGATTTTAAGGAAGCCGAGCCTAGCACTACGAGCCGGTCCTTTGTGACCATTTATGCGGGGCTGGAATAGGCGGTTGTCAGGGTGGTGCCGATTCTGCTGGGGATAGGGCTCTTTTGGAGTTGCAGTGAAACCGGGCCAGAGGCCCGCGCCCAACAGCACTACCAACAGGGGGTCGAATACGAAGCGCAGGACATGCCGGCCAGTGCAGCGCGGGAGTACGAGGAAGCCGCGGCCGCGGGGATGATGGAGGCCTATTACGCGCTGGGCGCAGTGTACGGGAAGGAGGAGCAACACGAGCGGGCCATTGGCGCGTACCGGGCGTTGCTGCGGCAGTGGCCGGAGGAGGAGCGGGCGCACGAGGGATTAGCGGATCAGTATCTAGCAGTGGGACGGGCCGCGGAGGCGGGTGCCCTGTACGAAGCGCTCTTGGCTGCGGGGGAGCCGTGGGAGGGACTGTGGGGACGGCTGGGGGATGCCCGGCTCGTAGCTGGCGATGCGGAAGGGGCTGCGGAAGCGTATCAAAAGATGCTCAAAGTGGTGCCGGATAGCGCTCGGGTGCGCTATAGCTTGGCGCAGCTTTGGGCAGAACAGGGACAGCCCCGGGAGGCGATTGCCGGGTACCGGCAGCTTGTGGAAAATCCCGCTTGGGCGGACGCGGCCGGGCAGCGCTTGGCCGATTTGCTCTTGGAAGTGGGGGAAGTGATGGAGGCCGAGCAGTTGCTGCGGGATCTGTTGGAGCGCCAGCCCGAGGCGCGGTCGGCGCTGTGGAGCTTGGGAGGGTTGCTCTTTCGCGCGGAGCGCTACAGCGAATCCTTGGTCTGCTTCGAGCGCTTGCAGGCGCTGGACCAGGAGGACTATCGCGTCTATTTCTTGCTCGCCAAGCTCTACGGCCGCACGGGCAGGGAAGCTGAAGGATTAGAGGCGCTCGCAGCGTACGAACGCGGTCGGCGGACGGCGCAGGTACACGAGCGCATGGAGGAAGAGATCGAGGGCCTTTTGCGGAATATCCTGAAATAAAAAAATGAGACATCTCTGCTACATTACATGGCCGGTATGCGGCGCACTGATCCTGATGGCTAGCGCGGGACAAGCCCGCCAAGTACTGAGGATTGGTGGGGAGGGACAGATCTCGTGGGAGGGGCAGGTCTTGGACGCGGCGGGCATTGAGACGATTGAGCCTGAGCATCGCTCTACCCTCAATCCGAACCTCACCGAGATCGGCACCTCACCGGCCGACCTGGTCGAATTCGCCAGTGCCGATTTTCCCGGCAGCATTCTGCCACGGCAGGTGGGCGAAGGCGAGAATCTAGCCACTGGTATCTACGCGCGCGGCGGCGGCATGAGTGCGCCGACGGTCGTCAATCTCGGTCGGGCGCAACTGGAAGAGGTCTTGGCGCAAGTGGCCGCGGAAAAGTCCACGGGCAAGGCCTTCACGCGCCAGCAGAACGACGCTTTGGGCACGCTGCTGGTCATGGATTTGGGGGCTCGCTTTGGGGTCAACCAGATCCGCTTTTTTCCGCGCAACACGGTTTTTCCCGCGCCGATGACGCCGTTCCAGAGCAATTTTCTCAAGAATTTCGAGGTCCACGTCAACGATGGGCTGGTGCTGACCGAGGGCGGCAATCCAATTTGGGAGATATTTGAAATCCGCAACAACAACACCCAGGCCGTCACTACAGTCGATATCGAGCCGCCGCGCTATATCCGTTTTGTGCGCTTGAAGGCCACTTCGTCGATTCCGTTTGAAATAGAAAAGCTGCAAATCTTCGGCGAGGGCTTCCTGCCCACTGTGCGCTATATCTCGCCGATCATTGACATGAGCACGCCGGCCAATTGGGGCCAGTTGCGCTGGGCACAGGAACTGGTGGGCCAAGCGGACAAGGCGCAAATGCAGATCCGCACTCGCAGTGGCGGCGACCCCTCGCCGCTGTCCTACACCCGCAAGCAGGTCGGTCTGAGAAACGCCGAGCCAATTCCATTCTCGGTGGAAGACCCGTCCCAGCCTTTGTTGCGGGACGAGTTCCTCGATCTGCCGCTGAGGGGTGGGCAGACCGATGCCTGGGAGCGCGGCCCGGTGCGAGACGATTTGGCAAATTGGAGCCCTTGGTCGCCGCCCTACGGCATAGAGGAAGGCACCAGCGAAGCGGGTACGCCGATCCTGTCGCCCTCGCCGCGGCGCTACTTTCAGTTTCGGGTCGACTTTCTCAGCGACGATCTGGGATCGGCCTTTGCACTCAAAGACCTCTCGTTCGATTACACCTCGCCGCCACTGGCCGACCGCTTGGTTGGCGAGGTCTTCCCTCGCCAGGTACCAGCGGCCACGGATATTTCCTTTGTCTTCGCCCTGAAAGTCGAAATGGAGAACGCTGGACTACAGGGCTTCGACAGCGTCGAAATTGCCACTGTCCAACGAGTGGACCGCATCGAGCGCATCGAGATCGTCGATGGAGCCGGAGAACAGCGGCTCGACCACGCCTTTGCCGTGCAGGACGATGTGACCGAGGAAGGCGAGGTGGCCATCACTCGTTTGACGGATGCGGGTTTTGCGGTGCGCTTTCCGCGCATAGTAGAGGACAATACCGTGCTGAAAATCCACTTTGTCACTCGGGTGTTGTCGTATAGCACGTCCTTTGCGGGCCGGGCCATGTTGCTAGCAGAGGACGAGTTCCAAGGGGTTATTGCCGGCGACGCCGCTCAGTTAGCCGCCGCGGACCAAGCCACTCGATCCGGGGTCACGGTCCTAAGCCCCGCGGTGAATCAGGGCAGTCTGATCGGCAGTTTCTCGCTCGATCGCAACGTGCTAACGCCCAACGGCGACGGAGCCAATGACCACTTGGCCCTGTCCTGCGAAGTGCTGGCCGTAGTGGGCACGGCCCGGGTCCGGGTGGATATTTTCGATCTGGCAGGCCGTCGCGTGCGCCATCTTTTCGAATTCGACGGGGAGAGCGGCGTGTACGACGCCGTGCGCTTTCCCAAGTTGGTATGGGATGGGAAGGATGGGGTGGGAGAACTAGTTCAGCCTGGGATCTACCTAGTGCGTCTCGAAGTGGGCGGCGACGCGCGCCAGAGTGCGAGTGCCCGTCCAGTGGGCGTGATTTATTAAAAGGAGGCCGCAATGCTGCGCCTAGGACTGATGATCTGCGGATTGGGGACTCTTATTAGCACCGCGGCTTGGGGCCGGGCGGAGTTCCACCTCGGTGGTACTGAGGGCAATGTCTGGCAGGAACTGATCGAAGGCGGAGAGGGAGAATACGCGGCAGTTGACGCCGAAGGGAATATCGTCGGGGTCTTCCCCGTCTCCTCGGTGTCGCTGGAGCCGGTGGCCGATCCTTTGATGAAGGACTCCGGCAAAGTCGTCATGATCGATTTCGTCGCCAATACCCTGCGGCCGGTTTTGATTGATCCTGCGGAAAATCTGTCGCTGTCCATTTTCGAAAGGGGGGGCGACATTAACACCAGCATATCTATTGGGTATACCAAAGAGGAGAGAAAGACCGTTGAACCAATCGTCGACGGCAATATCGAAACAGCGACGCTGCGCCCCGTGGATATCTCGCCGCGCCTCGCCGGAGTCAACATAGGCAATGTCAAGAACATAGTGGTCAACCTAGGGGCCGAGTTACCCATCAACCGCATTCGCTTCTATCCGCGGCCAGGATTTGAGGACAATTACTTGGCTTGGTACGAAATTAGCGTGGCCGACGCCACGGCGCCCTTTGTAGACCTGCCTGGTCAGCGCCGCCCGGGCAAGCGCTGGTACGAAGACATAAGCCGCGCTCTCGGAGCGAAAAACGATCCGGCCTTTGATATCTTAGAGCGGAATCTGGAAAATCTCGACGTGGTAGTGGACTACCGCTTCCCGACGCGCGACCTAAAGTGGATTGGCATTCGTCCCCTGGACCCCGAGCGCACTTGGGAGATCGCCGAGTTCGAGATCTACGGCGAGGGTTTTGTCTCCCATACCGAGTACCGCACGCCCATCCTCGACTTTGGTCATCCGGTGTCTTGGAGCAAGATCCGCTGGCGTGGTGCCATGCCCGAGGGCACACAGATTCAGTTGCGCACCCGCACCGGCAATACGCCGCAGCCCAACCGGTTCTTCAGCATTGAGCGGACGGGCAATTTCGTCGAGATCGATCGCAAGGACTACGACCTGACGTTCAGCGCCGGGTCTTTCAACGACGTGACTAGAAGCATCGACGCAGAGAACTGGAGCTCCTGGTCGCCCCCCTACGACTTTGCAAGCGGTCTCCGCGACGAGGCTGTGCCGGCCGCAGCTTGGACGGATGGTACGCCATTGATGTCGCCTGGTCCGAGCCGCTATTTGCAACTCGAGATCGTCTTGACTGCCGACCGCGACCAAGCGCCCCGTATCGACGAGTTATCGCTGCTCTTCGGCGAGGAATCGGCGGCCCGGGACGTGATCGCCGAGGTCTGGCCAATCGAAACGGAGAGTTTTGCGCCCCACACCTTTACGTATGTGGTGCGGCCTCTCCTCGGAGAGGACAATACTGGATTCGACCGCTTGGAAATTGCGACCCAGACTCGGGCTGAAGCCGTGCGGGCCGTGCTAGTGGATGGGGTGGATACGACGGCAGACTTCCCGCCCGAGATCCAAGACGATCGCATCGTGGTGGGCTTTGAACTGTTGCAGGGGGTAGAAGATAGCGAGAAGCGGGTCGAGGTGGTCTTTGACGCCAAGGTGCTGCGCTTTGGCACTGAGTTCAGCGGCTGGGTCTATAACAGCGCCGAGCCGACCTTGAAGCAGCAGGTAAAGGCGGGCAACGCGACCTTCCGCTTTGGCGGAGACGTGCTTTCGGTCAACACGCCCATGGGCGGAGATCTGATCAGCGATTTGCGGGTGATGCCGCCGACTTTTACGCCCAATGATGACGGTGTCAACGACCGCGTGCGGATTGCCCACGATGTGCGCAACTTGGGCACTCTGCGGCAGCTTGAGGTGCAGATCTTCGACCTAGCCGGACGCCTAGTGGCAGATGTGGTCGGAACTGGAACCCAGAGCGGCGTTTTTGAGCACCAGTGGGACGGGCGAGATGCGGGGGGAGAAGTGGTCGCGCCTGGAATATACGTGTACAAAATATCGCTCGATACAGACCGGGGCAGCCAAGCGGCCAGTGGTCTGGTTGCCGTGGCCTATTGACTAGGCTGGCCATTCACCGGAGAAAGTTAGCGTTGAGACCGCAGCGCAACATACTCAGGGGGATCTTACTCCTAGCCATAGTCGCAGAGGCGACTTCGGGTCAGCAGCTCGACTACGGCTCGCGCTTGGGGGTCGGGCAGGGCTCTGCGACTAACTTCCGGCCCCAAGGCGCTCAGGGAATGTTGGACGCGATCGACCCGGCGGTGCGGCGCTGGTACGTACCGCAGGAACTCTTCGCCGAATACCGCTGGCGCCAGTGGGAATACACCAACTACGCCCGCTCTCCCTATCAGCGCTATATAAACGCCGATATAGAGGGGAGCTATTTCTACGATCTCTACGGCAATTTCATCAACCAGGGATGGCTAGTCTACAATACGTCCCAAGAAAGGCCGCAGGAATTTGGCAACGTCGTATTTCAATCCAGCCGCTTTGACCGATGGTTTTCCGGGGTGGTGGTGGCCGCAGACCAGAAGGGTTCGTATTTCTATGCGCTGACAGTGAGCCGCGACCTGCGCACGACCTTGACGCCCATGACCTTTTCCAAGGCGCGGCTGGACGGGGTGCAGGCTGACTTGGCCTCGGACAAATACGAGGGCACGCTGATTTATTCGCGCATCAGCGGTCCGCGGGGGGTCCGGGGACGCGAGGTGCGGCGAACGAGCGCTACTACCTTGTTCGGGGGGCGCTTTACAGCCCAAGTGGGCGACTTCACTGAGATGGGGATTCACATGGTGAATGCCCACCAAGCGAATGCGCTAACGGACCGGGATTTTTTTAAGAATATGATCACCGGTGCGCTGACCGAGAGGCAAAATTTTCAGGGGACCAGCCAAGCAGTGACCGCGGCTGGCCTGTTCGGAGGGGCCCAAGGAGGGACCGTGGGCTCGAATGCGATAACTGGAATCCAGATTGTATTGCGCGACGATTCGCCCGAGGACGGCGTCGGTGGGGCGGCCTTTTTTCCGACCGGCTCCGATGTGCTCATCACCTACAGGGACGGCAGCGTCGATCGCGGCAGAGATATAGGCTTAGAACCACTGGTCGAAGGGGGGCTGACAGAGCGGGGTTTTATCTCGGCCAATGGCAGCGAAGAGATCCGGCTGTTCTACGATTTTGGCAAGTCCGATTTTACCAACCGGGCCAGTGGCGAAGTGGGCGAAATCGTCGGGGTGGAGTTCCGCTTGGTCGTGGCCAACGACTACCAGATCTGGATGACGTCGAACAACCAACTCGATGTGTCGGGCAATCCGGTGCTGCTGCTAGTGGATCAAGCGCGGGGCAATATCCACGACCTGACCAATTTGCGCACCGTCAGCTTTGAGTACGGTCTGCCCACGGCTACCCATATCTTGGGGGGTACGCTTGCTGTGAACGAGGTACTCGGTTTCGACTTATACGGCGAGTACGACCTGAGTTGGAGCTATCGCAAGTATCCCAATGTGCTGGAGAATAAGCACAGAGCTTCTTCGGGCATCAAAGGCCGTCCCAACGCACCAGCTTGGATGATGAACGCGTCCAAGCGGGCCGAACCGTTCTTCTTTTACGGCGAGGCCTACAGTATGGATCCCTTCTACAATACCCAAGCATTTGTCGCCGCAGACAACGGCCAGATTGACTACAGTGCCGACCGGGACCGCGTGGAACTGGTTGAGGACAACGACGATCAAGACCGAGTCCCCGATGCCTTTCGCAGCGACTGGGTGCAGCCGGATTTGCAGGTCTTCCCAGGGTGGGACCAGAACAACGACTTTGTACCGGATCTCAACCAGAACGACAATAGAGTTAAGATCAACAATACGCCCGACTACGAAGAGCCCTTCATGCGCTTTGGCGTCGATCGGCCGGAGTTTTTGTTCGGGGTGGACATGAACAACAATTTCTGGGTTGATCAGTACGAAAACGACGAGGAACCCGACTACCCCTACCGACGCGACCATCGGGGCTACAACGCGTACGGCGGTGTATATCTGACGCCGCAACTGCGGCTGATGGCCGGGGTATTGCGCGAGGGGCTGATCTCTTCAGACCAAAAGAACCACGGTACCTACGCGGTGCTCAACTACGACGGGCTGTCACCGCGCTACGGCCGCCTGCGGATCTTTGAGATGGCCAAGCGGGTAGAGGACGACATCCCCAACCCGCTGTTGCAGTGGGCCCCGGACAATACGATCCGGGGTGGAGCCCTGACCCCGTTGGACGATCCGCTCCTGGGACGCGACACCTGGGTGAACCAGTTCTTTGTCGGCCATAGTCTGAGAACGGCTTCGCTTCTTTTGCTGAGCAAATTGAACTACGTGTACTTCCACCAACGGCTGGACGAGGCGCAGCTACAGCGATTGGGGCTGGACGAGACCGACTTTTTCTTTGGTTTTATCAACAAGGCTAGGTACGAGTACGAGTTGGGTCGGTTGATTGTTGAGCCGCGTTGGAAAAGCGAGTTCCGCAAGCAGAGCCGCACGTTGTTTGAGGCGGGCCAGCACACCAGTCTGATGGAATTGTTCGGTGCCTTGGCGCGGATGCAGCTCCTAGAGGTGACGCAAGTACAGGCGGGGGTGGAGTACGTGTGGTTCGACGACTTTGACGACGACTCCAGCGATTTCAATTCCCTGACGGTGGGGCTGCAATTCGCCAATACGTCGGCCTATCAAGGCTACAGCATCCGGTTATTGACGGGCATCGTCTTGGAGCACAAAAACTTCAAAGAGCGTCAAGCGATAAATACAACGCAGGCGTTTATTACAATTTACGCGGGACTGGAGTGATTGGTTGTTAGGGGACGATAATTTACTGTAAACATTGAATTTATTGAGATTTTACGGCAAGAGAGCGACATTTTTATTTGCTTTTGGGTACTCAATGAATTAAGTATTTGCACAATCATCCACTTTCGTCGCCCTATGTAAAGGAGGGTATTATCATGCGGAAACTGTTCTTGGTGTTAGGGATAGGGATTGCATCTATTGCCCAAGCCCACGATCCACCTGACTTGCTGCTGCTCGCAGTGCAGTTCCCCGATACCAATGTGCCGGTAATCGACGGATTCGACGACGACTGGTCTGCCATTCCCGTTGACCAGTATGGCATTTTCGCCGAGACGACCTATCCGGTGGGTGCTTCGACCCGAGAGGGGAGAGCGCTGGAATTTGCCTCGCAGGGTGAGATTGATCCCAGCGATATGAATTTCCGCCATTTGATCGGCTGGAGCGATAGCCAGAATATGTTCTACGTCACTACCTCGGTGTACGACAATTTGCACGTGACCAACCGCCAGGACCCGGGCAGGTTCTACTGGGATGACAGCTACGAGATGGGGCTCAACGCCGACCACACCAATATCGACGACCAGAACTCAGGGGATATCGCCAACGGGTTCTACTACAAGTACGCGCTACCGCCCAAGGACGGTGCCTTTGAGTTCTTTAGGCCCATCCTCAATTTGCCGTGGCTAGTCAACGGCACGCGCTACGTCGAAATCGCTTGGAGCTTTACGGGCGAAGAGTTCGGCGAAAGCACGTATATCTACGAAATCCGCATTTTGCCGATCGCGCAGATGCCCCTGAGCGAAGAAGCCACCGAGGATCAGGTAGTGGTTTGGGATTTCGAGGAAGGGCAGATCATCCACTGGGGCAATATGGTGACCGACGTCGATGTGCTCACCGGCGACGAAGATTATCGCCATGGCCAGTGGAGTACCAGCCCTGGGGGGACGGCTGGCCGACCAGTGAGCGATGTATTCCTCTCGCCTATAGACCCCGGCATCGAGTGGGGCGAACCGACCACTGCGGTGGAAGCGGAGAGCTGGGGGCGGATTAAGGCTCAGTACCAGTAGTAATCCTACGAGTATTGGCCGAGTAGCAGAGAGCCCGTCTTTCTAGGCGGGCTCTCTTTTTTTCGTACAATGGACACGACACTATGCGATTTTTGCGCTTGGGAGGGCTGGCGGTCATCGTCCTCAGCGTCTTTATCGGTGCCAGTCAGTTTCACCTGTATCCCACCGAAGACGTGCTGACCATCTGGGTCAGGGGTACGCCCGAACAGACGGCCATTTACCGCCAGATCATCGACGAGTTCCGCACCCTGAACCCGGAGGCCAAGCTGCGGGTGGAGGTGATGCCAGCGCGGCGCTTTGTGCAAAAACTTTTGGCCGGCATTGACGCGGGGCACGCGCCCGATGTGTTCAATTTGCACTGGAGAGATATGCCACAAGTGTCTAGCACCGGCCAGCTTTTGCCCCTAGATGAGTTAGTCGATCGCCACGGGATTGACCGCGACGACTACTACCCGGTGGGCCTGCGGGCTTATACCTATCGAGGCGTTCTGTACGGCCTGCCAGTCAAAGGATCGACCATCTCCTGCTATTACAATATGGACCTCTTCGACCGCTACGGAGTGGACTATCCGCCCGACGACTGGACCTGGGAGGAACTAGTGGAGAAAGCCCGGAAGCTGACGGTCGATGAAGACGGCGACGGCATGACGGATATCTACGGGCTGACGCCCTACGATATCGCCAACTACGTGTGGAGTGCGGGCGGGGATTTTCTGCGGCAGGAGGATGGGCGTTGGGTGTCTAATCTGGATGATCCCAAGGTGCTCTTGGGGACGCAATTCTACGTGGATCTCTACTTCAAGGACAAAGTGAGTCCGCCGCGGCCGGGAATGCGCAGCGACAACCCGATGAGCACCTTCACGTTTGAGGCCGGAAGGGTGGCCATGGCCATCACCGGGCCGTGGCGCATACCGGACTACCAACTCCTAGATCGCTTTCGCTGGAATCTGGCACTGGTTCCCGAGGGCCCGGGTGGGCGGCAGACGCGCTACGCTGGCTCGGGTTTTTCGATCTGGAAGGACACGCCGCAGCCCGAGGCCGCTTGGAAACTGATCGAGTTCCTAGTGGGGCCTGAGTCCATGGCGAAGATGGCGGTTTTGGGCAGCGACTTGCCGCCGCAGCGCTCAGTGGCCAGAACCACCTTCCTGCGCGAGGGCACGCCGTGGGACGAAGAGGTCTTTGTGCGGGCCATGGACTACGAGGTGCAGATCTTTCCGCAGGAGGTGTGGTGGGAAGATCTGTTCCGGCGCATGCAGGATGAGTTGGACGCGGCTTTGGCGGGCCGGGAGACGGTGGCGGAGTCGCTGCGGCAGGCCCACGAAGTGACCAACGCCTATCTGGATCGGATCTACAGGGAAGCCCCATGAAGCGCCAGGGATGGGCTGCCATCGGTTTCCTCACGCCCAATTTAGTCGGCTTCCTGATCTTCACCTTGGGACCGGTAGTGGCGGCTGCGGGGCTGAGCTTCTATCGCTACCAACTGGCCAGCGGCCAAGCGCCTGATTTTATCGGGCTGGCCAACTTTGCCGAGTTGGTGGGATTTGATCGGGTGGACGGCGAATGGAAGGCGCTCGACCCCTACTTCTGGCAGTATCTGGGCAATACCTTGTTCCTCATGCTCAATATCCCCTTCTCAATGGCTGGGGCCCTGATTCTGGCGGTGCTACTCAACAAAAATCTGAAGGGACGCATCGCCTTCCGCACCTTGTTCTTCATCCCGCATCTGTGCCACGGCGTGGCCATCTTCATGGTGTGGAAGATGGTCTTCACTTTCGAGCCAAACGTCGGCGTCATCAACGGACTATTGTGGAGCCTATACAAATTTTTGGGTATTCCCGCCGAGCAAGCCATCGGGCTTTTGCCGGGCTGGCTGATCGACAAAAACTGGGCCAAGCCGGCTTTCATCATCATGTTCGTGTGGGCCAGCGTCGGGGGATTTAACATGATCCTCTACTTGGCGGGGCTGCAGAATATCCCGCCGGAACTCTACGAGGCTGCGGAGATGGACGGAGCTGGCTGGTGGGCGCGGTTGCGCCACATCACGGTACCGCAGTTGGCACCTACTACCTTTTTCATCTTTGTCACCAGCATCATCGGTGGATTGCAGGGCGGTTTTGAGGCGGCCTATATCATGACTGCGGGCGGGCCGGAGGGATCGACGACGACCATGAGTTACTATATCTACACTCAAGCGTACGAGCGCTTGGAAATCGGCTATGCCGCAACGGTGTCCATGGTGCTGTTTGGGCTGATTTTTGCGCTGACGATGATCAACTGGCGCTTTGGCGGCAAAAGACTGGAGGCGGCCTGAGATGGTGGACGAACGCGCAGACATTGGCGTCGATAAAAGTCGCGGACCGCGGCGGGACCAAGCCGGGACCTTCACGTATGTGGCGCTGCTCTTTCTGCTCAGCGGCATGGTATTGCCCTTGCTGTGGACCGTGCTGACTTCGTTCAAATACAACGTCGATGTGACTCTGGGCTGGATTCCGCCGCGCTGGACTTTGGACAACTACGTAGGGGTCGTGGAGGCGTTCTCCTTCCTGCGCTACTACCTCAACTCGCTGTTTATCGCCTGTGCTGTGACGCTGGTGCAGGTGGCCACTAGCGTCATGGCGGCCTATGCCTTTGCGCGGCTCCAGTTTCGGGGGCGCGATCTAGTTTTTTTGGGCTACTTGGCGACGATGATGATTCCGTCCGATGTGCTGATGATCCCGCAGTTCGTGTTGATGAAGAAAATACCAGAGTGGCTGAACATGGCCTTTGGCACGGAGGCGTTCGGCGGGTTCGTCTATTTTCGCCATCACTACGTGGGGCGTCCCGTGGGGCTGGACAGCTTTTTCGCGCTGATCGCCCCGGGCTGTTTCAGCGCCTATGGCACCTTCATGCTCAGACAGTTTCTGTTGGGCATCTCGCACGAAATTGAAGAGGCCGCCTATATTGATGGCTGCTCGCCTTGGGGGGTATTCCGGCAC
The DNA here is from genome assembly GCA_022827835.1 of Candidatus Latescibacterota bacterium. GTDB lineage: Bacteria > Latescibacterota > UBA2968 > UBA8231 > UBA8231. The sequence continues at coordinate 235,716 of JAJEIO010000032.1, forward strand.
GTGATTCTGCCGCTGGCCAAGCCGGCGCTGGCCGCGCTAGCCATTTTCACGTTCCTAGGGCGCTGGCGCGCCTTTTTATGGCCTCTAATTATGATCGACTCGGATTCGATGATGGTGCTGTCGGTGGGACTGGCTAAGCTTTCGGATCTGTACAGCAATAACTACGGGCTGATCTGCGCTGGCACGGTGCTGATGCTCATCCCCATGATCGCCGTCTTTGTGCTCTGCCAGCGCTGGTTCATCAGCGGCATCCAGCTCGGATCGGTCAAGGGGTGATTGCGAGGAGGGCAATATGCCGGATTTGAACCTGTACTGGGGCGAGTTGCACAATCACAATGAACTTGGCTATGCCCAAGGCAGTCTCGAGCGCAGCTATGAGATCGCTCGCTCCCACCTCGACTTCTACGCCTTCACCCCGCACGGGCTACACGCCGACGGCGGTGTGCCGGACGGCTATCCTGTGGTGGTCGCCAATTGGGAGCGGATCCGCCGGGCTGCCAGCGAAAACAACCGACCGGGCGAGTTTACCTGTTTTCCAGCCTACGAGTGGCACTCCTCGGCTTGGGGGCACCTGCATGTGCTCAGCGCCGAGGATATGGAGTCGATGTACTGTGCGCGGAATCTGGCTGATTTGCAGGACCACTTCAGGAATAGACAGGCCATCTTGGTGCCCCATCACACGGCTTACGAGCGCGGGGTGGACTGGGAGGGCTTTGACGAGGCCTTGTCGCCGGTGGTGGAAATCTTCTCCGAGCACGGCTCGTCAGAGCGCGACAGTGGCCTCTATCCCATGCTGGGGCACAGCGGCGGTCCGGCCGGATATCAATACACCGTGCAACACGGTTTGGCTCTGGGCAAGCGGTTTGGCCTTGTGGCCGGCACCGATAACCACGACGGCTACCCTGGGGGTTACGGGTTGGGACTGACGGGGATTTGGGCCGGGGAGAATAGCCGCGCTGCGCTCTTTGACGCCTTGCAGCAGCGGCGGACCACAGCCGTCACCGGAGATCGGATCGAGGTGGTTTTTCGCGCTGGAGAGGCTTGGATGGGCGAGGTGGTGGGTGGGCCAGCGGAGCGCCGGCTAGACTACCGAGTCGAGGGGTGGGACGCGCTTAAAAGCGTGGAAGTTGTGCGCGACAATTTGCCGGTGCATATAGAGGTTCCCGACTACGGCGCGCCACGGACTGGACAGCCGCAGCCCTATCGCCTGCGCTTTGAGTGGGGTTGGGGGCCGATGAAGGGATACCAAGTCTATGACTGGCAGGGGCGGCTGCAGGTCGAGGGAGGACGGCTTTTGCAGGTCGTGCCCTGCTTTAGCTCCGATCCCTTTGACGAGGTGCGGCGCAAGCGCGTCCTCGAATGGGATGAGAGGCGGTGCGCTTGGCAGTCCCACACTTCGCGCGGTTCTGTCTTTACCACGCGCAATGGCTCCACAGCGCCAAGGGCCAACGACGCCCTGTGCGTGGAGGTGGAGGGGACGGAAGAGACGCGGGTCGAACTTGAATTCGACTGCCGCACGAGCAAGAGCCTGTTGGCTACAGCCACCGACTGGTCGCTCACGGGTAAACTCGGCGGTTCCCGGGCCAGTTTCAGCATCGGCGAGCTTTTACGGGGACGCCAGGGCTGGCGCGTGGAGGGGCTACCTACTTGGATCGTGGCCCACCGGGCCTTGCCCGAGGCGCTCTACGCCCTAACAGGCCACTTCATCGACCGGAGCGAGATACCGGCCTATTACTATCTGCGCGTCACCCAAGAAAACGGTCAGTTGGCCTGGAGCAGTCCCATCTGGTTTGAGGAATGACGAGAACGGAGTGTTCCATGAAAATTACCTCTATCGACGTCTTTTCCTGCGAGGGTGGCTGGCGCACGCTGAATTTTGTCAAGGTTGGGACAGATGAGGGCATTACTGGTTATGCGGAATGCAATTGCGTCCGCTCGGAGGCCATTTTGCGAGCGGCGATCACCTATCTGGGGTCGCTGGTCATGGGCCGCAACCCGTTCCAGACTGAGAAAATCCAGTTCGATCTCTACCGGGCGACCCAGCGGCAGTTAGGCGGCGCGGCGCACCAGGCCATTTCGGCCATTGACGCGGCGTTGCTCGACATCAAGGGCAAGGCGCTCGGAGTACCGGTTTACGAATTGTTCGGTGGCGCATTCCAAACCCGGATTCGGACTTATTACACCCACTGCGGGCGGGCGGAGCCACAGAATCCAGAGGTGCCGCCAGTCAAATCGCCTGCCGACATCCCAGCCTGCGCCGCCTATGTAAAGAGCCTGGGATTCCGCGACGTCAAAGTCAACTATCCGCTGACTTCGGAAGATCGCGGCGATATCACTCCGGGTACCCTCGGGAAGATCGTCGAGTGGATCGGTGCTTGGCAGGAGGCCCTAGGGCCGGAGTGTAGCATCGCGCTCGACGTGGCCTTTGCCTTCAAAATGGCGGGGATTTCCAAACTGGCCAAGGCGCTCGAGCCCTTCAATATGCTGTGGCTCGAAGCCGAAACCCTCGACCCGCAGGCGCTGAAGTCCGTCCGGGAATCGACATCGACGCCCATTTGCATTGGCGAGAGTTTGTACCGGACCCAAGGTTTTAAGCCCTATCTGGAGGAGCACGCGCTCGATATCATCATGCCCGATACGGTGTGGAATGGCATCACTATGGGCAAAAAGGTGGCCGACTACGCCAATACCTATGATATCCTCTTTGCGCCGCACAACTCCCACGGCGTGCTGGGCGGATTACAGGCTGCTCACCTGTGCGCCACTTGCGAGAGTTTTAAGATCCTCGAGTACGAGCACGACGATGTGCCTTGGCGCAACGACATCGTGACCGATCCGATCAAAATTGCGGACGGCTGTATCGAGTTGTCGGACCGCCCGGGCTTTGGCTGCGATATTGTCGAAGAGCGCATCGCCGAACATCCGCCCAAAACGGGGGCCAGTACTCTCGCAAGGGCTATGGGACAAACCCGATAATTCTCTGAGACCGCTGCTAGAAGCTCGGGGCAGGCGCGTCTTCGGGCCGTCCGCCCGCTTGGCGAAATGCGCGGTATTCTCTTTCGAGCACGGTGCGCACCCGGTATTGGGGTTGGCTGTGGATCTTGGACTGGTAGGGCAGGTTGCCGAGCCAGTGTTCGGCGAGCAGGCCGCGCAGGTGGTGTTCGGCCTCCCGATACTGAGGGTTGCCGGCTAGATTTTTCAGCTCGTGGGGATCGGCCACCACATCGTATAGTTCGGCCGAGCCATCGGCGTAGTGGGCGTACTTGTGTTCTTTGGTCAACACCATGATTCGCGTCTGAATCTCGCTGAAGACGGCGTCGCGGATGGAGCCGGTGGGATTGTCAAACAGCGGGGCGATGTCCTCGCCCTGCAGTGTAGGGGGCAATTCCGCATCGCAGGCTCGATAGAACAAAGGCACCAAGTCCAAGGTGCTGACTAGGGCCGGACTCCGCTGCCCGGCTGGCACGCCCGGACCGCGCATAATCAGCGGTACGTGCACCATAGAGTCGTAAAAGAAGCCCTTGTAGCTGAGGCCGTGATCGCCGAGGGCGTCGCCGTGGTCGGAGGTGAAGACGATGAGGGTGTCGTCGAGGGTGCCAGCCGCCTCCAAGGCTTGGAGCATCTTGCCAATGCCCTCGTCGATGAGGGTGATATTGGCGTAGTAGTGCGCTCGCCAGCGCCGATACTGCTCGGGGGTGGCGAGCGAGGGGTTGATGCGGAACATGGAGTTGCCGAGCGAACTCTGGCTGTGACGTTGGGCAGGGGGTTTGGTCGCCAGTTCCTCTGCGGAACCGATGGGTTCGGGGAGGGGAGCGTCGTAGTAGAGGGCGGCCATTTCTTCGGGCGGATCGTACGGGTCGTGCGGCCCGGCAAAACTCACCCATGCAGCGAACGGCTCGGCTCCGTGTCCTGCTAGCCACTCTGCGGCTTGGTCGCCAATGAAGCCATCGACGTGGAAGCGCTTGGGCCGAGGGGTAATTGGCGCGCCTAGACTCTCGAAATACTGGGGCAGAGTCACCGGGTGCGGCCGGTCCAGTCCGTGGGCTTTGAGGAAGTGGACGTGGTCGTCGGGCAAGTACACGTGGCGCTTGTCCTCGGCGATAATGCGCTCGTCAAAGCCGCCCAAATCGTCCCAAGGACTGAAGTGCATCTTGCCGATGCCAGCGGTGCGTCGTCCCGTCGCCCCCAGGCGCGATGGCCACGTTGGTACGGACGGGTGGAGCCAGCCGCCGTTGTCGATTACGCCGGTGGCCGAGGCGTACTGGCCGCTGAGAAAGGAGGCTCGGCAGGGTACGCAAACCGGAGAGGAGACGCTGCAATTTTCAAAGACCATGCCCTCTGCGGCCAAGCGGTCGAGGGCGGGCGTCTGCATGAAGTCAAGGCCGTAGCACGGTAGGCTGTCCCAACGCTGTTGGTCCGTGGTGATGAATAGTAGATTTCTGGCCATAGGTATATCTCTTTGACTTCCTTGAGCAGGGTGGGAAAAGGCGAAGGGATAATAGATTCGTCTAAATCGAGCGTCAAGTAGGTGCCGATGCGTCTAGAGTTTTGGCTAATTATCGGGTTGCTGGCGGCCTGTGATAGCGGCGAGAAACCGGCGGATCGTCCCAGTATAAGCCAAGAGAGCGCCGAGGGGTTTCGGTTGCTACAACAGGGCCGACCCGGGGAAGCGCTGGTCCTGTTGCAGCGGGCGGCCGAGAAAGACTCGGCGAGCATGGAAGTCCACTACAATATGGGCGTGGCGCATACGCACCTGAAAGAGTACGCCGAGGCCATTGCGGCCTTTGAGCGCGCCGTGAAGTTAGCGCCGGAAAATCCAGATGCGCATTTTGCCTTGGGGATTGCCTTGGGGGTTGAACACCGCCAGCGCGACGCAGCCACACACTTTGAGAAGGCGGCGGCCTTGGCACCAGACCGGGCCGAATACCATTTCCGCCTCGGGGAGGCTCGCCAAGCCCTAGGTGAGGTCGAGGGGGCACTCGCGGCGTTTGCCGCGGCAATTCGCGTGGATTCGACGCACGTGGATGCTCATTTCTTGCGCGCTGGACTGCTAGCCTCAAGCAACCGCCCGGAGGAAGCCGAGCAAGGATATAGACGGGCGATCGAGTTAGACCGCCGCCGCGCCGACATCCTGTGGGAACTGGGCCAAGTCTATATGCAGCAGGGCCAGTACCCGCAGGCCGCCGAAGCGCTCAGAAGCGCCCTCGAACTCGAACCGCGCAATACCCACACGCTCTATCTGTTGAGCCAAGTGTATTTGCTCAGCGGCCAGCCGGACGAGCGAGCGGAAGTCTTGAGCACCTTTCAGCGCCTGAGCGCGGCCCAGCGGCATTTCAAGCAGGGGGCGTTATACGCCGAGCGCGGAGCCATAGACGAGGCGCGGAAGGCACTAAAAGAAGCTTTGGTGCTCGATCCAGACCATGCCAAGGCTCGGGAAAAATTGGAACAGTTGGATAAAGAACGATGAAGGCGTGCATTTTGGTCTTTCTTTTGCTGGCTTGCTCACCTCCAGAAGAGCAGCCGCTTGACTCGGAGCCTGCGGCGTCTGAACAGTCCCACTTTGTCGATGTGGCTGCGGAGGTCGGCCTAACGAAAGTCCACACTGGCGGCAGCGCGGAAAAAGGCTATATCGCAGAGGCCAAAGGAGGGGGTGCGGCTTGGTTGGACTTTGACGGCGACGGCGATTTGGATCTCTACTGGGTGAACGGAGCTGAGCTGGACGATGCACAAGGTGGGGGCAATGCTCTCTACCGCAACGATGGGGCAAGCGGTTTTGTCGATGTGGCCAGCTCCTTGGGCGCAGCGGGCCGGGGCTGGGGCATGGGTGCTGTCAGCGCCGACTACGACAACGACGGGGATGCGGACCTCTACGTCACCAACCTGCGTGCAAATGTACTCTACCGCAATGACGGCGATGCGGGTTTTGCCGAAGTGGGAGGCGAGGCCGGAGCGGCTGGGGACGCTTGGAGTACGGGCGCGGCATTTGGAGACTACGATCGGGACGGGGATGTCGATCTATACGTGGCTGGCTACGCTGAGTTCGAACCCGAGAAAATTCCGCGGCTGGGCAGCCAGTGGAAAGGAGTCGATGTGTTCGTCGGGCCGCTGGGGCTGGTGCCGGAGGCCGACTCATTCTACCGCAACGACGGCGGCTCCTTTGTAGAAGTCACCGAGGAGACCGGTCTGGCGCACCCCGAGCCGGGCTACGGTTTTGGGGTGCTCTTCGTCGATGTAGAAGACGATGGGGACGTCGATCTGTACGTGGCCAATGACTCCACGCCCAATTTCCTGTGGCACAACGAGGGAGATGGCACCTTCGCCGAGGTGGGGCTGCAAGCCCAAGTGGCGTATGGGGCGATGGGACACTCGCAGGCCGGCATGGGGGTAGCCTGGGGCGATTACGACGGGGACACCCGTCCCGATATTTTTTCGACGCACTTTGAGGACGACTACAATACCCTCTACCGCAACGAGGGTGCGGGCCTGTTCGCCGATGTATCCGTCGCGGCGGGTTTGGGCAGGACCAGCTTTCACTTGGTGGGTTTTGGCACTGGATTTTTCGACCGCGACAACGACGGCGATCTAGACCTGCTGGTGGCCAACGGCCACGTCTATCCGCAGATAGAGCGCGCGGGCAGCGGCACTTCGTACACCCAACCCAACCAACTTCTCGACAATCTCGGCGGTCGCTTCGAGTTGCTCCTGCCCAGCGAAGGCGACAGTCTGGGTGCGGCCAAAGTGAGTCGGGGGAGTGCGATTGCCGACTACGACAACGATGGCGATCTGGACCTGCTCGTCACTAATCTGGACGACCGACCGACGCTTTTGCGCAACGATGTTGGGAATAGACAGAACTGGTTGGGGGTCGAGTTGGTCGGCAGGGAGAGCAATCGAGGTGGGATTGGTGCTCGCCTGCGCTTGGCAGCCGGCGGCACAGTGCAAGTCCGCGATATTATCAGCGGCAGCAGTTTTCTCTCCAGCGAGGATCCGCGAGCCCACTTTGGTCTGGGCCAGATTGAAAGGGTGGATTCGCTACAGGTGCGCTGGCCGAGCGGGGTCGTGCAGGTGTTGAAGAACTTGCGGGTCAACCAGTATTTGGTCGTGGAAGAGGACGGGAGCGAAGCGGGGAGACGCTGATAACGGCAGCAGTCTGGCCTTATTTTTTACACAAAATGAATTTTGCCGACTCGGCGATTGCTTCCACTGCCGTGCGCCCCAGTGGTGCCTCCCGAAATCCACCTGTGGCCCAGATCGGTACTTGGTCGGCGTGGTGCGGGCTTTCCGGGTTTTCGCTGATGCCTGGAGCCAACAGTGCCAAGCTGCGGTCGATGTTGGCCAAATCGACGATTTGGCAGTAGGAATTGCCCTCCTGCGACCAAATCGTCTGAGCTAGTGGACACTGTAGCGGTGGCGAAAGAAGATCCGCGTCTGGATTGAACGATCCAAAACGCTCGGCACCGATTCCTTCAGGGGCACCCATGTACGGCATGTGGCGGATATAGGCCGTGCTTGTGGCAGCCACCTCCGCAGCCGGCTCCTCAAGTTCCACTACCTGTCGCACCCATCCGGTCGTATCCGCCTGCGGCGCTAGGGGTTGGTCGCGGCGATGCCAACTCGGTAGGGGTACCACGATCCAGCGGTCAACTGATTGGCCGTGGCAATGTAGTTGCGCTCTGGGTTGAGCATACTCGGCAGTTCGTCAAAGGGCAGCAACTCCCACTCGTCCTCGCCCGTCCACCCCGTGCGCGGCTGGGTCCGGTCGCCGCGTCGCTTGGGCGTGGTAGTGCCCGCCTGATAGCCGATATTGCCCTCCACATCAGCGTAGATGAAATGGCCGGGCGGTCCTACGTAGTGGCTCAGAGCTTGGCGGAAAGCCGCCCAATTCGTCGCCCGCATTAGCTCCAGCAAGGCCCCCAACGAGCACTTGGGCACGGCCCAGAGCGCGTGCTGCAATGCGAATACTCGGTCCGCTTGCGGTTCGCCCAAGAGTTCGTCGACGATTGGTCCGTGATGCGTCTGGCGAATTTCCATCTCGACGGCCGGGCCATCCTTGACCAAAATGGCCTCTCGACGCTGGGAGAATTCCCGCCACTGCCCCTGCCAAGCGTACTGGTCGCTGTTTTCTGGGTTCAGCTTCTCGCAAAACAGGTCCGCGTCGTCCCCACCTAGGCCCGTCACTCCCCAAGCAATGCGCTCGTTCCAGCCGATGAGTAGGCCAGGAGCGCCCGGCACGCCAATGCCGCGCACATTGTAGCGACCTCCGCAAAGATGCATCTCATACCAGAAAGAGGGGTTATCGACGCTGTACTGGGGATCGCTTTCGAGGATGGGTTTGCCTGTTGTCGAGCGCGCCCCTGCAACCGTCCAATTGTGGCTCAACTTGGCCTCGGGCGGCGACATTGCACCGGGTCTGGCTTCTGGGGCTGTCTGTTGTCGTAGGCGCTCGTAAACTTTTGGATAGGACCGCTTAAAATCCTCGGCAGAGCAGATTTGCGCCTCGTCGTCGAGCAAGGGCCGCACTTCAAGGGGCTCCTCAGCTTCTCTGATCGTCGGCACTTCGTTTTCCCAGCCAAAGCTGAAGCGCTGGCCGAGGTGATCCCAAATGGCGATACAGTCGGCTGCACTCCAAGGCTCGGGTGTTCCGCCATAGCGGTTAAAGAGAGGATTCAACTCGCCTTGGCGGTCGTGTAGAAAGGCGTTGACGCCTGCGGTGAATGACTCTAGGTAACACCGAATTTCAGCCGGTAACTTGGCGACTGTCTCGCGGGCGCGGCGATGAAAGGCAAAAATCCGGCTTTTGCGATCCTGCTGCACAAAGCGCTCCTCCGGCCCCGCTCCTAAAATCTCGGCTACACGCCCCTGTACCACCCGGCGTCTGAGCGCCATCTGGAAGATTCGGTCCTCGGCCATGGCGTAGCCGCACCCGTAGAACGCTGCTTCTTCCGAATCGCCGTACACATGGGCGATACCCCATCGATCTCGCAGGATTTCTACCTGTTCCGCCATGACTCGTTTCCGTCCTAGCGTTCGCGACTACTATGATGCCAAGGCCCAATGGACCGCTTCGGCCGCCAGTTCCACAGCGCGGTCAATGTCTTCCGCCGCTATGTCCGGATGTGTCACCCAGCGGCAGAATCGCTCCGACTCGAATCTACCGGTTAATACGCCGTGCCGGGCCATAAAGTTAGACCAGGCTTCTAGATCTAGGCGATCTTCTGTCACTTGCATGTAGAGAATATTCGTCACTACTCGACTGAGATCGACTGCCAACCCTTCGACGGCGTCGAGCCCTCTGGCCAGCCGCGAGGCATTCTCGTGATCTTGTACCATGCGCTCGTTCATGGTGTCCAGAGCCGCCAGACAGGCCGCGGCCACTACTCCGCCCTGCTTCCAGTTGCCCCCGAGCATCCAGCGGTTGTGCCGCGCCTGTTCAATAAACTCGCCCGAACCTACCAACAGGGATCCACATGGTGCCGCTAGAGCCTTCGATAGCCCTAGGGATACTGAATCGGCGCAGGAGGCCAACTCCCGGGGATCAACGCCCAACCCGATACAGGCGTTGAAAAACCGTGCCCCATCGAGGTGCACTGGCATCCCGCGTTCCGCGGCCCACCCTGCCAACTCGTTCATATGATCCATTTCAATCAAGGTGCCGGGGGTATTGACGGAATTCTCCAGACAAAGCAGGGCCGGTTCTGGCCCTTTGATCTCCAATTCCTCGACCAGCAGCCGCGTGCTGCCCCCGCACGTCTGGTCCGCCACCAGTGCAAATTCGACACCTGCGACTCGCCGCATTGCCGCGCCCTCGTAGTCGAATATGTGAAAGCGCTCGCCCACGAGGATTGTTGCACCGGCTTCGACGTGAGACATCACGGCAGTTAGATTGGCCATGGTGCCGCTGTGTACGAAGAGCGCAGCTTCTTTGCCCAGCAGATGCGCTCCTCTTTCCTCCAACTGGTTTATGGTAGGATCGTCGCGAAAATCGTCGTTGCCTACTTGGGCCTCAGCCATAGCTCGGCGCATGGCTGGCGTCGGCAGGCTTGAGGCATCACTGCGAAAATCGAGAATCTTGCTCAAGTATGGTTTTCTCCCCACACAATCGGGACCGCCCCGTTTGCGGTGTTCCTCAGATCGCAACTCCTTCGAGCCACGGCAAATCTACTTCAATGCCAAAGCCGGGCGCGTCGCTGGGCACGAGGTAGCCGTCTTGGATAGCTGGCGTACCGGGCAACAGGGTCATTTCGTGGAGCGGTACCCCGGGAGGGGACACGCTTTCCGAGCGCTCGCCCCAGACGATGGCGGGCATGGCAAAAGAAAGGTGCTGGCCGTAGGGGTAGTTCATGCCAGCGTGGGCAATGACTGAGACGCCTGCGGCCTCGGCGAGGTGGCAGATTTTGACTCCAGCCGTTATGCCCCCGACCCACAGCACGTCTGGTTGCAGGATATCGACGAAGCGGCCGTCGAGCGCTTGGGCAAAGGAGCGCGGCAAGTACCAGTGCTCGCCCGAGGCGAGGGTTTGCCAAGGGAGCCGCTGGCGCACTTGGGCGTAGCCGATCCAATCGTCGGCGGGCAGGTAGTCTTCAATCCACTTCAGGCGGTAGGGGCGGAGCATCTCGGCGAGGCGGACTAGGTGTTCCACGTCCTGCGACAACCAGCAGTCGAGGCACAGCTCGATGTCGTCGCCGATGAGCTGGCGCGTGGTGGCCACGAGTTCTTCAATTTTCTTAAGGCCGTCGAGGCCGTCGGTCGCGCCCCACGGGGTGAAGAGCTTGGTGGCCTTAAACCCCAATTCCATGTACCACTCCTGTTCAAACCCAGAAGCATAGCAGAAAATTTTGTCCTTTTGCGGGCCGCCGAGCAGTTCGTACACGGGTTTTTGCAGCAGCTTGCCCTTGAGATCCCACAACGCAGTATCCACAGCGCTGATGGCGTAGCTGGCCAGTCCTTGGCCGCCAAAGGGCGCGGTGGAGCGCACCATGACGTCCCATAGCTTTTCCGTGGCCATGCAGTTTTCGCCGGCGAGCAAGGAGGCGAAGTGATCGTTGATGATGGGCAGTACGGGCGGCGAGTGGACGGTCAGCCCGAGGCCCCAAGTGCCGTCCTCGGCCGTGACCACGCAGGCGATGCGGTGCCACGGTGGGGTGCCGGTGCGGTCGGCTCGGAAGCGGTCGTAGCGATCGAGCGGCCGGTGTAGGGAGTGGCCGGGATGCTGGCTGGGGCGTGGGGTTGTCTTTTGGGGAGGCTTGAGTGCGATTTGCGCGGCGCGGATTTCCTTGATTTTCACGGGAGCCTGCTCAGGTGAGTTGGGAAAAGCGGTTGGGCGTGAAGAGGGTTTGTAGAGTCTGGGCGATGCCGGCGCGGGTTACTAGTCGGCTCGCGTCGTGCAGGTCTTGGTATTTTTCGGTTAGGACGCTGGCGAGGATGTCGCGGAAGCGCTGCCACTTGGGGATGAGGTTTTCCAGCACGCGGGCGTCTGAGTTGAAGGGGATGAAGCGGTCGCCGGTCATTTCCAAGCGCATCCGCAGGTCCTGTTCGACCAAGCCCGGATGGTAGTTAAACCACCAGTGGCCAATGACCATAATGTTGTCGTTGTGGCAGGAGAGGACGCTGGCGTCGTACTGGTTGGCGTTGTGGAGCGGCGTGATGAAGAAGGCGTTGTCGGGATGGCGGCGCACTAGCTGCTGATAGGGATACATGTCGGCTAGACCCACGCCGTCGCCGGCGTCGCGCCACTCGGGTTTGAGTTGGCGGATGGGGCCGGGCATCATGAAGAAGGGCAGGTTGAGTTCGCGCAGGGCTGGCAGCACCGCGTGGTGGAGGACGGCACCTTCTAGGCCGCTGAGGTCGTGGACTTGGCAGTGGGGCGGGAACGAGCACGCGCCGTACGCGACGCCGTGCAGCTTGTCGTACCAGTCGGCGAGGAAGCGGCGGATTGCATGGGCTGTGGCTGGCTGGCTGGGGTCGTTGCCAACTTCGTAGCCCCAAGCGTTGAGCTTCACTGCGGCGCGCGGGTAGTGCAAGACGAGTTCGTCGAGGCGGTAGCCGGACAGATAGCACTCGTCCCACTCTCCGCTTTCGTAATAGGCGCGCTCTTGGTCGTTGAATACGTCCTGAGTGCCGACGATGCGGCGCACGCCGGCTAGTTCCATGCAGCGGCGTTGGATTTCTTCAGGGGCGGTGTCCGCGTAGAACTGGCGCGCTTCGTCGAGGGTATCGGCATTGGAATCGAGGCCGAGGGCTTCCAATGCTACGACTACGCCGCGACAGCCTTCGTCGAATGGATCGGAAGCAGCGTCGGCGAACAGCTTCTGCCAGGTAAAGTCGCCTTGTTGTTCTAGGCTCCAAGAGTAGAAAGTAGCCGGGTCGATGTGGCCGGCGGCAAAGAGCTTGCGGCGCACGTAGTGATAGGTGAGCTGCTGGTCGATGCCGTACAGGCAGAGTTGGGGGCCGGCTTGGGGGCCGAGGAGATGGGTGTGCCAGTCGTCGACGATTAGCCGTTGGGCTGAGGTTTCTTCGGCGACGACGGTGGGGATTTGGTCGCGGAATAGGGGTAGGGTAGAAGTGCTCATGACGTAAGCTCCTAGTCGGGAGAAAGGTTATAACTATAGGCAAGACTAATCACACGTCAAAGCAGGACGACTCGTCAATCGGCATCATCGAGAGCATACAGACGCCGTCTGTTCCCGCAAAAAAACGCGACTTGACCCGACAGGCTCTTTGCGTTATACCTACGCTGTACGCACGGACCGTGCTCCCCCAGCCCCCTAATATGCCCTAATAAGCTATGCTTACCACATGGATTGTTGTCGGCGGGATTCTGATTTTTCTGGAGTTAGTCGTGCCGGGGATGGTGTTGGGGTTTATTGGCACTAGTGCCTTGCTCGTCGCGCTGTTCATCTGGCTGGGTTGGATCGACACTTGGGTTGGGTCGCTGACTTGCTGGTTTGTCCTCTCACTTACCCTCCTCGTGGGACTGCGCGGTCTCTTCCAGCGGCTCGTAGGGGGGGACATCGACCGGCAATCCACGGATGAAGACCTCGACGCCTACGGCACAATCGTCGACGTGGTGGAGACCATCACTGCGAAGAAACCAGGTAGAATCCGCTACCGGGACGCCACTTGGTCGGCGATCTGCTATGATCACACCATCGAAGCAGGGAGCAAGGCCATGCTGGCCTACCGCGATAACCTAGTCTGGATCGTCGAATCAGCTCAAGATTTCGATGATCCAGAGGTCATCTAAAAGGAGGTGGACCATATACATGTTGACCCCGATTACGATCCTCGTCCTGATCATACTCTTTGTGCTGGTCAAAACTTTTGTGGTCGTGCCCATGCGCGAGAATGTGGTCGTGGAACGGCTGGGCAAGTTCCGGGCCGTTCTGCCACCGGGCTTTCACTTCCTCATACCCTTCTTCGACCGAATCGCCTACCGCCATGATATGAGGGAGCAAGTCATCGATGTTTCCGGTCAGAGTTGTATCACCCGTGACAATATCCAGGTTGAGGTCGATGGTCTGGTCTATCTGCAGGTCCTCGATCCCGAGCAGGCCAGCTACGGCATTGAGGACTACCGCCGGGCGGGCATCAACTTGGCCCAAACCACGATGCGCGCCGAGATCGGCAAGCTCACCCTCGGCCAATCCTTCTCTGAACGGGAGGTCCTCAACGAGACCATCGTCGAGGAGATCGACAAAGCTTCGGATCCTTGGGGCATAAAGGTGCTGCGCTACGAGTTGAGGAATATCACGCCTTCGTCCAACGTGATACACACCTTGGAAAAGCAAATGGAGGCCGAGCGCGAAAAGCGGGCCGAGATCACCCGGGCATCGGCCGAAAAGGAGGCCACGATCAACATCTCGGAGGGCGAGCGTCAGGAAGAGATCAACCTCTCCGAAGGGGAGAAGCAGCGACGGATCAATGTGGCCAAGGGCCGCGCCGAGGCGATCTCTATCATTGCGGAGGCCACGGCGGAAGGTACCCGGCTGATCGCCGCGGCAGTACAAAAGGAGGGGGGCTCGGCCGCTTTGGAGATGCAGTTGGTAGAAGAGTATATCGAGACGGTTAGCCAGATCGCCACCGAGGCCAGCGTTTCGGTAGTGCCCTTGGAACTGGCCCGGGTAAAAGGCTTCTTCGACGGGCTGTCCAAAGTCACTGACGGGATCACTCTTGAAAAAGGAAGGGCGTAAAAGATGGACTCGTTTTTCGAGATTTTCAACCTCGCCGTTTGGGGACTTCTATTTCTAGTTCTGATCTTCAAGTTCTTCCGTTCAATCCGGCTAGTGCCGACTCAATCCGCCTACATCGTCGAACGGCTGGGGAAGTACTCTCGGACGCTGAACCCCGGCTTCCACGCCCTAGTCCCCTTTGTCGACAAGGTCACCTATATCCTCGACCTCAAGGAGGAGACCGTGGATGTACCGCCCCAGGAGTGCTTCACCCGGGACGAGGTGCAAGTAGAAGTGGACGGGGTCATCTACATCTCCGTCATTGATCCGGTCAAGGCCAGCTACGGCGTTACGGATTACTCTTTCGCCGCCATGCAGCTAGCCCAAACCACGACGCGTTCGGTGATCGGCACTCTGGAGCTGGACCGCACCTTTGAAGAGCGCGAGCTCATCTCGGCTAAGGTCGTCGAAGTCTTGGAGAAAGCCGGACAGACTTGGGGTATCCGCGTACACCGCTACGAGATCAAGAACCTGTCCCCGCCGCCCACGGTGAAGGAGGCCATGGAGAAGCAGGTCACAGCCGAGCGCAACCGACGCGCCATCGTGGCCCAGTCGGAGGGTGACAAGCAAAGCCGGATCAACACCTCGGAAGGCAGGAGCTTTGAACTCGTCAATCGGTCCGAGGGCGAGATGCAGCGCACCATTAACGAGGCCCAAGGCCGGGCCGAAGAAATCCGCGCCATCGCCCAGGCCACCGCCCAGTCGATCGAGAAGATCGCCGCGTCGATCAGTCTGCCGGGGGGTGAGTCCTCGGTGCGTTTGCAGCTATCAGAGAAGTATCTGAAGCGGTTGCGGGCCCTAGCCGACAGCGATACCCAGATAGTTTTACCCGCAGATCTGACCAATTTCGAAGGCTTGCTCGATTCGCTCAAATTGTCTAGGCCCGGCACTGAGCAGGAGTAGGCCGGGCTGCGTCGTTTTGAGGTGCTCGGCCAATTGTTCGACGGCTCCATCGTCCCAAGCGGCAGATTCCAGTTTGTTGTGGATATACGCCCCGACCTGCGAATAGAGTTCAACGAGCATAGCCAACAAGAGGGCCACCGTTGGGCCGAGGTTTCTTCGGCGACGACGGCGGGGATTTGGTCGCGGAATAGGGGTAGGGTAGAGGTGCTCATGGCGAAAGGCTCCTGTCGGGGTAAGGACCATAAACAGTAGGCCAAGAGCGATGGGGCGTCAAAGGGGGAAGGGCCCTCAGAAACCTTTTAAACCTCAATGCTTTCCCCGGTAAGTTGGAAGATAGATATTATTGATTTCTCTTTAGACCAGATTCGCCATAAGCCTCTTCTTTGTAGAGTGACCAATGTCCTTGCTCCAGAAGTTTTCCAAAATCCATATCTTCAAGAAGCGCGTATTTTTCGACTAGATGTTTGAACTTGGTTCCTCGGTCGCTCAGGCAATTATAGAAAAGGAGCCCCAATTCATTGCTTGATAGTTGAGCACGAATGAGATTGGTATAGGACTTCTTATCTTCAAGTTCTTTAATGAATTCGTGTTCGTGAACAAATTTGACAGTATTATACAAATACCGAAAGTAATGACCGACACTCGATTGGCGTTTGGACAAAAAAATTTCATAGACTGTGTTGATACACTCTTTCATCTGTTCTGATGTCTCCAAAGGGGGAGGGTTATAGATATGTTTCAGATCTTCAAGAAAAAAACGAAAACACATACGTCCTCCTATGTCGTCATTTCCCCACCGAAGCTCCAATGAATTGACAATCTCATTGTGGAAACTCAGAAGCTGAAAAAAAGAACTCTCAAAATTCTGCTTCTGAAGCGTCCGATCTTGAGCTTGGAGTTGTTCCTTTTGCCCTTTAAGTTCCTCTTGTGTTGCCTTTAATTCCTTCCATTGAAGTAGTATTGTGAAAATGACACCGGCAAAGGCCAAGCCGGCAAATAGCGCATTGACAGCTTCAAACCTATCTCCGAATTGCGTCGCTTGCCCAGCGTTTATTTCAGGAAAAAAATAACAGGGGAGCCAAGTAGAGGACATATTCCACCAAAGACTACTTACTGCTATTAATAACAGTACTAATAGGAGAAACCAACGAATGTTCTTAAGAAAGTTTATAATCATTCTCACATTGTTACTCCCCTTACATTAATCTGTCCTTTAACAGCGGCGGATATGAGGGCGATTCGGTACTTCTTGAATAGCTCAATCGCCGTTTCTTTCTCAAGAAAGGCGACGGTCCATATTTTTGTTGAAAAAATGAAAAATAACAACGAGGTGTTATTTATGAATACAACAGTTACCTTAGACTCGGAAATCGTCCAAGCCATCCAGCAGGCGACAAAGCAAAAAGACAAAGCCGCCGCAGTGCACATGGCATTAAATGAATACCTGCGCATGCAAAAGCTCCACGAGCTAGCCGATCTGGCCGGTACTGTTGAGCTACGCTATTCCAACGACGAGTTGGAGGCGATGTAAGAGCTTGGACTCCGCATACTTCCGAAAGCTCATCGGTCGCCTTCTACGGCGGACTTGCATTGCAAATAAAACTCTTGCAGTTTGGCTTCCAGCAGTTTCTTGTCGGGCAACTGCATCTGATACTCGGCAATTAAGGCGGGCGAGAGTGTCCGGTTGAGGGCGTACTCGACTACTTCCTCGTCTTTGTTCGCACACAGCAAGACGCCGATGGATGGGTGTTCGTGCGGCTTTTTTATATCGCGGTCCAGAGCCTCCAGATAAAAGCTGAGCTTGCCCAAATACTCCGGCTCGAACCGTCCTACCTTCAGTTCAAACGCGACCAAACAGTTAAGCCCCCGATGAAAGAAGAGCAGGTCAAGCGCAAAATCGCGATCGCCGACTTGGAGGGGAAACTCGGCACCCACAAAACAAAAATCTCGCCCTAGTTCGACCAGAAAATCCCGCAGCCTTGCAATCAGTGCTCGCTGTAAATCAGGTTCGGCGTGGTCGCCCGGCAAGTCGAGAAACTCCAGCAAATAGGTGTCTTTGAGCACTTCGTGGGCTTCTGGCTGCATTTGTCTCAGCACTGCTGAGACTTTTGGCGGATTGAGTACGGCTCGCTCAAATAAGGCCCCTCGGAACTGGCGTTCAAGTTCACGGCTGGACCATTTTTCGCGGATCGCCGTTTTCAGATAAAACTCGCGTTCTTCTGGGGTTTTACTCTGTGACAGGATGATGAGGTTGTGTGTCCAAGGTAATTGTCTCACCAGTGGTGCGACTTTTTCATCGTCCCAATAGGTCGCGTAAAATTGTCGCATCCGAAACAGATTCGGCCGCGTAAATCCTCGCAGGCCGGGCTGCGTCGTTTTGAGGTACTTGGCCAGTTGATCGACGACTCCCTCCCCCCAAGCGGCGGATTCCAATTTGTTATGGATATACGCCCCGACTTGCCAGTAGAGTTCAACGAGCATGGAGTTGACAGCCGAGTACGTGCGCTGTTTTGCCACGGCAATCATCTGAGCGACTTCATCGAAATCGCGGCTGGGGATCACCTCGTTACTCACTTTCAACCAACGCCTCAATGCGCACCGGACAGACCTTGAGCTCGGCGGTGTGGGTGACGGGGTCGTAGCCGGAGCCGGTGAGGATGTTGATTGGCACGTCATTGAAGCTGAAGCTGGCAAAGACTGTGCCGCGCGGCGAGCGGGTGGTACCCTTGACGCGGATTTCAATGGCACCGCGTGCGCTCGACAGGCGGCACAAGCCTCCGTCTTTGAGGCCCCAATCGGTGAGGTCTTCGGGGTGGACTTCGAGGCGCTCTTCGGCGAGTAGGTAGTCAATTCCTTGAGAGCGGCCGGTCTGGGTGCGGGTGTGGTAGGCCTGGAGCCGGCGGCCGGTCGTCAGCCAGACCGGGAACTCGGACGAAATGGTCTCGGCTGGGTCGCGGTAGCGGATGATCTTGAAAAGGCCGCGGCCGTTTCTGAAGGCTCCCTCGTGCAAAATCGGCGTCCCCGGGTGATCCTTTTCGGGGACGGGCCAGTGGTATTCGCCCTTGTCGATCCGGTCCCAATCGAGGCCGGCGTAAATGGGCGAGAGGCCGCATAGTTCGTTGAACACGTCCTCGGCCGAGGTGTAGTCGAAGCCATTGAAGCCCAGCCGCTGGGCGAGTTGGCTTATGATCCACCAGTCAGGTTTGGCCTCGCCGGGCGGGGGCACGGCTTGGCGCAGGCGCTGTACCCGGCGCTCGGTGTTGGCGCAGCTCCCGTCGGTCTCGGCAAAGGCGCTGGCGGGGAAGACCACATCGGCCAGCGTCGCGGTCTCGGTGAGAAAGATGTCGATGACCACGAGGTGATCTAAGCTCTTGAGGGCGTGCTCGCAGTGATGGCGGTCCGGGTCGGAGACGAGGGTGTTTTCGCCGTCGATGATCATGGCAAAAATCTCGGTGCCGCAGCGGTTGAGCGCTTGGACCTTGGTGATGCCTTTGTCTAGGTCCATTTCCCGACCGTAGAGCGCGGTGAATTTTTCTCTGTATTCAGGTTGGTCAGTAGGTTGGAAGCCGGGGTAATTGGATGGAACGGCCCCAGCGTCGCCGGCACCTTGGATGTTGTTCTGCCCGCGCATGGGATTGATGCCAGTGCCCTCGCGGCCAACGTTGCCGGTCAGCAGGGCGAGATTGCACAGGCTCTGGACGTTGTCAACGCCGCAGATGTGCTCGGTGATGCCGAGGGTGTAGTAGATGCCGGATTTATCGCCGGCACCGTACCAACGGGCGGCTTGTTCAATGTCTGCGGCGGGGACTTCGGTAATGGTCGAAGCCCACTCGGGCGTGAACTCGACGACGTGCTCTAGGAATTGCTCAAAATCGGCTGTGCGCGCTTCCATAAAGGCGCGGTCTACTAAGTCGTCGCGGACGATCACGTGGGCCATAGCCAGCAAGAGAGCTACGTCCGAGCCGACACGGATGGGCAGGTACAGATCGGCCATGTCCGCGAGGTCGGTCTTGCGTGGGTCGGCAACGATCATTTTGGCCCCGCGCTTGAGGGCCTTCTTGATGCGCGTGGCCGCGACCGGGTGGCACTCGGTCATGTTGGTGCCGATGCAGAAGATCAGGTCCGGTTTATCCATGTCGGCCAAGGGGTTCGACATGGCACCGCGTCCGATGGTGGCTGCCAGACCGGCAACCGTAGGGGCGTGTCAGGCACGGCTACAGTTGTCTATGTAGTGCGTGCCGTAGCCTCGGCGGATGAATTTTTGCAGGCAGTAGTTGGCCTCCGAGGGCGTGCGGCCGGAGGCGACGCCGTAGATGGCGTGGCGGCCGTGCTCGGCGAGCACCTTGGCAAAACCATCGGCGGCGCGGTCGAGCGCGGTGTCCCAATCGGTGGGATGGAGTTGGCCGTCCTCGCCGCGGACTAGGGGCTGGGTGAGCCGGTCGCTATGCTGGACGAAGTCAAAGGCAAACTGGCCTTTGATGCACAGCGCGCCCTCGTTGGCCGGGCCGTCCATGGCCGGTTGGATGCCGACCAGTTTATCCTCTTTGGATAGCAGATCCACTGAGCAGCCAACGCCGCAGTACGGGCAGACCGAGCGGGTCTTTTCGATCTCGCCGGGCAGGTCGGCGGCGCGCAGGGCCTTTTTGTCGGCGAGGGCACCGGTGGGGCAGGTCTGGACGCATTGGCCGCAGAAGGTGCAGGACGAATCCTTGAGTAGGCCATTGAACTCGGTGGTGATCTGCTTGTGGAAGCCGCGACCCATCGCGGCAATGGCGTGGTCGCCTTCCTGCTCGGCGCAGACGCGGACGCAGCGGTTGCACGAGATGCACAAGTCGTAGTCGCGCAAGATGAAGGGGTTGTCGTCGGTGGGATGCGCCTGGCCCGATTGCGCGCCTTGGAAGCGGCCGGAGCGGGCTTGGTAGCGATCGGCGAGGTCGGTTAGCTCTTGCGAAGCGTACCCGCGCAGGGGATCCACCTCGACTTCGCGGTTTTCCGAGACGACCATTTCCAGCAGCGTCTTGCGGTGCTTTTCGATGGCCACGGTCGATGTTTTGACGACCATGCCGGGCGTAGCTTGCGACGTGCAGGAGGCGACCGGATTGCGCGCTCCTTCGACTTCGACCACGCAGAGCCGGCAGGCCCCAAAAGATTCTAGGCGCGGGTCGTAGCAGAGGGTGGGAATGTCGCGGCGATGGCGCTGAGCGACCTCATAGAGAGTCTCGCCGGGGTCAAAGGAGACTTCTTCGCCGTCTAAGGTCAGGGTGTGTTGTTTTCCATTGGTATTCATAGCATAAGGTCCTCGTTCAGACGCAGACGCGCTGAGCTACTTGGTCGGGAAAGTACTTGAGGAGGCTATCGGTGATAAAGGGGGCGGCCATGCCGAGACCGCAGGCGCTGGTGGATTTCATGACGTCGCCGATGTCTTCTACTTCGGAACGCCAAGTTGCTAGGTCCGCAGGCCCTTCGCCAGCGAGTCGTTCAGTCAGCCGCTGGGTGCCGATACGGCAGGGAAAGCACTTGCCGCAGGACTCCTCGGCAAAAAAGGCCATGGCTTGGCGGGCAATATCCACCATGTCGCGGCGGTCGTCAAAGGCCATGATGCCACCTGCACCGAGCATCGAGCCACGAGCGCGGATCGCCGGTTCGTCGAGGGTGACGTCGAGGTCGTCGCCGGCGAGAAAGCCGCCCGAGATGCCGGCCATAGTAACGGCTTGGATCTGACGGCCCGGCTCCGGCCCGCCGGCCCACTCGTGGAGCAAGGTGTTGAGCGGCAGGCCAAAGGGTACTTCGTAGTTGCCCGGCCGCTGTACATCGCCGGAGAGACTGATGACCTTGGTGCCTGGGTGCCCGTCGAGGCCTAGCGAGCGATACCACGCCGCACCTCGTCGCACGATTTGGGGGACTGAGGCCAAGGTTTCGACGTTGTTGACAGCCGTGGGCAAGTCTTCAAAACCGTGCGTCACCGGGAAGGGTGGGCGGTTGCGCGGATAGGGATGTTTGCCTTCGAGGCTGTTGAGCAGAGAACCTTCCTCGCCGCATATGTACGCGCCAGCGCCGCGGCGGATGTGGAGTTCACAGGAGAAGTCGCTGCCGAGAATGTGCTCGCCGATCAGGTTGGCGGCGCGGGCCTCGGTTATCGCGTTGGCGAGGATGGCGTTGATTTCCGGGTATTCGTAGCGCAGATAGATAAAGGCGCGGGTAGCGCCGGTAGCGTATGCGGCGAGGAGCATGCCTTCGATGACCGCGTGTGGGTCCCATTCGAGGAGGGCGCGATCCTTAAAGCAGCCCGGCTCGCCCTCGTCGGCATTGCAGACGACGGTTTTGGGCTCGCCTGGGGCCTCGGCAACGGCCTGCCACTTCTGGCCGGTGGGAAAGCCCGCGCCGCCTCGGCCAGCGAGTTGGCTGTCGGCAATGAGAGCCACCAGTTCGGCTGGTTCTCCGGCGAGGGCTTGTTGCAGTGCTTGGTACCCTCCGCTTTGGCGATAGCCGGACAGGGTGGCGCGGCCGGGGGTACGGATGTCGGCAAAGACGCATTCCTCGTACCCGCCGGGATTGGGCGCGGGCAGGGGCGAGGGGCTGGGTGCAAGGGTTTCTGCGTCGGTCCCGACTAGCACTTGATCGCCTTTGATGACCGGGATGGGGTCGTCGCAGCGGCCGGCGCACGGCATGGGCGTGGCATCGGCGAGGCTGGCGCAGAGCGCGTCGGCCCCGCGTAGCGCGCATATTGGGCCGGTGCAAACGCGCGGGGCACTTTGGCCGGGCGCTTGGCGGGCGAAGTGGTGGTAAAAGGTAACGGTGGCAAAAAGCTCGGCGAGAGGGATTTTTAGGCCCGTTGATACGGCCTTGAGCGCTTCTTCCGACAAATGGCCGTCGCGGTCGTGGAAGGCGTGCAGGAGCGGCAATAGGGGAGCGGTTTCGCGCTGCCAGCGTGCGACGAGCGCGTCGTCTGTAGGGGAGATCAAGCTAGGTACCTTATTGGATAATTGGTCAAACCTGTACACGGCCATGTTGAATTTCGATTAGCACTCGAATATCCCAAGCATCTTTACACGCTGTAATCGCTTGGACATAAGGCAAGTGGTGCCCGCGATTGGGAGCGTTTTGATAGGCACCTGAATGCTTGGCATTGCGGCGTCCCGGTGGTGAATTAAGAAACATAAGGGAGCATAATTCGCGGTCAACCTCCATCCCGTATGTCTTGAAAGATTTGACGCAATTTTGCGATGCGTACATATTTTAACCCTATAAAAATATGCGCGTAAGAATTTTATCACAGTTGTATTATATGCGTATAGGAATGAAATGTTTCGAGCTGCAATTTGTGATCTGAAGAACTGGCAGACCAAACCAAAGCGCAAACCGCTGGTGGTTCGGGGAGCCCGGCAGGTGGGGAAGACTTATCTGATCCGACAATTCGGCCATGAGTGCTTCCACAATACGGTAGAGTTGAACTTCGAGCGGCAACCAGAACTGGCACAGCTATTTGAGTCCAAAGACCCAAATCAGATCCTCCCGTTGATCGAGTTGCAGTACAACGCGGCTATCAACCCCGGGGAAACGCTCCTGTTCCTCGACGAGATCCAAGCGGCTCCACAGGTTTTTGAGGCATTGCGCTACTTCTTTGAGGAGCGCCCCAATATCCACGTCATCGCCGCAGGTTCGCTACTCGAATTCGCGCTGGCAGGGCCATCCTTTGCAGTGCCTGTCGGCCGCATTGAATACCTGTATCTCGGTCCTATGACCTTTGAAGAGTTCTTGCTGGCCCAAGGCAAAGAGCGCCTCGTTTCTTTTATCCGTTCCTTTGAATTTCCCGCCACCATACCCGACCCGTTGCACCGTCAGCTACTGGACGCTGTGAGGGAATACCTAGTGGTGGGAGGGATGCCGGCCAGTGTGTTTGCCTACACCCGATCCGCGTCGCTGGCCGATACCGAGTCGGAGAAACAATCGATACTCGAGACCTTTGCCGAGGATTTTGGCAAATACGCGCGCCGAGCCGACCCCGATAGGCTGCGCAAGGTGTTCACCCGCCTGCCGCTGCTGATCGGTCAGCGGCTGAAATACGCCCAGATTGACCGGGACGATCAGGCGCGAAATCTGGCCCATGCTTTGTCGTTGTTGTGCAAGGCCCTAGTTGCTTGGCGCGTCCATCACAGTGCTTGCAACGGCGTCCCGCTGCGGGCGGAGATCAAAGAGACTGTGTTTAAGCCGCTGTTCCTCGACGTTGGCTTGATGTCTAGTGCTTGTGGTCTCAATCTGCTGGACTTTACCAGCGCAACGGATGTGCTGCAGGTGAACCAAGGGAGTGTCTGCGAGCAGTTTGTCGGACAACATCTGCTCTACGGGCAGCCTTCCTTCGTTCGGCCGGAGTTGTTTTTCTGGATGCGAGAGAAGGCATCTTCCAATGCCGAAGTCGATTACGCGATCAGCATGGGTACTAAAATCATCCCGGTCGAAGTCAAGGCGGGCAAGACCGGCACGCTCAAGTCGTTGCAGGTCTTTCTCAAGACCAAGGCACAGAACATAGGAGTGCGCGTGAACAGCGGTCCTCCTGCTCGGCATACGGCCAACTACGCCTTGCCTGGGATGGCGGACCAATCTTTTGAATTGGTCTCGATCCCTTTTTACCTAGTGGGACAATTGCGTAGGTTACTTGGAGAAAAGCAAAGCAACGGCTAATACACTGGCTATTGAACATGGACTCCAACCTTTCGTCTCGCTGCCTTTCGCTCGACCTTGAGGTCGGCAAGCAGGATTGCCGCATTCATACCTTCGCCGCGGTACGTCCGGATGTCGATCAACCGCTGGTTTTCCAAGGGGGCGACTTAGCGGCAGCATTGACAGAACTCGACAAATTCGCTGATGGTGCGGATTTTCTGCTCGGCCACAACCTGATCGATTTCGATTTACACCGTTTGAGAGCAGAAAATCCCGATCTCCGGCTGTTGGATCTGCCGGCGGTGGATACGCTGCGGCTCAACCCCCTCGCCTTTCCTCGCAATCCCTATCACTACCTCGTCAAGCATTATCAGGATGGACAACTCAAACGCGGGCGGATCAACGACCCGGCACAGGATGCCCAGCTCACGCTGAAAGTCTTCAAAAGGCAGCAAACTGAGTTGCGCGATGCACTACTTGGCTTGCTCGCCGCGTGGCATTGGCTGACCGGAACGGGACCCGACGGTGAGGGGTTCGACGCCGTTTTTACCTCCATACGGTACGCGCCTCGACCAACTGATGCGATCGCGAAAGCGGCGATCCACGAACGGCTTGCGGGCATCGCCTGCCAGAATCGCGGTCGGGATGTTTTCGATAATGTCGCCCAAAACGGCTGGCCACTAGCGTACGCGCTAGCTTGGCTGTCAGTTTCCGGTGGCAATTCCGTGATGCCGCGGTGGGTTCGACATCAGTTCCCAGAAGCCGATAAGCTGATTCGCCAACTACGGGATATGCCCTGCGACGAGGCGGATTGTGGCTGGTGCCGGGAAAGACACGACGCTCGCAAGGAGCTTAAGCGTTGGTTCGGCTTTGACGATTTCCGGCCGGAGCCGAAGGACATGGACAAACAACAGCCCATGCAGCAGTCCATCGTTGAGGCGGCAATGGCCGGGGAGTACGTTTTGGGGATTCTGCCCACCGGTACCGGCAAGTCGCTCTGTTACCAGATCCCGGCCCTATCCCGCTACTACAAGACTGGTGCTCTCACGGTGGTGATTTCACCCTTGGTTGCGCTCATGGCGGATCAGGTGGCGGGGCTGGAGGCTCATAGAATCGACTCGTGCGTAGCCATCAATGGATTGCTGTCCATGCCCGAGCGGGCCGATGCGCTGGATCGGGTACGATTGGGGGATGCAGGCATTCTCATCATCTCGCCGGAGCAACTCCGCAACCGTTCTCTGCGCCGTGCACTCGACCAACGTGAGATAGGGGCTTGGGTGCTGGACGAGGCTCATTGTCTATCGAAATGGGGGCATGACTTTCGGCCGGATTACCGCTACGTGGGACGCTTCATCCGCGAAAAGGCGGGACAGGACCCGATTCCGCCGGTGCTATGCCTGACTGCGACCGCTAAACCCGACGTAGTGGAGGACATCAAGCAGCATTTTTGGGACGAACTCGACGTAGGACTGAAGGTCTTCGACGGCGGTGCCCATCGTACCAATCTGGAGTTCATAGTAGTGCCGACAACCGCCGAAGAGAAGTTCTCGCGCATCCACCAGATTCTTATGGCCGATCTGCCGCCGGATGCGTCCGGCGGTGCCATCGTCTATTGTGCGACGCGGCGGCGGACCGAAGAGGTAGTGGAGTTCCTTCAGAATAAAGAGGTTGCGGCAGACTTCTTCCATGCCGGGTTGCCGCCGGAGACTAAGAAGAGTGTACAGCAGCGCTTCATCGACAGCGAACTACGCGTGATCGCGGCCACTAATGCCTTCGGCATGGGTATTGACAAGCCGGATGTGCGATTGGTGATCCACGCCGATATTCCGGGATCGCTGGAGAACTACATGCAGGAGGCTGGCCGCGCTGGTCGTGACCGCGAGATGGCTCGTTGCGTACTGCTCTATGCGACGGATGACGTGGAGAGGCAGTTCGGCCTGTCGGCGCGTTCGCGGCTCACTCGGCGAGAGATTCACGGCGTTCTGAGAGCACTGCGTAATCTGGATCGGAAGAAGCGGCTGAGTGGCGAGGTCGTGGCTACCGCCGGCGAGATCCTCGGCGAGGACGAGGAGAAGGTCTTTGAGCGGGACTCCGCCACCGATGATACCCGCGTGCGAACCGCTATCTCTTGGCTTGAGGAGGCAGTACTACTGACACGGGAAGAGAACCAAGTGCAGGTACTTCCTTCGTCTCTTCGGGTGGACTCGGTGAAGGAAGCACGCAGTCGGTTGGCGAAGGCGTCCGTTGCCCATGACTACCGGCAACGACTGCTCAGAATCGTCGAGGCGCTGATTGACGCCGACCCCGTCGAGGGCATTTCTACCGATGAGTTGATGGGGATATCCGGTCTGGACCCCGAAGGTGTGCGCGGTGCTCTGCACGACTTGGAAGACCTGGGCATCGCCATCAACGATATGGCACTGACCGCCTTCGTCCACTCTGGAGTAGTGCGTAACTCTCGGAAGCGCTTTGATGAGGCGGCGGAGTTGGAGACCGCCCTGATCGCGCAGATGCGCGAGGCTGCACCGGATATGGGCAAGGGAGATACGTGGCCCTTACATTTGCGCGTCGCCGCGCAAACCCTGAGAGATGCGGGAGTGGCCGATCCATTGCCGGAACGACTACGGCGCATTCTCCGCAGCATTGCCTACGACGGGCGCGGTGAAGGGGGCGACGCCGGCAGCATTGGGGTGCAACAGCGAGATTCGGAGATAATGCAGGTGACGTTGCGGCGAGAGTGGCCGGATTTGGAGGAACTCGCGTCGCGCCGACGTGATGGAGCGAAACTCCTGCTGGATCACTTGCTCGCTTGCCTGCCGCGCGGGAGTCGGGGTACGGACTTGCTGGCTGATACTACCCTCGGCAAGCTGTCGGAAGTGATTAAGTCCGATCTGTTTCTGAAAAAAAATAGCACAAACCACGATAGGTTGTTGGACCGCGCCCTTCTATGGTTACACGATCAGGAGGTTATTCGCCTGAACAAAGGTCTAGCGGTATTCCGTCCGGCCATGACGATCCGGCTAGCCGAAGAGAAACGCGGCTTCGCCAACGCCGACTTTGAGCCGCTTGAGCTCCACTACAAGGGGCAGGTACTGCAAATCCACGTGATGAAGGAGTTCGCTGAGCGGGGCTGCGAGGCCATAACCGATGCCGTGCGTATGGCCATGGACTACTTCAGCCTAACAGAGGAGGAATTCCTCCATCGTTGGATGCCAGATCGGGACAAGGAGACTGAGCGGCAGACTACGCCCGAATCGTGGCGAGACATCGTCGAAAGCCTGAATAATCGCACCCAACAAGACATCGTCGCGGATGATCGAAAGCAGACAAACGTGTTGGTGCTCGCTGGTCCCGGCTCCGGTAAGACGAGAGTACTAGTGCATCGCATCGCCTACCTAATCCGCGTAAGACGCGAGAATCCCCGCGGCATCTTGGCCTTGGCCTACAACCGGCACGCAGCGGTCGAAATCCGACGACGCCTCATGGATTTGATCGGCGACGATGCCCGAGGGGTAACCGTGCTTACTTGCCACGCACTGGCCATGCGGCTGATTGGCGTTAGTTTCCAAGAGCGGGAAAAGAAGCTACTTGACGACGATGCATTCCAGGAGGTGTTGCGCCAAGCAGTGGCGCTGTTGCGTGGAGAGGGTCTGGAGCCGGAGGAAGCGGACGAGCAGCGAGAACGGCTCCTCGCAGGTTTCCGCTGGATCCTGGTGGACGAATACCAAGACATCGGCCCGGATCAGTACGAGTTGATATCGGCCCTAGCTGGACGCACTTTGGAGGATGAGGACGGTAAGCTGACGATTTTTGCGGTAGGCGACGACGATCAGAACATCTATGCCTTTAATGGTGCTTCAGTGGAGTTTATCCGTCGCTTTGAAGAGGATTACGGACCGAAACCGACTTTCCTGACGGATAACTATCGTTCCACTGGCCACATAATCGCAGCGGCCAATGAGTGGATCGAGCTAGCCCAGCAACGAATGAAGGCGGAGCATCCCATCCGCATTGACCGGGCGCGAGAGAAGGAACCGCTTGGCGGAGACTGGAGTGAGCTGGATTCGGTAGCTCAAGGTCGGGTGCAGATTTTGCCCAGCGCCCCCGACCCAATCTCCCAAGCTCAAGTTGCGATGACAGAGTTGCAGCGTCTCGCCGACCTTTCGTCGGACTGGGACTGGTCCAAGTGCGCGGTGATCGCACGCGAATGGAAGTATCTGGAGCCAGTACGAGCCTTCTGCGAACTCCATCGTATCCCGGTGCAGATGGGGAATGAAGAAATTCCGAGCTTTTGGTTCCTGCGAGAAACTCGAACGTTTGTTGAATGGCTGCGTGGACGGGAAACCCGGACCGTGGGCAGTGCTGATTTGAGAGGTTGGCTGGATGCGCAAACGCCGGGCCTATGGAATGACCTGCTACGGCAAGCCTTGGACGAGTTCTCCCTAGAAACTAGCGACGCGGAAATGCCGGTGGATCACTTCATCGAGTGGTTGGCCGAGTGGGGACGAGACGTACGCCGCCGCCAGCGCGGGCTCTTGCTGTTGACCGCGCACCGCGCCAAAGGATTGGAGTTTGATCACGTGGCCGTGCTCGATGGAGGCTGGAACAATGTCGATAGGGGCGAGGACCCGGATGCGCCGCGCAGGCTCTACTACGTGGCCATGACACGCGCCCGGCAGACCCTTGCGCTCGTGCGTTTTCAAGGATCGCGCCCCGCCGGAGGTAGCACCCGGCCTGATTTCGTAAAAGAGCCTGAACCTCCGGCGTACTCGGGGCGCTCGCACTCGCTGCCATATACATTTCCGAACAACGGCTCGGTTTTGCGCCGCACATCCGGTGAGCTGCAGCCGGAAATTCCGGAACTCTCACGCCAATATCGACGGCCTAGTCTGCGCGAGGTCAATCTGGGCTTCGCGGGACGTTTCTATGCCAACCATCCGCGGCATCGTGCGATAGCCGCTCTGTCGTCCGGCGATCAGCTAGAAACGCGAATTACCAAAAATGGATATTGGGAATTGTTGAACCGGTCGGGGATGGTGGTAGGGCGTCTTGCCCAAGCGTTTGAACCCCCACCGGGAACGCGGTGCAGGTCCGCCACGGTCTTCGCCGTCGTGGCTTGGAGCCGCGAAGCGTCGGAGCCTCAGTACCGCGACAGCATGAAATGCGATGCTTGGGAGGTAGTGGTGCCGGAGCTAGTGTTTGAGCTGGAGGGCGAGTAATTTGAGAGGCGGTCGGATGGTTAGCCGCTGGTTAGTTTGGTCCACAATTGTAGCAAAATCACCACAACGCCCAACACGGCGATTCCCCCCTGTAATTGGTTCAAGCTCTTTCTAACTTCCTTTATCTGACTCGTGAATTCCTTGCTCAACTCGGCTTTGAGTTCGGCGATATCGGTCTTGAACTCGGCTTTGAGTTCGGCCATATCAGCCTTGGTAGCCAAGTGATTATACACGCCTTCGAGCTTGGCTAGACGCTCTTCGGGGGTTAAAGGGGAATTGGTCATAGCAGGCGGTCTCCTCGGGTTGGAAGGTACAGGATGGCGTGGAGCGGTGTCAATGCGCCTGAGATTAGAAGAGCAATATCCGTGCCCGTTCAAGGCATAGTACTCGCGTGGTAAGGTTGACATCGCGTAGGCCAGCGGCCTTATTTGCGCCCTCTAACCAACAGCCAAAGGAGCCTGAGCAATGCCGGATGTTATCGTCGTTGGAGATGGGCCGGGCGGATTGAGCGCCGCGCTCTTTCTCGCCAAAAATGACATGAGCGTCACCGTCTTTGGCCAAGACAAAACGCTCATGCACAAGGCCATGCTGTACAATTATTTGGGCATTCCCAAGATTGCCGGACCCGAGTTCCAGCAGATCGGCCGCGAGCAGGTGCGCGGCTTTGGCGGGGAGATTCAGGATGTCGAAGTCAGCAGCGTTGAAAAGGACGAGGGGGGATTTGTCGTCGAAACCGCTGATGGCCAAAGCCACCAGTCTCAATATCTGATCTTGGTTACCGGGCCGAGCAACCCGCTGGCCGAGAGCTTGGGCGTGGCCAAAGAAGCCGATGGGTTGGCGGCCGATCGCAATGGCCGCACTTCGGTAGCAGGGCTATACGTCATTGGCTGGAGCACCCGCCTGAAGAAAATCCAGGCCATTATCTCTGCTGGCGACGGAGCCTGCGCCGCACTGGACATCCTCTCGGCCAAGGCCGGCGAGGACATCCACGACTTCGATCTGATCGAAGACGAGTAGCCTAAAGCGAGAGGACGCGTCCTTCCACCGCGGATTGGGTGGCCGCGAGGGTTACGGCTAAGGTCTTGACCGCCTCGGCGTAGTCGCAGCGGATGCCCGTGGGATCGCCGGTTTGTACGGCTTGGAGAAAGGCGCGATCCTCGGCTTGGGTTGGATTGTTGCCCTGCTCGACGACTTCCTGGCCGCTGGGGCGGTCGATGGTGAGCGCGCCGGATGCGATGCGCAGGACTTGATCTTTCTGGTAGAGATCCAAGCCCACATGCCCGCCCGCGGAGAGCATACAGGCCGAGGTGATGCTGGCCACCGCGCCGCTTTGGAAGCGGAGATTGGTGACAGAGGCGTCGTGGACATCGTAGTTGGGGACGTCTTCCATCAGGCCGGTGCGCGCCATGGCGTGAATGCTTTCCACTTCGCCGAGCAGGTAGCGGGCCAAATCGAAGATGTGCGTGGTTTGTTCGACGATCTGACCACCGCTCTCGGCCAGTACCCGCCACCAAGACACCCCGGGCATGCCGCCAGTCCAAGCACCAAGGGCAAATCCCACCGGCTCGTCGCCGAGGAGTTCGACTGCTTTGGCGGTCGTATCCATGTAGCGCCAGTGATAGCCCACGGCGCTGATCAGGTTTTGGTCGCGGAGGGCTGCTTCAACAGCGCGGGCTTGTTCTAGGGAAGTCGCCACGGGTTTTTCGACGAAAATGGGCAAGCTGCGCTCAATGGCCGCCAACTCGGGCTGGGCGTGGGCAAAAGGCGGCAGGCAGATATAGACCGCATCCAGCGCTTCGCTGTCGTACAGGGCTTCGTAGTGGCTGTAGGCCCTGCCTCCGTACTCGCTGGCCGCGGCGAGCGCCTTTTCTTCGACTACGTCGCAAAAGGCAACTAGCTCGGCCTCGTCGAGTTGAGCGAGGGTGCGCAGATGGTGGTTGGCGATGCCGCCCGTGCCGACAAAGCCGATTTTTATCGTCATGGAAAATTTGATCCGTGGTTAGAGGTTTATTACCAGCCTGTTTAGAGGATGCGAGGACTGAGAACTAGACCATTTTAAGAGTAACGAGTGGCATAGTATGGGGGCTACGCCGCCGTTGTCAAGAGACCGTCGATAATGAATACAACTCAAAAAGGCCAGCTCAGCGACTACAAGGTCCACTACAAGGCCGATGCCGAGGCGATTGTCGATCCTCAAGCATTGGACCCGAGGCGTCGAGCCTCGGAAGAACGGCGGCTGGAGACACTCGTGCGCCTACTCGATTTGCACGGTGGCGAACGCGTCCTCGACATCGGGTGTGGATCTGGCTGGTTGGGGGCGTACTGCCATCGTCGAGGTGCCCTAGTCTGTGCCATGGACATCGGCTGGGTGGGGGTAGCCGGTGCCAAGGCCCGCTTTGCGGAAGCAACCTATCAGGTTGGCGATTTGTACTATCTTCCCTTTGCGGCCGAGTGTTTCGATGCGGTAGTGCTTTCCGAAGTGGTCGAACATCTCGAAGACATTGACGCGGCCCTAGCTGAGGCGCGGCGGGTGTTGCGTCCGGGGGGGCGGCTGGTGGTGAGTGTGCCGTACCGCGAGATCATTGTCGAGCACCTGTGTATCCACTGCAATAGACTAACGCCAGCCAACGCGCATCTCCACCGCTTTGACGAGAAGACGCTCGCCGCCTATCTCCAAGGCCAGGGCTTCGAAATACGCACGGTGCGGTTGACGACCAACAAACTGCTGGAGTTGGCGGGATTTCCCCGCTTGAGTGCTGGCTGGCCCTACGCAGCTTGGCGCTTGGCCGACGCGCTCTTGAACAAGATCGTGCCTAAACCGGCCTTCCTTTGCATGTTGGGCGTTCGTGCATGACCGCAAGGGGCCGGCTGACGCGCAAGATCGGCGTTGTGGCCGCAGGGCGCGCGGCCAATACCGCCAGTATCCTAGCCGTTTATGCGCTGGTCGCCCGCGCTTGGACGCCGGAAGAATGCGGTCTTTTTGGCGCGGTCTGGCTTGTAGGCAATGCGCTGATCCCAGTGTTTTTGTTCGGGCTACCTACGAGTTTACTCTACTTCTTCCCCCGGCGGGGCGAGCCGCGCTTGCTGGTCGGCCAAGTGATGCTGTGCTTGGCCGCGTCGGGTTTGGCATTGGCCGGGAGCCTGTGGTTGTGGGGAGAGGAGCTGGCCGATGTACTGGTGCAAGCGGCCAGCGATGGCGAGCAGGTTGCCGCGTACCTGCTGTTGTTCCTGCCCTATCTCTTTGCGGCGGTCGCCGCCGGTGGGGCCGAAGCGGCCTTAGTGGCTGCTGATCGCGAGCACTATTTGGCTTGGCTGCAATTGGCTATGAGTGGCGCCTTAGTTGCCGGTGCGGGGGGTGCTCTGGGACTAGGTTGGACGCCCGCGCAGGTGCTTGCGCTGTTTTCTGGATTGGGCGTGTTGCGCTTGCTCGCCATCTACTGGCTAGTGCGCTTGGCATTGGCGGGTGGACGATGGTGGGGGTGGGAAGGGCTAGGTGAGCTGATGCGCTATGCGCGTCCGGTTGGCTTCAACGACGCGGTAAACAGCCTCTCGCGCTACGTCGATCGCTTTGTGATCCTGCATTTTTTCGCGGCCGGCACTTTTGCCGAATACCATTTCGGGGCCATTGAGGTGCCGATTAGTCTGCTGCTGTCCGCGGTGACAGCCGTGTTGATCCCGGAGATCAGTCGGCTCTTTCAGGCGGACCGGCTCGACGAGATACTGGCGCTGTGGCAACGCGCGGTTTCGCGTTTGGCCCTGTTGGTGTTGCCGCTGGCGGCCTTTCTGCTCGCTTTCGCCGGACCACTGATTGGCTGGCTCTTTCCAGAATACGACCGCTCGGCTTGGGTATTTCGCATCTATCTATTGGTGCTGCCACTGCGCTGTGCCGCGTACAATCCGCTGTTGGTAGGCATGGGTAAGGCCCGCTGGGCGCTGTGGAGTAGCGTGGGGGACTTGTGCTGCAATATCGGCTTGAGCTTGGCGCTTATTGGCTACTTGCAGGTGGCGCACCCTGCGTGGGCCTTCCTCGGCCCGGCGGTGGCCACCACAGTGGTGACGTACTTGCAGGTGGCCTTCTTGTTGGCGGCTATTAGCTGGCACTTGCGCTGTGGCTTGCACCGACTCCTGCCGTGGGGTCGCCTATTGAGGATCAGCGCTGGTGTCGGAGCAGCCGCAGTGGTCAGCCGCTGGGTCAGCGCGGATGTGGGTGGCGACTTTTTGCAGGTGATTGTAGGGGGGATGTGCTTTGTGGTGCTGGTGGCCATCGTAACTTGGGCCAACCCGCAAGACCGCGCGGAACTGACCCATACTTGGCGGGCGTTGACTCGGGTGCCTTAGCTGCTGAGCAGGGCGCTGGCGATTTCCTCCCACTCTTCGGGTAGCGATGCCTCGCTGTGGGGCCTTTGCGCCCGCCGGTACCAATAGCCGGCGTTGCTTTCGTCACCCTCGACCCGGTGTAAATAAGCGTGGACCCAAGCCCCGATGGGGTCGGGCGTTTGCTGGGCTAGTTCGTGGGCTTTGTCCCATTGGCCCTTGGCTTCGTACCAGAGTGCTTGCAGGGCATGGGAGGTTGCCGGTGGGGTTTGTTCTTGCAGGCTCAGTTTGAAGGCTTTGAGGTCCATAATGGTCGGCTCCAATCGTCGTGTGCGTCCTTAATATAGGCTATCTCAGTGCGGCTATCCACTAGGGTGCCCGCCTTGCCAAAAAAGCGCGTCGCGCTCTATATTTAAAGGCTTTAACTTGATGCGAAACAAGGAATTGGGCAAAGACATGCCAGTAGGAGTGGGATTGATTGGTTTGGGCACGGTCGGCAGCGGCGTAGTTGAGCTGTTGCAGGATGCGCCCGCGTCGCTGCGGCGGCGCAAGCACGTGGATTTTGCATTGCGGCGCGTGGCTGTGCGCGACTTGGACAAGCCGCGCAGTCCCGCCATAGCACCGGAGCTGTTGACTGCGGACGCCAGCGCGGTCGTCGCCGATCCGGAGGTGCAACTGGTGGTAGAATTGACTGGTGCGCCCCCGGCCTTTGAGTGGGTGAGCGAGGCCCTGGGGCAGGGCAAGGATGTGGTGACGGCCAACAAGGCCCTGCTCGCCGAGCGAGGCGAGGAGCTTTTTGAACTGGCGCTGGCCAATGGGGCGGATTTGATGTTTGAAGCCAGCGTCGCAGCCGGTATCCCCATCATCCGCTCGTTGCGCAACGGCTTGGTGGCCAACCGGGTCGAGTCTCTGTACGGCATTCTCAACGGCACTACGAACTACATGCTCACGCGCATGAGCCGTGGCGCAGGCGACTACGACGACGTCCTCAAAGAAGCCCAAGACCAAGGCTACGCCGAGCCGGACCCGACTATGGACGTGAGCGGTATGGACGCTGCGCAGAAGTTGGCCATTCTCTGCCGCATTGCCTTTCACTGCACGGGTACGGGCCGCGACGTATTTTGCGAGGGCATCGAGCAAATCGAGAGCCGGGACATTGAATACGCCCGCGAGTTGGGATATGTGATCAAGCTGCTGGCTATTGCCAAGCAACAGGACGGGCGCGTCGAGGCCCGGGTGCATCCGGCCATGGTGCCGGAGGACGCGCTGTTAGCCAACATCCACGACGAATTCAACGCCATTCAGGTGCAGGGGTCTGCGGTGGGGCCGCAAGTGTTTTCCGGCCGCGGTGCTGGGCGGCTGCCTACGGCCAGCGCGGTAGTGGCAGATATGGTCGAGCTGGTCGAGCGTAAGGCCGCCGGCGCTAGCACCTCTATCGGCGACATGATCTTGGGTGAGGACGCTGTCTCGGTCGTGCCCATTGAGGACGTGCAGATGCGTTACTTTATCCGCGTCTTAGTCCGCGATCAGCCCGGGGTGCTCGCGGGTATTGCACGCATTTTGGCCGAGGAGCGCATCAGCATTGCCTCGGTCATCCAAAAGGAGCGCGACTTTGAGGGCGGCTCGGTGCCGTTGGTCATCGTCACCCACGAGGCGCGCGAAGCTGCAATGCAGCGAGCGCAGCAGGCCGTGGCCACACTCGATGCGGTGCAGGGTGCGGTGAAGCTCATTCGCATGGAGGATCTCTAGCGTGCGCTACGTCGTGTTGGTGCCCGATGGGGCGGCGGACTATCCGCTCGATGAGTTGGACGGGCAGACGCCGTTGGAGGCGGCCACCACGCCCTGCATGGACCGCTTGGCCCGCGAGGGAGCCGGGGGATTGGTGCAGATGATCCCGGCGCAGCGGCATCCGGGCAGCGACATCGGCAACCTCGAAATTTTTGGCTACGACAGCCGGGTGCACTACACGGGTCGTGCGCCGTTGGAAGCCGCTAGCATGGGCGTTGATCTGGGCGACGACGGGGTGGCCTTCCGCATGAACCTGATCTACGGAGAGGGCGACGTGCTGGTCGATTACAGCGCTGGCCACATTGATAGCGAAGAAGCGGCCGAATTGGTGGGGGCCTTGGCGGCCGAACTGGGGGGACCGTCTTTGCGCTTCTATCCCGGAGTGGGCTATCGCCACTTGCTGGTGTGGGATCGCGGTCCGGAAGAAGTGGAGACCTATCCGCCGCACGACATCATGGGCGAATCCATGGCCGCGCATGAGCCTGCGGGTGCAGGGGCTGAGAAAATCCGCGCCCTTGTGGATGCGGCCGGCCCCATTCTCGCGGCCGCGCCGGTCAATGCAGCTCGCTCGGCGCGCGGGGAGCGGCCAGCCAACGCGATATGGCTCTGGGGATCTGGACGCGCGCTGCGCTTGACGCCTTTGTCGGAGCGCTACGGGTTGCAGGGCGGCGTTATCTCAGCCGTTGACTTGGTGCGCGGCATCGGCAAGAGTGCGGGCTTAGAGGTCATTGAGGTGCCCGGTATTACCGGATACCTCGACACCAACTACGAGGGCAAGGCCGAATACGCGCTGGCGACCTTGCAGCGCGCTGATTTTGTCTATGTCCACGTCGAGGCTCCAGACGAAGCCGGGCACAATGGCGATCCGCAGGCCAAGGTGCAAGCGATCGAGGATTTCGACGCCCGCGTCGTCGGCCCGATTTTGGCGGGGCTAGAATCGATGGGGCCGCACCGGGTGCTGCTCACCCCCGACCACCGCACGCCCATTGCGCGGCGCACCCACAGCCGCGAGCCAGTGCCCTTCGTGCTATGGGGGACGGGGATTGAGGCCGACTCGATGCAAGCCTATGGAGAGCGGGCGGCCGAGTGGGGTAGTATGCAGGTAGAGCACGGACATGTATTAATGGATTATCTCACGGAGAAATGAAGGTGACTGATACGTACAACGTGGCTATTATGGGCGCGACTGGTGCCGTAGGGCAGGTGCTGTTAGAAATACTCGCCGAGCGCGATTTCCCTGTCGGCGAGTTGCGGCTGTTGGCCTCGGCCCGCTCGGCTGGACGCGCCATTTCCTTTAACGGCAGCTCGATTCAGGTGCAGGAGCTCAGCGAGGATTCCTTTGCCGGCGTGGATATCGTCTTGGCCTCGGCCGGGGGCAGTTTGAGCAAGCGGTTTAACCCACACGCAGTAGCTGCGGGCGCGGTGGTGGTCGATAACACGTCGGCCTATCGCATGGACCCGGACGTGCCGCTGGTAGTGCCCGAGATCAACCCCGAGGACTTGGCAGCGCATCGCGGCATCATCGCCAATCCGAATTGTTCGACGATCATCATGGACGTGGCGGTCTGGCCGCTCTATCAGCGGCGTCCGGTCAAGCGCATCGTGGTCTCGACCTATCAGGCCGTCAGCGGCGCGGGCGCGGGGGCCATGCAGGAGTTGGAGGCGCAGACGCGGCAGGTGCTCGCCGGGCAGGAGGCCGAGCCGGCTGAATTCCCGCATCCGATCGCTTTTAATTTGTTTTCGCACGACTCGGCTGTCGGGCCGGAGGGGTATTGCGAAGAAGAACTGAAAATGGTGCGCGAGACCCGTAAGATGTTCCACGACGACGCGCTGCAAATCTCGGCCACGACCATTCGCGTACCTGTGTTGAGGGCGCATTCTGAGGCGATCAACGTGGAATTTGCCGAACCCTTTTCGGCTGCTGAGGCTGAGGCCATCTTGGCGCAGGCCGCGGGCGTGCGGATCGTGAATGATCCCGAGCAGAATTATTTCCCCATGCCGATTGAGGCCTCCGGTTGCGACGAGGTGCTGGTCGGGCGCATTCGTCAGGACATTTCGCGGCCGGACGGAACTGGGCTAGACTTGTGGGTCAGCGGCGATCAGTTGCGCAAAGGCGCGGCCCTAAACGCCGTGCAAATCGCCGAGGAGCTCATCGCGCGAAAATTGTTATAACGAGGGAAAACGCCATGGATGTCTTGAGCAGGGAAGAACTGGATTTCTTCGCCGAACAGGGATACGTGGTCGCTCGCCAGGTAATCGACCGCGACCAAGCCGCGCGCACTGGGCGGGCAGTGTGGGCGTTTACGGGCATGGACCCGGACGATCCGGGGACTTGGTATCCAGAGGATCGGCGCGGCATCATGGTCGAGATTTATCACCACCAAACCATGTGGGACAACCGCACGGCCCCTCGGATGCACCGGGCCTTTAGCCAGATTTGGGGCACGGACAAGCTGTGGGTCAGCCACGACCGAGCTAGCATCAGTCCGCCGACCTTAGACAAGGATGCGCCCGAGCACAATCTGCACTGGGATGCGTCCTTCGATAAGCGTCCGTTGTCCTTTGGAGTACAGGGCGTGCTCTACCTGAGCGACACGCCGGCCGAGCAGGGGGCCTTTATCTGCGTGCCGGGGTTCCACCAGCGCCTAGAGGCGTGGCTCGACGAACTGCCGGAGGGGGCCAACCCCCGCGAGCAAGACCTGCTGGCCTTGGGAGCGCGGCGCATCGGTGCCGAAGCGGGCGACTTGGTTATCTGGCGCACGGCCCTGCCGCATACGGCGAGCGTCAATCGCGGTGACGCGCCGCGCGTGGCGCAGTACATCACCATGAGTCCAGCCGGAGAGAGCGAAGAAGCGCGGCGGTTGCGCACGGATTTTTGGCAGCGGCGGCTGTCCGGGCTGGGACGCTACGCCGAGGAACGCGAGCATCACGAAGAAAAGACGGCTGAGTTGACGAGCGTGGGGCGGAAGTTGGCTGGGGTGGATCCTTGGGATTGAGGAGACGAAAGATGTCTCCTGATCCGCTTTATCATCTTACTTTTATCGCTTAATTAAACGAATTCCGACGTTTGCTATTTTCGGCATCTAAACGCAGGTGTGCTCGATGAAACGGGCGTAGAGATCGACGCCTGCGTGCAGTTGGTCGGTTTTGATCCATTCGTTGGCGGTGTGGGCTTGCGCAATGTCGCCCGGGCCGAGGACGATCATTTGTTTCATCTTCTTGACAAAAGCCATGCCGTCGGTGCCGTAGGCCACTGTAGTGGGTTTGCGACGGCCCGTTAGCTTGAGCGCCGTGCGGACCAGTGGAGCGTCCACCGCCGTGTAAAGCGGCTCGCCGCGATGCTTGAGTTCAAAGTTGAGGCCGTGTTTTTTCGCGCTTTTGCGGGTTCTGTCGATGATATCATCGACGTCAATGCCGGGCATGGGGCGGTAGTTGAGGGTGCAGATGCTTTGGGCGGGGGAAATGTTGGTGGCGCGGTTGTGGTCGTTGATGCCGATGCACCACTCGGAATGCGGCGGCGCAAATTCCTCGTTGCGATAGCGGCGCGCACTGAGCACTCGCTCGTTGAATCGCTTCATTTCTGCGAGAAAGGGAATCATCTTGAGGTTGGCGTTGGTGCCCTTCAAGGTGCTGGTGTGCGCGGGCCGTCCTTTGGCCGTGACTTGCATGGCGAGCGAGCCTTTGTGGGCGTGGACGACGCGGAGGCTGGTGGGTTCGCAGATGATGCCGCAACCGGTGCTGGCCTCGGCAAAGAGCTTGGAATGGGCCGTGACCTTTTGCGCGCCGACGCAGAGTACCTCCTCGTCGGCTGTGACGACGATGTAGAGCGGGGCTCTGAGATCGGCGGCTTTGAAGCGGGCGGCTGCGCAAATTGAAGCGGCAAGGGGGCCTTTCATGTCGCAGGAACCACGGCCGTAGAGCTTGCCGTTGGCCTCGTAGGATTCGTAGGGGTCGCGAAGCCAACCGTCGGCGGGATTGGCGGGGACGACGTCGTCGTGGCTCATCAAGGCCAGCCCGCCCTCTCCAGTGCCCAACTTGCCGACGATGGAGAGTTTGTCCACGCCAGCTTCATCTGTGTAGGGCACCTCTTCTATGTGGAAACCAAGCTGGTCTAAGACCCCGGCTACGTGCTGGGTGACTTCTACGTTGCTGGTTTGGCTTTCCGAGGGATAGGCAACCAATTCTTGGGTCAGTTGTACGACGTCGAGTTTCATTGCAGACCTGATTTCGCCGAGGGCACCGAGGACAGTGGGCGGCACAAGGTACATATTTAGCAGGAGGCTAGCAAGGGCGTTGACAGCCCCGTCAAAAGGAGGTATGAATAGGCGAGCGACAAGCAACAAAGCGGCCCGCCTCCAACGAGAGGAAGCGGGCCGATAGACGAGTGGGACACGTCCTGTTAGCTCAGGGCGTTGTGCAGTTCAGTCCAGTCGTCGAGGTTGTTGAGATTGACGGCGTCGAGAATGCTGCCGTCGTCGCCGAGGCCAGCGGCGCCGAGGATGTCGGTGCGGGTCTCGTCATCGTGATTGTAGCCGCGGATGGCGGCGTTGGAAGCGTCGATTTCGCTCTGGGGAATGGAGCCGCCGCGCTGGGCCTTGACCCAATTTTCAAATTCGATGTAGCTGGCCTTGTTGTCCTTGACGTAGGCCACGGCCGCGTCGCGGTCGATGCTGAGGCCGTCGAGGACCATCTGATCGAAGCCTGCGCCGCATTCCGGGTAGTCCGCGGGCAATTCGCCAGCCGCGCTTAGGCGCAGCTTGGACCACAAGCGGGGTAGGTGAATCGCACCGAGCGGTCCGGCGATATCCGAACTAATGTTAGGTATGATGGCCATGAGGTTCCTCCTATGGGGAATGGGTTAAAAAATGGCCTACAACAGTACGGTTGTTGAGGCCGGTTGTCAAACAGATATAGAAATGGACAAAATACGCGTTGGCGTCATTGGGGCTGCTGGTCGCGGAAGCGGCTTTATCCCCACCTTGCTGGCCCATCAGGCCACGGATCTCACCGCGCTGTGCGACATCCGCCGGGAAGAGGTTGAGTGCCACGCGGCCGAATTGGGCGTTGAACAAGTCTTTACGGACGCCGGTGAAATGCTCGACTCTGGGGGGGTGGACGCGATCGTCGTGGGATCACCCATGCCGTGGCACGTGCCTCAGTCCATCGCGGCCTTGGAGCGCGACATCCACGTGCTCAGCGAGGTGACGGCTGGAGTGTCGGTTGAGGAGTGCCGCGATTTGACGCGGGCGGCGCGGTGCAGCAAAGCTGTCTATATGATGGCCGAGAATTACGTGTACACCAAGCCCAATACACTGGTAAAAGCGTTGGTCGAGCGCGGCTTTTTCGGCGAGCTGTACTACGCCGAAGGGGCTTATATCCACGAACTGAAACAGCTTAACGAGATCACGCCTTGGCGGCGGCGTTGGCAGACGGGCGTCAATGGCTGCACCTATGGCACGCACAG
Source organism: Candidatus Latescibacterota bacterium (assembly GCA_022827835.1). GTDB lineage: Bacteria > Latescibacterota > UBA2968 > UBA8231 > UBA8231. The sequence goes on from JAJEIO010000032.1 coordinate 276,290, forward strand.
CTTGGGGCCGGTGCTGACGTGGTTTGCCGGACAGCGAGTGGTGGCCGTCTGTGCCGTGGGCACCGGGAATCACTATCGCGATCCGCGCGGCGATTTGTACGAAATGGAAGACTCGGTGACCATGATGTGCCGACTGTCGGGTGGCGGGCTGGCGCATATCCGGGTCGATATGCTCTCGGATCGGCCACACAACATGGTGCATTATGCGCTACAGGGAACTGATGGCGCGTACGAGTCAGCCGACGGCTTTGAGGCCACGGCCAAAATCTGGCTGCGCAATCGCAGTGAGCAGCCGCGCTGGGAGCCTTTGGAGACGCTAGAGGAATTTTTGCCCGATCATTGGCGGCATCCTCCGGCAGAAGCCCTCGCCGCCGGTCACGGTGGTGGTGACTATTGGGAGGTTCAGGACTTTGTCGCGGCCATCCGCGGGGAAAAGGAGCCTGCCATTGGCATCGACTTGGCGATGGACATGACCTTGCCCGGCCTCGTCAGCCAACAGTCGGTCGCCCAAGGGTCGGCTTGGGTGGCCGTGCCCGATTCGCGCAACTGGACCTAAAGGAGCGAGACTATGCCAAAGCCCAAAATCATGTTTTACCACGATGGGCGGCATCCACTGATCTACATGTACGAGCCGCCGATGCAGAAGGAGGAATACGAGCAGGGAGTGGACGAACTGTTGGGTACACCGGTTGAAGCCATCATGTTTTGTCTCGGCGATGGCCGCACGGTGCTGCACGACACCGAGGTGGGGGAGCTATGGGGGCACAATGTGAAGCGGTGGCCGCATTTGATTTTCCGTCGCGCCCACCAAAACGCCCGCGATCTAATCCGCAAGGGGCACGATCCTCTGCGCCTGATTTGCGACCGTGCCCACCAGTACGGCAAACAGGTGTATCCGACGCTGTTGGTACAGCAGGGGCGGGGGCCGAGGGAAGAGGATGTGCGCTGCTCGGACTTCCGCTTTGACAATGCCCATCTCGAAATCGGCGCGCAAGACGGTGTCCCCGACGACTATCCTGGCTACACCTGTCTCGACTTCAAGCACAAAGAAGTCCGCGACGAGCGCTTTGCCCTGATTGCCGAGACGCTAAAGAAATATCCGGTCGATGGCTTTGAATTGCAGATGAACTACCAGCCCTATTACTTCCACCCAGACGAGGTCGATACTGGCCGCGAGATTATGACCGAGTGGGTGCGCAAGGTGTATCGCGCTGTCAAGCGGAGCGGCAAGCAACGCGAATTGGCCATCCGCATTCCCTATAGTATCAAGGGGTGCTATGCCGTCGGCATGGACGTAGAAGCGTGGCTGCGCGAAGGGTTGGTCGATGTGCTAATCGGTCAGGCTTTTTCCGGCCCGGAATTGCTGGACTCGACCGTTGATTTCCGACCCTTGGTGGCCGCAGCCGAAGGCACAGGCTGTCGGGTGCATGCGGCCTTGCAAAGCCATGTGGACTCGGATCGCTTGGGGGAGGCGACCATTGAGATGGTGCGCGGGGCCGCCTGCAACTACTGGGCGCAGGGCGTCGATGGCCTGTATTTGGCGCACTGGTTTGGGAATTGGCCGTATCAGGCTTCTTTTTATGAGAAGTTGCGGGAATTGCCCTATCCAGAGGTCATGGCCGCGCGCGACAAAATTTACTACATCCCGACTGTGACCGGGCGCTACCCCAATCCCACCACCGAGCCGGGGACGACCATGCAGTTACCGGCCTATTTGCAAAAGGGCCGCAAGGCTTCCATCACTTTATCGATCAGTGACGATCTGCGGCGCTGGGTCAAGATTGGCCGGGTACACGAAGTATTGCTGCGGGTGCGGGTGATGAGTCACACTGAGCGCGACCGACTGAAGTTCTATCTCAATGGCCGGGAGTTGCCCGCCAGTCTGTTGCGCAAGATCAACGAAATGTACCGGATGACGGCTCCGCGCTATCGCACGGGATCGGGGTATTGGTACGCGTTTAAGCTAGACGCCAAACACTGGCCGAAAAAGGGGAACAACACGCTCGCAGTCGAATTGGTGCGGCGGGATGCCCAAGCGCTGCCGGAGATTTTCGTGCGCGATGTGGAGTTGGATATCAAATACCTGATGGGGCGCAATTATCACCGCGGCCAAGACATAGATCTGGGGCCGAGCGAACCTTCGGGAATATGAGTTGATGGACGACAGAGGATGATATTGAACAGGCGCTATAGGATTCTGCTAGCGGCGTGTGTTGCTGGCTGGTGCAGTGCGGGGCCGACGGAGGCCGGCTACATCCCGGATGTGCCCTATTTTCATCAGCACAGCAATCGCATCAATCCTTCCGGCTCTTGTCAAAATACCAGCGTCGCGATTGTGCTCAAATACTACGGGGCCGACGACATTACTCCCGACATGATCTCCGCCAAATGGGGTACGCATGTCGCCCAGACTACCGGAGGTCTCGAAAAGGTTTTTAACGAGGAAGCTGCGCTGCGCGGTTTGAGCGTCCGCGACCAGGCGACTGAAACTGGGCTCTTGCGGGAATTGCACGCGCTGCTGGACGCTGGTCGGCCAGTAATCGTCCACGGCGGCTTTTCCACGGTCGGCCACCTAATGGTGTTGGTTGGATACGACGAGCGTTTTTACTACGCGATGGATCCGGCGAGCCAGTGGACTGAACGGCTCAACGGGGGATTTACCAATACTGACGATCCGCACATAGGCCGCTACACGCGCTACGGCCGCGACGCAGTAGAAAACGCCATCATTTCTCGGGGCTTCATCCGCATGCACCAGATTTATTTTGCTCCGGGGCCGTTGGCCGCTGAGTGGGAGGGGAGCTTCTCCGATTCGGTCGCCGTGGGTGCGGCGGTGGAATTTGCCGGTGGCATTCGCATCCGAGATTTGCTGGCCAATGGCGAGGACCTGCACGTGTCTGTGGACTTGAGCGCGTTAGGCGGTCCGTCTGCCCAAGTGCTGACCGAAGCCTCGCCGGGGTTTTATCCTTTCGCGGAGACCCTAGCCGCCAGTGGGAGCGCGGGACGCAAGACCGTCGTCTTTCACATCCGCCAGGGCGAGGCCGCTGTCGAGGTCAAGCGGACCGTGGTGCTGATGCCAGTCGAGAACCAAGTTGTCTTTGACGGAGGGTTGGGTGCTGGTTGGCAGGTGGGCTTTACTACTGGTGCGGAGCTTGCAGTGTCAGTGGGGGAACCTTTAACTGTGGAGACCCGCGGCTTCACGTTGGAATTGCTGCCCTCCACGCCTATAGAACCAGTCGGCTATCGCGCCCTGCGTCTTGCCTTCCATCCCGGCGATGCGACGGTCGGTTTGAGGGGGGCGTTTTCCGTGCAGCTTAACGAAAATCCGCGCAAGATCGAACCGCTAATCGATGGGTTTTTCCGCGGCATTGACATGGAGCGGGCCGAGTGGCAGACCGTGGAAGTGCCGCTGTGGGCTTTTGCGCCGTTGGAAGAGCCGATCGAGTCCATTCGCTTCTTCGGCAATCTGCGCGGCACGTTCTTTCTCGACGATATAGAGCTGGTCAGCGCCCTGTTTCCGCCTCCACGCCTAGTGGCCGATTGGCAGAGTGCGTTGCCGGACTCCGCAATAGTCGGGAGCGAATTGGTCCTACGTGAGCGCCTGCGCGTAACTAGCCCTGTGCCCGATGGTCCTGTGCCCGAAGTTTTAGCCGATCTGAGTGAGTTAGGAGGCGATACTGAAGTGGCGTTAGAGCGAATTGGCGCGGGACTGTACCAACTAACGGGGACGCTTTCTGCCGATGTGTCTAATGGTCTAAAATCTGTGCGGATTCACCTGCGTCAAGAGACTCCAGACGGGCCACTGGAAACGACGATAGTGAAGGAGTTGGTGGTGCTGCCCGTCGCGGATCAGGTTATTTTTGCCGACCAGTACGGTGAGAACTGGACTCAGGGATTTACCGCCAACGTCGAGGTCGATGAGCAAGTCTTTGCCGGCACTTGGGCGCAGACGCTTGTCGCCGAGGCGTTTACCCTCGAGTACAAGCCGCTCACACCAGTGGATCCGGTGGGGTATCGCGCCCTGCGGCTGGCCTTCCATCCCGGCGATGCCGAAGGCGGTGTCCGGCCCGTTTTCAACGTCGTGGTGAACGGGGATACGCCGTCGCTGGTCGCGCTGTTCGAAGGAGAGGGCTTGGAGCTGGCGCGGCAAGAATGGCAGGTGATAGAGATTCCGCTGGAGCGCTTCTTTCGGCTCGATGGGCCGATTGAATCCATTCGCCTGTTCGGCAACTTGCGCGGCACGTTTTATTTAGACGATGTGCGCTTGGTCGCCGCTAGGACTCCTGTGCCCACGGCGGTGCTACAGCAGCACGGGGTGGTACCGGAGGCGTTCTCCCTAGCGCAGAACTATCCCAATCCATTTAACAGTACCACTGCGATTGGCTTTGCCCTGCCGCAAGCTGGGGCGATCCAGCTCGCAGTCTTTAACGCACTCGGCCAGCAGGTCGCCGTCTTAGCTGAGGGAAACTATCCGGCTGGCTCATACACCCTGCGCTGGGATGGAGTAAACGACGGCGGGCGCACTTTGGCCGCGGGCCTATATTTCTATCGGTTGCAAACCCCTTGGGGCGTGCAAACGCGCAAATTACTTTTGTTAAAATGAAAGTATAGTGGTCGGCGATCAGCGCCCGTTGTCGCTTGGCCGCTATCAAACCGAAAGGAACCCCATGCCCAGAGGCATTCGCAACTTCGCCATTTTTACCATCGCCCTGCTCTCGTCTTGGATCATAGGTATCAATGTGGCACCGACGTGGACGGTTGAGCGGATCGAGTTGGACGTGAAAACGGACGACGACGGCAAGCTGTACTACGTTTATCGCGAAAAACCCGCTTATTTCGAGGCCGTGCCCATGGCGCAAGCCCAACTCGATCCGGCTAAAATTGAGGGGTCGAGGACAACACCGCCGATCACGGAAGAATTTGTCTCCGTGGCGGAGACCGGCCGCTACTACAAACTGGTAGCTAAGCGCCACTGGAGCTATTGGTCGCTGCTGCCGGCGGTGGTGGCCGTGCTGTTGTGTTGGCTGACCAAAGAACCGGTCACCTCGCTGTTGGGTGGCATCGTCGCTGGTGCTCTGCTGATGGGCCGCTACGACTTCACTGGCGATGTACTGATCCCCTCGTTGGCGACCAAAAGCGCAGCCGGAGTTCTGCTGCTCTACTTGTGGCTATTGGGGGGGCTGATGGGGATATGGTCCCGCACGGGTGCGGCTCAGGCATTTGCCGAGTTTATGACCGAGCGCTTTGTGCGCGGCCCCAGAAGCGCCAAGCTGGTCGCCTGGCTGCTCGGGGTCATCTTCTTCCAGGGAGGGACCGTCAGCACGGTGCTGGTCGGCACCACGGTCAAACCGATTGCCGACAACGAGAAAATCAGCCACGAGGAGCTGGCGTACGTGGTGGATTCAACGGCCTCGCCGATTGCGTCCCAGCTCGCGTTCAATGCTTGGCCTGGCTACGTGCAGGCGTTCATCTTCGTCTCTGGCGTCAGCTTTTTGGCCACGGAATCCGATCGCATTGCCTTCTTTTTTCAAAGCGTGCCCTTTTGTTTTTACGCCATTTTTGCCGTCTTGGGCACGTTCCTGCTCAGCATTGAAAAACCGCTCTTTCTGGGTTCGCAACTGAGGGCGGCGATGGAGCGTTCGCGCGCGACCGGCCAGCTCGACGCCCCGGATGCCGATCCGCTGAGTGCCAAGGAGCTGCAAGGGAGCAACGTACCCGAAGGCTACACTCCGCACGTCCTCGAATTCTTCTTGCCGCTGGGCACGCTCATCGCCATTGCTGTTGGCACCTTTATCGTTGGCGGATCGCCCAATGTGCAGTGGGCTTTTGGCATTGCGCTCTTGTTGGCCGCGGGTATGGCCTTGGCCAAGGGCATGGCACTCAAAGACCTCATCGCTGGCTTTCACGATGGCATTAAGGGCGTGGTGCTCGGCTCGGTCATTTTGCTGCTGGCGATCACCATCGGCGGCATTAGCAAGGAGACGGGCGGCAGCATCTTTTTGGTCGAACAGCTCGGCGAGGCCATTCCGTATTTCCTCCTGCCGGTCTTGTTGCAGCTTCTGACGATGGTCATTGCTTTTTCCACTGGCACGAGTTGGGGCACGTATGCGGTGGCTTTCCCACTGGCCATGCCGCTGGCTTGGGCGGTGGCCGGGGCCAATGGCCTGGCGCATCCAGAGCTTTTTATGACGCTGTGTTTTGCTGCGGTCATGGACGGCAGCGTGTACGGCGACCAGTGCTCGCCGATTTCGGATACCACCGTGCTTAGCTCCATGTGTACGGGCTGCGACCTGATGGACCACGTCAAGACGCAAATCCCGCAGGCGACGCTTGCGGCGGGCGCGGCGGCTTTGTGCTGGACCGCCGTGGCGTTCTTTACCGCTTAGGAGTCTTCTTATGCCGACCTTTATCGACTCGACCCCCATCATCGACGACCCACCTGCGCTCCGCGACCGCATGCAGCGCGACGGCCATCTCTTTGTCAGCGGCCTGCTGCCCGCCGATGAACTCGAAGCGCTCAGGCTGCGCTTTTTGGCCATTGCTCGCGACGCTGGCTGGGTTCAGGCCGACGCGCCCCTTGAGGACGCCATTGCCGACCAAGACGGCTTCTGCGTCGAGCCGACGCCCGAGTATATGGACGTCTATAGCCGGATGTACGCGGTGCCCGAATTCCACGCCTTGCAGCACCACCCCGCGCTCGTCGGCCTACTCGAAAAGCTATTCGACGGCCCGGTGTTGCCGCATCCTCGCCTCATTGGCCGCACCATCTTTCCCAAGCGCGAGTCCTTTACCACGCCGCCGCATCAGGACTTCATCCCCATTCAGGGCACGGCTGAAACCTATACAGCGTGGTTCCCGCTTCACGATCTGCCGCCGACGATGGGTGGGCTGGAGGTAGCCGCTGGGGCGCATCGGGGAGGCGTTTATAATTTCCAGCCGGCCTTAGGGGCCGGGGGATTGGCAATTACCGACTCCTTTGAATGGACCGGCGGCCCCTTCGCGCAGGGGGATGTGTTGTTCTTCCACAGCATGATGCCCCATCGTGGCGTCCCCAACACCGGCGAGCAACTGCGCCTGTCCATCGACGCTCGCTACCAGCGCGTGGCCGACCCCATCGCCCCAGGCAGCCTGCTACCGCACAGCCAGCCCAATACCTGGGAGGCCATCTATGCCGAGTGGCCCGACGACTGCTTGCAATACTACTGGCGCGAGTACGAACTGGATGTGGTTGACTACGACAATAGCTATCACGAAGAACGCGACCGCCAAGCCCTAGAACTGGGCGAGCAAGGCGACCCGCTAGCCGTCTCGGCGCTCCAGCGCATCATCGCCCGCGACAAAGATCCCGACAAGCGCCAGCGGGCTGCCGAGTTGATCGCGGCTATCGAGGAAAAATAGCTGGGGAAATTTTTAATAAGCAGGATCGCAAGAGCCGACGGCCATGGGGACCGTCGGCTCTTGTCATTTGGTGCCGTCTGCAAGCAGCATCTTGTAAATTGAGTACTTGGAAACATAATTTTTTGTCGCAGCAGAAGTAACACTCTGCGCCATCATAGGTGTTTAAGTAGTAACATCGCCAGGGAATACATGGACGTAGATACACTGTACCGTCGCTACGGGCCGATGGTCATGCGTCGTTGTCGGCAGCTTTTGCGCGACGAAGATCAGGCGCTCGACGCCACTCAGGATGTCTTTGTGCGGCTATTGACGCGGCGCGACCGCCTGCGGGATGACGCGCCCTCTAGCCTGCTCTATCGCATGGCCACCAACCTCTGCCTCAATCGCATTCGCGATACCCGGCGGCGGAAGACCACGGCCGACTCGACGCTGTTGGAGCAGATAGCCTGCTCGGAGGACGCCGAGGGCCAGATAGATGCGCGCGCTGAGCTCGCCAAACTCTTTGGCCAGCAACTCGAGTCAACGCGCACGATGGCCGTCTTGTACTACGTGGACGGCATGACCTTGGAGGAGGTCGCCAGGGAAGTGGGCATGTCCGTGTCCGGCGTGCGCAAGCGGCTGCTCGGCCTGCGAGCATCGCTGCAAGAGATGGAGAAGCCATGAACGAGCAAGACAAGCACCCCATAAGCGACTACCAGCTAGAGCGCTACCTGCTGCGCGAGGGGACCGATGACGAATTGGCGGCCTTGGACCGTCGAGTGGCGGACGATCCAGAACTCGCGCAGCGGCTAGCGGCCCTAGAGCGCTCCAATGAGGAATTGCATCAGCGCTACCCACCCGAATGGATGCGCGGCCAGATCGAGCTAAAACTCAAGCGGGCGCAGGGCCGGCGCGTCCAACGAACGTGGAGTGGGTATCGCCTTTGGGCCGTGCCGGCCGTGGCCCTAATCCTGGCGGTGGTGGCGGTACCCACTCTCCTTGATGACCAAGAAACTTCGGAAGTACCTGCGACGCGCGTCAAGGGCAGCGAGCAGGAGCCGCGTTTGCTAGTCTTCCGCAAACTGGCCATCGGTGTGGAGCGTCTGCAAGACGAAGCCTTAGCCCAAAGTGGGGACATGGTACAGCTCGCCTACCGCTCGGGTGGCTTGCAGTACGGGGCGATCTTGTCCGTTGATGGGCGCGGTACTGTAACTCAACACCTGCCGACGACTGGAGCAGAGGCCGTGCCGCTGGCAGCGAAAGATACCCTCGACGTTGCCTACGAATTGGACGACGCGCCGCTATGGGAGCGGTTTTACTTGGTGGCGGCTGACCGCCGTTTTGGCCTAGCCGCGGTCAAAGTCAAGCTGGCCGCTGGCGATGTGGCGTTGGGTGATGACGTCCGCTTGCATCGATTTACCGTAAAAAAACCTAGGAAACCCTAGCCCTTCCTAGGGCAACCACGAGAGTTTCCCCTACGATGGTGGTTGCAACCAACGACGATGAGTGGGCGTCGTATTGCCGTTGTAGGGGCGACCTTGTGGTCTCCTTATCGTCTCTGAGGAGTTGTACTCATGTCTTTGGTGCGCACCTTGTTGGTCGTTGTCGTTGCGGCGGGTTTGTCCCAGCCGGTGGAGGCGGAAGTGCGCCGGTTGATACTGGCAGCGGGGGCCAACAACGGCGGGGTCGATCGCGAATTGCTGCGCTACGCAGTCTCGGATGCGGAACAATTCGTCAAGGTTCTGCAGGAGATGGGGGGCTTGGACCCGGCCGATGTATTGCTGCTGCGCGATCCCGACTTAGCTGCTTTCGAGCAGGGACTGGCTGATCTGGGTCGGCGTATGCAGGCGGCTAGCAGGCGGGGGGACCGCTTGGAGGTGCTGCTGTACTACTCGGGCCACGCCGACGAAGAGGGCTTGCTGTTAGCTGGAAATCGCCTTGGCTATCAGCAGTTGCTCGACTCGCTGAAGACGGCCAACGCCGCCGTTCGCATCGCCGTCCTCGACGCCTGCAACTCTGGAAGCATAACCCGCATCAAGGGCGGCAAGCCCAAGCCGCCCTTTTTGGTCGATGAGTCCTTTGACATGCGGGGCTACGCCTTCCTCACGTCTAGTTCAGCTGACGAAGCAGCCCAAGAGTCAGACCTGATTGAGGCGTCTTTTTTTACCCACTATCTAATTTCTGGAATGCGCGGTGCAGCCGACGTTACCGGCGATGGCCGGGTGACCCTCCACGAGGCGTATCAGTTCGCATTCGACGAGACGCGGGCGCGGACTCTTGGAACTGTGGGAGGCACGCAGCATCCAGCCTATGAGGGTCAGATGCGCGGCACCGGTGGCGTGGTGATGACTGAGGTGCGCCGCAACGCCGCAGGCCTGTCGCTGGACAAAGCCCTCGCTGGTCGGATATCTATCCGCAATGGCCAGCAGCGCTTAGTCGCCGAACTAAACAAATCTCCTGGGCGAGAGGTCGAGTTGGGATTGGTGCCGGGGGACTATACTCTGTTTTTGGAGACGTGGGACGCGGATTGGCACTTGGCCGAATTGGTCCTGGCCGAGGGCGATTTCGCCAAGGTGCGTACCGACGACTTTCGTGTCTTGACCCCGGAGGAGACCAAGCTACGCGGAGGCTCAGGACGGAGGATTAGCTTGGACTTGGGACGCCAAATCGAGGTTACTACCCGCGCGGGCTATACCTTATCGCTGGGGCTGTTGACCAATACGCAGGATGAGGCATTCCGGGGCGTCCAGTTTGCTTGGCTGGTCAACCAAGCGCGTGGGCGGACGGGTAATCAGATCAGTGGGTTGGGCAACTTGGCTCTCAAAGAGGTCGATGGCTGGCAGGCGGCAGTCGTAGGCGTCAATTGGTCGCTGGGACCGTTGCAGGGTGGACAGGTGGGCTTGATCAACATCGCTTCTCAGGTGCGCGGGTGGCAGGTGGCGCAGACGACCAACGTCGTCGGCAAAATTCGCGGTTGGCAATTGGCTGGGATCACCAATTTCGTCGGCGAGGTCAAGGGCGGTCAGGTCGGATTATTGAACGTGGCGAACGAGGTCAAAGGCTGGCAGGTGGGCGCGATCAACCTTTCCGGCCACATTGAGGGCGGCTTGCCCATCGGGTTGATAAACTACTCTCGGAGTGGGCTTTTCAACCTCAGCACTTGGCGCGACGAAGTGGGCTTTACCATGTTCACCCTCGCCTCGGGCAGCCGCTCGTTTTACACAGCTTTTACCACGGGCTTTACCGACGAGGCCGGCCAGCGGCGCTGGGCACTAGGCGTGGGCGGTGGGGTGCAGAAGCGCTGGCGACGATTTTTTCTCGGTCTCGATGTTCACGGCTACCGAATCAGCCGCGACTTCGACGATTACGAAGCGCACTTTGAATTTTGGCCGCCCGACGCGGGAATTGGTCTGCGCCGCTTGGTCCAAGACAACTACCTGACGCGGATCAAACTTGAGACGGGAGTTTCGTTGCTCAGCTATCTGTCGCTCTTTGGCGGCGTCTCCCTGAACCAGTTGTCGACCTATGGCGATCAGCGGTTGATTGAGTCGGGCAGCCGCTACGAGAAGGAGTGGGAAGATGGGATTTTCACGTGGCCGGGTTTTTTCTTTGGTCTGCGCTACGGGCGCTAATTAGACTGTAATGAGTAAACCGGCTAGGATGACGTGGCGTAGATATTGACCGCGAATTAAGTTATGACTGGCTCTGCAAGACGCTTCTTGATAACAGCCAAATCCAAGTAATCTCCGATACATGATAATCCAATGGAAAGGGATAGCTAAATGAACAGCAATCAGACCGGGGCCGCCCGACACCGCCAGACTCAAAATGACGATAGGGGCTGGAACCAGCCGCCGCATCCCGAACAGAGAGAGGCTCTACCGGCGGCTGTCAAAGCAGTCAAGCTCGTAAGAAAAAACATGAGAGAGTACTTCAAGGAGTGCGAGAATCATGAATCGAACACTATCCAATACTTGATAGAGCCGATGCTTCTCGGCCTAGGCTGGAAAGTCTATGATCCCAGTCAGGTAATTAAAGAGTTCAAGCCGGCTGGTAAGCGACGTTGGGGACAGGCCATAGCAGTGGATATCGCTCTGATCGAAAAAGAAATTCCCAAGGTATTTGTCGAAGCCAAACGGCTAGATCGCCATTATGATTCCGATTACATGGAACAGTTAGCTAAGTATGCTGACTACTTAGACGAAGAGGGAATAGCGGTACTCACCAATGGCAGATACTGGCTTATTCACGTAGTCATCGATGGCGATACCAGGTCCCTCAAGCACCTGCTCACTATCGACATAGATGAAGGAGACGCCGAAACCGTCGCAGGAGAACTCAATAACGCAATCGGAAGAGGCACTGGAGGCTACCCCAACACCAAGCCAGTTGCCTCAGAAACTATCACCGAAAATCTGAGAAAGTACCGCAAACACGAGGCCAAGCTCCGTAATCTCCCAGCTTATACTATCCTCAAGGACGAAACAATCAACCTGATTGCCACGCAGCGTCCGGCAGACCTTCGGCAATTGGGTGCCATCAAGGGGGTCGGGCCTTCAACTATAGACCAACATGGAGTCGCCATCATCACGATCGTTCGCGGCACGAGTTGAGTTCTCTACTTGATTCCGAACACACCTCCTCAACCACCCAATCTCTCAATCATCAGATCAAGCGGAAGAGATTGTCGAAAAAATTCACTGCATAGGTAACGCCCACACCGCTAAAGGTGTTTAAGTATACACCGCCAGAAAGAAATAATTGGTGTGCACTTGTGGTATTACTGTAAAGCGGTGAATCGCTACGAGAGAGGAGATGAGAAAATGGCTAAATCAAGTGGTAGTCGCGGCGGCGGTAGAGGCGGCCATCGCGGCGGTGGTAAAGGCGGAAGTCGTGGAAATGGCGGCTGGCCTAGCACGACAGGGAACCCCTCTGGTGGAGGACGAACTAATGCCCCGCCAAGAAGCAAATAATTGATTGGTAACTGACGTTACGCAGCAGCTCGCCATCTTGTGGCTTATCAAAACCTATTGACCCAAGGTGTTGGGGCGAAATTGAGGATTTTCTGGAAAACTGCGTAACATCAGTTCCCTAACTTATTTCCTCGCCTACCCTTGCGAGGTGGGAAAAATCATCCACATTGAGGCCGCTCTTCGTGAACAAGGCAGGTGTTATTTCCGTTCATTGTGGAAGTGGCCATGCGTTCGGAAAAACGTAGACGGAAGGAGTTTAGGTATGGCTAGAGGCTATGGCAATAGAGGAGGAGGCACTCGGCGGAGTTCTAAGGGCAGGAGTAGTACTCGGAGGAGTTCCGGAAGTGGCGGAGGCACTCGGCCCAAAGGGCAGATAAAGTCGGGCAAGGCGGTTCAGTATTCCATCAAGACCCGGAAGGGCAACACGAAATATATAGGTACGACCAACAATCCGACACGTCGTGAGGCTGAGCACAGAAAGGCCGGCAAGCTCGGTCGAGGGGATACGTTGGTCGTTGAGACGAAGGCCATCCAGCGGAAATCTGCGGAACGTGTCGAGGCTGCAAAGCTGGCGTCTCATCGTCGCCGCCACGGGAGCAACCCTAAGCATAACACCACGAACGACGGGAAATTTCACCCTTAGCCAAGGGAGTTCCCGTACTCTCGTGACATCCATCTAGCCAAGCTTCATGAAGACCTGACGTTACGCAGGTTTCGGGGTTTGTAGCTCCTCAAAGGCATGTCGAATGGCCTTAAGGTAGAGTCGAGCCCGCAAGCCTAGTGATTGAGTTGCTCGTTTCTGATAGATCGTTTCGATGGCGGCTCCATCTCGACCAATGCGACTACCAATTCGCCGACGCCGTACAGTTACTGGCTTGTCCACCATGATCTGGGAGGACCGAAGCAGGCCGTTACTTTTAGACGGCTCGATAGTAATCCGAAAATCGGGGGCATCTTCTAAGGTCGACGTTATTTGGCAGACAATAACTGACCCGTGCTCATCTGGAAATACGTCGCTCTGCACGATCACGGCCGGACGTGGTTTCCCAAAATCGCCCGCGACTGCCACCGTTACGATGTCACCGCGTCTCACGCTCGTCAAATTCAGAAACGACCTCGATCCATCGGAGAGCGTCGGCTTCCTGAGATCGGTTTAAGCGGGCGACTGAGCTTGCTACCCGCTTCCGTACCTTTTCCGACCGGGGATTTGGCAAGGTTATACGAACCTGACGCTTGCTGGGGATAGCTACTTTTGTTTGCGATACTGGCATAGCGGTTCCTCTGCAAATAGGTTGGAAGCATTCTGCGGGAAAGCTCCCAGCTTCTTTATTCTTCAATCCTTATAGCGGATTAACACCTCGAGGTCGGTTAGTAGCAAGTCGCAAGCAAGTTGGGGATGGCGTTGCAAGAGGACGACTTCTAGGCGATGGTGGCCGCGGGCGGCTTGGTCGGCCGTGAGCGCGAAGCTGTGCCAAGCGGCGGCGCTGACATCGGAGATAGGTTGGGGGTCGCCGCCGTGGCAATAGCTGATAGCCGGGTCGGCCAAGACTTCGCCATCCCAGCAGCAGCGAACCTCGTCTCCAGCGACCCAATCTTGCAGACGTAGGCGCAGAGTAATGGTCGCTGGTGGGGCTGCGCTCAAGTCGTCGGCGAGGTCGAGATCGAAGTGCGGGCCGGTCTCTTGCATAGTTGGGTAGAGGGGAACGGGTAGGGTGCCGCGCAGCCGGTCGTGCTGGTACGCACCGCGCCACTCCCCGGTGTGTTGGCGGAAGCGGTGGGTGGCGTTGTAGAGCTTGTCTTGGCGGCGCAGGGTTTGGACCGCGCCGACTTGGGTTAGCAACTCGCGCTTTGAGTCGCGGTCGGCGTGCCAGTTGAAGGCGTATATGCCGGTCGCGCCTTGGCCGTGATACTGCATGGCCGTGGCTTTGGTGCGCATGTTGTGGCGGGCCGTTTCGCCTTCGGGGCCGGCAGCCGGGCCGGGGACTCCGCCGTCGAAACCTGGATAGAGGACGATATCGCGGTCGGCGCAGAGGGCGCGGAAGGCACTGACTTCAATGGACGGGTCGGTACCGGCGGCACCGGCTGGGATCAGGATATCGACGAGGTTTTCTTTCACCCAAGTTTCCACGTCGTAGCCAATGCGGTGACAGCCCTCGATGGAGCCGGCGACGCGAGCCGCTAGGTAGAAAGGTCGGCCGCGCTCTTGGGCTAGTTCGTCGGTCAGTTGCCGCGCTGCCCGCATGAAGTCGGTGAGGACGTAGCGCAGGCGATAGGCATAGTCGGTGGGGAAGTGGAAGGGGTGGCGTTGCCAGTCGAGTTCGACGCCGTCCCAAGGGTAGTTTTGGCAGACTTCGCGCAAGTGCTGGAAGCGATTTTCGCGCACTTGAGGGATGGCCATATTCCACGACAGGGCGAACCACTCCTCGGTATCCTCGCCGAGGAGCCATTCGGGGTGGTCCTTACGCAGTTGGGTCAGTTCGGTGTGGTGCAGGGTCTGGAGATCACTTGGCTGAGCGCCGTTGAAGTGATTGTCGTTCATGCGCAGCGAGGCATAGACATGGAGGTTTAACTCGTGGCCGCGGTCGATAACGGCCTGTTGGGGATCTTCGCCCTGATCCAACATGCGGCGGATGTTTTCAGTGTGCGTGTAGCTAGCGGCGTTCTCGTAGCGGCGCTGGTGAAGATCGCCGACTAGTTCGAGCGCGTCGCTTGGCCAGCGGGTGGCGTGTTCGCCTACGCACCAAAATAGGGCACCGACTTGAGTGTCTTCGAGGGGGGCGTACGTCTTATCGAGAAAGGCGTCCATGGACTGGGGGACGGGCGAGTAGCCGTGCGGCGCGCCGTCCCAGTTGTAGATGATGCCGTAGTCAGGGGGGGTGGACATAGGTCTGCTCCTTTGCGAATTGAGGCCAAAGTACGGAGATTGTCAGAGGCGGGCAACGGAGGCTAGTATGGCGAGAAAGTGGATGCTCTGCATAGCGTTGGTCGGTTGCGGGCTGAGCGATCCCCTAGGGCCGGCCGATCTGCCCAAGGATCCGTGGAAGCGCACCGAAGAACAGCGGCTGGAAGCGCTTGAGGAAAATTGTAGTGGTCCGTCCTGGGAGCGCGGGTGGCTCTGTCCGCGCGGCGCAGCCGATGTCGATACAACCAAATCTCAAGGTGGGTAAAGGAGTCTTAGGATGGAAGACAACATACTACAGGCCGTCGATGAGCAACGCCTACTTGATACGGCCAAGGAACTGATTGCGGTGCCCAGCCCGACGCTGGACGCCGGCGCGGTAGCTGATGCGTTGGCGTCCATATTGGCGGCGGAGGGGTTTGCCGTGGAGCGGCCCCAAGCCGATTGGCCGCAAGCACCAGCCGTGGTCGCTCGCTTCGACAGCGGCCAGCCTGGGCGGGTGTTGCAATTCGATGGGCATTTGGACACGGTGCATCTGCCCTTTGTGCCGCCCAAGGTGGAAAACGGTCAGCTCTATGGGTCGGGGTCGTCCGACATGAAGGGAGGGATCGCCGCCTTCGTCGAGGCGCTCAGGGCGTTGAGAGATGCGGGCGCACTGACTAAAGGGGCGGTTTTGCTTACGGCCCACGACCACCACGAAGCGCCCTGGGGTGACCGTCGCCAGCTTTTGGCCTTGATCCGCGAAGGCTTTGTCGGCGACGGGGTGCTGCTGCCAGAGTACCTGGGCGACGTGCTGCCAGTCGCCGGGCGCGGGATGGCCGTGTTTAGCGTGGAGATCGAGCGCGATGGCGAGCCAGTACACGAGGTGCTGCGGCCCGCTGGACTGCCGGACGTGATCGCCGCGGGGGCCGAGGTGGTGTTGCGGCTGAACGCGCTAAACGAGCATTTACGCGAGCGAACCGCCCCCCATGTCGGCAGGGACACGCTATTTATCGGCCGGCTCGAAGGCGGCCAGATCTACAATCAGATGCCGGTCCAGTGTCGCGTCGAGGGGACGCGCCGCTGGGTGGCGGCTGGATCGGGGCCAACTGCACGCCGAGAAATGGAGGACCTGCTCGCCGACGTAGCTGCGGCAAGCGGCACCCGCATCCGGCTCGCCGACTGGAACATGCCCGGCGATGCCTTTGCGGTAGATCAGAACAGCCCGCTGGTGGGTGCTTTTCAATCCGCGCACGAGCAGGTAACGGGAGCACCGCTGCCCTTGGGAGGCAAGCCTTTTATCGACGACGGCAATGTCTTTATGGCTGCCGGGATTGAAGCCCTAACGCACGGTCCCTGTGCCACAGGGGCGCACACCACCGACGAGCAGGTGTCGGTGGCCGAGTTGGTGCGGGTGGCAAAGGTGTATGCGCTGACGGCGCAGGCGTTTTGCTAAGTGCCCTCAATGGCACGCGCTGCGGCCGTACCTCGCTCCTCATCGACGAAGTAGAGGCAGATTCCGCCCGCGACGAAGAGGACGACGATCGACAAAATCCCCGTGCGCGGGCTGCCGGTCAGTACCCCAATCCAGCCCACCAGCACTGGGCCGATGACCGCGGCAAACTTGCCCAGCATGTTGTAAAAGCCGAAAAACTCTGCCGCGCGGTCGCGGGGAATGAGCCTTGAGTAGAGCGAGCGACTCAGGGCTTGTACGCCGCCTTGGACTAGGCCGACGGTCACGGCCAAGGCGTAGAATTCCCAGACGGCATCCAAAAAGTAGCCCCAGACCGTCGCCGCGATATATACAGCTAAGCCGATGAAGATTCCCTTGCGTGTGCCGATCCGCTCGCCGAGCCAGCCAAAGGCAATGGCCGCGGGGAAGCCGACGAACTGGGTAATGCCCAAAGCGATGAGCAGGTCGTTGGTGTCAAAGCCGAGGGACAAGCCGTAGTCAATGGCCATGCGGACGATGGTATCAACGCCGTCGATGTACAGCCAGTAGCCGATGAGGAAGACAAAGGTCGTGCGTAGCTGCCGAATGTCGCGGCCGGTCGCAATGAGCTGCTGATAGCCGGCCGAGACCGCACTCCAGCCACGGCGGGCGTGCACGGGCGGCGATTCTTCGACCCACAAAAAGAGCGGCAGCGAAAAGCCAGCCCACCAGATGGCGACCAGCAAAAAGCACACGCGCACTGCCTCGCTGGCATCGGCCAATCCGAAGATCGTGGGGTAGAGGACCATCACCACGTTGAGCGCAAACAGTAAGCCGCCGCCCAGATAGCCGAGGCTATATCCGAGCGCCGAGACCGAGTCGGACTTGTCGCGCCCGACCACTTCCACGATAAGCGCATCGTAAAAGGTGTTGCCACCGGAGAAGCCGATGGCGGCCAAGACATAGACCACAACCGCCAACTCCCACGCGCCTTGGGCGACCATGTAGAGACATCCCGTGGCGAGGACGCCCAAGAAGGCGAAGGCAAACAGGAACTTGCGCCGGGTGCCGCCCTGGTCGGCAATAGCCCCCAAAAGAGGGGCTAGCAGCACGACGATTAGGCTGCTGAGCGAGTTGGCCAGCCCCAGTTGGAAGGTGCTCTCGGTGACGTCACTGCCAGCGCTCCAGTAAGACTTAAAAAACACCGGGAAGAAGGCGGCGATGACCGTGGTGGCAAAGGCCGAGTTGGCCCAGTCGTACAAGGCCCAGGCGATGATTGGTTTTTTGGCGTTGGTCGGCATGGTATTAGTTGACGTAGGGGATGCCCTTCGCGCATAACATAAGGCAAAAAGGGCGTGGTTGCCGCTTACATCCTTTATGGCTAGCGTAGGGAGGTCTTTATAAAGGACGATTTCTGCATGAACGATGAAATGTTCCACCCTGCGACACTTGATGGCGCAGAATGGCTGCGTTTTGACGCGGCGACCAATCCGTATGGGCCGTCGCCCAAGGTCCGAGAGGCGATGGTCGCCTTTGCCCGCACCGGCGATTTTAGCCGCTACAGCGACGAGGAACGCGCCGAGTCGTTGCGTGGAGATTTGGCAGCGCATTGGGGGCTTTCGCCCGATCACTTCATAGTGTACAACGGGTCTGGGGAGGCCGTGGTCTGGCTTTTTTTGGCACGATTGCTGCTAGAGCAGCAGCGCTTGCTCATTCCGTCTCCGTCGTACGAGCGCTTTGTGGCATTGGGGCAACGGTGCGCGGCTGAAGTGATCTCGGTGCCGCTGCACGAAGATGATTTTGCGCTGGTGCCTGAGCGTTTCATTGAGGCGGGGCGGCAGTCGGGTTCGCGGGTGTTGCTGCTGAGCAGTCCCAACAATCCCACGGGCAATCTCCTTTGCGGCGATGTGGAAATGGCGCATTTGCTCGACGAGTTGCCCGACTGTTTGTGCATCGTCGATGAAGCCTACGCAGATTATGCCGGCCACAGCTACGTGCCTTGGGTGCAAGAGCGGGAAAACTTGGTGGTGCTGCGGACCTTTTCCAAAGCATACGGCATGGCTGGTTTGCGGATCGGCTACGCCATTGGGCCTAAGCCCGTTATCGCCGCCCTTGATCAGATGCAGGTTCCTTGGGCGGTCAATGCGCTGTCGCTGGTGGCGGCACAGGCGGCGCTGGCCGACCAAGGTTACTTACAGGAGGTCGTCGCCCAGATCCGCAGCGATTGTCAGGCGCTTTATGAAGGGCTGAACGAGCGGCCGTGGTTGCAGGCCTATCCGAGCGCGGCGAATTTCTTCTGGGTGCGCTGCGAGGGGGTCGGGCCGGAGCGGCTACGGGCAGGTTTGGAAAAGCGGCGGATCCGCGCCCGCTGGCGGCAAGACGCGCCCGGCTTTGTGCGGCTGACGTCGCTGCGTCCCCAAGACAACGAGTATTTGTTGGCAGCGCTCGATGAGGTCGGGCAGTCAGGCTAACACAAGAGGAGGGGTATGGAATACCGCAATTTGGGTACGGCTGGCATCAAGGTGTCCAAGGTGTGTTTGGGCACGGCTTTTCGCGGCCAAGAGGACGAAGGAGCCTGCATTGAGGTGGTGCAGCGGGCCTTGGACTTGGGCTGTAATTTTATCGATACGGCGCTGTATGGTGGGGGACGCTCCGAACAAGTGGTGGGTAAGGCCATCAAAGGACGGCGCGAGGAGGTGGTGTTGACGACTAAGATTTTTGGCACCGTGGGCAAGAGCCCCAATCACGTGGGGCTATCGCGGGTCAATCTGCTGCGGGGCATTGAGGCGTCGCTGCAGCGGTTACAGACCGATTACGTCGATCTGTACTTGCTGCACTCCTTTGATCCGGTCACGCCACTGGAAGAGACCTTGGGTGCGCTCGACGACATTGTGCGGCAGGGCAAGGCGCGCTACGTGGGGTGTTCTAATTTTCCGCCGTGGAAGATCGTCGAAGCCCTATGGATTTCGCAGCGCGAGCGCTTGGCTTCTTTTGCCTGTATCCAGAATCAATACAATCTGCTCAACCGCTGGGAGATGGAGCCGGAATTGATGCCTATCTGTCGTCAGTTCGGCTTGGGCATTATGACCTACAGCCCGCTGGCCATCGGCCTGCTCTCTGGTCGCTTCCGCCGCGGGCAAGAGCCGCCGCCGGGGACGCCGTGGAGTACGGATGAGCTGCGCGGCATGAGTCCGGGCAAATACAACTTTGCCGAGGCCATGACCGAGCGGGTCGATACCATCGTCCAGACGCTGATCGATATTGGGGCGCAGCACGGCAAGACCCCAGCGCAGGTGGCCATTGCGTGGATTTTAGATCACGATGAGATCAGCGCTCCCATTTTGGGTGCTGACGAGCCAGAGCATGTAGATGAGATCTGCGCGGGCTTGGATTGGTCCTTGGCACCGGAAGAGCGGGCTTTGTTGGACGAGGTGTCTGAGGTGAAGAGGCCGCAGAAATACGCCTGAAGGCGATTGAGATCACTCCCAACACCACATCCATGCGAAAACGCCCATGCGCCTCTGCGACTTTCCGATACTGACCTTCGACACCTACGGAACCCTGATCGACTGGGAGACGGGCATCTGGGATGCGCTGCAACCGCTCTGTTCGCGTCTGGCCGACCCGCCGACTCGCGAGGCAGCCCTCGCCGCCTTCGCGCAGGTGGAATCCGCCTGCCAAGCGGCAAATCCCGATCTGCTCTACGCCGACCTCTTGGCGGCTACCCATCGCACGCTAGCTCAGAATTGGGGCAGCGAACCCGACGAGTCTGAGAGCATACGTTTCGGCCAATCGGTCGGGGATTGGCCGGCCTTTGCCGACGCGGCCGAATCGCTCGCCTATCTGAAGCAGCACCACCGGCTGATCACCCTCACCAATTGCGACCGTGTCAGCTACAGGGGCAGTTCCGCCCGCCTCGGCGATCCTTGGGACGCGATCCTTACCGCTGAGGAGATCGGCTCGTACAAACCGTCGCTGGCTAACTTTGAATTCCTGCTCGCCCGGGTAGCCGCGGACTTCGGCGGCGATCCTGGAAGCATCCTGCACGTTGCGCAGAGCCTCTTCCACGACCACGTGCCAGCCAAGGCAATCGGACTGACGACGGTGTGGATCGATCGGCGGGCGGGACACAGTGGCGGCGCGACAGCACCGCCACAGGAAGCGGTGGAACCGAATTTCCGTTTCAAAAGCATGGCGGAATTGGTCGTCCAGCACCGCGCCGAACGGGCCTGAATTCGCTCAGCGGCGTGTGGACGCCAGCGGTATGCGCCGCTAATTTCTTGGGAATCCTTTTGTCGGAGATCAAACCCCCATGAGCACACCGCTCCACGGTCGCATCGCCTTAGTAACCGGCGCGGCTGGCGGCATTGGCCAAGCGATATGCCGCTCTTTGGCCGCCGAAGGCGCGACGGTCGCCCTGCATTACCACACGCAGAAGGAAGCGGCCCACGCGCTCTCCGCCGAACTGGGCGGGGCTGCCTTTGAAGCCGATATAACTGAGGCGGATGCCGCCCAGTCGCTGGTTGAGCGCGTGGTTGGAGAATTGGGTGGGTTGGATATTTTGGTCAATAACGCTGGCATCACTATCGGCGGGCAGTTCGTGGCCGATATGGCGTTGGCAGACTGGCACCGAGTGCTCGATGTCAACCTCAATAGCGTCCTCTACATGTGCAAGGCCGCTCTGCCACGGATGCGTGAGCGAGGCGGCGGATCAGTCATCAACATTGCCTCGAATGTGGTCAACACGCTGCCGGGCGGTGCGGCCGCGTATGCGACCACCAAGGCGGGGGTTGTGGCCTTGACGAAGGTGCTATCGAAAGAAGAAGCCGAGCACGGCATCCGCGTCAATGTGGTGTCGCCGGGGATCATCGACGCGGGGATGGGGAGTGGGGCGCTGGCGCGGCGGACGCCAGAGGTGCGGGCGCAATTTCTCAACAGCATTCCCATGCGTCGAGCCGGTGGTCCCGAAGAGGTGGCTGCGGTCGTGGTCTTTCTGGTGTCGCCAGCGGCTAGCTACGTAACGGGGCAGCACATAAGCGTCAACGGCGGCGACCGCACCGAGTCCTACCAATAGGGTTAGACACCCAGCCTAACAGCCTATATATTAGGAAGATAGGCCCTTCTGGAATACAGGCGGGGATCGCTTCTACTGGTCTAAACGGCCTTACTTTAACTAAAAATTAATGAAGTACTTGCTCACTGGTGGCGGCACAGGTGGCCACGTGTATCCGGCCTTGGCCATTGCCAACGAAATTCGGCAGACGCGAGCAGACGCTGAATTCCTCTACGTGGGCCATCGAGACAGGCTGGATGCTTGGGTCGTGCCCGATCAGGGATACCGCATCCGCTTTGTGCGAGCCCGTTCCTTCCCGCGCACTCGCTCCCTTGTGCCCCTGCTGCGATTTGCCATCTCGCTCGCGATCGGGGTCATCCAAGGGGCGCTCATCCTCTTGCGCTACCGGCCGCAAATTATCATCAGTACGGGCGGTTTCGTCAGCGCGCCGGTGCTCTTCGCGCACGGTGTGCTGGTCAAGGTCGGCCTTTCTCGCGCCCGTGTCTTTATCTACGAGCCGAATGCCTATCCCGGGCTTTTGAACCAAGTTACTGGACGGCTAGCGCAGCGAATCGGGGTGGCGTTTGAGCAGGCGGGTCGCTGGTTTGACGCGGAGAAAGTGGCCGTGGTCGGCTATCCGGTGCGCCGCTCTTTTCTGCACCTCAATCGAACGGCCGCGCGGGAAAAATTGGGCATTGACCAAGGCCGCAAGGTCGTACTCGCCTTTGGTGGGTCGGGTGGTGCTAGGGCCATCAATGAGGCCGTGCTCGAAGCCTTGCCCCACTGGCAAGCGGCCGGGCTGGTGGTCATCCACGTCACAGGTCGCTACAAGGGGTCGGATTACGACGCCGTGGCGGATACTGAGGCCGCTTTAACTGAGATGGGGATAGAGGGCGAAGGCGACTGGTATCGACGCCTTGATTACGCGGATGAGATCGCTGATCTGATCGCGGTAGCAGATCTGGTCATTTGCCGGTCGGGCGCAGGAACCCTCACCGAGATGGCAGTTAGTGGGACCCCCACGCTGATTGTGCCGCTGCCGACATCGGCCGAAGACCATCAGGCGCTGAACGCGCGGGAGATGGAGCGGATAGGGGCTGCTCAGGTACTCTATCAGGAAGCGTTTTGGGACAATGCCTGCATCCACAGCGGACTGGATGGCGAGAAGTTGGCGCAGCAGGTGCTGGCGTTGTGCGCCGACGAGGAGCGGTTGCAGGCCATGAGCGCGGCCGCCAAGACCATGCCCAAAACCAACAGCCTCGAACTGATTACGGCTGAGTTGGACAGCCTCATCGCAGGGCAGGAGCCGCCACCGTTGCGATTGGAGTCGTCCCCGGTCAAAAAAAGCGGCTTGCCGACTGAACCCAACGCCTTGCTGCGCTGGGTGCAAGCACGGGTCAAAGAGGTAGGTGGCGTGGCGGCAATGGAGCGCGGTGAACTGGCCTATCTGCGCTATCAAGCCGATCGCCTGCTCACGTCTGAGGGTTGGTGTGAAATCCCGCTGGGGCGGCGCAATGTGGGCATCAAGCTCGTTGCGGTCTTAGACTACCAAGAGCGGCTGCCCTTGCTGCTGCACATTCTCACCGACCGCACCCCGACCGGGTGGATGCACCGTCTTTGCGGCGGCGACTTTCGCCACGGAGGCATTATACGCCGCAATGTCGTCGAACACGGCCTGCGCGGCTTGGGAGCGACCGACGCTCAGACCCGGGCCGCGCTGCTGAACGCGTTAGGGGCAGATCCCTACTTTGAGGTGCGGGCGTGGGCGGCGCGGGCCCTCGGCGAGTTGTTTGCCGTTGATGGTGATATCGAAAGCTCGCTCTTTGCAGCCCTTGACGATAGTGCGCCAGAAGTAATCGTCCAAGCCCTGAGTGCCCTCGGGAAAATAAGTCGCAATCCCGACCTGCTAGCGCGGCTGCGTCGCTTTTATCTGCACTCGAACTGGCAGATTCGCGAACAGGTCGTGCTGGTGTTGATCGAATTTTTGCAGCGCGGCGTTTTGGAGCCTACTCAATTGGAGCGCGATCTCGACCAAGTTTTGATTTCGATGCCTTATTTCAAGCCGGAGTTTCCCCTCGGTACGCACCTGCGCCAATTGGCCGATCTCGTGCGCGCCGACCAGCCCCTAGCCGCTTCGCAGCGATGATCTATTACCTCGGAATTTACCTGCAAGATGCTGTCGAGACCTTGTCGTTTTTGCGCTTGGTCGATTCGATCATCTTTCGCGCGCTCTGCGGCGCGATCACCTCGTTGATCTTCACCATTCTCTGCGGGGGGCGGGTCATCCTCTACTTCTACGGTCGCGGGCACCGCGATATGCCCCGCGACTATCTCAATTTTGAAGCGGCTAGCAACCAAGCCAAAACCTACGGTGGTGGCCTAATCGTCGCCGCGATCTTGATCAGCGTCGGCTTGTGGTGTAAGCTGCACAGCCTCTTCGTGCTGTTCTGCGTGGGTGCGATTGTCTGGTTTGCCGCGCTTGGCTGGATTGACGACTTCCTCAAGGTGCGCTATCGCTCTAGCGACCGCGGGCTGTCCGAGAAGGCCAAGTTGGCGCTGCAAGTAGCCTTTGGGATGGCGTTTGGCACCGCGTACGTCACGCAAGCTCTCCCAGCCGAGTCGGCGGGTTTGGCGACCCAGCTTTATCTGCCCTTTTTCAAAAATCCGGTGCTCGATCTTTCGTGGGGCTATGTGCCTTTTATCGCCTTTACGGTGACGGCCATTTCCAACTCGGTCAATCTCGCCGACGGGATTGACGGCTTGGCTATTGTGCCGACTGCTTTTGTCATGGCCGTCTTCGGGGTGTTCGCTTACGTGTCCAGCCACGCTGAGATCGCGGAGTTTCTGATCTTTCCCTTTATGCCGGGCGTGGGGGAAGTCGCCATAATCTGCTCCATCGTCTTTGGGGCCTGCCTCGGCTTTTTGTGGTTCAATTCCTATCCGGCCAACGTCATCATGGGCGATACCGGATCCATGGCGCTAGGCGGCTTGTTGGGCACGGTCGCCGTCTTGGTCAAACAGGAGTTCCTCTTCCTAATCGTCGGGGGAATCTTCGTCGGCGAGACCTTGTCGGTGGTGATACAGGAAAAGATCGGCATCCGGTGGTTGGGGCGGCGCTTTTTCACCCGCTCGCCAATTCACCACCACTTCCAACAGCGCGGCTTGGCCGACACCAAGATCGTCATTCGCTTCTGGATCGTGGCTGGCATTTTGGCACTGTGCGGCTTGGCGACACTCAAGATCCGCTAGCTTGCTAAGAGGCCGTAGGTGCAGAGGAGGACGATGACCGCGCCTAGCAGAAAAGCCACGGAGGTAGGAAGCGGCACGGGCTGGCGGTGGCACTCGCGCTGATAGTGGCCGTATTCAGCCGCCAAGATGCTGTAGCTGGAAACGAGCGCGGCGATGAGGCCCGCGATGAAGCAGGTAATGACTACAGGATCGGTCGAGAACGCACGGGCGATGCTAGCGGCATAGGCACCAATGTTGAGCAGCAGGCGGCGCGTCTTTGTCAGCAAGCCGTAGAGTACGAGCCCCACGCAGAACGAGCCGACGACCAGCGCCGCGAAGATCGACAGCCAGTCGCGCGCGCCAGAGAGCGCTAAGAGGCCCGTGCCAATGAGCAGGTGGAGCCATATCCCGACATAAGCGTAGAAGAAGGACGCGCGTCTAAACGGCGCGTGCCCCATTAGATAGTGGGCAAAGGTAATGGACTTGGGCATGGCAATATGCGGCCAAAGATAGGCCGCAGCCCGGTCGCGTCAACGCATGGCCAATCATGGAAATTCTGTCCATCCCCATTGAAAAAGTCAAAGGCGTAGGGGCCAAACGCGCGTCTGCGCTCAAAGATGCAGAGATTCTGACGCTGGGCGATTTATTGTACTACCTGCCGCGCCGCTACCTCGACCGCTCACAGATTTTGCCCATGGCCCGGGCACCAATCGGCCAAGAGGTGACCCTCATCGGCCAAGTGCGCCAGACGCGCTTCATTCCTGGGCCGCGGCCTCGCTTTGTGATGGTGGTCGCCGACGAGACCGACGATATCACCTGCACCTTTTTTCAGGGGGGGCGCTACTTGCAGCGCAACTTTGCCGTCGGCGACGAGTTGGCCATAAGCGGCAAGATCGATCTGTTCCAAGGGCGGCGGCAGATGGTGCATCCCGAATACGAATTCCTACTTGGGGAGGAGCGGCTTCACACGGGCGTGGTCGTGCCGCTCTATACGACCAGTGCCGATATGAAGGAACGCGGCCTGCGCAGCCGGGGGTTCCGCCGCTTGATAAGCGAGGCACTGGATACCTTTGCCGAGCGGATCGAAGACGATCTGCCCGCGGCCTTGCGGCAGCGCTTGGGCCTTGCAGAGTTGGGCATTAGTCTGCGCCAAGTGCATTTTCCCGTCAGTCTCGCCGAAGCGGAGCGCGCACGCCAGCGCTTGGCCTTTGGCGAGCTTTTTGCCTTCCAACTGCGCTTGGCGCGGCGGCGCAAAAAAAACCGCGAGCAGGCCGACGGCATTGCCTTCGCGCCCAGCGAAAAACTGGTGCCCGCCCTGTGGGATTCGCTGCCGTTTGCCCCGACGCGCGCCCAACTCCGAGTCGTCGCCGAAATCGCCGCGCAGATGCAGCGCCCCCAAGTTATGAATCGCCTCGTCCAAGGCGACGTCGGCTCGGGCAAGACCTTGGTGGGCCTGTGCGCGATGCTGACAGCCGTGGAGAACGGCTATCAAGCGGCGATGATGGCCCCGACCGAGATCCTCGCCGAGCAACACTTTTTCAACATCCAAGCCCTTGTCGAGCCTCTCGGCCTGACGGTGGTATTCCTCAAGGGTGCCCAGCGCAAGACACTTCGGCAGGAGCTGTTGACGGCCATTGAAAGCGGCGCGGCCCACATTGCGGTGGGCACTCACGCGTTGATTCAGGAGCAGGTGCAATTTGCCCGCTTGGGGCTGGCGGTCATCGACGAGCAGCACCGCTTTGGGGTCGTGCAGCGCGGCGCGCTCTACAAGAAGGGCGCAAAGCCCGATTTGCTGGTGATGACGGCCACGCCTATTCCGCGCACCCTAGCTCTGACTCTGTACGGCGAGTTGGACGTGTCGGTCATTGACGAGTTGCCCCCCGGGCGCAAACCGATCCGCACGGCCCTGCGCGGCGAGGACCGCCGCGAGGCGATCTTTGAGTTTGCCGGCGATCAGGTGCGCCAAGGGCGGCAAGTGTACGTGGTGTACCCACTGATCGAAGAGTCGGAAAAGATGGATTACAAATCCGCGGTCGAAGCCTACGACGAGTTGCGCTACGGCCCGTTGGCCGAGTTCACCGTGGCCTTGTTGCACGGACGCATGGCAGCCGAAGAAAAGGCCGCGGTCATGGAGAATTTTAAGCAAAACCGGGTCCAGGTCTTGGTCTGCACCACGGTCGTCGAGGTCGGGGTGGATGTGCCCAATTCCACGGTGATGATTATCGAACACGCCGAGCGCTTCGGCTTGGCGCAATTGCACCAGTTGCGCGGCCGCGTGGGGCGCGGTGGGGAGCAGTCGTTTTGCATTCTCATTAGCTACGCTCACGCTGGGGCCGAGTTGGCGGATTCACGCGAGCGGCTCCAGACCATGGAGCGCACCCAAGACGGCTTTGAGATCGCGGAAAAGGATTTGCAACTGCGCGGCCCCGGCGAGTTCTTCGGCGTGCGCCAAGCCGGGATGCCCATATTTAAGGCGGCGGATTTGGTCGCCGACGGAGACTTGCTGCAAAGCGCGCGCGAAGAAGCCATGCGGATTGTAGCCAACGAATAGGATATGCTATAGTAATCCGCAGATAGACGCAGATGGACGCAGAACGGTATTGCCAAGACAAGCCGTCGCTCGAATCGTTCAACTCATTCAGGATAGCCATATGAAAAGCGAAAGTCTCATTCCGCCCGCGGATTTTGTCGGGCTCGACGCGGTAACCCATCTCTGTACGGGGGGCGAAGCTCCTTGGCTAAAAGGGCAGGATGCGATCTACGCGGAGTTTACCAAGGACAAAAGCGCTGGCGACCGCGGTCGGCGCGCCATCTATGCTCGCGGCGAGCGCTGCCGCCAGCGCATGGGACAGTTGTGGGGCGTTCCAGATGAGCGGATCGCCTTTACGCCGTCAGCGGCTGAAGGCATGGCTTGGTTAGCGCGGGGTTTGGACTGGCGGCCGGGCGACAACGTGGTCACCACCAACTTGGAATTTCCCTCGGTGGCGTACAATTGGCGCAACGTGTGCCGGCAAGGGGTCGAACTGCGGCTGGTGCCGCATTGCGACTGGTTGGTGCGGGAGGAAGATTTGTTGGCCGCGGTCGATGAGCGCACTCGGGTCTTGGCCGTGAGTCAAGTCAGCTTCTACACAGGGCAAAACCTCGATGTCGAACAGTTAGCGGACGGGCTTGCCGGAAGCGATGTGCTCTTGGCGGTCGATGCGACTCACGCTGCGGGCGCGGTTGCCGTACCAGCCGCGTGTACTGACTTGTGCGTTAGTTCGTGCTACAAGTGGCTGTTGGCGACGCACGGGGTCGCGCCGTGTTATCTGAGCCATCGGGCCGAGGCGCAAGTGCGCTCTACGGCCTTTGGCTGGCGCAACTTGGCGGTGTGGCCGGCCCAAGGGGCTGTGCGCGCACCGGATGCCGACGAAAAGCCGATGCCCGATAAGATGGAGCCGGGCAATCCAGCCATGGTGGCGGTGCTCTACCTCGACTACGCCTTGGGACGGCTATTGGACGTGGGGATTGAGCGGATAGAGGAGCACAACCGCGACTTGTCGGAACAAATCAGCTCCGGGCTGGCGCGTCTCGGGCGGCAGGTTATTTCGCCGAGTGCGCGGTCGCAGCGGTCGGGCAATACCTGTTTTGCAGACGACGACGCGCACGGGTTGTGTGAGGCTCTCGCTGATCGGGGAGTGTTGGTGTGGGGGGAATACGGGCGGGTGCGGGTCTCCGGGCATTTGTATAACAGTAGTGAGGATGTGGAGCAGTTTCTAGCGGTTCTCGCCAAATTGGTATAGGTATAATAGTGAGGTGAAGACGAGACACCTAGGCCGCTAAGAAGGTAAAAAGGAAAACAAAACAGATGATTGCTGCTGATCTATCCCGTCGCATCCGCCTCGGCGAGGACTCGACGTTGGAACTCAAGCGCGTCGTGCTGTCCGGCGACCGCGTTACCAGTCCGCATCGAAACGAGTTTGCCGACGAACTCGCCGCCTTTGCCAATAGCCGGGGCGGAACTCTCGTCTTGGGAGTGGACGACGCGACCCGTGAGGTCTTGGGTATCCCTTTGGAGGGCTTGGATGCGGTCGAAGGTTGGGTGCGCGAAATCTGCAACGATTCGGTGAACCCCGCACTCAGCGTTGACATCCGCAAGCTGGAATTACCGGATGCCGCCGGGACGCCCGTTCCGGTCATTTGCATCGATATTGCCCGCAGCCTATTCGTCCACAAGAGTCCGGGTGGCTACTTCCGTAGGATCGGTAGCTCAAAGCGCGAAATGGCCGCCGAGTTTTTGGCGCGGCTCTTTCAAGAGCGTAGCCAGAGCCGCGTGATCCGCTTCGACGAATCGGTTGTTCCCCGCACCTTGCCAGAGCATCTCGACGAGGAATTGACGCGCCGGTTTCTCCGCGAAGACGCCGAGTTGACTGAGGACACGTTGCACAAGCTCCGCATCGTCGCTGCCGACGAGGAAGATGTCGTACGCCTCACACTCGCCGGCGTTCTGCTGTGCACACGGGAGCCGCAACGATGGATGCCTCACGCATATATACAAGCCGTCAGTTATGCAGGAGAGCGGACGGATGTCAACTATCAGACCGACGCTCGCGATATTGAAGGGCCTCTTGACGAGCAGGTTGCGGAAGCGTTGCACTTCGTGCGGCGGAACATGCTGGTGCGAGCGACCAAAGTAACGGCCCGGGTCGATCAGCCGCAGTTCAGCGAGCGGGCCGTGTTTGAGGCACTCGTCAACGCCGTGGCTCATCGGGACTATTCGGTGGGGGGTTCGCGGGTGCGTCTGCACATGTTCGGGGATCGCCTTGAGCTATACGTCCCCGGTGCCTTGGCGAATACGCTCTCGCCGGACAGCCTGCACCTGAGGCAATCCAATCGCAATGAACTTATCGTGTCTTTATTGGCGCGTTGTCCCGCACCGGCCGGTCTTGGACGAACGCACTTAATGGATCGACGCGGCGATGGGGTGCCGATTATCCGCGAAGAGTGCCAGCAGCTCGCGGGCCGTCTCCCCGAGTACAGCCTGATTGACGACAGCGAGTTGCGATTGGTGATTTGGGCAGCATAGCCCGATCAATCGCCAAAAAACTCTCCGTAGAGCGAGCGCACGGCCGCGGGAATGTCCGCAGCCGCGATCCCGAACATCATGCTGACCTCGCTCGACCCCTGATTGATCATCTCTATGTTGACGCTGGCGCGGGCAAAGGCACTGCAGGCACGGGAGGCTAAGCCAATGGTGTGGTGCATGCCCTCGCCAACGACCATCACCAAGGCGAGGCCGCGGGCGACCGACAGCTCATCTACCTCTAGCTCGGTGCGGATCCGGCGCAGGACCCGCTCTTCGGCCGCGTGGTTGAAATACGACTCCCGCACGATCACCGACATGTTGTCAATGCCCGAGGGCGTGTGTTCAAAGGAGATTCCCTCGTCCTCAAAAATGGCCAGCAAGCGGCGGCCAAAGCCCACTTCGCGGTTCATCAGGTACTTGCTGATGTACACGCTGCAAAACCCGTCGGTAGCGGCGATGCCGACGACCGGGCGGTCGCCGACCGCGCGCTCAGGGACGATGCAGGTGCCGGGTGCCTGCGGATTATTGGTGTTTTTGACGACGACTGGGATGCCAGCGTGAAACACGGGTTCAAGGGCCTCGTCGTGAAACACGGAAAAACCCGCGTAGGAAAGCTCGCGCATCTCGCGGTAGGTAATCTCGACGACGGCAACTGGGTTTTCGACCAGCGCGGGATTGGCCACGAAGACCGAATCGACATCCGTGAAGTTTTCGTACACACTCGCATCGACGGCCGCGGCGAGGATCGCGCCGGTTATGTCCGAGCCGCCGCGCGAGAAGGTGACGATCCGACCCGTGGGCGAATAGCCGAAAAAACCGGGGAAAATGGTGATGCCCGGCCGGTCTTTGAGCTGGCGCAGCTTGCCGTAGGACGCCTGCAAGACGCGGGCGTTGCCCGGCTCTTCCGAGAGAATTAGGCCGCCTTCGCCTGGGTCGAGATAGTGGGCTTCGGCTCCGTTGTGGCGCAGGTACTCGGCGACGAGGCGGGCACAGTTGTCCTCGCCGCCGGCCTTCATGGCGTCTGTGTAGAGCGCTTCGTCGCTGGTGCTCATGGCCAGCCGCCGCTCAAAGTC
This sequence comes from Candidatus Latescibacterota bacterium, assembly GCA_022827835.1. Classification (GTDB taxonomy): domain Bacteria; phylum Latescibacterota; class UBA2968; order UBA8231; family UBA8231. Next base: position 307,369 of record JAJEIO010000032.1, read on the forward strand.
GGCGACAATGGGCGCGAGCGCGGTGTCCGGCAAGCCGAGGTCGCCGACGATGGCGGCATAGCGGTCGATGACGCGCGCCAACGCAGTGCGGCCATCTTGGTTGGTTAGCTGGGCGCGGACCACTTCGATGAGGAGGTCGGTTACTTTGGTGTCTTCCCGGTCGCGCTTGCCTGGGGCCGAGACTACGACGAGCCGTCGCGCTGGATCGGCGGTGACAATGGCGCAGATTTTCTTTATTTGCTCGGCTGACGCGAGGGACGTGCCGCCGAATTTCGCTACTTTCATCGGATTCCTTTGCGAGTACAGGTTTACATCATAAAAAATGCACGGATCGCCGTTTTTTCAAATTTGTCTCAAGAAGATTTTATGGTTATTTTAAAAAGTTTGCTATTGAATGGTAAAATTCTGCCGCGCCAGCGGCTTCGATCCCACGCAAAGGTCCACGATGAAAGCAGTGCGTTTCCACCAATGCGGTGGCCCTGAGGTCCTCACCTATGAGGACGTGCCCGTGCTCACACCCGAGCCAGGTGAGGCCGTAGTCGCAATCAAAGCTATAGGCTTGAATTATATCGACACCTATCACCGCGAAGGGCTGTACCCAGTCGATTTGCCCTGCATCCCCGGCATGGAAGCCGCCGGAGTTGTCGCGCGCGTTGGCCAAGGCGTGGAGGGCATACGAGTGGGCGACCGCGTGGCCTACGCCGGAGTGATGGGGTCGTATGCTGCAGAAGCCGCCGTGCCCGCCGACCGCTTGGTGCCTCTGCCTGATTCAGCTTCCTATCAGGAGGGAGCCGCCGCTTTGCTACAAGGCATGACGGCGCATTATCTAGCGCATGGGTCCTATCGGCTGGGCCGCGAAGACACGGCTTTGATCCACGCTGGTGCTGGCGGCGTGGGTTTGCTGCTGATTCAGATGGCCAAGCGGTGTGGAGCGCGGGTGTTGACCACGGTCTCCACCGAGGAAAAGGAACAGCTCGCGCGGGGTGCCGGAGCCGATGAGGTCATTCGCTATACTGAGCGCGACTTTGAACAGGACGTCATGGCACTTACCGGCGGGAGCGGAGTCGATGTGGTGTACGATTCCGTGGGTCAGGCGACCTTTGACAAGAGCTTGAACGTGCTCAGGCCCTTGGGATACTTAGTTTTATTCGGACAGTCGAGCGGCCCGGTCCCGCCCTTTGACCCCGGTATCCTCAGTAGTAAGGGGTCGCTCTTTTTGACGCGGCCGACTATGATGCACTACATCCAGACCCGCGAGGCGCTATTGGAACGCGCTGGCGCAGTGTTGGAATGGATCGCCAGCGGCGAATTGGCGCTGCGCATCAGTGAGCAGTTTGCCCTGTCGGACGCGGCCGAAGCGCACCGCGCCTTACAGGGGCGCAAGACGACCGGCAAGGTCGTTCTCATACCAGAGTGAAGTAGCCAAGGAGACAGGCGATGACAGAGGCAGATTCCAAGGACGAACTCACCCCGGCCGCAGACCGCGCCGAACAAGGCGAAAATTTTGCTCAGATGCTCGACGCCGAAGGAGTACCACCGGCTCCGACCACTAGTGAGATCGCAGTCGGCGACGAGGTCAGCGGCGTGATCGTCAAAGTCGAGGATGAGAACAGCTTTGTCGAGTACGGCAGTCGGGACGAGGCCATAATCCGCACCAGTGAGCTCAAAGGCCCCGATGGGGAAATGCGCTACAAGGTCGGCGACCCGATTGCGGCGTTTGTCGTGGCTACTGGGGACGAGCTTCTGCTCAGCCGCGGCTTGAGTCGCCAAGACGTTCAGGCCGACTTGCTCTACCAAGCGTACAAGGCCGGGCTACCGGTCGAAGGCCGAGTTGACGCGGTCAACAAGGGGGGGGTGGGCGTGACCATTGAGGGCGATGTGCGCGGTTTTTGCCCGATCTCGCACGTCGATACCCAGTACGTGGAAAATGCCGAGGAGTACCGCGGCCAGACTTTGACCTTTAAAATTATCGAGTTCCGCCATCAGGGTCGCGTGATCGTCCTGTCGCGCCGGGCCTTGCTCGAAGCCGAGCAGGACAAGGCCGCCGGCGCGGTGCGCAGCCAGCTAAAGAAAGGCGCGCAACTGGCGGGCAAAGTAACGCGGCTGGAGTCTTTTGGTGCGTTCGTCGAGTTGGGTTCCGGGGTAGAGGGCTTGGTGCACGTCTCGGAGATCAGCCATAAGCGCGTCGGCCATCCCCAAGAAGTCCTCGAGGTGGGGCAGCAGGTTCAAGTCGCGGTCTTGCGCACCAAGGACTTGGGCCAGCGGCGCAAGGAGCGGATCTCGCTGTCGATTAAGGCACTGGAAAAGGATCCTTGGCAAGAGATCAAAGAGCAGTTCGCAGTTGGCACGGTCGTCACCGGCAAGGTTGATGGGCTGGAGGATTTTGGCGCGTTCGTCGAGTTGGCCGAAGGCGTGCGCGGGCTGGTGCATGTCTCAGAGATCGCCGACCGCCGCATCAGCCACCCGCGCGAAGTGCTCTCGCTTGAGGAAGAGGTCAAGGTGGTGGTGCTCGAAGTGGATACCCGCCGCCAGCGCTTGCGCCTGTCGATCAGCCAAGTCGATGCCCTCGAATCCGAAGCCCATCTCGCCGAGTTCCGCCAGCGGCAGCAGCAGGAGCAGGAAGCGGAGCAGGGCAGCAGCGCTATGCTGGAAGCGCTCAGGCGTGCCAATCTGACCGATTGAGATGGGGCTGACAGACGCCATTTTTAACCACCCGCGCCTTGGGTACTACGGCGAGTACGGTGGGGCTTTTATCCCCGAAATCCTCCGCACGACTCTCGACGAACTGACCCAAGTTTTTGAGGACGCGCGCCGCGACTCTTCCTTTTGGACGGAGTTTGAGCAGGTGATGCGGACGTATTCCTGCCGACCCACCCCAATTACCTTGCTCGAAAATCTCTCCCGCGAGGTTGGCGGGGCGCGGATCTTTCTCAAGCGCGAGGACCTCAACCACACGGGTGCCCACAAGGTCAACAACGTGATGGGTCAAGGCTTGTTAGTGCGCCGCATGGGCAAAAGCCGGGTCATCGCCGAGACGGGTGCTGGCCAGCACGGCGTGGCCACGGCGACAATGGCCGCTCGCTTGGGGCTGGAATGCACCATCTACATGGGGGCTGTCGATGTGGAGCGCCAGCGGCCCAACGTTTTCTGGATGGAGCAACTCGGTGCCGAGGTGGTGCCCGTGACCGATGGCTCGGCCACGCTCAAGGATGCGATCAACGAGAGCCTCCGCGATTGGGCCTATTCCATGGCCGACACGCACTATGTGCTCGGCACAGCGTGCGGCCCGCATCCCTTCCCGCAAATCGTCGCCTATTTCCAGCGGATCATCGGCGAGGAGAGCCGCCAGCAGCTATTGGAGTCAGTGGGGCGTCTGCCCGATAGGGTGTACGCCTGCGTCGGCGGCGGGTCCAATGCCACGGGCCTATTCTTGGGATTCCTCGACGACGAGGCTGTTGAATTGGTTGGAGTCGAAGCTGGGGGGCGCGGGCTGGAGACGGGCGATCATGCCTCTCGCCTGGCCGGTCTCGTCGGCACGCCCGGGGTCGCCCAAGGCTACAAGACCTTCTTCTTTCAGGATGCCGAAGGTCAAATGCGGCACACGCATTCGGTAGCGGCAGGCTTAGACTACATTGGCGTCAGTCCGATCCTCGCCCACTTGGCCGAGATAGGCCGGGTGCGCATTGAAGCCGCGACCGACCAAGAAGTGATCGCAGCCCTCAAGCGGATGATGCGCAGCGAGGGAATTATCGGCGCGCTCGAAAGTACCCATGCCTTGGCCGGTGCCCTGCGCGAAGTGGGCGCGACGATGTCCGACCAAGTGGTGCTTATTGGCCTGTCGGGCCGCGGCGACAAGGACATTTTCACCATCGCCGATGCACTTGCGGACGAAAACTGGCAGCGCTTCCTCGCCGACAAAGCCGCTCGGTCGTGAATCTGCAAGCCTATATCGAAGAGTGGCTCACCGAGCGCAAGGTGCTGCTGATGACGCATCTGATCGCTGGTTTTCCCTCGCTGGATGCCAACTGGCGAATGCTGGAGATCATGGCCGAGGCCGAGGTCGATTTGGTCGAATTGCAGATGCCCTTTAGCGAGCCAATCGCCGACGGGCCGACCTTTGCGCGAGCTAACCAGCAGGCCCTAGAAAGCGGCCTTACCCTCGACCAGTACTTCGACCTTATGCAGCGCGCGACCTCGGCTTTTCCCTTCCCACATCTGATGATGGGCTACTACAACACGGCGTTCCGCTTGGGGCATGGTCCGTTCTGCCGCCGCTTGGCCGATAGTGGAGCCTGCGGCTTTATCCTGCCGGACTTGCCGGTTGAAGAGTACGGCGACCTGTGGGCAGCAGGCGCGGAGTGCGAGCAAACGCCGATTTTATTGATGACTCCGACCAACACCGACCAGCGATTGCAGCAGATTGGTGCCCAAGCCAAAGGGTTTGTCTATGCGGTGGCGCGCAAGGGCGTAACCGGCCGCCAGACCGACTTAGGCGAGGAACTCTATCGGTTTATCGCGCGTTGCCGCGCGGCGACAGACCTGCCGCTGGGAGTCGGCTTTGGCCTGCGCAGCGGGGAAGATTTGCGCCAGCTACAGGGCCAGGCCGAAATCGGCATCGTCGGGTCGGTACTGCTGGAGGTCTGGGAACGAGAAGGGGAGGCGGGCTACGCCGCCTTATTGCGCGACTTAGCCGCTGGTCGCGACTGAAAAATCCTTTACAACAATAATTCTCAATCTGATCAACGCTGGTGCTAGGGTGTTTGCACCTCCGCAATCAGTCCATGTACAACCCCCCATTGACGTCGATGGTCTCGCCGGTGATGTGCCGCGCGTCGTCCGAAGCCAGAAAGAGCGCGCAGTTGGCTACGTCTTCGGGCTGGCCGGAACGGCCAAGGGGGATGGAGGCCTTGAGCTGGTCGTGTTCGGGGGCGGAGGTCATGGCGGTGTCGATGACGCCAGGAGCAATGGCGTTGACGCGGATTTGGTCGGGGGCGAGGGCGCGCGCTAGGCCAATGGTTAGGGTGAGGACGCCGGCTTTGGCTGCTGCGTAGGGGGGGCCAGCGGCTAGGCCGCCGGTCTTGGCCGCTAGGGAGGTCATGTTGATGATGGCTCCCTGACGGCGCGTCTTCATATGGGGGATGACCGCTTGGGCGCAGAGGAAGGGCCCCTTCATGTTGACATCGACGATGCGGTCCCAGTTTTCTTCGCTGCACGATTCAAAGGTCGTATAGACCAAGTAGCCGGCGTTGTTGACGAGGATGTCGAGTTGGCCGAATTCGTCGAGCACGCGGCTCGTGCCGGCGAGGACTGAGGCTTTGGACGACACGTCCATTGCCAATCCCAATGCGCCGATCTCAGCAGCTGTGGCGCGGGCGGTGCTTGCGTCTATATCGGCGACGGCCACTCGCGCTCCCTCGCGGACAAAGCACTCGGCGATGGCCCGCCCGATGCCCCGGCCAGCACCGGTGATCAACGCGGTCTTGTGCTGCAATTTTCCCGTCATGGTGCGTTCCTACTGAGAAAAAGATCGCCAGAGCAGGACGGTACCATCCTCGGCCCCGGACGCGAGCATGGTCCCGTCGGGCGAAAACGAGACGGATTGGACCCAACCGGTATGTCCTTTGAGGGTGGTCAGCGGCTTTCGACTTTCGACATTCCACAGGATTACGTTGTCATCGCTTGAGCCGGATGCGAGCATGGTACCGTCGGGCGAAAATGCCACGGAATAGACATTCCCGGTATGTCCTTTGAGGGTGGTCAGCGGCTTTCGACTTTCGACGTCCCACAGGATTACGTTGTTATCGCTTGAGCCGGATGCCAGCGTCGCTCCGTCGGGCGAAAACGCCACGGAAAGAACATAGTCCGCATGTCCTTTGAGGGTGGTTAGCGGCTTTCGGCTTTCGACGTCCCACAGGATTACGTTGTTATCGCTTGAGCCGGACGCCAGCGTCGCTCCGTCGGGCGAAAATGCCACGGCCTGGACCCAATCCGCATGTCCCTTGAGGGTGGCTAGCCGCTTCTTCTTCGCGACATTCCACAGAATTACGGTGTTATCGTCTGCCCCGGATGCCAGTGTGGTACCGTCGGGCGAAAACGCCGTGGCTTGTACCCTACTCTTATGCCCTTTGAGGGTGGCTCGCTGACTCTTCTTCGCGACATCCCACAGGACTACGGTGTTATCCCCGCCGGACGCCAGTGTGGTACCGTCGGGCGAAAACGCCGGGGCTTGCACCCTGGCTTCATGTCCTTGTAGGGTGTCCAGTCGTCTCTGGCTTTCGACATCCCACAGGATTACGGAGTCATCCCCAGATACCAGCATGGTACCGTCTGGTGAAAACGCCACGGTTTGGACCCCCGCTCCATTCCCTTGCAGGGTCGCCTGTTGCTTCCATGTGGAAGGATCGGTGCCGTCGTCTGTGGAAGGATCGGTTTCCGCCTGCCGAGATGGAGAAGGAGGTCGCCAGAGCAGGACCCCACCATCCCGGGCCCCAAACGCCAGTGTGGTACCATCGGGCGAAAACGCCGCGAAAGTGACATTGTGCCCTTTGAGGGAGGCTCGCTGTTTCCGGCTGGCGACGTCCCATAGGGTTACGGTGTTATTGTATGCCCTATCGTATGACCCGGACGCCAGTGTGGTACCGTCGGGCGAAAACGTCGCGAAAAAAACAATACCCGTATGCCCTTTGAGAGTGGCCAGCCGTTTCCGGCTGGCGACGTTCCACAGAACTATGGTATTATCGCTCGATCCGGACGCCAGGGTGGTTCCATCAGGCGAAAATGCTACGAAAAAAATAGTGCCCGTATGCCCTTTGAGGGTCGCCAGTCTCCCCCGCCTGGCGACATCCCAGAGGGCTACAGTATTATCACTTGACCCGGACGCGAGGATGGTACCATCGGGCGAAAACGCCACGGATTGGACGCTATCCACATGCCCTTTGAGGGTGGCTCGCTGTCTCCGGCTGGCGACATCCCAGAGGGCTACAGTATTATCGCTCGCCCCGGACGCGAGTGTGGTACCGTCGGGTGAAAACTCCAAAGATCGGACTAGGCCCGCATGCCCTTCTAGGATCTCGAGCCGCTTCTGGCTGGCGACATCCCGCAGGATTACGGTGTTACCTTCTCCGGCCGCCAGCAGTGTGCCGTCGAGCGAAAACGCCACCGATCGGGCCGAAAATGCTCTGGAAAAAATAGAGGGATCCACATGCTCCTTGAAGGTAGCCAATTGCTTCTGACTGGCGATGTCCCACAGGAATACGGTATTATCGCCTGAATAGGCAGCTAGGGTGGTCCCGTCGGGTGAAAACGCCACAGAGTGGACCCAGCCTATATGCCCTAGAGTGCCCAGCCGACTCGAGGTGGAAGAATCAGAATCGGCGCTAGCAGGAGCTGCCACTGCTAGCCCGATGATGACGGCGAATAATGTTTTCATAAGGCTTCTCCTAGGTGAAACAAAATATACTATTTTGCGCGGCAGCCCAATTCGCCCGTGGTGGGCTTGCTAAGGTAGGAAAAAGCTATAAGATAAGGCTACTTAGAGGACTGAGCCGAACTTTAGGATCGGGAGTTTTCATATGAGAAACGTCATTGGAGTCATCCTCGGGGGTGGGCAGGGTGCGCGGCTCTTCCCGCTGACGCAGCTTCGCTCCAAGCCGGCCGTGCCGATTGGCGGCAAGTACCGCTTAATCGACATTCCCATCAGCAATTGTCTGCATTCTGGGGTCAACCGCATTTTTGCCCTAACTCAATTCAATTCCGCTTCGCTGCATCGCCACATTAGCACAACGTATCGCTTTGATTCTTTTTCTGATGGCTTTGTCGAGATCTTGGCTGCCGAGCAGACCCAAGACAGCGCTGCTTGGTACCAGGGCACGGCCGATGCAGTGCGCCAACAGCTCAGGCGCTTGCTCTCGCGCCGGGCCGAACAAGTGCTAATCCTGTCGGGCGATCACCTTTATCGCATGGATTACCGCGCCTTTGTCGAAGAGCACCGAGCGCGCGGTGCGGACGTGTCGATTGCAGTCAAGCCGGTGACGCGAGAAGCTGCGCCTGCGCTGGGGATCGTGCAGATGAATGCTCAGGGGCGGATTGTGGATTTTCGCGAGAAGCCGCAAGACGAGGCTGAACTAGATGCTCTGCGGCTGCCAGCAGCTGCCGACCCAGAGGCGTGTTATATGGCCTCTATGGGCATTTACGTGTTTGAACCCCAGGTCTTGGTCAGCCTACTGATGAGCAGCGATCAAGACGACTTCGGCAAGCACATCATTCCGGATGCGATTCACAAGGTCGGCGTTTTTGCCCACACCTTTGACGGCTATTGGGAAGACATCGGCACCATTCGCTCTTTTTACGAGGCCAATTTGGCGCTGACGGATCGGCAGCCACCTTTTAATTTTTACCGGGCCGACGCACCAATTTACACGCACGCGCGCTTCCTCTCTGGCACGCGGCTGGAGAATTGCCACATTGAGCGGGGGATCATCTGCGAAGGCTCGTACATACGGTCGGCCCGGATTGAGCGCTCAGTGATCGGGATCCGCTCGGTGATTGGTGCCAATTGCCAGATTTCCAACACCATCGTCATGGGTGCTGATTCGGATGAGTCGCCGGCCGACCGAGCGCGCAATACGGCCCAAGGCATTCCAGATATGGGGATTGGCACCAACAGCACGATCACTGGGGCGATTATAGACAAAAACGCGCGCATCGGCGAGGACGTTTGCATCACCAACAAAGAGAAAGGCGTCGAGGCCGATGAGACTAATTACTACATCCGCGACGGGATCGTGGTTGTGCCTAAGGACGCGGTGATTCCGTCGGGGACGGTGGTGTAAAGAAGAGAGCGGACGTGCAAAAAAGCGGGACGGGTTTTACACCCATCCCGCTTTTCTTTTGTCCTGCGAAAAAATCCTATTTGAGTAAGGTCATCTTGCGGTGCAGGACTTGGTCTCCAGCGCGGAGGCGGTAGAAGTACGTGCCGGCGCTGAGGTCTGACGCATCGACGGCGACTGAGTAGGTGCCCGCCATGCGCCATCCTTCGGATAGTGTTGCCACCTGTTGGCCGAGGGTATTGAAGAGAATCAACTCGACGTGGCCATCCGCCGGAATGGCGAAGGCAATGGTCGTGCTGGGGTTGAAGGGGTTGGGATAGTTTTGGTTTAGTGTGTAAGCACTGGGTATGGCTGCTGAAACCTCCGATTCTGAGGTGATGACGGTTGCCATCTCGTTGGGCATGATGCCAGCCTCAGCGAGGAAGGTCCAACCCGAGGTCCACAGTTCGTTGCCAAAAGCTCCGACGTAGTCAACTTGGGTATAGAAGTCGTCGTCGGGAATGGTGCCGCTGCCGTTCCAAGCCGGACTAGAGTCTTGGAGCCTGGGATCGAGTCCACCGTCGCGAGCACGGGAAATGCCCATGAGAAGCGGATCTTCGAGGCGGTTGTTGTTGGCTACGAGGTGAGCGAGGGCAAACTCGGGAGCGAGAGAAGTAACGTCTTCACCAGCGCCAAAGCCCCACCAAATGTTGTTGGCCAAGACGAGGTCGCCAGCTTCCAAGCGAGCGCGGCTGTCCTCACCCGACTCTAAGTCTTCGATATCGACGCCCTCACCGGCGAAGTCGGTGAAGATGCTGTTGTGGTATTTGCCACCGGCGTTGTCTCGGATTTTGAGTACCACGTCGTTGTCGCCGTTGGTGGAAAAGGCTCCAGAGCCGATATAGGTGGCGTTGTAGATGGCCGGCGTAGCGTAGGGCGTGCCGTCCTCGGGCGTGGTGCCGCCGTCGTGCTCACCGGCGCGGTTGCCCGTCTCGGCATCTTGGATCACGAACCAGAACTGGCCTTTACCGCGAAAGCCCTCGTCGTAGTCAAAGGCGTCGTCGCCGTTGAAAGCCGAAACCAGATACTTGGTGTTGACCGTGCCACCGAACCACTCAAAGCCATCGTCTTGGTTGTTGTACACCTCGACGTATTCGATGACTGTGCCGCTGCCGACGCCGCCCATGGTCAGGCCGTTGATTTCATTGCCCGCGCCGATGTCGGTGCCGCCGTGGCGGATGGACGCGTAGCGGAAGACGCCGGAGTTGTCGCTATCGTCGTCGCCGCCATAGAGGCCGCGCGGCTCGGTGGTGGGAATGCCCTCAATGGGAGTTTCACCTGGCGTGGAATTGAGGCTGGCCCGGCCGAGGATGATGACGCCGCCCCAAAGGCCGCGTGCGTCGAGCGGCAAGTCACTGGGGTCGCTGACATTGTCAGCTTCGGCGGTGAAGATGATTGGCTTATCCGCCGTACCTTCGGCGAAAATTTTGCCGCCGCGAGCGATGACGAGGGCGCTGGCGTTTTCGCCTTGTCCCGGTTTGCCCTTGATGACCGTGCCCGCCTGAATCGTCAGCGAGGCCCCCTCACTGACAAAAACGAGGCCGTTGAGTATGTACTCATTGTCCGCGGTCCATTCCGTGCTGCCACCGACCGGAATGTCGGCGGTGGTGACGTCGATGGTGGCCGCTAAGGCAATGGTCGGCAACAGGGCGGTGCCGACCGCGAGCATTATCTTGCGCAACATAGTATCCTCCTGATACTGGATAAAAAAAGTGGACGCCAGCGACTCGAATCGCTGACGTCCACTATAAAAGCACAAGCCTGTACCAATGAGATGGCAGTAGTGTGAACTAATGTGGCAGTAATGTGACCAGTTTGTTACAACGCCTCAGCGAATACGTCAGCGGTTGTAACTGACCGAAATCGAGAACGAACGGCCTTTGTAGTACTGGCTGGAGATGTAATCGATGTCTTGGTAGCGGTACGCCTTCTCAAAGGAAGAATCGAGGAGATTTTTGGCACTCAGCTTGATCTTGTACTCGTGCCACTGCTGCGAGAAGGTGCAGTCGAGGGTGCCGCGCACTTCCTCGAACACGTCCGGGGTCCCACCGAGACTGACTTCAGCCAAGCGCCGGCCGAAAATGTTGTAGTAGATGCCGGCGGCCGTGCCGGTGGCGAAGTTGTCGTAGCTGAGATCGAGGTTGATCAGGAAGGGCGACTGGCCTTGGAGCTGGCGCGTGTCGGCAGCCTGTGGGTCGAGGGCCCGGCGCAGCTTTAGCTCGGTGGAGTCGATGTTGACCTCGGAGCGGACCAGTGAGAGGTTGCCGCCGGCGTGGAAATGCTCTAACTGCGGTATAAGGAATCCGAGGCCGTGTCGCGCTTCGAACTCGACCCCGGACACTTGGGCGGCTGCGACGTTCTGGAACTGGACCTCGCCGTTGACGGTGAGAATGACGCGCTCGATGGGGTTTTTGAAATCCTTGTAGAACACGCTGGCCGCGTATAGCTCGCCGGGGTTGCCGAAGTGTTCCCAGCGCAAGTCGTAGTTGTTGATCAGGGTCCGCTCTAGCTCGGCGTTGCCGATAAAGGTGAAGCCGCCGACGAAGCTAAACGAGGCAAATGGGGCTAGTTCGCGGAAGGTGGGTCGGGCGAGAGTGCGGCCGTAGGAGGCGCGTAGATTCATGCCGGGGCGGACCTCCCAGACGGCGTTGAGCGAGGGCAGCAGGTCGTTTTCAGCAAGCTGACCTGGGGTCTTGGTCGAGTCTTGGCTGGCCACATCGATGCGCGTGGCTTCGAGCCGGGTACCTCCCACGAGGCGCAGTTGGGTGTTAATGGGCAATTCGAGCATGGCGTAGCCGGCGTAGATTTGCTGGTCGCCGTCAAAATTGCTCGAAAGCTGGGTGGCATCTTGGACGTAGGAGCCGAAGCGGTACTGACTGCCATTGCTGCTGATTAGCCCGACCTTGTCGGCTGCAAAAAAGGAGTCGGGCTGGCCATCGTAGTCGATGTCGTCTTGGTCAAATTCGTAGCGCCGCTCGCGGAAGGTGCGCGCTTTGTCCAGCGCCAAGAAGCCGGTTTTAAAGTTGCTGTTGATGCCCTGCCATTGCTTGAAGGGCAAGGTCAGATTGAGCTGGAATTCGCGGTTGCTCTCGTCGAGGTCGCGGAAGTAGCGGGTCGGCAGCGGGTAGATCGAAGGCGAGATTGAGTAATCAACGATGTCGCCCCGCAGTACGTTGCCTTCCCCGTCGCGCATGACCTCGCCGTTTTCGTCGCGCAGCGGGCGGTTCTTGAGGGTGACGTAATTGTTGGTAAAGAATCGTAGGTCAGGCTCTTCTTGCGCCGAAGAAGCAGCAGACGCCGACCATTCGGCCCGCAGATCGCGCAAGCTGCCAAAGTGGTGTTTGCCCGCCAGTTGCAGCGATTGGATTTGGCGCTCGGTAAACTTCAAAACGCGCGTCTCGTAAATGGCGTCTTCTTCGAGGTCGCGGGGGAATGCACCGGCTAGGTAACGGGCGACGTCTTCGCTGTTGCGGTTGTACATGTTGGTGACTGACAACTCGTGCGTGGGGGCTGGCTTGAGAGACAAGGTAACGAGGCTGCCCCAGGCGATTTCTTGCGACCCCCGGGAGTCGGCGAGGTTAAAATTATTGGTCAGGGTGCTGGCCTCCTTACTGGTGAGCTGCCAGCGGGCCGAGGTACCGTTGTCGTAAAAGGAGGAGTTGTTGCTATAGGTCAGGGTGCCGAGAAAGCCGAAGGGTTTGTCCAAGAGCGAGACTTGGTTGCCCACGGCGACCGAATAGCTCTGGTTCAGGGGGGTGGTCGTAGTGGTGGGGGCCATGACCGAGGAGAACGACTTGGAATACTCGTCGAGTTGGAGGGCCTTTTCCTCGTCGTTGTACGCGGCACCCACGTCGGGGATTTCTACGTCGCCGTTGTCCAAGGCCGCGGGAATTTCGCGCGTTCCGTCGTCAACCCCGAGCCAATCGCGTCCGCCGCCCTCGTAGGTGAGGAATTGGTCGTTGAACGAGCTTTGGGTATTGAATTTGGTCGAGGCCGAGACGGAAAGGGTGAAGTTATCCGGGAACGCCTTAGTGCCGATGTTGACGGCTCCGCCGGTGAAGTCGCCGGGCTTGTCCGGGGTAAAGCTCTTGGTGGTGACGATGTTGTCCAAGAGCGCAGTGGGGAAGAGATCCATGGGGACGGAGCGCTTGTCGGGGTCGGCGTTGGGGAGCGAAGAGCCGTTGAGTTGGACCGAGCTGTAGCGGTCGCCTAGGCCGCGGATATAGACGTATTTGCCATCTACTACGGAAGCACCCGTTACGTGGGACATAGCCTCGGCCGCGTCGCCGCTGCCGGCGCGCGAGATTTCCTCCGCACTGATGGCATCGCTGACTGCCGGGGCCTTTTGGCGCTCCTTGAGCAGGGCCGCACCGGTATTGCGCAGAGCCTTGGCTTCGACGATGACCTCGTCGTCCAGTTCTAGGGCCTCGGGCGCGAGGGTGATGGTCAGCTTGGCGACCTCGCCGTCTTGCACCTCAACGCCGATGATCGACGCATCCTGATAGCCGATCATTGAGCTGGCCAACACATAGGTCCCGATCGGGACGTCGAAAAGCTGAAACCGGCCCTCAATATCGCAGGTTATGCCGATCTGGGTGCCTTCTAGAAAGACGATCGCACCCACGAGCGGGTCGCCGGTCTGGCGATCGAGAACCGCGCCGGATACCGTGCCGGTCTGCGCGAAGGTGGGATGGGCAAGGGCCAAAAAGGCGAGGATGACAATGGACGAGCAGCGCTTCATGGCTGAGAAACCTCCCTTGAAAAGATTTAATCAGAAACAATAGAGAGGCTGTGTTGAGAATCGGTTACTCTGAAATCACAATCCGGTTACAATTGAGGTTCACCAAATTTAATTTACAACGTTCCGTATTGGCATTGAGATCGACGCGGTAAATCAACTTACGTGAAGGTCAAAAGGAACCTTGGAGGCAGTGTCTCTCTCGCGGAATGCAGGAGGAAAACGTCACCGTTTTGTAACAATACTGTGACAAAAGCGTTGCATAAAAAGGTCATTTTGTAACATAGGACGAGAAAAACGCCAAAAGAGGGAGGATCGTAACACAAATGAAAAAAATGGTGACGCTTGGCGTATTGATCTTGGGCTGGGTTTTTGCCGCGCAAGCGGCCGAGGGCAAGCTCAAGGGGTATATGTTTGGCGACTACTACTATGTATTGGCCGCAGATGAAGCCGACGTCAAGCAGCCTCTCAAGCGCAATGCGTTCCGGTTTCGCCGTGTGTACTTCACCTATCAAAAGGACATCGCCACCGACTTTGCGGTTCGCTTTCGCCTTGAGGCTAAGGACGCGGGGTTTGACCAAGATGCGAAGATGGAACCCTTCCTCAAACACGGCTACTTGCAGTGGAAGCAGGGGCTAGGAGATGCGGATATATACCTAGGGCTTTCGGGGACGCCGACTTGGGCGGTTGCCGAAAAGGTCTGGGGCTACCGCTCGATAGCCAAGACCGTGCTCGACTGGAATAAAATCGGCTCTTCGGCCGACTTGGGCGCGGCCCTCAAGGGCACGGCGGGCCAGCTAAACTACCACCTGATGGTCGGCAATGGTCCCGGACAGAAGCCAGAGGACGATCACGGCAAAAAATTCTATGGTTCGTTGAGTTTCAAAGCTGCGGACCGATTGGTATTGGAAGGCTATGCGGACTTTAATGCGCGGCCAGCCGGTCGCAACGAGCGGACTTTCAAGGGCTTCGTCGGCTGGCAGGGAGCAAAAAGCAAGGTGGGGTTGGAGGTTTTCTCGCGCACCAACGAACTGGTCGGCGATAATGGCGAGGACCAAGTCATTGACGGGGTCTCGGCCTTTGGCTCGCTGCCGCTAAGTGCTACGTTCAAGGGCTTTGGCCGGGTTGATGCGGTCGGCTACGACGCCGAGGACGACAGGGATTGGCTGTTCATCGCCGGCCTCGACTACTCCCCAGCTACAGCCGTCCACCTGATGCCCAATGCGATCGTGGAGTCGCCCGCTGGCGAGGATGCCAATGTCCAGGGGCGGCTGACCTTTTTCTACAAATTTTAGCACTGCTGTAACGCAGCCTTCATCTGTGAGACACGCGGATGTAACACAAATCCTACAATATTAAACCTAACCTGGGAGATGCACTGATGAAAATAAAATGGAGCGGAGTAGCGCTGATGTGTTGGGTGCTTGCCGCTGGCGTCCAAGCGCAGACCATAGCCGTTGATGAGCGAATCGCGCCCTACGAGAAGGTGCGCGGCCTGTCTGGCAATGCCAGCAGCATTGGCTCGGACACGATGAACAACATGATGGCCCTGTGGCTGGAGGCCTTCCGCAAGTACTATCCCAACGTCAAGATCCAAATCGAAGGCAAGGGGTCGAGTACTGCTCCGCCGGCACTCATTGAAGGCACGGCTCAGTTCGGGCCGATGTCGCGGCCGATGAAGTCGAGCGAGGAGGACAAATTCGAGCAGGCTTTCGGCTACAAGCCAACGCCCTTGCGGGCGGCGCTGGACGCGCTGGCGGTCTTTGTCAACAAGGACAACCCCATCGAGGGGCTGAGCCTGCCGCAAGTCGATGCGATTTTTTCCAAGACCCGCCGCAGCGAGTTCCCCAATGACATCGCCACTTGGGGTCAGTTGGGGCTGGAAGGGGATTGGGCCAAGGCCCGGATCAGTCTCTATGGTCGCAACTCGGCCTCGGGTACCTATGGCTTTTTTAAGAAGCAGGCCCTGTT
This sequence comes from Candidatus Latescibacterota bacterium, assembly GCA_022827835.1. Taxonomy (GTDB): domain Bacteria; phylum Latescibacterota; class UBA2968; order UBA8231; family UBA8231. The sequence goes on from JAJEIO010000032.1 coordinate 322,945, forward strand.
CAAAGGCGACTACAAGGATGAAGTTAAAGAGCAGCCCGGCTCGGCCTCCGTAGTCCAGGGCATCACCGAGGATCGCTTCGCCATAGGATACAGTGGCATTGGCTATCAGACCTCGGGTGTGCGCGTCGTGCCCTTGGCCAAAACCGAGGGACAGGAGTTTAAACAAGGGTCTATGGAAAACGTACTGAACGGTTCCTATCCTCTCGGGCGCTTCCTGTACATTTATATGAACAAGGCTCCCGGCCAAGCCATGGACCCGCTAGTGAAAGAATTCTGCAAGTTCATTTTTTCCAAAGAGGGTCAAGAAATTGTCGTCAAGGATGGCTATATGCCCGTGCCGTTTGAAGTAGTACAAGCCGAATTGGCCAAGTTGGATATCTAAGGACGCGAGTGCGTGGGCGAAAATCCATATAAACGCGGGATCACGCCGCGAGCGCGAATCTTCGACTGGCTGGCTGGGCGCTGTATCTCCGTTGGCGGCATCGGCATTATCGCCGCGGTCATGGGGATATTCTTCTTCGTCCTCTCCGAGGCGTGGCCCCTGTTTCGCTCCCCAGAGGTAGCAGCAGAAAAAACACAGCAGGTGGCCGGCCCGTTCACCATTGGGCTCGACCCCTACTACCAGACCGCTTATGCCGTCGGCCCCCAAGGGGTGGATTTGTTACGGTTGGACGATGGCCAAGTCTTCCGCCGCGAGCGGCCAGCCGAGTTGACGGGCCGCGAAGTAACGGCCGCACAGCGGATGCCAAACGACGTTTTGGCGTTGGGCACGGATGACGGTCATTTGCTAGCGGCGCGGATTCGTTTCCAACTCGATTACAGCAGCGGCCAGCGGCAGGTGGTGCCGCAGTTTGCGGTGGAGCGCCTCATCGCAGTCGATCCGGCGGGCGAGTCACTGGTGCAAGTGGCCTTTCGGGAAGGGGACGATGGGCGCTCGGCCGCGGCGGCGATTACGGCGAGCGGCCGCTTGGTGGTGATGGTGGCCGAGCAGCAGCAGGGCCTATTGGGGCCGGGCGAGCGCCAAGCAAGGCAGTACGAGCTAACGGTCGATTTCGACGGCAAGGCCACACAGGTATTGCTCGACGGTCGCATTCGCCAGTTGCTTGTGGGAACGGATCAAGGGCGGGTGTACGAGTGGCGGCTGGGCGGGGTGGAGCAAGCACCTGCGTTTGTTGGGCACATTGCCGTCTCAGAGGTCGCGGTTTCGGCGCTGGCGTACGCGCTGGGCGAGGTTTCGCTGGTAGTAGGCGACGCGGCAGGCCACGTCAGCACTTGGTTCAAGGTCGAGGAAAATGGGCAGCGCTCGTATCGCAAAATCCACGCCTTTGCTCCCCATGCGTCAGCCGTCACCCACATTGCCGCGTCTGCGCGCGACAAGCAGTTTCTCACGACCGACGCCGAGGGGGCCATAGCCCTACATCACCTAACCTCCGAACAGACGGTATTCCAACTGCGGGGCGACTCCCCGGCGACCGCGTTGGTTTTCGCGCCCAAGGCCGACGGATTTTTGGCCTTGGGCCAAGACGGGAGGTTGCGGCGCTTTGCCCTCGACCATCCCCATCCCGAAATCAGCGCAGCCGTGCTATTCGGCTCCATCTGGTACGAGGGCTACCAAGGCCGCGAATACGTGTGGCAGTCCACCGGCGGCACGGACGAGTTCGAGCCCAAGCTCAGCTTGGTGCCGCTGATCTTGGGCACGGCCAAGGGCACGTTCTACGCCCTGCTCTTTGCGTTGCCGTTGGCCGTTTTAGCGGCGATTTACACGGCCGAATTTGCCTCGCCGCGCGTGCAGGGCTTGGTCAAGCCGTCCGTGGAGGTCATGGCCTCGTTGCCGAGCGTCATCTTGGGCTTCTTAGCTGGCTTGTGGCTGGCCCCACTGCTCGAATCGCATTTGTTGGGGACCTTGCTGCTGCTGCCGGCGGTGCCAACCGTGGTCATAGCTGCGGCTTGGGCCTGGCAATACGCTCCAGAGGCTTGGGTGCGCCAGGTAGCGAGGGTGGGGGAGATATATTTGCTCGGCGCGGTGACCCTGCTGGTCGCGTGGTTGGCGTACGCACTGGGGCCGGTCTTTGAAGACTTGGCTTTTGACGGGCACTTCTTGCGCTGGTTGCGGCAAGACGCGGGCGTTGGCTACGACCAGCGCAATTGCTTGGTCGTAGGGTTTGCCATGGGCTTTGCGGTCGTTCCGCTGATCTTCACCATCTGCGAGGACGCGCTTTCTAGCGTGCCCAGTCACTTGCGCGCTGGCTCGCTGGCCTTGGGAGCTACGCCTTGGCAGACGGCGATCAAGGTGGTATTGCCGATGGCCCTGCCGGGCATTTTCTCGGCCGCCATGATCGGCCTCGGTCGCGCCATTGGGGAAACCATGATCGTGCTGATGGCCACGGGCAACACCCCGATCATGGATTGGAACATCTTCAACGGCATGCGCACCATCTCGGCCAATATCGCCGTGGAGCTACCCGAGGCGCCGCACCAAGGCACGCTCTACCGAGTGCTCTTTCTCAGCGGCTTGCTGCTGTTTATGGCCACCTTTTTTATCAACTCTCTGGCTGAGATCGTGCGCCAACGCTTGCGGGATAAGTACAATAGGCTGTGATGAAATTCTGGCAGCGGGGCGACCCTTTTATCTGGCTTACGGGCGGGGCCTTGGCCCTGTGTTTGGCGATGATCGCCGGTTTGGTGGGGATCATTGTCTATAATGGCGCAGGCGTGTTCTGGCCGCAGGATTTGACCCTGTTGCGCCTCAAAGACGGTCCGCCGGTCATGGGCAAATTGATGGATCGCCAGTCCATTCCTGGGGCCGCCGGGCGCTATCGGGTGCAGCTCAAGGTCGGCAACCGCGACGCGTATGGCCAAGACTTTCGCTGGGTGGATGAAGACGCGATTGCCGAGCGCGAAAGGCCAGCCGAGGCCGTGGTTTTCGAGCGGGTTGAGTGGGGCGATATGCACGGCTTTATCGCGGCCTTGTACGAGGAGGACCGGCTGCTGGCAAAAGGGGAGGGGGTTTGGGAAGTCTTACAGGAACTGCTGGACCAGGTCGGCGAGCTGGACGAGCGCATTCACACCTTGGAGCGCGGCGAGCTGGACAAGCTCAACCGCGCCATAGATGACTTGCGCCTGCAAGAGCGTCGCTTGCAACGCGAGCAAAATGACGCACAACTGGTCGCAAACGAGGTGCGTCGTCAGGCCCTGTGGGACGAGCACGAGGCCCTGTCTGGGCGCTTGGACGAGTTGCGGGCGCAGCAGGAGCGCTGGGAGGTGGAAGTCGCGCTGGCCGGGGGTGAGACGCGCCGCGTCGCGGTGGCGGCCATCGTCCGCGCCTATCGCCCCAATTTGATGGGGGTCGGGGCCAAGGTCCAGACCTATCTGTCCAAGGGCTGGGAATTTGTGGCCGGCGAGCCGCGCGAATCCAACACCGAGGGCGGCATCTTCCCCGCGCTGTTTGGCACAGTGATGATGGTGATGCTGATGAGCTTGGCGGCCGTGCCCTTTGGGGTCCTCGCGGCGCTCTACCTGCGCGAGTACGCCCGGCAGGGTTTTTTGGTGCGCCTCGTGCGCATTGCGGTCAACAACTTGGCGGGCGTGCCTTCTATTGTCTTTGGCATGTTCGGATTGGGCTTCTTCGTGTACGGCATCGGCGGTAGCATTGACCAGCTCTTTTACGCGGATGCTTTGCCGACGCCCACTTATGGCACCGGCGGCATTCTCTGGGCCTCGCTGACGCTCGCCCTGCTGACGGTGCCGGTCGTCATCGTTGCCACGGAGGAGAGCTTGGCGGCCGTGCCCCGCGAGATGCGCGAAGGCGCGCTGGCTTTGGGGGCGACCAAATTTCAGATGATTTGGAGCGTGGTACTGCCCAGTGCGCTACCGGGCATTCTCACGGGCGTCATCTTGGCCACGGCGCGCGGGGCCGGCGAGGTCGCGCCGCTGATGATCACTGGCGTCGTCAAGCTGGCACCGGATTTACCGCTCGATGCGTTCGCGCCGTTTTTTCACCTAGAGCGCAAGTTTATGCACCTAGGCTTCCACATCTACGACGTGGGCTTCCAGTCGCCCAATGTGGAGGCGGCCCGGCCCATGGTGTACACTACGGCCTTGATGCTGTTGACCATTGTCCTGCTCCTGAACTTGACGGCGATTGTCGTCCGCAACAAATTGCGCAGGAAGTACGCCACCGCGGCCTTTTAGGAGATGCCATGAGCAAGCCTTTAGCCTCGGACCAGGCAAATTCCATCGTCGAGGTGGAAAATCTGAACATGTTCTACGGCGAGACTCAGGCTTTGCACGACATAGACCTGAGCGTTCCCGAGCGCGAGGTGACCGCGTTTATCGGCCCTTCGGGTTGTGGCAAATCGACGCTCTTGCGTTGCTTCAATCGCCTCAACGACCTGATCGAATCCGCGCGCATTGAAGGGTCAGTGCGGGTCAGTGGCCGCGACATTTACGCGCCCGATTGCGATGTAATCGACTTGCGGCGGCGGGTGGGCATGGTGTTCCAAAAATCCAATCCCTTCCCCAAGTCCATCTACGAGAACGTGGCCTACGGCCTGCGCATCGCCGGGGAAAACCGCCGTCGGGTGCTCGACGAGGCTGTGGAGAAGAGTTTGAAAGCTGCGGCGCTGTGGGACGAGGTCAAGGACCGGCTCAAGGACAACGCGCTGAGCCTGTCCGGCGGCCAGCAGCAGCGGTTGTGCATCGCGCGCACCCTTGCCGTTGAGCCGGAGGTGGTGCTGATGGATGAGCCGTGCTCGGCGCTGGATCCGATTGCCACCGCGCGGGTCGAGGAGACGATCACCGAGCTGAAGTCCGATTACACCATCATCGTCGTCACGCACAATCTGCAACAGGCAGCGCGGATTTCGACCTATACGGCCTTCTACTATTTAGGCTCCTTGATCGAGTTTAACCAGACCGAAGACATGTTTACTAATCCCCGCAACAAACAAACCGAAGACTACGTAACCGGCCGCTTCGGCTGAGGCGGAAAGGCACCATGGAACGAAGATTCGACCAGCAATTAGACGAGCTCAAACAGGACTTGTTAAGAATGAGCGGGGCCGTCGAGGAGTCCATTGAGCAGGCCGTGCGCGCCCTCGTGGATCGCGACGACGAACTGGTGCAAGTAGTGCTTGAGGGGGGGAAGAAGATCGACGATTGGGAAATCGGCATTGAGGAGTCCTGTCTGAAGGTGTTTGCGACCCAAGGGCCGATGGCCAGCGACCTGCGACTGTTGGCCTGCATCCTGAAAATCAACGAGGACCTAGAACGCATCAACGACGAAGCCGTCAACATCGTCCAACGCGCCGAGGTGCTCAACAAGATGCCGCTGCTCAAGCCACTGATCGACATCCCGCGGATGTCCGAATTAGCCCAGGGCATGGTCAAGGATGCTCTCGATGCGTTCGTGCGCCGCGATGTGGACTTGGCGCGCGACGTTGGTCAGCGCGACGAGGAACTCGACCTGTTGCGCGATCAGATTTTTCGCGAGCTGCTCACGTACATGCACGCGCCGTCGATTGGGCCAGACACCATCGACCGCGGCATCTACCTGATCTTGGTGTCGCGGCACCTCGAAAGGATCGGCGATCACGCCTCCAACATTGCGGAGAACGTGGCGTTCCTCGTGGAGGGGCGCATCGTGCGGCACCAAAAAGAAGAATGGTGGGAGGAAAAGGACTCATGAACGACAAGATCCTAGTCGTCGAGGACGAGCCCGACATTCTCGCCTTGGTCTCGTACCATCTAGAACAGTCCGGTTTTGCCGTCGTGCCAGCCGAGGACGAAGAGCAGGCCCTGAGCGCGATTGAGCAAGAGCCGGTTTGCCTCGTGGTTTTGGATTTGATGCTGCCGGGCATCGGTGGCTTAGAGGTTTGCCGCCTCCTCAAGCAAAGCCCCCGCACTAAGGACATACCGGTCTTGATGCTGACGGCGCGCGCCGGCGAGATCGACCGCATCGTCGGCTTGGAGTTGGGGGCGGATGATTACTTGGTCAAACCCTTTTCCCCGCGCGAACTCGTCTTGCGCATCCGCGCCATCTTGCGCCGCGTGCAAAGTAGCGACGAAGCGGAAGGCGCGCAGATCGTAGCCGGGCCCTTGGCCATTGATCCGGTGGGATGTCAGGTGCAACTCGACAGCGATCCCATCGAGTTGACGGCGACCGAGTTCAAGCTCTTGACGACCCTTGCGCAGCGGCGCGGGCGGGTGCAGTCGCGTGAGGAGTTGCTCAAGGTGGTGTGGGGCTACGAATACGTTGGCTATCGCCGCACGGTTGACACGCACATCCGCCGCCTGCGGGAAAAGCTCGGGGTGGCCGCCGAGATGGTCGAAACCGTACGCGGCATGGGTTATCGCTTTCGCCGCGAGGGACGCTAGGGTGTACCTCGGGTGGATTTTGCTCCTGGGCAACGCGCTATTAGTCGCGCTCGTCTGGTGGAGTGGTCACATCGTATTTGCACTTGTGTTGGCCGCACTTTGGACTGGCGGCCAAATTTGGTTCTGGGGTCGCACGGCTCGCCGGCAGGGAGAGCGGTTGCGCCAGCTCGACAAAGCGGCCTCTGGCGACTCGACTTGGCTGGAGGCGTTCCATCCCGAGTTGGCTCGTCCGCTAGAGGAACTCGCCGAGCGCATTCAACAGCGCGTCGGTCAGCTAGAAAGCGAAAATAATCGCTTAGAGGTCATCCTCGAAAGCATTACCGAGGCCATCTTGGTCGTCGATCGCGATGGCCGGGTGGTACTGGCCAACAAGGCACTGGCCAACCTGTTTGGCTTAGACCCGCCGCTAGAGGGATTGTTGACCGCCGAAGTCGTGCGCTACTCAGCTATCCAAGACGCGCTGTCGGGATGTTTGGCAGAAGGACGGGGCCGAGCAATGGAAGTGGAACTGATCGGTGTTCCGGAGAGCCATCTGGACATACAGGTCGCGCCCATCCTCGAAGGGGACGAGTGCATTGGCGCGGTGGCGGTGCTCTACGATATTACGCGCCTGCGCCAACTAGAGCGGATGCGCCGCGACTTTGTCGCCAACGTGTCACACGAATTGCGCACGCCGTTGACAGCCATTAAGGGCTATGCCGAGATTTTATCCGATGGCGCGGTTGACGACCAGGAGACGGCGCGCCGCTTCACCGGCATCATCGAGAATCACGCCGACCGCTTGACCCGCTTGCTCGGCGACTTGCTCGACCTGTCGCGTTTGGAGTCTGAGCAACTGGAAGTCGAGCTGATCCCTTGCGAGCTGAAGCCTTTGGTGGATACGTCCGTTGGTTCGGTCAGCCAAGCGGCCGCGCAAAAACAAATCGACATTCACTGCGACATTCCGCCGTCTGTCCAAGTGATTTGCGATCCCAAATTGATTGAACAGGCCCTAATCAACTTGCTCGACAACGCCGTCAAATACACGCCCGCCGGTGGGAAAGTTCGCATTGGTACGCGGCCTGTCGAAGGCTCCGACCGCCTGACGATTTACGTCGAAGATACGGGTATTGGCATTCCTTCTGAGGACTTGGGTCGGATTTTCGAGCGCTTCTACCGAGTTGACAAGGGACGCTCGCGCGACCTTGGCGGCACGGGCTTGGGCTTGTCCATCGTGCGCCACATCGCCGAAGCCCACGGCGAGCAAGTGTCCGTGCAGAGCAAGTTAGGGGCGGGGACGATCTTCAGCTTTGAACTGCAGAGCCGCGTTGTCTAAGGCAGCGATAGTGCGCTGGACGTTGGTTGCCTTGGCGGCTGGCTGCGCTGGCGAGAGCGACGACGGCGACGACGGCGCGGTGGCCGAAGGCAAAGCGCTCTTTACGCGCAATGGATGCGCAGTGTGCCACGGCCCGGACGGTCGCGGCGATGGCCAGATCGCGGCAACGCTCAAGCCGCCTCCACGCGATTTCCGCGATCCCGCAGCGTACAAAAACGGCCACAGCAAGGCCGCCATCGCCCGGACGATTCAGAAGGGAATGCCCGGTACTTCCATGCCAGGCTATCGACATCTGTCAGAGGAAGAACGCGAGCAGATTGCCGCTTATATCCGCTCTTTGCTAAAAGAAAAGGAAAATGAAGACACGCCTTAGTTTGATACTCACCTTCGCATTCGCTCTGCTGTTTTTTGCCGCCCCTAACGCAGCCCGCGCCCACAAGCTCAACACCAGTTACACGACTTTGATCGCCGAGGACGACGCGCTCAAAGTGCGTGTGCGCCTGGACGACTTCGACCTCCTGAAGATCGGCATCGATGAAAACGGGGACAGCCTGCTGTACTACGAAGAGATCGAAGCCGGCCTCGACGACGTATTCGCCTTTGTCGAAGAGCAGATGCGCCTGCGGGCCAACGGCGAGCCGCTCACCCTCGTGCGCGACAGGGGAGACATCACCCCAGACAACAAGGGCAATATGTTCGCCAACGTGTACTTCAGCGCCGAGGTGGAGGAACCCGTCAACGAGCTGGAAGTCTGGGTCGGTTGGCCGGAGCGCTTTGGGGACGCGCACAAAAACTTGGCCAAAATCATGTTGCCCGGTCAGCCGCTCGTCCAAGCCGTGTTTTCGGCGGAATCGCCGCAGCAGACCTTCGCCGGAGAGAAGTCGCTGTGGGACCATCTATACGAATTCACGGTCCTCGGGGTGGAGCACATTTTCCTCGGCTACGACCACGTCATGTTTCTGCTGGCGCTGATCGTGGTGGGCGGTCGGCTGCTCACTTTGGTCAAGGTAGTAACGGCCTTCACCGTTGCCCACAGCATCACCCTCTGCTTGGCAGCCCTTGAAATCGTCCGTTTGCCGAGCCAGTGGATCGAGGCTGGCATTGCCTTGAGCATCGTGTACGTCGCGGTGGAGAACTTTTGGCTCAAGCGCCTAGATTACCGCTGGATTATCACCTTTGCCTTTGGGCTGGTGCACGGGTTTGGCTTCGCCAATGTGCTGCGCGAATTGGGGTTGCCGACCAAGGGGCTGGTCGCCTCGCTGTTTGCGTTCAACGCCGGCGTGGAAATCGGTCAGGTAGCCATTGTCGCGCTCGTCTTTCCCTTGATCGCTTGGCTCAGCCGGCAGTCCTATCAGCGGACGGTCGTCTTGGTGGTGTCGGCGTTCATTGGACTTTTTGGGCTGGGTTGGTTTGTCGAGCGGGTTTTGGGGCTGGAATACATGCCATTTTAGCTGTGGCCGATCCTGAACGCGATATTCCAAGTACATGGAACGCTTTGACAAAATTTTCACAATATGTACGTTAAGGCTGTACATATCATGAAAAATCAAGTGACCACTGTTACAACTTATACCCAAGCCCGAGCCGAACTCGCAGCGCTATGCGACGAAGTCGCCTCCACGCGCGAGCCGGTGATTATACGGCGGCGCAATGCCGAAGATGTCGCGTTGGTTTCAGCCGACGAATTAGCTAGCCTCCTCGAGACCGCTCATCTCCTCAGATCGCCCAAAAACGCCCAACGCCTTCTCGCGGCTATTAACCGCGCACAGAGCCGGGTGCTGTCGCCTTCTTCCGTAGAAGAGCTCCGCAGAGAACTCGGTCTTGGCGAAAAAGAAGAGTAAAAGAAAGGGCGCTCCCGCCACTCGCGAGTGGGTAGGGGTATTCCATCCTGAGTTCGTTGAAGATCTGCGTTATTGGGTGCATACTAATCGCAAAATAACTCTGCGCGCCTTTGATCTGATACAGGCCGTGCTCCGCGACCCATTCTCAGGTATCGGCAAACCCGAACCCCTCAAATACTTACCGTCGGGAACTTGGTCGCGGCGTCTTACGGAGCAACATCGCCTAGTGTATATGGTAAGCGAAGGACGTATAGATTTCCTACAGGCACGCTACCATTACTGATTCCGGCTCAGTCAGCTTTTTCTCTCTCGGCAGACCTCGTACGGTCTGGCGCAAGTGCGCCGAGGCGAAGATCAGATTAAGGTCATCTTTTGACCAATTCTCAATTTCGGAGGACACCATTATGAAAACAAAACAGGATTTAGCCGAATCTTGTCGTAATCAGGGGGATTTGAAAACTCTCCTTGGGCAATATCATGCAGCGATTAACGATTATGACAAAGCTATCCAGATACAGCCGGATTATGCCGAGGCTTACTACAATAGGGGACTCGCAAAGGCTAGCCTTAGTCAACATCAAGCTGCCCTCATCGACTTCAATGAGGCCATTCGGCTAAACCCAAATGATGCCGAATCCTATAACAATCGGGGTCTCACAAAAGCCACCCTTGGACAATATGACACTGCCATTGACGACTATGATAAGGCCATCCAGTTAAATCCTCGCGTTGATGCTTACTACAATCGGGGGCTTGCTAAGGGCAAGTTGGGGCAACTTGATGCCGCCATTGACGACTTCAATAAGGCTATTAGGCTAAATCCGAATGATGTTGATGCTCGTCATGCACTGAGGCTCGCGCAGGAATCACGTAGCCAACATGAAGAACCTAGTAACGGTAGCTAACAGCCCTATTAGTGTGCGGTCGTCTTGGTAGTTCGGCCGTTATTGGGCTTTTGGGGCTGGGCTGGTTTGTCGAGCGGGTCTTTGAGTTGGGATACATGCCGCTATGAGCGTGGATACGGTTGGCCACGCATTCAACACATCTGTTCGCCCGAAGAACTCGGAGGAGTCTCAGATGATTAAAGATCCTATTGTTGAGGAAATTCGCCAGCATCGTAAAGCCCATTCTACTGAGCATGGGAATGAACTTGGACGCATTGCTCAATCGCTCCGCAAGCGCGAACGAGAATCTGATCGTCCGCTGCTAAATCCGGGGCCAAAGAAGCGATTTCGCCCAACCGAGGGTAGAGACTCAGTTTGAAATCTCACTCTAAAGCACCCATCACTCGGCTATCCCACGATAACTAGAATTGACGCCTTATGAACAACACCAAATCGCTTGAAGAACTTTTCAATAACCGGATTTTTCGAGTTCCCGACTACCAACGCGGTTATGCGTGGGAATGGCAGCAGGTCGAAGAATTTCTGGCCGATCTGGAACTGCTTAGCCCGAATCGTCGCCACTACACTGGCACCATCGTCCTCCATCAGCCGGAGGATACTATAGGGAAGTCCGATTCTGATAACGAGGGGACGAATTACGCTAAGTGGCATATCGTGGACGGACAACAGCGGTTCACGACCATTGTTTTGTTGCTGAACGAGATAAGCAGAGCGTTGAGCAAATACGAGAGCAGCCATGATCTCGCCCAAGGAATCAAGAAGAAATACGTTGAGGCTACGGACCTTGACGGCTTACCGCTCCATAAATTGTCGCTTAACGAAGACACGGACGATTTCTTTAAGAAGAGTATCCTACCGGAGTCCCCGAGTATCGCGGGGCCACAAGTAGAGTCAGCCCAACGGCTCTTGAACGCGAAAGAGCAGATTGCCGAGCATCTGTGTGAGAAGGAAGGAAGTGAGCAGTCGCTGCGGGGGTTGTATCGCAAGGTGACAACACGGCTCCATTTCAACCTGTATGAAGTGGAAAAGGAGGCCGAGGTTGGGGTGATTTTTGAAGTGATGAACAGCCGGGGTAAACCATTGACTGAATTGGAGAAGGTCAAGAACTACCTGCTCTATGCGGCCTCGTCTTTTGAAGACGTAACGCCAGATAATAGGGACAAATTCGCAAGCTCTGTGAACCAAGCGTGGGCGTGTATCTTGAAGCAATTGATGGCCGCTGATTTAGGTTCACCTGAAGAAGAAAATCGGATGCTACGTGCACATTGGCTCATGCAATACGATCCGCAACCTAAGAACTGGAAGGGACACGGGAGCATCAGAAGTGAGTTTGACCTGCGAGAATATCAAGGGAACCACACCGAATTGCTGAGAGAATTACATGGATACGTAAACGGACTTCGCGACGCCTGCATCTGTTTCTGCGATGCGCTTAGCCCAGCCAGAAGTAATGCTTTCGATAGCTTCAACGGCGACATCCGTTCTGACATCATCCGCTGGAACGAGAAACTCGTCAGGATAGGAGTAACTGCAACCTTTCTGCCTCTGCTGATGGCAGCACGGACGCGATGGCCAGCCGAGCCAGAGAAATATCTTGAAATCGTGAAACTCTGTGAGTTGTTCGCTTTCCGCATCTATCAAGCGGGAGATTTTCGCTCCAATTACGGTCAAGCTGCCTTGTTCAGAATTGCACATGAGGTGGTGGTGTACGGTATGGAATCCGATGATACAGTGCGGCAGGTCAAAAAGGAGATGAATTCTCGGGCAAACAGTCGGTTCGACGCCTTTACGAACATAGAAGAGCCTGAACCTTGGTACTGGTGGCCAGGACTCAGATACTTTTTGTATGAATATGAGCAGCACCTTGCGTCAGCCAGAGGCGTATTGCCAAAGGTGAGTTGGGAGGAAATAGGAAGCGAAGAGTCTATCGAACACGTGCTCCCTCAAACCATCACGAACCAGCCCTATTGGCAGCAGTACTTCGATGCAGATACGCACAAGAAATATGTGCATGACATCGGCAACTTGGTGCTGACTAGGGACAACTCTTCGCTCAGCAACAAGCCGTTCCCCGACAAGAAGGGAACATTTGACGCCGAGTGGCCATGCTACGCGGCATCCTCTCTGTTCCAAGAGCGCGAGCTAGCACGCCAAGATGATTGGACACCGCAGGCCATAGACGAGCGCCGTGCCAGACTGCTCGACTGGGCAAAAAGACGATGGTACGTTGACTTTAGCGACATATACCCAGAACCAGACGGTATTGAAGACGAGCCGGACGACTCCGCCTACGATGACGACAACGGGGAAGAGGAATAGCCCTCCGCGAACCCGGCAAACAGAACTGGACTACATACCGCTGTAAGCGCCGCGGGCGGCGTTTATGCGGTACGGGCCTTAGTAAGAGTGATCCCCCTGTTTTACATACACCCATATCGAGGCAATATGAGCAAAACGTGGCAAGTGCAAGAGGCAAAGGCGCGATTTGGCGAACTTCTCGAGGCGAGTCTAAAAGAAGGGCCGCAGATCGTGACCAAGCGCGGCGTGGAGGCGGCTGTGCTCGTCCCCATAGCTCAATGGCGGAGGTTGGAAAAGAGGACCGAGCCAACCTTGAAGGACTTGATGCTGGAGTCTGGGGCCAAGACGGAATCCCTTACCCCCCGCGCCAGCACCAGCGCCATCGGGCGACGCGGGTCTTTGAGTTGGAATACATGCCGCTATGAGGCTTGTATCGAGTAGTGGCAGTGGGAGTTGTGAACGAAACCTACAACCTTACGCCTCCCTGCAAATACGATTTCTGGAACTTTGCTTATGCAACGCTTGAGGGACCTACTATATTCAATCGTGGATCAGACTGCTTTCGACGTCGGTCGTACAGAGATGGTGGGCGGGAGCGTTCAGACATCTTTCGAGTCGAGACCTGATGAGGTCATTTCACCAGAGAAGCTGCGCGAGATTCTTGAACATAACAGGTGGGATGACCAAGAAATCGACAGGGTAAGAAGTGCTCAATTGATTCTTCCCGATGAATCAATTTCACAACTGGAAAGTCATCTCCGACTTCTTCTCAAGGACTATATAGATACGGAAACAGATCGTATTGGATACGCGTTGCCTAGGATTGGTGGGTATGGACATGAGAGAGCCTCAATTGATGCCAATAGGCTGCATAGTGTTGAGTGTGTGTCATCGCTGAACGATTTCACCAAAGGACTGGTCAAAGCAGCAGTAATTCTAGGGGTTGAGAGGGTAACATGCTTGCTCTCGGGATGGTTAGAAGGGCAGCCAATTGAGTACCGCACCTCAGCTATACTCAACGGTGTGACTATGAGTGAGCCACTCACACCGATAGACGGGGTCCACATCGAGCCGCTTCCCTTGTCGAGTGACAAACTCCCCGCTCACTTACCTAAACGTGGTGAGATGTCGGCAGAGGCTTACTTGGGTCGCACTGTGCTATCCATTGACTGTACCGCTTCGCCTGCACTGTTCCGTCCACAGACTGATGAGTCGGGTAAAAATGTGCAAGCCGCTGCTATACCAAATGTTGATATCGACACCGTATGTCAAGTACTCTCATTGGAGTGCGATAGTCAGGTGGAGGCGGGATTCTATTGGCATGACTACCAAGAACTCGCAGCCTTCTTCCTTATCTATAACAACTCCAGTTGGTCCCTCGGGACTGAGCACTTCAGACACCGGTTACCGGGCTGGTCGTTGAACACGGATTTCACTACAGGTGTGACTACGTTAAGTATAGAAAACCAATCAATACCGGATCTGGCGGAAACACAGCTTCGCAGCACACTCAGAGCGCTTGGAAAGCTAGACTCCAAGACTCGCATGGCCGTCTCACGATGGATGAAGTCAAAAGATTCAAGTGAGAATCTTGCGGACAGATTCATTGATTTACGCATCGCTCTGGAATCGTTGTACCTGAAGAATTACCCCAACAAATACAGGCAGGAGATGGGATTCAGACTCGCCCTTTTTGGGGCTTGGTACCTAGGCACCGATTTTGGGGACAGGAAACGTATCCTTGAGAGGCTACGTAAAGCCTACGGCGCAGCGTCAGGAGCAGTGCATGGTGGCGACCTCGATTTCACCGCCGAAAATCAAAAACTACTTTCAGACGGCCAAGACCTGTGCCGTCGAGGAATTCTAAAGTTGCTCAAGGAGGGGCCTCCACCCGACTGGGGTGACCTGATCTTGGGTGCTGAGGACGGTGCCGACTCAGCCTAGCAAGAAGCTGATTAGGGGATGGGAGCAATTTCTAAAAATCCGCGAAGGAGCCGTCCTCTGGGTGGCGGCGCATCGTCCGCTGCCGCCAAGGGCCGCGATGGGTAGCCGCCTCCAGACCGTCTAGGTCGATCTCCACGCCTAGCCCCGGCCCTTGGGGCAATTCCACAAATCCATCCTGCATTTGCAAAGGGTTGGTGAAAAACCCTTCGCCGCCACCGCCGCCGTATTCCATGATGAGGAAGTTGGGCGTGCCGGCCATCGCGTGTACGGAGGCGACGATGCCGAGGGGGTCGGCGGCGTTGTGAGGCGCGACGGTGATTTCGTGGACTTCGGCTAAGGCGGCGATCTTCTTCATTTCGAGGATGCCGCCGCAGTGGCGGATATCGGGTTGGACGATAGCCGCGGCCTTGCGCTCGCACAATTCGCGGAAGCCCCAGCGGGTGGCGCAGCGCTCGCCGGTGGCGATGGGGATGGAGGTCGAGCGCGTCAATTCCAGTAGGGGGCCGATGTTGTCGGTGGAACGGGTCGGCTCCTCGACGAAGAGCGGCTTTAGGGGTTCGAGTTCGCGCAGGAGCACTTTGGCCAACGCCGGGCTGGTGGCGCGGTGGAAGTCGATGGCGATGTCGATGGTGGAGCCGACGGCTTCGCGCATGGCCGCAACGAGGGACACGCTTCGCTCGATTCCCGCCGGGGTCTCGATGGGGCGCACGGGATTGGGGAAGGGGGTGGTTTTGAGCGCTGTAAAGCCTTGTTCTACGCGCTGGCGGGCGGCTTGGGCGGCTTGCTCCGGGGTGGGCCCCCCGGCTGCTCCATAAACCCGAATTCTCTCGCGCACTGATCCGCCTAATAGCTTCCACACGGGTAAGTTAGCGGTTTTACCTAAAATATCCAGACAAGCCATTTCTATGCCGCTGAGGGCCGCCAACAGGATCGGCATCTGGCGGGAATAGCTGGAGCGGTAGAGGGTCTGCCAGTGGTCTTCGATTTGTAAGGGGTCGCGGCCGATCAGGTAATCTCCCATGTCGAGGATGGCCCGCTCCACCGTGCGGCCGTGTTCGTAATTCATGGGCGCACCCAAGCCGGTGAGGCCAGCGTCGGTTTCGACTTGGAGTAGGAGGCCGCGATTGTTGAGCGGGGTGACGTCGAAGCAGGTTATTTTCACAGCCTTACTCCTTGAGCCACGCCTTGACCCGTGGGTGGTCGAGTACCTCTGGATTGAGGATGTGTTCAGGCTGACGGCCGGCGATGGCGGCTGAGACTTGCTCGATGCCTTTGGCGTCGAGGCGCATGGTGGATTCGACCGTAATGCCGGCGTTGTGGTTGGTGCAGATGATGCGCGGGTGATTCTTGTGGATGGCGCGGGTGTCGTTGACTGGATCGTCCACCACGTAGTAATGGAGTTTTTCCTCCTCAATGGCGCGGTGGACGTCTTCGTCGTTGACGAGATTGCCCCGCGAGGGATTGATCAGCGAGGCGTGGGGCTGCATCAGGCTGAGCAGGTCGTAGTGGACGATGGTCTCGTCGCCCGAGACGTGGAGCGAAACTGTGTCGCACTCGCGAAAGAGCGTTTCGGGCGAGTCGGCGACTTCGGCCCCGTATTGGGCGGCGATGTCGGCGATGTCGGGACGGGTGTCGTACACGAGTAGGTGACCGCCCTCGCCCAAGAGCGGCACGGCGCGTTGAGCCACCTCTTGGCCGATGCGGCCGCAGCCGTACAGGCCGAGGGTGGTGTATTGGGCCTCATAGGTGCGGATGATAGAGAAATCGCCTCGGTGGGAGAGGTGATTGAGGGTATAGACCCGCTTGAGGGTGGCCATCCACTGGGCAATGGCGTATTCGGCGACCGCGTCCATGTGAACCGGCGTCACGGTGATGATCACGCCGTGGCGCGTAGCTCCTGGGACATTGACTTTATCAAAACCGACGCCCCAGCGGGCGACGATGCGCAAATCCTCGGCCGCTTCGTAAAATTCGTCCGTATAGACCGATGAACTGGCGATGGAGGCGATCAGGTCGGGGGCGTGTTCGGCGGTGAGGACGGCTGGCTCCGGGATGATGGTGCCTAGGGAGCGGAGCTTTTCGAGGCCCTGTTCGCGCTCGCTGGAGGCGAATTCGGCGTTTCGGAACTGGGCAGTGAGCATGATGTTCGGCATACATATTCCTTTCTACTACAATGAGTTAATCTATTTCATCTGCGGCTGGAATTGAATCCATGGCCCCCGGACGAGTGACGCAGAGGGCTGCGGCTTTTACAGCACGGGCCATGGCGTCTCTTGCCGCCATGTCGGCGGTCAGGCCCTGGAGAAAATAGCCGATAAAGGTGTCTCCCGCCCCCGTCGTATCGACCGCTTCGACCTGCGACGCTGGGATGTGGAATTCCTCAGTCGGGGAATGGTACTGGGCACCAGCAGCCCCTAGTGTAAGCACGATCTGGGCGCGAGGGCAGAGCGAGGCTAGCGCAGCGGGATCGGATGCGCCCGCAAGGCCGGCGGCTTCGGTTTCGTTGACGATGAGCAAATCGACCAATTCGAGGGGATACGCGCGAACTTCCGGGTCGAAAGGCGCGGGGTTTAAGCATATCGTCAGACCTCGCTCGGTGGCTGAGGTGATGATGTAAGAAATGTCGTTTATCTCATTCTGCAAGAGGAGGATATCCCCTCGGTCAAAATGGGATAGCGCGGCGTCTATGGCCCCTCTGTCTATTTGGGCATTGGCCCCGGCAAAGAGGACAATACTGTTTTGGCCGTGGTGGTCAACTTGGATAATGGCGTGGCCGGTAGGTACGTCGCCGATGCGGATGTGCTGCACATTCACGCCCAGCCCAGCCAATTTATCGACCAGCCATTGTCCGTCTGGCCCGACTTGGCCGGCGTGAAAGACACTTGCGCCAGCGCGGGCAAGGGCGGCCGATTGATTCGCACCCTTGCCGCCGGCAAAGACTTGGTGCGCTAAACTGGAAATGGTCTCACCCGGCTGAGCGATATGCTCAACTTGGTAAACGAGGTCGATGTTGAGCGAGCCGAAGTTGAGGATGTTCATCCAGCCATTGCTTCGCGGTAGGCGGCTTGCGCCGTGGCTTCTAAAAACCGCATATCGTTGCTGAAGTCAATGAACTGGAAGCCTTCGGCGACGCGCCGTTTGACTTCGGCAGAATCCTTGACCGGAATGCCGCTGGGTTTGCCAGCTTTGGCACAGCCGACGCGAAAAGCCTGCAAGGCGGCCTCGTGGTCGGGGTGGCCGGCAGAGACGTCCATGGACATGGCCAAATCGCCCGGCCCGAGGAAGCCGATATCTATTCCTTCGACGCGGGCGATGGCCTCGGCGTTTTCAATGCCCTCCATGTCCTCGATCTGCGGGATGCAGAGGACGGCGTCGTCAAAGCTCTGGCGATAGTCCGGGGCCAATGTGACGCAGCGGCCCGTGCCTACCGACCGGTTGCCGCGCGGTGGATAGCGCACGGCTTGGGCCAACTTTTCGGCCTGCTCCGAGGTGCTGACGTGCGGGAAGACCAAGCCCCAAGCCCCGGCGTCGAGCAGGCGGGCAGCCGTGGTCGGGTCGTGATCCCAGGCGCGGGCCAAGGGCAGGGCACCCCGTGCCTCGATGGCGCGGAAGGTATGGGCGATGTGGCCGAGGTCGAAGGCCGAGTGCTCGGCATCGACAACCAGCCATTTGAAGCCAGCCGCAGCCATGACTTCGGCAGCCAGCGGCGAGGTTAGGTTGAGCCAAGAGCCGATGGAAGGCTGCCCGGCGGCAAGTTGTTCTTTGATAGGGTTTTGCATGGGGTTCCTAATCTGTGGATGTAGTTATGTTTGAGGTCTAAGTCGGCAGAGAGAGCCTCATCTCCAAAGGCGTGGTATGTCTATACCTCGACTAGGGCGACGGAAGTTTGCGGTTCAGGTACTGGCTCGCCGTGCTCCCGAAGTGATTCTAAGTGCATGATGATCGCTTCACGCATCAATTCCTCCACTTCGACCTGCGAATCTCCGGCGGCGATGCAGCCCGGCAGATCGGGCGCATAAGCCGAGTAGCCGTTGTCGGTCTTTTCGATGACGACACTATAGTGCATGGCTATTCTCCTCAGCCAGCGGCAATCAGCTCGTCAACTTGCTCTTTGAGCACGCCGAGAACCTCGTCGTACGGAAACTGGCCGATGAGTTGGGGGCCGCGCTTGAGGTTGACGAAATTGGGGGCGCACCACAGTCCCAAGTCGGCGTCGTCGGTCTCGCCTGGGCCGTTGACTCGGCAGCCCATGACGGCGATGGTGATCTGGTGATCGCGGGCGTACTCGGTTAGCTCGCGCACTTGGTGGGCCAAGTCGATGAAGGCTTCGTTTTCCACTCGCGAGCAGGAGGGGCAGGAAATGATGTTCAGTCCGGCCGGGAGCAACTTGGGGACTGAGCGGAAGCGGCCCGAGTAGATGTCGTCGAGGATCTGCCGTCCTACTTTGACCTCTTCGCCCTTGTCGTCAAACGGCAAGGTCAGGGAGACGCGGATGGTGTCTCCAATACCGGCGCTGATGAGCTGTTCAAAGGCAATGCGGGTTTTGATTACGCCTTCGGGAGGCATCCCAGCCTCGGTGACGCCGAGGTGTAGCGGCACATCGGGCCGCTGTTGGGCAAAGCGGGTGTTGGCGGCAATGACCTTGGCGGGATCGGAGTCCTTGAGCGAGACGCAGTAACGCGTAAACCCCAACGCGTCGAGCAGTTCGCAGTGTTCTAAGGCCGAGGCGATCATGGGAGAGATGGAATCGTCAGCCGGAAAGCGCTCGGCTTGGGCCGGATCGACCGAGCCGCAGTTGACCCCCACGCGCAGGGCGCAATCGTGCTTGGCGGCCTCGTCGGCAATAAAGGCGACCTTGTCGGCGACTGGCTTGTTCTTTTCGTGGTGGTAGAGGTGCCCGGGGTTGTAGCGTATTTTTTCTACGTGCGGTGCCACGCTGCGCACCAAGCGGTAGTTTTCTTGCAAATCCACGGATAGCGGCACGTCAACGGTAGGCGCGATTTGGGCGAGGGCTTCTACGTCTTTTTTGCTATCCACGGCCACGCGGATGACGTCTGCTCCGGCCTCGGCTAAGAGCTGGAGCTGGCGGATGGTGGCCTCTGTGTCTTGGGTGCGGGTTGCGGCCATGCTTTGCACGGCAATGGGGTGATCACCGCCAATGGTCGTGCGGCCGATTTGCACCTCGCGGGTGGGATTCCGAATCGTTGGGTTCATGTTCCAAAAGTTAAACGCGAGGTTCTGTTTGTCAAAGGAAGGAGATGCAGCGAGGCGTTCTCTCTTGCTGGAAACGCGCCTCTTTGTGTATTTGTGTATGTTGCAGTGCATTCAATTGATTAAGGAGTTTTTGCAGTGAAAGTATTGGTGTTAGAAGCGGATAGTTTGGAGAGTAGTGCGCTAGGCCAGGAAGACGGGCGCGACCGTGCAGCCTAAAGTGCCCCAGACAAGGCCCTGTATCCCCGAGGAGGATGTGGCCGCGCTGCTCGAAGATTTTGCCGCTATCCTCCGCAGCGGACGCCTGACGATGGGGCCTTACTTGGAGCGGTTCGAGCAGGAGTTTGCCGCGTGTGTGGGTACCGAACACGCCGTGGGCATGCACTCGGGGACCGCGCCGTTGGAGGTAGCCTTGCGCTATTGGGGGGTCGAAGGAGGGGAGGTCGTGGTGCCGACGAATACGTTCATTGCCTCGTCCAACGCCGCGCTGTTGGCCGGCGGCCACCCCGTCCTCTGCGACATTGACCCGCAGACCTTGTCGAGTGGCCTGCCGCAGATTGAGGCCCAGGTTGGGGAAAAGACGCGGGCCGTAGTCGCGGTCCACATCGCCGGACTGATTGCGCCCGACATTGAGGCCATTCGCTCGTTTTGCCGCGCGCGGGGGCTGTTGTTGCTCGAAGACGCGGCCCATGCTCACGGTGCTAGCGCCAACGGTCAACTGGCCGGAAATTTGGGCGATGCCGCGGCCTTTTCCTTTTTCCCGACCAAGCCGCTGACGACGGGCGAGGGGGGCATGTTGAGTACCAACGATCGCGATTTGGCCGACTTTGCTCGGAGCTTCCGCACGCACGGGGTCAGCGCCAAGGGCCGCTCGTTGGAGCGCTTGGGCAACAACTACCGCCTACCAGAACTGAGTGCGGCGCTCGGCTTGCGGCAATTGGCGAGACTGGCCGAGCATACGGCCGAACGCAACCGCCTCGCTACCTGCTACCGGGACGCGTTCACGCGCTTGGGGTGCGGTGAGGTACTTTTGCCAGAATTCTCGGGCCGAGTACACGCATACTACAAGTTTCCCGTGCGCTTGCCCGCCGGGAAAAGACGCGAGTGGGTGGTCGCCCAGTTGCGCGAGCACTGGGGGATTGAAGCGGGCAGCGTGTACTGGCCGCCGTGCCATCTGACGCCGTTTTACCAGCGGGAGTTAGGCTATGGCCTTGGGGATTTTCCCGTTGCCGAGGAAGTATTAGCGCAGGTGGTGAGCCTGCCGATATTTCCGGGCTTGAGCGACGAGGCCGTGGAAATGGTGTGCTGTGGCTTGGCGGAGATATTGGCAGAGGCAAAAGGAGATTGTCGTGGCGACAAATAACCGGGTCTTGGTGCTCGCGCCGCACACGGACGATGGCGAGCTCGGCTGCGGAGGGACGATCAGCCGCATGGTGGAAGAGGGGCGCGAGGTGTACTACGCGGCCTTTTCCACGGCTGCCGAGTCGGTGCCGCCGCCCTTTCCGCCCGACATTCTGGAAAAGGAGGTGCGACAGGGCACAAAGGTGCTGGGGATCCCTGCGGCGAATCTGCTGGTTTATAAGTACAAAGTGCGCCACCTGCCCCACATGCGCCAAGAAATTCTCGAAGAGTTGGTGAGGATGAAAAGAGAGATTGATCCAGGAACCGTGTTCTTGCCCAGCGCCCAAGACCTGCACCAAGATCACCAAACCGTTCACATTGAGGGCCTGCGCGCTTTTAAGACGGTCACAGTGCTCGGCTATGAGTTGCCGTGGAATAACTTGAGTTTTGACTATCGACATTTTTGCGTACTCACTCGCGAGCACGTGCAGACCAAAATTGCCGCGCTGCGCTGCTACCAGTCCCAACAGCATCGTCCGTACACCCAAGAGGAGTTTATATGGAGTTGGGCGCGGACTAGGGGTGGGCAGATTATGGTGGAGTACGCCGAGGCATTTGATGTGCTCAGGTGGATAAGGTAATGGGCCGGGTGCTGGCGGCGCACCAGCCCAACTTCCTGCCTTGGCTGGGCTTGTTTCACAAGGTGGGTCAAGCCGACGTGTGGGTATTGGCCGACGATGTGCAGTACAGCCGTGGTAGCTTGACCAACCGCAATCGTATCCGCACGGCTGATGGCTGGCAATGGCTGACCGTGCCAGTGCTGACGCGGGGCCGGGGCCAGCAGCGGATATGCGAGGTGCAAATCCCGTCCGACGGCGACTGGCGGCGCAAGCATTGCCAAGCCCTGCGCTGGCACTACGGCCACGCGCCTTTTTTTAATCAGTACGCTCCGGCCATAGAGGACCTATACGCCGGAGAGTGGACTCAGTTACTCGACTTAAACGTGGCTCTGCTGCGTCACCTGTTGAAGCTCTTGGATTTGGAGGTCGAAGTCCGCTTCAGCTCGCAGATGGATCTGCGGGACGAGCGGACCTTGCGCTTGGTGGATATGACCCAAGCGTGCGACTGTCAGGTGTACCTAGCGGGGGAGGGGGCCTCGAAGGCGTATGTGGACGTGGAGGCGTTTGCCGCGGCGGGCCTTGAATGCCGCTTTACTCGCTTTGAACACCCGGAGTACCCCCAGTGTCACGCGGGTTTTGTCGCCGAGATGTCGGTGTTGGATTTGCTGTTTAATTGCGGCCCGCAAAGTCGGGAGGTGCTTTTTGGCTGCGCCTGAGGTGTACCACCTGACGAATGTCCACAGCCCGTTTGACGCGCGGATTTTCTACAAGCAGGCGCAGACCTTGGCGCGGGTCGGATACGCGGTGACGGTGGTGGGGCCAGGGCCGGAGGAGTGGAATGGGGTGCGAGCAGGGGTGCGCGTGCAGACCGTGCCAGTGGCGCGAGGGGTAGGCCAGCGGATTTTGAATCTGTGGCGTTTGCTGCGCGTCGGGCTAGGTGCGAACGCTGCTTGTTTCCACTTCCACGACCCCGAGCTATTGCCGGTGGGCGCGGTGCTAAAGCTCTGCGGCCGCCGGGTCATCTACGACGTCCACGAGCACTTCCCACTGGTGGCTATGGTGCGGCCGTGGGTGCCCGAGCGGCTGCGGCGGCCCCTCGCGCGGTTGGTCGATTGGGGAGAACGCGCGATTGCTCGCTACTTTGTCACCGCCGTGGTCGGAGTGGTCGAGGAGCAAGGCGACCGCTTTGCCAGCCGCCCCTTTGCGGTGGTAAAAAACTACCCGCGCTTGGAGTGGTATTCCCCCGGCTGCGGCGAGTTAGGGTCTTGTGCCCTGGTCCACATTGGCTCGCTATCCGAAGATCGGGGCGGGCTGTTCCTGCTCGAAATCATGCGCGAACTGACCAAGACCCATCCGCAGGTCCGCCTCCTGAGCGTCGGGGCGTTCCACTCGCAGGAGCTGCGAGAGCGGTTTGAGGTCCTTCGGCGCGAGTGGGGGCTGGAAGAGCAGATACACTACAGTGAAAAGCGCGTGCCGTACGACGAATTAGGGACGGCGATTGCCGCGTGCCAGATTGGCTTGGTGCCAGGGCAGATCTCGCCCAAGAATTTGGCCTCCTTCGTGCCGACCAAGCTCTTTGAGTACCTAGCCTGCGGCTTGCCCGTAGTCGCCAGTGATTTACCTTCCATACGCAGATTTCTCGCGGTCGCGGATTGGGGTTTGCTCGCAGACCCGAGCGACCCGGTCGCCCATGCGCGCGCCATCGGGTGTTTGCTCGACGATCCGGCGGTAGCGCAGGTCAAGGGGACGCAGGCGCGGCAAGCTGCTGAAGAGCATTTTAACTGGGAGGCCGAGGGCGAGAAACTGTTAGCACTCTACGAGCGGATTGTACCGCGGAAAGGGATCGAGAAATGCGTTGGTTAGCAATGGGCTTGTTGGCCCTGTGTTGGGCCGGCGATGGCTGGGCCGGAGCTTGGAGTCAGCCCAAGGGAGGCTACTACGCCAAGCTCTCGGGGATCCACTACTCGACCACTGAGGTCTTTAACGACATGGGCAAACGTGCGCTCATGGGCATGGACGACAACCAATTCCGCGCCCGCCAGATCCTTGCCTACGGCGAGTACGGGTTGCTCGATCGATTGACGCTGACCGGGCAGGTCGGCGCGGGGCGGCTGGTATCTGAGGATAGCTTTATCGAGCGCATCACTTGGGGGCTAGGCGACGTGCATCTCGGCGCGAAATACCAGCTCACCGAAGGCAGACTGGTGCTATCGCCGCAGGTCGATGTCGCGTTCCCCAGCGGGTACGACCGAGATTACGACCCGGCTCTTGGGACTGGTTATTCCGAACAGGGAGCGCGACTCTTGGCGGGGTTGTCGCTCTATCCGCTACCGCTCTACGCGGGTGGCGAGGTAGGGTACAAGCTACGCGGTGGCCCGTTTTCCAACCAAGTGTCCTATTTTGTCGAGCTAGGGGCTACGCCGCGTCCGTGGCTGTTCGCCAAGGGCTTTGTCGCCAGTGTGTACACGCTCGCGGCGGACTCGGAGGGGGGAGTGGTCGGAGTAGTGCAGGTTTCAGAGGGGGATTTCACCGAAGTAGGTGGCAATGTGGCTGTGCAAGTGGCTGGCCCGCTGTGGATTGACTTGTTGTGGAAGTCGGTTTTTAAGGGCGAGAACATCGGGGCCGGATCGTCGTTGGGCTTAGGGTTGGCCCTCATTCGCTAAAGGAGTTGTCATGAACAGATCAACTAGACGTCAGTTTCTCAAGTCGAGCGGGGCTGCTATCGCTACCGCGATCCTCCCCACTTGGGGTTGCGACGGCAACGAGGTGCGCTTCAAGAGCATGCCCACCGGGCCGGACATGGACGTGATGGACATGGACGTGGAAGAGATGTCCGTGGAAGAGATGGCAGACATGCTACCGCTGCCGCCGATTACTTCCAATGCGCGGCACTATCTCCAGTCGATTAACGGGAAAAATTACGACCCGAAGATCTCGGCCAATAGCTGGCGCTTGGCGGTGGACGGGTTGGTGGATCAGCCCCTGACCGGGCTGACGTACGCGGATATTACTGCGCTGCCCATGCAGCGACAGGTCTTGACCATGCAGTGCATTGGCAACTGGATTGGCGGACCGTTGGTGGGCAATGCCGAGTGGGGCGGCACGCTGCTGTCCAATGTGCTCGACATGGCCGGGATCAAGAGCGAGGCGATCCGGGTCAAGTTTTACAGCGACAGCTCCGATGGCTATACCACGTCGATTCCACTGGAGCGCGCGCTCCGCGACGAGGTGATCCTCGCTTGGGAAATGAACGGCGAGCCGCTGCCGTCTAAGCACGGGTTTCCCCTGCGCTTGATAAATCCCGGGCACTACGGCCAGAAGATGCCCAAGTGGATCACCCGCATCGAGCTGATCGACGAAGAGTATCTCGGCTATTGGGAAAGCAAGCCCGAGAACAAGCCCTTCAAGTGGTCGGACGAGGCCGTGGCGACCGTGAACTCGCGGATTGACGCGCCCCTGTCGGTGTGGGACGATGTGAAAGACCCGGCCAACGGCGGCGTTTCCGTGGTCCTGCAAACTCTGCGCGGGGTCGAAGGCAGTCCTTTTATCATCCACGGGATCGCCATGGCTGGCGAGCGCACGGTCGAATCGGTGCGGGTTAGCACCAATGGCGGGCGGGCTTGGCACGAGGCGCAGATTACCACCCAGCGCTTGCCCAACATTTGGGTCACGTGGGCCTACGAATGGGCCTTGCCCGCGTCGGGCGAATACGAAATCGTCGCGCGGGCAACGGATAGCGAGGGGGACTCCCAGCCGCGGACCGACGCTGGAGCCGATCTGTACGATGGCCGCACAGGCTGGCACCGCGTGAAGGTGAAGGTCGCTAGCAGAACAGGGTAAGCTGCGCGTCTATTCTGGGGGGAACCAGTCTTGTATCTTGCTGCAGATCGCGCGCGCTTGCGCGGCACTTGACACCTCAAACTTGCTGCGCTGCAAAAAGGTGCCGTCGCGCTTCTGGTAGCGGCGAATGGATATTTTGCTCGGGCCGTACTCGCCGGTTGTGCGGTTGAGGTCTTGGTAGAGGTACATAATCGTCGCCCAAGCCCCTTTGCTGAGCACTTCCTTGGCCACTTCTTTGCGCAAGACCTTGCCGTCTTCCTCGTACTGGATGGTGAGTTCGTCAATCGTTTCGGCCATTGCTAACTCTACGTTGTGGATTAAAGGGTGGCGTATGTCTGCGGTACTGTTGTCTATTATATATACAATATAGGATAATGGACAAGAGCTACGGGAGGGCGTAGCTCAAGAGTCTCTTATGAAGCTGGACATTCAGGACAAATTTCTACAGCGCGATGGCCGGGTTTTTCTCACGGGCATGGAGGCGATTGTACGTCTCGTGCGCGAAAAACAGGAGCGCGACCAAGCCACCGGCCACGTCAACCAGACCTATTTCACTGGCTATGAAGGATCGCCACTGGGCGGGCTGGACCTGAAGATAGTTGCCCAACTCGAAATGCTCAACGAACTGGGGCGTACGGTGCATCAGTTCGGCATCAACGAGAAAACTGCGGCCTCGGCCGTATTGGGCAGCCAGTTTGCGGCGAGTGGGGACATCGATGCCTTTTGGTATGGCAAGGCGCACGGCACGATGTGGATCCCCGACGAGGTATGGCTGGCCAACCTCAGCGGCACGGGAGCACGCGGAGCCATGGTCCTGCTGTCGGGAGAAGATCACCGCTCCAAAAGCTCAGTCTCGCCCGGGGCCAGCGATTGGGTGTTGCGCAGCAGCATGGTGCCAATTTTCTATCCGGCCAGTATCGAAGATGTCATTCGTTTGGGGCTGCACGCGGTCGCTCTGTCGCGCCACGCTGGCGTGGTAACCTCGCTCAAGTTGGCGACGCCGGTGTGCGATGGCGCGAGCACGGTTGATTTGGTCGGTGTGCGGCCAGATATCGCATTGCCCGAGCGCGCGTTTGCCAAGCGATTCAACCAGATCGTCATGGCTACGGGCGCATTGCCCATGCAGCAGCAACTGGTGGAGGAAAAGTGGCCGCTGGTAGAGGCGTATGTCCGCGCCAACGACCTCAACCGCATAGTGGATGCGGATGCAGGCGGTGGGGTCGGCATCGTGGCCGTGGGCAAAAGCTACGCGGAAGTGCGGCAGGCTCTCGATTATCTGGGGCTGCGCGTGCCGGTGTTGCACCTCGAGGTGAGCTATCCGCTCGACTACGAAATCGTGCGCACCTTCGCCCGTGGACTGCGGCGCATCTACGTAGTCGAGGAGCCGGGTCCTTTTGTCGAAGAGGGCGTCAAAGCCGCGCTGTGGGGAATGGATGTGGAGGCCGTGTACGGCCAGTGGGACGAGGACGGGCAGCCGCTGATTCCGGCGCACGGCGAAGTCGATCCCGAGGAATTGGCGCTCAAACTCGGGCCGCGTCTGGGGGCGGCTCCCGAGCGTCTCGCCGAGCTGAGGCGCGTGCTCGACCGCACTTATCCGACCGTGCCGCGCGTTACGCCCATGTCCTGCGGCGGCTGTCCGTACAACAGCTTCCGCGACTTGCACGAAAAACCTGGGGGGGCCATTGGCTGTTCCTCCATCCGGGCGATTGAAGCCTACGACTCTGGCGTGCTCTACATCCCCACCATGGGAGCTGGTGGGTCCATTTACAGCGGTTGGGCACCCTTCAACGACAACCAGCACATCTACCAATACTTGGGCGACGGAAGCTATTTCCACAGTGGCCGCGGCGCGATCCAAAGCTGCGTCCAGGGTGAAGTGAACATTACCTTTCTGCTGCTTTTTAACGGGGCGGTCGCACTCACTGGCGGGCAGACGCCCGGGGGACAGCGCCCGGTGTCGGATGTCGTACAGGAGCTTTTGGGGCTGGGGGTCGTGAAGGTGGGGATCGTCAGCGAAGATACTGCGCGCTATCGCCACTTGGGCGGGGAGCGAATCGCGGTCTTCGGCTTGGAGCGCCACGCCGAAGCGCTCGCGGAGTTTAAGGAAATTGCCGGGACGACTGTGCTCATCCTCGACAAGGAGTGCGCCACCGAGAAGGGGCGTCGTCGCCGCCGTCAGGGTTTGACGCCCGACGAATACGTGCTCATCGACGAGGATATTTGCGAGGGCTGCGGCGACTGTTACGCCCAGTCCGAAGGCTGCGCCGCGCTCTACAGCGTAGCGACCGAGTTCGGCGACAAGACGCAGGTGCGGCAGGCCCAATGTGCCCAAGATGGGCTGTGTATCGACGGCGAGTGCCCGTCCTTTGCCGTGGTCAAGCCGGCCAAAGGCACGCGCTTGCGCCGCCGCCGTCCGGAGCCTTTGGACGAGTTGCCAGAGCCGCCGGAGTGCCCGCTGGACCGGCCGTACGCGATCTTTGCTATGGGGCGGGGCGGGACGGGCGTGGTGACGATTTCTCATCTCATTGCGTACGCGGCCATGATGGAGGGCAAATACGTGTATTTGTCCAACAACACCGGCCTGGCGCAAAAGGGCGGGCCGGTCGAAGCGCCGATTGTGATAAGCGCCGCCGAGCAGCCCGTGTTCAACCGCCTCTTCCCCGGGGAAGTCGATCTGTACTTGGGGTTTGATCTGTTGCGGGCGGCCGAGCCGGACAATCTCAAATACGCCGCGCCCGAGCGCACCCGAGCCTTTGTCAGCACCGCTGAAATCGCCAATGCGGAGATGAATCGCAATCCGCGCACTCAGCCTTTTCCCGACGCCGCCCAACTGCGCGCCCTGATCGACCGCTGCACGAGCAAGGACAATGTGTATCTCGATACCTACTGGCTGGCCGAGCGGCTGTTCTCGGATACAATCTTCGCCAACATGCTCCTGTTGGGGGCTGCGTATCAGGCTGGGGTGCTGCCTCTACAAGCGGCCTCCATTGAGCAAGCCATTGTCCTAAATGCGCAAGCCGTGGAAAACAATATCCAAGCTTTCCGCTGGGGACGCTTAGCCGTGGCCGATTCGGCACGAGTGGAGCGGGCGTTGGGGACTCAGCAAGTGTCCGCAGACCAAACATTGGCCGAGGTGAAGGAGCGGCTGGCGCATGACGCGGCTGCTCGAGCGCTGCTCGACGAGGGGTTGGCTGCGTTAGCGGATTTGGATGCGGAGGGACAGAAGGAGTTAGGGGTGCGGTTGGCCGAATTGTGCGCGTATCAGGACGTTGCGTATGCCCAGGGCTACTTGGGGTTTGTGCGCCAAGTGTGGGAAGTTGATCGGGGTTTGTCACACGGCTTGCAACTCACGCGGGCCGTGGTGCGGGGTCTGTACAAGCTGATGGCGTACAAGGACGAATACGAGGTTGCGCGGTTGGCGACGCACAATGGCAGCGAAGAGCGGATGCGCGCCTTGTTCGACGGGGAGGTGGAAATCGTCCGGCAACTGCATCCGCCTACGATGCGGCGTTTGCTCAAGGGCAAGATCGGTTTCGGCAAGGGGCTGCGTCCGACGCTGGTGCTGCTGAGCCGACTAAAGGGGTTGCGCGGAACTGCCTTCGACATCTTCGGACGCACGGAGGCGCGGCGCTTGGAACGCGAACTGATTGGCTGGTACTGCGGGTTGATCGAAGAGGTCTTGCCGGTGCTGGCCGAAGAAAGCTATGGGCTAGCCGTGGAAATCGCCGAATTGCCAGACGGCATTCGGGGGTACGAGCAGGTAAAAGAGGCGTCGGCGGCCCAAGCCAAGCAGCAGGCGGGGCACTTATTGACGCAACTTCGCACCCAACCCTCTGTCTAGAGATTGACCAAAACCGGCTGGCGCGTCCTCAGCGCCCGCCGCAGGCCACTGAGTAGGGCTTGGCCGCAATCGCCTGAGTGCTCGCTCGTCGCATTATCTTTTTCCAAAAAATCGCGCAACCACGCTAGTTCAGCCGGGGGAGTTGCCGCGTCGGGCACGACTTGGGTTCCCTTGGTGCTAGCTAGGACGATTCCGCTGTGTGCGGCGCTGGCTGAGATTACGCCGCCCCGGCCCAGCAAGGTCAACTCGGCGAGCGCTGACTGAGGGGCGACGACTAGCTGGATCGACGCGCCGCTGGGAGCCGTGGCGGTCAGCACTACTTGGTAGGTGCGGCCGTGATGGTTGGCGCAAAGATACACCTGGGTAGGGCTTTCGCCTAGCAGGTCGGTGGCAAGGGCTAGCTGGCCACAGGCGGCCCACCACGCCGACAGCAATCCCGGCTCTTGGACGCCGGCTACGAGGCGCAAATAGACCGGCTCGGCAAACGAAGGATCGCGCCGCTTCTGGAGCGCCTTGGCAAACAGGGGCGACCCGCGATGGATGCCGCCGCTGGCGATGGGCTGGTCGGCCCTGGGCACTGGCCCGGCACAGAGGACGGCGACGCCGGCTTGGAGGCAGGTGTGGATGTCATTGTGAAGGTCTGCATAAGGCGAGAGGAAGGCGCAGACGCGGGGGCTGGTTGCTTGGAGCATGGCCGGCAAGTCGGTGAAAAAAGGCAGGTCGGTGTTGGGGTTCCGACGCGCTGGATAGTACAGGCTCTTGATCGGCAGGGCGGCGGTGAGTTGGCCGACGAGTGGGTTGAGGGCGGGATGGGCGCTGAGGGCGATAGTCATAGCTCTTGCTCCAGCGGCAGGTCAACGGCCGCGTTGCACTCGACGGCGCGGTAGCCAGCGAGAATAATTTCCATCAAATCCCGCGCTTGGCGCAAGCCGTAGCGGGGCGGGCGGTCGTCGTCGATGGCGGCGACCAAATCGTCGAGCCCGGCTGCTAGGCCCGCTGTGTCTTCGGATAAGGCGGCGGTTGGAACGGGCGGTCCTCCGTGCCACTGCATGGGATCCTTGGGATCGGGCTGATAGTCGTAGCCGGTGCTATAGTCGCGCAGATAAGCGTCCAACGCCGGTCTTTTCGCGTCGATGGTGGCGCTCTGGTGGGTGCCGATTAAGTACGCCCGCGACGGTCCGCCTTGGGGATGGGAAGCTGTGCCAATGCGCCCGCCGCACAAGGTCGCCACGCGTCCGTCGGCATCGGTCATGGTCAGCGTGCCAAAATCGTCGCAGCCGTGGGTGCCGTGTTCGGGGAAGAAGAAGGCCCCGGCGTGGCCGACGACGTGGCGGATGGGGCCGAGGCATTCTTGGATTAGGCCGACGGCGTATGCGCCCACGGTCAACAACTCTCTTTTGATATCGGGATATTTCCACCGGCCGTTGGGGGCGACAAAAGCGCGGCGTTGGGTTATCGGGCGCGGCCAGCCCTTGCCGAACATCACATCGACGTGGACGCCGAGCAGGGTGCCCAAGTCGCCGCTGGCGAGGACTTGGCGGGTATGCTGGGCGAGGGTGCCGTAGGCGTAGCCGGGGATGATCGCCCGGACGCCGGTGCGCTCGACTGCGGCTGCGGACGCCTCGGATTCGGCGAGGGTGGCCCCGGGAAACTTGTCGATCCACAGGTGTTTGCCGGCCTCGGCGGCGCGGACGATGAGAGCGGAGCGGCGTTCGATTTCGCAGCCGACGCTGACAATATTGACGGCTGGGTCGTCGATGGACTCGTCGAGGTCCTCTGAGTAGGGCACGCCGAGTTGGCTAGCCCATTGCTGATTATAGGTGCGCAAGTCCGAGTCGATGTCGGGGTAGTCGGCGACGCCGATGATGCGCAGGCGGGGATGGGCCTGATACAAGGGGATGAAGTGCTGCTGGTGGCTGTGTTTGCTGAAGCTGACCAGCAGAATACCGTAGGTTTCAGCGGGCATGATGGTTCCTCGTTGGCCTTGGGGGCTTGGGCGTGGTAATGCAGTCGGAATTTACTTGCATTTTTATTCTCATAAAAGTGCTTCACCGGGCATAGGGCTGGGCTACACCTAGGCCGGGCACCATCCGATAATGCTTGAGGTTGAAGGTACACAGCGTCGCTGACGAACCAATCGCACAAGCTGCAATTAAGGCATCCAACAAGCCTAGGTTATGCGAGAGGTGATAGGACGTAAAATCAGTCAAGGCACGTTGGCAGTCAGCAGCGGTGGGCCACACCACTGGTAAGGGCGCGACTAATTTCAACGCCCGCTGAACCTGCCCAGCATTTTGGGCGTCCTGAATCAGCTCCATGATCACGAAGCCAGGCACAGCCGGAAGTTCGGTCAAGCCAGCAAACCAAGTCAGCGCTGGAGTGTGTTCGCGCTGAATGTCAATGAGTACATCGGTATCGAGGAGATACAAGGACTATTCCCGCATCCGTTTTTCCGCCTTATGACGGAGTTGACGGGCGAGTGCTTGGCTATCGGTGGTACGAGACCGCGTGCCAAGGAGCCCTTCGCTTTGCCAATAGGCGATCAATTCTGCACCCGTGGCTGGCGCAGCCTCAACAGACGACCTAGTGGAGAGAAGACGTAAGACGTACTCAGCGAGAGACACCCCCATTTGTGTAGCTTCCGTTGTCAGTTCTCGTTCCAATTCTTTGGGTAAGTCGAGCCTGATACTCATAGTCGGTCTCCTTGGCTTTCTCTACTTTTGCTATCGCTGAGTTGGGTAATGACGATAGCAGCGCCGATACCTCTGATATACGGCAAAAGCGCCTTGGGCCGCAATCAGCTTGACAGCAGTCGGCCCCCAAGCCTATCCTAGCAACTCCACACAAGGAGGAAATGATGGTCAATATCGGCATTGTCGGCATCGGTTTTATGGGCATGACCCACTACAAGGCTATGGCCCAAGTCAACGGGGGCCAGGTTGCAGCTATCGTCTCCCGCGATCCCAAAAAGCGCGCGGGGGACTGGAACGACATTCAGGGCAACTTCGGCGACAGCGGGGGGGTGCAGGACTTGTCGGGAATACGCTGCTACGAAACGTTGGACGAGTTGCTCGCCGATGGGGAGATCGACTTGGTGGATATATGCCTGCCGACGAACATGCACGTCGAGACCAGCATCCGCGCTTTATCTGCGGGCAAGCACGTGCTATTGGAAAAGCCCATTGCCTTGGCCCTGGACGACGCCGACCAAATTGTGGCAACGGCTGAGGAACACCAGCGGCAGTTTATGGTTGCCCATGTCTTGCGGTATTTCCCCGAGTTCCGGCTGATCAAACAGCTCGTCGCCGACGCGGAACACGGCCCTGTGCTCGCCGCTCACTTTAAGCGGATTATCTCGCGCCCGGCGTGGTGGGCACCAGAAGACTTAGAACGCACCGGCGGCCCAGCAATCGACCTACACATCCACGACGCGGACTTCGTGCAGTTTTTGTTCGGGATGCCCACCGCAGTTAGCGCGCAAGGATACATTGGCCGGGGCGAGACGGTCGAGTATATCAACGTCCACTACCAGTACGACGGCCCAATGGCCATCAGCGCCGAAGGTGGCTGGTTGGCGCAACAGGGCTGTCCCTTTGAGCACGGTTATGACGTGTACTTTGAGGAGGCCACGCTCAAGTTCAACTCGTCTTGGGGCGAGCCGCCGCAACTGTTGACTAAGGACGGCGAGGTCAGTACGCCATCATTGCCGGGTGAGGACGGCTTTGTCGGCGAGTTGCAGGAAGCGGTGGATGCGATCGCGCAGGGCAGGGCGTCGCAGGAGATTGGCGGTCAGAGCGCGCGGAACTCGCTGCTGTTGTGTTTGAAGGGAATTGAGTCGGTGAAGACGGGGGAGAAGGTGGCGATCTAGCTAATGCCCTTCGTGCGTCTCCATGCCATGTCCGTGGATGGCGCTGGATTCAACGTAATACAGTATGTAGGCGAGGCCGATCCCCACGAGGAGGGAGACGATGAGCTTGCCGCGATCGTGGCTGTGGAAATGGATCTCCGGCAGCAGGTCGCTCAAGGCAATGCACAAGAACGCGCCCGCCGCAAAGGACAGCACATAGCCTACAATAGCTCCTTCCTCCGAGCCAAGCAATTCCACCCCCCCAAAGCTCGCTATAGCCACCACAGGGCACAGAATGGCAAATCCGACATTGGCCAATGTCCGGGCGCGCGGACTGTGACCGGCGGATTTCATCATGCCGATAATGGAGTACGCATCGAGCGGCTTGTGCAGCATAATGGCGAGGAATACCCCTAGGCCTGCCAATGCGACGTCGTTTTCATGCGGCGGCCCCAACCTCATGCTGGTACCCAGCGCGATCCCTTCGGTCACGGTGTGTACCCCTAGGCCGAGGGCAACGCCGAACAAGC
This sequence comes from Candidatus Latescibacterota bacterium, assembly GCA_022827835.1. Lineage (GTDB taxonomy): Bacteria > Latescibacterota > UBA2968 > UBA8231 > UBA8231. The sequence goes on from JAJEIO010000032.1 coordinate 356,853, forward strand.
TCCGCGCATGGACGACACCGTGGTCATGGTCGTGGTCATCGTATAGATCGCTCGCCTCGTGGCTGAAGTCGTGCTGGTGAAAGTGGAAGATACGCAGCAAGAAAATCATCAGTACCATGCCGAATACCATCCACCCCACGGCTTTTTCTATAATATCAGATCCGGAAATGCGATCGAGGCTGTGGGGTAGCAGGTGGAACATGGCGATGCCGAGGATGAAGCCGGCCACCAAACTCATCACGACCTGAGTCCGCGTGTGCGTCATGGTTCCCAAGGCCGCCAGCTTCCCGCCCATAAAAGAAACGACAAAGATACCGGCTGAGTACGCCAATAAGATCAGTATGGAATGTGAATCCATGATAGCTATAACCGAAAACTATAGGCGCAAACCGGCGGACCTAGGTTGCGAAGAATGGAAGCGGAAGAAGAAAGCCGAGAAGTGCCCTCGACAAAGGAACCTTCTCGCTTAGAAGAATAGCGTTATCAGGATGAGACTGCTCAGTCCGCCGAGCATGAACCCCCCGGTGCTGACCACGCCAGATGCCATGGCAAAGTCGGCAATGCGAAAAGTCATATCGCCGACCGTAAACATCACTTGGTTGCGATCGATCTCCCCATCGACGAACTGTTTTAGGGCCTCCTCGGCGCTGTGGGCCTCTTTTACCGCGACTAGGGCTACCAGAATCATCGTTAGCGCTGACGCAAGGGTGCCGATCGCAAACATGAGCAGCGTCGCCAAGGCGAACCAGTGGTAGGCCGCGTCTTCGTTGCCCGAAGACGTGCTCATGAACCCAATAATCAACGCCGCTCCACCTGCATTGCCGAGCAGCAATAGGCGGGCCGATTCGGTAATCAATCTGAACATAGTACCACGCCGTACCGCGACGACTTTGTACAGCTCGCGTAGCCACTCTTCGCCGATTTCTTCGCCAGAAAATTCATCTACCTTTTTCAAGGGCTACTCTCCTCCGAGATCGGTCAACCGGATGTAGCTCGAACCCGTATTGGTACCGGGCTCGAATTCAAGCGTCCAATCGTCAATTGCTATCGGCCCGGACGACAGGGCCTGTTCCATGAAGTTCTCCCGCGTCAACTCATCGCCCATGCGCTCTAGCACGGCGATGACGAAGCGGCCCAATATGTAACCTTCCAAACATACTTCATTGATTATGTGTTCGTGATCTATCTTCGATTTCGGCGATTGGGTAGCTCGCTGGAATTGCTGCACGACTTTACTGGTCTGGTCTTCTGGGTTAGGCACCACCTCGGTCACCAAGATTCTATCGTTTGGCGCGCTGAGCCGCTCCCTAAGCTCGCGGGACAAGACAAAGGACAAGTTGCCCATGATGTATTCATGGCCTAGGGAATTCGCTAGATTGATGATCTCCGCGTTGGTGGTATAGGTGCCGACGATCAGGATGGCGTCTAGGTCGGCCTTGGATAGGGCGAAGAGGGTTGCTTGGACGGCGTGGGTGTTCCGCGAGAAGGCGGTTTTCCCTAGGATGGGAAGACCGTGCTCATCAAGCACGGTCTTGTAGTTTTTCAAGACGGAACGTCCGAAGGCGTCGTCCTGATAGATGATGCCGAACCGGGTTTTGCCGCGCTCGCGAAGGATGTGATCGACCAGCGTCTGAGTTTCGTCGAAATAGCCCGCTCTCAGGTTGATGACATTGGGAAACCGCTTGGCATCGCGCAGAAAAGCGGCACCCGTAAAGGGGCCGACAAAGGGGATCTTGGCCGTCCTGAGTACCGGCGCGATGCGTTTGGCTGTCGGCGTCCCCACGCCGCCGATCACGGCCAGGACCTCGTTATCGGCGACGAATCGTTCCGCGTTTGCGGCTGCCTGTTCAGGCTCGTAGGCGTCATCGAAAGAAACCAGTTTCAGCAACCTGCCGTTGACCCCGCCGCGATCGTTCTGTACTTGGAAAGCAGACAAAATGCCAGCCCGATAGCGAAAACCCAAAATTTTGCTCGGACCGGAGAAGCAAGCGCTCTGCCCAAACACGATCGTACTATCGCTAACGCCTGGAGCGGCCGCCGTAGGCATCGCGGTCAACAGCAGGGCGAGGCAGGATGCCAACAGCATACTAATGGTCTTTGCCGCCATCCTCTTCCTTCTTCTCAGCCTCGCCATCTCCTTTACCTTCGGTGGCGAGCTTCTCGACCATCGGCTTCTCGTCTTTCGGCAGTCCGGCCGGCTTGTCTCTCACGTGGCGATGAGAGAAAATGGACGGCGTGTCGAATATGAGCGACCGCGGGTTGGCGATGCTCATGTGACTGCGTTCCGCGCGTATGTTGTGGAATCGACCGTCCAGCAGAAGGTTGTCCGCATCGATCGTTTCAATGGTATGCACGTTCTCCATGGTCGTTGACGACATCAGCACTCCGTCACCGGCCTCGCCACCGGAGGGCGGTGTTCCTAGCACCATGTCCGCTGGGGTGAACCCTGCGACGCCGTCGATCATGTTGATGTCAATGGCCGACTCGCTGCTCGGATTGACCGCGGCTAGGCTCGCCTCCGCGAAAATTTTGCGCATCCGGTCCCAATAGCGCGTGATGCCCACGTGCGCGGGCTGTTTTTTGTATTCGGCTAACAGGGCCGAGAACGCGCCAGCGCTGCTTTGCGCCTGCACGATGCGCTCCCTGGCCTTGGCCTGCGCGTTTAGCACCAATGCCTCGGCCTGTCCTCGGCTGTGCGCGATCAACTGCTCCCGCTTGCGATTGGCGTCGCTGACGGCCTTCACGCGCTCGGCGAACGCATCGCTTACGTCGCGAAACGCCGCGATTGTTTCTTCGATCGGGCGCACATCGACGATGTCGAGCGAGACTAGTTCGAGGCCGATGTCGCGGGCTTCTAGGCGCTCGGCGATCCGGTCCAACAGTTTGCTTTGGATGATATTGCGGTTCGAGGTGAGGATCAGGTCGATGAAATTCTGCCCTAGGATGTTGACCAGTTCCTCTCTGGTGTACGCGGTCAGCATCGCGAGGGGGTCGGACGTGACGAACAGGAAATTCCTGAGGTTGTCGATCTTGTATTGGAGAGCGACATCCACTTCGAGCAGGTTCACGTCGCCCGACAAGATGGTGAAGTTGACGGTATCACCTTCCTTGCTGGCTACTTGGTGCCGGGTAATCCGCTTTACCTTGTGGACATAGGTCTTTTCGATAATGGGGATGCAGTAGTGCACTCCGGGGCCGATGCTCGAATGCACCACCTTGCCGAACCGGGTGCGCACGCCTTGCTCCTCTTTCTTGACGATGTACAATCCGCTGGCCAAGAAGCCGATGACGACTGCGGCCACGGTCCCCGCGATGATTTGCCGGTGGTGCTCCTGCAGGAAGTCGAATACGGCGTAAATGACGCGCGTACTCGGCGGCAATGGTTGTTGTTCACTCATTAGCTTGGCTCTTGATTTATCTGGGTCTTGCTTCTGTCGAGGTATTTGAACAACTCGTTGTCGGCCGGGAGCATCAGCGTCGTGTTTCGGTCGATGATCCGATCGTAGCTATCGAGCGCGCGGATGAATTTGTAGAATTCCGGGTCCTTCTTATATGCTTGACCGAGGATGGCCATGGCCTCGGCCTCGGCTTCGCCGAGAATGGTCGTCGCCTCG
>JAJEIO010000054.1 GCA_022827835.1 Candidatus Latescibacterota bacterium
CACTCATTGGTTCGTGCTTACTCCAACAGCCACGCATTTCAATCAGTACACGCTGCTTCTGAGGGTTAATCCGCACCACTTTCGCCTCGTATCTACTAGGCCCTTCGGCCATCGCCGCAACCAGAGCTGGACAATCAATTGACCAAGGGCTTAAAATCCTCACCACTCATTGGTTCGTGCTTACTCCAACAGCCACGCATTTCAATCAGTACACGCTGCTTCTGAGGGTTAATCCGCACCACTTTCGCCTCGTATCTACTAGGCCCTTCGGCCATCGCCGCAACCAGATCTGCTACCAAGTAACGCGGTGCCCATCCGATCATACAGTAGTCCTCCGTCTGAATTTGCACGGTCAACCCGGTCGCAGGATTGGTCAATACCAGTGTGACATGCAGCTCTTCTCCGTGCTTAAGACGGCCAATTTGATCTTTGATGTACCGCCAACCGCGCAGAAAGAATCGGCAAGAGAAGCTCCCGGTGTCGTCTTTCTCAATCTTTGGAAAAACCTCGTAAGAGTCCGTTACGCGATGGCCTCCATTGGTGGACAAAATCTCAATGGGATCAGCTTCCTCGGTTAGATCAAGGCTGTGAAGGTAGTCAGTAAAGTCCGGCCTTGCCCGATTCATAACCCGATTTTGGAATAGCGGAAACAGTTCCGCGGACTGATAATCTCCATTCAAATCGGGAAATTCGATCAACAGAGGAAACCCCACCTCCTCTTGTGCTCGCTTTGCGCCGCCGATATAACGAAAGCGATAGAACGAACGTTCGACATCAGCATCCAGCCGACCCACCGGGAACCATGCCTTGCTGGGCTCGTTGTCCTGCCATGCTAGAAATAAGGTTCTTGTGCTCATTGGAAAAGCTCCTGCAATTGTTCAAGATTATAGTGCATCAGCGCAATCGCAAATTTTCTGGCTGAAGAGGACATCCAATCACTAGGCACGCGGTTTACGAGATCATCCACGGATCTCTCGTCCAGTTTTTCGAGTTTCGTCAGCGCTGGACGGAAAAGGTCTGGATATTTGCGAGTAGCACGTTGTACCAACTCCAGTGGCCTAGGGGCGTGCTGATCGTCCTCCGACCAGTAAATCGCGCCGCGTCCTTTGCGTCCTTTGCGTCCTTTTCCAACATAGTCGCCTACGCGGTTTTCTGCCAGTAGTCTATCGCGTTCCGTATCCAGAAGCTCCCGACCTAACGATGAGGCGTGGTCGAACGACGGCGCTACGGACAAATCTACCCAGTGGGATCCTTTTCGCTCCCATCGTAGTATGCCCCAGTTCTCGTGGTGGCGATCCGTATTGCCAATCAACGCGTCTAGGACTACGTACTCTGCAAAGAGCCCCTTCGCCTTCTCTGCGTGTTCAGACTCTCCAAAAACAAGGTCCATTATCTGCCAGATATTCGCTAGGGTATGACTCGATTGACGGGATTCTTTCTCGGGATCGTAGCCATGAATAGCTCTCTTCAACATCTGATTGCCGTGGATCAATTCCTGACCCTCTTGGACAAACGATTTCGTCACAGATCCTTTATATTCTTGAAATACCGCCAATTCCACCCTCGCATGTTGAATTCCCAGTAAGGCCGCGACCTCGGCGGCAATTTTTTCCGCCCAGTGTTCCCCTGTATTACGGCGGGGGTATTTGAAGAGCCAATCTCCTTCTTCTGCCTTCGGATGGAAATACCAGAACTTATCTTTGCTCCCCATATCCTCGGACTCTCTGACCGATTCTCGCGTCACTTCAATGATTGGGTATAGATCAGGCATGACTATAACTTCGCGTCCTCAGCTTCATACCGCCACATTTCCGTTTATCAGCAGAGTCGTCGAAGAGAGGGTAAAGCACTATTCAACAAAACCGTTGTCAACGAATTTGTTGAATAAATCGCAAGATTTGCTTAAAAGCAGCTTCCTACCAATAACTCAGCGCGTCCTCAAAAATCCTTGCCAGTTCCTCGGCGTCGGCTGCTCGCGGCGAGAGCTTGGTCACTCGGTGCTGCGGCAGCGTGCCTTCGACTAGCGCCGGGATGTGCTGGCTCCCGTAGCCGAGGGCGCTGAGGCCGTTGGGTGCGCCGAGTTGGCGCATTAGCGAGACGATGCGGTCGGCTAAGATCGGACCCGCATCCTCGTCTTTCGCTCCGCTGCAATCGGCTCCCAAGACCTCAGCCGCTCGCAGATGCCGCTGGGGGCAAGTCGGTGCGGTGAAGCGGAAGACCGCAGGTGAGTTGACGATCACGGCAAACCCATGCGGCACCAGCGGGTAATCGATGGCGTATCCCTCGGGCATATAGCTTTCTACCATGCCAGCCACTGGATAGGACATGCCGTGCGGCAAGTGGACGCCCGCGTTGCCAAAGCCAATGCCGGCGAGGGCCGCGGCCAAGCACATGGCGCTGCGGGCCTCATCGTCGCTGGGGTCGGCTACGGCGCGGGGTAAAAATTGCTCCACCAACCGCAAAGCCTCCAACGCCCACAAGTCGCTGACGGGATTCGAGCCTTGGTAGGCCGGTCGCAGTTGAGGCCGGTCGGGTCGGGGCCGCTGGTCAAACGGCAAGGCTGTGTAGGATTCCAAGGCGTGTGAGAGCACGTCGAGGCCGGTTGAGGCGGCCACCTGTGGCGGCATGGAGCGCGTGTTGTCTGGATCGACGATGCCCAAGGTCGGGCGCATGTAGCGGTGGGCCATGCCGGTCTTGGCCTTCATCTCGACGAAATCGAAAATTGCCACGCCCGTAGTCTCGCTGCCGGTGCCAGCGGTGGTGGGAACGGCGATCAGTGGCTTGAGCGGGCCGGGCACTGGCTCACCCCGGCCAATGGGCGCGTTGACGTAGGTGAGGAAATCGGCTGGGTACGTGGTGTACACGTTGGCGGCTTTGGCCGTGTCCATCACTGACCCTCCGCCGATGGCGACGAACCCGTCAAATCCTTGTTGAGCGAACTCAATCGCCGCCTTGAACGAGGCGTCGGTTGGCTCGACGCGCACTTGGTCGAACAGCGCGTACTCGACGCCCGCCTCCGCAATGGCCGCTAAGGCCGTCTGCACGGGCGCTTGATCGCGCAAGTTTGGGTCGGTCAATACCATGACTCGCTTTAGTCCGCGGTCCTTGAGATCCATGCCGATCTCCTTGGTGGTGCCCGGACCGAAGCGGATGTTGGAGGTGGCGATTTCGTAAGCAGTGTCGAGAAGCATAATATTTATTCCGTCCTTGTAAGGGCGGGGAATATAGGCTTAACTTGGAGAGGGAGGCAAGGTCTAGTGAAAAGAGTTTTGACTAGGGGAGATCGTCGTGGTTGAACGAGCGAATATGACGCATGAGGAAGTGGAGGAAGGGCAGCAGTTGGTCTTGGATTTTGGCAAGCTGCAGAAGGCCGCGGCCTGTGGCGAGGGGTTGGTGCCGGTGGTGGCGCAGGACGTGGATAGCGGCGAGGTGCTGATCGTGGGGTATGCCAATGAAGAGGCGCTGAACTATACGCGGCGCGAGGGCGTGGCCGCATTTTGGAGCACGTCGCGCAACGAGTTGTGGGTGAAGGGCGCGACCTCGGGCAATGTACTCGAACTGGTCGAAATCCGCGTCAACTGCGAGCAGAATTCGCTGGTGTATCGCGTGCGGCTCAAAGGGGAGGGGGCGTGTCACACCGTGGACGCAGATGGTCGGGCGCGGTTGGGGTGTTACTACCGGCGGCTCGTGGGGGATCGGCTCGAACCGGTTTGAACAAGATAATCCGCAGATGGACGCAGATGGACGCAGAATAGGATACACAGGACGACCCACCACTTGGATCGTTCAAATCATTCTGGATTGCTATATTTTTGCGGATAGGAGGATTAGGCGATGGCTAATGCCGTGATTGTCGTGGATATGCAGAACGGCTTTATGCGCCCAGATGGGACGCTCTACTGCGGGGACCACGCACGGGAGATCATCCCGCGGATCGCCGCGCGGGTCGAGCGCGAAAAGGCCGCTGGGGCCGCGCTGTTTTTTACTCAGGACAGCCACACTGCGAACGACCGCGAGTTTGAGATGTTTCCTCCGCACTGCATTGAAGGGAGCGAGGAGGAGCATATCATTGACGAACTGTCGCCGTTGGCTCAAGACGCGCAGATTGTCAAAAAGCGGCGCTACAGTGCCTTTTTCGAGACCGAGTTGGCCGCGATGTTGGATGAACTCGCGCCGGACAAGGTCGTGGTGATGGGCGATTGCACGGATATTTGCGTCCTGCACACCGTGGCTGGGCTGCGCAACCGCGACTATCCGGTCGAGGTGCCAGCCGATTGCGTGGCCAGTTTTGATCCGCAACAGCACGAATGGGCCTTGGGGCATATAGAGAAAATTCTCGGGGCACAGGTCACGAACCGCTAATGGTAGAGCGCAACTTATACGCGCCCTCGGCGGCGACGCTGGCGGGCGATAACGCGGATATTTACTTCCGCCGCAGTTGCGACATCCTCGCGGCTGAGCAGCTCAATCCGGTTGTGGCGATGGAGGTGTTTACTCGGCGGCGCGCCCTGCTCTGCGGTATGCGCGAGGCGCAGGCTCTCTTGCGGCAGGTGCTTGGCGAGGAGGCCGAGGTGTGGACCTTGGACGAAGGGGATTGGATCGAGCCGCGCGAAGTCGTATTGCGGATTCGTGCGCCCTATCGGGAATTCGGCCTGTACGAGACGGCGCTGTTGGGAATGCTCAGCAGCGAGACGGGGTGGGCCACAGCCGCGGCGGAGTGCGTGGCTGCGGCCGACGGGATGCCGATCATCAGCTTCGGCGCTCGGCATATCCATCCAGAGGTTAGTGCCCGGATGGAATACGCGGCCATCGTCGGGGGATGCGTTGGATGCGCCACCCCGCAGGGGGCTGCTCTCGCTGGCATTGAGGCAACCGGGACTATGCCCCACGCCTTGATCCTGTGCCTCGGCGACACGCTCAGAGCAGCCGAGGCTTTTGATCGTCACATCGACACCGAGGTCGAGCGCATCGCGTTGGTTGACACCTTTAAGGACGAAGCCGAAGAGAGCCTGCGGCTGGCCGAGGCCCTGGGCGAGAAGCTGTGGGGCGTGCGGCTGGATACTCCCAGCGAGCGCGGTGGCGTCACAGCCGGGCTAGTCGCGGAGGTGCGCGCGCGGCTTGACCAAGCCGGGCATAGCCATGTAAAAATCGCGGTCTCTGGCGGTTTGGACGTCGAGCGGATCGGCTATTTCCGGGCGGTAGGGGCACCGGTGGACGCCTTTGGAGTCGGCAGTGCGATCAGCGGTGCCTCGGCGATTGATTTTACTGCGGACATCAAGGAAGTAGAAGGCCGACCCGTGGCCAAGCGGGGACGGATACCGGGGCTTACTGAAAACCCTCGGCTCAAGCGATTGGAACTCTAAAAGGAGCATGTTATGAGCAAATACGATTTTGGCAGTGGACGCACGGATCCCGGCTCGTTTCCCACGGAGGCGCTGGCCGAAGCAGCTAGCGAGGCCGTGCGCGAGTTGGGCGCGGAGTTGGTGCGCTATCCCGGCGACATGGGCCACCAGGGCTTGCGCGAGGTCATGGCCATGCGCGAATCCAAGCGCGAGGGCATAGACGTGTCTGCCGACCACATCGCGTTGATGAACGGCTCCATGCAGGCGGTTACGCTGGTGGCCGAGGCGCTGATGGAAGGGCCGGGAGACGTGATCGTCACCGAGGAACTGACGTATTCTGGGACGATTGGCGCGTACAAGCGGTTGGGAGCCGAGTTGGTCGGGGTGCCGCTCGATGAGCAGGGCATGCGCGTCGATGTGCTGGCCGACGTGTTGGCGGATTTGCGCCGCAAGGGGACCCGGCCGCGCTTTATTTATACCTTGGCTACCTACCAAAACCCGACTGGCTCGGTCATGCCGAGGCAGCGCCGCCTCGAACTGCTCGAAGTGGCGCGCTACTACGAGACCATTGTGGTGGAAGACAACTGCTACGGCGACGTGCATTTTGAGGGGCCGGAAGAGCCGGCGCTCTACGCGCTCGATGACAGCCCCAATGTCCTGTACATCGGCTCGCTGTCCAAAATTTTGGGGCCCGGTGTGCGGTTGGGCTATTTGCTGGCCCGGCCGCCCATGCTGGGGCGGATCCTCGACCGCCGCTACGACGGGGGGAATAGCTTGCTGGCGGCCGCTAGCTGCGCGGCTCTGTTCCGCGACCGGTTGTGGCAGCACCTAGCAGAGACCAACGCCATCCTCAAGGAAAAGCGCGACGCAGTCTTCGCCGGTCTTGAAGAGAACGCGGGCGATTTATGCACGTGGTCGCGGCCCGTGGGCGGTATGTTTCTATGGATCGAGTTCCCCGAAGATGTGGATCGTGATCGCCTCATGGCCCTGTGCGCCGAGCGCGGCATTGTGGTGGCGCGGGGGCAGGGCTTCCACATCCGGCGCGAGGACGTGCCGGCCATACGCCTCGCCTTTGGCTTTGCCTCGCTGGAGGCGGTCCGCGAGGGCGTGCCGCTGTTGGCCGAGTGCATCCACCAGGCGCGGGTTCCTGTGATGGCCTGATGGGTCTGCCCGCAATCGCCTTGGTGCAGATGGAGGTCAAGCCCGGGCGACCCGACCTGAATGCGGAGCGGATGCTGGCCTTTATCGCGCAGGCGCGGGAGGCTGGCGCTGAGGTCGTGGTGTTTTCCGAGTTGTGCATTAGTGGCTATATCCTCGGCGACTTGTGGGAGATGGACGCTTACGTGGAGGATTTTGTCGCGTACAGCGACGAGATTTGTCGGGCTAGTGCCGAATTAACTGTAATCTTTGGCAATGTGGCGGTGGACCCCGTCCATAAGGGACAAGATGGACGGCGGCGCAAGTACAATGCCGTCTATGTGTGCGCCAACGGCGAATACGCGGTGCGCGAAGCCGTGCCCGCCGGGCTGCCCTGCGGCATCCACCCCAAGACCCTACATCCCAACTACCGATTTTTTGACGACGACCGGCACTTCTTTTCGTTGCGCCACTTAGCCGAGGCCGAGGGTCGGCCGCTGGAGGACTGGTTGCACCCGTACAAGGTGCGGCTCCAAGACGGGCGCTCCTTTAGCTTTGGCGTGCAACTGTGCGAGGACATGTGGTGCGAGGACTACTGCCACAGCGGCGAGCCCCTCGACACGCTGGCGCTGTATCGCCACCGTGGCGCTGAGGCCGTATTCAACCTCTCGTCCTCGCCCTTTACTTGGCAAAAAAGCGATAAGCGCAACCGCGTGGTGCGCCAGATATTGGCGCGCTCGCCCCTGCCGTTTTTCTACGTCAACCAAGTTGGAGCGCAGAACAACGGCAAGAACATCATTGTGTTTGACGGGGACAGCACTGCGTACGCAGCCAGCGGGGACATTGCGTGCCGTGCGCGTCCGTGGCGGGAACAGCTCGTGCTCACGGGCCGCGGCGAGGTCGCACCGCCCCAAAGCGAGATCGAAGCTCAGTACGAGGGCATCCTCACCGGGCTGCGGCACTTGGACGATGTGCGCGGTGCGGAGAGCAAGTTCCTGATTGCGACGAGTGGCGGCGTGGACTCTAGCGTGGTTTGTTGTCTGCTGGAGCGCGCCTTTGGCCCGGAGCGCGTGTTTGCGGTCAACATGCCGACGCGTTTTAATGCCGCTGTTACTCAAGACAATGCCCGCTCGCTGTGCGAGGCGCTAGGTGTCGATTACCTTTGCTGCCCAATTGAATCGCTGTACGAGGCCGTCGCCGCGCTCGTGCAGGGCGCGGAATTTTCCGTGGGTCGGGGCGAGTACACTCGGTTGGTGGATGAGAACGTGCAGGCGCGCATCCGCTTTGCCGATGTGCTCTCCGGCTTAGCGGCCAAATACGGACTCGTGTTCACGTCCAACGGCAACAAGACCGAGGTGGCTTTGGGCTACGCCACGCTCTACGGAGATGTCAGCGGCGCGGTGGCTCCGATTGCCGACCTGTACAAGGTGCAGGTCTTTGCGCTGGCGCATTTTCTCAATGAGAGTGTTTATGGCCGCAGCGTGGTGCCGGAGAATTTGCTCGACGGCTCGGTGGTGCCCAGTGCTGAGCTGTCTGAGGCCCAAGACGTGACGCAAGGCTTGGGCGACCCAATTAAATACGGCTACCACGACGCTGTGCTGCGGCAGTTTATCGAATACCGGCGGCACAGCAGCGATTTGTTGCAGTGGTTTATAGAGGGCGTGTTGCTAGAGAAGTTGGAGTGGGACGATGCGGCGCGCTTCCGGGCGTACTTCCCGGACGCGCGCAGTTGGATCGAAGATCTCGAATGGGTGGAGCGTCAGGTGCGGATCAATTACTTCAAACGGATTCAAGCGCCGCCGGTCATCGTTTTGAGCAAGCGCGCCTTTGGCTTTGATTTGCGCGAGACCCAACAGCCCCCGTACGCGCCGCGTCGCTGCGCGCAGCTAAAGGCCGAGGCCCTGAAGGTGCGGATTTGAACGACAGGACATTTTAACAGTGAAGGAGCTTGTCTTATGACTGACCCGATCCTGCTCACCGACGAGCAGATGCGCGAGTTTATCGTCAATGGCTATTTGGTCTTTGAGCCGACCGTGCCCGAGGGGACGCACGAGGCGTGCTATGAGCGGCTCAACCAAATCATCGACTCCGAGCTAAACCCGGGCAACAATATCCTGCCGCGCGTGCCCGCCATGCGCCACGTGCTCAACGCGCCCGAGGTGCGCGGCGCGCTCATCAGCGTGTTAGGCCCGAACTACTTGGAGCATCCGCACCGCTACTGCCATCCCCTCAAGCCGGTGGAGGAAGTTATGCCCGCGGCCGAGGCTGAAGAAAGGCTGCGCCGCAACTGCCATCAGGATGGATACACGCCGATGGGTCATCCGCGCCAGCACTATCTGCGCTATGCGCGGATCATGTACTATCCGCAGGATTCGCCGGTCGAGTTAGGACCGACGCACGTGATTCCGGGGACACAGTTCAATCGCGGATTGACTGACGAGGATCGGGCGCGTGCGTTGCCATTGGCTGGCCGGGCCGGCACGGTGTCGCTGACGCACTTCGACGTGGGCCACGCGGCCGGCGTCAGCCTGCTGCCGAGGCATCGGCACATGATCAAGTTCATCTACATGCGAGCCGCCGAGCCGACGGCACCGACTTGGGACTGCAAAAGCATGTACTGGCAAAAGCCCCAATGCATTGAGTCTCCCTATGATCTGGAACTGGCTTGGGCGCACACTTGGGACTGGCTCTGTGGCAAGCGGGATCGCTACGATAGCTGGCCACAGGCCACCGGAGACGTGGCGGCGCTCATCGCTCAACTCGATCCAGAAATGGATTTGGCACAGCGGCTGGCGGCGGCACAGCAATTGGCTGGATTCGGCGTTGATGCGGCGGCAGCCGTGCCAGTGCTCGTCGAGTGCTTGGGCACTGATCACCAAGCCATGCGCACGGCAGCGACCTATGCGCTGGGCGCGATTGGCGAGCCGGCGGTCGCACCGCTGGCTAAAGCGTTGCGCGCCGCAGGTCGTGAGGCTGACCAACACGAAGCACCGCCCGCTTGGAACGAGGGGGCGACTAACATGGAAGACGCGGCGCAGGCTTTGGCGGCGGTTGGCGAACCTGCGGTCGAGGCGCTTTGTGGGCTGCTGGCGGACGAAAGCGAGTGGACTCAAGTCAACGCTGCCTTTGCCCTCGGCGAGATGGATTCGCACGCGGCGGCAGCGGTCCCAGCTTTGACGCGGAGTCTCGAAAATGGCTCGCATCGCTTGGTGCGCACGGCGCTCGTGGCGCTGGGCAATATCGCGCAAGGCGTACCAGTGGAAGCTTTGGGGCGAATGCTCTCGGCTGATCATCCAAATTGGCAGGAGGAAGCTGGCCGCCGCTGGGTGCCCCGCGACCAAGTGCGGACCAACGCCGCGATAGCGTGTGCTCAGCTTGGCCAAGCTGCCGCTCCGTTAGAACTCCAGCTTTTCAGGGCGCTAGACGATTCCTGCGGCCACGTGGGCGCGTTCGCGCTCAGTGCCCTGCAACAGATCGGCTCGCCCACAGCCACGCAGGCCGCGATGGATTATTTGTACTCGCAGCGTTGGGATGCAGCTATCGATGGCGAGCGGCAGTTTTGAGGGGATTGTGGAGCGACGACAAGGTTGAAAACAAGAGGCTGCTTGGGGCTTCTACCTTGAATAATAGTCAACATTGACCGCGCAATGATCGTCAGCTATGGCGGCAGTTGCGCTGTTTATTGGCGCACTTCAGGACAAATCATAGGAGGACGAGCATGGGCCAAATTCACGTAGCTCGGAATACGGACAGTGAGGATATAAAACTTACCAGCAGACAAGCCATTGACAAAATTGTAGGTGACGCTGAAGAACGGATATTAGCTCTCGAAGAGGATTGGGATGGGGAGGGATCGCCGGCCTTTGAAAAACATACACTGGATGCTCTTCGCAATTTCCTCTTTGAGCTAGTTGACGAGTCTGAATTGAGAGTAGTAAAGCAGGCATGGATAGCTCCATTTAGCGGAGGTAGTATCGATCTGCAATGGCAGACAGACCACTTCGACCTTTTAATTAACTTCTGTGCTGACGGTAATGTAACTTACTACGGAAAGGACACATACGGGCATTCCATCCGTGGAGATAGCCGTCCTAAACCGGGGTATATCTCTTGCTGGATGAACCATGCAAGCCGGTAACTACGGTATAGAAGAAATCTCCGATACAGCTCGATTGTACTATCGCGTCCATAAAAATATATACATGGCTACGGTGAGGGCCGCAGGGATTCCCCAAGGCAAGTTGCCAAGCGGCGTGTTCAGATTCCAAGGAGGAGACCTATCTGTTGATTGGTCAAAGTATGCGAAGCCGGAAGAAACTAGGAATCGAGCCAAGGTGCCCGAGGATAATGGTATAGTTGATTTTATTGCGTCTCCTATACGGGCTGATGGCCACAAAGTAGAACACACTCCTGAGCCTGATAACCGCGCCCATAGTTCTGTATCCGGTGACGAGACCGCAATTCGGCTCATCTTGAGTAAGGAAGCTAAATGGATCCCCGGACTGGGCCAGAGACCTTCGATGGCTAGTATTGTGGATCAGGCTGCTCGGATGTATAACTCACAGCGGATCGCTTCTTCGATCTCAAGCGTCGGGCGGCCATAGTCGTTCGCTAATGCACCGATTGCCTCCCCAGCCTTGTAGAGTTCGGCAATAATAGCTGTAGGAATTCCAGTGCCTGCGAGCACCGGGCGACCAAAAGATATGCGAGGATCAATGACGATGGCCTTAGGGTATTCGATAACGCGAGCGTCGCTCAGGGCTTCTTGCGCACGCCTTGGAGGAAGATCCGCATGACGGTATCGACCATTGCCTCGACGCTCATGCCCTTTGCGTGGATCATTACTGAGCGTACCATGTCGCGGAGGACAGCGGTTTCGACTTTCGGGTGTTCGACGGAGAAGACGCCCTCTTCGGTGCCGTTTTGCAGGACGGTTTCGATTGCTGCGAGTTGGATGCGCCGTTCCTCGCGCCAGCGCTTGCGGTTTTCGCCCCTGCCGCCTTCGCTCTTGCCGTCCTCGTGCGACATCAAGCGGAAGAAGAAGCGGTTCTGGCTGAAGAAGGAGACGATGGCGTGGACCATCCGGCGGAGTTCATCTTCGGGATTCTGCTGGCGATTGGCCTTGCGCTGGAGTTGCTCGTTGAGCCGTCGGATGCCTTCAAAGACCACTGCAAAGTACAGCTCTTCCTTGTCGGCAAAGTACGTGTAGATCGTCCCTTTGCCGACGCCGGCCTGATGGGCAATGTCGTCCATCAGCACTTCGTCGAAGCGCTTGGCCGAGAAGAGACGAGCCGCCTCTTCGAGGATGAGCTTTCTGCGGTCTATTTTGGCCATGGATAGAAGTTAATACCTATGGCTTATTCTTCAAGAAATACATACCGTTCCATTCGCGCCAGTTCATCGTCATCGACGTATTTACCGATTTCTCGCCGCCATTGTGCCATGCTCTTATAGGGCCGGTATTCCTCAAACTCGTGCGCCATGCGCTTGCCGACTCCCGGAATCGTGAGGAGATCTGCTTCGCTGGCGCTGTTCAGTTCGAGCGGCACGAAGACGTACTGCTCTAACCGCGCCAGTTCGTCGTCATCGACGTATTTACCGATTTCTCGTCTCCACTGGGCGATGCTCTTGTAGGGTCGGTATTCCTCAAATTCGTGTGCCATGCGCTTGCCAACTCCGGGCACTAGTTTCATTTCGGCGTCGGTGGCGGTATTGAGGTTGATCGGTAGGAAGAGATTGACATACAGTTCGGCTTGGACCGAGTCCGCCAAGGTCGAATCCAAGTAGGCATTGAACACTTCCATGCCGATAAAAGGCCGTCGCTCCACAATCCTTTCGACTAATGCCGAATCGAGTTGTGTTAGGGCTAACAGTTGCTCGACGCTGGCTCGGTTGGGATTGAGGACTGTTTCGTTTTTGCCGACCTGCGCTTGGGCATTGCTACCGTAGAGACAGATGGTTAAAACCGCTACTGAAATGATGCGCTGCATTACTTAATTCTCCTTTGTTTGTTCCCGGTTCAGCGCTGGGTGGTAGTAAGTATAAAGAAACCCGATCAGGCCTAGCTGGACCAGCGCCCCAGGTGCCAATGCTGGCATGGCGCCGCTCAATGCTTTAAAAAGAAGATCCAACCCGCTCAGCGTCGGGTGCATTTCCAATTCAAACTCCATATTGGAACTAAGATGGAACCAGAGGCCGACTATGCCGCCTAAGACGAAAGCCAGCATGGTCCAGCGGAATAGACGCAGGATGATCGCGCCCCGGTAGAACATCCGCGCCGCCAACAAAATTAACCCGAGTGCCAACAAGACCAAGGGCACCTGTTGACGCCATTCTTCAAAATGATCGAGCAGCAGCAGTTCGGTGCCTAGCCCTATGGTTCCTAGGACGAAAATCAGCAAGACACCTCGCCGCAAAGAAACGACTCCACTGTCTCTTTTTCTAGCGGACATCATGGTTGCAAATTCTCATGGATTTCAAGCAGTACTCGCGATTGATTACAATTTTTCAGCTTTCAACGTTTCGTTGAAGAAACCGATGGTGCGTTCCCAAGCCAGTTTGGCGGCTGCTTCGTCATAGCGGGGCGTGGTGTCGTTGTGGAAGCCGTGGTTGACGCCTGGGTACATGTGCATCGCATAGTCGATGTCGGCTTCTTTTAGCGCGGCCTCGTACGCCGGCCAACCGACGTTGATTCTCTCATCTAATTCGGCGTAGTGGATCAGCAGCCGCGCCTTGATTTTGGGCACGCCTTCAGCCGCTGGTTGCCGACCGTAAAAGGGCACGGCCGCGGAGATTACTTCTGGGATGCGCACGGCTAGCTCGTTGGACATGCCACCGCCGAAGCAGAAGCCGACCACGCCTACTTTGCCGTTGCAGGCAGGATGTGCTTTGAGATATTGGGCGGCCGCAATGAAGTCTTGCGTCACTTTCTCTGGGTCGAGTTGTCGTTGCAGCGCCCGCCCTTCGTCGTCCGTGCCTGGATAGCCGCCCAGCGGTGCCAGCGCATCCGGGGCCAAGGCGAGAAAACCGGCCGTAGCCACGCGGCGCGCGACGTCTTCGACATAGGGATTTAGCCCTCTGTTTTCGTGGATGACGAGGACGCCCGGGATTTTGCTTTTCTCTTCAGTCGCGGGCTGTACGAGGGCGGCGCGCGTCTTTTCGTGTCCCTGCGGGGAAGGATACGACACGTACTCGGTGGCAATGCGTTCGTCATCTGCGGCTACTTGCTGAGCGAAGGCGTAGTTGGGAGTGAGGCTGTCCAACAGCGCGGCAGCCGTCAGCCCGCCGATGGCGAAACGGGCAGCATCATCGAGAAACTGGCGGCGATCAATGTCGCCGTGGACGTAGCGATCGTACAGCTTGAGCAGTTGTGGATCGTATTCAGCAGCGGTTTTCCGTTCCATGGTTATCTCCTGATGGATATGTGATTCACTATGACAGTGGAAATGTCAGTCACGCCTCGTGCCACTGTAAAAAGCGGCGGCGCACCTCGGCGAGACGGCGCTCCTTACTAGCGACCATTTCCGCTAAGAAAGCGCGACAGTTTTGCTCGCGGTTCTCGTCGCGCGGCGCGTGATCTAACAGGCCCTTTTGTGGGTCGTAAATGAGACGGTGTTTTTCTTTGCCGTCGCTGTAGTAGATTTTGTTGATAATGCGGCGCGTGGTTGTATCCTTGATGCGCCGCTGAGGGGGATTGCCGCCTTCAAGGCAAATAAAAATGAGCAAGTTGATGGCGCGGAACTGCGCTTCGGGTACTTGGTTTGTTTCGACGATTTGGTGGTGAATCTCATCGAGGTCGTCGGCGTGGACATTGCTGACTAGCGTGTCCCCGGCGTCGCCTAGAGCAAAGAAAGCGCGCAGATCGTCTCCCCACAGATAGGTCGGGGGCGGATGGTCGCTCAATTCGTTGGAAATGACGCAGGACTTGGTTGCTCCAATGGAGGACACCTCACCCGGTAGCGCAGTGACAAAGGGGAGGTTGGCTCCGACAAAACTGAGTAGGGCGTGCATGGTGGTGGTTTTGCCGATGCCACCAGGACCTGAACCGGTGATATAGGAAGCCCCGCGCCAGACGTGGGAGGCCAAGAAAGCGGCCAATTCCAGATCGACGGTCTGCACGTCAATGAGGTCGATAAGCGAGCGGGTGCGATCTTCGGGATTGTCCAACTTTTGCAGGTATTCTAGATCGGTTGCCATGATTATTACAGCCTTCAGCGGTGGTGTTGGGCGAAGAAGTCGAATATGGACGACAGCGAGACTTCGACGACGGTGGGGAATTCGAAATCGAGAAAACCGCCGTGGTCGTATCCTGCTAAAACCTGTGTTATGTGAGGAGCGCCCGTGCGCTTGACAAAGGCTTCAATGGCGGCAAACTGAGGTTTCATGCGTGGAAAAAGGAAGTCTTTGTCGCCAATAATCCAATAGGTGGGCAGCTCGCGCAATGCTTCCAGTGCATCGGGATTCCAGGGGCTGGCGATTGGTGCTATAGCTGCGTAAAAATCGGGCTTGTCACTGGCCAAACGCAACGTTCCTGCGGCTCCCATAGAGTGGCCGACGCCGTAGATGCGCTTGGTGTCGATCGGCCACTGGTGTTGCACTTGTGCTACTACGTCGAGGATGTCCTGCTGGCCTGCGGCGCGATAGCCGACTTGTCCTCGACCATAGGGACAGACAGCGATCCAGCCCTTTTCCTCGGCGCGTTCCTCCAGTGTATAGCGTTCAAATAGCACTGTTTCATCTTCACCGCCGCCGTGCAGGGCGACGACCAGTGGGACGGGGGACTTACCCTGCCAAGAGTTGGGTACGTACACTTCGTAGAATTGTTCAGACTGATCTACATCGCTCCAGTACGAGAGCCTGAGATGGCCTCGCTGCGAATGCAGAGCGGAATGTCCTTGCCGGACCGATTGCAATGCAGCGCCGATTCGCTCGACCAATGCAGCGCGCAATTCTTTTGTGTCAGCACCATTGTCGATCTGGCGCACCTGCCGGATGAGTGCGGCGATGACAAAGTGGTCGCGGGGGTCTATTTGTAGATTGTTTAGCTCGTTTTCCAACTTGCCGACAGCAGGAGGTGTGAGCAGTTCGGTGGGGAAGTGTATCTCTGGACGCACGGGATTGTCGGCGATTATTAGCTCATCAAAGCGCATATCGTTTTCCCAGACGCCGGTGCGCAGAGACGCTCGGTCGAGGCCGACTTTATCGGTAATGACGTCGTAATTGAGCGAGCCATTTACTTGTAGGGTGCCCTTTGTATGCGCTGGAGCAGGTGGGCCCTGTTCGCCGTAGTTGAGCGTGCCGAGGAATCCTCCGTTGCGGTAGATCTCAACCCCCGATCCCGTTCCGACAAAGGCGACATGAGTCCACTGCCAAGGCTCGATTAAGACGGGTTGTTGGTCCGTAGCGAATTCTTCGCCTAGGCGCAGGATCAACGGCAAAACGCCGCGTGGCAACTGGCGCTGGGTGACCTGTTGAAAGCCGACGCGCCAAATCCAGGGATGCTCTTCGCTTTGGGTTATAAAGTTGAGCACATCGCCGTGCCGGTAACGCTGAGAGGTCCATTCTAATTTGATCCAGAACTGGATGGAGAACGTGCCATCGCCGACCACATCGCGCGCATCTTCATAGCGCAAGGCGTCCAAGCGCGATAGGCGTACGGCTTTGCCCGATACTCCATCAACTTGCTCTGCTTGGCGCAGAAGGTTAAATGCCGCCTCGCCGGATTGACTGATAAATCCCTGCGAGTCTTGGCGGTCAAAAGACCAGTGCATAGGAGCCGCTTCCTCTCCCCATAGATGGTTTGTGCTAGTGAGGATCAGAAGGGCAAAAAATAGTGGGTACATGTGTTTCTCCTATTGGAAGAGAATATCGTTACCTCAGTGGCACTAGCTTACGCTTGAGGGTTTGGTCGCCGAGCGGAACCAAGCGTTCGTAGCGATAGATCTCCGGCTTCTCCGCGCACAACGTCGGAGACCTTTCTCATCTTGCTTCGAGGATGGAGCCTTCGCGTTGAGCGCGTTCGTAGAGGCGAGCGAATTCTTCTGAGCCGTCGTCTTGGCGCAGTTCGAAGCGATGGCCGCGAATCGTGCCCTCTTGGTACCCCATCAGGGATTCTAGATTGGGGAAGCCTACTGAATACAGCGTGCCACCTCCGGGGAGACTCGTGACTCCGAGGACCCTCGGCGTTTCTCTCGGTGGCCTATTGGCCAAGCGCTCAAGCTCCTCTTCCCGCACATCCACGCCGAGACCGGGTCCTTCTGGCACGGGAGAACACCCTTCGATGACGGGAATGCGCGTCGCCGCCAGATCCTCGACGTAGTTGTCGTCGAGCGTGATGGTATGGGCGACCTTTGGCAGGACCGCTCCCAAGTGCAGGGCAAAGGCCGTGACCAAGGTGCCGCCCGTGAGCTGAATGACCGAGGGGATGTTTGCCTTTGAGTAGGCAAAGCCGCGATGCAAGGCGTCGCCGAAACCGCCGCAGTACTCGCCGATAATGTAGCCGTCGGCGAGCCCGTGCAGCATCTCCTGCATACCGCCGAGCGGCGGCACGTGCATGTAGAGGGGAAGGTCTGTCTTCTCCCGCAGTCGCCGCCAACCGTCGATGTCGGACAGGACCAAGGGGTCCTCCACGCAGCCTACTACCCAGGATTTCTCCAGCCGCTTGAGGATCGGCAAGACCACGCCGAGGGAGCGGTTGTGGTTGAAGTCGTACTGGATGCGAAAGCAATCGGGGGCGGTTTGCTCCACGGCCTCGTTTTGCTCAAACACATCGTAGTGGTGGCAGGTGTGCATCTTGAATAGCATGTAGCCTTGGTCAACGGCGCGCTGCACCTCTCGGCTCAGCACGTCTGGGGGCGAGGGGCGCGTCCATGCAGCTACTGCGACTCGGTCCCGCACCTTCGTCCCCATCAGCTTGTAGGCGGGGATCTCCAGATACTTGCCCATGGCGTCGTAGAGCGCCGCCGACAGCCCCAAACACCACTGGCTGAGGCCGATGTTGAGATCGTGGTTGATGAAATCAAAGGGATTGCGCCCGATCAGCGGCTCGACGACCGATTTGTCGGGCGCGTAGCAGCGGTACTCGCCGTAGCCGACGATCCCGTTGTCGAGGCTGACTTTGAAGACTACGCGCTGGTGTAGTGCCGACAGGAAGGGTGGATAGTCGGGTACCTCTGGCAAAACTTCTGGTTCGATACAGTAGATATCGATATCGTCGATCTTCATCCGTGGCTTCTCCTCATTCGTAGGCCAGGTTTTGCGCCTGCATCATGCCGATCATGTAGCCGAAGGCGAAGATCTTCCCCAACATGCCGTAGCCACGGGTCGTCTCTGCATCCTCGGACCCCATTGTCGGCGCGTGATCGGGACGGATGGGGCCTGCGAAGCCGGCGCGGGAGTAGATCTCTAGCATCCGCGCCATATCCGTGGGACCGTCGTCGTGAAAGGTTTCGGTAAACCGCGTCCCCGCGGTGCCCTCGACGTCGCGGTAGTGGATAAAGTGAACCTTGCCCTGCTCGGTGAACTCCCGCGCCACTGAGTAGATATCCTCGCCCATGGCCTTGAAGTTGCCTTGGCAGAATGTGACGCCGTTGCTGGGACTCGGCGCGATGTTGATCAGGCGGCGGTACGCGTCGGCGCTGACCATGATTTGGGCGGACTTCCGATAGGGCGAGATCGGCGGATCGTTGGGGTGATAGCCCATGCGGACGTTGGCCTTTTCGGCGACGGGAATGATGCGTTCGAGCAGCCAAGTCAGATTGTCCCAAAGCTCTTCCTCGGTTTGGGGCTCCGCTAAAGGAGGCTCCTGGTGCGATTCTGCATAGTCGAATTGTGAGGAGATGGCACCGCCGCGCGTGGGCACCCAATCGGTGCGCGAGCCGCCCGCGCCGAGGTTGTAGCACAGTACGGGAATGCCGACTTGGCCCATGGCCTCCACGGCGGCGATGAAGTCCAATAGTTCCTCATCGCGGCCTGGGGTTCCCCGGCGGATGTGTTGGGAGCGGGTGGGCGTCATAGTCTCGTACACGGGGATCGAAAAACCCGCCTCGGCCCATTCCTCCTGCTGCTGGCGCATGGCCGCAGCGTACTGATCGCGGCCTATTCCTTCGAGGGGAGGCGATGTTACGCAGCCGGTGACGCCCATTTCCCGACAGATCTTCACTCGCTCGGGTTGCTCGCGCGGACTCCGGCCCAGCGTCATTGACAGTTTGAATATTCCTTGGCGCATGGGTTTTCCTTTCGCTTGGTGGCGATGCGGGTGTTACGCACGGACTTCTTAAGGTAGGAGATGCCTTGCTGCGCTCAGCATGATAGGTGCTGGCTCTGACGATGCCTAAATTAGCGAACCTATTTCGTTATCGTCTATAGTTCCTCACACCATTTCCTCGACCAAGGCTCGACTAGCCGGGTCCAGACGCCGGTAGTCGGGAATCTCGTAGCGGTTGCCGTCGGCGTCTTGCACTATGACCCGCCCGCCGCCCAACAGGCGCACATCGCTATTTCGGTGGCTAGAATAGATGTCAAAGGCGCGGGGTCCGCGGTCGGTCTCTACCTCCCAGCGCGGCACTCGATTGGTCACTGAAACCTTGGTGATGTGCTGGATGCGCGGCGTGAAATAGGCCCGCTCCAATTCGTCATCCACGGCTTGGCGGCTGTCCCGATCTAGCGCGTCGAGCTGCGCCAGCGAGCCGATCTCCTTGCCGTCGCGGTCTTGGACGACGATAAAGCAGTCGTCGCAACTCAGGGGAAAAGCCCGTTTGACCCGGACCCTTGAATAGGTTTGATCCTCGGCCAACTCTAGGTTCAAGTCCTCGAAAGCATCGACGAAAAATCGCGCTTTGTCCGGGTCGAGATAAGTGATTTCAGCGGCTAATTTATGGTGCTGCTGCATGATTTTACCAAGCTCTCAGTTTAGACATTTCGGTTTGCATGCGGCACAGGTTGGCGTAGATGCCGTCTTGCGCGATCAGTTCGTCGTGGGTGCCGATCTCGGCGAGTTTGCCCTTATCGAGGATGAGCAGGCGGTGGGCGTTTTTGAGGGTCGATAAGCGATGGGCGATGGCAAAAGTGGTGCGCCCTTGGACCAACCGCTCCAAGGCCTCCTGAATCTGCGCTTCGGTTTGGGTATCGACGTTGGAGGTGGCTTCGTCGAGGATGAGAATGCGCGGGTTGCGCAAAATGGCCCGGGCAATGGACAGCCGCTGCCGCTCGCCCCCGGATACGCGGGTGCCGCGCTCGCCGACCATGGTGTCGTACCCGTCTGGCATGTTCATGATGAAGTCGTGCGCATTGGCAGCTTTGGCCGCGGCCACGGTCTGTTCGAGGGAAGACTCGGGATGGCCGTAGGCGATGTTTTCGGCCACTGTGCCGTTGAAGAGGAACGGATCTTGCAAGACCACGCCGATCTGTTCGCGCAGCGATTTGAGGTTCACTTGGCGGGTGTCGTGGCCGTCGATGAGGATGGCCCCTTCCTGCGGCTCGTAGAAGCGGCAGATGAGGTTGATTAGGGTGCTCTTGCCCGCGCCGCTGTGGCCAGCTAGGCCGATCATCTCGCCCGGCTCGACGGCGAAGTTCAAATCCTCAATGACGGGCTTGTCTTCCTCATAGCCAAAGTGGACGCCGCGAAATTCGACCCGGCCCTCGATGGGCGGCATGAGCATAGCTCCGGGCTGGTCAATTACCTCTGGGTGCGTGTCGAGCACGTCAAAGACGCGCTCGGCCGAGGTGGCGGCGCGCTGGAAGCGGTGGTTGAGGCGGCACAAGCTCTCCACTGGCCCGTAGAAGCGATACATGTAACTGGTAAAGGCGACAAAGGCCCCCAGCGTCAGCTCCCCGGCCAAAATATCGCGGCCGCCGACCCACCAGATGATGATGGTGCCGACCGAGGTTATAAAGGCCATGACCGGGCCGAACAGGCTGCGCATCCACGCCACCCGCAGCTCGCCTTGCAGCAGATTTAAGCTGCGGCCCTCGAATTTGCCCACTTCCCGCTGTTCTTGGGCAAATGCTTTAACCACGCGCACCCCTGGGATGGTATCGGCCAGCAGGGCACTCAGGCTAGCCCAGCGACGCCACAACGGCCGGTAGATGGCATGCAGCTTGCGGCCAAAGCGCATCGTCGCCCACACCAGTAGAGGCGTTGGTAGCAGCACGAGGGCCGCTAGCCCGGGATTGAGTGCAAAGAGGATGATGCAAATGATGACCAAGGTAAGCACATCGCGGATGGCTTCTTGTAGGCCGTCGCTGATAAAATCCTGCAAGCGGCCCACGTCTTGGGTGACGCTGGCCATGATGCGCCCGGTCTCGTTTTTGTTGTAATAACTAAGCGACAGCGCGTGGAGGTGGGTGTACACCTCGTTGCGCAGGCCGTAGGTGACGCGCTGGCCGATGCGGGCCATGATATAGCTGCGCAGTCCCGACAAGCCGCTGACGGTTATGTTCATCGCTATTAACAAGCCTACCAGCCAAGCCAGCGCTGCGACGGGATCGTCTGCGGCCACCGGCAAAAGAGCTAGCAGGTCAAAGCTCGTCCCAACGCTCATAGACGCAACGGCACCGACATTCAAGACATCGTCGATGAGAATGCCCAGCAGCAGCGGCTGGCCCAAGCCAATGGTCGTGGCTACCACCATGAGCAGTAGGCTCAGAGTAATGAGCTTCCAATGCGGCTTGGCATAGCCCAACAGCCGGAACAGCAGCTTGCCCTTTTCTAGGCAGGCCGGACATACGCCGTAGTAGCGCGGAATGACTTGGCCGCAGCGGTCGCAGCGCTTGCGCCCGGCTCGCGCTCCGGCCAACCGCCCGTGGAGCATTTGGCCATCGGGTTCGGTCGGTTGGGCTTGCTTGACTAGGCGCTCGACCTGATTGGGCAGTTCGGTCAGCGCTGGCACCAAGCTCTTGGAGAATACGGCCATGGTCGCGCCCTGCTCTTCGGTGCGCACCTTGAGGGCCGCAGTGCCCCAATCCTCGCGCACTTCCACGCCCTTTATTTCGTTAAGGGGCAAGCAGACCACATCGGGCGGTCCGCCGCCGTTAGGGCTGAAGGCCACTAGATGATCGGCGGTGGCCATGAGCCACGCCTCGCCGTACTGGCCGTCGAGCTTAATGTCTGTGGTTACTGCTAGGCGAAATTCTTCGTCGGGGCTTACTACCTCGGCCAGCTCGCGCCGCACTTGCGGTGGCACAGGGGCGCGAAAAGATGGTGCTGCGTTTTCTGCTGTATTGCGTTCAAGCTCTGTCATACATTTGCCCCTTACCTAGGCGATACGTATGTTTACTGGCCCCTTAAGGTGTCCACAAGGGCGGCAAGGCGGATAGGTCTCTCGTTCCTATTTTATCCAACCTTGCCAAAGAGGATGGTTCCGCGCTTGCCGCCCCAATATACAAGACCCGCATTTTACCGGACACGAAGGTCCCCCCGAAAGGATTTCATGCGTTGACCGTGCTCGTGCTGTGCGATGCGCGCATCACCCGCTTGCACCACAGCGCCAGATCGTCTAACAGCGAATAGAGCGTCGGGGCCAGCATCAGGGTCAGCACCGTCGAGGTGGCCAAGCCGCTGGCTACTACTAGGCCCACTGGTCCCCAGCGGCGGGCAAAGCCCTCAGACGTGCCATAGACCATCGGCAGGACGATCGGCATCAGGTTGAGGATGGTGGTAAAGGCGGTCATCAGGATGGGCCGGAGCCGGTGTTGGCCACCGAGGCAGATCGCCTCGCGCCGCGACAGCCCGCTCGCCCGCAGATGATTTATATGGGAGATCAGCACGATGCCGTTGTTGACGACGATGCCGAAGAGGATCAAAAGCCCCAAGGCACCGTTGTTGTCAAAGGGCACGTCGAGGACATATAGCCCCAAGGCCACGCCGATCAGAGAGAAGGGGATGGCGAAGATGATGGTGAAGGGATGGATCAGGGACTCGAAGAGCGAGGCCATGATGAGGTAGATCAGCAGGATGGCAAAAATCGCGGTGAAGTTGTTGTCGCTGGCTTCCTCCTGCTCCCAGCGCGCCGCCCGACCCAAATCCCAGGTATAGCCGGCGGGCAACTGCATCCCCTCCATCATCTGGGTGATTGGTCCCATCAGTGCACGAGCGGCGTTGCGGTCTTCGGTGTTGGCGAAAACGGTGACGTTGAGCATCCGATTTTCGCGCCTGAGATCGCGGGGGCCGCGGCCAAGCTGGAAGTCGGCCAGCGACGCAAGCTGGACCGAATTGCCGTCGCGGGTTTCGTAGCGGCTGTTTTTGAGTTGGTCGAGGGTGGCGCGGTCGCCCTCGTTGAGCTGCATGACGATGTCGATTTCGCGGTCGTCGCTTTTGAAGCCGCTGGTGCGGCGAGTGCCCAGGGCTGAGGAGATGCCTTGGGCGACCTCGCGCGGCGACAGTCCATAGCCGAGCGCCTGAGCGCGGTTGATTTCGACCCGGACTTCGTCTTCGCCGTCTTCGAGGCTGCTATCGACGTCTTGGACCCCGGGTAGCTGTTCGAGACCGGCTTTGACATCTTCCATTAGCACGGCTAGGACTTCTGGGTCGCGGCCGTGGAGCTGGACTTCGACGCCGAGTTGGTTGCCGGTCCAACTGCGCGAGCGGCCCATTTTGTACGTGTACCCGACCTTCTCTGGCAGCAACTCCTTGATCGCGTTGCCCGCCTCCATGGATGAGAGCCGGCCCTCGTCGGCATCGACGAGATAGGCGCGGATGCTGCCTCGGCGCTGGCTGAACCTCGTCATGAGCGATTGAATGTCGAGCGAATCCTTTTTCGCTAGCAGGATCTTTTCTATTTCATAGAAGTGCTCGCGGACCTCTTCGAGGCTGTAGCTGCGATCGATGACCACCGACATATCCACTCGGCGCTCTGGGGTCCAGGGGGTGCCGCGTTGTTCGATCTGATCGTAGAGGTAATAGCCGGTGCCGGTCAGCATGACCGTGGCCAGCAGGGCGACCCAGCGGTGGTCGAGCGTCCAGTTGAGCAAGCGGCCGTACGAGGAGCGCAGGCCGTGGCGTGAGCAGTACCAGCCGAGCGCGGCTCCAGCTAGGGCAGCGAGCGCACAGCCGAGGATGGTCTGCCATTGCATTCCACTGATTGAGGTGGCGATCAGCCCGGACCAGCGGCCCCACCAAGCCTGTAAGCCGCTCCAGCCAAGGTCGCTGATTTGCCAGTAGGCAATGCCTACCACGACTGCGATGACCAGCAGCTTGAGCCAGCGGTCGAAGCGCTCGACCCCAGCGCGCAGCAGCCGCGAGGACACCAGCGGGATCAGCGACAACGAGACGATCATCGACACCATTACGGCGAGGCATATCGCGATCCCGGCGTCCTTCATCCACGCGGCCGAGCGGCCATCGGTGAGGAAGAAGAAGGGCACGAAGACGCAGATCGTCGTCAGCGCCGAGGCCAGCACTGCCATGCCGACTTCGCGGCTGCCGGCGTGGGCGGCCTCATCGGCGTCGAGGCCGTCTTCTTGGCGGCGGCGAAAGATGCTTTCCAGCACCACCACCGCCGGATCGACTAACATCCCCACCGCGAGCATCAGCCCCATCATTGAGACCATGTTGAGGGTAATGGTCGATTCAAAGACCTCGCGGGCGACGTACATACCGATAAAGACGCACAGCGCCGAGGTGGGGATGGCGAGGGCGATGACGATGGTCGAGCGAATGTTGCGCAGGAAGAGGAAGATGATAGTCATCGCCAAAAACGCGCCGAGCAGCGCTGAGTTGAAGAGCGTACCGGCTTCTTTGAGCACGGACTCGGCGCGATTGCGGTCGATGAAGACTCCGAGTTCACCGTCGTATTCGTCCTCAATCTCCTGCAACTCAGCGACGACGGCCTCGCCGACATCGATGACATTGGCGGTGGAGGCTTTGAAAATTTCTAGCTCCAGCGCATCGGTGCCATTGAGCCGCTCGTAGCGGCGCTTTTCGGGGTAGCCGTAGTTGATCTCGCCGATGTCGCTGAGGCGGAACTGACCGCCCATAAGCGGCATGGAGGCAATCTCCTCGGCGCGGGTGAACTCGCCGATGGCGCGGGCCATGTAGCGCTGGTCGCCGTCCATGACCCGACCCAGCGAGATGTTGGTGTTGTTCTGGTTGAGCTGCCAGCCGAGCGAGCCCAGCGAGATGTTGTGGGTCTGCAAGCGCTCTTGGTCCAGCTCGACGATGAGTTGTTTCTCCTCGAAGTCGTCGATGACCACGTTGACGACGCCATTGATCCGCAACAGCCGTGGCTCAATGACTTTCTGGATTAGGTCGAGTAGGCGGTCGCCGTCGCCGCGCCACGCCAGATTGGCATCTATAATGGCGCGCTGGTCGGATTGCCAGCGGCGCAGGCTGACGCGATCGACGTCCGAGGGCAGGAGGGCGCGGGCTTGGTCGAGTTTTTCGCGCATCTCCATGTTGGCCAAGTCCATGTCGGTGCCGGCCTTGAAGTCAACGCGTACCTCACCCTCATTGCGCCCCGAACTTGAACTAATGCGGTCGATGTTGTTGAGTGTGCCCAGCGTCTGCTCCAGTGGCAGGACCACTAAGCGCTCAATTTCTTCGGGGGAAGAGTTGTTGTACTGGACGCGGGCCGTGATCCCGGAAGAGGAAATGCTCGGCAACTGCTCTATGGGCAAGCGATCTAAGGCGACGACACCCACTACCAAGGCGCAGATGGTAAGCATCAGGGTGGTCACGGGCCGTTTGAGCGAAAATTCAGATAGGTTCATAACCAATCTCCTAGGCGCTGCGATCCATCAGGGTATAGACCACGGGAATGAGTACCAAGGTCAGCAGGGTGGATACCAAAAGCCCGCCGATGACGGTGATGGCCATGGGAGCGCGGATCTCGGCTCCTTCGCCCAGCCCCAAGGCCATGGGCAATAGTCCGAGGGCGGTGGTCGAGGTCGTCATCAGAATGGGCCGGAAGCGCACCTCACCAGCGCGCAACACCGCGGCGAATTTTTCCATGCCCTCGTCGCGGCGCAGACGGTTGATGTAATCGACGAGCACGATGGCGTTGTTGACGACAATACCGGCGAGCATGATTAGGCCAATGAGCACGACCACGCTGATGGTGGTGCCCGTCGCGAGCAGGCCGAGGGCGCTGCCGATCAGCCCGAGGGGAATGGTGAACATGATGACCAGCGGGTGCAACAGCGATTCAAATTGCGAGGCCATCACCAAATAGACCAAGAACACGGCCAACAGCAGGGCGAATTTCATGCTGTCGAAGGAGCGGACCATTTCCTCGTTCTGGCCGCCGATCGACACGGTGAAGCCCTCGGGCAGGGGCAAGTCGGCGAGGGTTGTTTCGATCTCCTCTGCTACGCCGCCTAGATCGCGTCCGTCGAGGTTGGCCGAGATGACGGCGACGCGCTCTTGGTCGAGGCGGCGGATCTCGGCGGGGCCATCTACGGCCCGCACTTCGGCGACCGATTCGAGCGCGACTGGCACGGCGTAGGAGGCCGGGCTGACGATCATCTGCTTGAGGTCGGCGACGGTCTGGCGTTCCTCGTCGAGCGAGCGGACCCGGATATCGACCTTGCGGTCGCGGCGCGCCAGTTCGGTGGCGACATCGCCTTGCAGCTTGTTGCGCAACAGCTCGCCGATATTCTGCACGGTGGTGCCCAGCTCGGCGACGCGCCGGCGGTCGAAGAAGATCTGGACTTCGGGTTGGCCGCCGGCCGTGCTCGAGCGGATGTCGGTCAGCCCGGGAATGGTGTGCATGCGCTCGACCGCTTCGTCTGCCAACAGATCGAGGGTGCTTAGACTGTAGCCGCGGATTTCCACCTCTACCGGGGTGCGGAAGGAAAAGTAAGTGGGCCGCGAGAATTTGTACTTTAGTTCGGGGATGTCCCCAAGGAGATCGCGCACTGCTTCGATAGCTGTCTCTTCGCTGACCTCTGGCGCGAGCCGCACGAGGAGGTGGGCGGTGTGTTCCTTTTTGTCCGCAGCCGTGCCGCCAGCTTGGGCGCTGCTGCCAACGAGGGCAAAGACCGAAGCGATACCTTCGAGACCGCGCACCTGCCGGTCAATGGCAGCGACTTGGATGGCGGTCTGCTCCAGCGGGGTGCCAGCGCGCCATTCGAGATCGACGAGGAATTCGCCTTGGCTCATCTCCGGGATCAGCTCCAGCCCTAGGATGCGCGACCGTTCGAGGACTAAGGCCCCTATCGCGATAAAGATGGCGAGGACGATCAGGCGGCGGCGCAGCGCCCAACTCAAAAGGAGCGGATACGCTTTGTTGAGCGCGTTGAAGACGAGGTCGAAGAGCCAGTACAGCGGGAAGAGCAGGGTGGAGAAGACGCGGCCAGCACCGCGAGCTATGGCGCGGATCAGACGAATGAGCAGTGCGGGGCCTTGGAGGCCGCGTTTGGGACCGATCTCTTCCCGCTCGGCAATCATGCTTTCGAGGTTTAGCGACGAGAGCATGGGGATCAGCATCAAGGCGACCACCAGCGAGGCGACCAGCGAATAGGTGACGGTCAGGGCTTGATCGCGGAAGAGTTGGCCGGCAACGCCCTCGACGAAGACGATGGGCAAAAACACGCAGATGGTGGTGGTAGTAGCGGCGATGACGGCGCGGCCGACCTCGCTGGCACCGCGCACGGCGGCTGCTAAGACGTTGAGTCCTTGGCCGCGGTAGCGCTGCACGCTTTCCAAGACCACAATGGAGTTGTCAACCAGCATCCCGACCCCCAAAGCTAGCCCGCCCAGCGACATGATGTTGAGGCTTACGTCCGTGCCGAACATCAGGAAAAAGGTCGCTACCACCGAGAGGGGAATCGAGAGGCTGATGATGGCGGTGCTTTTGAGGTCGCGGAGGAAGAGGAAGAGCACGATGACGGCGAGGATGCCGCCGATGATGGCAGTGTTGAGCACCTCGTCAACGGCCTGTTGGATAAAGGTCGCTTGGTTGAAGACCACTTCCATGCCGCTGTCTTGGAGCAGCGTGGCATTCTCGGCGAGAAATTCGTCCAAGCGCTCTTGGACCGCGGCGCTGACTTGGACGGTGTTGGCGTCGCCTTCCTTGAAGACCGAGACCTCGACGCCCTCGCGGCCGTTAATGCGGGTTACGAGGTCGCGCTCGCGGTGGCCGCGGAAGACGCGACCGACATCCTTGAGCTTGATCGGCGCGCGGTCGATCTGACCGACGACGATCTCGCCGATCTCGTCGATGCCCTGGAACTCGTTGAGGGTGCGGACGAGGAACTCGGCCTCGCCATCCTTGAGCATCCCGCCGGTTAGGTTGACGTTTTCCGCGGCGAGGCGGCTGGTGACTTGGTTAATGGAGATGCCGAGATAAGCTAGGCGCTGGGCTTCAACCTCGACTTGGATTTCTTCTTCAAGGCCGCCGTTGATGCGGACGGCGGCTACGCCTTCGAGGCTTTCGAGGTCCGGGCGCAGCCGCTCTTCGGCGATGCGCCGCATCTCCATCAGGCTCAAATTGCCGTAAAAAGCCAAGCGCATTATGGGGTCGAGCGAGGGGTCGAAGCGCAAGAGGATGGGCTTGTCGGCGTCGCGCGGTAGGTTGGACAAATCGAGCTTTTCGCGGATGTCGAGCGAGGCAAAGTCCATGTTGGTGCCCCAGCCGAACTCGACGACCACATCTGAGATGCCCGGCCGCGAAATCGACGAGACGCGGACCACGTTGCTGACCACGCCGACCAAGCCTTCGACCGGCTCGGAAATGAGGCGTTCGATTTCGAGGGGAGCTACGCCCTCGTATTCGGTGCGGACGGTGATGGTGGGATAGGTGATGTCCGGCAGGAGGTTGACGGCTAGGCGCGAAAAGCCCACGCCGCCGAAGGCGATGATCGCCACCATCAGCATCGCCACTGTGACGCGGCGACGCGTGGAAAATTCGACGAGTTTCACTGGCCTCTACCTCTACCTTCTCCCCTACCCCTACCTTGCCAGCCCCCGCCGCCCTGCTCGCGCATTGCGCGCAGAACTTGGCGCAAGCTGTCGGGCAGAGGCTTGCCTTGGCGGCGGTACTCGGCGATGATTTGGCGCAAGCTGTCGGGCAGGCCGCCGCCCTGCCAGCCGCCCCTAGCCCCGGGCGGACCGAAGCCTCCGCCTCGGGGTTCAGCGGACTCTGCGGTGGCCAATTCTGCCGCAGTCGGTAGGCCCTCGCCGGCCAGCCGCACGGCCGCACCGTCCTTGAGGCCCTCGTGGCCAATGGTCACTACTTGGTCGCCTTCTTGGAGGCCGGAGACGATCTCGACTTGATCGCCCTCGACAAAGCCCAACTCGACAGCGACTCGGCGCACTGTGCTGTTCTCGATGAGGAAGACGTCGTCCTCGTCGGTTTCGAGGATCAGGGCCTTCTTGGGGACGATCAAGGTCTGGGGCCGCCGCTCGGTAATAATGCGCACTGTGGCGAACATCCCCGGTTTGAGTAAGCCGTCACTGGCGACTTCGAGGGTGACCTTGACAGTGCCGCTGGCGGGATCGACCTCTGGACTAATCATGCGGATGCGGCCGCGGAAGCTCGTGTCGGGCAGGGCTTCGACCGCGATAGTGGCCTCTTGGCCGGGGTGCAACTGGTACATGCGCTGCTCGGGCGCGAAGATGCGCACCAACAGCGGGTCGCGGTCGGCGATGACGAAAACTTCTTGATTGCCGCGCACTAAGTCGCCCACTTCGACTAACCGCTGGGTGACGACGCCGGCAATCGGCGCGGTAACATCTGCGTACGCGAGATTGAGCTGGGCTTCTTCGAGGGATATCTTGGCGTTGTCCAAGCGGAGGTGAGCCGCGTCGTATTCGGATTGGCTGACCATGCTGCGCTCGTACAGCGTCTTGATGCGGTCGTAGTTGGTGCTGGCGTCGGCAAAAGCCTGTTCGGCTTGGCGCAAATTTAGGCTCAGTTCATCCTTGTTGAGGCGGATCATCACTTGGCCTTGGCGCACTAGGTCGCCCTCTTCGGCCGCGAGCTCTTCGAGTAAGCCGGTCGTGCGCGCCAAGACGCTGACTCGGCGCTCGGCTTCGAGGCGGGAATACGTCTCAATGTAGGCGCTCATGTCGCCGCGCGTGACCTTTTCGCCTTTGACCGGAATGGCTGCCGCTTCGCGCCCGCCCCAACCGCCGCGCATGCCGCCGGGTTGCTGTGCGTCTTCCTCGTCGCCGCAGCCTAGCGCGAGTAGGAAGACGCTGCCGATGGACAGCGTATATTGGCGAGCTAACATCTGGAGCAACCCCTAGTTGTATGTGTTTTGTCCACGGGATTCCTTTCTTTGGCGTGTGTCGTCCAAACAAGTATAGACGAGGCTTTGACCCTTGTCAACAGAACTGACTGGTCAGTTCTGTTTAGCTATATCATCATATTAGACCATCGATAGATTCTATTCATTCCCGTTCGTTTTCATTTTTTTTATTGCTGCCGTTCATGCCAATCAGTAAACGCTCGTACGAGCATCTCTGCTGCCGACTGCTGTAAAGTGTCTCATTCACCTTTGCAGGCCGCAGCCACAGCCCCTATAATTGGGCCGTGTGCAAAAGACTCAAACCGAAAAGGAGCAATATAATGAAATGGCTCCTCGTGGCCTTGGCGGCCCTTGCGCTGGCAGCCTGTGGCCGAGAACCCCCTGCTGACCTCATTCCCGCCCAAATTGTCAATGTGCGCGACTTCGGTGCCGATGGGGTGGCTGTCGTGCTCAAAGGAGACGATGTGCCGCCGTTGCCCATCATCATCGGCCACTGCGAGGCGCGGGCGTTAGTCAGGGCCATGCGGGACGAGGACTTCCCGCGCCCGCTGGCGTACGATCTGTTGGAAGAGATGCTGGAGAAACTGCAGGGCGAAGTGCGGCACCTCGTCGTCCACAGCATCAAGGACGACACTTTTCACGCCAACTTGTACATTGAAACCGAGGCTGGCGAGTGGGTGCTTGACTGTCGGCCCAGCGACGGCATGGTGCTGGTGACGCGCCTCGGCGCGCCGATCTACTTGCGGCCGCAGCTTTTTGAACCCAAAGATCTAAGCCCACAGATATAACCATCGCAAGGAGGATGCCGTGGCCTATCGCGTTGGCCTCGTGGGGACGGGTGGTATCGCCCGCGCTCACGGCACGGCCTGCCAACAGATTGCCGAAGCCGACCTCGTCGCCATTTGCGACGTGTCCGCGGAGCAGCTAGCGCGCTACGGCGAGGAGTTTGGCGTTGCAGCGCGTTATACCGAGCTCGACGCCATGCTCCACGAAGCCGAGCTGGACATTGCCATCATCTGCACTTGGGGTGCTTTTCACGCGGAGACCGGGATTCGGATCTGCGATTCGGGGCGGGTAAAAGCCGTGCTCTGCGAAAAGCCCTTCACCCAAAACGCGGCCGAGGCAGCGGCCTTTGTCGCAGCCGGCAGGAAAAACCGCGTCCTCGTAGCTGAGGCGTTTAAGTTTCGCCATCACCCCATGCACTTGCGGGCCAAGGCCATGCTCGACGCCGGTGAGATCGGCGACTTGGTCGGCGTGCGGAGCACGTTTTGCACCAGTTCGGGTGCCTCGCTCCAAGAGCGCACGCCCGAGTCGAATTGGCGTTTCAACAAGGTCAAAGGCGGCGGCAGTATCTACGACTTGGCTTGTTACAACATTCACCACGCGCGATTCATATTCGGCGAGGAGCCGAAGCGGGTGTTTGCCGCGCAGCAGTTGGGCTTGGAAACCGATGATGCCGCGTCGATTGTGCTGGTTTTTTCCGGGGGCCGTACCGCGCAGATTTCCGTGGGTTTTAATACGTTCAGTTCTCAGTACGCGGAAATTTCCGGGCATCGCGGGATGCTGCGGCTAGATCAGGTGTGGAATAACGAGAACCGAGCCGTGACCATAGAACATCGCACGCCGAGCGGGGTGGAGGTCGTAGAGTTCCCGCCGTGCTTTCAGTTTGCATTGCAGTTGCAGCACCTGTGCGAGTGCTTGGCCGAGGGGCGGGAGCATCGGATCATGCCGGAGCACAGCGTCGCACAGATGAGGGTGTTAGACGCGGTGAAGGAGTCTATGGAGACGGGGCGGACGGTGGAGTTGTAATCCGCAGATGGACGCAGAATAGGATGCACAAGACGACTTTGATAGGAGCTGCACTTTATTAAAGAAAGGACGAATCATGCGCGTTGGCATTATTGGGCACACGGGCCGCGGCAACTACGGCCACTATCTCGACATGGCGTTTGTCGGGGTCGAAGGCGCGGAGATTGTGGCGCTGGCCGATCCCGATGAGGCGGGACGCCAAGCCGCTGTCGCTAAGACTGGAGCACCCAAGGGGTACGCCGATTACGTGCAGATGTTAGAGGAGGAGCAGCCGGATATTGCGGTGGTGGCGTCGCGGGAGATCGGCGATCACTTGGCGTTGGTGCTCAATTGCGTGGAGCGCGGGGCACATGTGTACCTTGAAAAGCCAGTGGCGGCTGCGGTTGCCGAAGTGGACCAGATGATTGCAGCGCGCGATAAGGCCGGAGTGACAGTGGTGGTGGCGCATCCGTGGCGGGGGCATCCGCCGGTCCAGCGGGTGGCGATTCCGGCGATTAAGGTGGGGAAGATCGGTCAGCCGCGGCTGTGTCGGATTTATGGGATGGGCGGCGCGCACGGTGGAGATCAACTGTTTTTGGACTTGTATCCGCATTTCTTTGACTTTCTCTGGCAAGCGTTTGGTGCGCCGCTGTGGTGTCATGCGCATCTGACGCAGGATGGACGGAGCGCGACGCCGGCGGATGTAAAGGAAGGCGTTGAAGGGATGGGATTGGTGGCCGGAGATGGGATCAAGGCGTACTACGAATTTCCGGGTGGAGTGGCTGCTGATTTTGAGTCGTACCGGGGCGATGGGAAGGAGAATCCCTATCGGATCGATATTCACGGGACGGAAGGGACTTTGTCTCTGCCTGGGCCGATGGTCAATCTACCGGACATTTACTACCACCCGCTGGTCAACCCCGGGCTGATCGACGACCCGCGCTGGGAGGTCGTGCCTTCGTCGCCGCCGCCAGACGATCACAAGTGGCTCAATGCGCATCGCCGCATGGCGCAGTCCATGATCGACATGATCGGAGGCAAGGAGCCAGAGTGGGAGTTGGTAGAGCTGGAGAATGCGCGGCTCTATCTGGAAATGGCGATGATGGCCCACGCCTCGCATATGGCTGGCGCGCGGGTAGGACTGCCGCTGGCGAGCACGGCGAATCCGTTTGACGAGTGGAAGTGAGGGAGGCAAAGACGGTTGCCACGCGCCGAAAATTAACTGGATAAAATTATGAGTAATTCGGACCCGAACACATCGGCTGAGCGCACAGATAGACGCAAGCTGCCCATTGGCATTCAGACCTTTCGTGAGATTCGCGCGGAGAATTACTACTACGTAGATAAGACTGCTTACATTCGTCGGATGATGGACGAGGGCAAGCACTACTTTCTGTCGCGTCCGCGGCGCTTTGGCAAAAGTCTGTTTCTGGACACGTTGAAAGAACTGTTTGAGGGCAACGAACCGCTGTTCGAGGGACTTAACATCCACGACCGCTGGGACTGGTCGGTTCGCCATCCGGTGGTGCGCTTGAGCTTTGGCAGCGGCAATTTCAAAGAGCCGGGCTACCTGCAAGCGAACCTTCCAGAGCAATTGGCCGCCATCGAACGCCGCGCTGGGGTGGTCGTCGAGTCCGCGACCGCGTCGGGGCGTTTCGCCCATCTGCTGGAGGCACTGTACGACCAAGCCGGGCAGCCGGTAGCAGTGCTGATTGACGAGTACGACAAGCCGATTCTGGACGCGCTCGAGGTGCCAGAGGTCGCACGCGCCAACCGCGACTTTCTACGCGGCCTATACGCGACAATCAAGGATAGCGACGCGCACATCAAGTTCACGTTTCTCACCGGGGTGAGCAAATTCTCCAAGGTCAGCCTGTTTTCCGGCCTCAACAATCTCAAGGACATCACACTAGATCCTCGCTACTCAGCCATCTGCGGCTACACCGATGCGGATTTGGACGCGGTGTTCGCGCCGGAACTTCCCGGCTTGGACCGGGCCGAGATCCGCCGCTGGTACAACGGCTATAGCTGGCTGGGAGAGGAGAAGGTTTACAACCCGTTCGACATTCTCTTGCTCTTCGACAGGCGTCGTTTCGGCGCGTGGTGGTTCGAGACGGGTACGCCGACGTTCTTGGTTGAGACGCTGATCTCGCGCGGAGTCGGTGCGTTGAGCTTGGACAATATGCTGGGCAGCGACGACTTGCTGTCAGCCTTCGACGTTGACCACATCGCCACCGAGGCCCTGCTGTTCCAGACCGGCTACCTGACCATTCGCCAACCCGAGCCACGCGGCGGGGAACTGTACTATCGGCTGTCCTACCCCAACCAAGAGGTGCGCCAGAGCCTGAACCGGAGCCTACTAAACCACCTGACCGACAACCCATCCCAGCACACAGCGCACCGTGCCCGATTGTACGACCTGTTGCTGGTCAACGACTTCGCCAGTATGGAGAGCCTGTTCAAGGCGTTCTTCGCCAGCATTCCCTATCAGTGGCACTCCAACAATGACATAGCCAACTACGAAGGCTATTACGCCAGCGTGTTCTACTCCTACTTCGAGTCGGTGGGATTGAACATCGTCGTGGAGGACAGTAGCAGCCACGGTCGTCTGGACATGACAATGTTATTCAATAGCAACGTGTACCTATTTGAATTCAAAGTGGTGGAGTTGGTGCCCGAGGGCGCGGCGATGGAGCAATTGAAAGAGCGGCGTTATGCCGACAAATACCGCGCTCGGGGCGAGCCGATTCACTTGATCGCAGTGGAGTTTAGCCGGGAGAGCCGCAACGTTGTGGCGTTTGAGGTGGAGAGTGTGCCTGTGCATTAGTAGGATCGAAACAGGTAGTATGGTTGTCATTGCAACTAGGGTTTGTCCTCGCGAATAGGTTCCCGCGCCTCGACCAACCACTCGATAGCAGCGATCTGGCCTTGGCGGGCGTAGTCGGCCGCTTCGCCGAGAATGCGGGCGGCCTCCTGCGGGGCGTGAAAGCCCATAGAATTTTCCGCGGCCACGAAATCGAGCCGCCACTGCGCCTTGCGCTGCAGGGCGAGGGCTGCTGCTAGGTCGCTATCTTCGGCACCGGCCGTGCGGGCCGCGGCCATGGCGTCGAGTTGGTCCATGAGGGCGGTACCGGCTCGTTGCAGGAGGTCGAAGTTGCGCTGCTGGATCGCGTCGGCGCGGGCCGCGAGTTCGGCCTCGGAGAAAGAGTGGCAGACCTGGCAGGCGCGGTTGATGTTCAAAAGGGGGCTGCGCACCCAGTGATCGGAGATTTTGGCGGCTCCGTCGCGCATATAGGGCATGTGGCAGTCGGCGCAGGAGACGCCGCTGCGCGCGTGGATGCCCTGGCTCCAGAGTTCAAATTCCGGGTGTTGTGCCTTGAGGACTTTCGCGCCGGTCTCTTTGTGGACGTAGTCGTAAAACTCGCTCCCATCGTCTAGAGTCATGGCGTCCCAAAACGCTTCCATTTCCTCTACCTTAAGCCCGTTGCCCCAGGGAAAAGTCAGTTTCGCCCCGCTGCCACAGTAGTATTCGACGTGGCACTGGCCGCAGGTGAACGAGCGCATCTCATTGCGGCTCGCGCTGGCGTTGGGGTCGTAGGGGCGCTCGCGGTTTCCCCGCCGCCAGCGTTCCAGCGATGGTAGGTGCGGGACCGGGGCGTCGGAATCGGCTAGCATTTGGATGCCTTGGATAAACCCGGGCCGGGTGATGCGCAACTGCATGGTCGCTGGGTCGTGGCAATCGACGCACGATACGGGATGGGCGTGTCCGGCGTCGTGCAGCATCTGGTTTAGCTCGCCATAGGAATAGGCGTAGGAGCGCTCAAAGCCCACGGTGGCGTCGCCGTCGCCAAGCTGTCGGTAGAGGGGCATGATGGAGGCGTGGCAGTGTAGGCAGGAGCCGGACTGAGGCTTGGATTGCCGCTCGGTTTGCTCTTGGTCGTAGAGCATGTAGGCGTGGCCGCGCCGGTCGCGGTAGTCGAGTGAGAACGCGTAGCCGAGGAACATCCGCCGCAGCCAGGGGTCGCGTTCGATCTTTTGCGCGGGTAGGGCCTCGCTGCCGCCGTGTCCGCCGAAGCGCGTGCGAGTCGCCTCGGCCGTTCGCTTATAGCTGTCGTATTGCCGCGGCCAGTTGATGCCCCAATGGGCTGGGTCGGTGTCGTCTTCCCCGACTTCGACGAGGCGCACCGGGCCGCGCCGCGCTTCGGCCTTGCGTTCGTATATGTTGACCAACAGCCCGGCGACGAGCGCGCTGGCCAAGGCCACTAAGGCCAAAAGGACGATGGCTCTATAAGGTATTTTGCGAGACATAAGCTACTCGTCGTTATGGATGTTCTCTGCGCCGCCCAAGCCCACCCACTCCCCGTGGCCAGCCGTGCGGTGGCAGTGGACGCAGCGCACGGCTTCGGTAGCGACGATTTGGTGGACGAAGGCGCTGTGACACGCGAGGCAGTTTTGCTGTAAGATGCGGCTGTTTTTTTCGTTGATAAGGATCGGCTCAGGGAAGTTTTGCAATGTAAAGGCCGTAGAGTGATTCCAGCCGTTTTCGGCCTTGGCCAGATACTTACTCAAGAAACTGCGCGGCAGATGGCAATCGACGCAAGTGGCCACGGCGTGGTGGCTGGATTTGCGATAGGAATCTAGCTGGGGCCGCATGATGTGGCAGTTGGCACACGCGTCCGGATTCGTGCTGAAATAGGACAGGCCCTCTCCGTAGTGGAAGGTAAAGGCCCCCACTCCGATTAGGGCGGCCAGCCACAACAGGCCGAGCCACAGATAGGGACTTGTTGGACGCATGGGTAATCGCACTGACAGCTAAAGCAGTCAGCTTTACCCTCCTACTCTTCCGCCGCTTGGGAGCGCACAGGAGAGCAGGGAGTATTCACCTCGGATTACAGCGAGGCCAAAGCGAGCAATGCTCCGTGCTGCGTTAAAATCGGCATGGGAACGCTGCCCACAATTTTTGCAGGAGAAGTCGTCTTGACGACGAACACCTACATGCAAGCAATCGGCACAGGTCTTGGACGTGTAGCGCGGGTCAACATGCAACACGCGCACGCCCGCAGATTCCGCCTTGTACTCGACGAACTGCTGGAGTTGATAGAACGCCCACGAGTGAAGGGCACGGCGTTGTTCCTTGTGGAACCGGCAACGGTCCCGGATGCCTTTGAGTACCTCAAAGACAATGGCCAATCCGTGTTTTTTGGCGTAGGCGACCAACTGCTTGCTGATTTCGTGGTTGATTCGTTTCTGGTGGCGTCGCTCCCGACCGGAGAGCCGTTTGAGTGTCCGGCGGCAGGCTTTGCGTGTCTGCTTGCTGCCGGTATCTGCCTTCGCCTGCAACCGCGCCCTGACGTTGGCGCGATGCTGGCGATAGTCGGCAAGGTCTTGCCCCTGAAACTGATGTCCTGCGGAATCGGTGGCGATGTGACGGATGCCCAAGTCCACCCCCAAGGTATCGTCGGCGTCTTGGGTAGGCGGTGCTTCCTCTTTTACCTGAACGTCAAGGTAGTACCGATTCTTGCGTCCTTTCTTGAGCGTGGCACTGGTAGGACTCTGACCCGCCAGCCGCTCGCGTTGGAAGTCGCCCAAGGCCAGCGCGAGGATGCAACGCCCTTCAATCAAGCGCAGGCTGACCGTCTCACTCGACACGTCCAGTTTGAATATGCGGGCGTCGTAGTCGATGCTGGTAGGCTTGAACCGGCTGTGCCGCGTCTTGGCATTGGCCAAGCGAGGAGCAACGCGAGCAATGGCACGGACGGCCAAGTTAGCCGACAGTCCAAAGCGTTCACGGATGTCGCGATAGCAGCCCTTATGCAGATCATATTGGCGATGTTTCTTGTGCTCGTTGCCCCAATCGGCCACAAAGTTGCAGGCTTGGGCAAATGCCTCAAGCGTCGCGTCAATACGAGCCGCCACCGGTGGCGGAACTACCAACTTGCAAGAAAGGGTACGGATCGTTTCCATACCCTTAAATATAATGATTTATCTTTCACTAAAAAAGGGCATGGATTTGAACCGGCTCAGAG
Organism: Candidatus Latescibacterota bacterium; assembly: GCA_022827835.1. Taxonomy (GTDB): domain Bacteria; phylum Latescibacterota; class UBA2968; order UBA8231; family UBA8231. Next base: position 37,481 of record JAJEIO010000054.1, read on the forward strand.
ACAGCCAAAGCCTCGTGCGTTGCCAGCCCTTCGCCGATTCAATCGCTATCCCGCTGCCGCCTAAAGGCGACAGTCTCACGCGAGAATTTTAATGATTTTTCCTTAGTGGGCTAGTTTGAAATTTTTTCTTTTATCGTTAGCTTAGAATTTGGTACAGTATTTGCAAGAAAGTGCTGTTCTGATTTTTATTGAAAGAACGAAATCATTATGAAAACTTGGAGGATGTAGCAAGGATATGTCAATTTCTGATATTTTTCGAGGATTTTGGGAGTGGATTAGAAAGGAAGGAAAGGTTCTTATTGTCTTTTTGACTACAATCATAGCTCTTTTTGCTGGACTTTCGGTATATATCGATTGGAAAGATTTTACAGCTAATCAAAACGTCCGGGAGTATATTATTGGACTTAGGAAAGGGGAGTTAAAGATTGATCTTGGAAATGGCGAGTATATGGGGGGTAAGATCTTAGTAGATAATTTAAAAACACCCTATGGAATTGATTGGTATTGGAGAAGAAATACAGAACCTTCTCAGATTACTAGAGATAACGCAGAGAGGGTAACTTCTATGGCTATTCCAGGGAACGCACAAAATGAAGAACTGCTTAAAGACCTCTTTCAAGGGAGATGATTATGGAATCTACTCGGGGCAATTTATCTCAGACTCTATCTAGATTGAGAGTGGAAAGCGGCTTTTACTTCAATACAAAGGCCGCTTTTTATGGCGACCTTCTACTGCGCTTTTTCTTTTGGTACAGCCCAAGCTAAGGCGAGGACCCAAGCTATTAGAGTCCAACCTAAAAAGAGATTTATAACGAAGATTGAGAGATAATTTACATGTTTCTTATTTATCGCAACTAAAGTCGGTATGAAATAGAAATATAGAAGGACTGCGACAACTAAAAGAATCAGGATAAGTTCAAGGAAGACAGCTTGTGAATTACTCATTTTTTCGTTCTTGGTAAAAGGCTCTTTTCACCTATCCTCGTCCTCCATTGATCGGTCGATATTTTCTTGGCTTGATAAACTACGTCTATTAGGTCTATGTTTATGCCATTTTCTTCAAAGGCTACTTTTGTATTTAGGTTTAGCTCGATGTCAAGAAGAAGTTTTGCTTGACGTAATGCTTCGGCGGCTTGAGTTGAATCTATAAGTACACCTTCTTTTTTTAGAGCATGAGCAAGTACATTTGCAGCAGAGCTTATGTCTGCTCCATCCGCTTCTGCTTCTCTCGTGATTCTTACTGCGTTTGTTGGCTTAATTCCTGCGCCAACAAGGTCTGTTGCTATCTGAAAACATTTAAAAGTGGTTAAGGCTTTATCTTTGTCCACACCGGTCGCCTTGAAAATCAAATTCATGTCCTTGTCTGTCTGTGCTACTTCTTTCAATGATAAGATTATTCTGAAAGTATTGAATCCACCGACATCACTGAATATTTCATCAGCTAGACCTATGAAACCTAGGCTTTCTTCGTTTATTGAATCTTGAGCAACAGATTGGGGAGTCGGTAAGATAAATAACCACTGGTGCTAGTGGGTTGACCGTGGTCTAGGTCGTTTCTACGCTGAAGGTAGCCCACCTTTCAGCGTAGGAGCGTACTCATGACCACGGCCGATTTTATAATAGCCCTGTTCCATCGTATCGACAATCAGATGCTCCATGTGCCTAAACATCCCCAAGCGGCCTTATACCCCAGCGAGACGGTTACGCTAGGGATTTTGTATGCGCTTAAAGACGGCGGCAAACGGGCCTTTTATCGCTGGTTAGTACGGGATTGGTTGGCGTTTTTTTCACGCCTGCCCGAGCGCACTCGGCTATTTCGTCTGTTTGCGGCTCACTCGGATTGGACCGACGCCTTCCGGGCGGAGCCTTCGACGCTGGGCGTTATTGATAGCTATGGCATTGAGTCGATCCATCCAGTGTGCGAGGGTCGGTCGTCCCGACCCATAGGGAAGAAAGGGCCATCCAATCGCCGCTGGATCGTCGGCGAAATTGTGCTTGGTCGTCAACCAGTGGGGCCTAATCGTCGATTGGGATTGCCACATAGCCAGCGTCCACGATTCGGTCTTTCACCCGATGATTAGCCGCTTTAGAGAGCAGATGATCCTGTTGGGAGACCAAGGCTTTCATGCTCAAGCCGGCGATCCGGCCAATCTGAAAATCTGTCCGGCCAAAACTTGGGGCGACCGCATGGTCATCGAAACGGTCTTTTCCATGTTGACCCTGATTGGTCGATTCAAGCATCAGACCCACCGGGCTTGGGCCTATTTTAACGCCCATCTCAGCTTTGCGGTGGCCACCTTTAACCTGCTAGTCCAGTGGCACGGATTGGAACCTGATAAAAACGGATTCGTCAAGTTGTCTATCGCTGAGTTCGGCTTGTAAAACACTAGCACCAGTGGTTAAGTAAGGTTGGGCTTTACTTCTCGACCTCAAGGAGAGTTCAAATGAACTACAAAGATATTATTCAAGACTTGGCCAAGGAGGTCGGGCGATTTGATTGCAAGGTGAGTTATCCGAGGGGGAGGAAAATACTTCAGATCAATCGCTGGTCCGGCGATAGGGATAGTTCTTCGGGTAAATTCCGTAGGCAGGATGACTGGACCGAAGTAGGGGAAATTTACCAGGCACACAGTAAAGCTCCGGCAAAGCTCGTGAACGTACGTCGTAGTGCGCCGCCCTATATAAAGCGGCTAGAAGGAGATATTTCTGACAATATGGAGATATTGAAAAACAAAGTCCGCCGTGAAGCGTTTCGACATAACGCCCCAGCAGTGTTCAAAAAACATTTAGAAGCCGAGATGGAACAACTTGAAGAGGCCGACTAATCTTCCTCGTCCGGCAAGGGCAATTCAATCTGTTGCCCTTCATAGGGGAATGCTCGACTAAAGAGCCGCTTGAGCTTGTGCTTACCGTCCGGCCCATCGTCGCGTGTGCCTTTGCGCGGCTTGCCGCCGATGTAGATTTCAAAATAGACCGCTACCGATTTTTCTGCCGCCTTGTAGGTCGCTTGTCGAGCCGGTATCTTGGGTTACTAAAAAAATAATACATGGACGGACATGATGGACAGGAAGGGGACCAGGATGGACAGGATTAGGACAGGATGGGCAGGATTAAAGGAATGATGATATAGGGGATGCGTTGGAGCGGGATGGACAGATGAGCTGGGTTTTTGCGTTGCTGATTGGCTTGTGGGCAGGGGGTGCGGCTGCCCAACCTCGGTACGTGGATGTGGCCGCGGCGGCTGGCATTGAATTCGAGCACCGCAATGGGGCTGAGGGACAGAAGCGATTGCCCGAGACGATGGGGTCGGGCGTGGCCTTTTTTGATTATGACGACGACGGCTGGCTCGACCTGTATTGGGTCAATGTCGCGGGTCCGGCCGCGCTCTATCGCAACGAAGGGAATGGCCGTTTTGCCGAGCGGACGCAAGCGGCTGGCGTGGGGGATTCCGGGTGCGGCATGGGCGTGGTGGCCGCTGACTACGACAACGACGGCGATGCAGATCTGTACATCACTTGTTACGGCGCGAATATTCTCTACCGCAATGGAGGCGACGGTCGCTTTGCTGACGTCACGGCCACAGCCGGCGTGGGCGACGAGGGCTTTGGCACGGGCGCGGCCTTTGGCGACTGGGATCTGGACGGCGACTTGGACCTGTACGTGGCCAATTATCTGGACTTCCGCGCCGACCCGGACCGCGCCTGTTTTCGCCAAGATAGTGTTCGGGTCTATTGCGCGCCGTGGACCTATGCGCCCGAAGGGGATGCTTTCTACCGCAACGACGGCGACCGCTTCACCGAGGTCGGTGCGGAAATGGGCTTTGCTGCGGGCCGGGCGCGGGAGTTGGGCGCGGTTTTTTCCGATTGGGATCTCGACGGCGATTTAGACCTGTTCGCCGCGGGCGACGGGACGCCCAATTTGCTATACCAGAATGAGGGCGGCCACTTCGCGGAAGCGGGTTTGATCGCCGGGGTTTCCTACAATAGCCAGGGCCAATCCGAAGCTGGTATGGGTGTGGCTGCGGGCGATTACGACAACGATGGGGCCTTTGATTTTTTTGTGACGAATTTCTACTTGGAGACCAATACCTTGTACCACAACGAGGGCGAGGGATTTTTCCGCGACCGGACGACGGACGCTAAATTGGGCAAACCCTCGCTGGCTTACTTGGCTTGGGGCACAGCTTTCTTCGACTGGGATCTGGACGGCGACGAGGATCTCTTTGTGGCCAATGGTCACATTGACGACAATGTGGAACTTTTTGCCGAGACCACGTACGCGCAGCCCAATCAATTGTTCAGAAACGACGGCGCTGCCGGATTTGCCGAGGTCAGCGCCGCGGTCGGGCTTGGTGCTGTGCAGTCGAGCCGAGGGATGGCCTTGGGCGATTGCGACAACGACGGCGATCTCGATATTGCGGTGTCCCACATCAATGCGCGTTCCTCGCTGTTGCGCAACGACATGGGCGGCGAGCGCAACTACTTGGCCGTCCGCACGGTAGGCGTGAAGAGCAACCGCGACGGCGTCGGCGCTCGCATCCGCGTACGCACTGGGACTCGGGTGCAGATGCGGGAGGTGCGGCGTGGCGGCAGCTATCTGTCGAGCCACGATCCGCGCGTCTTTTTTGGTCTCGGTACCAGCGCGCAGGCTGACGAAGTGGAGATTCGCTGGCCCAGCGGCAAGGTGCAGCGGTTCGAGAGAGTGTTGGCAGGACAGGTGTTGACTGCGGAGGAGCCGCGATGATTAGGGCTTCGTGCCTAGCGCTGCTGCTCATCGGCTGCCAAGAGCCGGAGCCGCCTTCGGCTACCGGACGCGCGTATTTCCAGCAGGGGCTTGAACACGCCCAAGGCGGGCGTTTCCACGCAGCCATTGCCGCGTACAAGCAAGCGGCCGCGCAAATGCCCGACGCGCCCCAAGTCCACTACAATCTGGCCAATGCCTATTTTTTGACCGATGCCCTCGACCAAGCCGAGGTTGCGTACCAAAAAGCCATAGCACTCAAGCCCGATTACGCGGACGCGTACTACCAGCTCGGCGCTGTGTACATTCGGCAAAAAAAGTACGAGGCGGCCTATGCACCGCTCCACAAAGCATTGGAAAGCGACCCAGGGTTCATTTCCGCGTACAATGCCTTGGGTCTGCTGCACATCCGGCAGGGTGCGTATCAAGAGGCCGCTGACCTGTACGAGCGCGCCTTGCAGGTAGATTCGACGCACTACGAACTCTGGTACCATCTCGGCCGAGTTCACGTCAAGCGCGGCGAGCGCGAGGCAGCGAAAACGGCGTTTGCCGAGGCGATTGGCACGGACACGACCCAAGCGGGCGCGTATGCGGGCTTGGGTGCCTTGTATGTGGAGGAGCGGCGCTACGAGGAGGCCGAGGATCTTTTGCTGCGGGCCGTTGCGCTGCGCCCGTTTTGGGCGCGTCCTCACTACGACTTGGGACAGGTCTATATGCGCTTAGGCGAGCGGGAAAGGGGCCGCGAGGTGTTGGAGCGATTTGCGCGCCTCGAAGAAGAGGAAAAGATGATCAAGAGTTTGGAGTTTACGCTCTTGAGCGAGGCCGAGGATGCGCGCCGACACTACGACTTGGGAGTGCTCTACGGCCAGCGTCGCCAATTCGCCAAGGCCGCTGCCCGCTATCGCCGCGCTCTTGAACTCGACTCGACCTTTGCTGCGGCCTATGTAAACTTAGGCAACATCTATTTGCGCGGGGAGCAATTCGCCGCGGCCCAGCAGCTTTTTGCCCAAGCGCTCGCTGCGGATTCGACCCACGCCAACGCGTACAATAGCCTCGGCAACCTGCACCTGATGCGCCGGGACTTTGCGGCTGCAGAAGCGGCGTTTGCCAGCGCGGTGCGCTTGGCTCCAGATGATCCGGGCTTCCGCGAAAATTTGGAGATCGCTCGGGGGTTGGAGGCGGGGAAATGAGGGGCTTCTTACTATAAATTATTTAAAGTAAGATATAGTACAAGCTATGTGGATTTGAGCAGATCGCGCTGGCCGGTTGCGGCAGGCGAGTAGGTAGTAGTGCAGAAAGAGGATTAGGTGGCGGCTAGTTCTTTCATTGCTGCGACGAACATATCCAACTCATAGGGTATTGTGTATATGTTCGGACAAATGCGCACCGCTCCAGGATAACCCGGTGGCACGGTGAAGATCTTGTATTTGTCGTACAGGGCGTTGGTAACGTCCGCGGGATCTTGCCCCTTGATGCCAACGGTGGAAATGGCGCACGAGCGGTGGGCCTCGCGGGGCGTGTGGACGACGATGTTGGGCACGTCGATCAGGCGATCGACCCAGTAGTTTTTGATGTAGCGCAAGCGCGCTTCTTTGCGCTCTAAGCCGATGGTTTGGTTAAAGCGGATAGCCTCGGCCAAGGCCAGTTGCAAGTAAGCCGGATAGGTGCCGATGTGGGCGAACTTGTGAATCGAGTCGGAGGCGTACCCAGCGTCGCCGAACAACGGCCACACCTTGTCGATGTTTTCTTTTTTAATGTACAGGATGCCCGTGCCCAGCGGTGCTAACATCCACTTGTGCAAACTCGCGCCGTAGTAATCGCAGTGTAGGTCGGGGATTTTGTCGGCTAGATGGGCAAAGGCATGAGCGCCATCGACGATGACTTCCACCCCCTGCTCGTGGGCCATGTCGCAGATTTCGCGCACGGGCAGTACTTGGCCGGTTAAATAGACGATGTGGGAGACGAGGATCACTTTGGTGCGCGGCGTAATGGCCTTTTTGTAGGCCGCGACGATCTCGTCGTTGTCCATGGAGGTGATGGGCAGGTCGAGCACCTTGTTGACTATGCCTTCGCGGGCGGCGCGCTGCTCAAACGCGACCTTCATGCTGCCGTATTCGTAGGTTCCCCACAGAGCCTCGTCTCCGGGTTGCAGCTTCAGCCCCATGATGACGATGTTGAGCGATTCGGTCGTGTTGCGCGTCAGGAGGATTTCTTCGTCCGAGCAACCGGCAAAGCTCGCTAGCAATTGATGCATCTCGCGGGTGTCGTCCACCAGTTGTCGCCGCATGTAAAACGAGGGGATCTCGTTAATGGCGCGGGCGTTTTTGCACACCTCATCGATCCCGGCTTCGGGTTGCGGACTGAAATATCCGTTCTCGAAGTTGATAAACTGGGGCGACAAATTGAACGCCCCGCGCACGCTGTACCAGAATTGCTCGTCCAATGCACTGGCCTCTGGAGAGGCTTGGCCGAGACGTTCAGTGGCCGCGTGGACCTTTTGCAGGCTGTCGGAGGCCCATATAGATGCAGCCGCCGCGCCGAGCGTGAGGTTGCCCGCCTTTCTAAAAAAGTCCCTTCTCGAATCTGCCATTTCCGTGCTCCGCGTGTTGAGATTATTCATTAGTAGAAGCTAAGGAGCCAAGAGCCGCGTGGCGGCGTCTTCAGGGCTGAGGTGGGGGATGGAGCGGTTGAGGAAGGTTTCGAGGAGTTGGGCCGGTGTTAGGTCGGTGGTGTCGATGGCGAACTTGCGACTGATCCAAGAGGCCCGCACCTCTTGCTCGAAACGATCTAGTATTTCTGGAACGTCTTCGGCGGGAACCAATGAGTGTGGGTGCGGGGCTGCGGCCATGCGGGCACGAATTGTTTCGGGCGCGGCGTATAGGTGGACGAGCAGGGTGTCGTCGGGCATGTCCGGCTCGTATTCGCGGATGTCGATGTCGATGCCCGGGTAGTAATATTTGGGGCCGTACACCTTTTCCTCGATGTGGAAGCCGCCCAACAAGATGTCTCGGTAGCGGTGCAACAAGCGCACGTGATAGACGATTTGGAACCGCTGGAAGCGCTCCTTAATGGCCGGCAGCATGTCCAGCATGGCTAGCTGCTCCTCGTCGCTGAGGTGATAGGCGTCGGGGATGGTAAAATGGTCGTCGAGGTGGTGGCTAATTCCGCGACTCAGTCCCCACTGATGCAACTGATCGATAAGGGTGCTGACGCCTGAGTATTCGCAACCGACGGCAATGACGCGCATGAGCATATCCTTTGGAATGTCGTGAACCGAGATGAACACTATACTGGCCCCACAATCCCCTGTCAAATTTGTCAACGAAGAACGAGCATAGGAAGACGCAGCACTGTATATTGACGATTGTTTTTTAGCTTTGGTACTCAACCCTTTGGAAAGGAAATCCCATGGCAGATCTGAAAGTAGCGATCATCGGCTGCGGCGGCCACGCCCAGTCGCACTTCCGCATGATTGCCGACGAGCCACGCCTGCGCTTGGTGGGTATTGCCGAGCTGGACGAAGAGCGGCTGCGCAAAAACCAGACCGAATGGGGGCCGGAACGCGCCTTTGCCGACTATCGGGAGATGCTCGATGTCTGCCAGCCGGACGTGGTGCACGTGGTCACCATGCCCGGCCACTTGCTACCCATTGTGCTCGATTGCTTGGAGCGCGGGCTGCACACTTCGGTGGAGAAAGCGCCGGGCATGACTGAGGGCGAGACCGCGCAGATGGCGCAAGCGGCCCAGCAGAGCGAGGGCAAGGCGCTGGTGTCTTTTAACCGGCGTTACTTTCCCCAAGTGCTAGCCGTGCGGCAGCGCATCCAAGCGGCTGGCGGCGCAGTGCATTGCGCTGCCACGTACAATAAGCCGGTGACCCTGTTAGGACCGGCGGCCCCCGATCCGGTGATATGCGACGCCATTCACCACGTTGATTTGCTGCGCTGGCTGGCTGGCCGCAGCGCTGAGGAAGCGGCCATTCCGGTGGAGGCGCAGGGGATGGTGCAAGACGGCGAGAGGCTTGGGTGTCACCGGCACAATGCCGTGGTGCGTTTCGATACGGGCACCTTCGGCACCATGATGAGTCACTACGGCGTGGGCTATCGCATTCAGCGGGCCGAAGTTCACGGCGAAGATTTGTCGATTTATCTGGATATGACCCGAGGGCCGCAGGTGGAGGGTTATGATAAGGGGGAGTCTTTTACTGTAGAGAACGAGGAGATCGAAGCAATGGGCGGGACTGGCTTCAACGAGGTCGTCCACTTTGTCGATTGCATTTTAGAGGACAGCACGCCGTGGTCGCACTTGGACGACGCCGTGCATACCATGCGCTTGTGCGAGGCTATTCGCCGGGGGCATCAGGGGGCGTTATAAAGGTATTTAGATAACTGACGTTACGCGGTGTCCTACTCGTCGACGTCTAACAGGCGTCTGAAGTCTTCAAGGCTGGGTGCCTGTATAGCCGACCGAAACAACTGCTTGAGGCGTTGCAAATCCTCGATGCTCCGTATGCGAGCGGCCAATGGGTCGGCCGCGCCCACAGCAAAGCGAATCTCCAGCACATCAAGCAGATCTTCAACGGCGCGTTCTCGGCTCCCCTGCTCAATGCCCTTTTCTGTGAAATACTGTACTATCGACGATTCGTACATAGTCTCCTCCGCAATGATGGTCCTAATCGTTTCTGATTTATACACTAATCCGCTCAAAATCGCAAGATCGACCAGATAACTCGCCTTGAGCGCCTCGTCCATCGGCACTGCCTGCGCCCGGTTGACGCACTGGCGCAACCATGCTTCGTCATCCACCCCGGCTGGCGGCTGCATCAACGGTGCAAACGGCAGCAAGCCCGCAGACCCCGCGTCAAGAATGTGTTGACCGTCTATCTCAATCAGCCGAATCACCTTGTATTGCACCAAGATGCGGAAGCCGTGTTGCTCTTGGAGATAGTACCCCGGATCGGTGCGGCCGGCGTCGGGACGCAGGTAGATGACGATGGAAAGGATCGGTAGGCGGTGCTGCTGGATGCCGCGGCCGATATAGCCGACCATGCGGTACGGCATCGGCGGGTCGCTGTCGGTGGTTTGAAACTCGTGATGGACCAACGCTTCGTCGCCAGCGACGCGCACGCGGATCAGACTATCGGCGCGGTGGGCTTTGACCGTGGGTTGCTCGGTGTCGATTACGTCGAGCACCTCAAGGTCGTCGTGCTGGAGGGCGAAGCGGGCGAAGTCAGCCGGGTAGGTGTGGATGAGGTGCTTGGAGATGGTATCAAATTCGGCCATAAGCAATGTCTTGGACGGTTAAGACGACGGGACCGGTCCATGGGTGAGCCGACCGCATAAGGTCCGTTTCTAATTGCAATATCCATGCCAAGGCGGCAGCACAGTGGGGAGGACGGGATGTGCGGGGTTAGACTGTACCGGGCACAACCCATGAATGAGACCTTTAGGGACTAGACCGACCCGGAGGTACAAAACGTGAGTCGAGTGCAGACGACAGACACTTCAATCTACTTGAAACCGGCCATGCGGAATCGGCGGGTTGGGTGCCGAAGTGGACACGGAGACGGCGAAGAGACATACTTAAACGCAATTAATAGCTAAAATTAAATAATCCTCCACCCTCAATATGCCCCTACTCTGCTACCTGTCTCTCCTAGCCCTAGTCGCCTGTCAGGACCCTCCCAACGACCGCCAACCGCGCCCAACCGATGCGGCACCTGTAAGTCGCTTGCACCAAGGCCCCTATGCCGCCGCCATAGAAGCCGCGAAGCGCGCTGTAGAACGCGATGCCAATTCTGCGGTAGCCCACCGCAGTCTGGCCGATGCCTATGCACGCGACAACAAGCTGACCGAGGCCCTAGGAGCCTACAAACAGGCCATCGTGCTGCAACCTGATTACGCCAAGGCGCAAACCGAACTGGCCATTGTGCTGACCCGTCTCAATCGCCACGCCGAGGCCCTCGCCCTGTTAGAGGAGGTCACGCGCGCGACCCCGGATTACGCTTGGGCGCAGATGGCGCTCGGGCTGCTGTACTTTCGCCAAGCCCAGTACGAGCAGGCCGTTGCCGCGTATGGCCGCGCCGTCGCCCTGCAAGACGACTACAGCGAGGCATGGTACAACCTCGGCGAGGCCCATCTCAAGCTCAATGACTACGCCGCGGCCGAAGCGGCGTACGCCCGTGCCATAGCCGCCGATTCGACCGTGGCCAAGTACCACCACGGCCTCGGCACGGCCTTGTACAAGCGCCGCGAGTACGCCGCGGCCATCGTTGAATTGCAGCGCGCCGTGGCGCTCGATTCGCTGTTTGCGCGGGCCCGCTTCAATCTCGGCAATGCCCTGTTGCGCAGTGGCCAGCAAGAGGAAGGACGACGCCAATTGGCTCTGTACAACGAACTGGAAAAGCAGGAAAAGCTCCTCATCGGCCTGCGCACTACTTTGGCTCGGACGCCCGATCAGGCCGAGCTGTACCACAAGATAGGTGCGCTATACGGCCAGCGCGGACAATACAAAGAAGCGCGCCTGTACTATTTACAGGCCCTGGACCGCAATCCCAATTTCGCACCCTCGTACCACAACTTGGGTAACCTCTATTTGCGCCGCCGCCAAGTGGTCGAGGCCATGTCCCTGTTCCGCCAAGCCCTGCGCGCTGACTCCACGTATGTGCTCGCGCATCTCGCGCTTGGCAATGCGCTGATGATGCAAGAAGCATTTGCCCAAGCGTTGACGAGCTATGAGCGGGGCTTGCGCTTTGAGCCGGACAATGCCCGCTTACAGCGCGGCGCAGCCCTCGCCCGCAAGTTCAACGCCGCAAGCCAAACGCAGGATTAGCCGTGGTCTTGCTACTCATCGCATTGGTGGCTGCCAGCGTCAGCGCCCAATCCGCTCCCCACTTCGTCGAGGTGACACGCGCCGCGGGCATTGACTTCCGCTATGTAAACGGTGCGAGCGGCCGGAAGTACATGCCCGAAGCCATCGGCTCGGGCGCGGCGTTCTTCGACGCCGATGGGGACGGCTTGCTCGACCTGTACATCGTCAATGGCACAGCCCTGCCAGGCTATGACGGTCCGCCCGGTACCAATGCTCACTACCGCAATGAAGGCGACGGCACTTTCGCGGATGTTACGGAGGCGACGCGCACCGGCGATGCAGGGTACGGTATGGGAGCTGCGGTCGGCGATGTAGATAATGACGGCAGCCCCGATCTGTACGTGACGAACTACGGACCCAATGTCTTCTACCACAATGAGGGCCGTGGCCACGTCTTTGACGATGTGACGGATCGGACCGGCCTCGGCGACCCGGGTTGGGGATCGCATGCGGCCTTTGCCGACTACGACCGCGATGGCGACTTGGATCTCTACGTGGCCAATTACATGGAGTTCGATTTGGACGCGAACAAGGAGTGCTTTACAGGCGCGGCGCGCTCGATCTGCGGTCCCCTCGCGTACCCCGGCCAATCTGGAGTGCTCTATCGCAACGACGGCGATCTCGCGTTTGCCAATGCGACGCGCACGGCGGGCTTGTTCAGCAATGAGGGCCGGCAACTGGCTGCGGTGTTTGGCGATTGCGACGACGATGGCGACCCGGATCTATTCATTGCCAACGATCGGCAGCCCAATTTTCTCTTCCTCAACAACGGCGACGGCACCTTTGCAGAGCACGGCATCATTGCCGGGGTGGCGTACAACGAGGAGGGGTACGCTGAGTCGGCTATGGGCGCGGACTTTGGCGACTACGATAACGACGGCCGGCTCGACATTATCTTGGCCACCTTTCAGTGGCTGCCCAATACGCTCTATCACAACGACGGTGGGGGGTTTTTCAGCGACCTGACGTTTGTCGCTCATCTCGGCGCGCCGAGCGTGCCCTACTTGGGCATGGCTGCGGTCTTTTTCGACAGCGACAACGACGGTTTCCTCGATGTTTTTGTTACCAACGGTCATCTCGATGAAAACGTGCGCGAGTTCGACCCGGACACGACCTATCCGCAGCAAAACCAGTTATTCCGCAATCAGGGCGATGGCACCTTTGCCGACGTGAGCAACACTAGCGGTCCAGGGATGCTCGTCGAGCGCGTTAGCCACGGTGCCGCTTTGGGCGATTACGACAACGACGGCGACGTCGATATCTTCGTGTCGGATTCGGACGCGCCCCACTGCACGTTGTTGCGCAACGACCACAGCGGTCATAATTACCTGACGGTCAAAGCTGTAGGCACCCAAAGCAATCGCGACGGGCTCGGCACCGAAATTCGGGCCGTGGCGGGCGACCTCGTGCAAAAGCGCGAAATTCGCCGCAGCTACGGATACATGGGCAGCAGCGACGTGCGCTTAACGCTGGGTTTGAGCCGCCATACTCAAGTAGATTCACTGCAAGTTTTTTGGCCCAGCGGCGCAGTGCAGACCCTCTTAAACGTGGCGGCCAATCAACACATTGTCATTGAGGAAACTACAAAAAAATAACGGAGAAATTTGTCGTATGAAGTTGAGAGCAATCGTTCGCGTCTTCTTGCTCGCGCTCGTGGCTTGTGGGACAGAACCTGAGCCTACTTACGTCGCTCGCATCGGCGAAACCACCCTATCAAAGGAAGAGTTTAGGGAGCGAGCGCAAAAGCTGATGCAAACGGGCTACAAGCACATTGAAGAGATGAATGCGGATGCTAAGCTAACGCTGCTCAACGGCGTGATCGCCCGCGAACTGTTGGTGCGCGAAGGCCTGCGTCGCGGCCTCGACCGCGAGCCGAGCATTGCCCGCGAAGTCGAGCGCACCGAGCAAAGGGCCGTGATGAACAAACTGTACGAGGAAGAGGCCCTGCACGGCGATTACACATCAACCGAAGAGGAGTTGCGGGCTTTTGCCAAAGAGCGCGAATACGATGTCGAGGTATTGAGCCAGCAGATCGTCTGCGCCACCGAAGAAGAGGCTCTAGAGGTACTAACGGCCCTGCAAGAGGGCTCTCCGTTTGAGTCGCTGGTGCCCATCTATTCAACGGAGACCATCCAGCGGCGCTTTGGCCCGGCCGGCCAGTTGGGGTGGTTCAAGATGGGCCACATGCTGCCCGAGTTGATGGAACCACTGCGGACCATGGACGAGGGCCAACTCTATCCGCATCCGGTGAAGACCCAAATAGGCTATCACGTCTTCCGACTTGACAAACGGCGGCACGTGGATTTTGCGGCCCAGCGCGAGTGGCTGCAAGAAAAAGCGCGCGTGCAAAAGCGGGCCGACGACATGGAACAATACGTCCACCGCCTGCGCCGCGAATACGAGCTAGAGGCCCACGACGAGGGTTTAAAAACCTTGACCGCGCCCGATGGGGAAGAGCAAGTGCTCTTTAGCTGGCGCGGTGGCCAACTGACCACGGCCGCGTACTGGGCGAATCTAGAAGCGAGCCACAGTCGGCTCGACAGTGCCGCCCGATACAAGGCGGTCGAGAATTTAGCAGGGGTGCAGATTATGATGGCGGAGGGCCGCAAGCTGCAATACGACCGCGACCCCGAGGTGCGCGAGCCGGTGGAGCAAAAGCGCGATATGCTCATCGTCGAGTGGCTCTATCGCACCGAGGGCAGGGAAGTGGCGCGCCAGCAGCCCATCACCGAAGAGGACATTCGCGCGTACTACGATGCCAACGTCGAGATGTTTACCCGCACTGATGGCAAAGTTGCGGATCTAGCCTTGGTCTATAACAGCGTCAAAACCCTGTTGAGGCAGCAGGCGGCAACTAAGGCCATGGATGCCTTTATCGCGCGGCTGCGCGAGCAATACAGTGAGGATATCGAGATAAATACTGAAGTACTCGCCGAAGTTAGCTTACAGGTCCTTGCCCAGACCGGCGAAGACGCTGATAAAGGTGAATAGTTTGGCCGACGCAGGAGCTGAGTCGAGGTCTTCGCGGGTCCAGCGCAGCCCGACGTTGGTAGTAAGCGCATACCCCTGATAGGCCGATTGGTTGGCGATCTGGCCGGCCAGCACTAGCGTCGTGCCGTCTTCTAGAAATCCCTCGGGCTGCTCGCCCAAATTGTTGGCAATCTCGTATTCGACGCCTGCGGTAAAGCTCATGTTGCGGTTGATCTCGCGGCCGGCCAGCAGCGAGAAAATCTCCGTTATATCGGATGTTTGCAACGCGCCCTTGTCCGCCGGTACCCGATTGCTGTATAGCTGTTTCCAGTTCAAGGTCAAATCCCAAGAGCGCAGGTGGAGCGGATACTGGGCCTTGTTGATTACGCCGAGGAAGCGCTGGTTGTTTAGCTCTTCAGTAGCCGACCCCAATTGCGTGTATTGTTCGTGTTTGAACTTGGTGGTAAACGAGATGTAGCGATCGTAACGCACGTCTAAATACGTGGTGTTGACGAACGCATCGCGCGCCACGAGTTGGTCGCGGATAAAGCGCGATTCCCCGAATGTGCCGGGCGTATCGACCCACAAAAAGACATCCTCGGGAATGTCGTCTGCGACCTTGCGCGGATTGACGATCAGCCGCAATTGCAGGTTGTAGCGCGGGAACTTTTCGCTCGCGGTCAAGAGCAGATACGTGGTCGCGTTTTCGCGGGCGGTTTTCAGCAGGCGCTCGTCGAGCCGGCCAGCCATGAGGTTTATGTCCGGCGCGATTTCAACGCCTAGGTATGTGTTGTATCCTCGGTGTCCGCGCTTGTAGGGATAGTCCGCTTCGGAGTCGTCTTCAAAGCGGTCGATGACTCCGTTGTTGTTCATGTCCATGCCAAAAAGAAAGTCGGGGGGATCAACCTCGAAGCGCAGGAAAGGCTCGGCGTAGTCGGGTGTGCGGTTGAAGTTGCGATTGAAATCCGAGAGATCGTCGTTGTTTTCGTCGATTCCGGGGAAAACCGCGCTGTCGGTCAGTAGTCCCGTCCCTTGGCGGGTGTTGACGCGCGGGCCGTGGTAGCGCCGGGTCCAGTCGGGCAATTCGTCTTGATCGTCATTGTCATCGACGAATTCGTACACACTTTGTTGCTCGTTGCCGTAGTACACTTCGCCCTCGGAGTTCGGGATAAAGGCTTGGGTCGAGTATTCCGCGTCCATGCTGAAGGCCTCGGCGAAAACCGTCCACGGGTAATGCCGCTTCTGCGCTGTCAGGTAAAAGGCTTCGGCGGTGTTGGTAGCGAGAGCTTGTTCGCGGATGAAGTTTTCGTTGGGGAAGCGGCGGTATTGGAAATTCCGCACGTATTCTCCCCTCAAGTCAAAACCGGCAACGTCGTTGATTGACATATCAAAGCCGAGTAGCCGGTTGCCGGTGGGCAGGCCGTAGCGAAAGGTGTGAAAGGCTTGGTTGGCCCCGTCCTTGACGTTGCCTGGTGCGCGAAGGACAGTCAGGAACACAGGGGCGCCGAGTTGGTTGGTCTGTTTGTTGGAAGCGACCTCCACTTTGTAGTCGTTGGCCAGTACTAGGCCGATCTCCACGTGCTCAATTTCGCGGAAGTCGTCGATTTCGTCATCGACGGTGGGTGAGAAGTCCTCGATGTTGAACGTGAGGGTTATTACGTCGGTGCCGCTTGCTTCAATCACGCCGCGACGGCGGAAGCCACCTTCCACCACGGGCGCGATGTCGTCGGTGTGCTCGACGCCATTGGCGAAGATGCGCCAGCGTGACAACAGGGCACCGCCTTCGCCGTCTTCGGGCGAGTCGTCGGAAATGCGCACGATGATCGAGCGCACGAAGTCGTTGTTCATCGGCCCGCTGAGTTGGCCTTTGAGTGAATTGTCGCCAAAGGGAATGTTGGAGTTCATGTGGGCGGCGTTGACAAATGTTAGGCCGATATTGGAAAAGTCGCCGATGCTGAGTTGGCCTTTGGCGGCCCACATGTTGGTGAACGTGCTGAACTTCACGCCGGCCTCGCCGGCGACGCCAGCGACGACGCCGGTGTTGTTGATGCGCGAGGTAAGCAGAGTCAGAGCGTATTTGTCCGACATCATGTCCCACTGCACGCCGTCGAAACGCGGCTTGGAAAAGGTGAGCGGCGTCAGGGTCGTGCGGATGCCGTCGCCTACCATCAGCGAAGAGTGAAACTGTCCGGAGTGGCTGGAGGAAATGAGGACGTTGCTAAACCACGAGCTGAAGCGCGGGCTTTTGAAGATGTTGCTGCCGCTGGCCGTGGGGTAGTCCTCGGTCCAGTTGTACACCCGCCAACCTTGGCTGATGTACGAGCCGTAGATGTCGTAAAAGGGCGATCCCTCTAAGAAGACGTCATTGTAGCGTTGATAGGGGTTGCGCGCGTAGTTGGAGTACTGGTCTTGCCGCCAGTCGTAGAGTTCGTACAGGCGCTGCGGCTGGTACCACTTGCGCACTGAAGGGACGAGGGTTGAAGGCGCGACTTCAGTGGCTGAAGTGTAATAGGGATTGTCAAATCCGGTGGCGCGCTGGGCCGCTGACGGCTGCGGCGTCCCGAGGAGCAAACCGCAATACAGAAATACTATCGTTAGACGTCTCACGTCCTCTCTCCCACAGGGTTGTTTAGTGTTTAGTTTCCCCACCGCTCCCAGGGGCGGGTTGGGACTGGTCACTGGCTACTGGCGACTGACTACTATCACTCGGTTGCTCTTCTTGACGCTCGAAGGTGAAGTCTAAGATGTTGGCGCTCGTCTTGGCGTGCTCAATTTTCATGGAAACGAGGTTTCCTTGCTCGTCGAGGTCTATGTAGATGTTCTCGCACAACTCGCGGGTTTCGGCGACGCTTGCAGAAGTGAACTCAATAAATGCGGTATCCGTATCTTCAAAGTAGTTGATCTTCATGTTCTTCCATTCGTTTGCTACCTTCGATGTCTCGCTAATATACGATGTGAAGGTACTGCTGGACGATCTCGTCCTTAGGATCGGTTTGCAACTCGATATGCACTATATAGATGCCCGGCGGCACGATCTCGCCGTCGCGCTGGCCGTTCCAGGCGAACGTCGCACGGCTACCGCGCGGAGTGGCGTTTGCCAACTCGGCGATTAGGCGTCCATCGAGGGAAAAGACGCGCACATGTGGCTGCTTGTCAGTCTTGACGACGGTAAAACTCAGCTCGTATAGGTCGTTGACTGCGTCGCCGTTGGGCGTGAACAGCTCGGAGTGGCGCAAGTTGCGGATTAGGGATGCGCCCTGCACCACCTCGGGCACAAACACTTGATCGGCTCCCAATTCCGCTGGCACGACGCCCTGGCCATTGTCTTCTTGACTGGAGTTAAAGACAAAGGTTTCAAAGACCGTCGGGCTGGCGAAAACCCGCGTTGCAAACGCTATGTTGACGGAGTCGCGCTTTACCACTGGCGGCGGCAACTGCACCCACAGCGAATCGCCGCGCAACGAGCTGTGCGCCTCTACCTGCTGGCCTCCCACCCAGGCTGCGAGCAACTTGGCATCCGCGCTGCCTGGGGGCAAGGCGATCAACACTTGGTCGAACCCAGGGTCGCGGCTGTTGAATGCCTGCGGCTTGATGGTATAGCGAAATTCGGTCAGCGAGTCGAGCCTGGCTTCGCGCGGCCACACCGAGCCGCTCAGGCCAGCAACAATGACCGGATCATTGGCCACAACCCGCAGCGAGCGCAGCACCGGCGACGCGTTGAGGTCGTCGCTGTACAGGCGAATGCGCGTGCGCAAGTAGCGCCGCGGTGAAGGCGACTGAAAGCTCTGCCCGGAAAAGCGGTGTGGCTGGCTCCAAGTGCTCCAAGTCGCATCGCGCACATTTTCTTGCACAATGTCGCCGCGGTAGCGCTTGCGCGCCGCTTCATAGGCTTCCTTGGTGACTTCATTGCCATTGGCGAGAAAGTAGCGCGTAACTTCGGTAAAGCCGTTGCCCGTCTGGGTCTGCACTTCTAAGCGCGTGCCCAGCGGCAAGTCGGCGTCCCACTCGATGCGCCGGATGCTGCGCGCCGCACCCAAGTCGAGGTCGGAGGACTCCAACTCGACGCGCTTGGGATAGCCCTCGCGGTGAAAGGCAAAAAGCTGCAAGGCATTGGCGTCGCGTCCGTAGAAGCCGATCACGCGCCAGAGGATGAGGCGCGTGTCGCGCGTGGGAAATTGGAAATCGTTAAAGGGATAGCTGGTGCGCACTTCGGACAGCAACTCGTAGTCAAACGGCCCTTCGGCCGTCGGGTCGGCCGTGTTGCTCGGACTGCCGTCGGATGTGAGGATATCGAACATGGGAAAGCCGCCTACCGCGCCCTGCTGGTAGCCGTAGAGCCACGGGCTGCGGCCGCCGATGAGCGGCACAAAGATGATCCGGTCGATGCGGAACACGTTGCCAAAGTCGATCACCGACCAGACGCCATCGTCGCGCCAATCGCGATCCCCAGAAGAGGCTTGGATGCTCCACAGCCGTCGGCCCAAGTCCGCATCCACGAGAAATTCCGCGCCGCTGGCCTTGCCGCAGCCGTCGCAATCGCGTGCTCTTGAGGTCCACGTTCTGCCGCCCCATGACTTCTCGCCCTTTTCCGCGCGTACTTCGGTAAACACCCGGGTCGAGAGGTTGAAGCCAATGCCATCTACCTCGATTTCGGCGAGAGCTGCGCCGGGGGTTTGGCCGGCCGCTTCAAAGCGCACAAAGCGGAGGATAGAAAAATCCAAGCTGTCGCTCTTTGCCAAGTACTGCCCCTTGGGCGTTCCACTGAGAGGAGGCTTGTTGACAGTCCTGAGATCGAACTCTACCACCTGCTTGGTGTTGTTGTTGACCGGGCGACCGACGCGTTCAAACGCGATTTGCTTACCCGGCGCGCCCGCGACTTGGATGCCCGGGCTGATGTGGACCGAAAAGAACTCAAAGGGACGGGTGTCCTCAGTTTGGGGAAAGATTACGCGGATCTTGCGGGCGACGACCGCGCGATCCAAATCGACCTCTAGCCACCACTTCTGGAGCGGATCGTCTAAGTCGGGCTGCCAATAGGTGTTGTGGTCTTGGTCGGCCACTAGTCCGGCTTGGGCTTGGTTGGAGGGCGCGCGTACCGGCAAGAGGCCGTAGTCGCCGATGGTAACGGATGAAAATTCGTTGGCATTGGCGACCGCGTTAAACGTCGTGCCAAAACGCTTGACAACAACTCCGTCAGAGCCGATTTGGACGAGCCCGGCCGGATGATTCCACGCCGCAAAGTCCGTCCCTTCAAAAACAATGTCCTGAGCGTATAGGGCGGAGTGAAAGACGAGCAAAAGCAGCAGGGACAGTTTTTTAGCTGCGATCGCACTCCACTGCTGTCGGGAGGGCGCGCTTTCGAGGTTGATATGGATGAGATAGCGTCTAAGCATCGGCTTTTCTCCGCAGCACTGGTCAATAGGCGACGGCGACCGCGTACGTCTGCGTCTCCACGCCCAAGTCAATCTCGACCTCTATCTGCACCAAGTAGAGGCCGGGAGGCACCAACTCTCCATCTGTGCCCGTGCCGTCCCAAGTCGGCGCGTAGGAGCCGGCTTGGGACGTGGCGCTGAGCAGGGTGGCGACGCGGCGTCCGGCGAGATCGCGCACTTCCATGGTGGTCGGCGCTCCGTTGACGCCAAATAAATCAAAGGCCGCGACGACGGTGTCGTTAGCTCCGTCGCCGTTGGGCGTTACGACTGGTGAAGACAGCCGCAGCGCGCCCAAGACGCTCAGTTCTTCCTCACTGGCTACTACTTGGATGCTGTTGCTGGCGACGTCCGCGCGCGCATCACCCGCTTCAATCGACTGGGGCAGGAGGGTGGCCTGTGGGTCGCGGTTGATCAATTGCCCCTCTAAAAAGAGCGATGCTTGGTAGATCGCACTGCGGTAGCGCACGCGGAACGACGTGTCCTCGGCAAAAATTTGCGGAAAAGTGAAGCTGAATTTGTTAGGCGTGGCGACGAAGGAAAAATCCGTGCCTTCCTGCGCGGACACTTCGTCAATTTCCAAGCTGAGAAAGCGCGCGCCCGGAGGCACGTCTAATTCGATCGCGTCAAACCCCACGCGGCCGCTGGTGGCGAAAACTGTGCGAATGTCATAGACAAACGTAGTATCCACGCCCAGCGGGACCTTGGGATCGGGTAGTGGCCCGGCGAGCGAGACCTCGGCTAGCACGCTATCGGCCAACAGAGGCGACACCTCAAAGGCCACGCTGTCCAGTACGCCAAAGGCAAAGGGGTGCTCCGTGGCGATCTCAAAGCGAAACTGGAAGAACGCCCCACCATCGGCCGAGCGCACCTCGTCGCCCGACTCCACGTAGGCAATAGACCAAGGCGTCCAATTCTCAATATCCTCCCCTCGGCGCGCTTGGAACCCAGGCGCGCGTTGGTAGGCGGCGTGCACGACCGCCGGCGCGTCTTCGTAGGTCGGGCGGTCCACTTTGAGGAGGCGGCTGAGTTCGTCAAAAATAAAGTGATCTATTGGATCCTCGTCCGTGCCAGAGCGCGTCTGGATGATGAGCTGCACTGGGGCCGCTGGGTCTTCGATGATGCGGCCGGAACTCGTCTGTCGGTAGCGAGTGAAGTGCCAAGTAATCCGGCCGAGGCTCACTGGCTCGCCAAAGGACTTGACTTGCGATAAGTAGCGCGCCACTTGGGGATAGCCGCGGCCAAAGGCCTGTATCTCGGCGAGGAGGCCCAGCGATGTGACGCCGCCGAACTTGAAGCGCAAAAAGCGCGTAAAGCGCAGGGGCGGCCGCAGTGACACAATGCTCTGGTTGTTGGAAAAGGTGCTGCCGACTAGCTCGTCGAGTGGGTGGTAGCCGGGCGACCCGAGCGCGACGTCCTCTTCCTCGAAAATGAGCCAGTCTGCGGGCGTGTTGGTGCGAGTTACTTCGTAGCCCACGGGGAAGACGTTGCGCTGGCGTCTGTTGTCGTCGGTAAAGCCGCTTTGGGGTGGAAAGAAGACGAGGCTGTCGAGGGCGATGGGCACGCCCAAATCGAACGTGTAGAACACCGCAGCATTGGGCCGCCCATCGATGCGCGGTGGATGGACGAAAGAAGCGGTTAGCTCGTCGCCATCTATGAGACCGCGCATCACCGCTGCGTTGCCTCCCCACATGCGCGGATTCCAGCCCACGAGTTGGTTGTTGATCTCCATCCGGTCTGGGTCTTTAGCAAAGGCCCAGGAGTAGTCAAAGATGTTGACCTGAGCGGCAACACCTGTTGCGCGCACCAATCCGCGCAGCACGTTGTGTCCTGGGGGCACGATTCGAGGCTGGACGGCCCCAAGGCGTACGGAGTCATCGAGGGCGATCCAGCGCTCGGCCACATCGGCCCAAGGGTCACCACTTGAGCCGACGACCCATGACGATGCCTGACCCCAAGCCGTTCCAGCGAGCAACAGCAACGGCACTAGCAAGAAAGCGGTCAATACGCCACTCCTATGAGTTGGGTCGTGGTGGTCGGAGCGATGTCCGAGCGCACCCCGATCCGACATAGGTACAAACCTGGCACGACCCTGGTGCCGCTCCCATTTCGTCCGTCCCACGTTTCGCGATAGACCCCCGCAGCCCGAGGCGCGGCAATTAGCTCTCGCACTCGATGGCCGGAAAGGTCAAAGATTTCGATGGCTAGCGGCACCTCGTCGGCAAATTGCGTCAGCACCGCGGCGACTTCGACCTCGTCGTTGACCCCATCGCCGTTGGGCGTGAGTACGGAAGTCGAGAGGAGGGCTTCGACCGAGGGCGTGGCACTTGTGGCGAAAATATGGATGGACCCCGTACCCACCTCGGCACTGGCATTGCCGGCCACAATCGGATGCGGCGGCACCTCGCCGTCGCCCAGCAAAAAGGCGTTCAGCGGCGTATGGTACTCCAGCAGCCGCAGCCTAAAGGTCAGTCGCATGGGTTGGTTATTTTGGCGCGTCACCGGGGGGAAAAAGACGTGGAAGCCCTCGGCGATAGGCTCGACCTCGATGTCTGCGACCTCGACGAGGGGATCGCCCATTTGCAGCCGTTCAAAGACGGGTGGCGGGAAGGCGGTGAGCTTGAGGCCGCGAAAGCCCGCTAGATCGTCTTCGTCGAATTGGGTGAGGATGTCGCAGACAAAGGAGGTATCGACCCCGCTCGGAACGGCCAAGACGCCGCCGACGGGATTGGGATCAGCGACCAATGCGACTTCGCCGACAGCCGTGCTGACCAGTCCGGGAGAAAACTCTACCACCAAGCTATCGAGGCGCATGGTGCTCGCGGCATGTCCGTTGAAAAAGACGCGGAACTGCAAGAATTCGCGCGGGCTTGGCAGTTCCAACGGCATAATTACCGTCGCCGACGAATCGAGTTGCAGTGGTGGGGTCCAAGAACTCCAATTTTCCACGTCTTCGCGGATGTCGGCCTGCACAAAGTCGCGCGCTGGCCCGACCTCGGCCAACGGCAGCGAGAGATATTCAGTCCGAGTTACTTCTCCTAGCACGGCTCCGGTGGTTGGATCGCGGCGGTACAGGGCGCGTCTGGGCAGATTGTTGTACTCGGACAGAGACACTTCTTCGCGGACGCCCGTGTCGCGGTCGCGGCGAAAGTAGGCTATGGGGGTGTCGTCCATGCCGCTGCGGAGCTGTAAGCGCACGATCGCGGTGTCGCCTGCTGCGCCGCGGTTCAACCGCTCGGCCCGCACCATGAGCCGCCCGAAATTCACGGGCCGCCCAAAGGAATGGAGTTGCGAGACATAGCTGGACACGGGCACGAACCCCTCGCCGTACACTGCGAATTCCGCGAGGTTGAAGGGATTCCGCGAGAGTACCTTGAGTTGGAGAAAGCGCCCTTGCACTCCATCGAAGGAAAGCTCGACCACTGGATCCTTGTTGTCCTCGACGCGACTCAGCAGGTGATAGACGGGCCGCCTGACCTCGTCGAACTGCTCGCCGTCGCTCACCCGCAGTTCAAATGCCTTGATAAACCAATCTAGCTCGCCGGGTGCTGGTGCAAACCGCACGCGTTCTATGGGGAAAGGAGCGCCGAGGTCCCAGAAAAACGTGGCCCCCGCTTGATTGCGCGCCGTTCGGAACGCGCCTTCTGACGAACTGGAAGGGTCGCCGTCAACGAGCTGCAGGGGACCGTTTACCTGGTTGAAGGGGCCGTCGTTGGACCAAGTGCGCGGCTGTCCGGGCTTGGTAAAATCGCTGGGGCTGCCGTTGAGCCAAGTCTGACCTGCGGCTCGCAGCAACTCCATTAGGTTCTGGCCGCTGCGCAGTTCCAGCGGCTGTAGCGCGCCTTCTACCCCTACGGTTCCGTTTTGGATGTCCGCCTGAGAAGACCACGACAAGCCGCCGCGACCGAGGTGATATGTTTCCACCTCGGCTAGCCCCAGCCGTGCTTCCAGCCCTATCATCATGCAGACAGCGGCGAATCGGCCAAGCGGAAGGGAGCAAGGGGGCCGCATGATTATTAGTTCAGTGGAACCGCGCTGTGGGGCGCGTTCCCCTTGAGTACCTCGCGCTCGAAAGAGACACTGAGGTCAATGGTCTCCACGGGTTCGTTGTCGAAATTGAAGCGAATGGCGATATCGGCGATTTCCACTTGGATGCGCTGTATTTCGTCGTCCAAGCGGGGAAAGACGATGTACCCTTCCTCGTCGCGGCCGCTGAAGATAAAGGCATCGGTGAACATGGTTTGCTTGAGAATGTCGGTGCGCGCCCTGAATTCGATTCGGCCTTGGCCGGAGTTGGCCTGCCAATACGATCGGTAGTATTCGTATAGCTCGGCGTAGCTCAAGGCGCGGTAGATTTGATTGTTGGCCGCTTTGATCGTGGCTTTGAAAGGGTCAATAAGGACCTTGGGGAACTGGTAGTTGGCGACGTCGAGCTTCATCACCAGAAAGCGGGAAGGCGTCCAGTCGTCGCCGGGTGGGACCCAATCGCCAAAGGTATAGGGATTGACTGCCGCGGCACCGCCGGTCGAGACTTGGGGAAATTGCCGGTTGAGTTCGGCGTCGGTCATGGGTCTTAGGGTGATGGCCAGCCGCTCGAGCGCGTAGGTGACGGAGCCGTCGTCATTGACGGTCATGCCCTCGGCCTGTTGGAGCGTGGGCTGCAGGGGTTGGGGGAAATAGCGCCCACAGCCGCTCGCGAGGAAGAGGAGCACCGCGATCCATAAGTATCCGCGCATTGTACGTTTTCTCTACCTAAGACAGTTTAGCTCTCTTGGCGACGCCGGTGAATATACAAAAAGTGGGCGGGCACCGATAACGCGCACCCGCCCTATATACATGAGGTGGAGCGGCTCCACGACGGCATTCCGCCGCGAAGCCGCTCCGAGATGTTAAGGTTTAGCGGCGGAAGGAGTCCTTGATCTGCGCCCAAGTTGACTCTTCCACGGACGTTGCGGCGGCGTACTCGCCCATGCGCAGCAGCAGGGCATGAGCGTAGTACTGCCGCGCCGAGCCTTCAGGGCCGCGCGTGGTCATGTCGTTGACCACTGAAGAGGCGCGGTCGCCGTCGTCTCCTGTTGGCTCGCTGTCCTCAGCCCACAGGTTGAAGGCGATGCCTGCGCCGTCTTCCCCGGCGACGGCATCCAACTGGAAGGTCTCGCTGGCCGAGGGCCCGCCGTCTTCCATGAACCGCTTGACCTCGTAGTTCCACTCGTAATACGTGGTCCCACCGGCGTCCCACACTTCAGCGGCCCAGGCTTCGGGCGGATCGACGCGGACGGCGAACTCAATGACCTCGTTGTTTTCCAGCCAGCCTTCTGGGCCGGTCCAGCGATAGCGCACGTTCTGCGGCGGCACCATGTCGCCCGGGCGGGCGATGTATTCCATGACCCAACCGGTGCCGAATTCGCGGCCGTGATCCGTTGGATCGAGGGCGAACTCGATCATGTCGGCGTGCCATTGCTCGACGTTGGTTCCCCAGTGGCAGAGGATGTCGTCGACAATTTCCATGTGCACGTACCAGCGGTTGACATCGCCGCCTTTCCAGCCCATGAGGGTGGTGACGTTGTAGTCATCGCGCTCGGGCAGGGGACGATCGGCTTCGTCGCGCCATTCATCCATGGTGAGGGTGTATTCGGGATCGAACCAGCCCCAGTCGCTGGCGTCGCCATCGGCGGTCATGGAACTGGGATCGGGGACTTCGAGCATGTAAAACTCAAAGCCGAGCCGGCCGTTGCGATTCTCGAGGGCCGGCGGATCGTTGAATTGGGCGTTTGCGGCTCCTATTAAGGCTAGGCCAAAGCCGCAGGCGATCAGTAACTTCATGTTTGCTCTCCTTTCAATGGTTTGAGCGAACTTGCAGCCTTTGCAAGTTTAATGATCGGGCCAAATATACAATCGCCAGCTATGAGACACAAACCAAAATTCCACCGCAATTTTCGGTCTAAAGTGGACATGGTGACGGCCAAGAGGCATACTTAAACGGCAGTCAGAATCCGAAAATTTGGCAAGGAAATTTGGCAGATGGAAGCTATTCGTGTGGGTTTGGTCGGGTCGCAAAGCTGGGCCAGCGGGTAGCGCATTATGGACGCTTCGAGGAAATCCGCGGACCGCGCCGGAATCAGCGTGCGCGCCATGCTCGTGGGGGCCGTGCTGTGCGGCGCGATTGCCGTGGGTCTGCCATATGGGGAGTTCGTTCTCAACGGCACCCAGCTCGGGCTGAATTCCTCGACGCCAGCCGCCTTTTTCTTGCTCTTTTTGCTCGTGGCGCTCGTGCAGCCGCTGCTCGGCTTTGTGCGGCGGGACTGGCTTTTTAGCCGCGCCGAGCTGTTGAGCATTGCGGTGATGATGATGATTACCACTGCCATTGCCGCGCGGGGTTTCATCAGCATTGCGGTGCCGATTCTGACCGGCATCTTCTACTTTGCCACCCCGGAAAACAACTGGGAGGAGCTGCTCCTCCCGCACGTCCCCACTTGGCTCATTCCCTACGATTCCCAAGCCATTCAGGGTTTTTACGAGGGCCTGCCGGAAGGTGCGGCGATCCCTTGGGGCGTTTGGCTGGAGCCGCTTTTGTGGTGGCTGTTGTTTATGGCTGCGTTCTACGTGGTCGTCGTGTGTTCGATGGTCATCTTGCGGCGGCAGTGGATGGACCACGAGCGGTTGCTCTACCCGCTGACGCAGGTGCCGCTGGGCATGGTCGAGGACGCGGCGACGCCCTCGCGCGTCAAACCCTTCCTGAAGAATCCCGCGATGTGGCTGGGGCTGGCCGTGCCGTTTGTCCTGCACGGGGTTAATGCCTTGAGCCACTACTACGAGTTCATCGGCCGCATCAACTTTGCTTATTCGATGCCGTTGGCCCATGACGCGGTGCGGTTTTACTTGCGCTTCGACTGCATGTGGATGGGACTAGCCTACCTGGTCAACGCCAACATCACCTTCAGCCTGTGGTTCTTCTATTTGTTGGTCAAAGCCGAGGAGGTACTCTTCACTCGCATCGGCATTTTGAGCACCGAGAATCTAGACATTTTCAGCCACACCTTTGAGGGGCCGACTATGGGCCTGCTGAGCCATCAGACCATGGGCGCGATGATCGTCATGGTGATTTTGGGGCTGTGGACGGCGCGCGTCCATATATGGCATGTTGTGCAGCACCTCTGGCGACGGGAGGGGCGGTCCGATGGCGAGGAACTGATGTCGTATCGCACGGCGACCCTCGGGGTTGCGCTGGGTCTCGCGGTCATGTCGCTGTGGCTGTGGCGCTCTGGGATACCGCTGTGGGCGGTCCTTGTCTATTTGTTCGGGGCGTTTGTCATCTTTTTAGCCCTGACGCGGATGATCGTCGAAGCTGGTTTGGCTGCGGCCGTCCAGGGCATGTCGGGCTGCGGATTTCTCATCTCCAGCGTCGGCTCCTCATCCCTTGGGGTAGCTGGGGTGCTGGCCACGGGCATGACCCTCGCTTGGGCGGGCGATCTGTTGGTGTTTATGATGGCTCCTTGTGCCAACGGCATTCGCATGTTGCACGGCTTGAGCCGCTACAAGCGCCGCATCCTCGCGATGATCGGGATGGCTATGGCCATTGGTCTCGTGGGCGGGGTTTGCACGATTCTGGTGCTGAGTTACCACTACGGCGCGAACAACTACCACGGCTCGTGGGCGTGGTTTGCCAAGGAGCCGTTTCGCGTGGCGCAAAACTTTGCGCTCAATCCGACTGGTCCCAATTGGGATGGCTGGCTGTGGAACGGAGTCGGCGCGGCGATTATGGCGCTGTTGATCTGGGCGCGGCACCACCTTTTATGGTGGCCCTTCCATCCGCTGGGTTATCTGGCCAGCGGCACTTGGATCCTCAACAGTGTCTGGTTCAGCATTTTTCTCGCGTGGCTGGTCAAGGCACTTGTGCTGAAGTACACTGGGCCGAATGGGTACAAGGCGACGCGGTGGTTTTTCCTCGGCATGGTGCTGGGGCAGTTCGTCGCCGGGGGGTTCTGGATGGTAGTAGATGGGTTTACGGGTATGACCGGGAATAGGATTCGGATGTTTTGAAAACTACGCGTTGGATTTTTGCGCTGTTGTTTGTAGGACTTCCCCAAGTCCTTGCGGACCCCTTTGACGATCAGCATGTAGCCGTTTTGGTCTTCAGCAAAACCGCTGGTTTCCGCCACGATTCCATTGCCGACGGTATTGCCGCTATCCAGACCTTGGGGCGGGAAAATGGTTTTGCCGTCGAGGCTACCGAGGACGCGGGGCGCTTCACCGACGAGGGCTTGGCACCGTATCGGGCGGTGATTTTTCTCAATACGACCGGCGATGTACTGGCCGCGGACCAAGAGCGGGCTTTCGAGCGCTACATTCGCGGCGGCGGTGGTTTTGTGGGCATCCACTCCGCGGCTGATACCGAGTACGACTGGGCTTGGTACGGCGACTTGGTGGGGGCCTATTTCGACAGCCATCCGGCCATTCAACAGGGTCAGATCCAAGTGGCTGACCGGGTTCATCCGTCCACGGAACACTTGTCTGCGCGCTGGCAGCGGCGCGATGAGTGGTACAATTACCGCCGCAATCCCCGTGGGCGAGTCCACATCTTGGCCACTTTGGACGAGGGCAGTTACGACGGCGGCAACCACGGCTTTGACCACCCCATTGCTTGGTGCCACGACTACGACGGCGGTCGCTCTTGGTACACCGGCGGTGGCCACACTCGCGAAAGCTACGGCGAGCCTCTGTTCATGCAGCATATCCTCGGCGGCATCGAGTACGCCACAGGAGTGACTGCGGCCGATTGCGGGGCTACGTTGGATACCAATTTTGCAAAGGTCGTCCTCGACAGCGAGGCTGAAAATCCCATTGACTTGGCCGTGGCTCCTGACGGGCGCGTGTTCTTCATCGAGCGCAAGGGCGAGTTGAACGTATATCGGCCCGATCTAGGATTGACCCGCTTGGCCGGACAGTTAGCGGTTTCGACCGATTTTGAGGACGGCCTGTTGGGCATTGCCTTAGATCCAGATTTTGTCCGCAATAATTGGCTCTACTTGTTTTACTCGCCACACGGCGAAGAGGCCAAGCAGCATGTATCCCGTTTTGAGTTAGATGGCGATGAACTGGTTTTGGATTCCGAAGTCGTATTGCTGGAAATTCCCACTCAGCGGCGCGCGTGCTGCCATTCGGGTGGGGCGCTGGCGTTTGGCCCGGACGGTAGCCTGTATATCGGTGTCGGCGATAATACCAACCCCTTTGATTCGGACGGGTTCAGTCCGTTGGACGAGCGGCCGGACCGGCGCGATTGGGATGCCCAGCGCACATCGGCCAACAGTGCCGACCTGCGCGGCAAAATCCTGCGCATCAAACCTCAGGACGATGGTAGCTACAGTATTCCCCTGGGGAATTTGTTCGCCGAGGCCGAAGAAGGCCGCCCCGAGATTTACATCATGGGCGTGCGCAATCCTTTCCGGTTGTCGATCGACCGCAAGAGCGGCTGGCTCTATTGGGGCGATGTCGGCCCTGACGCCCGCCAAGCCGACCCTCAGCGGGGACCGATTGGTCTAGACGAGTGGAATCAGGCGCGGGCGGCGGGCAATTTTGGCTGGCCTTACTGCATTGGCGATAACCAGCCCTACGTGGCCTACGATTTTGCCACTGAAAGTTCCGGTATGCCCTTCGATTGCGGGGCACTGACGAACCTGTCGCCCAATAATACGGGCCTGCAATCGCTGCCTCCGGCGCAGGCGGCGTGGGTTTGGTATCCCTATGGTACTTCGTCCGCATTTCCCGAAATCACTGCCGACAGCGGTCGCACGGCGCTGGCTGGCCCGGTGTATTACTACGACGCTGCGGCGGGTAGCAAGAAGCTGTCGGCGTACTACGACGGCACGCTCTTTATGTACGAGTGGGCGAGCAATTGGATTAAAGAGGTCAAGTTGGACGAGGACGGGAACATCCTCAAGATCAATCCCTTTTTGGACAGCATGGAATTCATCCGTCCCATCTCCATGCAGTTTGGCCCCGAAGGCTCGCTGTACGTGTTGGAGTGGGGTAGCGGCTTTTGGGGCGACAACGACGACGCCCGCGTGGTGCGGATTGACTACGTGCGGGGTACGCGGGCACCGGTACCCCGCATTGAAGCTGCGCCTACCAATGGGGCTGCGCCGTTGGAGGTGCATTTCTCGGGACGCGATTCCTTTGATCCCGATCCGGGGTCGGTGCTAGACTTTGCGTGGGATTTTACCGGCGATGGGGAGATTGACGCGACGGGATTAGAAGTTGTCTTCACCTACGAGGCAAGCGGCGACTATATTGCCCAGCTAATGGTCTCCGACGCCGAGGGGAACCAAGGCGTGGCGCAAGTGCCGATCGCGGTCGGCAATACCGTCCCCGAGGTGGAGATCGTGCGGCCCCCGGACGGCGGGTTTTTTAGTTGGGGCGAAGTCGTCGATTTTGAAGTCCGGGCCATTGACGCGGAGGATGGGATCGCCGACTGCGCTCGGGTGGTATTGCAAGCGTTTATCGGCCACGACGAGCACAGCCATCCCCTTGAGGAATACGGCGCTTGCAGTGGTAGTTTTCAGACCGAGTCAGGGCACGGCGGAGATGGCGACGATTTGTTTTATACGGTCGAAGCGCGCTATACAGACCGGGGCACGGAGTCGGTGGCTCCTTTGACCGGTAGGGCGGGCCACATTCTGCAACCCAAGCGCAAGCAGGCCGAACACTATACGCGCCAGAGTGGAGTGCTGTTAGAAACGACTGGAGACGAGGCCGGCGGCGGGCAGAATATCGGCTTTATTGCCCACGGCGACTGGATTTCCTTTGCGCCCATGAATCTGGAGGGCATTGAGTCGCTCAATTATCGGGTGGCTTCGGCTGGGCTGGGGGGACGCATTGAAGTTCGCGTTGATTCGCTGAAGGGGCCGCCGATTAGCACAGTGCGCGTGGGGAGTACGGGGGACTGGCAGGTTTATACCGACTTGACGGCACCTATTGCGGACCCGGGCGGCACTCACGAGTTGTTTTTTATTTTTCTGCGCAATCCGGGTGACGACGGCTTATTCAATATCAATTGGATTGATTTCCAAGGCCCGGGGGTGTCCCGTCCCCCGGCCACCGCAGTGGAGGCTGAGTCGCATCAAGAAAGGGCGTTGCCCGGTCAGGCCGTCCTGTATCCGCCCTATCCCAATCCCTTTAATCCGACGGTCCAGGTCCGCTTTATGCTTCCTAGGCGCATGTCAGTGCGGTTGGAGGTTTTCGATATCTTAGGGCAGCGGGTGGACGTCGTGGTCAACGAGGTGTTGGATGTCGGAAGCCACGCGGTGCGGTTCGACAGAGCCGATTTGGCGAGTGGGGTCTATATCGCGCGTTTGGTGACGCCGGGTGGGGACTTGGTGCGGCGAATGGTGTTGTTGCGCTAGAAAGCTCAAAAATGCAGCCCTCGTATTCTGGACAAACTTTTCGCGGAGAATTCCCATGAAATACGTGGCCACCCTGTTGTCGGTTCTGTGCTGTCTGGCCATCCCGGTTTCGGCCCAAATAGTCCATGTGTGGGATCTGGCTGATACTGCTCAGACAGGCCAGTTCACAGTGTACAACCCCGACGTCAATGATGCCGAATTTGGCACTCCTATTACCGCTGGCGATATCGATGGCGACGGGCGCGATGATTTGGTGATTTCGGCCATGGCTGGGGATGGCCCCGCCAATGATCGCGCCAACGCCGGCGAAGTGGCCATTTGCTTTGACACCATACCCTCGGGGGGTGGCTTGGACTTGGCTGCCGACTCCGGCGATGTGGTCACTCTATATGGCGAGGCCCGGCGCGACCTTTTCGGTATCAAGACCCATGTGGCCGACCTCGTGGGCGACGGGCGCGCCGATCTTTTGGTGGGCGCTTTTTACGCCGATGGCCCCGACCGCGCCAACGCTGGCAAGCTCTATATTTTCTCGGCCGAACTTATTGCTCAGTTGCGGGCCGCAGAGAGGCGCTTGGATTTGGCGCAACGACCTTGGCCGGAGGAGGTGATTACCGTTATCGGCGCTGAACGCGACAACCGCTTGGGGGTGTGGATGACCGCCGGGGATTTTGACGGCGATGGCCACCGGGATGCGGTGGTGGGGGCCGACCGGGCCTCGGGGATGGCGGGGGCTGTTGAGGCGGGACGGGTGTACGTCCTCTACGGTCCGTTGGATTCGGGTACTACTATTGATCTGGCGGCTGCGGAACATCCTTTGAGTATCATCTACGGCATCGATGCCCTAGACCACGCTGGTTCGACCGTGGCTGCTGGTGACTATGACGGCGATGGGTACGACGACATTGCCATTGGCGCGGCGGCTTTCGGCACCTTGCGCAATGCGTACCATCGCACTGGCGGCGCTGGGGATGGCCCGGAAAACCAGCGCGAAAACGCCGGGGAAATGTACGTGGTGTACGGCGGTCCCCAGCGTCCCGCGGCCATTGATTTAGCCGGGGACCCGCCCGCCGATCTGACCGTTATTTACGGTGCCGATGGCGGCGGGAATTCGCCCGATCGGTTGGGCGAGGAAATAGTCTTGGCCGATATCGACGGCGACGGCATCCAAGACCTGTTCATCGGCGCGTACCGGGCTGATGGTCCGGGCAATAGCCGCATCGACGCTGGCGAGGTGTACGTGGTGTACGGCGGTCCCCAACGGCGCGGACAGCGGCTGGATATGGCTGCGCCGCCAGCCGACATTACCGTTATCTACGGTGCCCGCCCCGATGCCATTACTGGCGACGCCGTAGCTGCCGGCGATATCCACGGAGATGGGTACGACGACCTTTTTGTTGGCGTGCCTGGCGACGAAGGGCCGCTCAAGCGGCGCTTTGCTGGCGGTTTTGCGGTGCTGGCCGGTGGCCCCGATTTGCCGCACGAGATCGACTTGGCCGACCCCGCAGTACCGGTCGTGTGGATTCAAGCACCCGACCCGATTGATTTTTCGGCCTATTGGGGGGCCAGCGGCGATATGGATGGCGACGGGCGGGTGGACGCGATTCCCAATGGCATGGCTGGCGACGGGCCCGACAATCGACGCGAAAACGCCGGGGAAGCCCACATCATCAGCGGTGCTGCACTGTCCCAATACTTGCCGGGCGTGGTCGTCCCCACGGCCGTGGAAGAGGTGGAACAAACCACCCCCGATAAGGCCGCTCTGTTGGCCAATTACCCCAATCCGTTCAACAGTTTCACGCGAATTCCCTTCGTCCTATCGGTTGAGGCGGATTACGACTTGGCTATTTACGGGGTCGATGGCCAATTGGTGCGCCAACTGACCAGTGGCCGGGGGGTGGGTCGCTACCTAGCCGGGTGGGATGGCCGCAACGACGAGGGGCGTCTGGTGGCCTCGGGGGTCTATTGGGCGCGTTTGCGCGTCGGCTCCCAACTGTACCGGCAGGCGCTGGTGCATATCAAATAGGCTCTTTCTCTAATCCATTCAAGGCTGCGTCGGTTCCAATCCCAACAGCACGATCAAGAACGAGCGCACCCAATAGGCGCTGTTCATGTAGGGGTTTTCGGCTGAGGGCCAGTTTTTCCAGTAGGTTTGGTTGTGAGGAATGCGGTGGAACCACTGGAGGAGGGGAATGGCCGGCAATTCGGCCAGCCAGATCTCGAGGGCTTGGCGAAAGAGCGGCACGAGCGCCGGGTCGTCGGGCGCGGTCTGGCCCATCTGATCGACTAAGCGGTCAAAATCCGCGTTGCGCCAGCGCCAGAAATACGGAGTGGCCGTGCCGGTGGGTTGGACGTAGCGGCTGTGGTAGAGCCGGAGAGTGAAGTACGGGTCGCGCACTGAGCCGCCGTTGCCCATGACAAAGGCGCGGGCCGTGCCCTGGGTCATGCGGGTATAGGCGTCGGAAAACATGCGGAAGGAGGCGTCGAAACCCGCGCGGCGGAGTTGCTCGACGAGCACGGGCGTGAAGTCTTGGAAGAGAGAGGGAAAGACGACGACCGGGATTTTCAGGCGCTCGCCGTCCCGCTGCCACATGCCTTCCGCATCTCTGCTCCAGCCCTTGCGCTCCATGATAGCGGCGGTCTGGGTTAGATCGTGTTGCCCCACGGGATACTTTTCTAATAGATCCTGAACTTGGTCGAGGTAGTGCATCAGCGGTGGGAAGTGGGGGAACGGCAGAAGGGTGTACTCGCCGGCTCCTTGCCAGCCGATGGCCACGAGCTGTTCGCGGTCGATGGCGTGGTTTACGGCCCAACGCATGTCTGGGTCGTCGAAGGGCGGCTCTAGGTTGTTGAAGCCGAGGGCCGGCGGCCACCAGTCCCGATAGCCGTAGGGCAATTGGCGGCCCGACCACGTGGTGACGTTGGGATTTTGGTCGAGGAGGGTCTTGATGTTGGAGGGACGCAAGTCGATGCACTGATCCATCTGGTTGGCGAGGATGAGTTGAACCCACTTGTTCTCGTCGCCTTGGGGCAGGTAGATGATGCGCTCGACCCTCGGCAGGCGCTGGAAGCCGATTTGGGCGGCCCACCAGTCTTCGCGCAAATCCCAGAGCCGCTGCTGAGGCTCGGAGAGGGCGAGGCGATAGGGGCCACTGACGACCGGCAAGCCGCGCGCCAAATCGAGGTTTTTGAACGAGATCGGATCTTGGCCCTCCCAGATGTGCTTGGGCACGATGTGGATGCCGTTGCCGAAGTTGTAGGTAAAATAGGAGAATACAAAGCGGGGGTTGGGCGCTTTGAGCACGAATCTCGCCGTTAGCGAATCCGGGACTTGGACCTCGGCGACCCAAGTGTCCATGTCGGTTGAAAAGGCCAGCTCTGGGGCGTAGGCCTTGAGCATGTCAATGGTGAACTTGAGGTCGTGGGCGGTCCAAGGCTGCCCGTCGCTCCACGCCACCCCCTTGCGAATGTGGATCGTCACTTCCGTGTAGTCTGAGTTATACTTGTGACTTGTGGCGATCCAAGGTATGACGTGGTCTTTTTCTACGTACGCGTTGTAGAAGTAGAGCGGCTCAAACAGGTAGTCGAAGCCCGGGGATTGGGTGCCGACGATAAAGGGATTGAACGAGTCGTAGTCCCGCATCTGCGGCAGGCCGAGGATGAGGGTGCGGTTGCGGGGGACGTGCTTTATGCCCCCTTCGTCGAAGCCACAGGCGGCAAGTGCCAAGCTGCCGAGCAAGCCATAGGCGGCGAGTTTTGTCTTTTGGAGGAATTTTCTCATACTTGTCTCGATCAGGTGGACGCTTGCAAAAGGTGCGCAACATCCGAATAATAGAGGGACGACCTATATGGCGATGATAAGGATATTTTTGCTTATGGCAGCACTACACAGCGCGAATGTAGCCCTAGCGGAGACCGAGGTCAAAGGTCGGCCAGCCCTAGTGCTCGACGGCGAGGTGGCCCGAGTCGTAGTCGATTTGCTGGGCGGCACTACGGGCAATCGCGCCAAAGCTATAGAGGCTGCGGCAGGTGCTGTTGAACGAACGAATGCAGATCTAGAGATGGAAGTCGATGCGCTATTTATCGAGTAAGTTTTTGGGTATGCTGGCCCTGTTGTTGATGGGGTGCGGCGAGGACGAGATCATCATCGCTCGGATCGGTGAGGAGGAGATTGGGCAGGCAGAGTTTGAGGCTTTTGTCGAGCGCCTACCGCCGGGATTGCGCAGCTCCAAGGAAGGACGCGCAGCCGACCGGGAGCACTTGCAGTCGATGATCGACGAGGAGCTGATGTTCGCCGAGGCACGCGCACTCGGGATCGACACCATCTTGGCGGTTGAGCACCAGCTCCGCGAAATGGTGCGACAGCGCCTCGTGGAGCGCTATCGCGCCCAAGTCATTGTGCCGCAGGTGGAGATCACAGCCGCAGATGTCGAGCGCGCTTTTGCGGAGATGGGGTTTGACCGAGAGCGGCTTTTCAGTCGCATCTTGGTGCGCACCCGCGAGGAGTTGGAGACGGTCGGGCGCGACTTGCGCGAGGGCCAGCCCTTTGAGGAAGTGGCCGCGCGATTTGCCGCCAACGACCTCTTTGCCACGCAGGGCGACGGCGTGGTCGGCTGGATCGGGCGCACGCAAGCCACGCGGCGGTTCTCCATTCCGCCGGCCGTCTTTGTGGGTTTGCCCGTTGGGGAGGTGGCAGAGCCGGTCGCGCTGGCCGGTGGCTATCAGGTTTTCCGATTTGTCGAGGATCGCCCGGCCGCGCCCGTCGATTACAGCGACGAAGTGGCCGAGCGGCTGCGCAAGGAACGGACGCGGGAGAAAGAAGAAGAGGAGTTTGAACGCCTCCGATTTCGCTACGACGTGCGCCTAGATCCAGAGGGCGAGGCCATCTTGCTCCAGAGTTTGGACCGACCCCTGACGACGGACGAGTTGAATCACCCCTTCTACGCGTACGAAGGCGGCACAATCAGCGTGGCCGAGGGTTTGGGCAGCCTGCAGGCGGTTGGAGCACAGGGCGTATTGCAGGACAAGGCCCAGGCCGCCGAGCGGATCGGGCGCTTGCTGCTGCCGGTGCGGCTCTTCGAGGCCGAGGCGCGCAAGCGCGGCTGGACTGAGGAGGCGGCTTTTGAGGAGTGGCGCGAGCACCAGCGTCGGGCACTGATCCTCAATCAGCTCTTCCAACAGGCCACGGCCGGAGTCGCGCCCAGCGAGGACGAGATCAAAGCGCATTACGAGGCTCACAAGGACCGCTACCGCACGCAGGATGCCGTGATAGTCCACGAGTTGTGGACCGCTGAGGAAGAGGACGCTGCGGCTTTGCGCGCCGAGTGGGAGGCTGGCGCGCCCATTGCCGACTTGCTCGACCGGCCCGGAGTGCGCTCGCACGCTGGCGTCGAGGGGCACGGGGTGCGCGAGCACGGTTGGGAGATGCGCCTAGTGCGCCTGTACGAGCCGCGCTATCCCGAGTTAGTAAAAGCGGCCTTTGCCGCTGAGGTCGGAGCGCTCGTCGGCCCGCTAGAGAGCATGGACGGGTACGCAGTGTTCCGGGTGCTGCGGCAGGAGGGCGGCCAGATCCAGCCCTTTGACGAGGCGCGCCGCCGGGCAGCCGCCAGCTTGCGCCGCCAGCGGGAAAACGAGCGGATCGGCGCGTTTATCCGCCAGTTGCAGGATAAGTACAAGGACCAAGTCGTCGTCTTGGTGGATTGGTAGGGGCTATCTTGACAGTCCTGGGCTTTGGCCCTACCTAATAGTTTTTGTCTCCACTTATGCACAGGCCCCTAGGCATGAGGAGCTTCCGCGATGCGCTTTTTCAACACGACTGGTCCGGTCCGGCCCGACGACCACTACCACGTCCCGCCGTTGGACCGCTTGGCTCTCGACGATGTGCGGATCCTCATTCAGCAAAAAAAGTATTTCGTGCTGCACGCGCCGCGTCAGACGGGCAAGACCTCTTCGCTGCTGGCCCTGCGCGATCTGCTCAACGCCGAAGGCGACTACCGCTGCGTGTACGTCAACGTAGAGGCCGCTCAAGCCCTGCGCGAAGATGTGGAACAGGCCACCCAGGTCATCTTGGGCGAACTGGCTTCTCGGGCGCGCTTGACGCTGGGCGACGAATTTCTAACCCAGATGTGGGCCGCCATTTTTGCCGAGTTTGGACCGGGGGGCTTGCGCGAGGCCCTGACGCGCTGGGCCGAGGCCAGCCCAGAGCCGCTGGTGCTGCTGATCGACGAAATCGATTCCTTAATCGGGGATTCGCTGTTGGCGGTGTTGCGTCAGTTGCGCGCTGGCTACGATTTGCGGCCGGAGGGCTTTCCGCAGAGCGTGGTGTTGTGCGGAGTGCGGGACGTGCGCGATTACCGGATTCAATCGACCGCTGAGAATGCGATGATCGCCGGCGGCAGCGCGTTCAACATCAAGGCCGAATCGCTACGACTGGGCGATTTCAGTGCCGAGGAGGTGCAGACCCTGTTGGCGCAACACACGGCAGAGACGGGCCAAATGTTCACGGACGACGCGTTGGAGACGATCTGGGAACAGACTCAAGGGCAGCCGTGGTTGGTCAACGCCTTGGCCTACGAAACCTGCTTTAAGAGCGAGGTTGGACGAGATCGGAGCCATCCGGTGGTAGCTGAGGCCCTCCTCGCCGCGCAAGAGCAACTCATCCTCCGCCGCGAGACACATCTGGATCAGTTGGCCGACAAGCTCAAGGAGGAGCGGGTACGGCGAGTGGTCGAGCCGCTGCTGAGCGGCGGCGAACAACGCTACTTTGCCGACCGCGATTTGGAGTACGTGCGGGATTTGGGTTTGCTTGCCCAGGATCGTCCGTTGCGCGTGGCCAATCCGATCTACGCCGAGGTAGTGCCGCGCGAACTGACGTGGGTGGTGCAAGAGGAATTTGAGCAAGAAACGACGTGGTATATAGATGCCGAAGGGGGCTTGGACGTGGATAAACTGATGTCGGCCTTTCAGGTGTTTTTCCGCGAGCACTCCGAGCATTGGGTGGGTCGGTTTCAGTACCAAGAGGCGGGACCGCAGTTGTTGCTTCAGGCTTTTTTGCAGCGCATTGTGAATAGCGGTGGGCGGATTGAGCGCGAGTATGGGTTGGGCCGAGGACGGACGGATTTGCTCATTGTATGGCCGCAGGACGATCAGACGCGCAAGGTAGTGGTTGAGTGCAAAATTTTGCACAAGAGCTTGGAGCAGACAGTTGCCGAGGGGGTGGAACAGACTGTGGGGTACATGGATCGCTGCGGAGCTGAAGCGGGGCATCTGGTGATTTTTGACCGGCGAGAAAACAGGCGTTGGGCCGACAAGGTGTTTCACGACCGTCGGACATCGGCAGGTGGGGCGGTGATTGAGGTGTGGGGGATGTGAACCCCCTTCCGCATCGGCTAGGGTTTTATCACATTTGTAGGAAAGGGTCCGGGGGGATAGGTGTTCCGGTGCGGAAAGGGCGGGCCGCCAGCAAGCGAGGGAGAAGCGGAACTATGAAGAGCCACTTCGCCGTGCAGATCCTCGTCGGCCTAGCGCTGGGTTGGGCATTGGCCGAGGCTCAGTCGGGCTATCGGATCGCCGGTGACGAAGTCGTAGTCGAGCGGGCCAACCACTGGCAGCAGTGGTCCATTCCCACCCATCTGGCGCGCATCCACGAGGATGGCTCGGTGCGGGCGCATTCGCTGCGGACGGTCTTCAACGTCTTGGACGATCCCGGATTCAAGCGTCCGATCGTCATTAGCAAGCCCGACCCGCGCATCGGCACCATCGACAGCACCATGCAGTTCGACGTGTTTGGCGAGCCGATACGGAATACGCTCAACGAGCTGGTCTTTGACTATTGGGTGCGGCCTGGGATCAGCCGAGTGGGGTCCAATCCGCGGCTCGCGGCCAATATTCTCGACGGCGACCCCACCACGTTCTGGGAGCCGGATCCGCGCG
Source organism: Candidatus Latescibacterota bacterium (assembly GCA_022827835.1). Lineage (GTDB taxonomy): Bacteria > Latescibacterota > UBA2968 > UBA8231 > UBA8231. The sequence goes on from JAJEIO010000054.1 coordinate 76,815, forward strand.
ATCCCATTGAGCAGTGGTGGATTGAGGTGGACTTGGGGCGGGTGGTGCCGGTGGAGCGGCTCAAGCTTCAGTTCGTCGATGAGTCGCTCGGAGATCCCTTTCTGCGCTTTATCATGCTGCTGTCGGACCGGCAGAGCGCGCTGCTGCACGAGCCGAACAGCCGCATTGGCTTCCAACTCTTCATCCCGCAAGACGCGCCCAATACCACACAGCGCGAATACATCTTCGAGAGCGAGCACACCAGCCCCGAACTGCCCCCGACCACTGGCGTGGTCAGCGACAAGAAGCTCGTGGAGAGCTTGCATCGCTCGCCCGAGTGGACCGGGCGAAAGATCGAGACGATCCGCATCGTCATCACGGATACGCGCGGTGGCCGGGCCGGACAGATTGATCAAGAGGCGTGGGAGGCCCTGCCGGAAGCAGAGCGCGGGGATATCGTCTATTTTGCGCGCGACGTGGCCGGCCGCGAGGAGCCGGTGGACGAGACCACCTATCAGGCCCTGGAAGAGCAGCGCCAGGGGCGACGGGATTACTACCGCCGCGAGTTGCCGCGTCTAGCTGAGGTCGAAGCGCACGGCTGGGGCGACAACTTGGGCATCAACTTGATTGAAAACGGCGGCTCGTACGTGCTGACGACCGATGGGACCAATACGCTGCTTGCGTTCGACGGCGACGCCGGCACTGGATTCTCACACCAGATCCGCAACCCGAAAAACCCCACTGCCAACGTGCTGACCATAGATATGGGGGGCATTGTGCGCTTGGCTCAGACCCGCTTCGTGGGGAGCAGTCGGGGCTACATCATGCGCGCCTCCACGGGCGAGCGCGACGCTCAGGGCAATCTTAAGTGGCAGCGCATCAGCCCGGAGGAACGCGAGCGCAATATCTTCACCGGCAATTTTCGCGACATTGCCGACATTCAGGACCCGCCAGTTTTGACCCGCTTCCTCGACATGGTCACCATCGGTCACGTGCCGCCGGGATTTAGGGCCACCGGCCCGGGTGGAACCGGCCACATGAACCAGTTCTGGTCCTATCAGCACGAGCTCATGCTGCTCGCCGAGGGGGCACCGGCCGAGGTGGTGCTGGAGTCGGATCTGATCGAGCTGCCGGGGTTGGTGGCCTTGGGTGAGGTGCGCTGGGAGGCGAGTACGCCCTTGGGCACGGATGTGGAGATTCGCACCCGCACCGGCGACCAGCTTTTGCAGCAGATCCGCTATTTCGACAAGACCGGCAACCAGAAAACCGCGGATGAGTACAGGACGCTGGCCGGCTTTCTGAAGGGGCCTTCGGATACGACCGTGGTGGTGGGACCGGGTTGGAGTCCGTGGAGCCAGCGCTACTTGCAGCCTGGGGACTTGGCCACTTCGCCGGGCTTGCGGCGCTTCATGCAGATCCAAGCGCGCCTCAAAAGCAGCGGCGAAAACGCAGCGGCCTTGCACCGCATTGCGGTCGCGTTCCACCAGCCAGTGGCGCAGCACCTGCGGGCCGAGGTGTGGCCGACTACTGCTGAGGCCGGTCTGCTCGACACTTTTGCGCTTTACGTGCAGCCCAATTTTTTGCAGCAGCCAGCCAATGTGCGCAGCCCGGGCTTCGACCAATTGCTCTTGCACGCGGAGCCGTCGTTTGCGCTGAAATTCGTCGATGCGGCTATGGGGACTGAGGCCGAGTTGTTGGCCGGTACGCCGCTCCAGTGGGACGACGAGTTGAGGGTACACGCCGAGGGCGACTCGCTGTGGCTGGAATTTCCGCAGATTGTGCAGGGCGCGCCGGACGATGTACTCACGCCCGTGTACTACCGGTCGGTCCTGCCCGGCGACGAGGTGCCTACCGGATTGGATCGCAATCTGTTGACCTTTACCTCGCACAGCCTCTTGCCGGATGCCGAGCGCGGCGCAGTGCGCTATTTTCAGCGGGTGGCAGACGGTAGCTTGGCCGAAGTGGACGTCGCGACTTACGAAGCGCTCAGCGCGGACGAGCAGGGGCCGGTGCGCTATTTCCGCAAGGTGGTCGGGCTGGGCGATCAGGTGCCCTTTGACGCGGCTGGCGACAGCCTCGACGAGCGGAGCTACGGTCGGCTGGGCAGTCAGCGGGGCTGGATAGTGGGTCGCGGCCGGTTGTTGCGCGTGCGCTTTGCGGGGCGAGTGTACCTGCAAGGGACGCGGATGCAGGTCGCCGTGCGGCAGAGCCAGCCGGCGACGCCTTGGCAGGTGGCCGATGGGGGCGATGCGACCGCCTTGAGTCCTTCTAAGAACCTGTCGATTGGCGCGCAAGGAGCGCAGGCCACTATCGACGATATTGCCATTGCGCCCAATCCGTTTACCCCCAATGGCGACGGGATCAACGAGACTGCGGAGATTGGTTTTTCTCTCTTTCGCGTGCAGGCCGCGCGGCCGTTGATCATCCATCTGTACACGCTGGCCGGGCAACAGGTGCGTCGGCTGACAGGGTTGGCGACCGGTGGGCCGCAGCAGTTTAGGTGGGACGGAAAGGACGAGGCCGGGCAGGTGGTGCCGCCGGGGTTGTACTTGTGTCAGATTACAGTGGAGGCGGATGCAGAAGGGGTTGGAGGGACGACCCGCACCCACCTCATTGCCGTTGCATATTAAGGTATTGCAAAGGGAGGTTATCTTGAGACCAAAGACCGGTATTTATTGCGGTCTCCTACTATTGTGGAGCGCGGTCGGTGCGCCGGCTGTTGCGCAGGGCCAGTACGGGACGCGCTTGGGCTTACAGCTCGGCGACCAGACTAGTCTTGCGCCCCAAGGCCCCGGGGTGGCCTTAAACGCGCTCGACCCGGCCGTGCGCCGCTGGTACGTGCCGCAGGAGCTGTACAGCGAGTACCATTGGCGGCAGTGGGAATACACCAACTATGCGCGCAATCCTTATGAGCGCTACGTGGAAACAACCCTGGAGGGCGATTACTTCTACGATCTGTACGGCAATTTCCTCACGCGCGGCTGGCTGATTTTCAACAACTCACAGAGCAAGCCCCAGCAGTTCGGCAACGTGCTATTTAAGTCCTCCCGCTTCCAGAGTTGGTTTTCCGAAGTCGTGGTGGCGCAAGACAACAAGGGCCAGTACTTCTACACCTTGACGGCGAGCAGCCGCCTGCGCTCGGTGCTGTCGCCGATGGTGTTTGCCAAGGCCCGCATGGACGGCGTGCAGTTCGACTTAGCTACTGACCGCTACGAAGCGACCTTTTTGTTTTCGCGGCTGAGCAACCCCGGCGGCGGCTCGACCGGGGACCGCGAGGTGCTGCGGACGAACAACACCATCTTGGCGGGCGGACGGTTAGGGGCCCAGCTCGGCGACTTTGCCGAAGTCGCGCTGCACACGGCCAACGCCCACCAGTCGCACACTTTGCTCGACAAGCAGGCCGGCAACCCATTTGCTGGCTCGCTGACCATCGGGCAGAACAAAACCATCTCGCTCGTCAAGCTGGTGCTGCGCGACGACTCGCCCGAGGACGGCGTGGGTGGCGCGGCGTTTTTCCCCGATGCGTCGGACGTGCAGATCACTTATCGCGATGGCTCGGAGGAATCGGGCAAGGCCATTGGCTTTGAGCCGATCATCGAGGGGGGCTTCTTGCAGCAGGGCTTTGTCGCTGCCAACGGGCCGGAGGAGATGCGGCTCGTGTACGATTTCGACAGCCCGGATTTTGTCGATCGGGCCCGTTTTGCCAAGGACGAAATCGCCAAGGTCGAATTCCTGCTGACGCTGGGCAACGACTATCAGGTCTGGATGACTTCGGACCGCCAGATCAACCTCGACGGCCAGGAGGTTTTGTTGCTCGTCGCACAGGCCGAGGGCAATGTCCAGGACATCACCAATTTGCAGACCATTCGCTTTGAGTACGGCCTGCCCACGGCGACCCACATCTTTGGCGGTAGTGTCGAGTTGCAGGACCTGCGGGGCTTTGACGTGTACGGCGAGTACGATTTGAGTTGGAGCTATCGGAAGTACCCCAACGTGCTCACGGAAACCCACGAAGCATTTTCTGGGATCGGCGGTCGGCGTTCGGCACCCGCTTGGATGGTCAACGTGTCCAAGAAGGCCGCTCCCTATTTCGCCTTCGGCGAGTTTTACAGCATGGACCCGCGCTACAACACTCAGACCTTTATCACCTCGGGCACCGGGGAATTTGACTACGACAACGAGCGCAGTTTGGTCGATTTGGTCGATGACAACGACGATCAAGACAAATTCCCGGACAACGTGCGCTTCGACTTTCTCAGTGGCGATCAGCAGGTTTTTCCGGGCTGGGATCAGAACAACGACTTCGTGCCCGACTTCAACCAAAACGATACGTTCGTGCGCTCGAATACCGAGCCGGACTACGAGGAGGCTTTTCTGCGGTTTTACGTCGATCGGCCCGAGTTTCTCTTTGGCGTCGATATGAACAACAACTTTTGGGTCGATCAATACGAAAACGACGAGGAACCGGATTATCCGTATCGCCGGGATCACCGGGGATTCAACATCCACCTCGGGGCCGACATCACGCCGCGGGCGCGCTTGGCGGTGGGTGCGCTGCGCGAGGGGCTGATTTCCTCGGCGCGCAAAAACGAGAGCAACTACCTGATGTTTACCTACGAGCGCGATGCCCCGCGGCTGGGCCGCTTCCGGGTGTTCGAGATGAGCAAGTTGGTCCAAGACGACATTCCCAACCCGCTGTTGCAGTGGGCACCGGACAATACGCTGCGCGGCGGCGAGTTGACCAAGGTCGAGGACCCGCTGTTGGCGCGCGACACTTGGGTCAACCAACTCTTTGTCGGCCACAATCTGCAGGTGGCGGCGCTCTTTTTGACCACCAAGATGCACTGGCTCAACTTTCAGCAGCAAATGGAAAAGGCCCAGCGAGAGAAATACGGCTTGGCACCTTCTGACTTCTTCTTCGGCCTGATCAACAAAGCGAGCTACCGCCTCGAACTCGGGGCGTGGTCGTTGGAGCCGCGCTGGAAGAGCGAGTTCCGCAAACAGAGCCGCAGCTTGCTGTCGCTCAACAGCCACACCAGCCTGATGGAGCTGTTTTCGGGCTTGGTGGAGACGCAGGTCTTGCAGGTGACCAAGCTCCAAGCCGGCGTGGAATTCGCGATCTTCAACGACTTGGACGCCGACGAAAACGATTTCGACTCGGTGACCGTAGCCGTACAGTTTAGCAATGAGTCCAACTACCTCGGCTACAAGCTCCGCGCCCTGACCGGCATGAAGGTGGAGCGCAAGCAGTTCACCGGGCAGAAAGCGCGGACGACCAACGAATCCTTTGTGACGATTTACGCGGGGCTGAACTAGATGCGCAGATGGACGCAGATGGACGCAGAATAGTAGAAACAAGACGATATGCATAGCGAATCGTTCAAGGCATTCAGGACTGCTGTATTGGCCCAGCGCCCGTGGGTGGTCCTAATCGCGCTCAGCATTGGTCTCCATGCGTGTGATAGCAGATCAAAAGGGGAGCAGCACTACTGGGCGGGCCACGCATACCAAGAGCAGGGCATGACGGCCAACGCCCTGCGCGAGTACCGGAGTGCGGTTGCGGCAGGGGTCGATTCTCCCGCTGCCTATTACGCGCTCGGAGCGCTCTACGGCGAAAAGGACGAGCACGGCAAGGCCATTGCCGCGTATCGCGAGCTGTTGGAGCGCTGGCCCGAAGAAAGTCGAGCGCAGGAGTTGCTGGCGGTTCGCTATGTAGCTGCCGGGCAGCCAGCCGCAGCCGTCAGCCTCTATCAGACCTTGCTCGACCAAGGGGGTGATCTTACGGCGTTGCTCGGTCGTCTCGGCGATGCGCAGAGCCTGAGCGGCGACTTGCAGAGTGCGGCCCAGTCCTATGGCGACTTGCTGGTGCTGCGTCCCGACAGCAGCCGGGCCCGGTACCAGCTAGCGCGCATTTACGAAGCCGAAGGCCGACCCGAACCAGCGATTGCAGCCTACGTCGAGTTGTTGGCGCAAAAGACCTATGCGCGGCCAGCGGCCTTGGGGCTGGCGAATCTCCTCATTGAACTGGACCGCCGCCGCGGCGAGCTGGGCAGCCCGAGGGCGGAGGGCTGGTGGAGGCAGCAAGGGCTGGTCGGGGAGGAAGCCATGCAAAAGGCGGAAGAGCAACTCGAGGTCGCGCTAGTAGAGAATCCCGGTTCAAGCGCCGACTTGTGGGGGCTAGGCAAGCTGCTCTTCTGGCAGGGTCGCAACCAAGAGGCACTCGTCCGCGTTGCCGCGCTGGCTGAATACACTCCGGACGACTACCGGGTGCATTTCTTCCTGAGTAAGCTCTACGGACTGCTGGGAGAGGAAGAGGCCGCACGGGAAGCGTTTGCTCAGTACCAGCGCCAAGAGCAGCGCGCCAAAGTCGCCGCGCGCGTGCAAACCGAGAGGGACGTCTTGCTGAAACAATTGTCGGGGGAAATACCATGAGAGCCGCGTTGCAGATGAGGATCGTCGAGTCGCTCTACTACCTGATAGGCCATGAACAGTTCTCAATCGTTCCAAAAGGAGGGTGTTATGGCAGACCGCACTTATAGCCCTGAGGAGATAGCAACCCGAGGGGAAGCCATCTACCGGGAGCAGATACGTAGTCTGGTAGAGACGACAGAAAAAGGAAAATTCGTGATTATTGACATTGAAACTGGCGACTACGAGATAGACACAAAGGACGTAACAGCCACGCTGAAGCTGCTGGAGCGACGGCCTGATGCGGTTACTTATGCGGTACGAATCGGTTATCGCACAGCGTACCGCATCGGCGGCAGACGCTTGATGTCCAAGTCATGATTAAAGGCAAGATAAACCATCACCTCGAAGCAGTAATCATCGTCGACTTCGTAGGAAGTGATGGACTTCTCCATTCATTAGAGGTCGTCTTGGACACAGGGTACAACGGCGACTTGACGCTACCGCAGGACGCCATCCAACAACTGGGGTTAGTCCTGTTAGGTCGGCGCAGCGCAACACTCGCTAATGGCGAATCCGTAGTATTAAACGCTTACCTTGGGACAGTATCCTGGCACGGACTTCCACGTCAAGTAGTCATTCTACAAACAGATGAGGATCCTCTGCTCGGAATGTCCCTGCTTCAGGAGAGTAGAGTAACTTTGGAAGTATGGGATGATGGTGGCGTTGTTATTGAAGACCGTCGTCGGTCGGGGGAAATACCATGAAAGCCGCGTTGCTGATTGGGGTGCTAACTGCGTGCTTGGTGCAGCCGCTAGCGGCCCGACAAGTCCTGCTCATCGGACAGGACGGACAAATCGCGTGGACCGGGCGGGTCGAAGGGGCCGAGGGCATTTCGACGCTCCAGCCCGAGCACCGCTCCTTTCTCGACCCCAACGTCACCGAAATAGGCTATGCGCCGGCCGATTTGATCGAGTTTAGAAGCGTGGATTTTTCGGGCAGCATCCTGCCGCGGCGAGTGGGTGCCGAGCAGAATTTGGCCGCAGAGGTGCTAGATCGCGGCGGCTCGCTGCGCGCACCGACGGTCTTCGACCTGACCGCCTTGCAGTTGCAGGTGATTTTTGAGGACATGCTCGCGGCCGACCCGACTGGGCAGGCATTCGAGCGCAAAGAAGACGATATCTTGGGGACCCAGCTCATTCTCGACTTGGGCGCGCGCTTTGGGGTCAACCGGCTGCGCTTTTTTCCGCGCAACACGATCTTCCCCTCGCCCGGCACTCCCTTTCAAAACGACTTTTTGAAAAACTTTGAAGTGGAGATCAACGACGGCTTGGTGCTGACCAGTTCGGGCAACCCGATTTGGGAGACCTATGCCGTGTACAACGACAACAGCGACCGGATCACCGAAGTGCCCATCGATCCGCCGCGCTACATTCGCTTTATCCGCTTGCGGGCCACGTCGGCCATTCCCTTTGAGATTGAGAAGCTCCAGGTTTTTGGCGAAGGGTTCTTTCCGACGGCGCGCTACATCTCGCCGATCATCGACATGGGCAGCCCGGCCAATTGGGGCCTGATCCGCACCTTGCAGGAGCAAGTAGGGGCTGCGGACCTGGCCGACATGCAGTTGCGCACCCGCAGCGGCCACGACCCCAGTCCCTTGGCGTACACCCGCAAGCAGGTGGCCCTGCAAGACGCCCCAGAAATTTCACTGTCCGTAGCCAATCCGGACGAGCCGCTGCTGCGCCAAGAGTACTTAAAGCTGCCCGAGCGCGGGCGTCAGGGCGACGATTGGGAGCGCGGCTCAGTGCGCGACGACTTGGCAAACTGGAGTCCGTGGACCTCGCCTTATGCGCTGGAAGAGCTGGCTGCGGGCACGCAGATTCTCTCGCCCGGCCCCAGCCGCTATTTCCAATTTCGCGTGGAATTCCAGAGTCAGCACTTGGAGGCGAGCCACATTCTCCAGCAGATCGCGCTCGAGTTTTCCGCGCCGCCACTGGCGGACGCCCTCGTCGGCGAGATTTTCCCCCGCGAGGTGCCGGCTGCCGCGGACGTGCCCTTTGTGTACGCGGTGCGGGCGGAGATGGAGAGCGATTACGTGCAGGGCTTCAACAGCTTTGAGGTGTTCACGCCGAGTCGCGTGGGCCGCGTCGAGCGAATTGAGATCATCGACGCCAGCGGCGAGCAGGTGCTCGACCACGCCTTTGCGGTCACCGATGGAGTCACAACCGAAGGCGAGGTCGCCATCACCGCCATTGACGACCAGCGCTTTGCGGTGAGTTTCCCGGCTATAAACCAGCACGACGCAGTGCTGAAAATCCACTTCGCCAGCCGGGTGCTGGCCTTTAGCACCCGCTTTGGCGGCCGCGCCCTGCTGCTAGAAGAGGATGCCTTTCAGGGCATTTCTCCGGGCAACGCGGCCTTTTTGGCGGAAGGCGACGTGGCGACCGAATCGGGGACGACCGTGCTGAGCCGTGCGGTGAACGAGGGCAGCTTGATCGGCGATTTCGCCCTCGGCAGCGAAGTCTTGACGCCCAATGGGGACGGCGTGAACGATGTCCTCGACGTGAATTTCGAGGTGCTGGCGGTCATCGGCAAGGCGCGGATTGTGATAGATTTGTGGGATTTAGGGGGTAGGCGGGTGCGCCGCCTCTTTGACGCCGAAGGGCAAAACGGCGTGTACGACGCCGTGCATTGGGACGGTACAGACGAGCGGGGCCAGCGCGTTGCCCCCGGCATCTACTTGGTGCGGATTGAGGTGGAGGGGGATGCGCGCAGCGGGCAGACGATGCGGACCTTGGGCGTGGCGTACTGAACGAAAGGAGACGTCGTGCTGAATCGAATAGAGCGGATGGGCTTGCTAGTAGTGGTCTTAGCGACCAGCGCGTGGGGCCGCGGCGAGTTCCGCCTCGGCGGCGCGGATGGCAATTCTTGGCAGGCCCTGGTCGCCGAGCAGACGGCTGCGTACGTGTTGCTCGACGCCGAGGGCGGCATCGTCGAGGAGGTGACCATTGGCGCGGTCGCTGACGAGGTCAGCGTGCGCTTCAACACCGCGGGCGTCGATACGTTGATCGACTTTGCCGACGGCGGCCTGCGCCCGGTGTACATCGACCCGAGCGACAATCTGGCGCTGTCGCTCAAGGAGCGCCAAGGGCACTTTTACACGGCCAGCATTTACGGCCATACGCACTTGGTAACCGACTCTCAGCCCTTGCAGTTTCTCATCGACGGCGATCCGACGACCGCCATGCTAGTGCGAGTACCCGAGCCACCGCGCTTGGCTGGCCGCAACAACCCCGGAGTGGTCAAAAACAACGTCATGCACTTGGGGGCCGAGTTGCCCATCAACCGCATCCGCTTCTTCCCCCGGCCCGGGTTTGAGGACAACTACTTGGCGTGGTACGAAATCGGCGTGGCCGACCACACCGGGCCATTTTGGGATAGCAACTTCGACCGCAGTCAGCGCGGCAAGCGGTGGTACATGGTCATTGACGCGGCCTTGGGCGCGCCCAACGACCCGGCCTTTGATATCTTGGCGCGCAACCGCGAGAGCCTCGACGTGGTGGTGGATTTGCGCTTTCCGACTCGCGACCTCAAGTGGATTGCCATTCGCCCGCTCGACCCCGAGCGCGACTGGGAAATCGCCGAGTTAGAAATCTATGGCGAGGGCTTTGTGACCCGGACGACCTACCGCACCCCGATCATGGATTTTGGCCGCGAGGTTGCGTGGAGTAAAGTTCGCTGGCAAGGCGAGGTGCCCGAGGGGACTCAGCTTTTGCTCCGCACCCGCACGGGGAATACGCCGCAGCCCAACATCTACCGCGTCATCGGCCCGACCGGCACGCTCGAAATATCGACCCTCGACGAATACTTGACCCAGCTCGGCCTGCGGCGGTGGAACAACGTGGAGTTGGGCTACGACCTAGAAAATTGGAGCCCGTGGTCTGCGCCCTATGAGTTCGCGGCTGGGCTGCGGCAGACGGAACTGTCGGCGGATTTGTGGCAGGATGGTACGCCCATACTATCGCCGAGTCCGACGCGCTACTTCCAGCTAGAGGCCATCCTGTTCGCCAGCGGCGACGCGGCCCCGCGCATCGACAACATGTCCCTGCTGTTCTCCGAAGATCCAGTGGCCCAAGAGGTGGTTGGGGAGATCTGGCCGATCGCCACGCAGAGCTTTGCGGCTGAGACCTTTACCTATGTGGTGCGCCCGGTCTTGCGCGCGAGCGACTTGGGTTTTGACCGGCTGGAGATTTTTACCCAGATCCCGGTCGAGCGGGTGCATTCGGTGCTCATCGACGGCGAGGAGATCAGCGACCGCTTCCCGCCCGAGATTCAGGACGACCGCTTGATCGTCTCGTTCGACCGCTTGGTGGGGCCGCGCGACAACGAGAAGCGAATCGAGGTGGTCTTCGACGCCAAGGTCCTGCGCTTTGGCGCGGACTTCAGAAGCTGGGTGTACGACAGCGCCGAACCCGAACTCAAGCAGCAAGTAGCCCCGGGCAATGCGACGTTCCGCTTTAGCGGCGACGTAGTCTCGGTGCGCACGCCCATGGGCGGTGGCCTCATCAGCAGCGTGCAGGCCATGCCAGCGACCTTTACGCCCAACGGCGACGGCGTCAACGACCAGGTAGCGATTGCATACGAATTGCGCGACTTGGAGAGCCTGCGGCAGATCCGCTTGCGGATATACGACCTGTCCGGGCGACTGGTGCGCCAAATCGCGACTAATACCGGCAGCGGCAGCTTTGCCCAAACTTGGAATGGGCGCGATGAAGAGGGTGCGCTGGTGCCGCCCGGCATGTACCTCTATCAGCTCGATTGGGACACCGACAAGGGCCGCGAGGTGGCCAATGGTGTAGTGGGTGTGGCGTACTAGGCTGGAGAAATGGATTTGACTAGGGCCATTCACTGTAAGAGGCTGTCTGCAAACCCTTGGCGGACGTTTGCCTGCTGCGCCGCCTTGCTCGCCTTGGCCGACGGGGCCTACGGTAGCCGCTTATGGCAACAGGAAGTAGCACAAAGCCCGGAGGTGTACCTCGACGCGCTGGACCCGGCCATGCGGCGCTGGTACGTGCCGCAGGTGATGTTCGCCGAATACCCGTGGCGGCAGTGGGAGTACACCAACCGCGCGCGGCTGCCGTACCAGCGCTATGTGAACATCGACTTAGAGGGCGATTACTTCTACGATCTGTACGGGAACTATCTGACTCAGGGGTGGCTGATCTTCAACACGGCGCAGAGGCGGCCCGAGGAAGCCGGTAGTTCCCTGTTCAAGACCGAGCGGTTTGCGCGGTGGTTCAACGAACTGGTCATCGCCGGCGATCACAAGGGTCAATATCACTACGCGCTGACGGCGAGCAACAACCTGCGAACGACCTTGACGCCGCTGTCGTTTTCCAAGCCGCGCCTGAACGGCATGCAGATCGACCTCGCCACCGATAAATACCAGTTGACCTTTCTCCACTCGCTGATCACCGGCCCGCGCGGCTTGCAGGTGGAGGAGAGCCGCTTTACGGACGCGACTTCTCTCGTGGGAGGGCGGTTCACGGCTCAGTTAGGGGATTTTGTGGAGTTGGGCCTGCACGCGGTCAACGCCCACCAGACCAACAGCGAGTCTGATCAGCTAATAGAGACTCTGTACAAAGGCGGGCTGAACAAGCAGCAGAACGCGACTATCTCGCAGATCGCGATCGCCTTGCGCGACGACTCGCCGGAAGACGGCAGCGGCGGCGCAGCGTTCTTCCCAGACGCCTCGGACGTAATTATTACCTACCGCGACGGTACGGTGGAGTCGGGCCGCGACATTCGCTTTGGCCCGGAGATCAGCGGCGGCTTAGAGCGGCAGGGGTTTCTCACCGCGGATGGCGACGGGCAAATCAGCCTGCTCTACGACTTTGACAGCGCGTCATTTGTCAATCGCGCCTCGGCCGATAAATCTGAGATTGTGGCGGTGGAATTTCGCCTCGTGCTGGCCAACGACTACCAGATCTGGATGAGTTCGGACCAGCAGTTGGGAGAGGGCGGCGGCTTTGTAACGGTCGGTCGGCCATCGAGCTCGTTCACTTGGACGGGCGAGCGCTCCATCAGCTTGGGCGACGTATTCGGCGCGGATGTGGATGACCCAGTCTTTTTGTTAGTGGCGCAGGCCGAGGGCAATGTGCAGGACATCTCCAATCTGCGCACGGTCCGCTTTGACTACGGGCTACCGACGGCTACGACAATCGCCGGGGCCACGCTCAAGGTGGAAGACGTGCTCGGCTTCGATCTATATGGCGAATACGACCTGAACTGGAACTTCCGCAAGTATCCCAATGTCGCCGAAGAGACGCACACTTCCTCGGCGGGAATTAGCGACCGGCCCAGCGCCCCGGCGTGGATGGTGAATCTGAGTAAGAACTTGAGGCGGCTGTCGCTGTTTGGGGAAGTGTATTCGATTGATCCGCGCTACAACACCCAATCCTTTGTCACCACGAGCTCGGGCCTCGATTACGCCCGGCAGGGCAACCGCTTTGACTTGGTGGAAGACAACGACGATCAAGACCGCTTCCCAGATGGATTCCGGGCGGATTTTTTGGTAGATGACCGCTTGGTCTTTCCCGGTTGGGACCTCAACAACGATTTAGTGCCCGACTTCAACCAAAACGACAACCGCGTCAAGGCCAACTCCGTTCCGGATTACGAGGAGCCGTTCCTCCGCTTCTTGGTCGATCGGCCGGAGTTCCTCTTCGGCGTGGATATGAATCACAACTTCTGGGTCGATCTATACGAAAACGACACTGAGCCGGACTACCCCTACCGCCGCGATCAACAAGGCTTCAATGTCTATGGGGGTATCGACCTGAGCCGGCACTGGCAGCTCAAGGTGGGGGCCTTGCGCGAGGAGCAGATTTCTGCGGACCGCAAAAACCACAGCACGTATTTACAGCTAGGGTACGAGCGGGTTTGGCCGCGGGTGGGTCGGGTGCGGCTGTTTGAGATGAGCCAGTTGGTGCAAGACGACATTCCCGATCCAATTTTGCAGTGGCAGCCAGACAACACACTGCGCGGTGGCAAGCTCGTGCACATCGCCGATCCGCTGTTGGCGCGCGATGCTTGGGTCCACCAGCTCTTCGTCGGCCACAGCCTGACGAGCGACGCGCTGTTGGTGATGAGCAAGCTGCACGGGGTTTTCTTTGCGCAACGGCAGCGCGATGCGTCGGACTTTTTCTTTGGCTTGATCAACAAGGCCAGCTATCGCCGCACTTGGCGCGGGCTGACCCTATCGCCGCGCTGGAAGAGCGAGTGGCTTCAGCAGAGCCGGTCGCTGTTTGACCAAGAGGAGCGCACGACGCTGATGGAGCTGTTTTCGCTGCTTTTGGAAACGCAGCTATTGCAGGCTACGCGGCTCCAGGCTGGCGTCGAGTACGCGCTGTTCAACGATTTCGACCGCGATGCAGAGGATTTCGACTCCCTGAGTTGGGCCTTGCAGTTGGCGACCGAGTCGGCCTATTTGGGCTATCGGATTCAAGCGTTGGCCGGCTTTGTGGTAGAGCGCAAGGCGTTTGCGGAGGCCAAGGCCGAAACGACGACCGAGACCTTTGTCACGCTATACGCTGGCTTGCAATAGTTGGTTGTATTTAGCGAGTCATTTGACTAAATTTGCGAGTTAGTCGTTCATTTGCAATTTAGTTGTTCATCGCCACCCTACCCAAGGAGGTAGAACTATGAAACGTCTTTTCACCTGTGGCCTGACGGCAATCGCGCTATTGGCTTTTGCGCTAGCCGCCGGGGCACACGAGCCCCCAGGCGAGGTCTTCCTCGCCGTGCAGTTCCCCGATGCGAATGTGCCGAACATCGACGGATTTGACGACGATTGGTCGGCTGTGCCGCTCGAGGTGTACGCCATTCCCAGCTCGAAGCTCTTTTCGGTGCACGGTTTTGCTGGCGACGACGTGCCGCGCGGCGGCATGGATCCGGCTTCGATGCAGATCCGCCACATTTTGGGTTGGAACGATTCGCGCAACGAGCTGTACGTGACGACGCGGATTTTCGACAACAAACACACGATCACCCGCCAAGACTTAGGCTCCTATTGGTGGGACGACAGCATTGAGATCGAGTTCAACCCGCGTCACGACTACTTGCCCAAGCCCGAAGACGTGGTGACGCACCACAAGTACTCGTTCGCGTTCCCGCCGCTCAACGGCAATTTCGGCCCGGCCCTGCAAACGGCTGCGGTCAGTAGCGCCGATGTCGAGAACCCGACGCTGTTGTCCAACGGCAGCCGTTGGTACTACTGCACCTATAGCTTCGAGGGCGAGGAGTACGGCGAGAGCACGTATATCTACGAGTTCCGCACGATTGCCATTGATTCGTATCCCAAGCCCACCGAGGAGAACATCACGGAAGATCAGGTGGTTGAGCACGACCTGACCGCGGGCGAGGTGATCGGCTTTTCGATTTTCGTCAGCGACGTAGATGACAGCGCCGGCGATGCCGACAACCGCGTCGGCATGTGGGCGACGACTCCGACGAGTTGTTGTCACTCTTCGCAGGACCTGCTCATCTCCCCGATGGATGACACCATTGATTGGGGCGAGCCGACTGCGGTCGAGGCGCAGAGTTGGGGCCGGATTAAGTACCAGTACCAGCAGTAATACCCGGTTCCACACCCTTTGCAAAGAAAGCCCGTTTGCCCCTGTGGCAGGCGGGCTTTTTGCGTCTTACAGCCCGAGTAGGCCCCGGGCGTTCTCGCCGAGGATGAGTCGCTTGGCGTCGTCGTCAATGGCCGCGGTGATGATCTTGCCGAGCTGCGGGCGGGGGTCCATCAAGGGCGTATCCGAGCCGAAGAGTACGCGGTCGGCCCCGGCCTTGGCCACCAGCTCTTCGATGACGCCTGGGGTGCGGAAGGTCGAGCAGGTTTCGAGGAAGTAGTTGGGCAGGCGCTGGGCCGCGTCAATGGCTTGGCTGCGATACGGCTCGATGTTGCCGGAGTGGCCGGCGACGAAGCGGGCGCTAGGGAAGCGCGCGGCTGCTCGGCCGAATTGGGCAGGCGCGGCCGTTGGCTCGCCGCCTGTGTGTGCAATGACCGCGAGGCCGCGCTCAGCGGCAAAGCCGTAGATTGGATCCCAAGCCGGGTCGTCGAGCGGAAAGGGCGTATAGGGCGGGTAGATTTTAATCGCCCGGAACCCGAGTTCGTCTATGGCCCGTTCCAATTCGGGCCGCACGGTGTCGGGGCAGGTGGGGCACACATAGGCAAAGCCAATGAAGCGGTCGGGGTGGCGGGCGACGAAAGCTGCGGTTTGATCGTTGCCGGGTTTGCCTTCGGGATGGAAGATGTTGAAGACGCAGCTTTTGTCGATCCCCACCGCATCCATGGCGCTCAGCATCGTGGCCGGGTCATCGACCATGTCGAGGGAGTCCCAGCGGCCCACGTGGCCGTGAAAGTCGATGATCATGCGGCTCCTCCGAGAATGCGCTCTAGATTGCCCGCGGTCAAAGCCGCGAGCGCGTCGTCGTCAATGGCCAAGTGGTGCAGGTAAAAGAGCATCGGCCCCATGGCATAGCGTGGGTAGTAGGACCCGTAGAGGAAGCGCTCTATGCCAAATTCGCCGATTAGGGACTCGATACCGCCCAGATTCTCAAAGCGGCTCAATTCCAGCGACGCTTGAGGCAGTGCCCTGAGCAGGGGGCGCAAGGCGAGGGAATGCACGTAGTGCGCGCCGAGGAGCACTACGTGTAAATCTGGGAAGCGACGCAAGGTTTCCATGACTTCGGCGACCGGCGTGTCGGCCAGCGAAATCCACAGGGGGATGCGCTCAGCCGCCAGCCAAGCGAGCAACTCGCCGTAGATCCAGTCGGCAAAGGGGACGCGGCTCGCCTCGGTGTTGTGCAGGCGGACGCTGGAGACCTCGCCTGCGGCGTGAAGCGCGCGCAGTTGCGCCAACGAGTCTGCGCTCGGTCCGGCGACCCATTGGAGGACGAATCCGTCGCCAAGCCAATCGCGCAGG
This sequence comes from Candidatus Latescibacterota bacterium, assembly GCA_022827835.1. Taxonomy (GTDB): domain Bacteria; phylum Latescibacterota; class UBA2968; order UBA8231; family UBA8231. The sequence goes on from JAJEIO010000054.1 coordinate 93,191, forward strand.
GCCTCGTTGCCCTCGATCGCGCTGATGGTTTCGCCTTGGAGGTGGTAGATCAGGCCGCGCTCCACGCCGTGGCGCTGCATTTCCGCTCGCAGCTCGGTCGCGTCGGCAAACGGCGAGGGCCGGTCGTGGCAGTGGCCGACGCCGATGTTGGCGTCGAAGACGGGGACGCGCGCGCGGAAGCTCAGGTGTTCGCTGTTTTGCTGGGATGCCATGGGATTTAGGAGATGTTTTCGCGCTTTTTGACGATGTCTTTGTATTCGTAGTACGGGGCCAATTCGAGCAGGTCAATCGTCTCGGGGTCGAGCCGTTGGCGGATGGCGTCTGGGAAAGGGCGGCGCTGGCCGGTGAGCATGTGCTGGACGTTGTAGCGCAGAATGAGGAAGCGGCGGTCGCGGTCGCGGGGCTTCCAGGTGAGCGCGCCGTGCATGAGGTGTTCGGGCATGATGACCACATCGCCGGCGCGGGCGCAGACATTGTGGACGCCCGGGGGCACGGTATCGGCGACGTAGTCCCTGTTCTCGTCGTCTTCGGAACCTAAATAAAACATCGCTCGGGGCCGGCCGAAGTGGGCCTTGTGCGAGCCGGGTAAGACGATGAGGCCGCCGTCGCCGGGGAAGACATCGCTCAAATAAAAAAAGAAAATAAAGTCCGTACAGCGGACTTGGCCGTCTTGGATGTAAAAGCGCCGCACATCGGGCTGTTTGGACGGCTGCCATCCGGCGTGCAGATAGTGGAAGCCGTGGCCGTGGCGGTTATAGCCGAGGGTGCCGCCGTTGAGGCGCGGCCGACGGTCGGTGAATTCCATGAGGATCGGCCAAGTAGTAGGGTGCCGGGTGAGCACTTCGAGGCTTTTGTCAAAGGCAAAGCCGTGCTGATAGCCGGTGAGGTCGCGGCGCTCGAGGTCTGCGCCGAATTCGGGCGGCCACTCCTCGGGCGGCATGTTGATGTAGCGGTCGGCTGCCGCCTGGGCGGGCGCGAGTTCCTCTGGGCTGAGAACGTCGCGCAAGTGGAGGTAGCCTCTTAAATCGAAGAAGTAGCGTTGGTCGGGTGTCATCATGGGGTTGGGCCTTTGTTTGGGCGGATAAGATAGCCGTTTCAACAGCGCCGTTCAAGCGCACCTCACTGGAACACAATCCCGCCTAGATAATTGTTTTGCATGCCGATTACATAGTCGATGAGTATCCAAGTCCCGGCCGCTACAGCCTCGCCTAAGACCAACCCCAGAAAAAAGGGCTTGAGGCGGTTCAACAGCGTCAGCCCGCCGTATTTGAGTACGACGCTTTTGATGAGCCAAGCGACAAACACGCTGAACCACATCGAGCCGAAGACGCAGCTAATCGGGAATCCGAGCGAGTGGAAAGGCCACCACAGGAACCGGTGCTGGGCGGCCATCAGCCCACCCATAATGGCCGCGCCAACGCTGATGTGCATCCACGTACTCGGCCGCGGCTCGAATGGATTGAGGATGCTCTTCTCCATGAACCGATAGGGATATTGCGCGACGTTATCAAAGTAAAATCGCGACAAATTAATGGCCCCGTACTGATAGCCTAGATAGAGGGTTAAGGAGACGACGCAGGTCAGCGTCAGGACGATCACCACAACGGTGGCCCCAAATAGGCGGCGGCGCTGGGGTAGGCTGATTTCGGTGACGAGCTTCAGGCCGTTAGCGCAGGCGCTCATCATCAGGATCAAGGTGTCCACGCTCCAAGCATAGCTCAGGGCCATGCCGGCCATGCCCTTAGTCCCCAACACGGTGCCTCCGACATTGGCGACGACAAAGTCCGGTCCGTTGGTCGGCGGAAACATCGACGCGACCCCACCTTGCGCGACGACGCGGGCAATGGTCATAAACCCGACAAATGCGCCGAACAGCAGCAGGGGAACAAAGGGCAGCGGAATGCCGGATTGCCACAGCCAGACACCCATCACTAGGAAGCTGGCCACGGCTCCCCACACAGCCACGCCGTAGGAGGTAATTTCATCGGCGTCTTCTACCTCTGGCGCGCGGCCCAACGCCTTGCGCAGCACGTTCCCAAGGTGGCGTCGGCCCACCCACAAGGATCCCAGGACCAAGACGATCATGCCGCCCATGGCTTGGTGGATGATGATCGGGTCGGTGTACTGGCTGTACGCGCCCATGGTCTCGTCCTTGCCCCCCCAAGCCAGCATCCCCAACAGCCCGCGCTGCACCACATTGACGATGTAAAAAAAGACCAAGCCCAAGGCGATGTTCTGCGGGATGAAATAGGAGAAGCCGACCATCGACAGGTTTAGATTCAAGCCCAGCGACACTGCGCCACGGAATATCGACAACCCGCCGAGCGAAGTGCTGACGGTGGGAATGATCACGAAGTAGTTGTGCAAGGCGTTGATCGAGGCTAGAACAAAAGGGACGGCAAATCCTATCCACATCAATCCGCTGCGGAATAGGGGTTTGATGATCCGGCCGCGTCCGTCGTCGGCGATCATGGCCAAGGGAAGCTGGACCATGGGATAAGCTAGGCGCTCGTGCTCTACCCATTGTCGGCGCACGATCACCATCAGGCATACCATGGCCAGAAAGAGGGCTAGGCCGAACACGGCCCAGTACAACAGCGGAGCCGCCCAGATTGCCCACGGCACGGCCCCGGTCGGGTCACCCTCGTAAAAGCCCCAGATGGCGTCGCGGCTTTGGGGCACCGGCCAATCGGGCATGTAGGGCTGGACGATCTCGGCCCAACCGTTTTCCGGCGTGGCGTAGTAATAGGCCCCAGTGATTACCGGCAGGAGTTGCGCGGGCAGGCCGCGGCCCGACAAGGTGTTGGCTAGCAGGATCAGGAAGAAGGCTACGGCCAATTCGCCGCGTTGCAAGGGCAGGCGCGGATGCAGCAATCGCAAGAGTGGGTTTAAGAGGAGGACTAGCACAAAAAAGAGAAAAGTCGCTCCAGGGGTCAGGTTCCACACGGCTAGCCCGGAGCCTTTGATGATCATATCGTTGTAGGTCGAGCCGAGGCCCATGCAAAGGGCACCGAGCAGCCCGACGATCAGCGCCTTGGGCGTGCATCCCTTTATGATCGGTGGAGAACGTTTTAGCAAAGTGTTCCTCTCGCGTTTTGCCTTCCCCTTGACAATGCCCGTAGCCGCGCACGAGTTTCCGCATACACAACAGGAGACCCTATTATGGAAAAAGTACCGCTTTGCGTCGTCGGCTGCGGCGGCATGGGCCATCGCCATATCTTGGCCTACAAGGTGTTAGAAGATAGCGGCGTTGGCAATGTCGAATTGATGGCCGTCTGCGATGTGAATCGGGCGAACGCCGAGTTTGCCGCCCGCGAAGTGCAGCGGTTGTTCGGGCGCGAGCCGCTGATCTTTACGGATATGGACTCGATGCTCAAGCGCGATGATATCCTAGCTGTCGATGTGGTTACCGACGGCTCAACGCACCATCAGGTGGCCGTACCAGCTCTGTTGGCTGGCAAGCACGCGCTGGTGGAAAAGCCCCTCGGCATTACCATGCGCGCCTGCCAAGCCATGATCGACGCAGCCCGCACCGGCAATGCCGTGCTGGCCACAGCCGAAAACTACCGCCGCGACCCGCCCAACCGCTTGGCGCGGGCCATCGTCGAGTCCGGCCTGCTCGGGGATCCCTTTTTGATGATCCAAGCGTCGGCTGGCGGTAGCGACCGCATAACCATTACGCCTTGGCGCCATCTCAAGGAGAAAGGGGCCATTGGCTTGGACATGGGCGTCCACTACGGCGACATCATCCAATACTACATGGGGGACTACGCGCACGTCTTCGGCGGCGGTTTCATCGTCGAGCCGGTGCGGCGCAGGCCAGACGGCTACGACGATCACCCCCTCGAATCCTACCGCGAGCGGGCCAAGACCTATCCCGAGAGTGTAGAGGCCACGGGCGAAGATTCAGTCGTCGCGCTATACAGGATGCGGTCTGGTGCGCTGGCGCAGCTCGTGTTGGTGGCGGGACGCGGCGGTCGGGGAAGGGAGCGCAGCGTCCACGGCCGTTGGGGCGCGCTCTATTCTCCCGGCGACCGCAATGGTCGGCCCGTAGTGCTGCGCTTAGAAGGCAAGGAGTTAAAAGGCCGCGAAATCCTCTCGCTCCTGCCGGATTTTCACCTCGACGAGATCACCGAGCGCCTCTTTGGTGCCGACGGCGTAGAATACGATCCTTCCGCAACATCCTTCTACGAGATCGACTCCCGGCACTTGGCCATTGAGTACCACGACTTTGCCCAAGCCATCCTCACCGGCGGCCAACCCGAAGTGGATGGTTTTGGCGGGATGCAGGCCGTCGCGGCGATTGTGGGGGCCTATGAGTCGGCGCACGCCGGGCGTTCGCTGTCCATGGAAGAGATTATGGGCGGAGCCGTGCGGGCCTATCAGCAGGACATTGACGAAGCGCTTGGGTTGGGCTAAGACGATCCGCAGATGAACGCAGATGAGCGCAGATACACGGCCTCTAAAGCGTTGTCACCATGACCCAAAACGGCTGACTGCCCACTTCGTAATCCGCAATGGGCTGTAGTGCGCCGCTGGTTGCATCGATTTGGTAACAGATCATGCGATCAGCGGCTTCTCCAGCGCCGTACAGGTACGTGCCGGTCGGGTCGATGTTGAACGAGCGCGGGCTGGCCGGTATTGGGTAGTGCCCGAACGGGCTGAGTGCGCCATCGGCGTCGATGTTGTAGCCGACGATGCTGTCGTGGCCGCGATTGGATGCGTAGCACCACTGGCCGTTGGGATGGACTTCGACGTGGGCGGTGTGCCCGCCTTCGGTATAGTCCGCGGGCAGGGTCGAAATGTCTTGGAAAATGGTGAGGGTGCCGCGCTCGGGGTCGAAGCGGTGGGCGGTGACTGTGTTGCCCTGCTCGTTGACGATGTACGCGACGTCGCCGAGCGGGCGGAAGCAGATGTGCCGGGGGCCAGGCTCACCTTCCGGCGGAACCAGTACGGGCGGGTCGTTGGGCGAGAGTTGGCCGGTGCTGGCGTCGAAGCGGAACTGGCTGGTCTTGTTATTGGGATAGACGTGGGGCACAAAGACAAAGCGCTCGCCTTCGGTCAGCAGGATGGCGTGTGCCTTGGGGCCGGTGTCGATGCGCTGGACGAGGTCGCCGATGGCTCCGTCGTCGTCCAAGCGGTGGACTGTGACGCCGCCGCCGGTGTAATAAGCGGTGAGGAGAAAGCGACCGGCGGGGTCGGTGATCAGGTGGGCGGGGGTGTCGAGACCGGTGTCCACCTTGTTGATCAGGGTCAATTCGCCCGATGCGGTGTCGAGGTGGAAGCTAGCGAGGGTTGAGGACCCGACGTGGCCGTCGTAGAGCACGGGGCGCGACGGGTGCAAAAAGAGCGCGCCCGATGGGCCGTGTGCCGGACTGGTGGCGCGCAGGTCCAGCGCGCCCGATTGGGGGTCGAGGTCGTAGAGCTTAATGGCTTCGTCGCCGGTGAGCGAGACGAAGACGACGGGTTGGTCTTGTGCGGTCATTGACGTTTACTCCTTTGAGGTTTTGCGCCGAAACATAGCCCCTTGTTCCGGGTGCGACAAGGGCTATACTACTTTTCATGGCCGCTGCGAATCGCCAGACGACGATCATCGTGCTCTTCAGCGCGTTGACGGTCCTCGCCAGCATGGGGATCCGCCAGTCGTTTGGCCTCTTTCTACAGCCGATTAGCGACAGCTTGGATCTGGGGCGCGAAGTGTTCAGCTTGGCCATAGCGCTGCAAAACGTGGTCTTCGGCCTGCCCTTGTTCGGGATGATCGCCGATCGCTATGGGGCGCGGTGGGTCGTGCTGGGGGGCGCGCTGCTCTACGCGGCTGGGTGCCTGCTGGTGCCGACTAGCAGCGGCCCGCTCGGTTTGCATCTGACGTTGGGACTCATCATCGGACTGGGGCTCGGCAGCACGACGTATGTGGTCGTGCTGGGGGCTGTCGCCCGCGTCGTCCATCCGGCAAATCGCAGCACGGCGTTTGGCATCGTCACCGCGGCCGGTTCGTTTGGGACTTTTGCCTTAGTGCCTGGGATACAGTGGGTGATTGTCCACGCGGGTTGGCAAGCATCCTTTGCGGTCAGCGCGGCCCTAATCGGCTGGGTTGTGCTGTTGGCTTTTGGCTTCCCTCGTCGTTCCAGCACACACGCGGCCCGGCCGCACGGCGAGAGCACGCTGCTGCAGGCGCTGGTCAGGGCGCGGGGCCATTCGGGCTATTGGCTGCTCAACGCGGGGTTCTTCGTCTGCGGCTTCCACGTCGCCTTTATCGCCACGCACCTGCCCTCGTTCCTCACCGACGGTGGCCTGCCGCGCATGATCGGGGCCACGGCCTTGTCGCTGATTGGTCTGTGCAACATCTTCGGCTCGTCGTTGTTCGGCTGGCTGGGCGACCGCTACCGCAAGAAATATTTGTTGAGCGCGCTCTACTTCAGCCGCGCCGTGGTCATCGGCTTGTTTCTCTTCGTCCCCCTGACCAGCTTTTCCGCCTTGCTCTTCGGTGGCCTGATTGGCTTCTTGTGGCTGGCGACTGTGCCGTTGACCAGCGGGACTGTGGCGCAGATATTCGGGGCGCGCTACTTGTCAACGCTGTACGGGATTGTCTTTTTCAGTCATCAGGCTGGCAGTTTCTTGGGCGTCTGGCTGGCTGGTTGGCTCTACGATTCGACTGGGTCGTACGATTCGGTCTGGTGGTTGGCTATTGCCCTCGGCGTGGTGGCTGCGCTGCTCCATCTGCCGATTGCCGACCGGCCGATCCAATCCTCAAACGCATAGGACGACGCTATGATTGCTAGTTTTAAAGAAATGACTGCATTTTTCAGGGAAATTGGCGCTGCCGACGTGGGGCACACCAACAAGACCTACTTGGCCCACTGCATCGGCGTGCACGGCGATATGAAGAAATGGGGGGGCGATGATGTGATGTGTCACGCCGCGCTCTTTCACTCCATATACGGCACTGAGATTTTCCAAGATTTTACCCTGCCCGTTGAGCGCCGCGCTGAAGTGCGGACACTCATCGGCGAGCGGGCCGAATACTTGGCGTACGTCAATTGCGCCATGGTGCGCGACACGTTCGACGCCGCTGTGGAGCAGCACGATGCTCCCTACGTGCTCCAAGACCGCCTGACTGGCGGTTCCATCGAGATGAACGAGCAGGATTTCAACGATCTAGTGACGATCCACTTGTGCGATTGGTTGGAGCAGGTGGCGCGGTGGGGCAACTGGGACTATCGCCGCGACGCCTTCGAGCGCATGGCGCAGCGCTTGGGCGGCATCGCCGAGGAGCGGTTCGCCGAGGTTTTCGAGGGTCGCCTCAAATAGATACTGAAAACAGCTTGGCTTTGTACAGGTGAAAGCGGAGACCGACGTTTTCACCCGCGAGGGCTGATAGGTCGGTTTGGCCCCGCCAACGCGCGGCCTCGGCGATGGAATCGCCGGAGAGGGGTTCGGCCTCGGCGAGTGAGAAGCCGGGGTGGGCTTCTACGGGCTGGGGTGGCGTGTGAATGGTCTGGACGATTTCGGCCTTGATCCAGCCGTCTGGAGCCGTGCGAAAGTTGAGCAGTAGCTCGCGACCGGAGCACGGTCGCTCGATGAGCGTGACCCGTCCCTCGCCTTTGGCCTCTATTCCCGCGAGCCGGTCCGGCTCCCAACAGGCCCAGCGAAATTCCCCATCCTCGGGGTACGATGTGGCGCCACGGCGGAGAAAGTCGTGGCGGCGTTGATAGCCCCTAAAAGGCAGTCGCCACGTGCCGTTGGCAGCGATGAGATTCGGGCTGGCGTAGAGCTGGCCGTACGTTCCCCCCTCATAGGTGCGGTCGATGATGGGCTGGCGAAAGGGCCGGATCCACTGGTGGTTATCGCGGCTGACCGCGAGCTGGACATCGACCGTAGAGGCGATTCGATGGTATATCGACGGAAACATCAGGTAGCGCGGCTGCGTGCCGGGATACGGCGTGTAGCAGGGGTTGTAGATGTCGTCGTCGAGCGCGTCCAAGGGGTCGGGCAGGAGGCAGGGGTGCGGATCGGCCAGCGATTCAAACTGCGGACCTGAGGCGCGGCGCACCAAGCGCCGGCGGTCGATATGGCCGCGCAGGTACGCCACGTATTGCTCTTGGTGGGGATCGTACACGCAGAGGTTGTGGGTGTCTAGCTGGGTTGCGCCGGCGTCGAAGACGGGTGTGCTGAGATTCTGCCAGTGGATGCCGTCGGCAGAGGTCGCGCCGAGGAGATGCTGCCGAATCTCAATCCCCTGGGCCTTTTCCCCGGCCGACACATCACCCAAGTCGCGGGCTGCGAGCAGGGCCTTGAAGCGCGTGGAGTCCATTTCTGGGTCGGGCTTGCCGTCGCGGAAGTAGTTCGCTCCCGGGCCGACGGCTTTGTAGCGCTCGGCCGCCGGGGCGCTGGGGTCGATGAATACCCAGCCGAGGGGATGGTCGCGGCCCGCGCAGATGATGTTGTTGCGGGTAGAGCCTTCGTACTCGCACAAGCCCAACTCTGGCCGCTGCCAAGTAAAGCCGTCGTCGCTTTCGGCGTAGCAGACGTACGAGCGCGTGATGTCGTCCAAGCGTTGCACGCCGTACCAGAGGCGGTAGCGCCCTTCGTCGTGGAGCATGGCGTTGATGTGGAGGTTGGCTCCTTGTTCCCAAGGCCGCTCCTTGTGGAAAAAGATGTCGGATTTGCGCGCCAGTTCGGGCACGAGTTCAATGCCTTGGGGCGGGTCCTGGGACCAGACGGTGCCGTCGTCTTCGAGCTTGCGGTGGGAGGGCCAGATGCCGTACCAGTCGAGAAAGGGCGTGAGTTGGGGTTGCATGGTGATCTATCCTTGGGCGGCTGCGCCGATTAGGTCGCTGAGGAGGACCAATTCGCCGCCGCTTTCGGCCGAGGCATTGGCTCCCAAAACGGCGGCTAGGCTGTTGAGGGAAGGGACGTAGGGGCTGCGTGTCATGGAAGGGTCACCGGCTTGGACCGCGGCGATAAAGGCGCGGGCTTGGGAGAAGAAAGCCCCGCGAGATTGCGGCTCTTCTTTCGCTTCCCACACTACTTCGCCGTTTTCCGTCACTTTTTGTGGATTCCATTCGATGATCGAGTCGTCGCTGACGACGAGGATTTCTCGCTTGGAGTAATTGACGTTGCTCATTACGCGCGAGACGCTGGCGTTGGCGGTCAAGCGCCCTTTGAAGCGGTAGTTGACGTTGTACACGTGGGGCAGGTTCATCGGCTCGATGCGCTCGTCGGGCAGGGATTCGACGTAGAAGGCCGAGACCGCCTCGATGTCGCCGAGCAAGTAGCGCAACAGATCGACGCTGTGGATGGTGTTTTCCGCGAAGGAGCCGCCGCAGAGTTCGTAGCGGCTGGTCCAATAGCGGATGGGCTGGCCGCTGTAGAAGTTTTGGATTTGGGCGTGGCGCGGCGTGCGCTGCTGCAATAGCTCCAAGGTCGGCGCGGAAGAAGGCTCGTAGCGAGAGACAAAGCCGACTTGGGACACGATGCCGGCTTTTTCGATTGCAGCGTTGAATTCGACGACTTGCGCTAGGTCGAGGGTCTGCGGCTTTTCGACGAACAGGGCGACGCCTTGGTCCGCGGCAATGAGCACTTCGTCGGTGTGTGCAGTCGGCGGGATGGATAGATACACGGCGTCGAGTTCCTGCTCTTCGAACATTTGATGGTGGTCGGTATAGGTCGAATGAGGCTTATAGACGGCTGCTTGTTCCTGGAGGGTTTCCTCGCTTTTGTCGCAGAATGCTTGGAAGACGACTTGGCCTTCCTCGGCGAGGGCAGCTAACGCCGGGAGGTGCGCCCTTTGGGTGATCCAGCCGAGGCCGATGCAGCCGACGCGGACAGGTTTCATGTGCTATTCCTTCTCAAGGGGTGAGTGCCTCAATGCGGGCGATGAGTTCGGGTGATAGGTAGCGGCCGTCGGAAACGGCCACGGAGACTTCGAGTTCGTCTAGCGTTGCAGCGCCGGTGAGCAGCACGGAGACTTGGGGGTCTGACAGCAAGTAGCGCAGGCCGTGGTCGGGCATGTCGCCGGGCTCGTCGGCGAGCAGCGCCTCGACTTTTTCGAGCTTGGGATAGAGTTCGGCAAAGCGGCCGGCCTCTTTCCAGGCGTCGCGTTTGGAGCCGAGCAGGCCGGCGTGCAGCGGTGAGGCGAGGATGATGGCGACGTCGCGGGCGGCCGCGGTGGGCAGGAGGATTTCCTTGGCCGTCTGCACTAGCAGGTCGTATTTGAGGAAGGTGATCACCGAGACGAAATCGTCGCACTCGGCGAGGACATCGCGCATTAGCTCCAGGTCTGAACCAGTGAGGCCGATGTGTTGTGCGAGTCCTTGGTCGCGGATTTCGAGCATAGCCTCTAGGGCGCGTCCCCGACCGAAGATGCCCTCCCAACCCGCCTGCTCGGCCTCGTGGAGCTGCAACAGATCGACCGAGTCGCGCTGCAAGCGCAGGAGGCTGGCCTCAAATCCCCGCCACACGGTGTCGCGGGTGTAGTCGAAGGGCGCGGGATAATAGCCTACTTTGGTCGCCAGATAATAGGGTGCGTCAACGCCTTTGAGGGCGTGGCCGAGGACTTTTTCGCTGCGGCCTTGGCCGTAGAGCGGGGCGGTGTCGAAGTAATTGATGCCCAAGTCGAGGGCGCGCTCGACCATGGCGACTCCGTGCGCCACCGGCAGGAGGCCGTATTCCGGGCGTCCGTAGAACCAAGACCCGCCCATGGCGATTTCGCTGACTTGCCAGTTTGTTTTGCCGAATCGTCGGTATCGCACGTGTCACTCCGCTGTTGGGGCTAAAAGGAATGGAGTAACTTAGACACGGCGGCGGTTGGTCGCCACTTTTCTACTCACTTGGAGACGACGATGCAATACAGCTATATGGTAATCGACTTTGCGGATCTCGGGGGCGATTTCGCCGCTGGGTTGGACTTCATTCGGGACTGTGGGTACGAGGGCGTCGAGTTGAACTTGACGCCTGCGGTGCTCGGTCAATTAGACGCGATTGAGCGCGCGGTGGAGGCGTGCGGCTTGGTGGTGCCGTCGCTGTTGACCGGGGCTGCTTATACCGAGGGGCTGTGCTTGAGTGTGGCTGATCCACAAAGGCGTGCCGGTGCCGTCGCTAGGCTGCGCGAGTACCTGCCGATTGCCCAGCGTTTCAACGCCATCCTCGTGGTCGGGCTTTTGCAGGGCTTGCGCGCGGACGAGCCGGATACCGAGGTGGCCAACGAGCGCATTGCGGCCGGTCTGCGCGAAGTGGGTTTGGCCGCGCAAGACGCTGGCGTGGACATAGTAGTCGAGCCGATCAATCACCTGCAAGTGGGGTTTAACAATTCCGTTGGCGAGGTGCGCGCCCTGATCGAGCGCATTGGCGTGTCGGCTTTTAGGCCAATGGTCGATACGATCCACATGAACATTGAAGAAAAGTCGTTGACCCAGCCCATTTTCGACTGCGGTGATGCGCTGCGGCACGTCCATTTGTGCGAGAGCAATGGCGGCGTACTGGGCGGCGGCCACCTTGACTTCAAGGCTGTTCTCGCGGCCTTGGACGCCATTGGCTACGCGGGTTTTGCCTCGGTCAAGGTCTATCGCCAGGCCAGTCTGCGCGAAGCTGCGCCTGTGAGCTTGGCGTATTTGCGCGGGCTAGGCGGCTAGCGAGCCGCCCAATACCCGACGAATACGGCGGGAATGCCCAGCAGCAGTTGCAGGCCAATGTGGACTAAGGCGGCTGGTACCTGACCTGCGCGCAGTATGGTAGCGGTCTCGTATGCCACGGATGAAAAAGTGGTGAAGCCGCCGAGGATGCCGACGAAGAGGAAGAGACGGAGTTGGGGGCCTAGGTATTGACGCTCTTCGGCCAAGCCGCCCAAGAAGCCAATGACTAGACAGCCGACTACGTTGACTGTGAGGGTGGCGTAGAGTGGGGTGCCCAACAGGCGCTGGGTTCCCAAGGAGACCAAGTAGCGCAACACGGCCCCGATGAAGCCGCCGCAGCCTACCAGTAGAATGCGATCCATGACGTGCTAACAAAGGCATCGCCATTTGCGCGGGCAAGCTGCGCTGGAAGTTAGCCGATAATGTGTGCCGAAAGCTCAGCTTTGCTACGACCACCGGCACTTCTTGCAAAAGGTCTAGTCCACGGCTTCGCACACCACGGCTATTTCCAGCTTTTCGACGACGAACTGCGGCGCGTCGAGTGCCCGCCCCTGTGCGCTGATGCCGACCAGATTCGCGCCAGCCGCCAAGAGCATCCCCTCGACCGGCCAGATCAACCAGCCATCGTCCACGGTCGGCTGCTCCAGTAACGCATTGTTCAGCCGTATCTGCATGGTTTGTTCTACCCCTTGCGCCGCCGGGATGTTGACGAGTTCCCCGTCGGGATGACCGATGGTCGCCACTTGCACCGGCGGCAGGCGTTGGGCCGTGGGCAAGTCCGCTGCGCTCGGGTCGGACAGCAGGAGGCGCAACTCGGCTGCGGCGATTCGCTCAGTGGCTAGGTTTAGTCCAACGTGTATTTGCAGCAGGAGATCGGTGTGCCCGTCGTTGGGCACGGCTGCGGGCAGTTGGGCCAGCATGTTGGTGTTGGCGTAGGCGTGCCTCGGGGTGGCCCAATCCTCGGGGTTGGGGATCACGGTGGGGCCGTGCCCGCCCCCGCGACGCTGGACGACGAAGCGCTTGTCCTTGGCGCGGAGCGTTGCCACTGCGCCTAACTCTTGGTAGGCGCGGCGATGGCTGGCCCAATCTTGGCCAGCGTACGGGGCGTCGGTTGCGTAGTTGAAGTTAAAGGTGTGGATGCCGTCCGCACCTTGGTGCCACCAATTGGCCGCCACTCCGCGCAGCACTTCGATGCCGGGGTTTTGGTAGCCGTCCGTAGCGTGGTGATCGTCTATGGACGGATAGAGCTTGACCGGAGTGCCCGCGACCACGTGCCGGAAATCTGCCAAATCCACCTCAAAAGAGCGCACCCCGAGAGCCAGTAAGTCGATCAATTGCTCGCCGACCCAGCGCTCGACATCGATCCCGTCGAAGCGGCAGCCCACGAGCGTCTCGGGGATGCGGGCGGCGAGGAGCAAGGGCTGCCCGCGCCGCTCGCCCTCGGCTAATGATAATTCTCGCAACTGGGCGATGAATTCAGTCAGCCGCTCGCGGTTGGACCAACCTTTGCCCGCGGGGAAGACGACCCCGCGGGCAAAGTCCAATTCCATCCCATCAAAAGGCCAACGCTCGATTACCTCGCGCAAGTTGCGCAGGACGTAGTCGTGTACTTGGGGCAGGGTGAAATTCCAATAGCCGTTGTCCGCGTGCGTACACCAAGGCGTGCGAAAGAGCCAGTCGGGATGTGCGACTTTCGCGGGGATGCGCGCAAACGGGCCGAGGTCGTTGTCCGAGCCGTTCATGCGATGCGAAAAGAAGCACTCTAGGCCGCGGCGTTGGGTGGCCGCGAGGACTTGGCCGACGATGTCCGTCCCTTCGTCCGCCCACTTTTGATAGAGCGGATGGTCGTACAGCGGCAAGTGTTCGCTCGGATAGGGCGCTTGATTCCCCTCACCCCAGTTCCACCAAATGCTGTCGATCTGCGATCCGGGCGCGTCGGCAAACTCGAACAGATGCTCCACGAGGTCGGGCCG
>JAJEIO010000038.1 GCA_022827835.1 Candidatus Latescibacterota bacterium
ATGTCGCAAGACCTTTCGAGCCGTCATTGTCTTGCACAACATAGCGACGGCACCATTAGGTGGTATTGCTTCAATCAATCGAATAAGCATCCACTCGGCAATGTCAAAGTTGGATTTTCCTGTGCGAGCATCCAAGCCACGTAGTCGCTGAAAGTTGGTCTTTTTGGGCCGGTTCTGACTACCTAAAAGTCCTAGTTCAGAATTTGTAACCCAAGGAGGATTGCCAATCACTAAAACCTTGCCCGATGCTGTTCGGTTGAGTACCTGCTTCCAGTCTATGGTAAAAAAATCCCGATTAAAAAGTTTAACTCCACATGTTTTTAGTGTCTCGTATGCTTGAGCTACATAGTCTTGATTAATCTCATAACCCTCATACTGGCATTCTTTTCCCCACTGAGCGTTTGAAGCATTGAGGAATGAGCCGATCCCTGCCGTTGGTTCAACGACTAGGTCGGGATCCCCATAAATATCAGAAACTAGGGATGTTACCTTAGTTGCCAATTCTTGAGGGGTCTGAAAGTCGCCAAATTCTTTTCTTTTGTTCATAGTTTTTCGATGCCGATGACTGTTCCAGCTTGCTGAATCACACGGCTGTACTGGAGTCGCCATTGAAGCGCATTAGAGATAGTCAGATATCCAGTTTCAGGGGGATTGGCTAGCACTTCCTCCGCAAGTGTCTGTGCTTGAATATCGTCGAGTGGAAGCATTCTTTCAGCAAAGAAAGCGAGAATATCGTCGAGATTTCCCTCATTCTCAATAATTTTCAAGATACCACTTGTCGTCTGAAAATCTGCGGTTCGAGACTTATCGACAAAGATTGTATGATGAATATTTAGACTACCTGTCTTTGTTTGCTCGTCGTCAGACTTTTCATATACGAAGACAAGCAGGCTATATCCGAGGCCGTAAATTTTCTGTTGTGCCGCCTCGAAAGGACAAGAAGATTGAGGCTGTTTAATGCTAGTGACCTTGATGTCCACATCCAACTCAGGAAAATCAATTCCTTTGGCTGAAGATCCTTCAACGTAATCATATCTTTTATGAAGATTTGCTTGAAATTTCTGCTCTAGATAGGTACCGACTGCCTTGCCATCCGTCACGCCAAAGAGAGACGGTTCGGCATGAGTAGATTCTTGAGCAGCAAACGCGGTGGCCTCTGTCTTGAGGCGAGGAATCGTCAATTTCTTTAACATTATAGTTGGTTCTCGAACCAATGGCGTTGTTGCATGAACTTGTGTTCACGCTTCAGTAAATCGTTTGATGACGACAGGCTTCTTATTAGATTGGTCGTCCAAAAATCCTTTCAGGCCCAAGGTATCGTATTGTCTGCACCTAGTCAAGAACCGCCGTCGTTGCCGAACTGGTCGGAGAGTTGGTCAAGGGCGGCGCAGCGGCAAGACATCAAACGCGCTCAGCGAATGGCGAGCGAGATATAAGGAGGCATCATGAAGCTCAAAAAATTCGACGTAATCGATTTTCTCGACAACGATGAGGCGTTGATTGAATACCTCAACATAGCGCTAGAAGAAAACGATCCGAAGTACTTCGCCAAGGCTCTCGGCAATGTCGCCCGGGCCAAGGGGATGTCCTCCATCGCCGAAGCCAGCGGTCTGGGGCGGCAGGCGTTGTACCGGGCGCTATCCAGCGAGGGCAACCCGCGGATTGACACGCTCTTTAGAGTGCTGGATACACTGAACGTCCGGCTTGCTATCACCCAGTAGCTTCCTTGATTTAGATAGATACGGGGAAATACATCGAGCTTCCGCAAGGTGAAGCGCGGAAGTGACCGACGGCATTCCCGCGCTTCGCCGCGCCTTTGGGCGTCAACGTCGAGGACTAGCACCCTACTTATAGAAGAGGGATCGGCAGGATGGGGATTGGGATACTGTGTATGCTGGGGGTGTTTGCGTTGTGGAGCGTCATCCCGGTGCTGGTGAAACTGCTATTTCCCGTTTTTGATCCGTTCACGATCGCCTTTCTCCGGTTGCTGCAAGGTGCGGCGGTCGTGTCGGCCGCCTTTTTCGCGCGCGGCCATACCCTGCGGGACATTCAATGGTCTTGGTGGCACGTGATCGGGGGGCTGGGCATGAGCCTGAATTTCTCGCTCTATGCGTTGGCGCTGAGTTATACTACGGCCAGCGCTGGCTCGTTAGTCGTCCAGGTGCAATACGTCGCGCTGACGGTGCTGGCCGTCGTCGTGCTGCGCGAGCGGTTGGGTATAGGGAAAATGGTGGGGATGGCGCTGGTGCTGGCTGGAGTCGCGGTGATCGTGGGGGCACGCGAGGATGTGGGCCACCTGTTTGCACCGCGCTATGTACTGGGCAATGTGCTGATGCTGTTCTCGGGGCTGGGCTGGGGGATCTACGCGCTCGCCAACAAGGCACTTGCACAGCGGGTGGGAACCGCGGCGATACTGAGCCCAATGATGACGATGGGTGTAGTAGTCACGGGCGCACTCGCCGCGACTCATTTCCAACTGCACTCGGAGCCGACGGCGGCCACGTGGATTGTGGTGCTCGTTTTGGGCGTGTTGGCCACTGGCTGTGCGTTTGTTTTGGTCTCAGAGGGCATGAAGCGGCTCAGTGCCGTGCTGGTCGGTACGCTGACCGCTACGGCACCCATCGGGCAGATCGCGCTGGCCCACTGGGTCTTGGGGGAGTCAGTGACTTGGAGTCTGATTGGCGGTGGGGTTTTGATTTTGGCCGGCGTGCTCGGTATGGTGTATGCCGAGCGATTTCAGGCCCGACGGCGAGACCTCAGCTAAAATTTTTCTAGTCCTCAGCTACTAGATGCGCCCGCTCGGGCCGCAGAAGCTCTCTTAGTTTGGCGTCGTATTCTCGCTTGGTCGCCGCTTGATTTTCGGGTAGGCCGATTTCGACCCCCGCCGCAGCATAGGTCATAACCAGTGCCTTGCGCGGCTTGTCGTCTATATTGGTTGATCCGCCGTGGACCATCGACGTCGTCAGCACGGTCACCTGTCCCGCTTGTGCCAAAACCGGCTGCGGCGCAGCGTATTCCGGCGGCAGGTCCACCATTTTGATGCCCTGGACTCCCGGCATCGCGTCTTTCAGCACTGGATCGACCGAACGCGCGGCAGCTACTAGGCGGTGGCTGCCGGGTCGGTGCATCATCGGTGCCCGCTGCTCATTGACATCGGTCAACCACAGAAAAAAACTGCATACGACCCGCCGTGGCGTCGCAGCCCAATCCGCCAAGCTGTACTGGATATCGGTGTGCTGGTCGTAGCTGAACTCGCTTTCCGGCTGGGGATAAGAGGCCAAAATCGCCGTTTGGAAGAAGCGGATTGCATCGGCTCGCAGGACTCGTTTGGCGACCGCTTCAAAGAAGGGATGCTGGATCAGGTCCAGTAGGGCCGGCTCGTAGTAATTGCAGGTCGCTCCGTAGCGAAAACGCGGTGCCTGGTCCGGTTCGGCTGGTTTAAAAGGCAGTAGTGCGTCGATGGCGGCCGCGGCCGCGGCGATTTCTTCGGTCGTCAAAGGCGTGTCAATGGTGACAGCGCCCCGTTCCTCAAAGGTCCTTAATTGTTCGGCGCTGATCATAGCTCCTCCCTTGCTAAAGCAGCACATGGCTAAGTCAAAAGGCGTCGTGCAAATCGTCCAAAGCGCCTATTAGCTCTGGGTCAATTACGACACCATCTGGGCCGACCCAGACGTACGAGGGAATCCCGCTTATGTGGTATATCTCCGTTGGCTTGGTCTCGTTTTCTACTTCGATTACCTGGGGCCATTCGATCCCGTTCTCCTCAACATAGCGGAGCACCGCTTCGCGGCTCTTATCTTCGCTGATGCCGATGATTTCGAGGCCGTGCGTCTGCTTCGTCCTATATATCTCCACTAGCTCAGGTGTATCCTCTATGCATGGTCCACATCTTGTGTGCCAGAAGTTGAGCAGGACATGACGTCCCCGGAAGTCAGCGAGGCGGAGCGTATCGCCGTGGACATCTACAACCGCGAACTCGGGCGCGGGTTCACCTTTTGTTATAGCGGTCTTGGGGGGGACTTCCACGTCGGTCGGTACCAGCACGATCTTATCCCCGGCCGGGCTGATCATCTCAACCTTAAGCGATCTGCCGAAGATGTTGAAGGGGCTATCGGTCCGGTAGGTCTCGCGGGATTGCATTTTATTTTCAAAGAGCCCATCCTTGTTTAGATCCCAAAGGATGCGGCCGAGATTGTCGTGATAGGTGGCTGCGTCGAGCCTGCTCACTACAGCTAGTCTGACTTCCTTGCCGCTTAGTTCGACTGATCCTACCCGCATGTCGAACACATGCCCCCTGAAATAGGGATTATCAGGGCTCCTGTTTTCTGGAAAATTCTCGAACTTGAACACCGCGACGGGTACGGTCTTCTCTTTTACTTCCTCGCCGTCGGTATATTCGAAGCAGACCTCTGACTCTGCGCGAATTCCATGAACAGTGTCGCCAAACTTAGAGTTCGAGGGATAGATCGGCTTCTCGTCCACGAAGTCCTCGTCGTTGTCAGAGTCAAAGTAGAAGACTTCTCTGCCATCGGCGTCCAGCGCATTGATCCAGGAAACTTGGGAGTCGGGGAGTTCGCGGCGCGGAGGCGTCCACAGGCGCTCCAAGCCTCGCTCTGGCGAACTCGACAAGAGGACGGATTCCGAACTGAGATCAAATATGCCGTAGAAGAGGATTCTATCGGTTGGCGGCAGGCCCCGGAGACCGACCTCGATGGGCTCCTTGCCGACCCAGTTCTCGTCTTCAAAGTCGAGTCCTGGCCAACCATAAAAGTCGCCGAGCACCTCCTCACTGGGCCGCACCCACTGCAACGGAATGACGATCTGGTCGTCTTTGCTACTCGTGCCCATTACCGCACTGGTGCAGAAGAAAGTTAAGAGTGCCAAGAGTACCGTTTTCTGTTTTGAACTACCGCCATTAGGCTTTTGTCTGAGCATCTTGCGCCTCCTCTGGGGTTAGGGAAAATTCTGCATCGTCTAGCTGCCGTTGAAGATGGGCTAATACTTCGTCGCGGTGTTGCAAGGCTAGCAAGTCGTCGTTGACAATGGGTGTCGCCGGTGCCAGCGTCTGTCAGCGAGATCCTCAGAACTGGTATAGCAGGCTGAGGCTTGCGCCCCAGAACGAGGTGTCGTCCGTGGTGATAGTGTATAGAATCGGCTCACCACGCCCCACTGTGGAATCGTGGCTGCGCAGTTGATCCCACTCGGTCTTTTCGCTTGCGAACTCGCCGGAAGCTACCCAGCGCAACTTGAGGTCCAGAGCGGCGCGATCGCCGATCTGATAGGCCGCGCCGGCGAGCAGTTGATAGCCTATGCGGCGGTCGGTCAGTCGCGCTTGGCCGATCGTGGTTGAACCGGCGATTTTCGCGTTCAAATCCGGGTCTGCAAACGTCCTAATCCGGCTGGGGTCGTCGTTGCGCTTCCAATTGGTAAAATAGTAAAGCGACGTGCTGGCCATCCCCGCTCCAGCCCCGGCGTACGACACTAGCGCCGGTCCCAATGCAAAGTCGTAGTAAGCGTTGGCGAACAGGTTGTGCGCTAGCAAATTATCGATCCCGGCGATGGCCAATTCGATTTCCTGATCCTGCTTGTCGAGGGTTATGTCGTCGAAGATGGCAATGTCGGAGCGCTCGTCGTAGGTCGTGCTGCGGTGGAAGTACTCCCCTTCGATTCTGAAGGCTCCCCAGCGATAGCCAAGAGCGAAGCCAGACCCGATTCCGGAGCCGCCGCCAAACGCATTTTCCCATTCCGTTGGGGCTGGCACTGAATCGCATTCATCGGTCACTTCCAAGCCGTCCGGATTGATGATTCGGTCGCACTTGGTGCCCCAGTCGTTGTCGGTGCCCCGCACGTCCATTGCTGGAGCAACGGCGATCCCCAAGCCCATCTGAATGTACAGGCCATCTTGGCCGAGGGCGTGGTTGTAGAAGCCGAGCAGGGCGACCGTCCACAGCAAGAATTTTTGCGGCATCACAGTTTCCTTTCTTTAGGATTAGGTACAGATGAAGCGCAAACGAGTCGTCCTATTCGTTTGTCAACGCTATTTTCAAGTTATCCAACCGTCTTTAGGCTTCGGTCTGATCATCTTTTGTCTCTTCTGGAATAAGGAAAAACTCCACTTCGTCTAGCCGCTGCTTAAGATGGGCTAATACTTCGTCGCGGCTTTGCAAGGACAGCAAGTCGTCGTTGACGGCAGGGGTCTCCGGTACCAGCGTTTGCCAGCGCGCGAGCAAGCCGCGCAACTGATGCTGTTGCGTGGCCGTGAATTGCCAGTGGGCGATTAGCTCGGCAAGGCCGGGTGGATCGGCGTGTAGCGCGTGGAGTTGCTGGCTGAGTGTTCGCAGGTGTTCGCCAACTTGGGAGACTGTATCGAGTTGGGATTCTATTAACGCTGCTACTTTCGCCGCGTTAAGTGTCTGATAGGGGGATTGCGGGTTGTCGGAGACGATCTTGAGGCAGTGGATTCGCTCGCTGGTGGCAAAGCGCTGGGCGGCCTCGCAAAAGCCGCTGGCTTCCATGTCATACGCAGCGTCGCTAGCAGCCGGTTGTGCGAGATCGACGGTGTGTAGCAAAGTGGTGCGGCAGAGCGGAGAAGCGGTGAAGGCGGGGTAAAAGGGCTTGCCGCTGGCTGCGTCCACGATCTTATGCGCTAGCAGGGGCGTACCCACTGCTTGGCTGCCGTGGCCAGCGATGCCGATATTGAGCCAAGCAGCCGGTGTATCGCCGATCAATGCACGCAGGTACGCCGTGGCGGCGGCCGCGGCCACTTTGCCGATGCCGGAGACAATCAGGTGCGTCTGCTCGCCCGCGCAGATGCGATAGGGATGGCCGCTCACGCCTTGGAGGCGGTGGGGAGCCAACAGCGGGCGCGCCTCAGCCGCGAGAGCTACTACTAAGCACAACATGAGGGCTAATATACCGGCTGACTGCCCCTCGGCAACTCGGATTGACCCTGCTTGGACAGGGGCCTAAGTTCTGGAAGACAAACGAGAAAGGGAACATATTTGCCCCCCTTCTCTCTTTTTGTTTAACCCTAAGAAGCTGTCTGAAAACTAGGGTTTCGGTCTCTTACTCGGCTCAAAGTATCTAGGCCCGAGGGCGTCTCGCCCTATGAAAAACGCTTGACGCCAAGGCCGGTCGACAGCCCGAAAAGCAGCCCGAGGGGAGTTTTCAGACGGCTTCTAAGAATGATAAAAAATGATACCTTAAATCAAGCACCTCAATAGGAGAGAACAAAATGCTCTTGAAGGATCAAGTGGAGCTACTACGTCAGAATCTTGCACAACTTCACACTCAAGAATTTGCATTGCCCCTAATGGGAGGAACAGAAGCCACAAGGCGAACCTACCAATTCAAGTCTCTCGTTCATCCGGCCCGCGATATTGCCACGGCAATCATTAAAGCTGACCCCGGTGGCAACAAGTTGCCCAAGCATCTACGCGGTTGGGATTTAGAAGTAGCTGGCAATTACAAAACATCCTATAAAATACGCTTGGACAAACTACTATCGAGAATCATTCATGTGTACTATTTATTCATCCAAGGAGGCGAGATAGACATATCCAACGACCGAGGGGAGAGGGCCATTCTTCCTTATCACATGCTCATCAAGGCAATGCAACGCCTTGAGCTATCCTCTAAAGACATCTATTTGGTCGTTTGCTGTTTAGCAGAAAAAGAAATCAAAGACAAGAAAGAGGATTGGTTATCGGCAGGGGAAAGAGTCGGAGAAGGCAATCTACGACACTACTGTCTCGCAACAATTAAAAGGTGGCCAGCCCTCAAAGAAAACATCTGGAAAACATTTTTTGCCAATCAGACGATTCAGAAAGCGGACCCCCAAGTCGCAAACGACCTACCTTTCGTCAATGGCACAAAACGTCCAGAGGCAACCTTGATGTGGCACATAGGATGGCAAAGAGACAACATCTATGCAGAATCGTGGGTTGACGTATTACACCTAATAAGCCTAATCCGAAACCATTTACACAACGAGCCAAGCTAAATCTCCCACAATTTCCGAAAGGAAAAATGAAATGCCTAAATTTACAATCGAATACAGTTACAAGATAAACGGAAGAAGAATCCGCCCTGTAACAGCAACTTTTTACGAATACAATCCCCGACTAACCCATCTAATTCCGGGGAAAAAGTACAAAATAAGAGACATGAGATTTCCAGATCGCGGAGAAGCCATACTCCGAGGGGAATCCATACATAGACTATGATGAATTACCCTTCTGAGTCCATAATATCAACTCCGTGCAGCGAGTGCGAGGCGGCTACGACACATTAAGGCTACCACACGGGGACTTGCGGAAAAGCGATCTCCATAAGTAATCTTTCGGAGGTGGTACGCCGATTGTGATGATGTCCATAAATCCATCACTTTTATCGGATCCTTTGGCTGAAGATACAGGTCCCGCATATAGCTGGGATTCACATAGAGGGACGATCCCGGAGTCCTCTTCAGGCTCGGGATTGTTTCCATATCCAAAGGACAATATGTTCACCTCATCTGAAGTGCTACTGATGAATCGTTGGAGGTCCAGTCCGGTCGAAGAAGAAATATAGTCCGCTAAAGCATCCTGTACAATCCAAATGGTTTTTCCACCCCAAGCCAAACTAACCTGTGATTTTACAATAAGTTGACTGACCATTCGCGCCCATACTTGTCTATAGTTAATACTGGGGCCTTCGTGGTCGTCTCCTTTCAAGATAGCATCTTCAAAAGCCATTCCTATTTGCGTTCTCTTGTTTTTGTTTCCCCCAGAGGTAGATGAGGTCATCACCTCGACTATTACTATTGGGTCAGCGGGAAAATCGACCACCCAGTGCTCTCCAGCATACCTTTCTAGCGTGAATTTGTTTTGGGTCGCAATTTTCTCACATTCTCGCTCGCTCTTTTTAACTAGTTCTGATATTTCGCTAAGTGATTTTCTGCACTTTCCTGCCAAAACGTAGTCGAAGGTATAGTCAAATGTTTTCTCTTTTTCTTTTTTATTTATTGAGAATTTTATTTTTACCTCAGACCATGCCCGATATTCGATTGCTCTATCCACTCCGCTATATTGGATCAGGTCCTCTCGAACTCTTGCTTGAAGATGAGAACAGTTGGAATCCCGCAGGGCGAATAAGCGCCTAGGGCAAACAATCCAAGGCTTCCCACGCACCAAGAGTGAACAGACCCCAACCTGAATAGTATCTTTTTTAGGGAACTGTTGAGCTAATTGTGGATAGTTCCGCAAATTCAAAGCGGAGAGATGCCTATTGCCTCCACCATCACATTCATTTTCCATGAATGGACACCAAGCCCTCGTGCGACAATCAATTGCGTCAGAATGGCTTGAGGTTAGTGGATAGCCAAATATTTCAAAAATTTTACTCATTTAGGCACTCGAAAATTTTACTCGCTAGAGCTTCTGCGAGAGGAGGTGGAACTGAATTTGCAACTTGCCTATGCTGGTCTAAGTTTTTCACGGTGCCCGTTCTACTGCGTATAGGTCCTTTTAGAATATACGAATCGGGATAGCCGTGAATTCTCATATATTCCCGTGGAGTGAGATATCTATCTTCGATGGGATGATAGAAAATCTCTCCGCACCTCAATGTATTAGCGGGCCTATCCCTGTGAAGCCTTAAATACTTTGTGGTGTCTTTTGATTTAAGACCTCTGAGTAGTTTTTTATCTAAATGAGTCTGAGCAGCTAGATATGACCCCTCGGGAACCTGTGCGATGCGTTCCCTATCTCTAGCTGGTGTTACATCGACGTGGCTGTCCTCGCGATCATAGAAAGTAGTTCCTTTGATTTTCGGTGAAGGTATTCCTAGATTTTCAATTACGGAACCGATGCCAAGATGAGGTTTATACGAAAATAGCCCATTACATTCTGCTAGCGGGGCATATATTCGTTCTGGAAAGGAAAAGCCGTTTTTCCCCGGTGTGGCGATTACGAATAATCGCTCTCGCAGTTGAGGTACGCCGTAATCTGCTGCTAAAACAACTCTCCATTTGGAAGAATAACCAGCATTTTCTAAGGCTATTAAAAATTTTTCAAAAATTTCGCCTCTTCGCTGCTCGGATCCTTTTGATGAGAGAAGCCCTTTTACTTGCTCAACTAAAATCACCTTTGGTTCTAGCTCTTCGGAAAACCGAACAATCTCGAATAGTAACATGCCTCTCTCGTCTTTTAAGCCAAGTTGCTTTCCTGCTAAGGAGAAAGATTGACAAGGGGGGCCTCCAAAAAGAAGATCGAGTTCGCCTTTTTCTAGGTTTAAGTCTTTGCGAAGTTCGGCTGGGTCAATCTCTCTAATATCTGACTCAATAATTTTGGTATCTCTTTTTTCGCGTTCTCTTGCCGCACGTAGGGTGTTGCAGCAGTGTTCATCTATTTCTATTTGTGCTAGAATACCGAATCCCGCATCCTGTACGCCTATATCCATTCCTCCGGCCCCAGAGAAAAGACTTAGCGCGTTATATCTTTGGGGACTATTCATCCTGAATTCACTCCTCCATCCTCAATAGATTAAGGTGAAAACCATGGCCGCTAGCTGCCGTTGAAGATAACGTAACACTTCATCGCGCCTTTGCAAGGCCAGCAAGTCGTCGTTGACGGCAGGGGTTGCCGGTGCCAGCGTCTGCCAGCGCACGAGCAAGCCGCGCAACTGATGCTGTTGCGTGGCAGTGAATTGCCAGCGGGCGGTTGGATCGGCGAGACCGGTTGGCTCGGCGTGGAGCGCGTGAAACTGCTGGCTGAGTACGCGCAAATGGCGGTAGGAGGCCAATAGCGGGCGCGCCTCTGCCGCGAGGGCTACTACTAAGCACAACATGATGGCTAATATACCGGCTGGCCTCCCCTCGGCAACTTTGTTTGACCCTGCTTGAGCAGGGGTCTAAGTTCTGTAAGACAAACGAGAAAGGACGCATAATGGACAACGAATTTTTCAAGGGCCACGGCCTCGGCAATGACTACATTGCCGTTGATCCGGCTGGGCTCAGTTTTGAGCTGACGCCAGACAATATCCGCACGATTTGCGACCGCCATTGGGGCGTGGGCAGCGACGGCATTCTCGCGCTGGCACCGTCGCAAAAGGCCGACTTTGGCCTGAAAATCTACAACCCCGACGGCAGCGAGGCGGAAAAGTCAGGCAATGGTCTGCGGATATTCGCCCGCTACCTGCACGCCACCGGCCAAGTGCAAAAGCAGCAGTTCTCTGTGGAAACGGAGGGCGGTCTAGTGAGCGTTGATTTGCACATTGATCAGCATGGCGACGCCAGCACCGCCACGGTGCAGATGGGGCGAGCGACGTTTGCGCCACAAGCCTTGCCCTGCACGCTGGAAGCCGAAGAGCTAATCGCGCAGCCGATTGATGTCGGCGGGCAGACTTTGACCTTTACCGGCGTCAGCGTCGGCAATCCGCACTGCATCGTCTTCCGCGAACAGGGTGCTCGGTGGACCGAAGACGAGTTGTGCTCTTTGGGGCCGGAGTTGGAAAATCACCCGCTCTTCCCCCGGCGCACCAACGTACAGCTCGCCGTGCCCGTGGGGCCGCACGCGATCTATATCCTGATTTGGGAACGCGGTGCCGGTGAAACGCAGGCGTCGGGATCGTCGGCGTGTGCGGCTGCGAGTGCGGCGGTGCGGCTGGGCTTGGTCAAAAGTCCGGTTGCGGTTAGGGCCCCAGGTGGGACATTGCACATCGACGTGAGCGCAAGCTACGACCTGACGATGAAGGGGCCGGTCTCCGAAGTGGCGCGCGGCGTGTTCAGCCCGTCGTTTGTGCGCGAATTGCGCTGAGCGGCGTGCGGGTAGCAGGGACTGCAATGCGTTGTTTAGCTTGGGTCGCGCTCGGTTGGCTGCTGATGGCCTCGGCTGCTGACGGCCAGGGCTTTGGCCGCAACAAGGTGCAGTACGCGGAGTTTGCGTGGCGGAAAATGGAGACTGAGCACTTTGACGTGTACTTCTTCGCCGAAGAGGAGGAGTTGGCCGCGTACGCCGCGCAAATGGCCGAGCGCCAGTTCACCGACCTCGAAAAGAAGTTCGCCCACACAGTGCAGCGGCGGGTGCCGCTAGTGGTCTATTCCTCGCACATCTACTTTGAACAGACGAATATCATCCCCAATATCCTGCCCGAGGGGGTAGCGGGTTTCACCGAATACCTCAAGGGGCGGGTCGCATTGCCGCTGAGCGGTTCCCTGCCCGAATTCGAGCGGGTGCTGCACCACGAGTTGGTCCACGTCTTCACGTTTGACCGGATTGCGCGGGTGCTGAAGCAGCACGGGATATTGGACTTCCGCCCGGCGCCGCTGTGGTTTTCCGAAGGGCTGGCCGAGTACTGGTCGAGCGAGCCTAATAGCTTTGGCGAAATGATAGTGCGCGATGCGCTCTTTGCGCGGCGGCTGGTGTCCATCGCCGAGATGTATCGCATCTACGGCACCTTTCAGATGTACAAGGAAGGAGAGTCGATCTGCCACTTTATGGCAGCGCGGCACGGAGCCGATGTGTTTGAGCAACTCTTTGCCAATTGGTGGCGCGGCGAGACCTTTGGCGAAATTTTTGCGATTACGACCGGCGAGAGCTTGGACAAGTTCGACCAAGCTTGGCAATACCATTTGCACAAGCGCCACCTGCCGGCGATTGCCGACCGCGATCCCCCATCCGAATTGGCCACTGCCCGCACGCAGCGCGGCTTTAATATCAAGCCCGAAATCGTTCCTGGAGACAGCAGCGCCTTCTACCACTTCCGCAACGATCAAGGCTATACGCAGATCGTCCGCGCGCGTCGCGACGGTAGTGAGCCCGAGGTCGTGGTGGAAGGCGAGCGTCTGCCGGTCTTTGAGTCCCTGCACCCGCTCTCGACGCGGCTGGCCGCCTCCCCGGACGGCAAGTGGCTGGCGTTTGCAGCCAAGAGCCGAGGCCGCGATCACCTGTACATCTGGGACGTGGAACAAAAGCGTGCGGTGGGGGATTTATCGTTTGCCGGAATCGTCGCGATTGCGTCGCCGTCGTTTGCGCCCGATGGGCAGCGGCTGGCCTTTGCCGGCAGCGACGAAGGGGGCTGGACCGATATTTATCTGGTCGATGTAACCGGCGATAGCCTCCGCGCTTTGCGCCGCGACATCTATCACGACCGCGAGCCCGATTGGTCGCCAGACGGTCGGCACATCGTCTTTAGTTCCGACCGTTGGCCCGGGGGACGGCGTGGCCGCTACAATTTGTTCCTGTACGATTTGGCGACCGAGCAGGTCTCGGCCCTCAGCCACGGTGAGCACAACGACGGCCAGCCGCGCTGGTCGCCGGACGGCGAGCGCATCGTCTTTAGCTCCGACCGCGCGGGTGCGTACGATATCTATGCCTTGCAGTTAATGGGCGAGCGCACGGAGACCCGGCGCTTGACCCACGTGTTGACAGGTGCGTTTGATCCGGTGCTATTGGCCGATGACCAGCACCTGCTCTTTTCTGGCTATGAGAGCGGCGGCTTCCAAATCTACGAGCTGGCCGTGGATTGGGCCGACAGCGTGGAGGTCAGCTATCAGCGCGTGGAGGAGGCACCGGCCGAGCCGTGGTCGCTGGCGAGTCTGCACGGCCAGAGCGAGGTCACCAGCCGGCCCTATGAGCGCAAGATGAGCTTCGACATAGCCCAGGGTCAGATCTCGCAGGACCCGGAATTTGGCACCTCGGGCGGCATTCAAGTGGCGCTGAGCGATGTGCTGGGCAACGATCAGTACCACTTCGTGCTCTCGCACATTGCCGCCAGCCGATCCGGCTTTTTCGACGGCCTGAACGTGGCCTTGACGCGCTTCCACCTCGGGCAGCGGCTTAATGCGTATTGGGGCGTGTTTCGGCTCAACGACCGCTTTTCGAGCCGCTTTGGTCGGTTTGTGCGCGAAGAGCGCTTGGGTGCCCACATTGGGTTGAGCTATCCTTTTTCCCAGCACGACCGCATCGACACCCGGCTCTCGCTGCGCCACGCTGAAATCGACCGGCAATTTGAGGGGCGGAAGCTGTCGGGCTGGCTGGCCAACAACTACGTCAGCTATACCCACGACACTAGCCTGTGGATTCCGACCGGGCCGCTGGAGGGCCAGCGCTACAGCTTTGGACTGGCGCAGACGATCGACTTTAAGACCTCGCGGCGGTTCAATATCACGCTCTTTGGCGACTACCGGCACTACTTCCGCCTCTCGCAGCGCAGCGCGTTGGCCGTGCGCCTGATGGGTCGGCGCTCCACCGGTGCGGTGCCCGAATTTTTCTCCTTGGGGGGCAGTTGGACGCTGCGGGGCTATCGCTGGCGCTCGCTGTGGGGCAGTAAAATGGTGCTGTACAACCAAGAGTTGCGCTTCCCCTTGGTCGATCGGTTCTTGCTCCGCTTTCCGTTTGGGGCCATGGAGTTTAGTGCCTTCCGCGGTGCGCTCTTTTTCGACGTGGGCAATGCGTGGAACTCCGACTTCGAGCAATGGCGCGCGGCGTTTGGCACGGGGGTGCGCTTGGCCTTGGGCGGGGTTTTTGTCTTTCGCGTGGATGCGGCGCGGCGCACGGACTTCAAGTCCATAGACAGCGACACGCGCTGGGATTTCTTCTTTGGTTGGGATTATTAAATGCGCTACGCCTTGCTCGGATTTTGCCTGTTGACGGCCTGCGGCGAAAAGGTGCTCTACCTCGGCGAGCCGGGGCGCAGCGCAGTGGGAGTTGAGCCGCCGCTGCAACTTTTGTGGACGCACAAAATGGACGGCTCGCCGCTGGGCGGTGCGCTCTTTGCCGGTGATTTGATCCTCCAACTGACGACGGAGCCGACCCTCTATGCGCTGAACCGACGCAATGGCACCCAGTTGGGCAAGCATGGATACGATAAAATGGCGTGTGCCCCAGGGCAGTTGGCCGGGGCACTGTACGCGCTGGGGGTGTTGGGCCGCAAGCCTAGCTTGCGGGTTTTGGATCGGCGGACAGCCGCGGAGCTTTGGCGGCACGAGGGAACGTTTTGTCAGGTGCCGGTCGTGCGCGGCGATACCCTGATCGCGGTGGATGAGAAGGGCGCAGTGCAGGCGCTGCGTCTGGACGACGGGCATTTGCTGTGGCACGCCGAATTGGGCGGTCGGCCGCGGACTGAACTGACGCTGAGCGGTGATCTCGCGTTTGCTGGTACCGCGTCTGGGGACTTGGTAGCCCTGAATGCGGAAAGTGGCAAAGAGCGCTGGCGCACGAGTCTAGAGGAAGCGGTGCGCTCGCAGCCCGTACTTGCTGGAGAGCAGATAGTTACGGCGACAGCCTCTGGTCGGGTGCTAGCCGCGTACCGCGACTCCGGGCAGGTGGTGTGGGAGCAGGCCTTGGGTGCGCTGCCGACTCCGGGGCTAGCATTGGCCGGCGGTGTCTTGGTGGTCGGCTGCGCCGACAGTCACTTCTATGGACTAGACGCGGCTACTGGTGCCGTGCGGTGGACGTTTGCCACTGAGGGTGTGGTACGGAGCAGTCCAGTCGCTACGGATCACACTGCGTATGGCGCTTCCAGCGACGGCCATCTCTACGCCTTGGATCTGCAAGACGGACATCTGCTGTGGAAATACCGGTTGGACGGCCCCGTTTTGGCACCGGTGTCCTTGGGCGCACAGGTCGTCGCCGTCGCCACTGAGAAGCGGCTTCTCTACGTGTTTGGACGTCACTGAGCGAGGGAAACGGCATGAAAAAGACGATTGCTTGGTGCTTGCTGCTGGTGCTTTCAGGTGTGCCGACATGGGCTGAGCCGTTAGAGCTAGCTCGGCGGCTGGCTCCGTTGGAAGCAGCTTTAGCGGAGCAATGGGCCGAGCAGCCAAAGCTTGGGCAGCAGTCGATGCCAACTGCGTCTGCGGCTCCAAGCAAGGAACAACGCTCGCGCAAAAAGCTCTACTTGAGCGCGGCCTTGGCCGTGGGGGCCGGTGCAGTGGCCTACTGGAGCAAGGAGCGGGCCAACGCTGCGTACGACCGCTATTTGCGCTCGGCCAGCGTGGTGCGTCAGCAGCGAGAATTGGACGCGGCCAAGCACTTTGACCGCGTGACTGGCGCGGCGTTTATCGGCATGGAGGTAGGCTTGGTACTCAGTTCGTACCTGCTCTTTTTTAGGTCTCGGTCGTGAGAAGCTGTCTCTGGATAGGGTGCTGCCTCGGCGCGCTGGTCTTAGCTTGCAGCGACCGCCCGCGGCGCAATCCACTCGACCCGCAAGCCGAGGACCTGCAGAGCGAGTCGTTTAGTGCCTTGACGGCTTTGGCACTCGATGGTCAGGTGGAGTTGCGGTGGGACTTTTCCCACTTTTCCGATATCGAAGGCTACCGACTCTACCGCCGCCTGCCTGGGGACGAGTGGGAGCCGATCACCCCAGTGCTGGCACCAGACGCGACCACATATGCGGACGGAGGAGTGCAAAACGGGACGAGCTACGAGTACCAGCTCAGCTTGCTCGTCGCCGGGGAAGACGAGCGCCCTAGCGGCAGGCCCGTGTCTGCTACGCCCGGCCCAGAAGTCGCTTGGGTGGCTGATCGCCACGCCGGGCTGGTGTGGAAAATCAGCGCGGATGCGCGCAGTGCGCACTTTGCCCAGGGGCGCTTTTTCGACTTGGCGGCGATTGCGCTCGACGTGGCTAATGGTTCGTGCTGGGTCAGCGACCGGGGGTTTGCCGGGCTGTACCGGATTGCGGAAGACGGCGCGTTGGCTGCGCTGGGCGCGGCGGTGGAGAGCCCCGGTGCTCTGGCCATTGATGCTGCCGCGCGCATTGGTTGGCTGGCCGACGCGGGGCAACAGCGGGTCTTTTGGTTTTCCTTGGACGCGGCCGATTCGCTGGCCCTCATTCCGGTCGATGCCTCCTTTACTCAGCCTGTGGCGTTGGCCGCACAGGCCGGAGGCTGCTGGATCGCCGACCAAGCCCAAAGCCGCGTGCTGTTCTACCAGCCCGACGGCACTCGCGCCGCTGAATTCCACGTGCTGGCGGCTCCCAAGGCACTGGTGGCAGGCACAGGGGGAGATGTGTGGCTGTTGGGCGGTGAGGGGCACCGCTTGGCGCGGCTGGATCGAGCGGGCACCATCCTCTACGTGGAGTTGCCTTTTGCCGCGGCCGTGGGACTGGCCGTGGATGATGCAAGCGGAGCCTGCTGGGTATTGGGGGAACGGGATCTGGCGGTGTTCTCGGCTGCCGGGATATTGGAGCAGCACTGGACCGACGTGCCCGGCGGTAGCGCCTTGTCCTTTGACCCAGTGCAGCAGCGGGCTTGGGTCGCGACCGACGACGTGCTGTGGAAATTCACGGCCGAGGGCCAAACTCTTGCACAGCTCGTCGGCTTTTCTTCCATCGTCCGCATTGCTGTGAATCCAGGCCGCTGAGGCTGCCAATCCTCTCTTGCATCGGATTTACTCCTTAGCGACTTTCCTTAGTTGTAACTTTTATCCCGCGAGAAGCAATATGACCGAGCCAGTTCCCATTCACAGCATGACCGGCTTTGGCCGCGCCGCAGCCGAACGGCGGAGTTTGCGGCTTGTCGTCGAACTGCGGTCGGTCAACAGCCGCTATCTCGACATACAGGTGCGCTGCCCGGCTGATCTCCAGCCCTTTGAGCTAGCCATCCGCGAGCGGATTCAGGCGCGGGTTAAGCGCGGCAAGATAAGCGCGCACATCGCTTGGGAAGAGGAAAGTCAGCCCGAGGCCCTGCCTCAGTTAGACGAAGAAGCCGCCAAGCACTATCTGGCCCAGCTACGACGGCTAGCTGAATTGGCGCAGAGCGAAGCGGCGGAGAGTCGGGCTACGATGTCGCCGTGGAAGTCGTTTTTTGCTCGCTTTAAGGGATTAGAGCATTTCAACGTGGGGATCGAGCGGGTGCTGCTGGCGAAGCTACCCAATCTTTTTCGCGTCCAAGCTGCAGAGCTGGATAGCGCGGTCGTGCAAGAGGTGCTGCGGGTAGGGTTGGACCAAGCGCTGGCTGAGTTAGTGGCCATGCGCGAGGCCGAGGGGCACACCCTCGCTGCGGATTTGCGCGCTCGCGTCGAGGCGGTGGGGGTGCATCTGGAGCGCGTAGCCGAGCGAGCGCAAGCGACCCGTGGTGAGGTTGCCGAGCGACTGCGGGAAAAAATCGCCTCGCTGCTCGCGCCCGGGACAGTTGCCGAAGATCGCCTCGCCACGGAGATTTCCCTGATCGCCGAGCGCAGCGACATCGTCGAGGAGATCGTCCGCTTCCGCAGCCACAATGCCCAGTTCCTCGATACCTTGGCACAGGGTGGCGAAGTGGGCAAGCGCTTGAACTTTCTCTTGCAGGAAATGCACCGCGAAGCCAACACCATCAGCACCAAAGCCGCCGACGCCGAGATCGCCCATTGGGTCGTAGAGATCAAAGAAGAGATTGAGCGGCTGCGTGAGCAGGTGCAAAACTTGGCGTGAAGGCATCTATGGCATCCGTGCAAATCATCACCATCAGCGGCTTGGCTGGCAGCGGCACCACCACGGTGTGCGACCGGCTGTGTGCGCGGCTGGGCTGGGCTTATGTCAATGCCGGAGCTGTCTTTCGCAAGCTGGCCCAAGAGGCGGGCGTGAGCTTGGCCGAGTTTGGCCAGCGGGCCGAAGCTGATGGCTGCATCGACCGCCAGCTCGACGCGCGCTTGGTTGAGCAAGCGCGGGCAAGTGCGCCGGTAGTTGTCGAAGGGCGGCTCACCGGCTGGATGGCCCAGCGGTATCAGCTTCCGGCCCTCAAGGTCTGGCTGCAAGCGGCGCTCGCCGTGCGGGCCGAGCGCGTGGGACAGCGCGAGGGCAAGCCGCTGGCGCAAGCTCTCGCGGAGACGCGCAAGCGCGAGGCGTCCGAGGCCCAGCGCTATGCCGCGCATCACCAAATCGCCATCAGCGACTTATCGGTGTACGACTTGGTCGTTGATACCGAGTGCTGCGATCCCCAAGCCGCCTGCGCGCACATCTTGGCGCGCCTCGATCAGCCATGAGCTTGCAGGGTCGCCATATCCTACTCGGAGTCACCGGCGGCATTGCCGCGTACAAGACGCCGGAGATTGTGCGGCTGTTGATGGCTGAAGGGGCTGAGGTACGAGTGGTATTGACCCGCGCGGCTGGCGAGTTCGTCACGCCCAAGACGTTGGAGGTGCTTTCCCGCCACGCGGTGTACAGCGATTTATTCGGCCGCGATGCGGAATTTCCCGTCCTGCACGTGGGGTTGGCCGAGTGGACCGACTTGATTTTAGTAGCTCCGGCTACGGCGCACTGTTTGGGGCGCATAGCCGGCGGTTTGGCCGACGACTTGCTCACCTCGGTGTTGTTGTGCGCGGGTGTCCCCGTCCTGCTGGCGCCGTCGATGGAGGAGAACATGTTCGCCAATCCCGCGGTCGAGGCCAATATGCAGACCTTGGCAGAGCGGGGGTTCCACCTGCTCGAACCAGGGGTGGGGCCTCTGGCGTCGGGTGCGGTTGGCCGCGGGCGGATGCCCGAGCCAGCGGAGTTGGTTGAGGCGGTTGCGGCGCATTTCAGCGGCGACTTGGATGGGCTGAAGCTGCTGGTAACGGCTGGTCCCACGGTCGAGGACCTCGATCCGGTGCGCTTTATTTCCAATCGCTCGTCGGGCAAGATGGGCTACGCGCTAGCCGAGCGCGCTGCTGCGCGTGGGGCGCGCGTGTGGCTGGTTTCCGGGCCGACTGCACTGCCCGTGCCCGCTGGCGTGGAACGGCAGTTGGTGCGCTCGACGCGCGACATGCAGCGCGCTGTCGAGACCTTGTTTGAGCAAGTAGATGGGGCGATTTTGGCGGCGGCCCCGGCCGACTATCGCGCCAAGGAGGTGGCCGAGCAGAAGATCAAGCGCGGCGCGGCGTCCAGTTCCATTGAGTTGGTCGAAAACCCGGACATTGCCGCTGGGCTGGGTCGGAGCAAAGGACAGCGGTTGCTGGTCGTCTTTGCGATGGAGACGGAGAAGGGGCCGGAGCGGGCGCGGGAGAAGCTGGCGCGCAAGGGGGGCGACTTAATCGTGCTCAACATGCTCAACGACGAGGGAGCTGGTTTCGCCGGCGACACCAACCGCGTTACCCTGATCGACGTTGAGGGCCAAGAGGAGGCCCTGCCCCTGCTGAGCAAGTCTGCGGTCGCCGACCGCATCCTCGACTGGGTGCAGGCGCGGCGGGGAGTTTAACCCGTACTGAGCGAGGGTGTCGCCATGGAAGAGCGGAGCGAGGACGTACTAGCCGAGGCTCGGCGCTATCTAGCCGATTTAGTGGCTTTTGAGGGGACCCAATTCACAGCACCGGAGGCGGTTGTGGAGCATAAGGCAGAGGAACCAGCAGTTGATACGCTAGAGGCATTTCGCAGCCAGATTTGCGAGTGCACTCGCTGTCGGCTGGGTGCGACGCGGCAGAATTTTGTGTTTGGCAGCGGCGATCCAGCGGCCGGCATCATGTTCATCGGCGAGGCCCCAGGGGCCGAGGAAGACCGCGTGGGCCAGCCCTTTGTGGGGAAAGCCGGTCAACTGCTGACCAAGATCATCGAGGCCATGGGCCTGTCCCGCGACGAGGTCTATATCTGCAACATACTCAAGTGCCGCCCGCCGAATAACCGCGACCCCTTGCCCGACGAGATTGAGCAGTGCGAGCCGTATCTCAAGCGCCAGATCGAAATCGTCCAGCCCCGCGTCATCTGCACCTTGGGCCGCTTTGCCGCGCAGACCTTGCTCCGCAGCAGCGAGCCCATGGGCCGCTTGCGCGACCAGGATCACCACTACGAGGGCATCCCCTTGGTGGCCACGTACCACCCGGCGGCCCTGTTGCGCAACTCCCAGTGGAAGCGCCCGACTTGGGAAGACATGAAGCGGGTGCGGAAGCTCTACGACGGGGTCGAACTCTAAATTTTTTGGAGCTGAATCATGACCCAGAGTCCAAATGGAGGCCAAGATCTCGGGAGGATGCCGCCGCAGGCCGTAGAGGTCGAGCAGGCCGTGCTCGGGGCGATGATGCTAGAGCAGCGGGCTATTGTCCGCGCCGTTGAAATCCTCGACGAAAGCTGTTTCTACCACGCCCCGCACAGCCGGATATTCGCGGCCATGACCGACCTTTTTGAGCGGGGCACGGCGGTCGATCAGCTAACCTTGACCGAGGAACTCAAGCGCCGCGGCCAACTCGACGATGTCGGCGGGGTCGTTTATCTGGCCAAGCTGGGGTCTGAAGTGGCCACGACGGCCAATATCGACTATCACGCGCGGATCGTTTTGGAGAAGGCGCTCAGCCGCAAGTTGATCGAAACTTCTAGCGAAGTCATTGAGCGAGCGTACGCGGCCGACGAGGATGTCCAGACCCTGATCGACAATGCCGAGCAGAAGCTTTTCACCCTGAGCGAAAACCAAATCGGCGAGGGTTTTGAGCTGCTGGAGAAGGTGATGGGCGAAACCTTCGAGCACCTCGAGCACGTCCACGCGGGGGCGGGCACGGTCTTGGGGGTGGATACGGGTTTTGCCGATCTCAACGACCAGATGTCGGGTTTTCAGAAGGGCGATCTGGTCATCCTCGCGGCGCGGCCCAGCGTCGGCAAGACGGCGCTGGCGCTGACGCTGGCGCGCAACGCGGCCGTGGATGCTGGAGTTGGGGTGGCGATTTTCAGCTTGGAGATGTCTAAGATGCAATTAGCTCAGAGACTGCTTAGCGCGGAGACCAAGGTTGATTTGCACAAGCTCCGCACTGGTCGGCTGCGCGAAGAAGACTGGATGCACTTAACGCACAATATCGACCGTTTGGCTCAAGCGCCCATCCACATCGACGACACACCCGGTATCTCAGTGCTCGAAGCGCGAGCCAAGGCGCGGCGGCTGCAGCGCGAGTACGGGATCGACATGGTCATAATCGACTATCTGCAACTCATGAGTGGACATGCTAGGGCACAGAGCCGCGAACAGGAGATTTCGCATATCTCGCGCGGCCTCAAGGCCATGGCGAAAGAATTGGACGTGCCGGTCTTGGCCTTGTCGCAGTTGTCGCGCGCCGTAGAAAGCCGCACGGACCGGAGGCCGCAGCTATCGGACCTGCGGGAGTCGGGCAGCTTGGAGCAGGACGCCGATGTAGTGATGTTCATCTATCGCCCAGAGATGTACGATCTCAAGTCTCCAGACGGTGAGAGTCTGGAGGGCCTTGCTCAGATCATCATCGGCAAGCAGCGCAACGGCCCGGTTGGCTCGGTGGATTTGATGTGGAACAAGGAAAGTGCCACGTACGAGGCGATGGCACCTGGATGGCGGTCGGAGCAGGAAGAGTATTAGTCGGCCCCATGTTCATCGACGAAATGACCATCACGGTGGAGTCGGGCCATGGCGGCAGTGGCTGTTGTTCGTTTCGGCGCGAGAAGTTCGTGCCGCGCGGCGGGCCGGACGGCGGCGATGGCGGCGATGGGGGCGATGTAATTTTCCGCGTTGATCCTCAACTTAACACGTTGCACGATTTTCGCTACCAACGCCACATCCGCGCTGGTCGCGGTGCCCATGGCGAGGGCAAGCGCCGGACGGGTCAGCGCGGCGAGCACGCGATTATCTGCGTGCCGCCGGGCACCCTCTTGCGCGACGCAAAGGGCGCGCTGATCCGCGACATGGTCGCGGAGGGGCAGGAGTTGGTCCTGCTGGAGGGTGGTCGCGGAGGTCGGGGTAATGCCCGCTTTGCCACGCCTCGCGTGCAGGCTCCACGGCGCGCCGACTCTGGGCGAGAAGGCGAGCAAATGGTGGTGCGGCTCGAGCTGAAGTTGCTGGCGGATGTGGGGTTGGTGGGCTTTCCCAATGCGGGCAAATCCACGCTGTTGTCGCGGCTTTCCGCGGCCCGCCCCAAAATTGCCGACTATCCCTTCACGACTTTGGAGCCGCACTTGGGGATTGTGCAGTGGGCCGAGGGCGAGAGTTTTGTGCTGGCCGACTTGCCGGGGCTGATCGAGGGGGCGCATGAGGGCAAGGGCTTGGGCATGCGGTTTTTGCGCCACATCGAGCGCACGCGCATCCTGCTGTTTGCCATTGATTGCATCAGCCCGGACCCGCGCGGCGAGCTGGAGGCCCTCCGCGGCGAGTTGGATGCCTTCGACGAGGGAATGCGGCACAAGCCCGCTGGGATTGCGCTGACTAAGGCTGACTTGCTAGGGCCGAATGCGGAATTTGAAGATCCGTTTGCCGATTTGCGTGCGCCGCGCTTTTTGGTCTCGGCCGTTACCGGTCGTGGAGTGACTGAGATGCTGCGCAGTGTGGGGCAGGCGGTGAAGAAGCTGCGTGCTGACGAAGCATTTGTAGTTCAAGAAAAAACCTAAAGCACACCGTTCTATAAAAATAGCACAATATGCCAACCGTTTATTTGGAAACGACGATTCCCAGTTACTTAGCTGCTCGGCCAAGCCGAGATATTATTATTGCTGCTCACCAGCAGATCACACGTGATTGGTGGCGCGGTGCTCGCGAACGTTTCGATGTATATATTTCCGAGGCTGTGTTGGCAGAAATTTGTCTCGGTGATCCAGATATAGTCGCACGTCGTCTAGCGATCGTGGAAAAATTGCCGGTCATAGAGCTCAATAATGAGGTGCAGGACCTTATTTCCATCTACGCTCAACGTCTCGGTTTGACAGGCCGTGCCCAGATAGACTTGCCCCATATTGCTTTAGCTGTTACATACTCAATGGACTATCTGGTAACATGGAATTGTGCCCATATTGCTAATGGGGAAGTCATTCGTCGGCTCGGAGCTATTAATTCGGAGTTGCATCTTCACATGCCTGTCATTGTTACACCTGAAGAACTTTTGCAACCGCCCGGAGGAGAATATGAACCGCGATCCTATCGTTGAAGAAATTCACCAGACGAGGCAGAAAATTTGGGAAGAGTGCGGCGGCGATCTCGACCGATTTCTAAACCGTTTGCGCGGTGCTGCAAAACAAGATCGCAGTCGCGTGGTAAGCACTACGTCTCTGCCCGCAGAAGCCTACGTCAAAAAATCGACTGAAGTGGTGGTTCGCGGACTCGTCGGTGCAATCCCGTACGTTGGAACACTGCTAAACGAAGCTATTTTTGAAGGGCGCGCCCGTCTTAAACAGGAACGTCTCGAAAAGTTCGTGGGGTATCTGGCAGAAAACCTTCAGACTCTTGAGACCGACAAAATTGATGTCGCCTATATTCAAAGCGCAGAGTTTGTCGATTTCCTAGAAGATGTCTTGATACGAGCCGCCAAGGTTAGAGCGGAGGAAAAGCGAAGAAAACTGGCCGCAGTACTCGCGGGCCGGTTGCAGCACGCCGAAGGTACGCCTTTCGACGATCGCTTTCTGGATCTGTTGATTGCCCTGTCAGACATCCAAGTGCGCATTTTGGCTGAACATCTGCGGGCGGCTGAGGAACGAGAGGATACAGGGGAAGACGATAGTGATACAAGCGTTGAGTACTGCCAGCCGAGTCACTATAATGTCTCGGATTCGGAGTACTCTTTTTTAATCCAAGATTTAATGTCAAAGGCACTTCTCTATACTCGGGGATTCGGTCTTGGGCATCTTGGCCCAACTTCTGGCCCATCTGAACTCCTAGAGGTTACAGAGCTTGGGCAAGAGTTCATCCGATTCCTAAAGAAAAACACGGCTCAGGTACCTTGAGGAAGACATCCGTACCTATGGCCCGATTGCAACCACCAGTGGTCGTGTCCTTCACCTAAAGCCGAGAAACCGCCGCGCGGTCTCGCCCATGATGAGTTGGCGCTGCTCGCTGCTCAGGTCGGGCAGCAGGTGATCAAGGACCTCGACGCATTCGCCGTAGCCGGGGTCGGCTACAATCCAGGGAAAATCCGAAGCCCATAGCAGGCGTTCGGCACCAAAAGCGTCCAGCAGGCTGCGGTGCCAAGCGGCCAAGTCGGGATAGGGATAGGCCGCCTTGCTCATGGCGTATTGACCCGACAAATGGACGCAGACGTTGGGCGAATCGGGCGCAGGGCCGAGGAACCCAGTCGGCGGCGGCATCTCTGTGTCGATCTGCGGGCGGCCCTTGGCGTCCCAAGTGAACCGATCCTCGCGTGGACAGACCATGAGGTGATTGATCACGACGCGCACTTGGGGAAAGTCCGCGAGGAACTGGGGCACCAGTGGGGCGGAAGTGGCGCGCAAATAGAGCCAGAGCACGTAGTCTTTGCGGGCGGCGTGTTCCCATATCGGACGGGAAAAGTCGCCGAGCGAGCGGAGCCGGAAGCCGATGATCGAGCCGGCTGCGGCGAGGCGATCCATGTGGTCGGCGGGTGAGGACTCGTCGGGCGGGATCAAGCCGATGCCTAAGAAGCGGTCGGGATAGGTGCGCAGGCAGTGTCGCAAATAGGCGTGATGCGCGAGGCTGGTGCCGCCGGTTTGCACGAGCACAGACTTGTCGATGGCTTGGTCGGCCATGTGCGCCAAGAGATCTTCGACGGGGGCTTCGCGCTCAGCGGGCATACTTGAGGTGATCTCGCGCGGGAACTCGGCACTGGGGCGGGCGAAGACGTGCAGATGAGAGTCAATACGCATAGTTTTATTGGGTTGGGATGAGGTTTAATGTAAAAATGGAGAAGAGTGCTTCTATGGACAAGGTGGCCGCGCCGCCTGTGAAACAAGTGAGGGTACGCGCACCGGCTACGTCGGCGAATTTAGGAGCGGGTTTTGACTGCTTGGGACTGGCGCTGGAATTGTACATGGATTTGGCAGTGGAAGAAGGCGAAGGCGAGGGCTTGGAAATCGCGGCCACGGGCGAGGGGAGTGAGAGCGTGCCTTTGGACGAGCGCAATGTCGTCTATCAGGGGGTGATGCAAGCCTATGCGCGGGCCGGTAAGACGCCCGGGCGGCTGCGTCTAGCCATTGACAGCCAGATCCCTCTGGCCAGTGGACTAGGTAGCAGCTCGGCGGCTTTAGTCGCTGGCTTGACCGCCGGTGCCGAGTTGTGTGGAATGGGGCTGGATCGGGAGGAGGTTTTGCGGCAGGGTGTAGCTGTGGAGGGACACCCGGACAATGTCGCGCCCTGTGTGTTGGGGGGGATCGTCATCGCGGCTTTGGACGGCGAGGACGTTGCATGGGCGCGGATCGAGCCGCCGAGGGATTTGGCCGCGGTCGTGGCCATACCGGATTTTCCCCTGCCCACGTCCAAGTCGCGGAGCGTGCTGCCCGAGCAGATTGAGCGCCGGGATGCGATATTTAACGCCGGGCGCGTCGGTTTGTTGGTG
This sequence comes from Candidatus Latescibacterota bacterium, assembly GCA_022827835.1. GTDB lineage: Bacteria > Latescibacterota > UBA2968 > UBA8231 > UBA8231. The sequence goes on from JAJEIO010000038.1 coordinate 26,172, forward strand.
GCCGCGCTGCAACAGGGCGACTACAGTCTGCTGCGGACTGGGATGCAAGATCGGTTGCACCAGCCCTATCGAACGGCCTTGGTTCCGGGGATGGAGGCAGTATTGACAGCGGCTACAGAGGCTGGAGCATTGGGGGCGGCGTTGAGCGGGGCCGGGCCAACCGCGTTGGCGCTGGTCAGCGGACAGGGTGCAGAGGTGGCCGATGCCATGCAGCAAGTGTGGGCTAAAGAGGGGATTGCCGCGCGAACTTTGGTCCTCGGCCTCGCCGCCGAGGGCGTTCAATGCGTGAAAGAGAGGTGAATATGGTTAGCGAAGCCGCGCTCATAGACGACATGACAACCCCGACGCCCGAAGTCGTGGAGGCCGTGCGCCAGTTGGACGGGCCGATCCTGCTACTGGGGGTCAGCGGCAAGATGGGGCCGACTTTGGCCGAACTGTTGGTGCGGGCCGGGGCGCAGCAGGTGGTGGGGGTAGCGCGCTTTGGAGATGCGGAAAAGCGGCGCTACTTGGAGGACGTCGGCGTGCAAACCATTGCCTGCGACTTGCTCGCCGACGAGGTGCTGAAGGAGTTGCCCGATGCGCCCAACGTCCTCTTGCTCGCCGGATTTAAGTTTGGAGCCACGGGCAATGAAGACGCGACTTGGGCGATGAACACCGCGTTGCCCGGCGCGGTGATGGCGCGCTACGCACAGTCGCGGATCGTCTATGTGAGCTCGGGCAATGTGTATGCGTATGCCAAGGCTCCGGGAGTGGGGGCGGCTGAAGACGGGGATTTGGAGCCGGTGGGAGAATACGCTCAATCGCGCTTGGGCGGCGAGCGGGTCGCCCAGTACGCGTCGCGGGTGCGGGGGACGCCCTTGGTCATTGTGCGGCTGTTTTACGCCACTGAGCCGCGCTACGGCATCATCCGCGATCTGGCCGATAAGGTGTGGCAGGAAGAGCCGATTGACTTGACTATGGGGTACGTCAACCAAATTTGGCAAGGTGACGCCAACGCCTATTTGTGCCGCTTCTTCCCCCTGTGCGATAGTCCAGCCGACGTCATCAATCTGACCGGACCGGATACCTTATCCGTGCGCGAGTTGGCCGAACAGCTAGGGAAGATCATGGGTAAAACGCCCCACTTTACGGGCACGGAGGCTCCAGACGCCCTCTTGGGAGATAGTCGGCGCTTGTGCGCGGAATTTGGCCACCCGCGCGTCGGTCCAGAGCAGATGTTGCGCACTGTGGCCGAGTGGGTCATGGCCGATGGTCTGAGCCTGGGTAAGCCGACCAAATACGAATCTCGCAGCGGGCAGTTCTAACGATGAAGGAGCGGATCGCCGAGGTGGCCGCCAAGTCCGTCGAGGCGCTGTTGGCGGGCGGTACGGGTACCAGTGCGCTCCGGGACGGTCAATTGTTGTGGTCGCTGTCTCATTTGTGGGATCAGCCGCGCTACCGGAGGCTAGTCGAGCAGGTGGCCGAGAGCCGTGAGCACGATGAGGCTGCGGTTCGCGATTCTCTTGCGTTGGCCGAGGGACTGGCAGCCTGTGGATATTGGGAACGGGCGCGGACGCTCGTGCTGCAAAGCTTGGCGCGTTGCGATGCGGCAGACTACATCGGCGAGTCGCCAGAGGGGCAACCCATGCCCAAGGGAGCGCGCTGTCTAGATGACTGGGCGCAGGTGCTGAGCGTGTGTACTCGCCTTTTGCACGTCCGCGCCCACCGCGAACTGCAAATAGCAGCCGCTCGCGCCGTAGCTGCCATCTTGAACTATCACTACCACCCGGACTTGGGGGGGGTGCTCTTTGCCGTCCGCGGTGACTTCTTCCGTTTTGACGAGTACTGGGGGACCTGCGTATATAGCGAGGCGGCGCTCGCCGCGCTGACTGCGCTGTTGGACGAGGCCGGTCGCCGTAGGGAGACGCATCTCAGCGCCTTGGCGGGGCGCTACCTGCACCAACACGTAGAGGCCGCTTGGGATCCAACCGAAGGCGGCATCCGCAGGGAGTACAGTGGCGACGTTTGGAGCGCGGAAAAGCCCGGGAACGTCCAAGCCGCAGCCGTAGGTGCCTTGGCGACGTTGCACCGCTATCAGGGCGGCGACTGGGAGGCTGAATGGCTGGAGCGGGTGCGAGATTACCAACGGAACTGCCCTACTGATCCGCTCGCCGAGTTGCGCTGCTTAGTTCGCTGCACGCGGGAACCGAAGAAAAACTTGACATTGTGAAGTGAGAAAGCCATTCTGACCGCAGGCGTTTTGACTAGTCAGGAGGTCTATCATGATCGTCTATCACGGCACGACGCGCCGCGCCGCGCGTCAGATCGCCCGCGATGGTTTTCAGCCGCGGTCGCCTTCGCGGCGGGTGTGGTTTTCGCGGGGCAAGAGTTACGCCAAGCAGCGGGCACACTCCAAATCGCGGCACACGCGAGATCGCCCCGTTGTGCTAACCGTAGATCTCGACTTGAAAACTCTGCGCCAGCGCTATGGCAGTCGGCAGGTGCGCGAAAGCGGCGGGGTCATCTCGATCAACGGAGCTATTCCCGCGTCCTCGCTGCGCAGCCACTACGGGCTGGGCCTCCCGGAGACTGCCGAGGAGATCGCCCGCTGGGTCAACGCCGTCTTGGGCGTCAAGGCGCACAAGGGCGTCAGCGCCCGCCACGAGGGTGTCTTGCGCTTGGCCCGCTGGATCGACAACCGGCTGGCGACCCGGCCTACTGCGCGGCTCGGCGAGAAGGAGTTGCTCGCTCGCGCTGCGCAGTGGCTCCCCGACCGCTTTGCCGGGGTGGAGATCGACTTCGAGCACTTGCGGGTCTGGCCCAAGGTAGCGCGCGAGGCCGAAGCGCAGCAGGCCGCGTTTGAAATTGCAGCGCCCGTCGATCGCCGCGAGGAAGAGGCCATTGATTGCTTAGAGTCAGACAAGCCGCAGCGGCAGGTGCGCGGCCTCCAGCTCTTGGCCGACCTAGACGACCCAGACCTGTTTGAGTGGTGCGTATTGCTGCTCGGCGAGAGCCAGCCGCAAAGCACAGTCGGCATCCTCAAGGTGATGCGGCATTGCGATGACATTCAGCCGGAGGTGTTGGTTCCGTACGCGGAAAGCGAGCACAAGGCGGTGCGCGGCGCGGCCATTGAAGTGCTGGTCCTGCGCAGTGGGGAGGAGGCCCCGAAGTGGTTTTGGCGCGGCTTGACCGACCCAGTGTCGCACGTGCGGCTGAGCGCGGCTAAATTCCTCGATCGCCTGGACCCGCGCACGCATCGCGACAGCTTTGAGGCCGCGCTCTACGACCCGCACCCGCAGGTGGCGCACGCAGCGCGCAAGCTGACGCAGCGCATGGGATTTGAACCGTTGTCTTGGTGAAGGCTCAGTAGCCAAGGCAACCTCCGATCTTCTCCAGTTTTCTAGAATTCTACTCGCCCGCCTGTTCGGCCAAGTAGTGTTTAGCTGTTTCGTCGGCGGGGTTGATCTCTATGATTTGCCGGTAGTGTTCGCGGGCGCGGGGGACGTCGTGGCGGATGGCGGCGATGGAGGCTAGGGCGTGGAGGATGTTGAGGTCTTGGGGTAGGCGTTTGAGTAGATGGGCAAGCTGTAGCTCAATGTCTTCGATGTAATCGGGGACCTCGCGCTGCTCATTTGTTGACGGCTTCTGGTCCGGTTTGAGCGACGAGATCAACGTCCCCACCATCCCGAAAGTCCCCCCCAGCCCTCCAGTGCCCCGGCGGGACTGGAACGGGACCTGGACGTCAAGCGCAGTAAGGCTCAAGGATGCGGCTTCGACAAAGGCGGTGGCAGCCTTGGCATAGCGCCCGGCTTCGGCGAGTGCGCTGCCCAAGTTGTAGTAGATGGCCGGGTTGTTCAGCCCGTAGGTGGCAAGCTCGGCGTAGATGGCCAACTCGCGGTCGCGGTCGTTTGCCGCAAAGGCGGCAGTGGCTTGGTCGCGGAGGGTGCTGAGGTGGTCTTCTACTTTGTGCAGGACCGCGGTAGCCGCCGGGTCGCGACCGGGGACCAGCAGGGTTAGCTGGCCGCGCGGGTCGCGGCTCAAGACCGGGGTCTGGACGGTGAAGAGCAGTCCCTCGTCGGCTAGGGCCGTGGCGATTTTTTGCAGGTAGCGGGGTGAGCGGGTGCGGAGGAGGGGGTGCCAGCTATCGAGCTGATAGGTTGTGCCTGCGAGGTGGTCCCAATCCGCTAGGGTCAGGAAACGGCGCAGCAAGTCTTGTAGAGACTGGCCCTCGGCGACGAAGAAGGAGAAGGCATACTCCTCGCCCCGGTAAACGTTCACCAGATAGGAGCGTAGCTCGCGCTGGACGACGAGGGTATCGCCGAAGTAGCGGGTAAAGGCCAGCAGATGCCACAGCGGCAATTCTTCGCTGGCTTTTGCGAGGGCTTGGGCGATGGTGCAGGTTGCGGGGGCGTCTGCGTGGTAGCGGACTTCGACTTGGTCGATGAAGGCTTGGGGATCGACGTTGCGGCGCGCTAGTTCGGCGGCGACGCTGGCTAGGTAGGGGGCCTGATAGTTGGCGCGTTCTAGGGTGAGGGCGCGGACGAGATCCTCGTCGTGATAGGCGGCGAAGTGGTCTGCCTGCATGTTTAATCGAGCGGCAGGCGCCGACGTGGACGCTCCTCTTCTTTGGGGCGTTCTAAGCGGCCGGCACCGCTGGTCGCCTGGCGGTAGAGGCGGACGAAACTCCGGCCCACCCACCAGACGAGGACGAGCAACGCGGCGATAGCGTAGGCCGAATTGCGGCTTTGGAGGTCGGTGAGGTACTCCCAAACAATATCCATTATCCACCGATTGTATCCCCTACGAGAGACGAACGCAAGCTAGTTCGCCGCTCACTTATAGTCTGGCTATATTAGAAGCGATTTCACAGTTCCATTCCATCAAACCAACTAACTGACGTTACGCACGGGCACCTAGGTATTAGATGCTTCGACTCCGCTTCGCTCCGCTCAGCATCCCATACCGATGGCCTTTGCGTAACATCAGCAACTAATTACAATGACCGACAAACATCGCGTAGCCTTGGGCGCGATTTTTACCGAGTGCAATCAATTCGGCGGCGAGCCGATTGATTTGTCGTGGTTTGAGCGCTATGAGTTGCGGCGCGGGCGCGAGGTGCTCGCAGCCGAAGACGGGGTGGTCGGCGGTATGCTCAGCGTGCTGGCGGCGCGCGGCGCGGAAGTGGCACCCCTGTTGTTTGCCAGCACCTGTCCCGGTGGGCCGCTGACGCGGGCTTGTTACGACCCACTCAAGGAAGAGCTTTTGGCGCGGCTCAAGGAAGCGCTTCCGGTGGATGGCGTTCTCATGCCGCTGCACGGGGCGGCGGCGGTGGAGGGTGGCGTCGATTTGGAAGGGGATTTGCTGGCTGCCGTACGAGCCGTCGTCGGGGACGCTGTGCCTATCGTCGCTACGCTCGATTTGCACGCCCATATTTCCGCACAGATGATGCGCGCTGCCGACGGCTTGGTGGCTTGGGAAACCTATCCGCATCGCGATGCCTTTTCCACGGGCGAGCGCGGGGCGGACCTGCTGTGCGACACACTCGCTGGCGCGTGCAAACCCGCGATGGCCATGGCCAAGGCGCCAGTGCTCACCGGGGCCATTCACGGCTCGACCGAAGACGATGATCCCTTCGCGCAAGTGATGGCCTTGGCCAAGGCCGGTGAGCAGCGCAACGGCATCCTCTCGACGAGTGCGATCTTGGTGCATCCCTATCTCGATTTTGCTGGCATGGGTAGCGGTGGGCTGGTGATTGCCGATGGCGACTTTGCCAAGGCCGAGGCCCTCGCCTGCGAGCTTGCTACGGCGTACTGGGAGCGGCGCTTTGCCTTAGAGCCAGCGCTGTACGCACCCGAGGATGCTGTGCGCGCCGGTTTGGCCGTCGAGGGTGGCCCGGTGGTACTGGTGGAGGCCGCGGACTGCTGCGGTGGGGGAGCGGCTGGCGATAGCGTGGCGGCGCTGGCGGCGCTGTTGCAAGTCGAGTTGGATAGACCGGCACTGGTGCCTTTAGTCGATGCCCGCGCGGCTGCGGCTTGCCACCAAGCTGGCGTTGGGGCCGAGGTGGAATTGGAACTGGGGCATGGGCACGACCCGCGTTGGGGACAGCCGATTGACGTGCGAGGCCGGGTGCTGCGGTTGAGCGATGGCCGTTTCCGCTATCAGGGCGGCATTTGGGAGGGGGTCGAAGGGCATATGGGGCCGGCGGCAGTGCTCGCACTGGGGCATATCCAGGTGCTATTGGCGTCGCATCCTACGTACGAGTGGGACAACGAGCAGTTTGCGGCTCTCGGGATGGATGCGGCGCAAGCGCGTTTTATCGTCGCTAAGAATCCCATGAACTACCGCCTCGCTTACGGAGCCATAGCCCAGGCCGTCTTCGTGCTCGATACGCCGGGACCGACGCCGGCGACGGTGCGGCACCTGCCCTTTGTCCGGCGGGCGCGGCCCTTTTTTCCGCTGGACCCGGGTATGGAGTTGGAGATGGAGGTTTTGCGCGCGGAGGCGCGATAGGATGAAGAATCTGCCGCGATGCGCGAGGGCAAGACGGTCTATGTCCGCTAGTTACTGATGTTACGCAGTGTTCTACTCGTCGGAATCTAACAGGTGCCTAAAGGCTTCGAGGTTGGGCACCTGTATGGCCGCCCGATGCAACTTCTTGAGGCGCTGTACATCGTCAATGGCCCCAAGGCGCACGGCCAACGGATCCGACGCGGCCAGTTCAAAGCGAATCGCTAGCACGTCAAGCAGATCTTCAACGGCGCACGCACGGCCTCCTTGCTCAATGCCCTGCTCAATGCCCTGCTCAATGCCCTGCTTAAGGGCCTTCTCCGTGAAATACTGCACTACCGACGATTCGTACATGGTCGCCTCCGAAATGATAGTCGCAATCGTTTCTATGTTATACGTCAAACCGCTCAAAATGGCAAGATGGACCAGATAATTGGCTTTGACGGTCTCGTCCATCGGCATCTCTTGCGCCCGGTTCACACACTGGCGTAACCATGCCTCGGCATCTACCCCAGCCGGACGCTGCATCAACGGCACAAATGGAAGCAAGCCTGAATATCTCTCGTCAAGGATGCGTTGGCCATCTAGCTCACTCAGTCGAATCACTTGGTATTGCACCAACACGCGATAGCCATGCCGCTCTTGGAGATAGTACCCCGGATCACTCCGACCGGCGTCAGGACGCAGATAGATGACGTTGGAATAGATCGGCAGCCGGTGTTGCCCAATGGCGCGGCCGATATAGCTGGCCATGCGCTGCGGCATGGGTGGGGTGCTATCAGTCGTTTGAAACTCGTGATGCACTAACGCCTCCCCGCCATCAATTTGCACGCGGATGAGGCTGTCGGTGCGATGGGCTTCGACGGTGGGTTGTTCGGTGTCGATCACCTCAATCACCTCGACGTCGTCTTGTTGGAGGGCGAAACGGGCGAAATCGTGGGGATAGGTGTGGATGAGATGTTTGGCGATGGTATCGAATTCGGCCATGCGCGATGCCTTGGGTTGCAGGTGAGGTGGTATCCACAACGGGCAAGAATCGTGCCACGGCGGCGGCTGAGCGGGTAGGAGGGGCTATGAGGCGCTGGAGTGTAGCGGAAAGGATACAGCAATGTGGGGTTAGAGAAAAAAGCTGCGTAACATCAGTTCGACAATCTGCACATCCTGTTCGTTCATCGGGGACTCTTCTTCTCTTGACAAGGTTTTAAATAATGTTGTGTTATGAAACCTCCGTTCGACGCAACCGGAATCCTTCCACTAGGAGTATATTGGGCCAGTTGGGACGAGGTGACAAGTAGTCTTCCCAACAGACCAGCACACCGTCAGATCTAAAGGATTATTGCCATAGACTTGGGAGGCTTCCAATGATCAAGAACGAAAGGCAATATCGGCTCACCAAAGCGCAGGCAAACCGATTTTCGCAAACCTTGCAGAATCTCGGCGAAGCCGTCGGAGTACATCCGCTTATTGTCAAGGCACAGCGCGATGCCCTGAGCAGCCAGATCGCCGACCTGAAAGAGGAGTTGCGCGAATATGAATCTCTAACGAATGGAAGACAGTAAACACATGGCTTCAAGAGAAGATCTTCGACCACTTATTACCGAACCGAGAGAAGACCTTGCCTCCGAGTACAAGGATTGGCTAGATCTGACGCTCAAGGAGCATAAGGCCACGCTGGCGAAAGCTGCAATTGCGTTGGCCAACCATGGTGGCGGGTACATAGTCATTGGCTTTGAAGAGCAGGGACAAACCCTTGAATCACGGCCACGTCCAGAGGAAATTCCAGAAATAACACAAGACTCCGTAAACGCGGCAGTACACCTATACGCCGAGCCAAAGTTTCAATGTGCAATGCATGTTGAGTCGCATCCAGACACACATGTGCCGCATCCAATTGTCATTATCCCCAGTGCTACTGTACCCGTGATGAGCAGAAGAGATCACCAAGGAGTCATCGGCCAAAACCGTTGCTACGTTCGGAAGCCAGGTCCTAAAAGCGAGGACCCTCGGACATCGGAAGAATGGCGCATTTTGCTCAATCGCTGCGTGAGAGCCACCCGGGACGAGATGCTGGAATCGATCCGTTCAATTATCACGGGGAGTGTAGAGACGCAAGACTCGGTACCAAACGCACTCGACGATCTACAGGACTACTGCACCGCGGCTCGTGGTCGTTGGGAGGAAAAGGTGCGGAACGAGCCTGACGACTCGCCAGCACGATTTCCGTACGGCTATTACGAAATGGCTTTTTCTTTGATAGGTGCAACACCGGCGAATAGCCTCGACGAACTTCGAAATCGGCTTAGTGACGCGGGGCGGGTCGACTTGTCGGGATGGCCTCCATTCTTGTACGCCTCAGGCCAAGCACGTCCTCACGATGATTTTGTGGAAGCGTGGCTTGGACAGCCAGATCATAATGACAGGAGGCATAGAGAGTCGTACCAATACGACTTCTGGCGCGCCTCACGCGATGGGAAACTCTACACGATCCGAGGGTACCGAGAGGACGACGAGCGAGACCATAATAAGCCTCCAGGCCGTATGTTTCATGTCACCTTACCGATTTGGCGTGTTGGCGAGGGACTGCTATTTGCAAACCGATTCGCAACAACATTTGAAGAGGTCGATCAAATTGCCGTTTACTGCCGTTTCGCGGGACTGGAGAACCGATGCCTTGTGTCCACACCCTTCTTAAATGCACTCCTCCGTATGGGCGATCCCTGCAGCACGGGTGAAATCATATTGACGGGGCAGATCACTCAACAACAGGTGCAAGATAATCTCGCTGAGGTTCTTCATCCTCTTCTACGGCCACTCTATGAGAAGTTCGACTTTTACGAATTATCGTTTGACCAAGTTGCGAAAGAACTCCAGCACCTACGGCGTGGCCTCTAGGTGTTTTTTACGTTGAGCTATCCATAGCAGTAAACTGCAACATCCCCCCAACCCTCCTAGCCATCTCCGCAAAATAGAGCACTTCCTCCGGCGTCAGCGCCCGCCCCAAAACATCGCGCTCGCGGTAGGACAGCCATTTCTTGAGCACCTGATAGCCGCCGAGCTTGTAGTCCCAAATCGCGGCGGGGACGTTGCGCCAGAAGGCGTGGTCGTTCAGGTGCACGTCCAGCGTCTTTTCGCCCAGCGCGGGTATGGCATCCCCCAGCGCGGCGCGTTCGTCCGGGGTGTACTCGCGTTCGACGATGCGGCCTTGGCCCGGCATTACGGCGTCGCCTGTTCCGTAGTGGCCCCATCCTGAGGTGAGCGCGAAATCGTCGCCGGTCATGTTGCGATCGTCGGTGGTGGCGGGCACAGCGATAGCGGCGATTTCTGGGCGCAACGTGCCTTGGCTAACGCCCGGCACGGGTTCGTCGGGGTCGAGCAGGCGGGCCAGTTCGCGGCCCCGTGCCGCTGATGCAGCGAGTGTCTCTGCTGCGTCGTCAGCTTCGCCATCGGGCCAGCCCGGTAGCGGGATACGCGGCCATTCCATGCGGAGCGCTCCGGCGTTGGCTTCGCGGTAGGCGAGATCGTGGAGGGTGGCGAGGACGTAGTGGAAGAGGTCCTCTACATTTGCGCCGAGACGGTGGAGATAGCGTTGCGCGGCACCGGATAAATTGGGGCGACGTTGTATTTCGTTGCCGCCGATCTCGAAGCTGTCATCGAGGAGGTAGGCGGGGAAAAAACTCGAAAGCCCGTTGCCAAAGTTATCGGAAAGATGACGAACCAAGGTGCCTCGTGAGAAATCTTCCTTGGCTTCCCGTTCGTGCGCTTCGAGCCACACATTGCCCTTGAACACATGCGGCTTATAGTCGGAGCGTTTCTCGTCCAGCAGTTTCGTCTCCGCTTCCCAATAGAGCCAGCGATTATCGAAAGGTCGGTAGGCAAAGCGAATGAAACCGTCTTCAACCGGCCCGTCGCGTTTGAGCAGCGCGTCGCGTACTGCACGAGCGTTGAATCGTGCCGTGGCCTTCATCACGCCCGGATAGCGCCGTGCAATTTCGTCATGGCTCAGACTCTCATCGAAGTAATCACCGATTCGCGCTTTTAGACGGTCGAGATCGGTATCGACGAGAAATCCGTCGCGGCTAGTCTTCACGACCGGAAACGACACCGGAAACAAATCAGGCAGCGCCGGCCAGTCGAACCAATCCTTGCTCACTGCTGTTTGTGCAAATGGCAGGCCGAGCGGCAACACCGGCTCGACGCTTTCATAGAGTTTTTCCGGCTCCGCATCCTCTGTCTCAATCAATTCCTCGCGCTTGGCAGGCCCCCACAAATGCCGAAAGCCGATTTTTTCCGCTGGCGCATGATCGAGTTTGCGCACCAGCGTCGCAATCGCCGTCCCAACTTGAATGCCGACCGGATCGCCCTCGGTCGAAAAAATACTCGGGTCCGGCGAACCATCCGGTGCGACCTTGCCGGTCTTATATTTGTCGCCATTCAAGCAGTCAATCCGTATCGCGTCGAACGTCTCCAGATAGCGCTCCCGCATCCCCGTAAACGACAGCCCATCGAGCCAAGAATAGTTGGAAATGAAGCACACCACGCCTTGACCCGTCTTCGCAATGCGCCGCTCCGCCATGCGA
>JAJEIO010000051.1 GCA_022827835.1 Candidatus Latescibacterota bacterium
GGCATCAACGACGAGGTCACTTTCTCCTTCGACCTTTTCCTCGTCCTCGATCAGGTCGATGTCCAACTCGAGATCTACGATCTGTCTGGTCGCCGCATCGCCCAGATCCAGCCGGGTGGCTCGACGGCGGGCAGTCTCCAAGTCGAGTGGGATGGCCGCGACAGCCAAGGCCAAGTTGCCGCGCCGGGCATCTATCTCTACCGACTTGCCATTGACTTGGACAACGTCTCTACAGAGCGTTCGGGCACCCTATCGCTGGCCTATTGACCAAAATGCGCGACGCTGCCCGGTTCCACAGGAATAGGCAACGTCGCGCCGTAAAACGCTTGCAGAATTTCCCTTCCTCGTCACCATTCTAACGCCATGGCGCGCAGCACCCGTTTCTTTTTGGGCGCGCTCCTGCTAGCCGCTCTTGCACTGCGGCTGGGCTATCTGTGGGAACACCGCGCCAGTCCCTTCTTCGACGCGCCCGTAGTTGACGCCCAGACCTTTCTCAAACAGGCACAGGCCCTTCTTGCCAGCGGTCCATTCTGGGAAGGGGACGAACCGTATTGGCAACCCCCCCTCTACATCTACCTGCTGACACTCGTTTGCTGGCTCCTACCAGCCTCGTACTTCGTCGGCATCCGGCTCGTACACGTGGGACTCGGCGTTCTTTCCTGCCTATTGGTGTACGCATTGGCCCGGCACGCCTTTGGCGAACAGGTCGGCCGCATCGCTGGCATCATGGCAGCTTTATGCGGTTCCTTGCTCTACTTTGAGGGCGAGCTATTGGCCGTACCGTTGGAAGTCTTCCTCAATCTCCTGCTCCTGTACAGCCTGTTGCTGGCGTGGAGACGCGATCATGGGCGCTATTGGGTGCTAACCGGCCTCCTCGCGGGCCTTGCGGCCCTCACTCGCCCCAATATCTTGCTCTTTATCGCGGCCTTTTGCGCCTGGACACTATGGCACCGGCGCACATCTACCTATGGCTCCTTGGTCTCTTTTATCATTCCCATAGCCTTGGTTATCCTGCCCGTTACCTATCGCAACTGGACTATTGAATCGGACCTCGTCTTTATCTCCTCCAATGCTGGGGTTAATTTCTACATTGGCAACAACGCCGACTACGAGCGCACGGTCTCGCTGCGTCCGGGTGTGCAGTGGGAGACCATGATCGCCGAGGCGGAAAACTCTGGGCATAAGACCGCAGCCGCCCAATCGGCCTTTTTCTTGGGCAAATCCCTCAGTTATATAACCACGCAGCCCCTCGATTATCTCGGTCTGCTCGGCAAAAAGGTATTCCATTTTTGGAGCGGCCCAGAAACCAAGCGCAATCAAGACATATACTACGCCCGCCAACACTCGCAAATTTTGAGTCTCTTGCTCTGGGATTGGCACGTGTCGATACCCTTCGGCCTGATCGGCCCGCTCAGCTTACTTGGCTTGGGGCTGAGTATGAGGGGAAAGTGGACGCCGCCGATTGCCTTGCTGCGGCTCTACGCTTTCGTGTACATGGCTTCAGTCGTACTCTTTTTTCCGGCAGCCCGCTACCGCATGCCAGTCGTGCCAGTGCTGATCGCTTTTGCTGCTTTTGCCACTTTTCAGTTCTATCTAGGTGTGCGTCGCAGATCCTATATCCGCACCACAGTGCTTGCCCTACCTCTCGGGGGCCTATTAGTCCTGTGCAACCTCGCCGAGGCCGCGCCGACTGAAGAAGACGCTCAACTCTACTTCGACCTTGGCGAGGTGCATCTGCGCAAGCAAGACTATGCCCTGTCTGCGCGTTACTCTCGCCGGGCACTGGAATTAGACCCAGAGTACAATTACGCCCGCCACAATCTAGCCGTGTCGCACTTTCACCAAGAGCGCTATGGGGAAAGCGAACGCGAGGCCCTCCAGACCCTAGCGGAAAATCCCCAGCGCACCGACACTCGCGTCCTCCTAGGCCGGATTTACCTAGCGACCAATAAACCACAGCAAGCCGCAGCACATTTGCGTCACGTCCTCGAACGAGATCCAGAGTCCGGCATGGCCCACTACTACTACGGTCGCCTGCTCTACCGCCAAGGGCAATACACCACGGCAGCAACTCACTTACAGAGGGCGCTTGCTTGGCAGCCACGGGATTTCTGGCTGCACTACGAACTGGGGAGGGCCTTACAGCAGGCCGGGCAAGCCGAGGCGGCACTGGGCCGGTACCACCAAGCCCTATCTCTCGCAAGACGGCCCGAGGCCCTAAACGCCATCGGTGCCCTGCACCTGCTCGCTGGGCGCACCCAAGCGGCGCGAACGCATTTTCTCCAAGCCCTAGAACTGGCTCCAAACAACCCAGAAGCCCACGTCAACCTCGCGCTCATCGAACTCGAAAATGGAAACCACACCGCGGCCATTGACCGGCTGCGGCAAGTGCTAGCGAGAGATCCCTTCCCCCACGCGCAGCGCCTGCTCGACGAAGCCTATCGCCGCCTCGAATCGCCATAGGAGGCTCCTTGTCTGGCTACTTCCAAGCTCTTTTACTTCTTTCTCGCGCGGCACCCGTCTTCAGTACTGAGCCACTCTTTATTGAAATTACTTGGCCAGGTGGCGAGCGTCAGGTTCCGCGCCGTGCTGGCCGACCACCACTACGTCATTCACCGAGGCGTCAACCGCCTCATACCGGAGTAGAACTATGCGCTTTGTCCTGCTTTTTTGGGTCTTATGTACCGCCTGTGTCCGCGAAACGCCCGATCCACCGCAAGCTCCCGCCCCACCTGCCGACTCGGCGGCTCAGACCTTTACCGCTGGTCGCGCACTCCAAGCCCGCGGCCTCTTCTCCCAAGCCGAGCATGCCTATCGTCAGGCACTGCAACAAGCCCCAGACAACCCCCAATACCATTACTATCTCGGCGTTGTATTGCACGCCCAAAGTCGTTTTGCCGAGGCGCAGACTCAGTTTGAGAAAGCACTCGAACTAAAACCCGACTACGCCGGCCCGCGCATCGCCTTGGGCAAAATGTTCTATGATGTACACGGCAAAGTAGAGGAAGCTCGCCAACTCCTCACCGAGGCACTGGAACTAGCCCCCAACGCTGTCGAAGCGCGGTATATCTTAGGCGTGATCCACCAGCGCGAAGGCCAGCTACAAGAGGCCCGCAAAGTTTTCGCCGCCATCGCCACTGCCGACTCCACCCACCTCCAAGCTCGACTACAGCTAGGTCAAGTGGACCTAAAGCTAGGCAACTATCAAGAGGCCGAAAAACAATTGCGCCAAGTCGCGCATCTCAGTCCTCACGAGCCGACCCCGTTCCTCGGAATCGGGCAAGCCCTGTTGCGCATGGGCCGCGCCGCAGAGGGACAACGCGCCCTTGAGCGCGCGCGCATCTTGGACGAACAAAATGCCCAACTCAAACCCCATCAAGATGCGCTGCGCCAGCACCCCGACCAACCCCAAGCCCACTCCAATCTCGCCGCCCTCTACAGCCGCTTTGGGCGTCTCAAACTGGCCGTCGAGCACTATCGCCAGTCCATTCTCATCGACTCGACCTATGGCTTGGGGTACCAAGGGCTGGGCACGCTGCTCCAGCGCCGAGGCAAGGACGATTTGGCAGCGCGCTATTACCTCGAAGCATTGAGCCACGACTCAACCCTAGCCGAAAGCCACAACAATCTGGGCTTAATCCTTCACAAGCAAGGCCAACTAGAAAAGGCCCTCAGACAATACGAGCGGGCCGTGCGGTTCGCCCCATCTACGGGTTTTTACTACTCCAATCTCGGCAATGTATTCCTCGAAATGGATCAACTGGACCAAGCGCAGGCGGCTGTCGAGCGGGCTATCGAAATAGACGCAAAGCTCTATAGTGCTCACATATTGCTCGGCGATATCCACGCCCGCCGCGGCGAATTCGCACGGGCCATTGCGCTTTGGGAAAACGTTCCGTCCGGTGGGGTGACCAATGAGACTCTGCAAGCCAAAATCGCCGAGGCCCGACGGCAGCTATCCGCGCAAGAGAATGCCCCGCAATGAGCTTGGCTGTCTTGCTCGCCGCACTATGGGCGATTTTGAGTGGTTGCGGGATAGATTCTGGCCCGCAAGAAGAAGGCGATCACTTGGTGCAGGCCGGGCGAGAATTCGCTGAAGAACACCGCTACGTCGAAGCACGCCGTGCTTTTGAAAAAGCGTTAGCCATAGACTCGCTCAACGCCGCAGCGCACTGTGCATTGGGCGACCTCGACGCTCGGCTCGGGCACATGGAGCGGGCCGTCCAAGCCTACAAAGCCGCGCTCGCAGCCGACTCCACCTATCATCGCGCCCGGCACAACCTCGCGGTAATCGAGGCTGACCAGGGCCACCTGCCGCTGGCTATCGAGTTGCTCGAACGCATTCCAACCTACGTCCCTGCTCTCCGCACCTTACCTCTCTTTTACGCCAAACAGGGGCGCTATGACCTAGCCGAAAAAGGATTGCACACCGCACTAGAAATGGGCGGGGAAGACATTGACGTGCGGCACCAACTCGGTCGGCTCTACCTGCGTCAAGGACGCTACGACGAGGCCCGAGCCGAGCTCGACCTAGTCCTCGCCCAAGACTCGACCCAAGCCGAAAGCCACCGTCTGTTGGGCTTGCTGCACCTAGCCGAGCGGAGTTACCAAGAGGCGTTGGCGGCCTTTCACCATGCGCTCGCGCTCGACCCGCACTTAATCGAGGCTCACTACAATCTTTCTTCGGCGCTTTTGGCACTGGGGCAACCAACCCAAGCGCAGGCAGCGCTAGCGCGCTTTGAGACCCTTGCTGCCCACGCTGCGCAAATCGCGCATCTGCGTCGCCAGCTCGACGCCGAGCCCGATCATCGCGAGACTCGTTTGCAGCTAGCCCATCACTACCGGCAACTGGGTCGGGACGACGACGCCCTCACTCACTATCGGGCTGTACTGTTGGCCGACTCGGCCGACTTAGAGGCGCTAATTTTGCTAAGCGGTCTTTTGTCGGCGCGAGGAGAAGACCAAGAAGTGCTCGAACTATGCCGTCGAGGCATCACCCAGCACCCAGAGGATGTGCGTACCAGCAAGCTCCATTTCACCCGTGGCTATGTCTATATGCGGAGCAACCAGTACCAAGAGGCCCGCACAGCCTTTGAGCACGCACTGGCGCTAGATTCTTCCTCGGCTATAGCTTGGAACAACCTCGGCCACGTACAACTAAGTTTAGAGAGGAAGCGGCGGCACAACGGGCGTTGGAATCGGCCATTGCCGCCGATTCAACGCTGGCCGATGCCCACTACAATCTCGGCAGCCTCTTCTTGCAAAAAGGGCAGCTAGCTCAAGCGCAACGAGCCTATCAGGCGGCCACTGTCGCTGATTCGACTTTTGCGCGGACTTATTACGCGCTAGCAACCGTGTACCAAGCCCAAGGCGCGATCTCGGAGGCACGCCGTTGCTATCAAACCTTTATCGACAAATGGCAAGGCGATCCGGACTTCCTGCGCCAAGCCCGCGAGCGGCTCGCCCAACTGCCGAGTCCCTGATATGTCCATGCTAGTTTTTCTCATCTGCTTGCTCTGTCTGGCCTGTAGAGCCACCGAAGAGACTGCGCCACCTGTACCGCTGCAACGCGCCGCACCTGCTGCAGCCTCGTCTCTCCACTTCGTCGAAGTAGCATCTGCCGTCGGCCTAACATGGCAGCACGAAAACGGCCGTAGTCCTCAGCGCTACTTCCCCGAGACCATGGGCGGCGGGGGTACCTTCTTTGACTACGACGGCGATGGCGATTTAGATATTTACGCCGTAAACGGCGCTTTTATCGCTGCCGACCCGCAGGATGCGGCCCCAGTCAATCAGCTCTTTCGCAACGATAGCCAGCGTTTTGTCCCGGTCTCGGCTGGGGTTGCCCACCCAGGCGTTGGCATGGGGGTTGCCACGGCCGACTACGACAGCGACGGCGACCTCGACCTCTATTTGACCAACTTTGGCCCCAACGCGCTCTTTCGCAACGACGACGGATACTTTACCGAAATCGGACAGCAGACCGGCGTCGCCAATGCGCGCTGGGGCACCAGTTGCGCTTTTGCCGATTACGATCGCGACGGCGATCTCGACCTCTATGTCGCCAACTACGTAGCCTACGATCCAGCCGCGGCCCGCGCCGACCAAGTGCCTTATATGGCCGGCTACGAAAGCTATAGCGGCCAAGCACCTGTCGGCTATCCGCACCCAGATAACTTCCAAGGCCAACCCGACCTGCTCTACCGCAACGATGGCGCGGGGCACCTAGTCGATGTCTCGGCAGAAGCAGGAATCGCCGATGCGAGCGGCAAGGGGCTGGGGGTGGTTTTTGGTGACTACGACAGCGACGGTTGGCCCGACATATACGTGGCCAACGATGCAGTGCGCAACTTCCTATACCACAACAGGCAAGACGGGACCTTTACCGAAAGGGCAGGACTAGCGGGCGTGGCTTATGGCCAAGACGGACAAATGGAAGCGGGCATGGGGGTAGATTGGGGCGACTACAACGGCGACGGCGTGCTCGATTTAACGGTGACCAACTTCCAAGCCGAGCCTAACGCACTCTATCGGGGCGAAGGTAGCTTCTTCTCGGTTGCAACTTTTGCCGCCGGGGTGGGCTTGCCGTCTCTGCCCTTTCTCGGGTTTGGTACCCAGTTTTTCGATCCCGACCTCGACGGCGATCTCGATCTATTTGCCGCCAACGGCCACGTCCTCGACAACGTCCTCGACATCGACCAATCCACCAGCTATGGGCAGCGCAATTTGCTCTTCCGCAACGATGGCGGCCGCTTAGCCGAGGTTTCCGCGACAGCCGGCCCCGGCTTCGCCCTAGAACGCGTCAGCCGCGGCAGTGCCACCGGCGACTACGACAGCGACGGCGATCCCGATCTACTAGTTTTCAATTCAGGACAACCGCTCAGCTTGCTGCGCAACGACCACGGCGACGCCAATCACTGGATCACCATTCAGCTAGCGGGAGCCAACGGCGACCCAAACGGCATCGGCGCTCGACTGACCGCGACTAGCGGCGACCTAGTCCAGACTAGGGAACTGCGTGGCAGCCGCTCGTACCTATCACAGAGCCAACTCCGCATCTGTTTGGGACTGGGCAAACGGTCGCAACTTGACGCGTTAGAAGTGCGCTGGCCTTCGGGCTGCGTGGAGCAATTCGGCCCCTTTGCAGCCAACCAAGCCATCGCGCTCGTCGAAGGCGAGGGCATCAGCGTGGCTCCTGACCCGCCCTGATCTGTTCGACAAGGGCGCGGCCGAACGCCTCTTGGCCTTGTTCAGCGGCTATTTCTACCGCATATCGCTCAGCGTCAGCTGAGCGGCTCGTAATTATCAACTCGGCGACGAGCAACTCTAGCAAGTCCGTCGTAAACGTCTTGCGGATATTAGCGTCTTGCACTGCGCTCTCTAACGCTGCCAACGCCTTAACATGCTCCCCGAGTAAATGGTAGGTATAGCCGCGGATAAAATCCTGGAGTCCTATAGAAAAGTCTGGAGCTTCGCTCAAGAAGCGCAAGCGGTCTAGCAGAGCGTGGAGCGTGGAGCGCTCAGCCGATCCAATGGGATCTCCCGCGAGTTGTCCGCAACGGACATAGCGCAACGTGCCCCACAAATCGCCCCATATTGTATAAGGCTCCTCCAAACGGGCCGCGCGATAATAGGCCCGCGCACGCTCGTACTCCCGAGCGGCATAACACGCGTCAGCCACATTCAGAGCCAATAGCTCCGGCCCTTCTCCCGTTCGCCATCGCTCGACTCCCCTCTGCTCTCCAGCGCTTAGTTCGTCCCACAGGGCTACGGCCTGCTGACGCAAGGTCTGTACCTTACCCTCGTTCCCCGCATCCAAAGGAGGTGAGGCCAAGAGTACGGCCATGGCCCGCAACACGGCCAGCCGCTCGACGGGCAAGTCGCCGAGCCTACGGCGGTATTCGTCGGCTGTCGCTAATCGATCCGCAGCGCCGGGCGCAATCTGCCAAGGGGCCGGTGCTCCTTCCAACGCAGCGACAATGGCTCGAGCCAAGAGCACCTGACCGGCCGCCACCGGATGCAAGTGATCGACCATCAGTTCCCAACCCACGCCGGCCTCCGGGCTATGGGCGCGGAAGCGCGCCTCCACATCGGCTAACAACACTCCTTCTGCCGCCGCGACTCGGCGCACAACCTCGTTTAGGGCTGCCGTCGCCCGCCAAGGCCGTGGGTCCAACTCGCGTGCCTGCATATAAGCCGCTCGTGCTTCAGCCCCACGGCCCAACTGCTCTAAGTGATAACCGCGCAAGAAGTGCAAATAGGCGTCGTCCGCATAGAGTTCCTCGGCCTGCTCCAAAGCCGCCAGCGCGGCTGGCGACGCATCCTCCCTATCGCTCTGCGCCAAAAAATCCACATAGCGCAGGCGTTCCTCATCCAGCAAAGGCGGCTCTATGTGCGCTGGCGCGAAACCGCGCTCGTTGCTAGTCACCGTACAGAGCACCAAGGGAATGCGCCGCGCTCGGCAAAAGGCCGCCACGTCGCGGAGATTGGTCTCCAAGTTGGCCGCTGCCTGTGCCCGTCGCGGATCGGCCGCTGGGATCGCGCCGGCCTTAGACATTACCTCGATTAAGGGACCATCTGCCCACTCTTTGCCCAACGGTCCTATCAGCTTGCCAACCAAGGGCCTCAGCCGCCACTGCACCAGCGCGTAGTGGACACGCTTCATCCACACCGCTTGCCCTCCTTGGGCCAATGAGGCTGCCCCATAAACCCCGTACAGCTCGTTGTGACCAGTATAAACTACGACCAAGTCCGCCCCGAGCGCGGCGGTGCCGTCTTCTACGGCGCGAGCCACGGCGAAGCTCGAAGCAGCAGTAATCCCGGCGTTAAAGACCTCAATCTGGCGGTCTGGAAAGAGGTCGCCGAGCATTTCTTGAAGATAAGAAGGAGCCGATAAACGCTTGGGGTGGGGGTAGCCCTGTACAGTCGAACCCCCGGCAAAAAGCACGCGCAATGCACCCTCGGGTGCGGGTTCGATATAGGGCCTCGGGGTCATGCGGATGCCGCGCCGGATAGGCTCGGCCATGTCGGCGAAGAAGCGACGGGCATAGTCCGGGTTGACCGCGTGGAGCGCCCGGCCTTCGATGTGCGCTAGTTGGAGGGCAAACGCCGGCGGATCCAACGCCGGAATCAGCCGCAATCCCCCTTCGATGAGCGCGACTAAAACCAAGCCGAGCAGCAGTGCCGCGAGCCGACCGCGCATTTTTTAAAAGGCGGTCGTGTAGCGGGAGAGGGCGTCTTGGCTGATGTGCACCTCACCCGCGTACGCTTGGCGCAGCGAGTCGAGGAACGCGTCGAAGAGCACCCCTTCGCGACGCTTGCGGATATTGACGCGAATGGGCCGCTGCACCTGCTTAAAGGGCAGCAACGCCATCTTATAAGGCTGGTTGAGGAGAAACACGCTGTATTTCTCCTGGACCTCCATAGGGCCTTGCAGCACCCCGACGTCTTTGGAATTGCTGTCGCCGAAGAAGGTGCGGTACGGCGACTGATAGAGCGACTCGATAGTAACCCGGCCACTATCGGCAAAAGTGTGGCCCCCCACCGGCTTCATACTAGGCCGCACAGAGTGGTGTTGCGCCAACTCCGCCAGCCGCTCCCCGGCACGCGCTCGTGCGAGAATTTCTTCGGCCTCGGCGTGCGTATCGACCAGCACCTCGGTCATCTCGATGACGCCGGGCAGAGAGCGATAGTTTTCCAAGTTCTGCTCGTAGTAATCCTGAACCTCAGCTTCCGTCACTGAGACCTTCCCCGCCACTGCGTCTAAGCGCAATTGCGACACGAGCAGCGACTGCTTCTGGCTCTCGGCCCAGGCAACCATAGCGGGCCATTGGTGTCGCTCCTGCATACGGGCTTCGAGAGCCAGCAGGGAATCTGGTAGAATCCACCGTTCAATAGCCAAAACCGCAGCCGAACTGTCAGGCGGCAGCGCCCCCTTCTTAAGCGAGCGGAGCCCCCACACGGCATCACCGACACCAATGCCCCCTCCTTGATATTCAATCAGCGGTACGTGGGGTTGGTCCAGCGCACGACCCTGCAACGCTGCAAGCACGGCGTGAATGCGGTCGCGGTGATAGCGCAAATCGCGCACCTCCTTGAGCGAGTCGATTACCACCTGTCGCCGCTGTGCCCACTTGCGTTGCCCGACCTGCTCGGCGATGTCAGCGCGCAATTTCTCAAAGGGGATGCGTCGCTTTTTGAGGACCTTGACGACCTCGTATCCGTCAATCGTGCGAATCGGTTCGCTGACTTGGCCTTCCTCTAAGTGAAAGGTGCCATCGCGCAGGCTGGGTACAGCACCAGATTGGTCGAAGAAAGCACCGAGATTACCGCCTTTGTCAGCATCGTCAGCGAGAGAATGCTGGCGCGCCAATTCGGAGAAGTTGGCCCCGGCTTCCAATTGGCGAATGATGGCCTGGGCTTCTTTTTCGGTGGCTGAGAGAATGTGCGCTGGCCAGATTTCCCAACCAAGCAAATGCTCCTCGTACGCGGTGCGCAGTTCCTCCTCAGTCACCTTGAGCCGGGCGTCGATCCACTCGCGCGATAGTTCTTCGGCCAAGCGCTTATTGACCATGTCAGACAGCGTATGGGAAAGCCCAGGCAGCTGGTCCAATCCCCGCTTGTAGGCCTCGCGCAACATGAGTTCCTTGTCGACTAGGGTTTGTAGATTTTCGCCGCGGGCGGCTACCCCTTCTTTTTTTGAGCGCAGATAGTCCGGCAGTGCTTGTTCGTAGCGGTGGAGGTCCAAGGCCGTGATCACCTCCCCACCCACTGTGGCTAGGACCGTCTCCGCAGTGGCCGACTCGTTCTCCGACGTGCAACCTGCAACAGCTAAGAAAATGCTGCAGACAAAAAATCGCCAAGACATAAATTTTTCACCCATTACAAAACTGCGCGGTGCCACTTCGGCACCGCGCAGCTAGTTTAAATTCAATTGTGAGTTCTGTGCTGCGCTATTGGCTGGTCGCCACTTTGCGCCCATCGGGATAGATGCGGCCAATCTCGCGCTCAAAGTACATTGCGACATCTACATCCTCTATAGGATCGCCCTTGTAATCGAAACGCACCACCACATCGGGGATGTGGACGGTCAACTCCTCCACATCGGAGGCCAGTGGCTTGAAGACGACGTACCCTTCGTTCTCCTGAGCACTGAACACCTCTTCGTCGGGGAACATCGTGCGCCGCAAGATGCCGTCGCGCTCTTTCCAAGTGCTCATGGCATTGCCAGTCATCCCAGGATCATTGCCGCCGTTTCCACTACCGACATAGCGACGATAGTATATTGAGAGTTGTTCGCGTTGCAGCGCGTAGTACTTGCGCCCGTTGGAGGTGGTTATATAGACCTTTTTGGGGTCGAGATAGACCTTGGGATATTCGTAATTGGAAACATATATGCGAAAAACAGTGAATCGCTGTGGGGTGTCCCCAGTGCGAAAATACGTCGAGTTGCCAAACGTGTAAGGATTGCGCGAGTTAGGACCCTCGTTGGAGTATGCGCCGAACTGACGGTTTAACTCCTCGTCGGTCATCGGTCGCAGGCTGATCTCAAGACGAGCCTGTGTATAGGACACGGTTCCATCGTCGGCCACCGTCTTATTAGCTCCTTGCTCGGCCTCACTCATCGGCTTGAGGTCTTCGGCATAGTAGCGATAGGAGCAGCCGAGAAAAAGTAGCCCAACCAAAAGCAGTGGTGTGAAACATTTCAGCATGGGAAACCTCCTACTCAAGACCGGCGTACACGGTGACGAATATGGCCGTTTCAGTGCGCGCCTTTTCGGCTGAAGCGCGATCAATTCGCGACACGCGGAATCCAGTCTGGGTCCACAGGTTGTAGCCTAGGTATTCGGCGTTGTTGGTAAACTGCAAGGCATAGACCATCTCGTTGCGATCCGAGCGCAGTAAGTGGGTTTCCAACTCCTCGCGAAACTGCTCGACGAGCAGGTATTCTATACCGGTCTGTAATTGGGTGCGCGACAGAATTGGCACGTGCACAACCAGCGACCACAACTCGCGCAACTCAGTAGTCGCCACCCGCACCTGCGTATCTTGGCGACGCGATGGCCGCTGGCGCTGAAACTCGCTCTTCCAGCGCGGCTGGAACTTGACGACTCCGAGGTTGAACGTGTAATCAATTTTGTTGAGAACACCGAAGAAGGAAGCCGTCTCGCGGATGTCCTGTTCATTAAGCGGTCGCTCATCGAAATTGACCTGTTTGAAAACCTCCCACTTAAGGCGGTTCTTAAACTGGATATGATCGCTCTGGTACTGATAGCCCAAATACAACGTATTGGCCCAGCCATCGCGCAGGGGCAGCGGGTCGGTATAGGGCACTAAGTCACCGCGCGATCCCTCGCGCACAACCCATTCTATCACGTTGTCGCGGATATCGTCGCGGACCTGTCGATAGTTATTGTATACTTGCACGCGCCCCTTGCTGGCGTAGTCTTTGTCAAAGGTCAGCAAGGTATAATTGGTAGCGTTTTCGCGGGCGTCGGCTAGCTGACGCTCGTTGAGGCGACCGACGGTCAGCCGCGCCTCCGGCCCCAAATGGGACCCCACGTAAAAGTTGTACCCACGCCGATCTCGTTTGTATAGGTAGTCGGGCAACACATCGTTTTCAAAGCGATCGATAATGCCGTTGTTGTTCATATCGACGCCAAAGAGAAACTCGGGACGATCGGATGCGTAGCGCAAGAACGGCTCCTCGTAGTCCGGCACCGTGTTCGAGCGCAATTCGGAGTCATTCTGATTAAAATCATTGATGAAGTCGTTGTTTTCGTCGAACCCTGGGAAAACCTCCCTATCCAGCGAGAAATTGGCCCGCTGCCAGTCGGGATTGCGGTCTTGATCGTCGTTGTCGTCGACAAATTCGTACACGAAACGGAGGTCGTCGTCGTAGTTGATGTCCGCTGCATCATTTTGGGTCCCGGCTAAAAAAGAACTGGTGCTGTAGCTGGGATCGACGTTATAGACTTCGCCGAAGCCGTAGTAGGGATAAGCGCGTTTATACACATTGACAAACCATGCGTCGGCCGAGGTGTTGTGCGCTGTGTGCTGGGTCACGTCGGTTTCTGATCGCCGTGGATAGCGAAAGTGTTGGCGGTTGCGGTCGTATTCCCCCGATAAGTAAAACCCACTGACATCCGTAATATCGAGCGTAAAACCGAATATTTCATTGGCCACCGGCAACCCGTATTTGACGCTCACAAATCCCTGGTTCGAGCCATCCTGCACGTTGCCGTCAGCGCGCATCGTACGCTCGGGAATGCCCTCGGAGAGCAAGACCGGCTGGCCGTTGGCGTTGAGCTGGCGGTTAGAGGTAACGTCGATCCGGTAGTCGTTGGCCAAGAGTAACAAAAACTCAATGCTCTTGATCTGCTCGGGCTGAGGGCCGAAGGAGTTGCGGTACTGGGGACCTTCTAGATCGTACACGAGCGTGATGACCTCGTTGCCGTCGGCCGCAAGGAACCCTTCGCGGCGGAAACCGCCCTGCACCGATGGGGCGAAGGCAAGGATGTTGCTATTGCCGATGCGGCGACGGTTGCTGATGCGGTCCCCATCGATGGTCGTAATGATCATTTCCTCCTGAAAGAAGGCCGCGCCCGCCCTACCGTCCTCGGGCGAATCGTCGCTCAAGCGCACTTCAATACGCGAAACGTCGGCGTTGTTCTGGCCCTCGGTGAGTGTGCCCTTGAAGGGGTTACCTTGAAATGCCTGCCCCTTGGTTGAGGAGTTGAAAGCATTGATGTAGGTCGCACCTAACTTGACAAAGTCACCGACCTGCATGGTGCTACGACCGCCGATCAAGTTGGTGTCGTTCGAGCGGAAACGACCGGTACTAGCCGTTGCTGAGGTTTCGACACGACCAGGCGAACTAGGACGCGAGGCGAGAAAGGTCGCCTCGTATTTATCCGTGGCTAGGTCGAATTGGATACCGGCAAAGGTCGGCTTGGAAAAGGTCATCGGCGTCAGCGTCGTGCGGATGCGGTCGCCAATGGTCAGGGCATAGGCGTATTGACCCTTTTGGTCCGAGGCGACGACCAAATTTGAAAACCAAGAAGCGAAGTTGGGAGTCTTAAACAGGCTGCTGCCCGACGTCTGCGGTGCCGCAATACTCCAGTCGTAAACGAGTGAACCCCGAGTGATGTAATTCCCGTAGAGATCGTAGAAATAATCGCCTTCTTGGCTAGTGTTCACATAGCGCGAATAGTGCCGACGAGCATAATTAGTATAGTCCTGTTGTCGCCATTGGTACTCGTTGAAGAGTTCCTGCGGCACGTACCACTTCTTCACCGCTGGATCTAGCGCGTCGAAAAGTACCCCTGGCCCGGTAGGATCGTAAAAAACCTCCCCGCCACGGCGCACGCCCAGACGCGAGCCGAAATCTTCCTGTGCGGGGAGGTTTTCCACCATCGCTCCTAACATCAGGATTGCCACCGCACCGGTGCGGAAACTCCTAACTATATACACAAATCCCTCCCTTGTTGTCGAATTCCGGTCCGAACTGCTGTTTTATCAATAAGCCACGTGCACAAGGCGCGTCAATTTGTTGGCCTGATCGTCGGCTTCTAACTTGATCTGACAGAGATAGATCCCCGGCGGCACGAGCTGTCCTGCCATATTCCGCCCATCCCACACAAACGCCTGCGTCCCTACCTTACCACCAACGGCCGAGCCCTGCCCTTGACCTACCAAACGTCCTCCCAAATCGTAAAATGCAACGTCTAACGGACGCTCCTCCTGTACCTTCAGCAAAACGAAATGCACTAAGAGTTCATCGTTGATCCCATCGCCGTTGGGCGTGAAAACCGGAGACAACACTACGTCTTGGATCAAAGACCCCGGCAGCGCCATCAAGCTGACCTGCGCCGTCGAAGAATCCACCAACTCGGTCGCATCCTTATCGGCGGTATCTACTCGTTGAAATACGCCCTCCTCTGAGTCTGAAGAGCGCACAAACGAGGCGAATTCAATGCCCTCGCGGAAGCTCTGAGACTCAAATTGCACCTCAATGAGAGCGTGTTGGCCAGCCGACAGATCGGTATTGAGCGAAAAGGGGAACCGCACCCAGATCGAATCTGCGCCGGTCGCCATGCGTTCCAATATCTCGCCATCTGCATCGCGCAAGACTCCGTCGTCGTCGAGGACAAAGGCGCGGTCAAACTTCGTGGTTGTCGCCGAGGTCAGCACTTCCTCTGGGTTGAGCAGCGAAGGCGTCTGGGCGATGGCGACCTGCCCCAAGCGCACACCGGTCAAGTGCGCACCGCGCGGCGCGACGACCAGCACTTCGTTAAAGCCGTCGCGTACGGTTGCATCGGTCGGGTCGGGCTCGGCAGCGCGGATGAAGTAAGCAAACTGCTGCGACGCGAGCGGGTCGATATTGCGCGGCGGCGTGTAATCTGAGGTCTGCACACTCAAGTCGGTCGGAACGCGCGTTGCTCCCTCGTCGGTGAGAAGTGCCAACTCGCCGGCCAGTTCCAGCGATAGCGGCGGTGCTAACTCAATGCGCAAACTGCGGATGCGCGCCGTCTTAAAGGGATCCTCTGAAGAGAGATTGACCCGCACCTGAACGAACTTGCGCGGATTGGGTGAGGTGATCGTCGCTTCGTTGACGCCATTGGTCGGCAAATAGCTATCGCTCCACTCGCTCCAGCCGACAAACGCCAGTTCGCCGTCCTTGTCAAAGCTGGAGCGCGGTGCCCGGCGCAGCTTTCTGCCGTCCTCGTCAATGAGACCGTCGCCATCGTTGTCAATCAGATCAATCGGATCCTCGTCAGTGACCCCATCGCCATCGTCATCGGTGCGCGAGGCGTGCTTCTGGCTGGCGGGTAAGGTCTGCCAGATCTCCCAAGCCGTCCACTCCAAGGCAATCTCGTCGTACACCTCTTTCGTCACTTCCTCGCGCTCTTCGTTGCCAGCAACAGTAACGACCTGATAGTACGTGAAATTGGTATCGGTCTGATCCGAGGTGCGGGTCTGTACCTGTAAGCGAACATCCGGATGGAGATCCAACGGCTCGATCCGCTCGCTCGCTTGGCCAGTGAGCGGATCGGTCTCGCGGACGATGACATCGCCTTCCCAAGCGATACGCGGCAGGGTTTTGCGGATGAAGTTGCCACGCGAATCCGTCAGCGTGATCGGCGGCGAGTACGCCCACACGCTCACCGGATACCCCTCGCCGTAAAGCTGGATCTCAGCTAAAGTCGCCAGTGCACCATAGCGACCGGATTGATTTCCGGTGACGTCGATGTCGCGGATTTGCAAAAAGCGTATCTTGCGCCAAGGAAAAGTCTCGCGGAAAATGCGCACTACCGGACCGTGGTTATCGACGTGCTCCTCACTGATGATGTTGTCCCATTTGAGCGATTCTTCGAGCTGGGGAAAGTCCTCGCGGTCGTCCATGCTCACAGGTTTGAGCAGCGTGCCGTCGGAAACCAAGATATCCGGCCCCAAGAAGGCACCTTGGTGGCTCTGGTTGATGCGCTTGTTGACTACTGAGACATTATCGACCCAAAATACAGCCCCTAAGTCGTACCAAGCCGTGCCCTTGAGGTACACGGGCGACCACGTATTGGCCACCCACTCCGAGTCGTATAGCCCATCCGTGGACAAATTGGGCGCGCCCAAGCCGCCGTTTTCAAACGAGGCACCGCCGCGCTTTTCGGGTTGTAGCGCGTAGTTGTCGCCCTTGGCCCAAACCTGAACCTCGGCAATCCGGGGAACCTCCTTGCTATAATAGAGGATCGGACCGCGTTTCTCCTCGGGCAGGGCTTGATACTTTTCTGCGGCCGTCAGATTGTCGTCGTTTTGGAGTTCCACGAGTAGGCCACCGGCTGTCTGGCGCTGATAGACGATCGCACCGCGCTGCTCTTGGGGCAATGCTTCATAGGCGAGACGTGCCTCTTCGCCCGTGCCCAAAAAGGCGTCGCGCCAGAGGTCTGAATCCGTAATTTTAATGCGGACGTAATGGATGAAAGCTCCGTTAATATCGGGCCGGCCATCCAAGTCCCAGTCGGCTCGATCCAGCGGCAAGAGCGGGAAGGTCATCTGCACATAGCGCCCCTCAGTCCCAGGCATCGGAACCAGCGTCACTTCACCGGTCTCACCTCCTCCCCCACCTTCACAGCGGGTTTCGCCAGCGTAGCCCGCGCTTTCATCGCGAACACACTGGGCCAATTTGCCAGCGACAAAGCCGGTAGAGACTTGCCCGACGACGGAAAACTTGAGGTTGTTACCCAAGGGAAAGGGAAAGCGCTCGCCCATCGAGGCGAAAAGCACAAAGGCCTTAACCGGCTCGCCGAGGAACTCGTCCTCGAACTGGCCAGCGGGAAAGATGATCGTCAGGCTATCGGCAAAGACCAGCCGCCCCAGATCGACTTCAATTTCCCAGTCGCGCAGACCGTCGAGATGGAAATCTCCAGGGCGAGTCAGGCGGCTCCCAAAATCGGCTGGCGTGTCCGGTTCCCAGAAGGTGCTCAAATCGCCATCGATGATATTATTGGCCAAGGCGTCATTGGATTTGGCCGTCGCCCCCCCAGAGACGAGATCGCCGTTAGCGCGGACCAAATCAGGATAGGTGAAATCGACAGCCGTCGGGGCCACGTTGATATTGCGGCGAAAGAAAGTCGGCCGCAGCCCATCGGCATCAACTCGGAAAATGTCCGCATCGCGGATTGGCACATTCAATTGGGAGACCAAGTCATTCTGATAAATCCAGTTTTCCCAGTGCGAGGCCCGATCCACGCGGATCGAGCTACCGAAAAGCCGATAGGCATCCGTTTGAGCCAGACAGAAACTAGGCAGAAATAGTACTGCGAAGAGAGCCATCTTCCGCTTTAGCAGCCGTTTCATAGCATTTCCTTTCTTTCCGCGCTTTATAGCCTAAAGCTAATACGCTACGGAAATGATGCGCGTCTGGGCCTCACCTGCATGATCAGCGTCGGTCGAAATGCGCAATAGGTATAGCCCCGGAGGCACGACCTGTCCAGCATCGTCGCGGCCATCCCACTGCTGCGAATATCCCCCCGACGATAGCTGGCGCTCAATGAGACGCCTGCGCCGACCGTTCAAATCGAATATCTCCAGATATACTGGCTTCGGCGTTAGCAATCGCTGGACGTCAAAAGTCACGACTACTTCGTCGTTGACGTCGTCGCCATTGGGCGTAAAAGGATTGGGCACGACCTTGAAATTGGTCACTAGATTCTCGCTCTGCGCTGAAATATCGGCGATCACCGCTAGGGAATTGCGATCTGAGAGCTGGTCCGTCGCCGCGAAATCCACTACGTCATTGTCCTCCACCCGCTGTGGCAAGAAAATGGCCAGCGTATCGAGCGTACTCTCATTACCCCCAAGCGCCAAAATGCCGCTACTGGTAAAGCGTCGCTCTGCTTCTGCACCTAAAGTGTCTAAGAATACATTGGCAGCGAAGTTGGTGCGGAAATCGATGACCCGGCCCTGAAAGCGGACCTTTACCAATGCGTTGCGGACTTGATCTTCCTCAGCTGGGCCTATGGTTGGAAAACCAACGACGAACTGATCATCGGCAACGTACAATTCTCGAAACTGTCCCTCGCCTATCTCGCCTTCGTCATCCACTCGCTCCAAGTCCAAGAACTCTCCGTCGCCTAGATCCACTTCCACCCCCTCAATGGCTTCCGCACGCGCTGGCGTAAAAACCTGCAAGCGGTTGAACCCATTGTTCTCAGCCCCTAGTCCAGCGTTGAGGACCAGCACAAAGGAGGTATCGCGGCCAGCAATCACATCCACGGCCGGAGCAATCTCGCCGAAGACCTGATCCGTAATCTGTGGAGCAGAGTATTCAAAACGCAAATTGCTAATAATCGTAGCTGCCGCAGGATTTTCACTCAGAAACTCAACCTCAATCTGAATGAAGGGCCGACCACTCGGCGCATTGATCAACTGGCCATTGTTGGCCAACTGAACACCACTCCAGAACTCGAGATCGGGCTCAACATGGCGCCGCTCATTGCCCGGCAGAGCCTTGTACTCAGCGCGAGTCAGGCGGACTCGCGCTCGGTCTTCGGGCAAGGCAGCACTGAAGATCTCACGGGCCTCCAGATTGAAAGCCTCATCGTTTAGGTCCACTTCTTGGCCGAAGGTCTTGGAGCCAAGCCGTTGGTCGGTGATGCTCGCCCCTTCCTCTTTCCACTCCACCGAGCGCTCGAATTTGTTGACGCGAAAAAGCACCTCTGGCTCGGGATTGACGCCTGTCTGTACACGCACGATAGCGCGCGACCCGTTGGGATCGCCAATTTTTCGCTCGTCCCAGAAAATCCTCCCCAAGGTCGCTGGGGGCAGCGGTAGTGCATTGGAAGTATAAACCGCTTCAGGCACAAAGCCGTCGGCTAAAAACTCCATTTCAGCTAAATCGTAATCCAGCGGAGTCTGAAAATCAAAGCGAGCATAGCGCATGTAAGCCTGCGGCTCAAAGGCCACGGCAATGGTGTCTTCCAGATTGACTGGTGCGCTCGCCTCGGGAACGAAGGTCGGAAAAGTCGAGGCTATCTTAGTAAACCTAGGGAACGCCAACTGCCCAACACTCGGATCGTCGAGACTAAGACCGGCGATCACTTTCTCAGTCCCAGGCAGGCCCCTATAAAAGGTATAAGCGGAAACGCGCGAAGGCTCTTCAAGACTGGGATAGAGGCGGAACAAGCGGATTGGAAAGTAGCGTCCTAAGTCGATATAGAGAATCCATTGCTGTTTGACATCCTGCCCAACTCGGTCGATGCGCTCAAAATGGGTCAGTGGATCGCCATCGAAAACGTGCCATAAACCCTCCTGGAGTCGCTGGTCAGTCAAAGCCCTTTCAAAAATGCCGAGAGGCGTGAGGTTTAGTCCCTTATTGTACTTGTCGCCGCTGGGAGGGCGGGGGAAGGACTCGGCCACGTTGATCATGGCCTCAATCTCGGTAATGCCAGCCCGACGCAATAACTGGACGGCCTCTAAGCTACGCGGAAAGGAACTCCAACGAGAAATCAAGACCGTGCCCGCCTTTACGGTCGTACCATCTTCAAGTTCGATATCAGTCGGTGCTACTACATCGGCTCTGGTTACATTAAGCGAGAAGGCAAAGAGGCTGGAATCGGTCGCTGCATCCACTTTGGCGGCGGTTAATGCGAGAGGAATTTCGGGAACGGGAACTACACGCGATGGGGTAATAGGCCCAATGCCATTTTCATAGCTTTCAAGGTCTATTACTTCAATGAAGCGATTTTCTGAAAGCGGCCCCTGCTTAGCATCAATCCAAGTTGTATTGCCTGGAATAGCGAACAGCCGCAACTCCGCAGCAGCATTTACCCAACCGCCCAAAACCAACGCGGCGACACAAATCCCAATTCTCATTCCGTTACTCCCCGGTAGAATTTGCGCTGCCTAGGTCTTAGCATGGCAAACCAAGAGCGAGGTATTATGACGCGAGGAAGGTGGCTACCTAATGTTATGCGATAGCCATAAGATTAAGAGATATGTACGAGTAAGATAATTGTTAAGGAGAGGAGGAAGTATTCCCCCTCTCCTTAACAATTTAGGAAAACAGCGGGACGCTACTGTTTACTTAAGCGAGGCCTTGATGCGCCCCCAAGAGTCTTCTTCGACCGCCGTGCCATCGCCACCTACGCCGACCAAGCGACCATCGACGAAGCGCTCGGCAAAGCGCCAAGTCGCTGCCTGACCAGACAAGGTGTGAAAAGCGCGGTAATCACTCGGACCCTCATCCATGTCTTGAGCCGAAATCTGGAAACCAATGATCTTGCCATCGAACAACGGCGAAGCTACGCTGTCGTCTGGGCTGTTCCAGATTAGGTCGTCGAAAGGCGTGACGAAGAACTCAATGATTGTGGTCGTCGGCCCGTCGCCGGTCGAACCGCCGCCACCATCAGCGTAGGGCAGCGCGTTGACCCACTCGGTGCCTTTGCCCAGATAGCCGACGTGGCGGCCGTCAGGAGTATCACCGATAGCCACGTACTGCTGAGCCGTGCGGTTGTTATTCAGGTCCTTCTCTTCGTCGGTCCAGTTCTCATCGGCCGAACCAGTGTAATCGCCACCAGTATGGTCGCCATCAAGCATGAACTCAATGGCATCTTGCCTCCACAGGCTACCCAAGTCACCGCCAGCGTACTCGTTGATGTAGATGTTGTCGATGCGCTCCATGCCCATCCAGATGGTACCGGCATTGCCATTCCAAGCCAGCCAAATGCGATAGTCTAGGTCCGCTGGATCGTACTGGGCACCGTCGCCCACGGTCGGATCCTGAAAGAAATCAGTAGTGACCAACTGTGCATCACCAACTACATCTTCCCAGTCGGCTATGCTGGCATCGCGTAGGTCGATATCGGCCAGATCAGCTTCGGGTAGCTCAAAGAGCAGGTAAACCTGTTCGCCAATATGCGCACTGGCACCGCTCGTCAGGCCCAATATTAGGCCCATAGAGAGGAAGCTGTATAGACGTTTCATAACTGCGACTCCTTTCCCTTATCGGGAGTGTGGTGGTTTAGGGCAGAGACCTCTTCGGCTACGATCTCCATCGTAGCCACGGACTATAGCTTGTTGCCTCCGTAGGTCTGCTTTCCCCGCGTAGAAAATTATGCCCACTGACAATCAACATCCGATCTTTCCTGACAAATCGGAAGCCGCTGTAGAGGGCTTTTAGATCGGTGCAATATAGGAAATTTTTCTCTGTGCTGCAAGTGTTTATTGCCGTGTCTAGCCCGTCGTCATACCTCCGATGAGAAACCATCGGTCCGTACCAAGACATACTTATTGAGAATCTCCGGCACCAGCATCATCGTCAGCACTATCGCTAGCGCTATCGGCGGTGTCGTCAGCACTGTCTTCAGCGCTTTCTTCGTCCTTATCTTGCCGAAAGCGAATATGCTTCACATCGTGCATACCAATCGCAAATGGACTCGAACCCACGACGCCCGTAAAGGTCCGGTTGACGCGCTCGAAATAGCTCTTGTCGGTCTCGCCCGAAAGGCGCACTAGGCTCGCCTCGACCGTGCCCATAACGGTTTTTCCCGACCAATAGGTCGCCGTTATCGGCCTGAACTCGTCACCCGTCCCGCCGTCTTCAAAGTCAATCCGCGCCACCTTGTCTAAGGGAATAAAGCGCTTGTTGCGGCCCCTGAAAAAGTCGAGCCGCTGCTTGCCGTGATAGCGCAAATTTTTCACCTCAAAGCGCCTGCCGTCCATAGTGATGATCGTGGCCTTGAGAATTTTTTCCTCGGGCGGCTCCTCGCCGACGGGGTGGCGCAAGACAATCTCTTGCACATCGCTGGCGAGAATGAAAAACGGCCCCAGTTCGGTCACCCCAGAGAATCGACGCCCGCTACTCCCACCGCCAACCGCATCTTGGTGAGGCGAAGCAGAGCCACCCGTCACCATCAAGCCCGCTTCTTGAACACCGTTCCGGAACACAAGCACGACGCGCTGTTCCTCGTCGCTGCGTTCTCCTTCAAAGCGCAACCGATCTACCTTAACCAGTTCCACCAACCGACGCTGCCCTTGGACGTAGATTTCCAAATCCTGACGCCCCTGAAAGGTGAACTTATCTACTTGGTGCTGGTTTCCATAGCGATCGATGACGGTCGCCTTGAGTGCAGAAGTAGCAGCTCCACTGGCCGATACCCATAGCGCGGCCAAGAGTGCAATTCCACCCCATAGTATTTTGCGCTTCATGGCATTACTCCACGATAAGCGATCAGCCTAAGGCTGTGCGTCCCCTTCGCCCCCGCTTTCGCCCGGTTGTGCCGGCGAGGGAGGCGGTCCGATGAGAATGTTCTGGGTCTGTCCCATGCTTATTTGTACGGGCCTGATTTCGTCCAAACCAGTGGGAGAATTTTCAATCCGCACTTTGTACTCGCCCACTGGCATGATAAAGTAGCGCACTTCTGTCGAGGTCATGCCTCGACCCAGCATAGTCCGCAAATTGTAGTCAAAAATTAGGAACGGCACCTGACTGCGGCCCTGCGCATCAGAAAAAATGACCTGAAAGCGCCCGATGGGTATGGTCGCGTACATTTCCTGTCCCATTAGGACTTCGACTTCCTTCTCGACGCTGTCGTCGATATCCGTATTGACCACAACTGTGTATCTGCCAGGGTCGAGGTCGACAAATTGCGGCAGAGAGCGGTAGCCGGTCTCGTATCCTATGGGCGAACTCGCAGCCATGCGCGGCGATTCCGAGTGAACTTCCTCGCCAGTCTCTCCGTCGAGGACATAATAATTGACTTCGTTGATCCCGCCCGTCTCCAACATGAGCCGACCCTTGCCCTCGGGAATGGGCGGCAGACCATAACCGCCTCCTCCGCTGCCCCCGGTGGTGGCACAGCCAGCCACAACGGCTGCTATACCGACCAGAAACCACTTTCGCACCTGTGTGTATTCGATTTTCGACGCCATCTTTCCCTCCTTGGAACGAGCTGTAGAAAACGGACACCTACCTAAGAGCCAAAATTTAAACATTTTTGAATGTTTATGTATATATATATAGGCCCTCGGCCGCTGTCAACTACTCGCCGCGACTCGCGAGAGATACGAGGATGAAGTGCCGATCCTGTCTTGGCTGCCGACCGACGAAGTGCATAAATTCTGCTTCGTCGTGCCACTGGCGCGGGTGCGCCGAAGGGATCGTCACGCCTCGGCGCAATAAATCTTGCCAAAAAGACTCGTTTCCCACAACAAAACCAGCCGCTACGAGGAAATAGTCTGCGCCCTCGGCCGCGAGACTGTCGAGCCGATCGGGCGCAAATTCGTCCGGGGTTATTTGCCATCCCTTGCGATGGCAGTAGTAGAGCAAGGTTGGGCTTTGCGACCGGTGCGGTACCCCGGTGTTTTCGTCCTCGTCGCCGATGACCAACAGCGCATCCTGCGGCAACTTGGCGTCGAGTATCCGACCCACCAAGTGGCAACTTTGATAGTAGTTGTGCCAATTGTTGGGCTGCGCGTAATACGGCCTAACCGCCCAAGCACTGTAAGCGGCGACCCCGACGATCAGGGAACATATTAACACGACGCGCCAGTAGTGTGACCAGTTCCGTGCGAATCGACACCATCCCGCCGCTGCGGCATCTGCCCCAATAATGGCCTCGAGCACCCGTCCAGCTAGAAGGGCCCCAACTGGAGCAAAGGGTAGTTGGTAGTAATGTAGCCTGCGATTGCCCTCAGGGACGACAAAGACATAGAGCACCAGCCCTCCCATCCACACCCAGAGCGTCCACTCGCGCCGCTGGTTAGGCGCTAGGGCGAGTCCAGCCAAAACTAGGATCGCCCCCGCAGGCGTATAGACGCTGTGCCAGAATCGCTCCAAGAGCGTCACGTAAAAATCAGCCGTAAAAAGTAGGCTGCGATCCCACTTGTCATAGCCGTAGCGATTCCAGATACCAAATGTCAGGCCGGTCTCCTCAAAGAGCAGGCTGGCGTGCCAGTACCAGAGCACGGCGGGTGCCAAGGCTAGCACGAGATAGAGCCAAAGCACAGGCTTGAAGGCGAAGCGCCAACCCCAGCGCAGCCAAGCTAAGGCGACCAGCGGGAAACCGAGATAGAGGGTAGGTATTTTGACGAGAAAACACAGGGCGGCCAACAGAACAGCCAGCGCGAAGTCCCATCGGCGACTGCTGTCAATCCACCGCGCAAAAGCCCAAAGCGACCCCACGCTCAAAAGGATCATCAGCGCCTCGGGCATAAAGGTGCGCCCGTAGTAGATGCTCATGGGAAAAAGCAAATAGAGCAGAGCAGCTAATAGCGCGCCCAGCCACCCTAGGCCCAATCGCAAGCCCAGCCAATAGAGCAGCGCCGCCGCCGCTATCGAACACAGCGCCGCCACGAGCCGCCCGAGCCACTCATAGGAACCCTCGGCAGCGGCGTAAAGCAGGGCAACGACGAAGGGGTATAGCGGAAAATTCGTCTCCACGTACCCAGGGGTGGTGCCGCGCCAATCGACGCGAGGATAGAAGAGCGAATACCCTTCTTCGTAAAAATTGCGGGCTATAGCGGCCGTATCCGTCTGACGCCAAGCCTGCTTGTCGATCAGGGGATCTTGCAGGTTTACAAGCCGTAGGGCCAGCCCCAGGGCGAGGACGATATAAAGATAAAAAGCGCCCTTAGCCCCCTTCGTTTGCATGTCGGATCAGTAGGGACGCCAGCTCGGCGACATATCGTCGCGGTCGTCGTTGTCGGTCAGGTTGATGGGCATCAGCGGCGGCGCGTCCATCTCGTCCAAGTCGAATCCAGCCGTACCGATCAAGTAAATGTCGTATTCGTCGTCGCCCATCCTGCCCGCATAAGCTATCCCCTTGCCATCGGGCGACCAGACGGGCTCTTGCTCGTAGGTCTTCTCGGCAATGGAGATGCGGGTCTGCCCTTGCCCGTCGGGCCGCATGAGCATCAGCTCTTGACCACCAAACTCCTCCGAGTTGTAAGCCAAGCGGTCGCCTTTTGGAGAAAACGACGCGAACAAGTCGAGCTTGCGCCGATTTTCGGTGAGGCGAGTCCGATTCGATCCGTCGAGATCAATGAGGTAGATCTCGGCGTTGTCGTCGAAGGCCGCAGAAGTAAAGGCGATGCGGCGGCCGTCAGGCGAAAACGAAGGCTGGCCACCTTGGACCAACTTCCGCGGATTGGCCCCATCGGCGTCCATGAGCCAAACGGCCACATCGCCGTCGCGCTGGCTGACGAAGGCGATCATCGCGCCGTCGGGCGAAAAGACGCCGCGCTGATCGCGCTCGGGATGTTCGGTCAGGCGCACGGCATTAGAGCTGTCGGCATCCATGACGTAGAGGTCGATGTTGCTCATCACGTCGCCGCGAGTGAAGAGGATCTTCTTGCCATCGGGTGACCAAGAAGGATGCTGCTCAGGTTCGGGCGTGTTAGTTAGCTGCTGGCGGTCGCTGCCATCGGCCTTAATGGTAAATAAGTCCCAGTTGCGGACATTTTTCTTGGTCGAGGCGTAGAGGATCGTGCCCTCGCGTTTGAAAGGAGCATTGCTGCTAGCGGGAATATCGAAAATCGCCTCGTAGATCCGCACGCCCCATAGCGGCGGCGATTCCACTTGCAAGACCTCATTCCCCAGATAATCCCCCGCGGCGACATTGACTGCATAAGAACCACCACCCAATTCGATTTTGCTATCCGGCTCGGGCAAAACGTAGGTCCCGGCTTTGACCAAGTGGTTGAATTTGTATTGGACGTCATTGGCATCTAAGCGCACGAATTGGCCGTCCCCGCCCCTGATCTCGATTTTAACTTGGTTCGAGCCGCATCCTGCGATCGCGATGGCTAAAACCAATGCAGATAGCTTGAACATGTATTCTCCTTACTGGGTATTACACACTCGGCCTATCAGGCTAGACCGCTGAGTATTCGCAAGCGATTGCCGAGATGATCCATCAGTTCGTTGATATTGGCAAAGGAATCCGCGTAGAGCGGTTCGTCAACCCGAAAGTACACCCGAGCACCGGGTCGAGCGTAGCTATCGTATTCCAAGCCGATGGGAATCAGCGGTACGCGCATTCCCAACCGTTCTTCAGCCTGTACCAGATGTTCGACTACTTCCTTTTGCAGCGCCCCCAACTTGTCCTGATAACGCATGCCTTCCGGGTGCGAGACGACCAATTCTCCACTCTGGTATAGCCCATCTAGATAGGCTTGCATCTGTTGGTTGGCCGCACGAGCGCGCCGAATCTCAGCGCGGCGCTGCTCCCGGTCTGCGATCCGCCTGATATCTTTCGGTCGCACCACTTTGACCCCCCCCATCAACTCTAGGAACCCCCATAGACCAACCTTCATAATGTAGTTGGCATAGCGCCGGGTGAACCTGTACAACAAGACTCCTTCGAGCAGAATGTCGCGGTATGCGCAATGTTTGGGTAAAATCAGGGCCGGCCCCTCGCGCGGCAGATTGCTACCGCCCTCGACCGCCAAGCGGTGATAGCGCATGGCTCCTGCCGCGAGCAAGCGAGCACCGCAGGCAAAGGCATCAATGCGCTTGAGGGAAAAGTCTCTGTGCTCAGGCGCTGCGGACATAGTCCTATTTGAACAAGTCCTTTACCTTGCCCCAAGTGCTTTCGTCCACTTCCGTAGATAAAGGTCGCAGTAGGGTCTGGCCTAGGCCGACCAAATGCAAAGTGCCTTCGGAATCTACGGCTGCGAAATAATCCCCGTCGGCGTCTAGCCGCGCCTTGATGTACGCGGGAACCTCCGGCGACTGCGCGGCCATGGCGGTCGACCATAGGGTCAGGCCCTCAACCTCCGTTAGCATCTGCCCGTCACGGGCTATGGCGATAAACCGCTGCTCAGCATCTTGGGCGCTAAACTGCTGCCATAGCTGCAAGACCCGCTGGCGCTGCGGGGCCCTATCGTGCGAGAAGACGTAGAATATGCGGCTGTCTTCCGGCAGGACCTGAATATCGCCGCTGTTAGCTTCACTCGCTGCGACTAGCAGCAGGACCAAGCCCATCGTCCATGTCGTTCGTAGTGCGTTCATATCGACCTTATTCGGCGCGAATTCCGTAGTCCTTTTGCACGGCGTCTTCCCCTTGCAGAATCCTCACCAGCGACAGGTGTTGGCTGAGCACCTGTTCGACTTGCACGACGCCGACCCGGCGCGGCAGGGACGTTCCCAATACCTCGCCAGTATCCGGGTCTTTTAGTTCCCGCCCCTTATCCCACACGCCGTACTTGTTGCCTTTCTGCACTGAATCGGCTAATCCCACATTAATATAAGCACTCAACCGCACTAGCACAGATTGGCCGTTCTCCCCTGTATCGGCCCGCACTGTATCAGCTACCACCTCGATGATTTTCGGCTCGGAAACCTTGAGTGCGGCCGGGGGTTGAATAAGGCTATCTAACCCAGCGGCCAAGTGGTCCAGACATCGGCTCACCGACTTGCCCAGCAAAGTGTTGTGGAATTCCCCGCTGCCCCACTCCATCTGGCCTAGAAGGAAGTATTCCTTTTCCAGCGGCACGTACGCCGCCGGGTTGGTAATCCCATAGCGCTTGCTATCCTCAGCTATTTCTCGTATCACCTCGCCGGCTGCTTCCCCATCGATGACCTTATAGGGATACAGTCGCACCGTGGTCAGGCCCTGATAGCTGCGATAACCGCCGATGGGCACGGTGGCGCGGAAGCGCTTCATGCTCATCTCGTCGATCTGTCCCAAGACGACGTAGTCGGCATCTACCTCGCGACCAATGGCCAAGGCGCGCTCGACATCGAGCTTGCCTTGCAACTCTTTCTTTTTTAGCCGCACGAGTGCCGAATCAATAGACACGGTACTGAAAAAGGCACTGCCGCGCAGCGAATCAGCCAAGCCACGGGGGACGGCTGAGTATATGTCCCACTCGCCCTTGTATTTCGACTTGTCGCGAAAAGGCATGAAGAGTAGCCGCTGCTTCAGACTCTCCGTGATGGTGCTATCGCTGACCACCGAATCCTTTGGAGCTTCCTCCTCTTCCTTCTGATCGCCCAACCCCATAATCGGCACCACAGCCGCCCTTCCATCTGCCCCCCAGTACAGCGCGGCCAATAAAGCAAGTCCCCCTCGCAAAAACCACCTGTGTCTAGCGGACATCAGTGCTCTCCTTTGGTTTGCGTGAGTACGTAAGGGCCTTGGGGCACGACCGCGATGCGCGCCCCGGCACCGTGCTGCGCCAG
Source organism: Candidatus Latescibacterota bacterium (assembly GCA_022827835.1). Lineage (GTDB taxonomy): Bacteria > Latescibacterota > UBA2968 > UBA8231 > UBA8231. The sequence continues at coordinate 28,682 of JAJEIO010000051.1, forward strand.
CGCCTTGGCTAGCCCGTGTTCCACAGAGGAAATGACCTCTACCCATACCTTGTCGCGGTACTGAGGATCAATGCCCTCCGAGTAGAACATGACCTCGGCCTTATCGAGTACCTTGCACAACTCCTGCAACTGCCATTGGTCAATGGCGAAAAAATCGGGATCCGCAAGGCGGTCCGAAAAATCGGCAGCATCGGATGCACCGAGTAGCATCTCTACAAATTCCGCACTGCCCAAACCCTCGGCGCAGCGAGCGGCAATGAGGATCGTCCCGCCCTCTTTGACAATGGGCAACACCGCCGTCAGGCCCTTGACAGCTTGATAAAACGTCAAGTCGAGTGGCCAACCAGCGCTGCTAGTAATCGCAATGTCAACCGACTCGTCAACCAAGACGCCGTTCTGCTGCTCGACAAAGCGAGCCCCTTCAGCATGGGCCTTTTCTAGATCTCCGCAAAACAGGCCGGTGATCTGCCGCTGGTCATTCATAGCCACATTGAATGTAAAATCAACGCCAGCGCGCTGCGCCACCTCGAGGGCTTGGCGATGGAAGGGATTGCCCTCAATGAAACCTTCGCAGGCCTGGGGATGGCTCAACAGCTCGGGGCCGTGCAGGACGCGCATAGTCTCAATGCCCATCAATCCCGGGCAAATGGCCTTGCGACCACCCGAGTACCCTGCCATCAGGTGCGGCTCAATAAGCGAGGTCGCGATTTTCAGGTCGGCCTCCATGTAGAGCGCAGTGATCCATATTGGGGCACCGCCCGAGGTTTCCCCCAGATACATCAAGGTCTCGCGGCGGCGGGCGGTGTGGTTGACGATGCGATAGTTGCGGGCGATGTCGGCCCCGACGAGCTGCACCAATTCCTCGCCTTCGTTGGGCCGGTGCAGGCCAGTGCCGACCAACAGAGTGATATCCTCGCGAGCGATACCCTCCTCTTCAAGAATCCGCAGCATCGGTGGCAAAATGACCGCGTTGGGGACCGGGCGGGTAATATCGGCAATGACTATGCAGGCGTTTTTTCGTCCCCGCGCCAGCCGCCGCAAGGACGGAGTCCCTATCGGTCGGGCCAACGCGCGATCGATTCGCTCCTCGATCCGGTCGAGCCCTTCACTTGGAGCCATCTGCAATACCGCGGCCGAGTTGGGCACTGCGATTTCGAGGCCGTCGCGGCCATAGTCGAGCTTTACTTTCATTGCGTATGCCTAGGCCAATTTGTCCTCTAGATACGTGCGAAACTCCGCGCCGAACTCTTGGTCGGCCAAGGCGAAATCCGCGAAGGCCCGATAGTACGTGAGCGGCGTTCCTATATCGTAGCGCGCCTCGTCGCTCGCAAGGCGCATGCAGCGGACCTCGGCCCCGCGCCGGATCAGGACACGGATGGCATCGGTCAACCACAACTCGCCGCCAACCCCAGGCTCAATCTCATCAATGGCGGCGAAAATCTCCGGTGAAAAAATATAGCGGGCCGCAACCGCAAGACAACTCGGCGCGGCTTCCACCGCCGGCTTTTCAACGATATCGGCGATGGCAAAGTCGTCGTCGGCCTCGCCTTGCGGTGTGACGACCCCGTACTTGTAGGTCTCTTCGCGCGGCACTTCCCATACGGCAATAGTAGCGGCCGCACTCCGCTGGACATGCGACTGCATCATTCGGCCGACCACGCCTGGTACCCGCGGCGAGGTGACGATCGTGTCGCCGAATCCCACCACGAACGACTCGTCGCCGACGAATTCCCGCGCCTGACGCACAGCATCGGCATTGCCGGAAGGACGCCGCTGCCGCACGTAGTAGAATTCAACGCCCTCGGCCGCGTAGTCCACTTCGCCGATCTCGCTATCGCCCAAGCGCGCCGCAAGCTCTGGATCGTCGTCGAAGTGATCCTCAATAGAGCGCTTCTTGCGGCCCGTTACAAAGAGAAACTTGTCTAACCCTTGTTCGATCATCTCCTCTACCACGTACTGCACGACGGGCTTGCAACCAACGGGCAGCATCTCCTTGGGTTGGGACTTGGTCGCCGGCAGCAGGCGAGTACCCAAACCTGCTACGGGGAATACGGCTTTGCGAATCGGCACGTTTTCTTTTTATTTTAAGTTTAAGAGAATCAATGACATAACTAAAAATAGCACCTAGTGAAAATAGGAAGCTACAGGTGCTAAATCAAGCCCGACCTGTCCGCTCGTGCGCCGCCAACCCCATGTTCGACTTGGCCCCAACTCGCCTGCGCGCCCTCGTGGAAGCGTTTCCCGCGCTACGCATCGGCGTAGTTGGCGACTTTTTCCTCGACTCCTACCGCGAATGCGACCCGGCCCTCGACGAAAAGTCGTTGGAGACCGGCAAGACCTGTTATCAGGTGATCGGCTACCGCCGCCAACCCGGAGCTGCCGGCAATGTTGCCGCCAACTTGCGCGTCCTCGGCGTAGGAGTGGTCGAGGCCGTAGGTTATTGCGGCGACGATGGCGAAGGCTATGAGTTGCGGCGGGCCATGCGTCAGCTAGGCCTAGATTTGACTGGCTTTTTCACTGCTCCGGGTCGCCTGACTCCGACCTATGACAAACCCTGTTACGTCGATAGCAGCCAGCGTGGCCGATCCGTAATCGAGGAACTGGAGCGGCTCGATACCAAAAATCGCCGTCCGACCCCTGCCAGCCTCCAGAACGACCTCATCGCCTACGTCCGCCAGCGCCTGAATCAGTGGGATGGGCTCGTACTCATCGACCAAGTCGCCGAAGCCAATTGCGGCGTCCTCACCACGCGCGTGCGCCGCGCCATTGCCGCCGCGCTCGGCTCCCAACCCAAGCTCGTGGTCCTCGCCGATTCGCGCACCCGTATTGGGCTCTTTACGCGCGCCATCCTCAAACCCAACCAACGCGAGGCTTGGGCCGCGCTTGGCGGTCAAGGGAGCTTGTCGCTCAAGACAGCGCGCCACCACGCCCGCGTACTCAGCAACCATACTGGTCGCCCGGTATTTCTAACGCTTGGCAATAGGGGGATACTCGTAGCCAACGGCAGCGCGGTCGAGCACGTACCAGCCGTGTGCCTCACCGCACCCGTTGACCCAGTAGGCACCGGAGATACTTGTGCGGCTGTCCTCAGCGCGGTCTTGGCGGCAGGTGCCGAACTGACGGAAGCGGCGGCAATAGCCTGCTTGGCCGCATCAATTACCGCTCAGCAGATTGGCACGACCGGCACGGCCTCGCCAACCGAGCTAAGCCGCCGCTTGCACCAGTTGCGGCGCAGCTAGGATGCGTAGGTCTGTTCGACGACCGTGCTATACCGCTCGATGATCGCCTTAGGCACTATCTTCTTCAGCCCCTTGGTCAGGGTCCCGGCGTCCTCGCTCAGCGGCTCGGGCAAGAGCGCGACGCGCTGCGGCCGCTGGTAGTTCGGCAGGCCGGCGGCCGTGGCCTCGGAGAGGAACCCTTCGCGGATCCGCTCGCCCAGGCTCGGATGCGTGCGCAGAGCGTCCTCGTCCTCTAGCGGCAACCCGTCGATGCCGCTGTTTTTTGCCTCCTCCACATCCACCGTCACCAACGGCAGCGGATAGTCGCGCTGCTGGTCGCCGTACACGACCACGTGCTCAACCAGGGACACCCGGGCGAAAATCCGCTCTAGGGCTTCGGGATTGACAAACTCGCCATTGCGCAGCTTGAACTGGCGGCCAACTCGCCCGTGGAACGAAAGGAAGCCCTCGTCGTCCATGCTGAACAAGTCGCCGGTCCGATACCAGATCTGGCCGCCTTCCTCCACTAGCACTTCTTCGGTCTGCTCGGGGTCGTGCAAATACCCGCGCATGACATTGGGGCCGCTGGTCCACAGCTCTCCGACCTGATCGCCGCTGGGTCGGAATTCGTCTTGGGTTGGATCGTTGTACCCAATTTCCGACCCGTCTTCGGCCACGATTTTCACTGCCTGCAACGGCCTTCCCACCGTGCCACTTTTGCGCCCGCCGAGATGGTTGGCGGCAATCAGCGGTGCACACTCGGTCGTGCCGTAGCCCTCGTACGTAGTGATGTCGAGCACGTGGTGAAAGAAGTCCAGCGCCTCGGGATCGGCCTTGGCCGAGCCGACGATCAAAAGCCCTAGATGAGGCCCGACTCGCGTGGCGAGCTGGGCGCGAATTTTGCCGACGATTGAACGACCGATGGCCGCCAAAAAGAGCTTGTCGCCCAGCCCAGCCTGGCCGTGTGCCAACCGCTCCTTGGCCGCAACCGAGCGCTGGATCAAGCCTCCCTTGAGGCCGCCAGCGTCGATTTCCTTGCGCACATTGCCGTACACTTTGTCGAGTATCAGCGGCACAGTGAGGAAGCCCTCCGGCTCTGAGAGGCGAATGTCGCTTAGGACGCGATCAGGCGAGCGCGCCAAGTCCAAAATCCACCCCTTGGCCAAGGGATAGTAGATATTGAGAATTCCCATAGAGTGATAGTCGGGTGCGGACTTGAACATGCGCAGAGGCTCGCGCTTGCTAATCACGTCCCAAACCTCTTCGACGTTGGCGACGATGTTGGCGTGGGTCTGGATCACGCCCTTGGGCAGGCCGGTTGAACCCGAGGTATAGAGAATTTTCGATTCATCTTCTGGCAGCACCTCGACCTCGGGCACGGCCGCGCTGCTCTCCGCCAGCTCTTCCCAAGGGATCGCTTCCTCGGCCTCGCCCTCAGTCAACGCAATCCGCGGCGTCTTATCCAGTCGCTCTCGGATGGTGTCAAACCGCTCGTAGCCCTTGCGATCTACGACCAGTAACTCAACCGCAGAGTGTGCAATACTATGGGCGAGCGCCTCGTCAGGCGACTGAATACACAGCGGCACCGCACTGACCCCAATGCAGTCGGTCGCCAGAAAGATCAACAGCGGCTCGCTGCCGCCATCGGTGAGAATACCCACGCGCTGGCCCTTGGCCAAACCCTGCGCCGCAAGGCCAGCCGCGAGCTGATCTCGGCGACTTTTGAGCTCGGCGTAGGTCACGGGCTGGTAGCTCAATGTGCGGCTGCCCTCTACGGGCTTGAGCTCTCGAATGGCCGTCTGTTCGGCACAGGTTGCGAAGCTATGGTTGAGCAAATCTCTCAGCGTTCGTCCCATCGCAAGCCTCTTTCTGATGAGTTATATCGTTGTCGTTTGCGGCGCACAAAAAGGACCGTTTAGCATTGCACCAGCGGCCCGGCGACCGCATCTTCCCTTTATGAATTTTCGCTGCAACCGCGCCTTTATCTTGCTACTCTTGCTCTATCCGGCCGCTTCCTCGGCTCAGCCCTCGGTGGCCATGTTCGGCTACTCGCTCAGCATGGGCAGCGTCACCGTCGATCAAGAGCAGCTATATCGCCTCAGCCTCCGACCCGACTTCCCGCTAGGCCGCTTGGGCATTGGCCTCGACTTAGAGCTGTTTGTCGAGCGCAACGGCGACCTCGGGTCACGCGGCTGGGAGGCCGGCTCGTCAACCCAAACCTTCGACTCGATCTTGCGCAAGATCTACTACGTGCGCTATGGCCGTCCCAACGACGCGGTTTACGTCAAAATCGGCGCGCTCGATAACGTGACGTTAGGGTATGGCCTCATCATGGACAACTACCGCAACACCCTGCACTATCCCGGCATCAAGAAAACCGGACTCCAGTTCCGCATCGCCAATTTCGCCGGCACTAATATCGGACTCGAAGGAGTGATCAACAACCTCCAAGACTTCCAAGAAGGCGGTGCCCTCATCGGGCTGCGGACCATTGGCTACGCTGCCGACCTCGAGGTGGGCGTAACCTTTGTCGCCGATCTCGATCAGTACAGCGGCCTGCGCGACAGCGATTCTGACGGCGTGCCCGACCCCATTGACGCCTTCCCAGAAGACGGCGATTTTGCCCTCGACAACGACCACGACGGCGTACCCGACCACATCGACAGCGACGACGACAACGATGGCATCATCGACGCCGACGCCGGCAGCGGCCTCTCCGCCGACATTGCCTCCGCCTTGTTGGGCCTCAACGCCAATTACGGCAATGCCTTCCCAATAGACCAAGACGTGGTCCGACACAAGCCCTTCAACAGAAACCGCGTTGGCCAAGACTTCTTTTCGATCTTGGGTGTGGACTTAGCCTACCCGCTCATCCGCGACCTAGGTTTGGAGCTCAAGCTCTACGGCCAATTCGCCATGCTGATCGACGACGACGACGGACTCTCCAGCTTTGAGGCGCAACAGCAGGGCGTTTATCCCGGAAATCGCCAAGCGACTGGGTTCGGCATCGCCGCCCCGGGCCTGTGGTTGACTTTAGGCCCGCTCAACGGCCAACTGGACTTCCGCCACTTCCGCCGCGATTTCGACTCGCGCTACTTCGACGAACTGTACGAACTCGACCGCGCTTATCTCGACCTCGCCACCGGACAGGCCCAGTCCAAGGACGCACGACTAGACCACAGCAACAACCTCTCCGGCTTTTTCGGCCACTTGGGTACGGAACTCGGCTCGTACGCGTACGCCTCTATCTCCTATCAGTATTTGACGGGCACCGGCGACCCAAAACAGCAGCTCATCGCCAGCGCATCCCTGTCGCGTAAACTGCTCAAGTACTTCCCCCACCTCAAGCGCGCGTACGCTTATTTTCACAAGAACAACATCGGCCGGAACCCCAACGAAGACGGCACCGGCCGGGACAGCTTCTTCGAGCCGACCCAGGACACCTTCTACGGCTTTGACGTTGGGCTGAACATAAAAGAAGGCGCATCCGTGCGCTGGGATACTCGCTTCGTCTTCGAGCGCTCCGCCGATCGGCGCTTGCAGCGCCACAAAATCATGACCCTCGAAACCGTATTCGACTTTTGATATGAAAATCACTCGCGTATCCGCTCATTACCTGCGCCTGCCCGACGTTACCGCTCGCTGCGACGGCACGCAGGACACCTGTTTGATCCAAATAGAAACCGACGCCGGTATCACCGGTTGGGGCGAAGTTGATTCGGCTCCCACCGTGGTCAAGGCCGTCGTCGAGGCCCCGCTCTCCCACCAGATTAGCAACGGCCTCGCCAACGCGCTAGAGGGCCTGGACCCGCTGGCCATCGACGTATGCGGAGATCGCATGCTCGAAGCAGCCAACTACTACGGTCGCGTCGGCGTGGGCACGCACGCCATGGCCGGCGTCAATCTCGCGCTGTGGGACATTGCCGGTAAAGCGCGCAATTGCCCGGCCTACGAGCTGCTCGGCGGTCCCTATCAGACCAAATTCCGTGCGTATTGCTCCATCCTCTTCGGCGACACGCCGCAGGAGACCGGCGAATTGGCCCGCCGCTTTGCCGACGAGGGGTTCACAGCCATCAAGTTCGGCTGGGGTCCGATGGGACAAGACGAGGCAAACGACATCGCCTTGGTGCGCGAAGCGAGGAAGGGGGCCGGACCGGACGTGGACATCTTGGTGGATGCTGGGCAGGTGTGGGACTGGAAGACCGGCCTCAAGCGCGCCGAGCAGTTCGCCGAGTACGGCATATTCTGGCTCGAAGAACCTTTGCACCCCGAGGATGTCGCAGGCTATGCACACCTCTGCGAGCGCAGCCCAGTGCCCATCGCCACGGGTGAGGCCGAGTCGCGCTACCAGGACTTTGAGCGGCTGCTCGTCAATGGCCACATCGACTGGGTGCAGCCGGACCCGGGTCGCTGCGGGCTTTCGACCATGGTCGAGGTCGGCCGCCTCGCTCACCGCCTGCACCGCAAGGTAGTAAACCATTCGTTCAAAAGCGGCATCACCATCGCCGCTTCCCTGCACGGACTTGCGGCAGTTCCCCACGGCGAGGTCTTCGAATACTGCATGGCCGACTCACCCTTGCGCCACGACCTGACGCACGAAAAATTCACAGTCGTCGATGGCTACGTTCACGTGCCGGAGGGACCGGGGTTGGGCATGACCGTCAACGAAGAGATAGTGGAACGATACCTAGTTCCGTAAGGAGCCACTCCATGAAAGACTCCCGTCGGTTTGCATCATTTTCGACCTCCTTCGACCTCGATGCTTTGTTGCGTCCTCAGCGTCGGAGTTTGTGGTACAGTGTGGCTTTGTCAGCGGTCTTGCTTGCGGCACTAGCGCTGATTGATCCGTTTGGACGCGCTGTGCCGAGCGCGCCTCATCCGCCGACCGTCAAGTACATCAAGCGTCAGCCGCGCCCAACTAAGCCGTTGTCTGTGCGTAAAATTCCACAGCCTGAGCAACAGCCGATGGTCCGCAAGAGGCAACCCACGCCGATCCGCACAGACCCCGTCCATTTGACTACAAACGTCACTACAGAAGCTCCCATGAAGCAGGGATCTATACCGGCTGCCCAGTCTCTCCTCAGCCTGCCCCACAGCAGTACACCGCGTCCGCTAGATGCCGAGCGGCAACTAGGAGCCGATCACCTCCCCGGAGAACGCGCAATAGGAATCACCCGCCAATCCGAAAACAAAATTGATCTCTCTTTGGATATGCTAGAAGTACACCATTTAGACACTGGCCAGCATCAGGCCGTCGTCATCCAAGACCCCGACAATCCGCAATCAATTAAGGGATTTATCAAGTTGCCCCTTGTGGTACCGAGAAAAGCGCTGGATAGGCTAGGGATAGTTCCAACTAGGAGTATTGAGGCGTTAGCCGATGGGATCAATAAATACACTAATTTGCGGGCAGAAGTCTTCGGACCGATCACGTTTGATGACGATCGCATATTTAAATTTCCCCTGCTCATTGGATCTATATACAGAGGTTTAAGCCTAAATGAGATTGAAGAAGCCAACCAGTTCCAGTATCTAATTCAGGGGGGATTCATTATGGGAGGCGTTGGTGATGTGGAAAAACGTCTTTCCCAAGTATTAATGAATGGAGGCTTGGTAGAAAGGAAAGACTTCTGGTCGGAGGCACTGTTAGAGGACCATCCCATTTACAACGCTTTTTTTAATATTGGTTTCCAATCATACTTCTTGGAACCTCACCCGGACCCGTCTATCGCATGTTACATTACTAAGGGCCTAAAAGGACACTTTATAAAGAATCGTCTCGTCTCTGTAAATCCCTTGGAATCTTCGCATTGGGCTGATGATGAAGACGAGTTGATGCTCGCCATCAATGTAATGGTCTATGCGTTGACCCAAGAAGGTTCCTTGGCTAAGCGTCTGACCCAAGACTTAGTGGCTAAGCGCAACGATCGATGAAGAGATCGTAAAAATACCTAGCGAATTAACCCAAAAGGTTCCCCACCATGCCCGATCGCCCCACACTCATCATCGACGGCCACCTCGACTTGGCCTTCAACGCCCTGCACCACCGCCGCGACCTCACCCAAGACGTCCACGTCCTGCGCGAGCGCGAAGACCCCAAACCCGTAGGCCCTTCCCACCCCGATTCGCTGCGCGACAGAAAGCGCCCCGAAAGCACCTCGCGCGGCACGGCCACCGTATCCCTGCCGCAGATGCGCCAAGGCCGCGTCGGCATCGCGCTCTCGACCATCATGTGCCGAGTGCAGATGCCCACCGGCCTCCTCGACGACGGCCTGAGAACCCAAGAAGCGGCCCACGCCATGGGCCAATCGCATCTTCACTATTACAAAGCGCTAGAGCGCGAGGGCCAACTGCGCTTCATCCGCGACACAAACGATCTCGACGCGGCCATCGCCGCTTGGCAAAATCCCGATTCAACGACTCCGATTGGCCTAATCCTAAGCATGGAAAGCGCCGATCCCATCTTAGACCCTGAGCAAGTAAGCTGGTGGTGGGAGCAGGGCCTGCGCTCGGTGGGGCTGACGCATTTTGGTGCCAATACCTGGGGCCACGGCACCGGCACTCGCGGCGGGCTATACGCCGATGCCTATCCCCTACTCGACGCGCTCGCCGCAACGAACATCGCCCTCGACCTAACCCACGCCTCGGACTTGGTCTTCTGGCAGCTTTTGGACTACTGGTCAGGGCCGGTTCACGCTAGCCACTGCAACTGCCGCGCCCTCGTCCCCGGCCAGCGCCACCTCAGCGACGAGATGATCCAAGCCATCGCCGAGCGCGGCGGCGTCATCGGCGCGGTCTTCGCCGAGTTCATGCTCAATCCCGAGATCAACTTCGACGACCCGGCGACCTATCCGCAAACCGCCCGCCGCTCCATGTCGGCCGTCGCCGATCACATCGACCACATCTGCCAGCTCGTCGGCAACTGCGACCACGTCGCCATCGGCTCCGACCTAGACGGCGGCTTCGGGCGCGAAATGGCACCCATTGATTACGACACCATTGCCGACCTACAGCGCTTCCTCGACATCCTCGAGCAGCGGGGCTACTCGACCAACGACATTGCGGCCATAGCCCACGGCAACCTCTCGCGCTTCTTCCGCCAAGCCTGGGAGCAATAGCCTTGAATCAACCACTCTGCGCCCATTTGCGCTCATCTGCGGATAATTCACGCCCCACCAACAGGATTGTCATACAATGACCGACGCGCGCCCGCTGATCCTCGACAGCCATCTCGATCTATCCTTCTCCGCCCTGCAAATCAACCGCGACCTAACGCAAAAGGCGACCACCGTGCGCGTCCACGACTCCGTGCAGACTATGGAAGGCTTCGGCTCCTGCACAGTGACCTTCCCCGAACTGCGCCGAGGCAAGGTCGGCCTCTTCTGCGGCACAGTGATGTCGCGCCTAGATCCAAACGATCGCTGGACCCGCACCGGCATGTACAGCCAGAGCCAATGCCACGGCGTCGGACGCGGGCATTTGGCGTACTATCAAGCACTCGAACGCGCGGGTTTGCTCCGCTTCGTCAAAAGCAGCGTGGATTTGGACGAAACCATCGCCGCCTGGCAAAACCCCGACCCAACGACCCCTTTCGGCCTGATCCTCGCCATGGAGAGCGCCGATCCCATTTTAGGCCCGGACCAAGTGCCCGAGTGGCGCGAACTCGGCTTGCGCCTAGTGTCGATCTCGCATTACGGCACCAGCACTTATTCGCACGGCACCGGTACCGAAGGGGGGCTGTTGCCGCCGGCCAAACCTCTGCTCGACGTGCTCAAATCGGCCGGCATCATCGTCGACTTAACCCACTTAACCGACCAAGCACACTGGGAGCTCTTGGAGTTGTACGACGGCCCGGTCTGCGCTTCGCACCACAATTGTCGCACCTTGGTCCCCGGCCAGCGCCAGCTCACCGACGAAATGATCCATTCCATCGCCGAGCGCGATGGGGTCATCGGCGCGGCCTTCGACGCCTGGATGCTCGACCCGGGCTGGCAGCGCAAAGTCCCCGCCTTTGAACAACTGACCAGTGCCACCTTGGAAACCGTCGCCGACCACATTGACCACATCTGCCAGCTTTTGGGCACCTCGCGTCATTGCGGCATTGGCACCGATCTCGACGGTGGCTTCGGCACCGAGCAAGCCCCGCGCGATCTCAACACCATCGCCGATCTGCAAAAACTCCAGCCCATCCTCGCGCGCCGTGGCTACTCGCCAGCAGACATCGCTGGCATTTTCTCCGGCAACTGGGTCCGATTCTTCAAAGACGTGTGGAGCCGCTCTTAATCTGCAATAGCCTCTAAACCTGACTTTACGTTCTATCCTTTTTCATTACAAATCGTTCAAGTTTTTCTCTCCTTCTTGTCATTATCGCCATTTTTCCCTATACTTTGCTCAAGTTAATTACATAATAATTCTCAAACTATCCATTTTTAGGGAGAAATTGATATGACGAGAGGGGCTGACAAAGTCATCGAAGCACTCGACCGCTTCGGCGTCGAGTACGTCTTCGGCCATCCGGGCGGCGCGGCCATGCCCATCTTCGACGCACTGCTCAACTCCAAGCAGATCCGCTTCGTCCTCACCCGGCACGAACAAGGCGCGACCCACATGGCCGACGGCTACGCCCGCGCCACCGGCAAGCCCGGCGTCGTCCTCGTAACCTCCGGCCCGGGCGCAACCAACACCATCACCGGCCTGCTAACCGCGCTGATGGATTCCGCGCCCGTCATCGCCCTCACCGGCCAAACCGTCACCCCCATGCTCGGCAAAGACGCCTTTCAGGAGGCCGATGTCTTCGGCATCTCCATGCCCGTGGTCAAGCATTCCTATCTGGTCAGAGACCCCAACGATATCCCCCGCGTGATGACCGAGGCTTTCCACATCGCCACCACCGGCCGACAGGGGCCAGTGCTCGTCGATTTGCCCAAGGACGTCACCCAAGGCGATCCCTTTCCCGAATGCACCACTGACTTTCCAGAGAAGGTGTACCTGCCCGGTTACACTTGGCAGACCAAGCCCTCGCCCGAACTGCTCGAAGCCGCCGCCACTCTTCTGCGCCGCAGCAAGCGCCCCCTGCTCTACTTGGGCGGCGGCTGCATCGCCTCGGGCGCGCACGAGGTGGCCAAGGCATTTGCCGAAAAGACGCGGATGCCAGTGACCAACACCCTGCTCGGCAAGGGGGCGTTCCCCGAGCAGCACGCGCTTTCGGTGGGTATGCTCGGCATGCACGGCACGGCCTATGCCAACAAGGCCGTCGTCGGCTGCGACCTGATTATGTCGGTAGGGGGACGCTGGGACGACCGGATTACTGGCAAACTCTCGGAATTCTGTCCAGACGCGAAAAAGATCCACATCGACATCGACCCGGCCGAATACGGCAAAGTGGTCATGCCCGACGTTTTTATCGAAGGCGATGCGCGCCAAGTGCTCGAAGAGCTTATCAACTACGTCGAGCCGATTGACACGGCAGCTTGGCTTGCCCAAATCGACGAGTGGAAGACGAAGTACCCGCTCAAATACGGCAAGCGTGGCGGCCTCAAGATGCAGACTATCATCGACCGCCTGTACGAGCTGACCGCTGGCCGCGCTGTGGTGACTACCGACGTCGGCCAGCACCAGATGTGGGCGGCTCAGTTCTACAAGACAGCCCATCACCGCCAGTGGCTTTCCTCCGGCGGCGCTGGTACCATGGGCTTTGGCTTTCCCGCGGCCGTCGGTGCTCAGTTTGGCCGCCCCGAAGAGACCGTAGTCGCCATCTGCGGCGACGGCGGCTTCCAGATGACCCTGTGCGAACTAGCCACCGCCGTCGTCCATCGGCTGCCGGTTAAGATCCTAGTCCTCGACAACAAGTACCTAGGTATGGTTCGCCAGTGGCAAAATCTCTTCTTCGACAATCGCCTCTCCGGGGTTGACCTAGAGGGCAATCCTGACTTCGTCAAGCTGGCCGAAGCCTACGGGGCTAAGGGCTTTCGCATCCGGCGCACCGCCGACATCGACAAAGTCCTCAAGCAGGCCCTCGACCACGACGAAGGCCCCTGCGTCATTCACGCCGAGTGCGAAAAAGAAGACAACGTCTTCCCGATGATTCCCGCCGGAGCCGCGCTCACCGATATGCTGATCGAGGCTCCCAAGCAGAAACTAGCCCAACCCAAAGGAAGCACCTAATGTCCACAAGTGCTATTGACTTTGCCGCCGCTGACCTCAACGCCCGTCAAGAGGCGGTGGACGCGCCACAACTCAGGCTGACCGAACCCCAGCAAAAGACTACCATCGGCCTGTTAGTCAACGACCGCCCCGGCGTCCTAGTGAGAATCGCCCAGTGTTTTGCCCGTCGAGCCTACAACATCGAAAACCTAGTCGTCTCGCCGGCCCACATCCCCCAGTGCTCGCGCATGACCATCACCAGCATTGGCCCCGCTGCCGAGCTGAACCAAATCATTCTTCAGCTCAACAAGTTAGTCGATGTCATCCACGCCAAAGACCACTCGGCCGACGATGCCATCACCCGCGAGTTAGCGCTCTTCAAGGTCGGCTGCTCGGTCGAAGAGCGCACCGAGGTCTTGCAGATCGCCGAGGTTTTCCGCGGCAAGACGGTCGATATATCAGAGGCCACCATCACCATCGAGGCCACTGGCACCACCGAGAAGATGGACGCGCTCGAATCGCTGTTGAGCAAATTCGACCTCAAGGAAATGGTTCGCACTGGCAAGGTGGTCATGGCCCGCGGCAATAAGCCGACATAAAAAAGGGGGACGAGCATCGCCCGTCCCCCTTTTTGCCTGCTGTATCCTTCCTTAAAACGCCACGCCCAACTGCCCAAAGACCAAGCGACCGATCTCCGGTGCCCCAATAAAGGTCCGATGCTTGTTGTCGAGCGCATTGGAAACATCTACCCCGAGCCGCAGGTTCTCTCCGAACGGCAATAGATAACTGGCGTTCAAATCGAGCAGCGAGTACGACTTCACATCCCCGACGAACACCCCCGACTCCTGGCGAAACGCTCCCACATAGCGCCACTGCGCCCCCAGGGTTAGTTGCTCTTGGTCGAAGGTATAGGACGTTCCTACCTTGAGCTTGTTACCCGGCGCGTTGAGCGCTATGTCGGCGATGCCATCGACGTTCTCAAATAAAGTCTTATCGACATAAGAGTAGCTGCCCGTCAGCGACCATTGATCGCTCGGGAAATAGGCCAAGTTCACGTCCAAGCCGTTCAGGTTAATCTCGCCGAAGTTGCGATAGGTCAACATCACCGCTGTTGGTTCAAAGGCTTGCTCCGGCGTAACCGTGCCAAACGGTATGCCCGCGGCCCCACCAGCAAACAACGCAACAATTTCATCCACCGGCGAGCCATTGCCATTGCCAGATAAGGTGCCCGGAACCTGCATATTATCGAGCGGGGCGACCGCCGCGGCCAACTCTGCATCCGAGGCCAGCGCCTCGCCAACGCTAGCACCTAGCGCCGCTCCGAGGCTAGCCGGGTCGAGGAAGACATTGGGCGTCTGTACCTGAATCGGAGAGACAAAATCCTTTATCCGCGTGTGATACAAGTCTGCCGCCACCACTAGCTTCTCGCCGACTATTCCCTTATAACCCAATTCAAAGGTCTCAGTAGTAGTAGAGCGGGTCAGCGGCACGTCGATAACATCGGCGACCGGATCAAAGGGGGCCGGATCGCCAGCCGCCACCTTCTCGAGGTTGAGCATGAGTAGGGCGTTGTCCAATCCCGTCAGTTGTTCAGGCAACAACGCATCTAACCCGCCCAATAGCTGCTGAGCGGCAACCTCGGCCTCTGCTCGGTCTAGCTCTTGCAATATCCCTATCTGGGTTGCCGCTAGCCCCATAAAAAGCTCTGTATTAAGTGCGCTCAACACCCCACCACGCCCTAAGCCCCACATCACATTGGTAAAGACCGGATCCCCCAAATCGATGTAGTCGGCTGGATCCATCCCCGCCGCCGGCGCAAAAGACGAGCGGAATTTTGGTCGGCCATTGCCTGAGCGAGCAAAAGTCCAGCCGCCGCCCATATCCTCGCGGTAGGTTCCTTGCGCCCGGATATCTATCGCCGGCGCAAAGCCCAGCACCGGCGCAAACGCCGCGCCAATACCGAAGGGATCTTGGGACGAGCGGATGTCCAAATAGAGGTTGCTGCTCGACGGCGTTGAAAAGGCGTGGTTGTACGTCAGCCGCAGGATCTGAGTCTCCTTCGGCTTAAAAACTAGCCCAGCGCGCGGCGAGATTTCGCCTTCGGGAATGCGGTTGTGGTCGTCGTAACGCAGGGCCACCACCAAGTCGAGCATCTCGCTCAGAGCCGTCTCGCTCTGCACGTAAGCCCCGAATTCATTGGTCTGATCGTAGTCTTCGTTGCCGCCGGTGATGGTCCCTTCGGTATCGGGCCGCGTCAGCAGCACATCGGCACCGTAGGTGAAGCGCTGCCGCACTCCCAGCACCGCGGAGTGCTGAATTTGGAAGGCAGTCAGCTTAGATTTATCGACAATCGGATTTCCATCGCGCAGAGTAAAAGTCTCGCCGGCGTCGCTCCCGTTCTGGAAGACCTGGGCGAACCAATTCTTGTACAGCAGGCGAAGCTGGACATAGTTGTACGCCCAGTCCTGAGCTTGGCCAGCCCCTAAACCGGTCAGCTCGATCTGATCGCCTTTGTTGTATCCGGCTGACAAAATGGCCGTCAAGTCGTCCGAAGCCTTGTAATCCAAGCGCGCTTCGGCACTCTGGCGCTCAATGTCAAAACTGCGCGGTGGGATGTCTGGATTGGCGGCCCTAGCCTGTACCTCTACCGGGTCTTCGTATTCCCAGTCCATTCCCGTATAGTACTGGGCCGAGACCTTGTAGCCGAGGCGATCGCTAGCAGCCCCGGCGTGGCGCATACCGACCTTGCGCACACTCCGCTCGCCTAGTCCAACGTTGACATTGGTCCCTGCCGAAGTAAATGGCGAGCGGGTGATGATGTGCATCACGCCGTTGGCGCTATTCGGCCCGTAGAGTGCCGACCCCGGCCCCAACACCACCTCGATGCGCTCAATGTCGTCGTTGGTCACCGGAATGAAATTGTAGGCATTCAACCGCAGCGAGGGGACGCGGGCAATGCGATTATCGGTCAGCGTCAGCAAGGCCCCCGAAAAAACATTGTTGAAGCCCCGCACGACCACATTGCTCTGCGCCAAGCCGGTCTGAGAAAAGTCAACGGCCGGCAGGTCGCGAATGTGTTCGGCAACGCTGAGCGCCGGCCGATTGCGGATCTCCTCGGCCTCAACGATCGCCACTGAGGCCGGGGCTTCGAGGACTTTTTCCTGCCGCCGCGAAGCCGAAACTACGTTCTGGTCGAGGAAGATGATCCCGGTCTCCAGCGTCAGCGTCAGTTCCTGTTCACCGGCAACGATGCCCACGCCTTCTCGCATTAGAGCCCGATAGCCAATATGCGTAACGCTGAGCTGATACTCGCCGGCCGGCAGCCCCTCCAAGCGAAAACGACCGTCTTCGTCGGTGGCCGTGCCGATCTTGCCGCCCGGCAGCAGGTCGCTGACGAGGACGACGTTGGCACCGGGGATGGCTTCGCCCTCCGACCCCATAACGACGCCGGAAAGCGTTCCTTTTTCCGCGAAAGCGACGCCCGCCCACAGCACCAGAGCATATAAAAACAATTTGTACTTCATGGCTACCTCCTTTGTTTTAGTCCCCAAATCTATCCCCAAGCACCCGATCCCGCTACCCCGCGCGTCGTCCCTACTGTCGGTGTCTAACATCTAACAGGTATCTAAAAGGCTTGGGGACGGGGGCCTGCATGGCCGTCCTATGCAACGCCACGTAGGGGCGACCGGCCGGTCGCCCCTACACTCTATTGATTTTCCGCGCCTCCATTGCGTATTTTCCCAGCCCTAATTCACCTACGCTAGCGGAGACTTATTTCATGCCAGACAAACTCAAGCTCGCCTTTATCGGCTGCGGTGCCATCGCCCGCTTTCACCTCGACGGCATCAAGGACCACGCTCCCCGCATCGACGTCACCGCGCTAGTCGATCTCGACGAATCCAAAGCCCAAGCCTACGCCGCTGAAACCGGTGGGCAGGCCTTCACCTCGCTCGACGAAGCGCTCGCCAAGGGCGACTTCGACGCCGTCGATATCATGCTGCCCCACGACCTGCATGAATCCATCGCCCTCCAGTGCTTTGCCGCTGGCAAGCACGTGCTGTTGGAAAAGCCCATGGCCCCCACCCTCGACGCCTGCGACCGCATTCTCGCCGCGGCCAGTGCGGCCCCAGGCGTCTTCATGGTCGCGGAAAACAGCCAGTACTGGCCCGAAATCGTCGAGGCCCAAAAGCACCTTGCCGCCGGAGCCATCGGCGAGATCATCACTGCCCGCGCGGCCTTTGTCTATCCTTTTGACTCCTACTGGTTCAAAGAGGAGCGGCCCTGGCGCTACGAAAAGGGGCGCACCGGCGGCGGCATTGCCATCGACGGCGGCTCGCACTGGATCCGACCCTTGCGCATGTGGATGGGCGAAATCAAAGAGGTGGTCGGCGTGCTGGGGCATCCGCTCGCGCAGATGGAAGGCGAGTCCCTCGCCCGCGCGCTCTTTCGCTTTGACTCGGGCAAGACCGCCATCTTCGACGCCATGATGATCGACACGGTCTTTGCCCCCGATCCTTGGTGGCGCATTACCGGCACCAAGGGCGAGCTGACCATCAACGCCGCTCTCGACGGTGCTGAACTCTATCTGTGGGACGCAGACCATCCCGAAGGCAAGCGACTTTTTGCCAGTCCAGGGTACACCGAATCCTTTGGACCAGAGCTAGCCGATTTCGCCGCCGCCGTCCTCGACGGCAAGGCCCCGGACGCGCCGCCGGAACACGCCCTCGGCGAGCTGCGCACGGCCTTAGCCCTCTATCGCTCGGCCTCCAGCCAGCGCTGGGAGCAGGTGTGGGCGTAAATGCTTGCAAGAACCTCTCCTTTGGGATATATTCAGCCTTTTCAGCCCTGTGAGGCCGTTCCTCGAAGCACCGAGCATGTTCCACCTCAATTCGCACCCTTTCCAAGCTCAGCGGCAAAGGCTGTCAAGGCCGAGATGCCCTCTCAATTCAAAACGCATTACCATAGAATAGGAAAGCAATGACGGAAAAGTACGTATATCTGTTTGGCACCGATCAATCCGAAGGCGATAAGGAAATGCGCAACCTGCTCGGCGGCAAAGGCGCGAACCTCGCCGAAATGGCCCAACTCGGCCTGCCCGTCCCAGCCGGTTTTACCATCACCACCGAAGTTTGCACCTATTACTACAACCACGACCAAACGTATCCCAGCGAACTCAAAGACCAAGTGGAACGCGCCATTGCCGAAGTCGAAAAGACCATGGACATGCGCTTTGGCGACGCGGCCAACCCGCTTTTACTATCCGTGCGCTCTGGGGCCAGAGTGTCCATGCCCGGCATGATGGAGACCGTGCTCAACCTCGGCCTCAACGACGAAATCGTCCAAGGGCTGATCGAACAATCGGGCGATCCGCGCTTTTGCTACGACGTGTATCGCCGCTTCGTGCAAATGTACGGCGACGTGGTCATGGGTCTGCGGCCCGAAGATGAAAAAGAAACAGACCCTTTTGAGGCCCTGCTCGACGCGAAAAAGCACGCCCGCGGAGTCGTGCTCGACAGCGAACTGAGCGCCGAAGACCTACGCGAATTAGTCGCCGAGTTCAAGGCCGAGATCGCCAAGCGGCTCGACCGCGAGTTCCCCGAAGATCCCCACGAGCAGTTGTGGAATGCCATCGGTGCGGTATTCGGCTCTTGGCAGGGCCAACGCGCCATCCGCTACCGCGAAATCGAAGACATCCCTCACGACTGGGGCACGGCCGTCAACGTCCAGTCCATGGTGTACGGCAACATGGGCGACGATTGCGCCACGGGCGTGGCCTTTACGCGCAACCCCTCCACCGGAGAGAAGCACCTGTACGGCGAGTTCCTCATCAACGCCCAAGGCGAAGACGTGGTCGCCGGTACCCGCACGCCCGAGCCGCTGCCCGAACTCAGCAGCCAAATGCCGCAAGTGTACGAGCAGTTCCAAGCGATCTGCGACCAGCTAGAGCCGCACTACCGCGACATGCAGGATGTGGAGTTCACGGTCCAGAAGGGCAAATTGTGGATGCTGCAAACTCGCAACGGCAAGCGCACTGGGGCAGCGGCGGTCCAAATCGCCGTAGATATGGCCGCCGAGGGGTTGATCTCACAAGAGGAAGCCCTCTTGCGCGTCACTCCCGACCAGCTCGACCAGCTCCTGCACCCAACATTCGACGACGCGAGCCCCAAGGACGTCATTGCCGAGGGCCTGCCCGCTTCACCCGGAGCGGCGACCGGCCAAGTGGTCTTCAACTCCGCAGAGGCCGAAACACAAGCGGCCGAAGGTCAGCAGGTCATCTTGGTGCGCCAAGAGACTTCGCCCGAAGACATCGGCGGCATGGACGCCGCCCAAGGCATTCTCACGGCGCGGGGGGGCGCGTCCTCTCATGCCGCCCTAGTCGCGCGCGGCATGGGCAAGTGCTGCGTCGCTGGCTGCGAGTCCATAGCAATCGACTATCACCAAGAATTGTTTACCGCCAACGGCAAGACTGTCAAAAAGGGCGACTGGATATCCATCGATGGCTCGTCCGGCCAAGTCATGCTAGGCCAAGTACCCACTGTGGAGCCGAGTTTCTCGTCGGCGTTTGGAACCATGATGGGTTGGGCCGACGGCAAGCGCCGACTGGCCGTGCGCACCAACGCCGACACGCCGCACGATTCAGAAGTGGCCCGCAATTTCGGAGCCGAGGGCATCGGCCTGTGCCGTACCGAGCACATGTTCTTCGAGGGCGACCGCATCGTAGCCGTGCGCGAGATGATCCTCGCCAGCGACGAGGCCGGGCGACGCCAAGCTCTAGCCAAACTCAAGCCCATACAGCGGCTCGATTTTGAAGGCATTTTCACCGCCATGGACGGCCTGCCCGTAACCATCCGCCTGCTAGACCCACCGCTGCACGAGTTCTTGCCCCACGAGCCAGCTCAGCAACAACAAATGGCCGAGGAAATGGGCATCCCCTTGAGCCAGATTGAGGCTAAAATAGTCTCCCTGCACGAGTTCAATCCCATGCTGGGGCATCGCGGCTGTCGCTTGGGAATCACCTACCCGGAAATCTACGAGATGCAGGTCGAGGCCATTTTTGAGGCCGCGGTCAATGTCCACGCCAAGGGCATCAATCCCCTGCCCGAAATCATGATTCCCCTCGTGGGAACCGAGCGCGAGTTTAGCGACCTAAAAGCTATGGTTGACCGCGTCGCCGTTGCCGTCGGGGGCACTATCGAGTATCTAGTAGGCACCATGATCGAAATTCCCCGCGCCGCGCTTCTCGCCGACCAAATCGCCGAGCAAGCCGAGTTCTTTAGCTTCGGGACCAACGACCTGACTCAACTCACCTTCGGCTACAGCCGCGACGACGCTGGCAAGTTCCTGCCCGAATACGTAGCCCAAGGCATTCTCGCCGACGATCCGTTCCAAAGCCTCGATCAAGAGGGCACCGGCCAGCTCGTGCGCCTCGGCACCGAGCGGGGCCGCAGCACTCGCAAAACCCTCAAGGTGGGCATCTGCGGCGAGCACGGCGGCGACCCTAGCTCAGTGGGTTTTTGCCACGAAGTAGGTCTCGATTACGTCTCCTGTTCCCCTTACCGGGTGCCTATCGCCCGTTTGGCGGCTGCCCAAGCCGCCCTTGCCGAGTGAGATTCTGCCATGGGCCGGGTCATCGCCATATCCAATCAAAAAGGAGGGGTCGGCAAGACCACCACGGCCGTCAACTTGGCGGCTAGTCTGGCCGTAGCTGAACAAAAGACCCTGCTTATCGACATGGATCCGCAGGCCAACGCCACTTCGGGCTGCGGCTTTCAAAACAGCGAAGAGATTGAACCGGCCAATATCTACCACGCGCTGATCGGGCAAAAAGAGACCTCTGACGTTACCTACGAGACCAAGATATCCTTCCTATCCTTGATTCCCTCGCACATCAACCTGACGGGTGCCGAGGTCGAGATGGTCAACATGATCGCTCGCGAGCAGAAGTTGGATGGGCTGCTCAACCAAGTCCGCGACCAATACGCCTATATCATTCTCGATTGTCCGCCCTCTTTGGGGCTATTGACTATCAACGCCCTGACCGCGGCCGACTCGGTGATGATACCCATTCAGTGTGAGTACTACGCGCTAGAGGGTCTTGGTCGGCTGCTCAACACCGTGCGCCAGATCCAACGCCATCTCAATCCCAAGCTCCAGATCGCTGGCGTCCTACTCACCATGTTCGACGGACGCTTGAACCTATCGCGCCAAGTATCTTCAGAGGTCAAGTCCTATTTCGGCAACAAGGTTTACAAGACCTCCATCAGCCGCAACGTGCGTCTGGCCGAGGCCCCTAGCCACGGCCAACCCATCGTGCTCTACGACATCTTGTCGCAGGGATCTCAGGATTACATGAGCCTCGCAGGAGAAGTGATCGACCATGGGTAAGAAGCCGGTCCTCGGCAAGGGCATCAGTGCCCTCATCCCCGAGTACGCCGAACCTAGCGGCCAAGGCGACGCCTCGCGCCAGATCGTCTATATCAACGTCGATGAGATCGAACCCAATCCCTATCAAGCTCGCACTGAGTTCGGCGAAGAGAGCATCGACGAGCTGATGCACTCGATCCAAGAGAAAGGCGTCATCCAGCCCATCACCGTCAACCGCATCGGCCAGAGCTACCAGATCATCGCTGGCGAGCGCCGTTGGCGGGCTACCAAGAAGGCGGGGATCCAAGAAATACCAGCGATCGTCCACGAAATCGAGTCGCAGCAAGACTTGATGGAACTGTCGCTGATCGAAAACATCCAGCGCGAAAACCTGACCCCCATCGAAGAGGCCGAAGGCTACCGCTCGCTGACCGACAAGTGCTTCCTCACGCAAGAGGAAGTCGCCCGCAAGGTGGGGAAAAATCGCTCAACCGTGACCAATCTCCTCAGGCTGTTGCAATTGCCGCACGAAGTCCAAGACTTCCTGCGCCACGGCCAACTGCAGATGGGGCACGCCCGCGCCCTGCTCGGCCTCGAAGAAGACGAAGACCGGCTCGCGCTGGCCCGCCGCGCAGTCGAGGAGAAAATGGCCGTCCGCGAGGTCGAAAAGGCCGTTGCTAATCAGCGCGTGGGCCGCAAAAAAAAGAAGGCTCCCAAAGAAATTTCCAACGACCCCCACATCCGCGACTACGAAGAGCGGTTGCAGCATCGCTACGGCACCGCGGTCAACATCCGTCGCACCGCGGCGAACAAGGGGGCAATCCAGATCGAATTCTACAACGATGGGGATCTAGAGCGGTTACTCGACCTGATGATTGAAGGCGAATGAACCCCAGTTGGTGCCTCCTAGTCCCGTTTCTCGCCCTCGGTGCCTGTAGCTTGCTCCACGACAACCTCCCCAACGATCCCCCGACCGTACACTTGGCGCGGATGACCTGCCAGTCGCCGGGCACAGCTTCCCTAGACACCCTGATCAATAGCGCGGATGCTGTCTGCCGGGTCCAGCGCGGCGGCGAGGTTCGCTTTGAGATCCGCGCAGCCGACGAGGACGACGATCCTGTGTTCTACGAGTGGCGAGCTCCAGCCGGAGGCAGCTTCCGCGATGCGCTGGCCCAAGAAACCAACTCTTGGTTCGCCCCTCAAACCATCGTCGGCTCCAGCGAGCAATTTGTCGTGCAGGTCCTCGTAATTGACCGCAACTGCGATGTCGTGCCCGATCTAGCCGATCGCCAGCGCTGCGCCGAAGACGCACGAGTGCTGATCGAAAACTTCCTCGTGGAAGTCGTGCAACGCGACCCCCTGCTGGAAGTAACCTCCGACGCGACCAGCGCGTTTAGCGCACCGCAGATAGTTATCGACGCGTTTGGCAGCGATCCTGACGGCGACCAGCTCGAATACCACTGGGAGCCGATGGCCGGGGACAGCCTTAGCATCTGGTCAGAGGAGGCCATTCGAGACGAGGAAACTGGACGGCAAATCGGCTCGCGCGCTACCGTCGTCGCCTTTTTTCCCGGCAGCCACAAACTCCGCGTTTCTGCTAGTGACGGTGCAGCGAACACAGAGCGCGAAATCGCCCTCCACG
Source organism: Candidatus Latescibacterota bacterium (assembly GCA_022827835.1). Lineage (GTDB taxonomy): Bacteria > Latescibacterota > UBA2968 > UBA8231 > UBA8231. The sequence continues at coordinate 52,049 of JAJEIO010000051.1, forward strand.
TCTCCATTGAGCCGCCTCTGCCGACTGGCGGCACAGTGCATCTAGTCCTGCCAACGGGTCAAGAATATGAGATAGACGCGTACGAGTATCCCAATGCCAGAGGAGAGCGGCCGCAGTCCGCTTCGTTTTTCCAAGCAGCACGCCTGTGCGCGGCCGAGGGCAAGCGCCTGTGTAGCCCGGACGAGTGGACCGCCGCTTGCCAAGCTGGCCAAACGCGGCGCTTTTCTTCGATCGATGATTTAGCTGCCTACGACAGCCGCAACCATTTTGGCGTGCGCTTCTGCAATGTGCCGGGTTCGGCCTTTTCCCAATTCAGCAGCGACCCAACCGCCCAACTCGCGCCTTCTGGCTCGTTTCCCAACTGCGGCAGCGCGACCGGCGTCTTTGACTTGACCGGCAACATAGATGAGTGGCTCGCCGGTATCGACGACGCTGGCGACCTAGCGGTGTACATCGCAGCAAGCAGCGTATCTGAGAGCAGTGACTGCGACGGCGCAAGCCTCGTGAACACCCTATCCATCGAAGGCCAAGACCCCTATGATATAGAAGCCTTAGCGGAAGTCGTCGCCGACTCGCCCCTACAAACCTACGAGCAGCCCCTCCTTGGCTTCCGCTGCTGCCGTTGATCCCGCGCGTTCCTAATGCCATGGACCAAGAACAACTCCATCACCTATTAGAGCGAGTCGCCACCGGCGACCTCGCGCCAAGCGAAGCCTTAGAACGACTTAGAAACCTGCCTTTCGAAAACCTCGGGTTTGCCCACGTCGATCACCACCGCGCCCTGCGCACTGGGTTCCCTGAAGTCATTTTCGCCCAAGGCAAGACCCGCGAGCAGGTGCTGGCCATCGCCGAACGCATAACCGAGCACGGCGCGCAGATGCTGGCCACCCGCGTCGAAGCGGCCACGGCCCAAGCACTTGTCGAGCGCTTTGACCGCGCCGAGCACGACCCTCTCGCCCGCACGGTCCTAGTACCGGGAGCCGAACAACCCGAGCCTGAGGGCCTAGTGGCCGTAGTCTCAGCCGGTACCTCGGACTTGCCCGTGGCCCGCGAAGCCGTCGTCACGGCTCGCGCCATGGGCGCACATGTCGAGGAGGTTTGCGATGTCGGCGTCGCCGGCCTGCACCGGCTCCTAGCGTACCGCGAACTCCTGCACCGAGCGCGGGCTATCGTCGTAGTCGCCGGGATGGAGGGCGCGCTCGCCAGCGTCGTCGGTGGGCTGGTGGATATTCCAGTCGTGGCCGTGCCAACTAGCGTGGGGTACGGCGCGAGTTTCCACGGCCTCGCCGCCCTCTTGGCCATGCTCAACTCCTGTGCGGCCGGCGTGGTTGTCGTCAATATCGACAACGGCTTTGGCGCAGGGTACGCAGCCGCCCAGATCAACCGCCGCCCTTCGGCTGAGCTCAGGTCGAAGCCCAGCCAGCACTCCGAATGATCCACGTCGCCGTGCTAGCCGGCGGCCAGAGCCGACGCATGGGCCGCGACAAGGCCCTCCTGCAACTAGGCGGCCAGACCCTGATTGAACGCGTCCTCGCCGCGGCACACCCCCTCGGCTATCCCTGCGTCATCATCGGCAATCCCGCCGCCTATGCCCATCTCGGGCTGCCCGTCCTTCCCGACCACCGCCCCGGACTGGGGCCGCTGGGTGGCTTATACACCGCGCTCAGCACAACCGGCGCACCCGTGCTCCTCCTCGCCTGCGACTTGCCCTTTCTCACTCCGGACTTCCTCCGCCACCTCGTCAACCGGCGCGGGCCACATCAAGCGGTCGTGCCCCACACGACTGCAGGACTGCAACCGCTCTGCGCGCTCTACGAGCCGTCCTGCTTAGCAGCCATAGAAGCCGCCATACAGGCCGATCAACTCGGCATGCGCAACCTACTGAGCAATCTGAATTTGGATCTGGTAAAGGAAAAGGACTGGCGGCCCTACGACGAGCGCGGCTTGCTTTTTGCCAATCTCAACGCGCCCGAAGAGTACGAGCGGGCGCAAGCCGCACTCCTAAAATCCGGCATCCACCACGCTCAACATCAACAATAGCGGCAGATAGAGAACCGAAGCCTTGAGCAACCGCCGCGCACTGGTCACCGAACGCGAAAAGCTAAGCGCGAGACCGGAGGCCAAAAACAGCGCGCCCAACACCACTGCTCCGACTAGATAGAACGGCCCGGTGAGCCCCATAAACGAAGGCAGCACCGAAAAGATCAGCAGCAGCACTAAGTAGCCCATCACCTGCCAGCAGGTGCTGTTCCCATCCGGCTCGACGACGGGCAACATCTTGAAACCGCCGCGCCGGTAGTCGTCGCGGAAGATCCAAGCAATGGCGTAGAAGTGAGGGTGCTGCCAAGCAAAGAGAATGAGAAACAGGACCACGGCCCCCGGGTCAATCGCGCCGGTCGCCGCCGTCCAGCCTCCTACGGGCGGCAGGGCACCTGGCACAGCCCCCAGCGAAGTGTTGAGCCAATTTTGCCGCTTCATCGGAGTGTACACCACCACGTAGAGAAACGCGGAGAGGAGCGCCAAAAACGCCGTCAACAACCCAGCGGTAAAAAGCAGGAAAAACACCCCGCTCAGAACCAGCACAAACCCCATCGACAGAGCCGTACCCGGCTTGACGCGCCCGGTTGGTAAGGGCCGATTGCGCGTGCGCTTCATCAACCCATCGACATCGCGCTCCAGATAGTGGTTGAGCACCGACGAGCCGCACGTGGTCAAGCCCGTACCGACGAGCAAGCAGCAAAAAAGTAGCGGCGCGTGAATGCCTTGTCCGCCCAAGAAAAACCCAAAGGCGGCCGTAACCAGCACCAAAAAGGCAATTCGCGGTTTAGTCAGTTCCCAGTAGTCGCGCCAAGTAGCAGTCATATCTATCTCATTCCGCGACAAAAATATAAAGCCAGGTCCATAGATGGACAATATACGGACAGATAGTGGGTTCTTTTGAGATCGCTTGAACAGCCCAAGAAATACCAACCGGAACATTGCAAAATGACCCAACTATCCAAAGACAAGGCGAGTTGACGCGGTTTTGTGCTCCGCCTATCGTACTTTGTACCATGACCCAAGACATCGCCCAACGCATCGCCGCGCTCGTGGACGAGCTAGAAGAGCACCTCTACCGCTATCACGTCCTCGACGCCCCCACCATCTCCGACCAAGAGTTCGACCTCCTCCTCGCCGAACTGCAAGCCCTCGAAGAGGCCCACCCCGCACTCAAGCGGCCCGACTCGCCCACCCAGCGCGTCGGCGGCGCACCCACTAGCGACTTCCCCACCGTGCGCCATGCGCGGCCCATGCTCAGCCTCGACAACAGCTACTCGCGCCAAGATGTGGAAGACTTCGACCGGCGAGTGCGCCAGAGCCTGCCCGACGAAGCAGTCGAATACGTCTTCGAGCTAAAAATCGACGGTGTGGCCCTCAGCCTCATCTACCAAGACAGCCTACTCGTGCGCGCCGTCACCCGCGGCGACGGCGTCCAAGGCGACGAAATCACCGCCAACGCCCGCACCATCCCCACCATTCCCCTCCGACTGCGGCAGCCGGGGATCAATTGCGAAATCCGCGGCGAAGTCTATATGGAAAGCAGCGACTTCGCCCAGTTCAACGCCCAGCGCGCAGCCGACGACGAGCCCCTCTTCGCCAACCCCCGCAACTCCACGGCCGGCTCACTCAAGCTGCAAGACCCCAACCTAGTAGCCAAGCGCAACCTGCGCTTTTTCGCCTATTGGATACATGCGGAAGATGGCAGCCAGACGCGCCACAGCGAGTGCCTCGAAACACTCCGCGCCTGGGGCCTCATAGTCCCTGAGCACCAGCGCTGTGCCTCGCTGGCGGACGTGTTCGATCACTACGACCGCTACGCCACCACCCGCGCCGCGCTCCCCTACGAAATCGACGGAGTGGTCATCAAAGTCGATAGCCTCAGCCAGCAAGAGCGGCTGGGCTACACTGCCAAAAGCCCGCGCTCGGCCATGGCCTACAAGTTTCCGGCCTATCAAGCCCGCACTCGGCTTCTCGATATCCATCTGCAAGTCGGACGCACGGGCGCCGTAACGCCGGTAGCCTTTTTAGAACCCGTGCGTTTGGCTGGCTCAACCATCGCCCGAGCCAGCCTGCACAACGCGGACGAAATCCGCCGCAAGGATATTCGCATCGGCGACACCGTGCTCATCGAAAAGGGCGGCGACGTGATCCCCAAAGTCGTAGAGGTAGATCCCAGCGAGCGGCCTGACGACTCCGTAGAATATGCCTTCCCCAACCAATGCCCCTCGTGCAAAAGTCCACTCACCCGCGACGCCGAAGAAGCCGTCGCACGCTGCGACAACCCCATTTGTCCCGCCCAACTCCGTCGCCGCCTCGAACACTTCGCCTCGCGCAACGCCATGGACATCGAGGGCTTGGGGCCGGCCGTGGTTGAACAATTGGTAGAGCAGGGATTGGTAAAGGACTTGAGCGATCTTTACGAACTCGACGTAGCATCTCTTGGTGCCCTAGAGCGGATGGGCGAAAAATCGGCGCAAAACCTCCTCGACGGCCTCGCCCGCAGCAAAGAGCAATCCTTCGACCGGGTGCTCTTCGCCCTCGGCATCCGCCACGTGGGCGCGACCGTGGCTCGCACCTTGACGCGGACATTTGGGAGTCTCGACGCTTTGTGCAAAGCCAGCATCGAAGAGCTGGAAGCCACCCACGAGATCGGCCCTACCATCGCCCGCAGCCTGTACGCCAGCCTCCCCGCGCTCCCCGCGCTCGATCGCGTGCTCTACAAGCTCAAAAATAAGGCTAAGTTACAGTTCGAAATGGAAGCGGAAGAAGCCGCGCCGCCGTCACCTTTTAGCGGCAAGACCGTAGTCATCACCGGCACCCTGTCGGGCTACAGCCGCGACGAAGCCGCCGCGCTGATCGAGCGTTTGGGGGGCAAAACCACGTCCAGCGTCAGCAAGAAAACCGACCTGCTCATCGCCGGCGAAAAAGCGGGGTCCAAACTGGCAAAAGCGCAGGCCCTTGACGTCGCAGTGCTCGACGAAGCGGCCTTTATCGCGCAACTAAAAGAGGCCGGGGTGGCCTAATCTCCTGCTAGTTGCTGCTTGCCTTTCTCAAAAATCTCGTCGGCCTTTTCCAGCAATGCCTCGCCCCACGCCATAACCTCGCTGCCGATCACTTCGATCCGTTTCCACCAGTCTGAGTCGTCGCCTTGGGTAAAGTACAGGCCGACCAGCAAAACAATCGCGCATACCACCACGACCTTGAAAATTTTGCGCAGCAAGCTGCCTAGCAATATCACCGCCACCAACAGCAACAAGATGGCGATGAGCGGATGCGCCTCCGCATAGGTGATGATCGATTCTAGAGAAAAATCGTCCAGCATAGCCATCTCCTAGCTCAGGCCAACGACGCAAATTCCCATTCCTCCAATTCCACCATCCCATCCACGGCCACCGGCATTCCCACGCCCAAACCCGCCACTTGCAGCGACCCCACCTCGATCTTTCCTTCCCTCACATCCAAAGCCACCAACTCGTCGTCCACCTCCCGATAGAGCTTCCCGTGCGTGGCCAAGCAGGCCGCTCGCTCGTCCGCAGTCAAGTGATCCAACCCCCGCACGTAGTGGTGTCCGTTGCGCTCGACGTGCCCGATCCCCAGCGCCGCCACGTGTGCCAAATCTTGGTGCAGAGGCACCACCGGCAGATTCATCAGGTCCTCGCCCGAGAGAAAACAGCCCTCCCGCTGCCGCGCCAACGCCAGATTGGCCAGCGCCTTGACCAACCCTTTGCACGCCTTGGACGAAACGCCTTCGTATCCCAGCGCCAAGGCTTGGCGGAAGGTGTCCTGCGCATCGTCCGACTCGTCGATGAGCAAGGGACGACGCGCCGCCGCGGCGCGGATGCCCGGCTCTAGCGCTGCATCCAAAGCCAAGCTCCGCTCTAGGGGCTGCTCGACGTAGAGGATGCTCTCGTACAAACGCGGCTGTGTGGCTGCAAGGGCCTCGATCAAACCAATGAGCGAATCCATTTCCCGGTATTGCTCGTTGCCGTCGAGCGTGACCTTGTATTCGGCGTCACGCCCGTCTAGCAACTCGGCAATCACGGCCAACCGCGCCAGGTCAGTCTCCAAATCGCCGTTCACCTTGACCTTAAAGTACGTCAGTCCTTGGCGCTCGACGCAATCGGCCAGCGACTGCGGCAACCCATCGTCCAACCGCTCCTCGGGCGCAATATCGCTTGGGACAATCGGGTCCGCCAATCCCACCGTGTGCCGCACGTGCAACTGCGCCAGCGGCGCAGCCCCGATCACTTGGCTGGGTTCCACCCCTTGCAGTTCGGGGTGAATCGCCCCCAGATCCAAGCCGAGGAGATTGGCCTTGAGCAATTCGAAGTAACTCGCGCCCACACCGCATCCCACCGCGTCGATCAGGGCGCGTTCCATCAGCGTACTGCCGTGGACAGCCGTCAACCGATTCAGACCGTGCGCGTCGCCAGCAGATACCGTCTGCGCATAACCGTCCTGCCAGATGGCAAAGAACGACGCGGGGGACCGCGCCGCATCCAAATAAGCCGACCGCGCCGCACGCGCCGCCCACAGCAAGTCGGCGACATTGTTTTCGTAGCTTTTGGTCGGGTCTTTGTCGAACCACTTAGGCGGGAGGATGTCGGCTGCAACCCCCTGTACCGGAATGCCGTTTTTTAGCGCACCGTGAGCCACCACGTGGAGGATCGGCACGGAGGTCAGCACGGCCGCACCGTATTTGAAGGGCATGCGAGTATGCACATTCCGCATGTAGAACTGCACGTCCTCAAGCCTTATTTCTACGGCACTCACGAGAGTTGCGCTTCCGCCAGCGGCTGCATGGCTGCGATATCGACCGCGCCATCAACCCCGAGTCCAGGCCGTTGCAGGGAACCGACCGCGATCTGGCCTTCGCGAATGTCGAGCAAGCCGCTTTGGCCTTCGGCGCGGTACAGATCGCCGTGCCGCTCAAAGCACCACGCCCGCTCAGCAGCCGACAAGTGGTCCAGCCCCCGCACGTAGTGGTGCCCATTGCGCTCGACGTGATCGATCCCCAACGCCGCCACATGCACCAAATCCTGGTGCAGCGACACCACCGGCACCACGGTCAAATCCTCAGCCGAGACAAAACAGGGATGGCCCGCAGCCGTGCGCTGCCAGGCGAGCGCGCTGTTGGCCAGCGCCTTGACCAACCCTTTGCAAGACTTGGACGAGACGCCGCTGTACCCCAAGTCTAACGCGCGGCTAAAGGAATCCAAGGATTCGTCCGACTCGTCAATCAGCAAGGGGCGCTTTGCCGCCAAAACCCCGAGGTCTTTCTTTAGCGCGGGATCGAGAGAAAGGGCGCGGTCCATGGGCTGCTCAACGTAGAGGATGCGGTGGTAAAACGCCCCTAATTCCTTTTCAATCCGCTCCAACAAGGCCAGCAAATCGGCCGCGTCGCCGTACTGTTCGTTGCCGTCGAGTGTGATGTGGTACTCCGCGCCGCTTTCATCCAAAAGCGCGGCAATCTCCGCCAAGCGTTCAAAATCGGCCTCGGGGTCGCCACCAATCTTGATCTTGAAATAGCGCAGGCCCTGGCTCTGAATGCATTCCTCCAAGGACTGCGGCAGCCCGTCGTTCAACCGCTCTTCGGGCGCAATTGCGGCCGTGCGGATGGGATCGACCAAGCCGACCGTATGGCGAATGTACAGCGAGCGCACTGGTGCCTCCGGCAGCACCGCCGCAAGCTCCAACCCCTCTAGCTCCGAGTGAATCCTCCCCAGCGCCAACCCGAGGACATTGTCCTGCAACAGCGCAAAATAGGGCTGCTCCAGCGCGACCCCCAAGCCGTCGATGAGCGCCCGCTCCATCAGGGCCGCGCCGTTGGACGCCAGTAGGTCGTTGACACCCCGTGCCCGGCCCCAAGTCCGACCCGCTTCGTGGCCCGCCTCCCATATGGCGAATGGGATTGCGCCGCCTCGACTCGACTCCCGATAAGCGGTGGCAGCCGCTTGTGCTCCATCCACCAAGTCCCGGATGCCATCGGCCATCGACTTGCTTGGGTTTTTGTCGAACCACCTAGGCGACAGCATGTCCGCAGTCCAGCCCCGCGCCCGACGGCCATCGCTCAGCTCTAGATCCATGGCCACGTGCAGCGCAGTCAGGCTATCAGCTACCACATTGCCGAACTTAAACGGCATCCGCATCCGCATCTCGCGCACGTAAAATTCGATGTCTTTAATCGCTACTAACATTCTGTCAGCTCCCGGCCCATACCTGCCGTGCCTTCTCCATCTGTTCGGCCACGGCCTGCGGGCCGGTGCCACCTTCTATATTACGGCGCGCCAAGCTGTGGCGCACGTCGAGCAGACCGAGTGCATCCTCGCCGAAATCCGCACTGTGTGCGCGCAGATATTCCAAGCTAAGTTCGGTGAGGGCGCGGCCTTGCTCTAGCGAGTCCCGCACCAAGCGGCCGACGACGCGATGGGCCTCGCGGAAAGGCACGCCTTGGCCCACTAAGTAGTCGGCCAAATCCGTTGCCAAGGCCGTGGAATCCACCGCGGACTCCATCCGCTCGGCACGCACCTCCATGCTCTCCCAAGCACCAGCGAAAACCTCTAGGCAAATAGCCGACGTTTCCAACGCGTCGAAGAGCGGCTCCTTGTCTTCCTGCAGGTCCTTGGCGTACGTCAGCGGCACGGCCTTCATCGTCGTCAGCAATGCCACCAAGCTGCCGTACACCCGGCCCGTTTTGCCGCGCACTAACTCCAGCGCGTCCGGATTTTTCTTTTGCGGCATCATGCTAGAGCCAGTAGCGAAGTGATCGTCGAGTTCGACAAAACCAAACTCCGCCGACGACCAGAGAATCAAATCCTCGCAGAAGCGGCTCAAGTGCATCATTAGAATCGCCAGTGCGGATAGGGTCTCGAGCAGAAAATCGCGGTCACTAACCGCGTCTAGGCTGTTGGGAGTCACCTGTGAGAACCCGAGTTCGCGGGCGAGAAAGGCCCGGTCGAGCGGAAACGCACTCCCAGCCAATGCCCCGGAACCCAACGGCAGAAAGTCGGCCCGCCGCCAAGCGTCCCCCAGTCGCCCGCGGTCGCGCTCCAACATCCAGAACAACGATAGCGCGTAGTGGGGAAAAAGCACTGGTTGCGCCTGTTGCAAGTGAGTGTAGCCGGGCAGCACCACGTCGCTGTGCTGCTCGCCCGACGCCAGCAGCACGCCTTGCAAATGGCGAATCTGCGCCTGGAGCGACGCAATCGCGTCCCGCAGGTAGAGCCGTTCGTCTAAGTTGACTTGGTCGTTGCGGCTACGCCCGGTATGCAGCTTGCCTCCGACCGGCCCGATCAGCTCGGTTAGCCGCTGCTCCACGGCCATGTGGATGTCTTCAAGCGCGTCGGGAAGTGCGCAATCCGGGGCTGAAAATTCTTCCTGCACCTGCTTTAGCCCCGCTTCGATCTGCTCCAGCTCCCCAGCACTGAGGACGCCAGCCCGCTGCAAGGCGCGGACGTAGGCCACGCTGCCCGCAATATCGGCCTCCAACAGCTTGCGGTCGAAGCCAATAGAGGCGTTGAAGCGCTCCATCAGCTCGGCCGGCGCAGACTGAAACCGCCCGCCCCAAGGCGTTTGTACCGCGGCCATCAGACACCTTGGCGCAGAATCTCGTCGAATACATCTACTGCTTCGTCGATGCGATCCTGCTCGACGACCAGCGGTGGCAAAAAGCGCACCACATCAGCCCCAGCCGTGGCCACCAAGATGTCGCGCTGGCGGAAGGCGGCCAGATAGTCAGCGGCCGGCTGGCTGGTGACCGCGCCAGCGATCAGCCCTCTGCCGCGCACTTCGGTGATGTGCTCAGGCCAGCGCTGTTGCAGCTTTTGTAGGCGATCAATCAAGTGGTCGCCCTTTTCGCGCACCCCGGCGATAAAATCCGGCTCCAACAGCTTGTCCAAAACCGCGGTTGCCGCAGCGCAGGCCACGGGATTGGCACCAAACGTCGCGGCGTGGTCGCCGGCTTCAATGGCATCGGCGACCTTCTGCCGCAAGAGCGCTACGCCGATTGGCAAGCCCCCGCCGAGTGCCTTGGCCAAGGTCATAATATCCGGCTCAACCTCGTATTGCTGATAGGCCCACAGCGAGCCTAAGCGCCCGCAGCCCACTTGGATCTCGTCGAACACCAACAGCATCTCCCGCTCGTCGCACAGGTGCCGTAGCCCGGTGAGAAATTCCGCCGTCGCGGCGTGGATCCCACCCTCGGCCTGCAACGGCTCGACCAAAATTGCGCAAGTCTGATCCGAAACCAGCGCCTCCACCGAGGCCAAATCGTTGAATTGGGCAAAGTCGATGCCCGGCAGCAACGGCTCAAACCCCTTGTGGTACTTGGGCTGGCCGGTCGTCGAGATGGACCCATACGTCCGCCCGTGAAAGGAGTTCTCAAAGGCGATGAGGCGATTTTTGGGCGAGTCGTGGGTGGTGTTGCCCCACTTGCGGCAGAACTTGAGCGACGCCTCCCACGCCTCGGTGCCGCTGTTGCAGAAGAACACCCGGTCGGCAAATGAGTTCTCAACCAGCCGCTTTGCCACCTCGACCGAGGGGATCGTGTGGTAGAGGTTCGACACGTGCATCAGCTTGGCAGCCTGGGTCTCAATGGCCTTGAGCACCTCGTAGTCGCCGTAGCCCAACGCGTTGACCGCTAAGCCGCTGACAAAATCGAGGTAGCGATTGCCGTCCGTATCGAAGAGATAGACCCCATTGCCCCGCTCTAGTACGAACTCGGGCCGACCGTAAGTCTGTAAAATGTATTGCGCCTCGCCCTTGATAATGTCTTCGGTTTTCATGGTTTCTCCGTCGTCCTACTGGACAATTTGGGTGCCAATGCCCTGCGGGGTGTAAAACTCGAGCAACATCGCATGCGGCACGCGCCCGTCGATGACGTGAGTCTTGCGCACGCCAGCTTTGACGGACTTGATACAGGCTTCGACCTTGGGAATCATTCCGCCGCTGATCACGCCTTGGTCAATTAACTCGCCCACCTCAGAGACGTGCACGGTTGATAGCAGGGACGCATCGTCTGCGAGATCGCGCATAATGCCCTGTACATCCGTTAAAAAAACTAATTTCTCGGCGTGCAGGGCCGCGGCGATTTCCCCGGCCGCCGTATCGGCGTTGACGTTGAAGCTCTCGCCCTCCGGGCCGCGGCCAATCGGCGCAACCACCGGGATCATGCCCTTGCCTATCAAGTCCAACAAAGGCGCGGTATCCACGTGCTCGACATCGCCGACATAACCGATATCTAGAACGCCGCTATCGGTCTGAACCCAGTGCTTGTGCACCTGCATGATCCCGGCGTCCTTGGCCGAGACGCCCACGGCCCGCCCGTCTAGTGTGCCAATTTCGCGGACGATCCGAGCGTTGACCTCGCCAAAGAGCACATCCTCGACCACCTTCATCGTCGCTGCATCCGTTACCCGCAGCCCATTTACGCGCTGACTATCAATACCCAACTCTTGCAGGCGGCGGGTGATGGCCGGGCCACCGCCGTGGACCACGACCGGACAGATGCCGACCGCCTGCATGAAGACAATATCCTTATATACGGTGTCCCCACTGCCCATGGTGCTGCCACCGTATTTGACAACCATTACTTTGCCGCGGAATTCCTGTAAATAAGGCAGGGCCTCGATCAGGGTCTCAGCTTTGACGATCTGGACCTGCAAGTCCTGCAAGACCTCGGCGTCCATCAATTCTCCTCGCCGCACACTGCGTCGATCTTATCGACTAACTTCGCCGCATCTTGCTCGGAACGAGTGACGATAAAGATCGTGTTTTCGCCGGCCAGCGTGCCCGCGACCTCAGCCCAACCCATGCGATCAATGGCCTCGCAGACGCTTTGGGCGTGCCCCGACGCGGTTCGCACCAGCACCATGTTGATTACCTGTTCGGTCTGGACCAAGAAATCCTGCAACTCTCGCTCTAGAATGTGCAGGTCGCGCAGCGTAGCCCCAGCTTCGGGCAGCGTATAGCGAAATCCCCCATCGGCCTGCGGCACTCGCACCACGCCTATTTCGCGCAAATCTTTCGATAAGGTTGATTGGCTGACATCGATACCCTGGTGCTGGAGGACTTCGGCCAATTTTTCGTGCGTATCAATGGACCTTCTGTAGAGCAGTTCCCGTATGCGGGTCTGCCGCATCTGTTTATTTCTCATAATTTTTATTATTTAATTGAAATAAAAATTTCAAAGTAGAGTACTGCTGAGACCGTGTCAAGCAAAACGCCGCCGCCTACGCTCGGCCCGAGGCCATCTGCTCTTGCAGGCGCAACTTGAGTTGCGGAGGGTCCAGCCCCCGCCAAAAAACCCCACCAATGGCCAGCGAAATAGTGCTGTTTTCCTCGGAGACGACGATAACGACCGCGTCCGATTCCTGCGACAGACCCAAGGCCGCCCGATGGCGGGTTCCCAGCCGCTGGTCTTCCACCTCTTCAGCCAGCGGCAAGGTGCAGCGGGCCGCCACCAAGCGCTCGCCCTGAATGACGACAGCTCGGTCGTGCAGCGGAGCGCGCGGGCTGAAGATCGTGGTTAGCAAATCACCCGACACCTCCGAATTCAGGGGCACTCCAGTCTCAATGACCGGTCTGATCTGGACTTGGCGCACCAGCACGATCAGCGCCCCATACCCCAGGTCGGCCAAACGCCCCACTCCGCTGACGACCTCGTCGATGACCCGTGACGTCTCGGCTTTGTAAAACCAACGGAACGCCGGGGTCTGACCCAAGACTTGCAGGAGCCGTCGCAACTCGGGCTGGAAGAGGATGACCAGCAGGATCAGCAAGATGGAGCGCGCCTGCTCCAAAAGCCAAGACAGGGCGTTCATCTTGAGCCAAGGTGCGGCCAAGGCGACGATCACCATCAGCAGCAGCCCGGCGACCATGTGCGCAGCTCGGGTTTCCTTGATCAGGGAGAGCAAGCGGAAAAAGATAAAGGCCACCAGCAGGATATCCACCACCGAGGTCAGCGAGACGGGCAGAAAGCCGAAGAAGTGAAACAGGACCGGGTCTTTTAGCACGGCACTTGGCCTCGCACGGCCTCGACTAAGCGGACGGCCCGCAGCGTCGCGGCCACATCGTGGACTCGCAGCACGTGGACACCCGCCCTAGCCGCTAGCGCTGCCGCCGCCAAGCTGCCCTCCAAGCTCTCGGCAGCCGAGAGCCCGAGCGCCTTCCAGATAAAGGATTTGCGCGAAGCACCCACTACCAATGGGCACTCTAAGCCCAAGAAGCGCTCTAACATCCCCAACAAGGCGAGGTTGCCCTCCGGCGACTTGCCGAACCCCAAGCCCGGGTCCACAGCCACGCGCTCGACGCCTTGGGCATGGGCGACGCGCACGCGTTCTTGTAAAAAGGCGTACACCGATCCGAGCAAGTCATCGTAGTGGGTATTCTGCTGCATAGTAGCCGCCGTGCCCCGGCGGTGCATCAGTACCACGGGGGCGTTAGCCTGTGCGGCGACCTCGGCCATAGCCGGATCGTGCCGCAGGGAGCTAATGTCGTTGATGATGTCGGCCCCCGCCTCAAGGGCCCGGCGTGCCACCTCGGCCTTGACCGTGTCAACCGAGATGGGCACCGCGCTCTGGCGGCGAAGGCCCGCGACGACCGGGAGAACCCGGGCGCACTCCTCGGCAACCGAGACCTCCTCGGCGACCCCGTACATAGGCGGCCGCGACGATTCACCGCCAATATCGACGATTGCCGCCCCTTCCTCCACCATCGCCAAGCCGCGCTCCACCGCAGCGCTCGGCTCGCTATAGCAACCCCCGTCGTAAAACGAATCGGGCGTCGCATTGAGGACGCCCATGATCTGTACTTGGTCGCCAAAGTGGAGAGTGCGACTTCCCAACTCCCAAATCACGCCTCATCCTCGTCGCTCAAGGTGCGCACTGGTTTGCGGGCGAGAGGCTCTCCGGCCAAGACTTGGTCGATCTCCGCGTCGTCGAGGACTTCGTACGCGAGGAGGGCGCGGGCCAAGGAATGCAGCTTGTCCTCCTTTTCCCCGAGGATGCGCAGCGCCGTTTCCTCGGCCTCCACCACTAGCTTGCGGATCTCGCGATCGACGGCTTGGGCTGTCTCCTCGCTCAAGTGGCGGCTGCGGGTGAATTCCTTGCCGAGGAAGACCTCGTCGTCGCCGCCGCCCAACGAGAGGGGGCCAAGCTCTTCGTTCATACCCCACTCGCAGACCATCGAACGGGCCAAGCGCGTCACCTGCTGGTAGTCGCCTTGGGCTCCAGTCGAGCGCTCGGCAAAGATCAATTTCTCAGCGGCGCAGCCGCCTAGCGCCGTGGCCAAGTGCGCCTTGAGCCGCGTCTCAGTCAGCGAACGCCGTTCATCGGCCAGAAAGGAAACCATCCCCATGGCCTGCCCGCGCGGGATGATGGTCGCCTTGCCAATGGCCGGACCGCCTTTGAGGCTCTTGGCGACCAAGGCGTGGCCCGCTTCGTGGTACGCCGAAAGCCGCTGATCCTCCTCGGTCAGGACCATGCTGCGGCGCTCGGCCCCGAGCATCACCTTGTCTTTGGCCGCCTCAAAGTCGCCCATGTCAACGGTCTTGCGGTCGCGCCGCGAGGCCAGCAAGGCCGCTTCGTTGACCAAGTTCTCCAAGTCGGCTCCAGAAAGCCCGGGCGTGCCCTGCGCGACCTTTTGCAAATCGACGTCCGGATCCAGCGGCACCTTGCGCACATGGACCTTGAGTACGCCCTCCCGCCCCCTGACGTCGGGCAGGTCAACCACCACCCGGCGATCAAAGCGACCGGGCCGCAACAGCGCCGGGTCGAGCACATCGGGGCGATTGGTCGCGGCGATGAGAATGACGCCGTCATTGGACTCAAAGCCGTCCATTTCCACTAGAAGCTGATTGAGGGTTTGCTCGCGCTCGTCGTGGCCGCCGCCAATGCCGGCACCTCGATGGCGACCCACCGCATCGATCTCATCGACGAAGATCAGGCACGGGGCATTGGCCTTGCCCTGCTCAAAAAGGTCGCGCACGCGCGAAGCTCCGACGCCGACGAACATCTCGACAAAGTCCGAGCCGCTAATCGAAAAGAAGGGCACCCCCGCTTCGCCGGCCACTGCGCGCGCCAAGTGCGTCTTGCCCGTGCCCGGTGGCCCGACCATCAAGACGCCCTTGGGAATCCGTCCGCCGAGGCGCTGGAACCGATGGGGATCCTTGAGAAACTCAATGATTTCCTCCAACTCCTTCTTGGCCTCGTCGGCCCCAGCCACATCGGCAAAGGTAGCCTTGTGCTTGTCTTCCATCAGGAGCTTAGCCCGACTTTTGCCAAAGGAAAACAGCCCGCGCGCGCCGCCCTGCATCTGCCGCAGCATGAATATCCAGAAGGCGATAAACAGCAGCCACGGCAAAAAGCTGAAGAGAAAATTGTACCAGCGGAAGGGTTCTTCCTCAAAGCGAAAATCGACTCCTCGTTCCTCCCATTCGCGCTTGGTCGCCGCGTCTATTGGCCCCAAGTTGACCACAAAGCGGATTCCGTTGTGCAAGACGCCCTTGAACTCGCGCTCGCCTACGATGACGGCCTCGGCGATGCGATCCTCTTCCAAGTATTGGCGGTATTGCTTGTAGGAGACTAGTTGAGGATCGGAGGGTTTGCTGCCAAAGAATTTGGCGGTGAAGATCATTACCAATACGAAGAACAGCCAAAACGCTTGGGTCCGCGAGGGGCGGCGCCAGCGGCGCGGCTTGTCTTCCCCGTCGCCCTGCCCGCGGTCGTCCCTAAGACGCGTGGGGCGCTCTTCTGGGGCCTGCTTTTTTGGTCCCTCCATGATAGATACTCTTAGGTCAATCGCCGTCCCAATGCCCCAGCGTGCATAAGGCGATGCGGCGCGTAGTAGATTTTATTCTGAAGGCATTGCTAGAACGCAGGGGCGCGACCCAAGCTATTTCCTCTGCTCGGGCCAGCACTAGCACTTCGTCGCGCGAGATTTTCGGCCATTTGGCGTCAATGAGAAAGTCGCTCAGTTTTTTGTGTCCTTCCATGCCCAGCGGCTGGAAGCGATCACCCGGCCGCAGGCTGCGCACTTGCACCCATGCACCGAGGCGGTCCGCGTCTAAAGCCACCTGCGTGCCACCTAGCTGAGACTTGTCAAAGTGCTCCGAGCGGACGACTTGGACGCGGATTTTCACGCCGTGCTCTCTTAGCACGAGTACGCCGGGAATCTCAAAACAGCACGCGACCGGCGGCCGCTGACCGCGACGCAAGATATAGCGCGTGCCACAACCCTGCCCCCTCAGCCCAGCACCCACCACCCGCAGGCGCTTGTCATCGGCCTCAATCCAGCCCCGCACTTGCTCGACGCGGGCAAAATCAAAAGGGCCTTCTGCGGCGGCAAGGCCCTGAAGCACGGTGCGCAACACGCGCCTTTGTATGGCTATATGATAAGCGAGAAGCCTATTACTATCAAGAGCCACCTTGTCGTTGCAACACTCGCAAATCACTGTATCTAAAGCCTCTTGGGCTAGCGCGGCGAGCAAGTCGTCCTCGGCCTTGAGCAGCGCGGCCGTGCGATTTAGAACCTCGGTTATGTTAGAATTATAGCTCTTGAGCAAGGGCAATAGTTCCCCACGCACTCGATTGCGCAAAAATCGCCGGTCGCGGTTGGAGGGATCCTCTCGGTAGCGCAAGCCCTGCTGGCGCGCGTATTGCTCGATTTCAGCGCGCCGCACGCGCAGCAGCGGCCGCAAATAGCGGCCCTCGCGCGCAATCTCCATGCCCCCTAAACCGGTGGCACCGCTGCCGCGCAACAGGCGCAAGATCACGGTCTCGGCTTGATCGTCGGCGTGGTGACCCAAGGCGATGAACTCGGCCCCGATCCGGTCGGCGACTTGGTCGAGAAAGGCGTAGCGCAGCAGCCGCCCCGCTTCCTCCAGCGACAGGCCCTCGGTTCGGGCGTAAGCCCTTACGTCGAGCCGCTCTATCGAGCAGGGCAGCCCGCGCCGCTTCGCCTCGTTGGCGACAAAGCGGCTGTCGTCCGCCGAATCCGACCGCAGCGCGTGGTCCAAGTGCGCCACGTGCAACCGGTACCCTAGGCCATCCAAGACATCGAGCAGCACGGTCGAATCGACGCCGCCCGACGCAGCGACGACTAAGCTAGCATCGGCCTGCAATCCCGCTTCCTGTAGCACTTGCCGCACATTGGCGACTATGGCTTCCATAGCCTTCGTTCCCATCGCGCAAAAACAGAAAATTCCCCTGAATAAGTAATAGGAAGGGCAAATTAGACGAAGAGGTGCCCCTTGACAAATGAACTAATGTGCAGTATATATATTTTCAGTTCTACTTTCACTTTTCCTCCCCAGTTATGGAGGTACACTCATGCCCAAACCCCTAACCGAACGCCAACGAGCAATTTACGACTTCATCGCCGATGCAATTCGCTCCGGGGGTCCCCCCACGATCCGCGAGATCATGGACGTCTTTGGCATCAACTCCACCAATAGCGTGCGCACCACCTTGGAAACCTTGGAGAAAAAAGGCTACATCCGCCGCCGGGCGCGCCGCTCCCGGGGGATAGAGCTCGTCGATTTCGTCAAGCCCGCTTCCCTTTCCGCGGATCTGCGCGAAGTGCCCCTCGTGGGCCGGGTCGCTGCGGGCACCCCCATCCTCGCCACCGAAAACATCGAGAACACACTCAATGTCGATCCATCGCTCGTCCCCGCTTCGGGCGATGTCTTCGCGTTGCGCATCCACGGCGAGAGCATGTGCAACGCCGGGATTCTCGACGGCGACATCGTCATCGCTCGCCAGCAAGACCGCGCCGAGCGCGGCGATATCGTCGTCGCGCTGCTCGGCGACGAGGCCACGGTCAAGCGCTATGCTCCCGACCCCGACGGCATCCGGCTCCTGCCCGAAAACGAGGCGTTTGAACCCATCGTCGTCGCGCCCGACGCCGACGAGTTCAGCATCGCTGGCAAAGTAGTGGGCCTCATGCGCCGCTTCTAGGGTGAGCTTAGTTGGATGCTGCTTTGCGGCGCGTCCATGCGCGCGCCATTTTTGCCGCCGGGGTCGCTGCCGCCGATCCCGGCCGTTGTATCCACCAAACCCTCGCGGTCACAGGCGATGAGTTGCACTGTGGCTCGCTCCGCTTCTCCCTCGATACCATTTCCAGCCTGCGCCTAGTCGGTGCCGGCAAAGCCACCGCGGCCATGGCTGTGGCCACCGAAGCGATCCTCGGCGACCGCATTGACTGCGGGGCCATCAACACCAAGTACGGCCACGCCCTGCCGTTGGCGCGGGTCGAGACCTTTGAAGCCGGACATCCGGTCCCAGACGAAGCCGGTGTCGCCGGTGCACGCCGCCAACTCGCGCTACTAGCAGACTTAGATACCGACGCGCTAGTCCTCGGCCTCTTCTCCGGCGGCGGCTCTGCTCTGCTACCCGCCCCAGCCGAGGGCCTAACCCTCGCAGAAAAGCAAGAAACCACCCGCCTCCTGCTCGCCTGCGGCGCGACCATCGACGAAATCAACGCCCTGCGCAAACACCTTTCGGCCATCAAGGGCGGACTACTCGCCCGCGCAGCCGCACCCGCCCGCGTCGTCGCCCTCATGCTCTCGGACGTCATCGGCGACCCCCCCGACACCATCGCCTCCGGCCCGACCCATCCTGACGCCACGACCTTTGGCGATTGCCTAGCTATCGTCGATCGCTACGACCTGCGCGACCAGCTTCCCCCTTCGGTCCGTCAGCACCTCGAAGCTGGCACCCGAGGCGAGCAACCGGAAACCCCCAAACCTGGAGACCCTTGCTTTACTCGCGCCGAGAGCTTGGTCATTGGCAACAGCCGCTTGGCCATTGACGCGGCCGCAAACCAAGCCAGCAAACTCGGCTATGAGGTGTGCGTCCTCACCAGCCGCTTGCAAGGTGAGGCACGCCATGCCGCCACCGCGTTGGTCTCCATCGCCCAAGAAACCGCAGAGACCAACCGTCCCATCGCTCGGCCCGCTTGTCTCATCGCTGGCGGCGAGACGACTGTCACCCTGCGCGGCGACGGCAAGGGCGGGCGCAACCAAGAATTAGCCTTAGCCGCATCCCTCCAGCTCGACGGTTGGCCCACCATCACCCTGCTCTCCGGCGGCACCGACGGCACCGATGGTCCCACTGATGCCGCTGGTGCCCTAGCCGACGGCCAGACCTTGAGCCGCGCCCGCGCCCAAGGTCTCGACGCCCACGCCTTTCTCGACCGCCACGATTCCTATCCCTTCTTCGCGGCGTTGGACGACCTCGTCATCACGGGTCCTACAGGCACTAACGTCATGGATCTACAAATCATCCTCATAGCCTGAAAATCGTCCCCCCTGCGGGAGATGGTGCCGTGAGCCGATTTGACACTCTGCCACCCTTCCGCTAGCTTTTTACAACCCATGCTCAAGAGTCTTCTTCCGCTTGCCTTAGCCCTGTTGCTAACTGGGACTGTACACGCCGCCTCGCGCTACGCCGGCGAGTTCCTCGGCTTGGGCGCGGGTGCCCGCTCTGCGGCCTTGGGCAGCGCCTATGTGGCCCTCGCCGACGACGCCACTGCGGGCTATTGGAATGCGGCTGGCCTATCCGCCCTCAGCGGTCGCCAAGTTCACCTGACACATTCCGAACACTTCTCCGGCCTCATCCAGCGCGATTTTGTCGCCGTCGCCCGTCCAGGTCGCCTTTTGCACGGCATGGCCCTGAGCGTGGTGCGCATGGGCATTGACGACATCCACTTTACCGAACTGCCGGATCCCCTTCAGTCTCCCAGTACTGACAATCGTCCTCGCATCGCCTCTACCGAACAAAGCGCGGATTACGCCCTGTACCTGTCGGGCAGTCGTCGGCTCGGTGCGCGCCTATCCCTCGGGCTAAGCGCCAAGGCCATTTACCGCCACGTCGCTTCCTTTAACGCCTATGGCTTTGGCCTTGACCTAGGCGTGCGCTACCAATTGAGTCCCCAGATCGCGCTGGCAGCTAACGTGCGCGACATTACCACCACGCCCATCGTCTGGAATACGGACATCAGCGACCGCATCCAACCTTCGCTGCTCTTGGGCGCAGCGTACGCCATACCCATTGCCGGGGGCCAGACCACCGCCCTCCTATCCACCCGCTCCGGCGGCGACACGGCAACCGCCGACGTCCCGCTCAACGCCGGCGTAGAATACCGCCACCATTACATCACCCTGCGGGCCGGGCTAGAGGAAGGCCGCCAGTCCTTTGGGCTAGGGCTCACCCCATACAGCAACCTCGACCTCGACCTTGCCTATTTACAGCACGATGCGCTCGAAGCAACCTACCAGTTGTCCGCCAGCTTCCGCTTCTGAGCAACCTCGCGTCGGCTACGTAGCCCTAGCCGGTCGCCCTAACGCGGGTAAATCCACCCTCTTCAACGCCTTCTTGGGCCAACGGCTCTCCATCGTCACCGCCAAACCGCAGACGACTCGCAGCCGCATTCTCGGCATTCTCACCCGTCCACAGAGTCAGATAATTTTCTTGGACACGCCGGGCCTGCTCGAGGCCTCCTACAAGCTGCACGAGACCATGGCCCACCAGATCGACCAAGCCGCCCGCCAAGCCGACCTCGTCTTGCTGCTGTTCGACGCCTCCCGTCCCAAAGACCGCATCACGCTAGTAAAGTACTTCTTAGCACACACGCGGGTACCAGTCTTGGCCGTGCTCAACAAAATTGACCTAGTACAACCCACCCAGTTAGACGGCCTGCAAAAAAGTCTCGCGGATGAGTTCGGCATCGCCAGCCCCATCCCGGTCTCCGCCCTGCGCGGTGACGGGCTCGGCGATTTGCTGTCGCGCCTAGAGACCCAGCTACCTTGCGGCCCCAAGCTCTACCCGGACGATATGGTGGCCGAACAGCCTGAGCGGTTTTTTGCCGCCGAGCGCATTCGCGAGGTGGCTTTTGAGCACCTCGAAGACGAGTTGCCCTACGCCATCAACATCCACATCGAGGAATTCCGCCAGCGCCCTGGCCACAAAACCTACATTCGCGCCATTATCTACGTCGGACGCGAGAGCCAAAAGGGCATCGTCATCGGCAAGAAGGGCCTGCGCCTGCGATCAATCGGACGCAAAGCCCGCGCTGCCTTAGAGGAACTACTCGACGCGCCCGTCTATGTAGAGCTGTGGGTAAAAGTCCGCCCAGACTGGCGCGACAAAGAGCGCGATTTGCGGGAATTTGGTTATCTCTAAGTCTCAGAAAGGAACGCTAAACCAATGAACGTCCTAGTCGTCGGCAAAGGGGGGCGCGAACACGCCCTCGTGTGGAAGCTGGCACAGAGCCAGCGCATCGACAAACTCTACGTCGCCCCCGGCAATCCCGGCATGGCCTCCCTCGCTGAATGCGTCGATATCCGCGTCGATACCCCTGTGGCCGAACGCGAAAAACTCGTCGGCGAAATCGAGCGCCTAATTGCCTTTGCCCACGAGCAGCAAATCGGGCTGACCGTCGTCGGCCCGGACGACGCCTTAGCCGGCGGCATTGTCGATCGCTTCCGCGCCAGTGGCTTGGCGATCTTCGGCCCCACTGAAGCCGCGGCCCGCATCGAAAGCAGCAAGGTCTTCGCCAAGGAACTAATGGAGCGCGTCGGCGTCCCCACCGCTCGGCACCAGAGTTTCACCGACAGCCAAGCTGCCAGCGCCTATATCCGCGAGCAGGGTGCCCCAATCGTGGTCAAGGCCAGCGGCCTAGCCGCCGGTAAGGGCGCGGTCGTCTGCCAGAGCGTAGATCAAGCCCTCGCAGCAGCGCACGAAATGCTCGACGAAGACGTTTTGGGCGGGGCTGGCCATCACATCGTCGTCGAGGAATACATGACCGGCGAGGAAGCCTCGCTCTTTGCAATCTGCGATGGCGAGCATTTTATCACCCTGACACCCGCCCAAGACCACAAACCCATCTACGACGGCGACAAAGGCCCCAATACCGGCGGCATGGGGGCCTACGCCCCGGCACCTGTGATGACGCCGGCCCTAGTGCATGAAGCCGAAGAGCGCATCATCCGACCTGTGCTCGCCGAAATGCGCCGACTGGGCACTCCGTACCAAGGCGTGCTTTACTGCGGGCTGATGTGTACCGACGCCGGCGTCAAAGTCGTAGAGTTCAACGCCCGCTTCGGCGACCCCGAATGCCAGATCCTCATGCCCCTGCTCAAAACCGACCTCGTCGATTTGTTCACCGCCGCTTGCGACGGTCGCTTGGACCAGATGCAAGTCGAATGCTCGCCCGGGGCGGCTGTCTGCGTAGTCATGGCCTCGAACGGCTATCCCCAAGCCTATGAGAAGGGCTTGGAAATCCGCGGCTTGGAGGCTTTTGCCGACCGCGACGACATAGTCGTCTTTCACGCTGGTACGGCCCAGCGCGACGGTCGCGTCATTACGGATGGCGGTCGAGTGCTCGGCGTGACGGCCACGGACGCCAATCTCCAAGCTGCCGTCGCCAAAGCCTACTCAGCAGTAGATCAGATCGCCTTCGACAACGCCTATTGCCGCCGCGACATCGCCTATCGGGCATTGGGGCGCGCCTGAAGCTCTTGCCATGCCCAACGACGCACTCCGCCTGCGCAACATGCGCTTTTTTGCCTATCACGGGCTTTTCCCCGAAGAGACCGCACTCGGCCAGCACTACGAGGTCGATGTCGAACTCTACGGCGATTTTCGCCAAGCAGGGCGCAGCGACGACATAGACGCGGCGATCAACTATCCAGAGGTGTACGCACTGGTGGCCGATGTCGTAACCGGCGAGCCTTGCAAATTGGTCGAAGCCCTCGCCGAGCGCATTGCCGAGAAGGTTGGCACCCATTGCGCCCCGGTCGAACTCGTCGTCCGCGTGCGCAAACCCAATCCTCCGGTCGCTGCGCACTTTGACGGCATCGAAGTCGAAATACGCCGGTCCTATGCCTGAGCGAGCCTATATAGCCATCGGCAGCAACCTCGGCGATCGCCGCGCGTACCTCGAAGCCGGGCTCGGAGAAGTCGCCGCGCTCCCCAGTACACACCTCGTGGCCGTCTCCTGCGCCTACGAAACCCGGCCGCTGGGACCGATCGATCAACCGGATTTCCTCAACGCCGTCTTTGCCATAGAAACCTCGCTCGCTCCTGATCCATTGCTCGCCGCCCTGCTCGCCGCGGAAAAAAAGCACCAGCGGCAACGCCGTATTCACTGGGGACCGCGCACCCTCGACCTCGATCTGCTGCTCTACGGCAAGCGCGTCGTCGAAAGCGCGGATCTGACTCTGCCGCACCCGCACATGCACGAGCGCAGCTTTGTACTAGTGCCCCTTTGCGAAATCGCCCCGCGACTTAGCCATCCAGTCACCGGCAGGCCATTTGCTGCGTACCTCGCCGCACTCAACTGTCGCGAAGCCAAGGCCACCGGCCCCCTCGCCCTTCCCGCCATCCCATGAAACGCATACACACGGTCGCGGAAATGCAGGCTCAGTCCGACGCTTGGCGCGGCGCGGGCCTATGCGTTGGACTAGTGCCGACGATGGGTTTTTTGCACGAGGGACACCTCAGCTTGGTCGATCACAGCCTCGAAGCCGCGGACCGCACGGTCGTCAGCATTTTCGTCAACCCACTGCAATTCGGGCCGAAAGAAGACTACGCCATTTATCCGCGCGACATGGAACGCGATCTCGACTTGCTGTCCCGCCGAGGAGTCGATGCAGTCTTTCACCCACAGACAGTGGAATTCTATCCCCCCGACTTCTCGACCTCCGTCGAGGTCGAAGAGCTAACCAAAGGTCTGTGCGGCCCCTTCCGCCCCGGTCACTTCCGCGGCGTCACCACCGTAGTGACCAAGCTGTTCACCGCCGTCAAACCACACCTAGCCGTCTTCGGCCAAAAAGACTACCAGCAGGCGGCTGTCATTCGTCGATTAGTACGCGATTTGAACTTGGACTTGCGCGTCGAGGTCGCCCCCACCGTGCGTGAAGCAGACGGCTTGGCCATGAGCTCGCGCAACGTCCTCCTCAGCGCAGAAGAGCGACAGCGTGCATCAGCTCTCTACGAAGCGCTCACAATGGGCCGGAAAAAAATCGAACAGGGCGAATGCGACGCCAGCCAAATCATCGCCGAGATGCGGGCGCACCTTGAGCGCGCGCTCGACGCGTCCATTGACTACATTTCCATCGCACACCCGGACACGCTCGAAGAAATAACCCACATCGCCGGCCCGGTCGTCATCGCCCTCGCCGTGCGCCTGTCCAACGTCCGACTGATCGACAACATCATCGCCGCGCCGCTCGACCGTTAGTACGCACTTTCCTTAATGGAGGACAAACGAAATGGCTTCAAATATCGCCAAAGTGGACAAGCGATTCTTGTGCCCTGGACCGCAGCCAAACGGCATCCAAGCCGCCCCCGACGGCCTGTGGGTCATCGACCAAGTTGATCACAAAGTGTACAAGTTGGATTATGAAACCGGCGAGACCTTGTTCGCAGCCCAGACCGATACGGTCCACTCCAGCGGCATTACCGTGGGGGACGGATACCTGTGGATCGCCTCTACCTATGAACTCAAGATCGCCAAACTAGAACTGGAAACCGGCCGCACCATCGCCAAATACGACTCGCCCGGTGCCGGCATCACAGCGCCCCGGGAGGGTATCGCAGACGCGCGCACCACCGGCTCCCACGGCCTGGAATGGAAAGACGGCAAGCTATACGTGGCCACGCCGCCTTCCCAAATGGTCCACGTCATGAACCCCGACACTTGGGAAGAAGAACACCAGTTTCGCACCCCCGGTTTTCGCAACCACGGCATCGCTTGGGGGCTGAACGGCAGGCTGTGGGTGGCCGACACTTCGGCTGGCACCGTTAGCCTACTCGACACCAAGGACGGACGCGTCTATGACGTCATTCGGGTAGCGGCACCCGATGAGGTTCACGGCTTGACCGCGCACCAAGGCGTCTTGTGGTACTGCGACGCCCACACCCGCGACATTGGTACCCTCACATTGGAAGACTGAAACGCTAGACATTGTAGGTCGTCAGGCGCGTCGGTACGCGAATTCAAGAATTTTATAAGCCGTCGGTCCAACCTTCACCGGACCAACATCAATCGGCGCGTCCGCGTTTCCCCGCCGACCTTCAACACAGCCCAATACGCCCCACTGGCCGCGCGTTCATCACTCCAGCGCGCCAAGTGCTGCCCAGCCCCGAGCCGCTCCGCCACCAAAAGGGCCGCGCGCTGGCCCAAGGCATTGTATATCGCCAGTTCGACATCCGATTCCCTTGCCAAGCGAAAGGGCAAGTTCACCGCGCTGTTAGCCGGATTCGGATAAGCCGGTGCCAAGTCGTTTGCGGCCTGCTCATCCGCCTGCATCGCTACGACAGTAGGCGTAAAATACCGGGCCGCGAGGGCAAACTCTCCACCCGTCGGCGAAGCCCTGCCGACGATGACCACCGCGCTATCTACATCCGCGACCTGCACCTGCCCAGCATTGTCCGCGCTAAGTTCCATCGCGATCAGTTCGCCGCGCTGATCGCGCATGGCGTACACCCACGCGGCATAGTCCCCTTCGTCCGCACCAGCGAAATCAACGGCTATATCCCCCTCCGAGCGAATGACCACATTGGCCGCGCCCCATTGGCTGCCAACCTCGCCAGCCAGTTCCGCAAAAGGCACCTCGGGCGCTGAAACTGCGGCTGCGCGGCGACCGCGCAGGGCCTCGTACCCACCCACATAGTTGGCCGCGACCCACAAACGCCAAGCACCCGCGTAGTCCTCAACCCAGTTTTGGTTCTTAAAGGCGTCGTCAATGCCCAAAATGCCGTTGCGCGGCTCGGCGACGATTTGGCGAATCAGCCCCGGGCCATAGCGCTCGGCCAAAAACGACGCAAACAGATAGGTCTTGCCGTAACTCGCCGACTCAAATACCCAGTGCGTTAGATTGATACTAGGATCCGCGAGAAAACTCGGCACCATACTCGGGTCAGCTTCGGGAAAACCCACCAGATCCTCAGCGTACCCAGCAAGCCCTTCGTCAATCCATGCCTCCTCATCGGAATCGTGACCCCAATGGATTAGGTGCTGGAATTCGTGTGCTAGGGTCGCGTGGGCGAGATAGGCGCTGAAGGCCAGCTTGTTCGCGTCGAGATAGACCGTATCGCGTCGCAGTTCGGGCAGCAGTGTTTCATACACCTTATTGTCAAAATAGCCGACTATGTTGCCGGGAAGATCCAAAATCAGGATAAAGATGCGGGGATCGCCATCCTCATCAGCAGGCTCGCCAAAGGCATCGACCGCTATTTCAAATATCCCGCGCTCGGGATCGACCGGAGTCGCCGCGTCAAAGAGCGCACCCAGCTTATCTACATCCGGCTGGGCTGCGATAATGTCCCACTGACTTTCTTCGACGAAGATATAGCAGTGCGTCCCCTTGTAGCGGCAAGTAGCCAACTTGAGCACGGGTTCAAGCGGTGCGTAAAAAGCGAGTTGGGTCCCCACCTCAATGGGGCCTGTTTCTTGTCTTGCGCCTACTACCTTGGGGGCTACCGCAGGAAAAGACGCGCGGTGCTGCTCGAGCCAGCGCGTCCCGCATATCCGCTCTTCGGCTGCGACCACCAGCGGCAACGATAGCATCCACACAGCCAAGACCACCCGTGAGAAAAAGCAGACCATCAGTAGAAATGCCGCACCAAGAAGAAAGCCGCTCCCCTAGGCCCCACCGCCACCTTGGGCGCAAAGCCGGTCTGAGCTTGCTCTGCGCTGGCCACTCGCGCCGCATGGATGGCGGCCACAAGGTGATTGACGACCACTAATCCCGTTACATAGAGCGCCTGCCGTTGCGCGTGCTGGCTCGCATTGCGCAGCTCGCGGTAACGCAGACGCGACTCGTCGCGATCCCATTCCCAGAAGAAATCCGCTGCTACCGGATAGAGCTCGGCGTCTGGGCCGTCTTCGTAGCGGGCGAATTGGTTGTGCTCCAACCGGCTCGCATAAAACCCCAAGTCGTCGAAGTAGTCGTCCCCCTTGCCCTCGGGCCACGCGCCCGCGCGTTCGGCCGCATACGCCTCGTAGCGGTCACGGCGCACCTGACCCAGCCACTCAAAACCCCAATAGCCGCCCCAAAGCGCCAGTTCAGCGGCTAAGAAGCCACCACCGCCACCTTGGGCGTATTTCTGCCCCCAACCGGGCACCAGCAAAGAGCGCCAAAACGCCCCTTGGGCCTTCCCGGCCTCAGCCACACCGGGCAGCAACAAAATCAATGCAATCCAACACCACATAAGCTCAATCCAACGGCTTATACGCCACGAGCATGGGCACGCGCCCCCGCACCCACGGCTGCATGACCAACGCCAAGCGCGTCCGCCGCCTCAGGGCCGCTTCGTCCGCCCCCGCAGCGCGCGCCCGCGCCACCCGCGCCGCGTCAATGGCGCTGAAAACGTGATTGATCAAAATGACCCCGCTTATAGTGGAAGCTCGCTTGAGAAAGCGATTGCTCTCATCGCGTTGGTCTTCGTAGCGGAGCCGTCGCTCAGAATGGAAATTTTCAACGGAATCGACTTCAGTCGGCACAGCGGCATTGCCGATACTGCCATCGCGCCTTACGCGCTTCAGATCATCCCAACCGGCTACATATTGATCGTATTTGCCTATCAACTCGTAGTATTGCTGAATCTGGCTAGGCGCACATCCGCCAAAATCCGCATTCCCCGACTGCTGCATCGCCGGAATGTACACTTCGACGACCTCGCTACTACAAGGCAACGCGTGCGTGATCGACGAATTTTTCGAGATCGTCGAGCCGCGCCAAGCTAGGTAGTTGAGCGGATCCCAGTGCTCGTCGGCCACCGCCCGGAACTCTTCCTCCAAATCGTTGCCCTTGCCCGTCCAAGCCGCCCACATACCCACCAGCGCGGCTTCGGCTCCGAAGAAAATCAACCCTCGCTTCTTCGATCCCGCATACCACTCGCCCAACCCCGGCACCAGCGCGGAAAGCAAAAACGCCCGCTTGGACGACTTGCCCTTGCGCTCCTGCGTTCGCAGGGTCGGCTCAGGATCAGCATCGCCTTCCACCGCCCGCAATCCCACCAAGAACGCCTGCCCCTCCTCGCTCAAAATACTCGGCAATCCCTCGGCTCGGACGCCGCCGGCAGTTAGCACCGCAACCACCAGCGCGATTCCTATCCTCGTCATGCTTACTCCTTTCCATTGCGGCAGCAGACAAAACGCGACCAGCTATTATACCCTAATCACCTTCACATTCGAGATGATTTCTCAATACATTCTTGACGTAGGCCGGCGTTTCTTCTCCAACTTTTTCTGCGGTCTCTTTCAATTGGTCATACTCGGCTACTTCCTCACCTACCCAAAGAATATCCAGTCTGCGCATCTCTCGCATCGCTACATGGCTATAGGATTCTGGAAATGCCCAATAGCATGACCGGCAATTGCTGACTTCTTTCAATTTCCAATTTTCGCAATTCTCGCAGCTCCATGACTTCGCCCGATTTGCAGATGGACATATCAGCATGTACGCATCAGAATCCTCCGACAAATCTATATTGTCCCCAGCGATTTCGAATGGAATTCTGTGGTCGATTTGCAGTTCGCGCTCAGGGAACGGTGCAAGATATATATTGCAACGAGCACCATGTTCTTCTATTAGCGTATTTTTTAGAGTAGAAGAGAACGCCGTTCTCCCTGATAACTGCGCAGCGCGAACATCTGATGGATTGCCAAACTTGTACGCGCCGATTCTCCTTCCATCAGAGCCGATCACGTAAAAGGTCTCTATCGGAATTCCCTGCTCTCGAACGTCTCTAATCGCTCGTGGCGGATGGTTGTAGCCATAAACATCCTTAAGTTCCTCTGTTGTGATTTGTCCATGTTCAAGAATGTGTTCAATGACCGTTTTAGGTCTTTTCGCCTGCACGCTCTTCAGCAGTTCTAAAAACTCTGGAGGATAGTTCTTTTTGCTCATTCCAAAGCGAGCTCCTGCTGAATTTGCGGTATTTTATCATGTCTCTGACCATCTTTCAAGCGCTCCACTAAAGCGGGCGAAATATACAGAGATTCGACAGTCTCGCTCTTGTCGCCCAAGAGCGTGGCTTGGCTTGAGCGTCCGGCACTAATGTGCAAATGAGTGAGGGAAAGCGAACGGGGGAGTGGCTTGCCGTGACTTTTTTCGCCGGTTTTCCCGTCGTAGCTCGCCATATACGAAAGCCCTCGGTCATTCAGGATTTCGAGCGCGTCTGCAAACTCAGCATAGCTCAGCCCACTACAATACCTGTGATCTCTCGTAAAGGAAGTGCCTTGATATGGCGGGTCCATGTAAATGAGATCCTCTTTCGCGGCCTCCGCGACCACCTTGCGGAAATCTACTGCGGAAAGCGTAGTTCTTCCGGCAAGCAGCGCGTGAACACCGAGTATCTGGCGCTGCATAAGTATGGGACGCATGCCCGACCGCCGATTGTCCGCGCTTTGATTGAACAGGCCCTCGGCACTGTACCGCACCGAACCTTTTACTATGCGTGCCAGCAGATAAAGCAAATGATGAGGCCGGTGTTCGGCATTGAATTTGTCGCGGATGCCGAGGAAGAAGGCCCTTTTGTCCAAGTGCTGTTCCGTCCACAGCCGCTCGTAGTTTTTGCTCAACTCATTTGGCCGCTGCAAAATTTCTTCCCACAGCGCCATCAAAGGTTCGTTCAAATCATTGAGCCAAAATCGCTTTGCGAGCCCGTGCGCGGCAGCAGCAAGAGAAATGGCACCAGACCCGCAAAAAGGCTCGATAAGGCAATCGACATCGCGCGGAAAATGCGCAAGGATATGCCGTGCAATACCGCGCTTACTACCCTGATAGGGGAATGGATGAGGAATTGCCATGTGCTGTAACATCTCTACCCCCTCCGCATCACAACAATGCGGTTTGAACTGGTTCCGTGCTTGTTGGTTGCACTTGTCGCAATGTGCGTCCCCAACAATCTGCGTTTCTACAAATACCCAAACAACACCGTAAAATAAGACTTCCATCGCCCCTTATCTGGCACCTCATCAATCCCATAAGCCACATCCACCTGCACTCGCGTCGGTATGCTGTAATATGAAATCAAATCAAAACGCAGTTGTCCTCCTACATCCCGCAGCGGACCGTCGCGTCCATACCGTTCGTTCCACTCGCCTATATTTCGGTCCCAAGCCTTGCCCATGCTACCGTACACCGCGCCATAGACTTTGTCGAAATACAACTGCGCAACGCGCTTGCCCATATTCGGCAGTAGGGGAAAGCGCAGCGTCGCCGTGCCCATCAGGGCCTTGCGCCCCTCAATGCTGTAAAACGTATAGCCCTTCATAAAGTTGAGACCGCCGAGGCGATAGTCAAAGAAACCGCCGACCCGCGACGTGTCAGTGACCGCGTCGCTGTCGATCCAGCCACCGTATAGCCGCAAGCCCAAGCGACTATTGCCGGGCATACTCATGTGCTCTCGCCAATCGACGGTAAACTGATTGTAGAACAGCTTGATATAGTTCTCGTCGATAAAAGATGCCTGCTCGTTAAAGCCGTCGATGAAATAGTTGAACATCCGGTCGTAGCGCGCGTATAACTGGCGGCCCACAGGGCTTATATCGCGGTCCCGCCGCCGCGCAATCATCTC
Source organism: Candidatus Latescibacterota bacterium (assembly GCA_022827835.1). Lineage (GTDB taxonomy): Bacteria > Latescibacterota > UBA2968 > UBA8231 > UBA8231. The sequence goes on from JAJEIO010000051.1 coordinate 82,675, forward strand.
CAGCCGATAGGTCAGCCCCAGCCCAAAGCCATTGAGATAGGTATAGCCAAAGGGCCGCTGGGCAGTGCGCTCAAATCCGACCTGTCCGTCGCCTTTGCAGACGAGACAGTCGCTCTCGACGCTGGCGTCGTAGCGGTCGTACGTGGCCGAGGCCGTCAACTCCCCATGGCGACCCAATTTGCCGCGCACCCCCACGCTGAACTGGCTCAAGCTGTAGTTGACGGCGTTGACAATGATCGTCCGCGCCTCCGAGCTATCGCCGCGAGCCGAATGTCGGCGCTGGTTGAATAGCTGTAAAAAGAAAGTGGGACGGAATCCCTTAAACTCGTATATGGCGAACAAATCGCGGTCGGCATTGGTCGGCGCGATGGCACCCCCGGCGAATACGCTCTGGCGATTAAGCACATCGCCAGCACTGAGGTATGCACCTGCCTTGAAATGCCCCTCGTCAATGAATATCCTCGGCAGGATCCCGGTCTTGAGAAAGTCAATGCCATACGCTTGCGGTGCGCTCGGCAACGCGGCCACGGGCGTGCCGTCCCAATCCAGTGGCACGTCTTGGGAAAACCACGCCTCTTCAGCCGCCACCGGCGTCCCCTCGTCGCGCAACCGGCGAATCTCAAAGCCAGCCGCAGTATAAGCCGCAAAGACGACCTCGCCGTCCGCGCCGACCGATGGGCTAAACGCGCCGCCAACAGTATTAGTTATCTGCCGCAGCGCACGCGTCTCTAAGTTCAGAGCATAGATATTGAAAATGCCGCCGAAATCCGATGCAAACACGATCTCCACGCCGTCCGCACTCCACGCTGGGTCGCGGTCCGTACCCGGCGTGGCAATAGCAAGGTCAAATGCTCCTTCGGCGAGCAAATCTCCCTCCGCGTCCAATCCCACTACGGCGATGTCGCGCTGCCCCTCGCGCGCGATCGCAAACGCCAGTTTGCGGCCATCGGGCGAAAAACGCGGCGTGTAGAGCTGGGTGCCGTCCGCGAAATGAGTTAGATAGCGCACCCCCGTGCCGTCGGCCCGCATTATCGCCAAGTTGTTATTGGTGTCCTTATTCTGCACGAAGACGATCCACTCGCCATCGGGCGAATAGGTCGGATACAGCGCCCGCATCCCCCGCGTCAGCCGCTTGACACTCGGCGTCTCCGGTGCCGTGCCGCTGACCATAGCCGGCACCATCCACAGCATATTGCGCCAAAAACTAGGACCGTCGGCCGCAGAATCCCACTCGTAAATATCCGCCTGCCGCGACCCGTATTTGTCCGCCCGGTCAATGCGCGAAAAGAGCAGCTTGCGCCCGTCCGGCGACCAATCCACAGTCGAAGCCGCCGCCGGAAAGGCTGCCACTTCCTCCTCGCCGGTAGCGAGGTCGCGCACGATCAAGCCGTGTGGGTAGTGGTGCCGCTTGCGCGTTGACAGGTACGCCAATTGCTCGCCATTGGGTGCCAGCCGTGGCCGCAGATTGGAAAAGCCAACATCCACGATCCGCTCGCCCTCGCGCAGTGGCCCCAACGCCGCCACCTGCGCTCGATAGCCCTGCCGCATGGACGCGATCCACTCGCCGTACAGCTCGTCCGCGCTCTTGCCCAAGACCTTTTTGCACGCCCCGTCAATAGCGAGGGTGTGCCACTGCGACGCGGCCCGATACAGTGCGGCGACTTTTTCTTCGCCGTACGTCTCGGCAATGTAGCGCACCAAGCCAAAGCCGTGATCGTACACGTATTCGTTGCCAAAGCCCTGCTTGCCAAAGACGCCCATCTGCTCAAAGGATAGCTGCTCGTCCGCCAGCACCAACGAGCGGAGCACCATGTCGCGATTGGCATCCCAGCGGTCGTGGCCCGTAGTCGCAGTCCCATACTGGGCCGCGCCCTCAGCCAGCCACATCGGCATTACCGTACCCATCACCGGATAGGAGGCGATGACATCTGGGTAGCCGATGAGAATGTCAGGCCGATTTTTCTCCCGCTGGTAGCCAAAGTACTGCAAGTAGAGCGCAGGGACGCGCTGCACGCCTTTGCGCGCTGCCCCCAGCGAAATGATGTGGGCAAATTCGTGGGTAATTACATTGCGCAGCCAGTCCGAACTGCCGCGCAAGTCGAAGTCGTGGTCCAGCGACGTAGCCCAAATTTCAATGGTGTCTTGATAAAAAAAAGCCGCGCCATTGGCGTAATCGTCGTGGTCCTTGAGCACGATCCGCACGCGCCCGTCAGGCGCGTACCCATACAGCTCGGTAAGGGGGGCGTACGCCGCTTCGGCAATGCGCGCCGCCCGTGCCGCCGCCCCTTCCAACCCCTCGTGGTAGAAAATGCGGAAGTGCTCGGTCTCTACCACCTGCCACTCCAGCTCCGGGTGGTTTTGGGCTAGGGACACACCCGCCCAGCCGATTACTAGGCTGGCCAGCAGTAAGGTCGTCAGTTTCCCCATAGAAGAATCCTCCTCAACTCGTAACCTCTAGTAAAGGCGATCTCACTGCTGCAAAGGCATTCCTCTCCCAATTCCTAATTCTCAATTCCTAATTCCCAATTCACTGACTCACCGCCATTTTAACCACGGCTTCTCCGCGCCGTCCATCGTCGCCGTGCGCGATCAATCGGCATAGATACAGGCCGCTCGCATAATCTGTTACCGACCAAGTAATCTCGCGCTCACCGGCATCCAAACCGTCGCTGCGGAGCTTGCCAACGCGCCCGCCCAACGCATCGAACACCTCCACTTCGATGCGCCCTGCCGCGCTCAGCGCAAAGCGCAAATGTGCTTCTTCATCCGGGCCGACTGGATTGGGATAGCAATAGACTCGGCCCAGCAAGGGCACCTCGGGCCTTACAACGGGCCGACCAGCCACCAGCGCGGTCCGCGATCCAGCCGCATCGGCACCGGCCTGCGGCCAATGGGCCGGTCCTCCGGTGTACTGCGCCGCCACCCGCTGCAAATCCCACGCATACACAGCCGTGCTATCCAAGGCCGCTAGCCCCAAGCGGCCATCACCTTCTAAGTCTAATACTACCGGCGACCCCGTCGGGGGAGCGGCCATCAGCAGAGGAAAGCCCGGCAAGAGCCGTCCATCGTCATCTAGGCCAAAAATTCCGCTGTGGCCAGCGACGAATATCTCCTGCTTGCCGTCGGCATCCACGTCGCAAAGCACCGGCTCAAAGACCAGATCGCCGACCTCGGCAAAGCGCGGCAAGGCCGTAGGAAAGTCGGCTTGGCCTAATCCGTCGGCCCGCAGGGCGTGTATCGCGCCACCGCGCGCAAGCAAAATCACCTCCAACAAGCCATCGCCGTCCAAATCGCCCAAGACCGGCGGCACGGCGAGCGAGTCGCTCAACTCGACGACCTGTGCTCCGATTTCAACCTGTCCGTCAACCGCGGCAAAGATCCACTCGACTTGGCCGTCGCCATCCAAATCGCCTGCAGCCAAGGGCATCATCGGCGACCTTTGATCCTTTAACTCGCCACTTATGGCATCTACTACGTAGATCTGTTCCGCTCCGACAAGCAGCAACTCGGCCTCCGCGCCGGCGCTGAAACGCGCGTCCAACGGCACCTCGTCCAGCGCCAGCCGCCATAGCGGTTGGTCGGCCCCAACGTCCCACGCGCTAACCTCTGCGTCGCGCCGCAGAAAAACCTCGGGCCGGCCATCGCCATCGCCGTCTCCAGCCGCCAGCAACCGCGCTTCTGGTACTCGCCATGCCGCTACGCCATCGCCGGTCGCATAGCCGACGCCACCTCCGGCCTCAAAGAGCAACTCTTCTATTCCGTCGCCGTTCAAATCCGCGGCTTGCAGCCGACCATCGCCCGGCAAATCCCGCGGCCAGTCCGGGCGCGCACGCCCAAAGCGTATAGCCACCTGCATGGTATCGCCGAGCGCAGAAAGCACTTCGATCTCAATGCCGGTCTCCCACTCCCGATTGCTGCGCGAATCGGGTCGCGTCGCCGGGCCGAACATCGTTTGTCCGCCGATAAAGAAGGGGTCGTCGGGCCATCCATCGACTTGCAACTCCCACGCACGGCGCGGATCGCCAATGTCGCGATACCCGTCGGCTTCCTCCAAGGCAATCCCCTTCCAATGGAGCTGATTGTTCGCGGCATTAGGATCCGCAGCACGCGCCATCACGCCCTCATCTACGTGCCATATCAGCACTCCCGACCCCGGGACAAAGGCGTCGTACTCCTCCATCGCCACCCACACGCTCTCTTCTATGGTGGCCTGATCGGGGTCAATCCACACCTTATCTTCGTCTTCGTCCTCTACAACACCGCGCTGCCCGCGCTGTTGCCTATTCTCCAGCAAGAAGTATTCGCGTGCGTCAATGGGTATGCGCACAGCCTTGGGGAGATCGCCGTTGCGATCGGTCGCCAGCAGCGAGAGTACGGTGTCGCGCCGCACCACCACCGGCTCGACCCATCCCAACTGCATCTTGCTCCAAGCCATGGGATGCGGCGGCGCAAATCCAGTCACCCACGCGAGGCTGTCGGCCCGCACGTAGCCTGAAACGTTGGCCCCCACGTCCATCAAGCTCCAGCCTCCTAAGGCCGGCAGCCCGTTGGCGAAATTGGACAACCCGGGCAGCCCCAACTGGTGGCCAAAGAATTTGGCCAGCAAGCCATTGAGGCCAGCCCGACCGTTGAGGCTGGGCGACTCTGGCAGGATCCACGCCTGCTCGATCTCCACGCCACCCACGGTCAGCGGGCCGCCGTTAAAGCGCGCAAAATCGCTCTCGGCGAGGAAGACTGAGCGAATGTCGTTCAGTGCGCCGGTCTCGTAGCCGACCCCGGAGTGGAATACGAGGAAACTGTTGAATTCGTCCAAGCGCGGGCCGTCGGGATCGGCCAGCGCAGCGTGCAGGGCATCGCGTACCAACTCGATCCACTTCGCGCCGATCTCCTCGGTCGTGCGTCCGTTGCCGTAGTGGAGCATAGATTGGGGAAGGGTGTACGCCTGCTGTGCGACGCGGGGAAATACCTCGGCGGAAATCGCCACCCGACCTGCGGAAACGACCTCGTAATAGCGCGCCAACGCGGTCAAATGCCGCTCGAAATAAGCGCGGTCGTGCGGCGGCAGGTCGTAGGGCAGCGCGTAATCCTCCGCCGCTTGCTCTGCCGAGCGCAGATCAAACGCGCCGATGCCAGTGGTCGTCAATTCGTCGGGATTTTCGCGCGGAAAATCCACGCGCAAGGCCAAGATTCGCCACTCGGCGTCGGCCTCGGTAGTCGCGAACAACAGCAGTGAGCAGCAGAAGCCTAAGAGGAGCAAGGGAGCTAAATCGCAGCGTCGCCGCTCGACGCTGCAACGACTCGACTGAGCTCGCCGAAGACAAAACCAGCGTCCGATGGGAACACCCTCAGAAAATGATGTTCAGCGAAATGGGCGTATTGTCTCCCACTACTGTCTCTTCACTGCCGATTATATACGCCACGTCAAACTGGAAGCGATTGTATTTTAGCCCAACACCAAAGGTCTTGGTACTCACCTCGCCGTCGGTGTCCTGAGAAAGGCCCGCCCGCAACGCGATAAACGCCTCACCTTCGCGCGCGGAGAGTCCGTATTGGTATTCGCCGCCCACATGCAGATCCATCTCCTTGAACTCGTTGCTCATGCCCTCGTCGGCCCATGCCTTGGCCAAGTTGCTAATAAAAGACCCATCAGCAATCAGCGGTTTGTACAGGTCAAAGGAGAGCATCAGGTCGTTGTATTGGGTATCCATCACGTCGTAGGCTACTCCGACGACGATATGTTGGGGCAGCGGATCGGCCTGATCGGCATCAATATAGGCGATCTTAGGGCCTAGGTTGCGCAGGGCCGCGCCAAAGCTGAGACTGGGAACGGGTTTCCATAAAAAACCTAAATCTGCGGCAAAGCTGTTGCCTACACCTCGGCCCCGTTCAATGCCGGCCCCCGCATCAGCCAAGTTGCTGCGGATGAACTTCAGGCCGATGCCAGCGGACGTATTATCGCCGATACGTGCCCCGTAGGCCGCAGATATGGCCACGTCATAGCTGCGGAAGGTGCCTTGTTGGTTGCCGCGCTCGTCCGTGCGGATCTGCTCGCCCAAGTTTAGCAGCGCGACGTTGAAGCCAAAGTTGCCCCACCCCTCCACGGGCTGGGAATAGGCCAGAAACTCGTAGGACAAGTCGTCGGCCAGCTTCGGCAGCCACGCAGTGTGCGAGAAGTGGAGCTTTTTCTTGCTCTGCCCGACCAGCGCGGCTGGGTTGAAGTAGCTCGCCGTGGCGTCATCGGCCACCGCCACGTACGATTCGCCCATGGCAATGGCGCGGGAACCCGGCTCGATCAACAACAGCAGCGGAGCACTGCGGCTCTCGGGCGTGGCCCAGACCCCATCGGGCAATGCGCCGACACAAAGGCCAGCCAACAGCAGGGTCGTCAGTTTCCTCATAGCGGAGTCCTCCTCAGCTCGGAATAGAATATAAAAATGATGCCTCTTAAGTACTAAGGCGATCTCACTGCTGCAAAGGCACTCCTCTCGGCGGCTGAGCCTGTCGAAGCCAGCTCACTTGGCGACCTGCAAGACAGCGCGGCGCGCGACCGCAGCACCGCTTTCCCGCGCGGCTTCTATTCGATAAATATACGCACCGTTGGCCAAACCCGTCGGCGGCGTCCAAGGCACTTGGTTGTAGCCAGCGCGCGTCTGCCCGTCTAGCCGCTCTATCAGCCGCCCGGCCAGCGAAAAGACCTCTATCTGCACCGCGCGCATCTCATCTGCTAGCTCATATGTGAAGTAGCCGCTATCGCGCATGGGATTCGGGTAAAATAGGACATTGGCAAGGCTCGTATCGCCTTCGTCGTCTCCAACCGTGATGACCACGGTCTCACGCGACGAATTGTTGAAGTTGTCCCAAGCCTTCAGGCGAATTTCGTGTTTGCCGATTTCCAATTCGGGCAGAGGAAATTCGATCACGCCCTGCCGATAATCCCCGCCCTGCACGCTGTACAGCTCCGTCAAGGTGAACAACTCGCCGTTGATGGCCAGCTCGATTTCGTGCCCGGTCTCTCCAGTGATGTTGATGCCGCTGGGATCCGCAATCGAGGCCAACAACACCGTCTGCCGCGGAATCGTGCTGCCTTTGGCTCCCTCGAAGCGCAGGGAAATTTCCGGCCCTTCCACATCCGCTTCCACCCCTTCAGCCGTGCCCGCTAGCACCAGTCCATCCACCGCGCCAAAGGCCGCCGGGCGATCATCGCTCCAGACGTAGGCGCTGATACGGCCGTTTTGTCCGCCATAAGTAATATCTTTAGGAACTCGAAACGCAGCGCGGAAACGGCCCTCGGCTACTGGAAAGCGGCCGCGAAACATGGGGGCACCAGTCTGCTGATAAGTATAGCCCTCCAAGTCGCTTTCTTCACTCGAATCAAAGGCCTGCAACCACACTTGGCCCGCATAGGCGGTGGCCGGCGCACCCGCGGCGTCGAGGACTTGGCCGACGATGGCTACTTCGCCGAGGGCGCGGAGCGAATCGGCCACATCGATCTGCACCTGAAAGCGCGGCATGGCCAAGCGCGTCGCCGGGTCGCCGAAGAGCGAGTAGCGCTGAATATTGCGGAATGTACTGTAGGCATTGGCAGCGTTGGGGCTATACCGCGGCAGCAGCACTAGCTTGGCTTCGAAAAGGGCTAGCCCAATCGGCACGTGCTCCCGTCCGGTGTGGTACATCTGCCAGTAGAACTGATTGGCCAACTGGACATTGGTGCCGTGCCACCCCACCCGGGTCGCGCAGATCATGCCGATCACGCCCCCGTCTTCCTTTTTCAGGAGCGCTTCGGGCATGGAGAGGCGCACTGGATCGTCGAACACTCCAACTTGACTCGCAGCCGTGTAGAACAAGGGCAGGCGACTGCCGTTTTTGAGTTTGTCCAAATCGCGGGCAAGCAAGAACATACTCTCGTGAGCCAGCACGTTAAGGCTGCCGTGCCCCAAATAAGTCACAGTGAGTGCGCCCTCGTTGAAGAGCCGAATAAACTCGTCGCGGGCCCGCGGTTTCTCCCGTCCCTCTAAGGGGAATTGGGCGATGTAGAGTTTGATCAAGTCCAGCGAATTGGGCAGGATGTTACGGGCCATGTATTCACTATCGTTGATGAAGAACGACTCGACTTTACCCGGCTCGTCTCGATTGAGCAAGTCGTCCGAGACTAGTGCCTGTCGGCTCTGCCAAGGCCCCAATTCGGGCGCGCGGTCGTAAGCGATGATTTTATCGACGACCACATCGGCCTCGGCCGCAGTCTGCACCGTCAGCCGCCCAACGGCCATGTCGGGGTACAAATCGTCGCCCACCACGCGCGTGTACCACTCGTCGTACGTACTGTCGCCGTCTTGGAACGGCGGGATCCAATTGCCCTGACTGAGGGCTGAGTTGTTTTTGTAATCGTACGAGCCATCGCCAATCAAGGCCACAAATACCGGCGCGGGATCCCAGTGCTCGGCCGCGTAGGCGAGAAAATTGCGGATCGCCGCCGGGTCTAAAAGGCCGCCGGAAAATTCGTCGTAGATGTCTTGGACGTCGATGGCCATGGTCCGCAGGGGCGGCCCGAAGCGGTCGTCTTCAGCCCGCCATTGTGCCAAGCGTTCGGCCGCAGCGCGAAAATCGCGGTGGTAAATCGCCACCCAATCGGCCCCCCAGCTCCTAGTCGTCAAGTCGCCGAGCCAGTCGAGTTCGATGCGCACCGGGCGCTTCCAAGTCGCCGGGCCGCCCACTGCGTAATGACGCGGTACATCCCCGGGCCGATCCTGAAAAATTACCGTCCCGGCCTGCGCGTCGTACGCGAAGTCCACGACCTCGGCCAAACCCGCAGACACCTCAAAGACGCGCGGCTGCTCGTCGGCAAAACCCGCGAGGCGGAATTGCGTGATGCCCGTCAGCGGATAACTGAAGAACAGTTCGCCGCGCTCGGCGACAAAGCCCCGGCTGTACTCCACCTCGTACCAGTCGAAGCGAGACGGATTGCCGGAGTGAAAGATCCCCAAGTGGTTCAGACCTTCCTGCGCTCCTTGTGTCGCCCACAGCGTATCGGATGTAACCGGCATCTGGCCCGATTCCTCTGGAATCGCAAAAGCCGCTGTTCCGATAGTCTGTTCGTTCCAGCGCACCGAAAAACGCGGCTGTGTCCCAGGCACCCCGATAAAGCCCAAACGCACAGCCACCGGCTCGGAGGCGGCCTGTCGCACCACTACCGGAAAATTGCGCGCATTGCCGCGAAAATCCTCCCAGTACCAAGTGTAGCCGGACTTGATGCTATAAAGCTGGGTGAGAATGAACTGCTCGGCTTCCTCGTGGATTCGCTCCCGATAACTCGTGGGCTGCTGCGGATCGGATGCGGTTAAGGCACCGCTCCTCTGCTCGACCCGCTGCCCCTCGCCTCCACCGCCGAAACCCAGCCAGTATGCGTTTTCGCGCGTGTAGAGATTGTGCCGATACTGAAACGAGCGGCTGGCCGGAACGTATTCCCAGCGGCTGACCGGCTCAGCCCAAAACAAGACGAAGTCGTCCGCGTCCAAGCGGCCATCGCCCCCGTCTTCTACGACCAAGCCCTCTTCCCGCAGGGCTTGGGGCGGGTTTATCTCGTCGATGGGCAAGGCGTTGCCACCGCCGTAAAACAGGCGCAAACTCGCTGGATCAACATCGCCGATTGCCACCCCAGCGGCCTCTAAGTCGGCTCCCGATATCCTGTAGATCCCCTCTTCCGCAACGATAATCCGCAGCCAAGTCCCTTCCTGCAACGCGGCTTTGCGCGCTGGCCGCCGCTTGAGTGGCAATCGCCAGTTCTTGGCTTGCTCGGGATTGACGAGCAGCCCTCGGTAGAATGCTTCACCCCAAGGATCGGCAACGCGAGAGCCGCTGCTACCGATCACATGCAAATCAACGACGATGCGATCATACAGAGTCCGCGTTCCATCCGCTTCGACGCGCGGGGCAAATGCCACAGGAACGACGCGCTGGCGACGCACAAAACCGCTTTCGCCGAGAAATACCGGACCGGGCGTGGGCGCGTCGTCTTCAGCGGCGCGATCCGTCCGCGCCACGCGGGCTTCGACCAACTCCAAGCGAACCTGTCCGTCGGTCGGGACGCCGACTAAGGCACCACGCCCCTGCTCCAATTCTCGGCCCTCGGGCAGCCAAACCAACCGCAGGCGCTGTGGCGTCTGTTCGCTTACGCGCAATTCCGCCATGGCCGCACTCCCGCAAAAAAGCGCGAGCACCCAAAAACAGCATTTGAATCTCATAAAGTGGTATAGGCGGGATTGGTCATTGGATCATGGTGATTGGCACTTTTAAGGTCATTCCAAGCCCTCTTTTTGTCAAGAGCATCTCACCTTGACTTATCGGCTCAGTGCCGCTATGTTTTATAGTTTCTTACAGGGAGGCACTCATGGCCAGACAATGCAGCCTGACCAAAGTTAAGGGCCTAGTTGGCAACAGCGTCAGTCACTCGCAGCGCAAAACCAAGCGCGTCCAACAGCCTAATCTCATCAAAAAGCGCATCTTCATTCCCGAAGAAAACCGCACCGTCACCTTCCGCCTGACCGCCCGTGCCCTACGCACTTTAAACAAAAAAGGCATCCATCAGTTCCTGAAAGAAAACGGGATCAAGGTCTGAGCGGGCAAAAGCCCTAGCCTCCGCGCACATGAATCAAGGCGACGACGCAGCCGACGCCATCCAAGAGCGAGTTCGCCACGCCCTAGCCGAAAACGCGGCCCTAAAAATTTTTGCTGGCCGCACCAAATCCTTTCTCGGACGCCACCACGAAGGAATCCCACTCGACCTCTCCGCTCTGACCGGCATCATCAGCTACGAGCCGAACGAGTTGGTCCTAGTCGCTCGCCCCGGCACCACGCTGAGCGAAATAGAAGCTCTGTGCCGCGGCGAAAACCAGTACTTCGCTTTCGAGCCGCCCGCTTGGGGTGCGGCCGCGACCATCGGCGGCACCGTGGCCTGCAACCTCTCGGGGCCGCGGCGTTTTAAGATGGGTGCGTTGCGCGATCACTTGCTCGGAGCCGAGCTGATCGACGGCTGCGGCGAGCGCATTCGCACCGGTGGCAAAGTAGTAAAAAACGTCACGGGCTACGATCTGTCCAAGGTGATCGCTGGCTCCTTTGGGACGCTGGGAGTACTCACTGAAGTCTGCCTCAAGGTCTGGCCGCGCCCTGAAACCCAAGCAACCCTGTTCATTCACGGGCTGACGCCCACAGCGGCACTAGCGCGGATCCTCAACTGGGCGGCGCGGCCCCTCCAAATCACAGGCCTAGTCTGCGACGCCGACCGGTTAGCCGCCCGCGTCGAAGGCCCAGAGCCAGCGGTGCGGGCACAGCTAGCAACGTTGCGCGAAGAAGAATCAGCCGAGTCGGAGATAATAGAAGAGGCAGAATCGCAAGCCTTCTGGCGGAGCTGGCGCGAGCTGGAATGGCTGATCCCGGCCGAGGGTCAACAGCGCTGGCGCTTTTCTGGACCGCCGACCAAAATGGCGCAATTAATGAAAGCGCTAGAGGCCGAGGGGCTGAGCCGCTGGGGACTTGACTGGGCCGGCGGCTTGCTGTGGGCATTGTTGCCAGTGGCCGCCCAAGCCGCGCATTTGCATCGCACCGCCGTGCGCCACCAAGCCACCGGCTGGCGCTTTGCAGCCGACGAACACAACGAAGACGCCTTTACTCCGCTCAGCACCGGCGCGGCGCGCATGAACCAGATGCTCAAGCGCGCCCTCGATCCACAAGGCATCTTCAACCCCGGTAAAATGTACGCCTAATATATCTCGCCTGGACGATAGCCCGGCGGCGGCATCTTCCGTTCGCTGAGCCACAGCGCCCGCCCAATCCTCGCCTGGACATATTGATAGTCATAGCTCGTATCTGGAGCGGCGATGTTGCCCTGCGACGGATATTGGGCAATCGCCTCCTCGACCAAGTCCACGCCCAGCCCAGGCGCATCCGGCACCGCAATATGGCTATCGATCACTTCAGGCTGACCAGTCATCACCTCGTAGCGCTGCGGCACATCGTCGGCTAGGTGCTCCAAGATCAGGAAATTGGGCAGCGTGGCCATTAGGTGAACGGCCGCCATTTCGGCCACCGGCCCCAGCGAGCCGTCGTGCGGAGCCATCGTACAGTAGTGCGCCTCGGCCATAGCGGCGATCTTCTTCATCTGCGACAGCCCCCCAGCGCGGCCCGTATCCGGCTGCACCACATCGATGATTTCGCGCTCAATCAGTTCCTTTACCCCCCAAATAGTGGCGTGGCGTTCGCCCGCGGCAATGGGAATATCTACTGCGTCGGCAACCCGAGCGAGGGCGTCGATGTTTTCAGGGGCTACTGGATCCTCGTAAAACAGCAGGTCGTAGTCTTCGAGTGCGTGGCCCAAAGCAATGGCGTCGCGCGTCGTCAGCCAAGGCGGGCCGTGGACATCGACCATGAGATCCACCTCGTCGCCGACCTCTTTGCGGATGGCGGCAACCGTTTCGACACAATTGTTGATACCCCCGGTCTTGATCGCCGTATAGCCTTGATCGACCAAGGCGCGTGCCCGCTCTTTCTCGTGCGCGTGGGCATAGACCCGCACCCGGTCGCGCATCTTGCCACCCAAGAGGTTCCACACCGGCTGCCCAAGAGCCTTGCCCTTGATATCCCACAGGGCCATCTCAATACCGGTCATGGCACCAGAGCCGACGATGCCGGTCATGCCGTGGCCCATCATCGCCACCTGCATCTTGCCCCACAGCCGCTCGATGTGGAACGGGTCCTCGCCGATCATCAAAGGCGTTAGATCGTGGATGGCCGTTTCGACCACGCGCGGCCAGCCCGACGCCTCGCCCACGCCGTAGATGCCAGCGTCGGTTTCGACCTTGACGAAGAGCCAGTTGCGCGCCGACCAACCACTCGCCTGCGGCGGTGCACACTGCATCAAATAGGTCTTGATCTGAGTAATTTTCATAGCGGTCTCCCCGTGTTGCAATGAAGCGACAAGTATAATTCATAGCGCGAAATCAATCCATTGGCAGCACTCTGTGCATAGATTGACAGGCATATTTTCAATACTTAGCTTCTAAATTTTCTATTTATTTAGCGATTTAATTTCGACAGATGCCTTTCTCATGGATCCCTGCATAGGTCTGATCGATCAAGAACTGGCCCGGTTTGAAAAGCGGCTCAACGCCGAACTCAATGCCGATGTCGAGCTGGTCCACATCATTGCCCGCTACATGGCCACCCTCAAGGGCAAGCGCCTTCGGCCAGCCCTCATCCTGCTCGTGGCCAAAGCGTCTGGCCGCTGGAACGAACAGCTAATCGACACGGCCGTGGCCGTCGAAATGATTCACGCCGCCACCATGGCCCACGACGACGTAGTGGACTCAGCAACCATGCGCCGGGGCCGCGAGACGGTCAACGAGCGCTGGACCGGGCAGACCGCCGTGCTCATGGGCGACTTTCTGCTCGCGCGCGCCCTGCGCCTGCTGATCGAGATCGGCAATCTGCAGGTCCTAAGCGCAGTCGCGCACGCCACCGAGCGGCTGAGCATAGGCGAAATTTTTGAAATCCAGATCGGCACTCAGTGCGATACGCGCGAAGAGTCGTACTTTGCCATGGTCAGCGACAAAACGGCTTCCCTAATCTCGGCCGCAGCGCGGATTGGCGCTATTCTCGCCGGCGCATCAGACGAGATCGTGCAATCCATGGGCCGCTACGGAGAATCGCTCGGCCGCGCTTTCCAAGTCGCCGACGACATCCTCGACCTCACCAGCGATCAGGCAACCATGGGCAAGCCCGTCGGGCACGACCTGCGCGAAGGCAAGATCACCTTGCCATTGATACGCGCCTTACAGCAAGCCCCTTTAGCTGCCCGGTCCGAGATGGAGGCCCTTTTGGCCCAGCCCGACAAAGACGAAGCCGAATGGGCGCAGATCGTAGCCTTTGTCGAAGAGTACCGAGGAGTCGCCGCCGCCACCGAGACTGCGCACGAATGCGCCGCCCAAGCTCAGCAATGCCTAAAAGTACTGGCCCCTTCCCCGGCCCGCGCCGCGCTAGAACGAGCCGTACAGCTCGTCGTCGAACGCAACAATTGACGCGACTAGCCCATGCTCAAGCGCAGTCTGCTGGCCGTCGGCGGTTTGGCCGTGGTCCTGTACTTTCTACCGTCGCCTCGGCCCGCCGCGCCGGTGCGCGCCGATCGCCTCTTGTTGGGAACTCTCGTCACGGTCAAGCTCTACGGAGACGAAGCAGTGGTCGGCCCGCACCTAGAGGCGGCGTACGCGGAGATCGCCCGCGTCGATTCGTCTATGAGCCACTACCGCGAGGATGGAGCCTTGCAGCGGCTAGAGCAGCAGGCGCGGCTCGCCCCAACGCGCGGGCCGACCGGGATGATTGCGGTCTTGACGCGCAGCCAGCACTTCGCCGCGTTGACCGATGGAGCTTTTGACTGCACGGTGGGGGCGTTGACGAGCCTGTGGAACTTCCCCGCTGCGACAGTGCCGCCTACTCCGGCGCAGATTGATTCGGCGCTGGCGCTGGTGGGCTACAAAGGGTTGGAGGTTGCAGCCCAGTCGTTTCGGATCAACAAGTCGGGGCTGCGATTGGATTTGGGAGCAGCGGCCAAAGGTTATGCGGTTGACCAAGCAGTGGCGGCGATGCAGGAGTTGCAAGTAGAAGCCGGGATTATTGAGGCTGGAGGCGATATTCGCTATTGGGGCGAAAAGCCGGACGGGCGGCCTTGGCTCTTTGGGGTGCAGCACCCGCGCGACCCAGAGCAATACCTAGCAGTGGAAGACCTCGGGCTAGCGGCGATCGCGACCTCGGGCGACTACGAGCAGTACTTTGATTGGGAGGGCGAGCGCTATCACCACCTGCTCGACCCCAAGATCGGCTATCCAGCGCGGGCTAGCATAAGCGCCACCGTGTGGGCCGCGACCGCTCTGGACGCCGACATTCTGTCAACCGCGGTCTTCGTCTTAGGACCTGAGCAAGGGCTCGCGCTCGTCGAGGGCCTACCGGATGTCGAGGGCTTTATTTTTTTTGCGCGAGACGGGCAGTTCACGCACCGGGCGTCAACCGGGCTGCGCGACCGCTTTCGCTTTTGCAATAGCAACAAACCTTCGCCGGGCTGTGCTCGGCACTAGCGGAGTAAAGACCAATTTATGAAACGCAATCGGAAACTCGTGCTAATCGTGGCACTGATCGCCGCGGCAGTGTACTACCTGCTGCCGAGCGTGGAATTTTACAGCATGGCGGACGACGAGCGAGAGACCTTGGGGCTGAAGGCCCCTGAGCAACTCGCCGATCTGAAAAAGCGCTCGCTCAACTTGGGACTGGACCTGCAGGGCGGCATTCACCTCGTCCTAGAGGTCAAAACCGAGGGGATGGAGCAGCAGGAAGCCCAAGATGCGGTCGCCCAAGCCCAGGAAGTCATCCGCAATCGCATCGATCAGTTTGGGGTGGCCGAGCCGACCATTCAGCGCCAAGGCGACAATCGCATCATCATCGAATTGCCCGGCGTCCAAGACGTGCAGCGCGCCAAGGACCTAGTAGGCCAGACTGCACTGCTCGAATTCCAGCTCCTCGAACCCGCTGAAGATCGCACTCGCCTGATCCAGCGCATCGACCAAGTGCTGGCTCCGAAAGAAGAGGACACAGAGGAAGAGGAAGACCTCCTCCTTTCCTCCACACCAGAAAGCGCGCCCCTCTCCTCCATGCTCAGCCCCACCGGCGAAGACCTCACGGTCTCGGGCCGCGACTTGCAGCGCGTCAAGAACTTGCTCAACACCTCAGAGGCTCAAGAACTCATCCCCGCAGACGTGGAATTCCTCTTTTCGAGCAAACCCGCCGGAGCCGAGGGCAATGAGTTCTACTTCCTCTACTTGGTGCGCAAAAAGCCGGAGATGACCGGGCACATGATTCAGGACGCCTTTGTCTCCATCGGCCAAGTAGTAGAGTACATGGGCCAGCCCATAGTCAATTTCTCGACCACCGACGAAGGGGTGCGGCTTTTCAGCCGCATCACGGGTTCGCACATCGGCGAGCGCATGGCCATTGTCCTCGACGAATCAGTGTACTCAGCTCCGGTCATCCAAACCAAAATCAGCGAGGGTCGCGGCATCATCACCGGTAGCGGCACCCAAGAAGAGGCCAAAGACCTCGCCATCGTGCTGCGGGCCGGCGCGCTACCGGCCGAGGTCGAGATCATCGAAGACCGCACGGTCGGCCCCTCGCTGGGGCGCGACTCCATCGAGCAAGGCAAGACCGCAGCCATCTACAGCATGGTACTAGTCGTGATCTTCATGGTCCTCTACTACCGAGCCGCCGGGCTGATCGCCGACTGCGCTCTCCTGCTCAACATGCTCTTCATCATGGCGGTACTGGCCGGTTTTCACGCCACGCTGACCTTGCCCGGCATTGCCGGCATCATCCTGACCATCGGCATGGCCGTTGACGCCAATGTGCTGATCTTCGAGCGCATCCGCGAAGAGCTGCGCTCGGGCAAGACCGTGCGCGCGGCCATAGATTCCGGCTACGGCCACGCGCTCTCGGCCATCATTGACGCCAACGTAACCACGTTCCTCGTCGGCATCGTACTCTATCAGTTCGGCACCGGGCCGATCCGCGGCTTTGCCTTGACCTTGTGCATCGGCATCATCTCCAGCCTCTTTACGGCCTTCTTTGTAACCCGCACGATCTTCGAGCTGATTACCCGGAAGTCGGAGCAATCGAGCTTGAGCATCGGGCCAGTTGCGCTCTTCTCCAACCTGAACATCCGCTTCCTCTCGTTGCGCAACATTGGTTTTGGCACCTCGGCGGCCGTGCTGCTCATCGGCATCGTTTCCATTTTGGGCATCAATGGCATCCGGCAGGGCATCGACTTCGCCGGCGGCACTTTGCTGGAGTTGCACTTCGATCCAGCCGTAAAAGTCGAGGACATCCGCAGCCAGCTCGGCCGCGTCCCCGTGGGCGATGCCGAAATCGACCTGAGCAAGAGCGAGATCAAGCAGTTCGGATCGGAAAACGACATTCTCATCCGCGTCAGCGAAAGCGGAGCAGGCACCGAGGTGGCCGACGGCATTATGGGAGTTCTCGAGTCCGGATTTGCCGACAACATCGAGGAAATGGAGTGGATCCGACGCCAAGAAAAGGTCGGCCCCAAAATCGGCAGTGAACTGAGCAACGCAGCCGTGCGCGCGGTGTTGGTGGCACTGGCGCTGATTCTGATCTACATGGCTTGGCGCTTCCACCGCTTCCTCTACGGTATTGCCGCGGTCGTCGCGCTCTTCCACGATGTGCTCATCACCCTCGGGCTGCTCTCGCTCTTCGACATTGAGATTACTCTCGCGGTGGTTGCCGCACTGCTGGCCATTGTCGGCTACTCGCTCAACGACACGATCGTGGTCTTCGACCGCATCCGCGAAAATCTGCACACAGCCCGCCGACAGGGCTTTGACGGCACGGTCAACCAGAGCATCAACGAGTGCCTGAGCCGCACGCTGATCACCTCGGCGACGACCCTTATGGCAGTGCTGGTGCTGATGATCTTTGGCGGCGAAGTCAACCGCGACTTTACCATCACCTTGATGATCGGCGTCGTGGTCGGCACCTACTCGTCTGTATTCGTCGCCAGCCCAGTGCTCTATCTAGGCCAACAGCGGGCCGCCGCCAAAGAGGCTGACTAAAGCCAACTGGGCGGGACCGCCTCTCGCCATGAAAACGATAGTAGTAGCCGCCTTTGTCCTGCTGTTGATCTACTACGGGCCACCGCAGGATCGCTCCAGCCCTTTTGACGCCGCGTGGATGCTGGGTGCGCTGGCCCTCTTGGCCGCGGCTGGAGGCCAATTGGCGCAGGCGGTCCGCCTACCAGCCCTGGTGGGATGGATCGGGGCTGGGATGTTGCTGGGCACCGGCGGCTTGCAACTAGTCGATCTAGGCGCATTTTCCCTGCACCAATTGCTCTTGCTCACGGCGGGCCTCGGGGTCGGCTTCCAAGTAGGGCTGCACGTAGTATGGCCAACGCACGCTTGGCGCACGCTTGGGTTGGTAGCGGCGGCGACCGCGCTGGTCTTTGCCGCAGTGACCGCGGCCACCGCATTGCTCGGGCTACCTTGGGAACAAGCCGTACTCCTCGGCGCACTGGCCAGCTTGTGGGGGCCTTTCACCAGTGTACCAGAATTTGGCCGGCGCGGCGCGCTAGTGCTGGCCGTGCTAGGAACGGGCTGCGCCCTCGGGGCGTTGGCTGGAGCACTGGTTCTGCTGGAAACTGGAGCCGCAGGATGGGTCGGGCGCGTCGGCCTTTCGCTTGTAGCTGGCGGTGGGCTGGGGCTGGGACTGCGCCTTTTAAGGCGATTCGCCACGCCAAGCGCGACCATAGTCTCCGGCCTAGTCGGGGCTTTTTTCTTAACAGCTCTCGCGCTAGATACTCTCGGGCTGATGGCCTTGCCTTGCGGGTTGGTGGCGGGACTCGTACAGGACAAGCAGCAAAGCCGCCGCGTGCGGTTGCTACTGCACCGGGGCGCGCCGGTGGCGTTCGTGCTCTTTTTCGCACTCTTGGGGACCGCGCTCGATCTCGGCGCACTGTGGCCGCTCGCGGACGGGCTGTACGAGGCCGCGCTCGTCCTAGTGGCCGTGCCGCTGCTTTTGCGGGGACTGGCTCCCATAGCGTACTACCCGCTACCCGGCCCTTATCCAGGGCGGCGCATTGGCTGGCGGCTCCTGCCGCGCGGCGCGTTGCTGTTCGAGTTGTTCTGCGGCCCACACGGGCTGGCTCCCTACGTAGGGGCCGAAGGCCTGTTGGCGCAGGCCGTGCTCTTGGACATTCTCGTTTCGACCCTGCTTTTCTCCTCCTTGTCATTGCTCGTAGATGAGAGCCTTAGCGCCGCAGAAAAGGCCCGCCCCTCAGAAGAAGACAAGGCGGCCTGAGTCAAGCCGCTGTTGGTTTGTGCCCAACTAGGCTGATTCGTATCTTTAGTGGTCTAGATATTTTGTATGGACCACATCCGCGACAACTGGGAATTGCTGCGCACCCGCATTGAGCGGGCGGCCGAGCGCAGCGGGCGCGCAGCGAGCGCGATTGAGGTCGTCGCCGTCAGCAAAACGCGCAGCGCCCGCGAAATCGAGGCCGCTTACGCCTGCGGCTTGCGTCTCGTGGGCGAAAATCGCATCCAAGAAGCAGCGGTCAAGCGCCCGCAGGTCGCCGCGCCCCTCGCTTGGCACTTTGTCGGCCACTTGCAGACGAATAAAGCCGGGCGGGCCGTCGAGCTTTTCGATCTCGTGCAATCGGTCGATTCCGCCCGGTTAGCACGGGCACTCAGCCGCCGCGCCGAGCAGACCGGTCGCACTATCGAGGTGCTCTTGCAGGTAAACACGGCCGGCAGCCTGAGCCAAGGCGGAGTGGCACCCGATCAGCTCGTCGATCTAGTCGCAGCCCTCGCGCCGCTGCCGCACTTGCGAATTCGCGGCTTGATGACCATTGCCGCCCACAGCGAGGATGAGTCCACAGTCCGGGGCTGCTTTCGGACCTTGCGCGAGCTCGGCGAAAAAGTCGCCGAGTGCGAATTTGCGGGCGTGTCCATGGACTACCTGTCCATGGGCATGAGCGGCGACTTTGAACTCGCCATAGCCGAAGGGGCCAATTTGTTGCGCCTCGGCACGGCCATCTTCGGCCCGCGGCCGACCTGATGCACAGGAGATAATCGTGTTCGATTTCGGCGGTTTTTTTACAGACGTCAAGGGCCTCCTCATTGGTCTCATCACGATCTACAGCTATGTGGTCCTCATCCGGGTGCTGATCTCGTGGTTTAATCCCAGCCCCCACAACCCGCTCGTCCAATTTCTGCGCGGCGTCACCGATCCGGCCCTCGATACAGTGCGCTCCTTCTTGCCGAGGTTTTTCTGGTCAACTGGCATAGACTTTACGCCGATAGTCCTGTTTTTCCTGCTCAGACTCGTCGTCGTCTTCCTCCACAATATCTTCCCCGCGGCCGAATGAGCATGGCACCCCCAACCCCTTTTGACCCGGTTCCGTCCCAAGTGGACTTCCCCGCTCAGGAGCGCCACATCCTCGAGTTCTGGCGCGACGGCAACCTGTATCGCAAGTCCGTCGATACCCGCTCCGTCGATCGGCCCTTCCGGTTCTACGACGGGCCGCCCTTTGCGACCGGACTGCCCCACTACGGACACCTGCTGGCGTCCATTACCAAGGACGTGGTGCCCCGCTACTGGACGATGCGCGGCTACCGGGTCGAGCGCCGCTGGGGTTGGGACTGCCACGGCCTACCCGTCGAGAACGAAGCTGAACAGCAGCTCGGGCTCCGGTCGCGGCGCGACATTATCGAGTACGGCGTAACCCAGTTCAACGAGGCCTGCCGCGACTTAGTGCTGCGCTACACGGCCGAGTGGCAGCGGCTGATCGAGCGACTGGGGCGCTGGGTTGACTGGGACCACCAGTACCGGACTATGGACCCCGATTTCATGGAGTCGGTGTGGTGGGTGTTCAAGTCGCTATGGGACAAGGGGCTTGTCTATGAGGGCTACAAGTCCCTCGCCTACTGTCCCCGCTGCGCCACACCGCTGTCGAACTTCGAGGTCAACCAAGGCTACCAAGACACCCAGGACCCGTCGATCACAGTGCGTTTCCGCGTCGCTGGCGAGCCGCGCCTGTCCCTGCTCGCTTGGACGACGACCCCGTGGACTTTGCCCTCCAACATGGGCTTGGCCGTCGGCCGCGACATCGACTACGTGCGCGTCACCACCCGCGACGGAGAGCAGTTAATCCTCGCCGCTTCCCTCGTCGAAAACCTCTTCCGCCGGCACGACAGCGAAATCGCCGAGGTAACGCCGGTTGCCGTCGAAGACCTCGTCGGGCTACGCTACGAGCCTTTGTTTTCCTACTTCGCCAGCCATGCCAACGAGGGCGCTTTCCGCGTCGTAACAGCCGACTTCGTGTCCACCGACGACGGCACCGGCATCGTCCATATTGCCCCGGGATTTGGCGAAGACGATTACCAACTCGGTCTGGCCGAGGGCTTGCCCGTGGTCTGTCCCATCGACGCCGACTGCTGCTTCACCGATGAAATCCCGGACTTCGCGGGCACTTTCGTGAAGGACACCGATACGCCCATCATCCGCCGCCTGCGCGCCTCTGGTCAGCTATTCTCCGAAGGCTCCATCGAGCACTCGTACCCCTTCTGCTGGCGCTGCGACTCGCCCCTCATCTACCGCACGATCTCCACTTGGTTCGTAAAAATCGAAGGCGAGGTGAAGGAGAAGATGCTCGCCGCCAACCAGCAGATCTGGTGGATTCCCGAGCACATCCGCGATGGTCGCTTCGGCAAGGGCATTGAGTCGGCACCGGACTGGGCCGTCAGCCGCAACCGCTACTGGGGAACGCCACTGCCGATTTGGCGCAACGAGGAAACGGGAGAAGCCGTGTGCGTCGGCAGCCGCCAGGAGTTGTGCGAACTTACCGGCCGCGAAGTCGATGACCTGCACAAGCACTTCATCGACGACCTCGAAATTCCGGCACCGTCGGGGAACGGCTCGCTGCGGCGCGTGCCCGAAGTCCTCGACTGCTGGTTCGAGTCTGGGTCCATGCCGTACGCGCAGAGTCACTACCCCTTTGGGCGGCGCGAGGACTTTGAAGCCTCTTTCCCAGCCAACTTTATCTCCGAAAACCTCGATCAGACCCGAGGGTGGTTCTACACCCTGACGATCCTCGCCGCGGCCCTGTTTGACAAGCCGGCTTTCCACAACTGCATCGTCGGCGGCATGTTGCTAGCGGCCGATGGACGCAAGCTGAGCAAGCGCTTGAAGAACTATCCCGATCCAGCCGAAATGCTCGAGACCTACGGCGCCGACGCCCTGCGCCTCTATCTGCTCAACTCGCCGGCCATGAAGGCCGAAGAGATGCGTATGACCGAAGAGGGCATCAAGCAGAGCCTGCGCGACGTCATCATTCCCTTGTGGAACGCCTATAGCTTCTTCGTCACCTACGCGACCATTGACGGCTGGACGCCAGACAAGAGCCATGCACAACCGCTCGACCACCGCCTCGACCGCTGGATTCTCTCGGAGTTGCAGACCTTGCTCCACGACCTCAACGCCGAAATGGAAGCCTACCGGCTCTATCGCACGGTACCGGCGATGGTGGCCTTTATCGAGAAGCTGACCAACTGGTACATCCGCCGCAGCCGCCGCCGCTTCTGGAAGTCCGAAGACGACCAAGACAAGCAGGCCGCGTACGACACCCTCTACCGAGTGCTGGTGACCTTCATCAAAGCCCTAGCACCGGTCCTGCCCTTTATCACCGAGAGCATCTACCAGAACTTGGTGCGCCGCGTCGATCCCGATGCCCCCGAAAGCATCCACCTGTGCGATATGCCCCAAGCTGACGAGCACTTGCGCGACGCCGCCTTAGAGCAACAAATGGAACTGGCGACGAGAGCCGTGGTCTTGGGCCGCTCGCTGCGCAGCAAGCACGCGCTCAAGGTGCGTCAGCCGCTGCGGCACCTCTATCTCCTGCCCCCCAACGGACACAGCCACCACGGGCTAGAGCAGATGACCGACCTGCTAGCCGACGAGCTCAACGTCAAGGAGGTCGTGTTGGTGGAGGACGAGACCAAATTCAGCGAGGTCTCCTACCGGCCCGACTTCCGCGCCTTGGGACCGCGTTTCGGCAAGCAGATGCCAGAAGTCGCCGCTCGCGTTCAAGCTCTGACGGCTGAGGATGTCCACCTCCTCGAAAGCGGTGGCCAGATTTCGGTGGCTGGCGGCGAGATCGGGCTAGCCGACATCGTCGTGCAGCGCCGGGAGAAAGAAGGCGTGGTGGTAGCCCTCGACAATAACCTCGGGGTGGGGTTAGATGTCCAACTCGACGACGAGTTAATCGCCGAATGCACTGCACGCGAATTCGTCAACCGCGTGCAGAACATGCGCAAAGAGGCCGGGCTAGATGTCGCCGACCGCATCCACATCTGGGTACAAGGCGCGTCCGCTCTAGAGGAAGCAGTTCAGCAGCACCGCGAGTACATCGCCGCCGAAATTTTAGCGCTAGCCCTCCACACTGGAGAACTGCCCCAAGGGGCGCTCTTGCAGCAGGAAAGGCAGGTCAACGGCTGCGACGGTACCATTGCTATTGCTAAGGCCTAGCACAAACGGACGACGCGGAGAAAGGTGAAAATAAAATGGACAACAAACCCAAGCAGATGGACCAAAAAGACCTCGATTTCTTCAAAAAATTGCTCCTCGAAAAAATTGCCCAGACCTCAGACGATGTCGAAGCCATCGAAAACACCTCGCGCAACGACGCCCGGGAAACGGCCTCTGAGGACCGCTCGACCTACTCGCTGCACATGGCCGACCACGGGACCGACGCCATGGAGCGCGAAAAATCCCTGCTCCTCGCCCAGCGCGGTGGCGATTACATCGATTATTTAAACGAGGCCCTACAACGCATCGAGGACGGCACCTTTGGTATCTGCCGCACCTGCAAGGGGCCAATCGGCCGCGGCCGCCTAGAAGCCGTGCCCACTGCCACCCAGTGCATTAGCTGCAAGTCCAATCGCGAAGAGGCGTCGGACTTAGAGTGACGTTTCTGTGGATCATACCACTGGCCGTGGCCATCGATCAAGCAAGCAAATTCATCGTCCGCGGCTCCATGACGCTGTACCAATCCGAACCTGTATTGGGCAACTTTTTCCGCCTGACCTACATCCACAACCCCGGCGCGGCCTTCGGGCTAAACCTGGGCAGCCCGCTTTTACACACGGCCTTCTCGTTCCTCGCCCTCGGCATCCTCATTTACCTCTATCGCTCGCTCGCCGCAAACGAGCGGCTTTTGCGCTTAGCTCTCTGCCTAGTATTAGGCGGTGCCGTGGGCAACATCATCGACCGCCTGTACTTGGGAGAGGTAGTGGATTTTTTCGACTTCGGCCTCGGGGATTTGCGCTGGCCGATCTTCAACTTTGCCGATTCCTTCGTCACCGTCGGCGTCTTGCTCTTGGCCTTGGGCTACTCTCGCCGCGAAAAGACGGACTCCTCCCCAGAGCAGCCGTCCTCTCCTGAGTCCGAAGAGGAAACCGTCCGGGAGTAAATTCCCATGGACCTCGCCGTCCCCGTCGAATCAACCGCCGAGCGGCTCGATCTTTTCCTCCGCACCCACTGTCCCCAACATTCGCGCAGCAGCATCCAAGCACTCATCAAGGCCGGAGCGATCCGCGTCAACGGCCAAAAGACGCGCCCGGCCTACTTGGTCCAGCCCGGAGACGAAATCGCCGTCGAACTGCCTGAGCCCGAGCCACTAGCCGCACGCCCCGAAGCGCTGCCCCTGTCCATCGCGTACGAAGACGACGACTTGCTCGTCGTGAACAAGGCAGCCGGCATGACCGTGCATCCGGCTCCAGGCGCGACCAAGGGCACCCTCGTCAACGCGCTGTTGCACCACTGCCGCGACCTGTCGGGCATCAACGGCGCGCTCCGGCCGGGAATCGTCCACCGGCTCGACAGGGAAACCAGCGGCTTGCTACTAGTCGCCAAGCGCGATGCCGCCCACCGGACGCTGGCCGCAAGCCTCCAAGCGCACCAGATCGAACGCCGTTATGCCGCCCTAGTGTGGGGCGTCTTGCGCGAGGAAAATGGGCGGATCGAAGCCCCGGTTGGCCGCCATCCCAAGAACCGCAAGAAAATGGCCGTAGTCGCCGATGGTCGAGCCGCAGCCACCAACTTCAAGGTCGCCAAGCGCTGTCCTTTTACGACCTTGGTCGAGTGCCAGCTAGAGACCGGACGCACGCACCAAATCCGCGTGCATCTGGCCCATATCGGCCACCCGGTCTTCGGCGACCCCGTGTACGGAGGCCGCGACCAAGCTAGAGGGATCCGCCCCGAATACCGCCGCCAAGCCAACTGTATGCTGAGCTTGATCAAACGCCAAGCCCTGCACGCCAAAAAACTGCGCTTCGCACATCCGACCACTGGAGAGGTGATGGAGTTTGCCGCACCATTACCGGAGGACTTTCAGGCCGCATTAGAAGCGGCGCGGATGGAAAACGGATAGTACGCCACGACCATAGATAACCGACGAGGAGGACGGCCTGTGGACTTTCAACTCAACGACGACGAGATACTCGCCTTTATCGCGCGCGGGTACCATATCTTCCACCCCGCGATCGACGAGGAGATACACCAAGCGGTTTGCGCGCAGACTCGCGCCGCCTTTGTCGAGGGCAAAAATCCCGGCAACGCCATCTACGAACAGGTCCCGGCACTTGCGCAGGTGTTGTCGCATCCACAGGTGGTGGGGGCACTGACGAGCATCTTGGGCGCGGATTATCACATGCTCTGCCATCGCCATGCCCACCTGACCCAACCCGGCCAAGCAGCCGGCGGGTTTCACCAAGACGGGACGCCCCGAACCCTGCGGGGCTGGACCCGCCCCTGGCGCTATGGGCATCGGCCGCGCAAGGTGTTGCTGGCGTACTTCCCCCATGCAGTGCCCAAGGAGTTGGGACCGACGACCTTGGTGCCCGGGTCGCAGTACTATCGGCAACGGCCCGAGGCAATGGAAGCCTTGGAATGCGGGGTCGAGGGCGACGCCGGGATAATGGCCATCTGCCACTTCTCGTCCTGGCACCGAGCCGGAGCTAATACGAGCAACACTGAGCGGATTATGCTCAAATTTGTCTTCGACCGCCGGGGCGAACCGCAAGAGCCGAGTTGGAAGGCCGCAGCCTCCTACCATCCCGATTTTGCCGCAATCGCACGCCAATGGTCGGCACTCCCCGACGGACGCTTGTTGTGCCTGCCCAAAACTTGGCAGACCATGTGGAATTGGCTTGGCGGTCGCGGAGCTGAACGGCTCGGCGGCACGGCATCGCTGGAGTCGCTATTCCAAAATTTAGCGTCAGACCAAGAACACGAGGCGCTGGAAGCGGCCTATGGTCTAGGCGGACAAGTAGATGCTGACGGAGCGCAGGCTTTAGTCTCCCGGATGCGCCACGGAGACGAGCAAGAGCGCGAGATGGCCGCGGTGGCGCTGAGTGCGGCGGGTCGCGTCGCCGTGGATGCGCTGCGCGAGACGCTGGCGGACCCCGACCCGTGGCTGCGGGCGATGGCCGCGGACATCGCGGGCGATCTGGGCCGCGAAAGTCTGTCGCTAGTGCCCGATATTGAGCGCGCTCTAGACGACGCAGATGTCTGGGTGCGGCACAATGCGCTACAAGCGCTGGCACTATGGGGCCGGGAGGCGCGCGATGCAGAGGAACGGGTAGTAGAGGCACTGACCGACGCCGAGCCTTTTGTGCGCTTCAACGCCCTCGGCGCGCTGATGAGTATGCGTTCCTTGGATGCGCGTTGCGCCGAGTGGTTTAAGCACGTCGCCGCCAACGATGAAGCGCATCCCCAATGGCGAGCACAAGATGCGTTGTCGCGCTGGGACAACGCCGAATTGCGCTATTAGCTACGCCGAGAGGAAAAATCATGCACGAGACCAACCTATTGAGAGCCGGAGCGGCAATGATTGACATCACCCCATCCGCAGGTACGCATTTATCAGGCAGCGGAGCTGGCGAACATCGCCCAGCCCAAGCCGTGATGGATCCGCTCTTTGCCAAGGCCATCGTCTTTGAGACGGGCGGGCGGCGCGTCTGCATGGTGATCTTGGATCTCACCATTGTCACCGGCGACTACACAGACCAAATTCGCGCCGCCATCAGCGAGCAAACGGGTATCTCACCGGAGGCGATCATGGTCCAGGCGACCCAGACTCACTCCGCCCCGAGCCTCGGCTACTTTATGCTGGACCCAGATTTCCCATTGGAGACCACCGCAGAAACCGAGTATCTGCGCGGGGCCGAGCGCGCCTACGGCGACCGGGCCGCTGCTGCCGCAGTGGAGGCTGCGGTCGCAGCGGCGGACAAGCTACAACCTGTGCGCATCGGTTTGGGGCGCGGCGTGTTAGGGGATTTGGCCTTCAATCGCCGAGGCATACGCCGGGACGGCACCATCGCCATGCCCAAGCCACTAGGTCGGGAGCAGCAGCCATTCGGGATCGCGGATATCTGCTATCTCGAAGGGCCAATGGACCCAGAAGTCGGCGTGTGCTGCATCCAAGACATGGATATGCAGCCGCTGGCCTTTCTCCTGCACTATACCTGTCACCCGGTCAATGCGTTCGGGCATCCCGAGACCTACCGGGCCGTGTCCGCGGATTGGCCTGGCGCTTGGACGAAGCAGATGCAGCAGCTATTCGGCTCCGACGCCGTGCCGTTGGTCGTCAACGGCTGTTGCGGCAACATCAACCCTTGGCATCCCTTCGACCCAGATTGCCGACCGGATCACCAGCGGATGGGGCGCGAATTGGCCCAGATGAGCGAACGAATCGTGCATAATATGGCGTTTGCCAACGACGCTGCATTGGATTGTAGAGTCGAAAAACTCGGCCTACCCTTGCGCGACATTCCGGCCGAACGCTTGCGTGAGGTCAACGCAATACTCGCGGAGAATCCGCAACCACCGCGCGGTGCCAACGGCGAAGTGGATCCGCACTGGTTCCGGGCCGCATCGACCCACAGCGTCGAACTATGCCGACAGCGTGATGCCGAATTCCCCTATGAAATCCAAGCTTTCCGCATCGGCAACCTCGGCGTAATCGGCCTGCCCGGGGAACCTTTTGTCGAAGGACAACTCGCGCTCAAAACGAACTCAGCAGCACCTTTTCTCTTTCCGGCCCACCTCACCACGCACTACGTCGGCTACCTGCCGACGCGGGCGGCCTATGCCCGAGGCGGACACGAGGCCAATGAAGACGTTACCTACTGGGCCAAGCTCGCCCCCGGCAGCCTCGAAACGGTCGTCGAGCAGGCTCGGACGCTGGTGGAAGAACTGTTTGTATGAGTTAGGGAGCGGAGACGTTCACGTGCGGGTGGATGGATGGAGAACCGAAATGGCGAAACCTTTTGCCCGCGTCTCCACCACGCTGCCTGTCAGAATTGACCGGTGCAGGCATGACAGTAGATTCATGATGTCATGCCTGCTACTCAGATTACCCTTCGCAATGTCGATCCCGAACTCTCGCGGCGGCTTCGCGCTATCAGTGCGGAACGCGGTGAGAGCCTGAACAGCACCGTGCTGAGCCTCCTGAAAGACGCAGTCGGTTTGGATGCGCGTCGCGAACGCCTGCGCCGATACGTCACATGGACGGCCGACGACCTTTCGGAGTTTACCGATGCGCTACGTGCGCAGCGAGTAGTCGATGAACGGTAGCGGTGAACTTTTTACCGGGTATCCACGGATGATTGACTATGTGGGCACTCCCATCTCTCAGCTACTGAACCCCACTTCGCGCTCCCCTCGGTCGGCCGCCTCCTGAATGCGAATGACGTTGCGTGTCGAGCGCAGCACCGCAGTGGTGTCGAGGCCGTTGGCGGGAACTTTGCCGGCGATGTCGTCGAGGAAGGAGCGCAGGTAGCCGCCCCGTTGGGCCGGGGGTAGCGGCTCGATCTGCACGGTGGCGTCTTCCCTGCCGAGCACTTGAATGTCCTTGGCCGTAGTCGCAGTCTCGATTACTCCATCCCGTCCCCAAAACGTAGTCCGCCAGTAGTAGGGCATCGTATAGCCCGCCCTATCGGGTGCAAAGTACGACACATCGCCCAAGACCCCGCAGCCATTGTCCATCTCCAGCATCATCTGCCCGGCGTCCTGCATGTGGAAATCCTCGGGAACAAGAACCCGCCAGCAGCGCGCGGCGTTAATCTTCGCCCACTGGCGGCCCGTGACCCAAGGCAAAGCGTCGATGGCGTGGATGCCAATATCCGTGATGGTGCCGCCGTGCTTGCCCTGTTCAAAATACCAGTCGGGCCGCGAGCCCAAGAGCAGTGGGTGTTGGCCACCAAAGGCGATGGCGTGGACTTCGCCGATGCGATCGGCTTGAATCAGGTTGCGTGCGCCGATAAACGCAGCCGAGTCGCGCATGGTCAACATGCAGCCGACCTTGAGGTTTTTCTCGCCTGCCAGCGCCTCAATGCGGTCGAGGTCGGCCATACCAGTACACAGAGGTTTGTCGCCAATGACGTGTTTGCCGCGCGAGAGGGCTTCAATCAGCACCGGGCCGCGACCAGCAAAATAGGTACCGGTCGCAACGATATCACAGTCCACCTCGTCGAGCATTTGCTCAATCCGCTCGTGGGTAATTGCGGCAGTACCCTTTGCGCGGATTTCAGCGCGCGTCTCCGCGTGCTCCTCGCACGCAGCTACCACTTCAAGCGCGGGCGAGGCGCAGGCTAGTGCGTAGAGGTCGAAGATGTGGCCGTGGCGGAAACCGGCGAAGGCAATTTTGTGCGGGGTTTCACTCATCCCTACCTCTGCTCACGATTCCTTTTCATCGTCGCCGTACGAGTGCCCGCCGAAGATGGCCCGCAGTTCGGCCGCGGATGTGGCTTGGCGCATTTGGGCCATGCGCTCGGCCTCGTGTTTTTGCAGGGCGCGGACGTTTTCCAGCACCGCGCTGAGCTTGTCCGCGGGGAATTTCACTGCGCCGTTTTCGTCCATGTGGATGATCTCGCCGGGAGCCACATCCATACCGGCGACCGAGACCGGAACATTGACCGCGTGGACGGCTTGGGCACCGTGACCAGCGGTGACGCCGCTGAGCAAGTACTGGAACTTCATCGGGCGAATCTCGTCGATATCGCGCGAAGGCCCATTGGAAATCGCGCCGACGCAGCCAATGGCCTGCATGGCCGTGGTCATGTTGCCGCCGGCTAGGCCGACCTTGCCCGCGATTTCGGGCGGAAACTTCTGCTGGAAGACCAAGATCGTCGGCTTGGGCGAGGCGTCGAGGGCATCGAGAACGTCCATGAAGCTAACGCCGCTGTAATTGGGATCGGGCAGGCCGTAAGTGCAAGTGACCGCGTAACCGACCGTAGGGCCAAGCTCGGGATACATGCAGCGCAGCGACTGATCGGTGTACCAGTTTTCGCTCCAGGGATTGTACAGCCCCAAGCACAAGGGGTCGCCCGGATAGGTGGCGACAACGTTGGTAATGGAAGGCGCGTCAAAGTTTTTCAGCTCTTCAAGCATTTCTTGTTCAGTCATTAGAAGCTCCTGATTGGGTAATGGGAAAGATCAACCTGCGTCTATCGCTTTCTTCTTTAGCGCATAGTAAAACAGATTCGCTACGAGGAACATAGCAAGGATGGTCAGATAGGCACCTATTGTGCCGATCTCTTTCTCAAGAACGGCAAACACAGCATTGACGATGATCAGCGCTACACAGTACAGCGCGAAGACATGCCACCACTTCAGAGCACTTCCTCCTTGCGTCGTCGCTTTCTTCTTTAGCGCATGATAAAACAGACTAGCAGATACTAAAAGCATCGCGAGGCCAATCAAATAGGCTCCTATTACGCCGATCTCACTCTCAGTAATAGCCGTCACAGCATTGATGATGAGCAGCGCACCATACAGTGCGAAAAAATGCTGCCACTCAAAGTTCCAACGGTCCATAGCACTTCCTCCTTTAATCTGCGTCCGTTGCGTTTTTACGTCGCGCATTCTTCCGCGCATGGTAAAACACATTAGCAGATACTAAAAGCATCGCTAGTACGACCAAATACATGCCTAAGTCTGCGACAAAAGATGAAGACGGGCCCAGCAAGATCCGCACTATCGAAGCACCCATGACGAACGCTGCGATATACAGACCGAGGACATCCCGCAACTTAAAATGCCAACGGTTCAGGGCACTCGCCTCTTGCGTCGTCGCGTTTTTCTTGCGCGCATGGTAAAACACATTAGCAGATACTAAAAGCAGAACGAGTATGTTCAATGCGCGTAAGTCCACCAAGGATGCAGACATCAATATCCATACGATTGCAGAACCGAGGGTTAATGCCGCGCCGTACAGCACGAGGACATCCCGCAACTTAAAATGCCAACGGTTCATGTTAAGCCTCCTGATGGAGTAATGCTTCAGTGCTGATCGCGGCGCGGCAGGATCGGCTGATTCTTCAACTCGCGGATTAGCTCTACAAGCCCTTCAGTCGCCGCTGCTAAAAACTTTTCGCCCTTTTCCTTGGTAGCTTTGGTCGCGTCTCCCATAACCCCGCTACCCGTCTGCTGGCTCCAATAGGGTATCAGCCGCGCACCCGATCCCTCGGGATGCGTGCCGGCCAACAGGTCGGTGCGGAAACTAGGCGACAGCGGCGAACGCTCGTCAACAGCCTTGTCCATCTCCACCAACTCCGGCTTGAGCGCCAAGTAAAGCGAAGTCTCGTATTCGCCGGCGTGCGAGGTTCCGCCGTAATCCGAGTCGCGCAGTTGGTTGCCCACGGTCTTGGCGCGGCGTATATCCCAGTGATTGACCGAGGCACAGAGGATCTGGCCCTCGTATTCGAGGACAGTGAGACGGGCCGCCAAGTCGAGCGGCGAGGTATTGGAGCCGTGGCCATTGACGATGAGGATGCGCTTAAAGCCGTGGTGGGCCAAGCTGCAACACACGTCTTTGACGTAGCGGATAAAGGTGTCCCACGTAATGGTCAGGGTGCCGTGAAAATCCATGTGGTGCGGGCTGTAGCCGTGAGTGACGGGCGGAGCGAGCACGGCTTCCTCTGGGATGCGGGCCACGGCGCGCTCGCAGATGCCGTGGCACAGCACCACGTCCGTATCCACCGGCAGATGCGGGCCGTGGTCTTCGTGGGTCGCAACGGGCAGCACGGCCACGCGCCCCTCAGCAGCGGCGTCCCGGGTCTCGTTCCAGATCATTTCAGCGTAGCGGTATTTCACGGTAGTTCGCTCCTTTAAGACAGTAGAGTCAGCGCACGAGAACGCGGGAAGAAATACGCAATTAGCGCCGCAGGGGCAAGTTGCCGTTCCTCGACAGTTTTTGGCATCCCTTCTATATTGGTAGAAGGGGCAACTTTACTCGCAACTTAACCGAAGGAACAGCAATACATGGGTCGCAAAATACGCCTTGGTGTGCTCTGCGGCGGGCGCTCGGCCGAGCACGAGGTCTCGGTAATCTCGGCGCGCTCGATGTTGGAAGCCATCGACAAGGACAAGTACGAACTGGTGATGATCGGCATCTCCAAGGAAGGACGCTGGCTGTCCGCCGCGGACACGCAGCAGCTTCTGGCGTCCAGTCAAGTCCACGAGGATGGGCTAACGCCGGTAGCGCTGGACTATCTGGGGACGCGCTCGCTCGTGGCGCAGCGAGGCGATGTGCAGGACCAAGCCCTCGACGTAATCTTTCCCCTCTTGCACGGCCCCTACGGCGAAGACGGTACCGTACAGGGCCTGATGGAACTGGCCAATGTAGCCTATGTGGGAGCTGGAGTCGTCGGCTCGGCCGTGGGCATGGACAAGGAACTGATGAAGCGGGTCTTCAAGGCCGAAGGGTTGCCGCAAGTGGACTACCAAGTAGTGCGGCGCAGCCGTTGGGAAAAAGACCGCGCCGGGGTGCGCGCCGAGATTGAAGCCGCGCTGGACTACCCCGTCTTCGTCAAGCCGGTGAATCTCGGTTCGAGCGTCGGAGTGAGCAAAGCCCGCGATGGTGCCGAGCTAGAGCAGGCCATCGACGAAGCAGCGCAATACGACTACAAGATCGTAGTCGAAGCCGAAGCTACTGGCTGCCGCGAAGTCGAAGTGGCGATCTTGGGCAACGAGTCGCCAGAAGCGTCCATCACCGGCGAGATCGTGCCGGGCAACGACTTTTACGACTACAACGCCAAATACATCGACGACAATTCCGATCTAATCATTCCAGCGCGCATCTCGCCCGCCACTCAAGAAGCCGTGCGCGAGCTGGGCATCCGAGCCTTTCAGGCGATAGAAGCCTGGGGCTTGGCGCGGGTAGATTTCTTCGTGCGCGAAAGCGACGAGGCGATTTTCATCAACGAGATCAACACCATGCCAGGATTTACGCCCATCAGCATGTATCCCAAGTTGTGGGAGGCGAGCGGCGTGAGCTACGGGGAGTTGATTGACCGGTTGGTCCAGTTGGGGATCGAGCGGCACGAAGATAAGCAGAAGACGAAGACGGCGCGGTAAGTCCATGCAGAAACCGCGCTGGGAAAAGGGCAACGTCAGCAACCTGATTTCGTTTGCCCTGTTGGTAGCGGGCCTTTGGGGGCGCGTTGAGGGAATCAATGGCAGCGAATGGGTGCTGGCGGTTGGATTGTTTGGCTTTGCTGGCGGCGCGACCAACTGGTTAGCAGTAAAGATGCTCTTCGACCGGGTGCCCCTGCTGTATGGGTCGGGGGTAATTCCAGCGCGGTTTCGCGCCATCCGGGAAGCGGTCAAAGACGCCATCATGCGCTACTTCTTCGACGAAGAGTACCTGGAGCGATTCTTCGCCGAGCGGATGGCCGGAGAGGACTTGGGCGAAAAGGTGCAAAAGGTGCTAGCGTCCGACGAGGTTGACGCGATCATCGACCGCAAGCTCGAAGAGTTGGCAGAATCGCCGCAGGGGATGATGCTCCAGTTGGTCGGGACGCAGGCGGTCAAGCCGCTGGTCAAGCAGTTCGTAATTGGGTTCGGGAGCGAAATCGCGCCGCTTTTGGCCGACGAAGCGGGCGTTGACGTCAGCGCCATGCGGGAGCAGGTTGACGGGCTGCTGGAGACCAAGCTAGAGGAACTGACGCCCGACCGGGTCAAGGAGATGATGGAGGAAGTAATCCGCGAGCACTTGGGCTGGCTAATCGTCTGGGGCAATGTGTTCGGCGGCACTATTGGACTTTTATCTAAAGCACTGGGGTATTGAAAATGAGTCAATGGAATTTGCAGGGCGAAGTAGCAGTAGTCATCGGTGGCACCGGCGTATTGGGTGGGGCAATGGCCCAGGGATTGGCCGAGGCCGGAGCCTCCGTAGCGGTGTTGGGACGAGACCACGACCGGGGGCACAAGCGAGTAGCGGCAATAGAGACCGCAGGAGGCACGGGCGTTTTCGCCGCCTGCGACGCCACGGACAAAGCATCGCTCAAGGCAGCCCATGAAGCGGTCGTCGCGGCGTTGGGTCCCGTCAACGTGCTCCTCAACGCAGCCGGCGGCAATCAGCCGCAGGTGACCCTGAACGACGACCTAGACTTTGCCGCGATAGCAACCGACGATTGGCAGCGTTGTTTCGACTTGAACTTGGGGGCTGGCGCACTATTGCCCTGCCAAGAATTCGGCTCGGCCATGGCCGCACAGGGCCGGGGCAGCATCATCAACATCGCCTCGATCGCCGCCCATCTGCCGGTTTCGCGGGTGGTGGCGTACTCCGCGGCCAAAGCAGCCGTATTGAACCTAACGCAATTCCTCGCGCGAGAGTGGGCCAACAAAGGCGTACGGGTCAACTCCATCACCCCGGGTTTCTTCCCCGCCGAGCAAAACCGCCGCTTGCTCTTTGAAGACGACGGCACCCCAACCGAACGCGGCCAACAAATCCTCTCCCACACGCCCATGGACCGCTTTGGCCGTCCCGAGGAGCTAGTCGGCGCAGCGGTGTTCCTCGCGTCGGACGCGGCCAGCGGCTTCGTCACCGGCACGGACATCCGCGTTGACGGGGGGTTCTTGGCGACGACGATTTAAGAAGTGTGAGGAACCACGCTTTACAGTGAAGAAAAGAACGTCACAATTTGCGATTTGTCTCAACAATGAAGGCTATGAGGCTTCGCTTGAAGTCGGAAAAGTGTATCGCGTAATTCCCGACCGGGAGGCTGCTGCGCACGGGTACATTCGCATGGTGGATGAAAGTGGCGAAGATTACGCATTTGATGCTGATCGCTTTTACAAGAGTTAAATGAAGTGGTCCCAAAAGCATAATTGTTTCGATTGGGCATCCCATACGAAATCAGATCAGTTCGATGCGGAGCTTTTTACCCAGAGCCCGTGCAGCGCGGTCCATGGTCTGTAGCGTTACGGAGGGATTGGACTCGTCAAGCAGACGGTCCAGCGCGGACCGACTGGTTTGCATGCGCTTGGCCATCGCCGACTTGGACAGCTTGTTTTCCTCCATGAACTGCCTTAGCTGATAGGCAATAACGCGTTTCACAGCCGTTGCTTCTACTTCCCCGAGGAGGCCCTCTTCTACGAGGAACTCATCAAAACTGCTGCCGACATGTCTTTTCATCGTGCCTCTCGATCCAAGCTGCTATTAAGCGATGACCACTAGCAAATATCTTCGATGACGTCTGGCTCAGGCATCTGTGCAAATTGGACGGCCTTGATCGTCGCAGTCCCTTCGAGCAAGGCTCGAGCTAGACGGTGACCGCCGTCCATCAGACGACCGTTCTCGTTTATAATAACGGGGAATTCGGTGTTGGCCTCGTTGATCCGTTTGCAGTGAGCAGCTACCTCTCGGATGGTCGGCGCACGACCCGTGCCAAACCAGCAGTCTCGATCTAGTTCCTGAAAACTCTCCACCTCGACTTCAAATTCAGGTAGGTCTTGGGCTAGCTTCCATAGCCGATCCGTGTACCAGATGTACCGCTTACCCTTGATTTCCGTCGAGTGGGTTTGTCGTTTATGCCTCTGCAATGCTTCTCTCCTTTTGGCTTTCGCTTAACGTTC
>JAJEIO010000024.1 GCA_022827835.1 Candidatus Latescibacterota bacterium
GGCCAGGGCCTGTCGGGAGATGGCGACTTCATGCCGCATGATCAAGCGCGCTGTGAGCTCGTAGAGCGTCTGCTCGTTGCGCTCAGAGAGCTCGTCCAGCATCAACCTCCGTGTTGGGTCCGCGAGTGCCTTGAAGACCAGGTCTTTGTACATGCACGGATACAATACGCAACCACAGAGTTGCATGTCAAGAGGCGATTTCCCAGGTTTCCACTTGGCTGAGGACGCGGCGCAGGAGGCCTTTGTCGGGGCCTGGACTGAATTGCCGCGCTTGCGGGAACCGGCGGCCTTTCCGGGGTGGTTCAAGCGGATTGTCTTTATGCGCTGTAGCCGCTTCTTGCGCCGACGGCATCCGGCGGCGGAATGCCAGCTAGAGGAGGTTTGGCCGATGGCGACGAGTGATCCGGGAGAGGAACTTGAGGCGCGCGACGAGAAGGCCAAGGTCTTGGGTGCGATTGGGCGGCTGCCCGACCAAGAGCGGATGGCGACGATGCTGTTTTATATTTCGGCCTATTCGCGCCAAGAGATCGCCTCGTTTTTGGGTTTGTCCGCGGCGACAGTCAACAATCGGTTGCGCTCAGCTCGCAAACGCCTACAAAAGGAGATGTTGAAGATGGCTAAACGGGAATTGCAGGGACAGGCCCCTTCGCGCGACGAGCGCTTTGTGCAACGAGTTGCGCATTTGCTTCAGCCTGAAGACATGAAGACCGAGCACTACCAGTACGGCATCGAAGCCGTGGACGGGCACCAAGCTTGGGCGCTCTTTTGCGCTAGCGGCGCTGGTGATCTGGCGCGAGTCAGCGCGTTGCTCGACCGCGACCCCAAGTTGGTCAACGCCCAGTACTGGTACCAGTTTCCCATCCACATGGCGGTGCGCGAGGGCCATGCCGAAGTGGTCCAGCTATTGTTGCAGGCCGGGGCCGATCCGGGCCAGTCGCGCTATACCTATAATTCGTGGGACAAGCTGCTAGCCATCGCCGAGGAGCGCGGCTACGAGGAGGTGCAGGCGCTGCTGGTGGCGGCGATGCGCGAGCGCTTTGGCTACGATCCTGGCTTTGTCGCGCTGGCCGAGGCGGTTAAAGGCCGCGACCAGGCGCAGGTCGAGGCGGTGTTGGCCGAGCATCCCGACTTTATTCGCGCCGCCGATGCTCTGGGCAATGGGCCGCTGCACTGGGCGGCGCTGACGCGGCAAAACGAGTTGGTGGATTTCTTTGTTGCACGGGGTGCCGATCTTGAAGCCCGTCGCGCCGATGGCCAGACGCCGCTATTGGTCTCGCTCAATGGCGACTACTGGTTTAGGACGCGCGACCTGTCGGCGGAAGTGCCGCGAGATCCGTGGATTGTCACGCGCCACTTGCTCGCTTGCGGCGCGGAGTATGCCCTGAGCATCGCCTGTGCTGCTGGCGATGGAGATCGCGTCGATGCGGTGCTGGCGGCCGATCCGGCCCAAGCCCGTGCGCTCGATGCGGGATGGCGCAGTCCGCTGTCCTATGCTGCTGGTAACGGCCATAGCCAAATTGTCGAAAGGCTGCTGGACTTGGGTGCCGATCCCAATCAGCCCGAGGAAAACGCGCCGCGTGGCAAGGCACTCTTCGAGGCTTGTGCGGGCAACCATTTGGAGACGGCGAAACTGCTGCTCGAACGCGGTGCCGATCCCAACGCCGGGGTGGACTCTTCGGGCTCCTGCTTGACTATCGTCGAGTTCAGGCATGGCAAAAAAGGCCAACAAATGCAGGCTCTGTTGCGCGAATACGGTGCGGTGACGCCGCCTTATGCCATGGACGACGCGGCGCTGGAACGGGCGATGCGCGAGGGGGATGCCGCCGTTGTGGATCCACAATTTTTGCACGAGTTGATGGGACGGGACAATCCTGCGCTCATTGGCGTCTTTTTGGAAATTACGTCGGATGTAGGCGACCTGTTCCAACTGACCGACATCTGGGGCGGCAATTACCCTTCAGACCCCGATACAATCCGTACCTTGGCCGACCGCGGACTCGACTTGCACCGCGCCAACTGGATCGGCCGCACCTTTCTGCACGGCTGTGCGGAAAAGGGCGATGTTGCGGCAGCTCGCGTCTTTTTGGAGTTGGGGGCCGATATAGAGGCGGTCGAGTTGGAATACGGGGGGACGCCTTTGGCCGCTGCGGCGCGCAAGGGGCAGACGGAGATGGTGCGTTTTCTATTGGAACAAGGTGCCGATCCAGCCGCGCCAGCCGAGTCGCCTTGGGCGCAGCCGCTTTATTGGGCGGAGAAGGAGGGACACGGGGAAGTGGCGGCGCTGCTCAAGGAGTGGCGGCGGGACGGATAGCACGCATTTCACCTCCTATTGATGCGCCCGGTTAATCAGCACGGCACTCAAGATCAACGCCCCCCGCACCACGAGCTGCCAGTATTCGCTAATATTCATCAGCGTCATGCCGTTGACTAAGATGCCCAAGAACACCACGCCGATCAGGGTGCCGCGTATCTGACCCTCGCCGCCCATCAAGCTGGTGCCGCCGATGATGACCGCGGCGATCACGTCCAATTCCCACCCTCTAGCCGTCGTCGCCGCACCGGACATGATCTCGGCCGACTGCATGATGCCGGCCAGCGCTGCCAAAAAAGCGACAATCGCCATGACGGTGATTTTGATTTTGCCGACCTCAATGCCGCTGAGCCGCGCGGCCTCGGCATTGCCACCCACCGCGTAGATTGAGCGCCCCAGTGTGGTGTAGCCCATCAGGAAATGCGTCGTCAGAAAGACCAGCGCGAAGACCAGCGCTGGAAAGGGCACGCCGAGGAGATAACCGCCGCCTAGGAAATTGTACCACTCGGGAAAGGGCGTCAGCGGAAAGCCCCCGGTGATGAGCTGCGCCGACCCGGTCAAGACTGTCATCCACGCCAAGGTGATGATAAAGGTCGGCACCCCAAAGCGCACGCGGATGAATCCGCTCAGAGCACCGACGCTTAGGCCGACTAGCAAGGCCGCTAGCATAGCTGCGGGCACTGCCAATTCTATTGCTAGCCCAGCCCCGGCTAGATGCTGCGTCAAATAGGCGGTCAAGCAGCCGGCAAAAGCCACTGCCGACCCCACGCTCAGGTCGATCTCGCCGGAAATGATGACCATCGTCATGCCAAAGGCGATGATACCCTGCATGGACACGTTGCGCAGCACGTTGAGCAGATTGTCAACAGAGAAAAACCCCTCGGCCTCAAACGCCAAGATCGCGCAGAGGACGAAGAGAATGATCTCCATAATCGAGCGCTTCACCCACGCCAAAAGCCGTTCACGCATTGCGGGCCGTCCCCATGCAGCGCAGTGCCAACTCGTCGGCGCTGATTTCTCCGGGCCGTACTTGGCCCTCGATCCGTCCCTCGCGCATGATTAAGATCCGATGGCAAACTTCGACCAATTCTTCCAGCTCGGTCGATACAAAAAGCGAGGCAATGCCTTGGCGGCTCAAATCCCACATGGCTTCGAAAATCTGCTGCTTGGCCTGCACATCTACACCGCGCGTCGGCTCGTCGAAGAGGATGACTCGCGGGCGATTGCCCAGCCAATTGCCCAACACCACCTTCTGCTGATTCCCGCCGCTCAGCGCTGAGACCGGAGCCTCGGTGTCGGCGACCTTGATTTCGAGTTGGGTTACTAGGGCATCTACTACGGCTTGCTCCTCCACGCGGGTGATATATCCCCGGCGGGCGATCCGGCTCATGCTCGCCAAGCACATATTGGCGCGGATGCTATGGGCCTGGATCAGGGCCTCTTCCTTGCGGTTTTCAGGGGTAAAGGCCAAGCCCTGCGCCTTCATTTTCGGGGGGGTTGGTGCTGCTACGCGCTGGCCTTGGATCAATATCTGCCCGCGGTCGCAGGCGTCTGCGCCGAAGAGGGCGCGCAGCAGTTCGGTGCGGCCGGCGCCCAGCATCCCGGCAATGCCGAGGATTTCGCCCTCGTAGAGCGCGAAGCTCACATCGGTGAAGGCGTTCCCGTGCGACAAGCCCTGCACCTCCAGCACGGGAGTCGCGCCCGGCTGCAAATCATCCGGCCGCTCCTGCTGCGCGACCTCGCCGAACATCATTTGCACGATCTCCGCGATGCTCGTGTCCCGCATCGCTACCGTGCCGATGTGATGCCCGTCGCGCAAGACCGTGACTCGGTCGGCGATGGAGTGCAATTCCTGTAAGCGGTGAGAGATGTAGATGATTGCCACGCCCGCGGCGGCCAGCCCTTTGACCACGCGGAAGAGTTGCTCGGTCTCGTGCGTGGCCAGCGCCGAGGTCGGCTCGTCGAGGATGAGCACGGCCGGGTCAAAGGACATGGCCTTGGCGATCTCGACGATCTGCTGCTGCGCCACTCCCAAAGCGCCGGTGCGCGCTCGGACGTCGATGGCGACTCCCAGCCTTGCGAGAACCTCCTCGGCCTGTGCGTAGGTTGCCGTCCAGTCGATGAGTCTGCGCCGCTTCGGCGTCCGGCCGAGCAGGATATTCTCGGCCACCGTCAGCCCTGGCACCAAACTCAGTTCCTGATAGACCATGGCGATGCCATAGTCAAAGGCGTCCTGCGGCGAGCGCAACGCGACCGGCACCTCATCGCATAGGATGCGCCCCCTGTTTGGGGCGACCGATCCGGCTAGGATTTTGACCAGAGTGCTTTTGCCAGCGCCGTTTTTGCCGATTAGCGCGTGGACCTCGCCGGAGGCAAACCCCACCGAAACCTCGTCGAGCGCCACCGTTCCTGGGTAGTCTTTACCTAGGTTTTCGACTGCTAGTTTGAAGGAGCTCACTGATTGCCGAGGGCGATCAGGTCGGCGAGCCGCGAGCCAAAGGCCCGCACGCCGTCTGGGTCTTGGCGCGCCACAAGCACCCCGTCCATCACTACTTTGGCCGCGACTTCCTGACCCTTGAGCGCCGCGATGGCTATCTCCATGGCTTTTGTGCCCAGTTCAAAAGGGGTTTGGGTGGTAAGGGCCTGCAAGATGTTGTCCTCGGCGAGCATGAACTCGACGAGCTGCTGGCTGGCATCAGTGCCAAAGACGACCACCTTGCCCTCGCGGCCGGCGTTTTTGACCGCCATCACCGACCCGACGGTGCCGCCTTCGTTGGCCGACCAGATGATGTCGATTTCTGGATGGGCCGTGAGAATGTCCCCGGCTTTCTTGAGCGCCATCTCCGGCAACCAGGCGTCTTGCTCGGCGACGAATTCCACGCCCGGCAACTGCCCCACCACCTCGACGAACCCGTTGCGGCGCGCGTCGCTCTGCTCGGCGAGCTGCGACTTGAAGGCGAGGGTGGCAATTTTGGCTTGCCCGCCTAGCTGCTCTTCGATGTAGCGCCGCGCCACCAGCCCGGTCTGTCGGCCCAAGTCCCCTTGGTCGCTCTCGATATAGGCGACGGGGATATTCCCTTCTACCGTTGTATTATAAGTCACCACCGCGATGCCAGCGTCCTTGGCTCGCTGTAAGGCTGTGGCCGAGGCTTTGGCGCTCAGCGGCGAGATCACAATGGCATCAACGCCGCGCGCGATATAGGTGTTGACTAGCTGAATCTCCTTGTCCGGCTTATTCGCGCTATTGGCCAGCAGCAGCTCGACGCCCGCTTTGTCAGCCGCGTCCTGCATCCCAAACTGGATCAGCCGGAAAAACTGATCCTCCTGAAAGACAATCCCGGCGATCTTGAGTTTTTTCTGTTCAGGTGCTTCTTGTCGATCGCCGCAGCTTAGGGCGACTAGTCCCACAACGGCTGCGATAATCCATTGGCGCAATTTCATGTGTACTCTCCTCGTGCGTTACCCCTGCACCGGCTGCAAATTGAGCAGTACTAATAGCCACACCCGGTGCCAATAGGCGCTGTTGATATAAGGGTTGTATTCCGAGGGCCAATTGCGCCAGTAGGTTTGATTGTGCGGAATGCGGTGATACCATTGCAAGAGTGGGATCGACGGCAGTTCGGCCAGCCAGATTTCCATGGCTTGGCGATACAATTGCACTAGCTGCGGATCGCGTGGCCCGACTTCCGCCATCTGATCGACGATCTGGTCGAATTCCTCGTTCTGCCAGCGCCAGACGGACTCGGCGGGCTGGCCGGTTGGCTGCACGAAGCGGCTGTGATAGAGCCGCAGCGTAAAATACGGATCGCGCACGCCGCCGGCGTGCCCGGTGATAAAGGAGCGTGCTGTGCCGTGCGATATGCGGGTGAATGTGTCTGGGGTATTGCGGAAGTCGGCGTCAAAACCTGCTCGCTCTAGCTGGGCGACCAAGACCGGCGTTATGTCTTGGAAGATCGGGTAGATGTCGATGAGCATTTCAAACGGCTTGCCGTCTTTGGTCCAATAGCCATCGGCGGACCGCTGCCAGCCCATGCTCCGCATCAGGGCCGCGCTCTTGTCTAGGTCGAAGACGCCTATTTCGTATTCCTCTAGCAGATCCTCGACCTCGCTGAAATACGGCCTAAGGGCCGGGTAGTCGGGCAAGGGCAGGAGCGTTGAAATTCCGGCTCCCTGCCAGCCCACTTCCACTAATTGCTGCCGGTTGATGGCATAGTTGATCGCCCGCCGCACATCGACATTCGCAAAGGGGGCTTCAAGGTTGTTGAAGCCGAGGGAAATGGGCCAGAAATCGACGTAGCCGTACGGCGGCAGGCGCCCGGCCCAAGTCGTCACCCGGGGATTTTTGTCGAGTACGGTCAGGATGTTGGGCGGGCGCAGGTCGAGGCTGGTGTCAATGTGGTTGGTAATCAGGTTTTGGACGCGCTTGGCCTCCTCCATGTAAGGCAGGTAGATGAT
This sequence comes from Candidatus Latescibacterota bacterium, assembly GCA_022827835.1. GTDB lineage: Bacteria > Latescibacterota > UBA2968 > UBA8231 > UBA8231. Next base: position 6,767 of record JAJEIO010000024.1, read on the forward strand.
GCGCTCGACTTTGGGCAGGGATTGGAAGCCGGTGGCCGCGGCCCACCAGTCTGGCCGCAGGTCCCAGATGCGCTGTTGCGGCGTGGAGAGCACTAGCTTGTACGGCCCGGAAAACACGGGCCAGCCTTTTTGCGGATCGAAGTTTTCAAAGGTGTCCGGCGACTGCCCTTCCCACACGTGCTTGGGCACAATCGGCACCCCATTGCCGAAGTTGTGGGTGAAATACGAAAAAACAAAGCGCGGGTTGGGCGCAGTCAGGGCTATGCGCGCCGTCAGGCTATCGACGACCACGGCTTCTTGGACCCAGTTTTTCATGTCGGTTGAATAGGACAACAAAGGTGCGTTGTCCTTGAGCATGTTGATCGCAAAAACCAAGTCGTGCGCCGTCCACGGCATGCCGTCGCTCCACTGGACCCCTCGACGAATGGTGATTTCCACTTCGGTATAGGCGTCGTTGAAGCGGTGGTCTGTGGCGATCCAGGGAATCAGCTTGCCCTTAAAGGCATTGTAAAAGTACAGTGGCTCGAAAACGAAATTGTACCCAGTGCGCGAGGTGGATTCCGGTCGATAGGGGTTGAAGGTATTGTAGTCTTTGATCTGCCCGGCGCACGTGCCGCTTTCGGCGCAATCCATAATCAAGGTGCGGTTGCGCGGGACTTGTCTGAGCGCTGGTTCTTCGACCTCGGCGTCCTCGGGCTGGTCGGCCGCGTCCGATGGCTGTTGGTCGGAGGGGGTGTCGCCGCAGCCGCTGAGTAGCCACGCGCTGAGCAATATGCAGATACTGCGTTTCATGTTAGACCTCGCCTCGGTTTAGAGTGAAAGGGCCGCGCCGATTGAGCGCGAGCAAACCTTTAGCCTCGCGTTGGTTGTAGGTGCAACAATACTAAAAGCCACGTCCGGTGCCAGTAGGCTGTATTGATATACGGATTGTCCGCCGAGGGCCAGTTGCGCCAGTAGGTTTGGTTGTGTGGCAAGCGGTGGTAAAATTGCAACAAGGGTACGGCTGGCAACTCGCGCAGCCAAATCTCCAGCGCCTCTCTGAACAGGCCCACCAAGCGCGGATCGTCGGGTGCGGTCTGTCCCATCTGATCGACGAGTGCGTCATATTCGGGGTTTTTCCAGCGCCAGAAGTTCGGCGTCGCCGTGCCCGTAGGCTGGACGAAGCGGCTGTGGTAGAGCCGCAGTGTAAAGTACGGATCGCGCACCGAGCCTCCATTGCCAAATATATAAGTTTTGGCCGCGCCCGTGGTCATCCGCGTGTAGTTGTCCGAGGTCATGCGCATGTTGGCTGCAAAGCCGGCTCGCTGCAACTGCTCGACTAAGATCGGCGCGATGTCTTGGAAGGTTTGGCTGATGTCGAGCAGTATCTTAGCCTGCGCCCCGTCTCGCGTCCAGATGCCCTCGGCGTCCCGCTGCCATCCTGACTCTTGCATCAGGGCCGCGCTGCGGGCCGGATCGAACAGCCCCACCGGATGTTGTTCCAGCAAGTCCTCGACTTGGGACGTGTAGTGCCTGAGCCGAGGGAAGTCGGGGAATGGCAATAGGGTTGGTTCCCCCGCTCCCTGCCAGCCGACTTCCACTAGCTGCTCGCGGTTGATGGCGTGGTTTACGGCCCAGCGGAAGGCCGGCTCGTCGTAGGGTGGCTCTTGGACATTGAAGCCCAGCGAAAGGGGCCACCAGTCGAGATAGCCATAGGGCGGCTCTTGGCCGCTCCAAGTTGTCGCATTGGGGTTTTGCTCTAGTACTGTGCGGATGTTGGGTGGCAGCATATCGGCGCACAGGTCCATGGCATTGGTAGCGAGGTTTTGGACCTGTTTGGCCTCCTCCATGTAGGGCAGGTAAATCAGCCGCTCAACTTGCGGCGGCTGGCGGAAGCCGATTTTGGTGGCCCACCAGCCGTCGCGCCGATCCCATATCCGCTGCTCCGGCACGGAGTGCGCTAGGCGGTACGGACCGCTTACTACGGGCCAGCCTTGCGCTAGATCGAAGTTGGCGAAGGTCTTGGGGTCTTGGCCCTCCCAGATGTGCCGGGGCACAATCGGCACGCCATTGTCGAAGTTGTGGGTGAAATACGTGAAGACGAAGCGCGGGTTGGGGGCTGTCAATCCAATGTGCGCCGTTAGGCTGTCGCTGGCCACGGCCGTTTTTACCCAGGTCTGCATATCGACTGCAAAGGTCAGTTCCGGCGCGTGGTTGCGGAGCATGTTGATCGTAAAGACCACGTCGTGCGCCGTCCACGGCTGCCCGTCGCTCCACTCGACTTCGGGCCGAATTTTTATGATGACTTCGGTATAGTCTGCGTTGTACTCGTGTCCGGTGGCGATCCAGGGGATGATCTCGTCGCGATAGGCGTTGTAAAAGTAGAGCGGCTCGTAGAGGAAGTTGTACCCTGTGCGCGAGACCTTGCCGGGCAGGTAGGGGTTAAAGGCGTCGTAGTCTTGGAACTGGCCGCTGCACGTGCCCTGATCGACGCAGTCGGTGATCAAGGTGCGCTCGCGCGGCACGTGTTGCAGACTACCTTCGCCGCTACAAGCAGCGCAGACCAGAGCGAGGATTAGCGAGAAAGCGGGGCGCGTCAAGGGCTTCTCCTTTTGGCGGTGGTCGCCAAAACGTATCAACGCGCGTTGGGAGGGTCAACCGACTTGAGCGAAGCTACCAGCCCGCCTATACTACCTCCATCCTATCCAAATGCGGTCATGCCGCGCTCTATTAACCCTAGGAAAAAACCATGTACGACCTGTTAATCCGCAACGCCCAACTGCTCGACGGCAGCGGCCAGCCGGCTTTCCGCGGCGACATCGCCGTCGAGCAGGGCCGCATCGTAGCCATCGGCGACCTTGCTGCAGCCGAAGCGAGCCGCACCATCGACGCCGAGGGCCGCATTACCTGCCCCGGCTTCATCGACATCCACACGCATTCGGACTTGACCATTGCCCTCGACGGCCGCGCGCTCAGTTCCCTAACGCAGGGCATCACGACCCAAGTCATGGGCAACTGCGGCGTGTCAGCCGCGCCCACCCGCGACTACGAGCCGTACTACGGCCCGCTCGACCCGACGATGACCCGGGGCTTGGCGTGCGATTGGACCCATTTCGGCGACTACTTCCAGCGGCTCGAAGCCAATGGACTGGGCACGAATACCGCGACTTTGGTCGGCCACGGCAATGTGCGCGTCGCCGCCATGGGTTACGACGACCGCCCGCCGACTGCGGCGGAAATGGAGCAGATGAGGGCGCTCGTCGCCCGCGCAATGGAAGACGGCGCAATGGGGCTGTCGTCGGGCTTGGCGTACGCGCCCGGCCCGTATGCGGCGCTGGAAGAACTCGTCGAGTTGGGGAAGGTCGTCGCTGAGTTCGGCGGCATCTACACCTCGCACATCCGCAACCAGACCGAGTCGATTGCCCAAGCCGTCGGCGAGGTCATTGCCGTCGGCGAGCAAGCCTCGGTTGCAGCCCACGTCTCGCACATGCAGCCCGGTGCGCCGATGATTGGCGCGACCCGCGACCTGCTCGCCACGATTGACCAGAAGCGCCGCGAGGGCTGCGACATTAGCTGCGACGCCATTCCCTACACGATCGGCAGCACCACCCTCAAGTCGCTGTTGCCCCCTTGGGCCTTGGCCGGCGGCGACGAGGAATTGCTGAGGAGGCTGCAAGACCCGGAGACTCGCGCCAAGATCGAGCAGGACACCGTGCAGTACGGGGCCGAAAGCGGCGGCAGCCGCAAGCGCAACTTGGCGCGAGATGGGCAATGGGACAAGATCTGGCTGGGCAGCGCCGAGCAAAACGCCGATCTAGTCGGCCTGAGTTTTGCCGAGATCGGTCGGCGGCGCGGCCAAACCCCTCACGACGCGATTTGCGACATCCTCGTCGAAGAGCGCGCGCGGCCGTGGATGCTGGCCGAGGACGTGTCTGAAGAGGACTTCCTCAACATCGCCCGCCACTCTACCGGCGGCGTCATCTCCGACGGCTTCTCGCTGGTGCCCGAAGGCACCCTGGCCGAGGGCAAGCACCACCCCCGTTCCTACGGGGCCTTCCCCTATTTCTTGCGCCGCTTCGTCCGCGAGCAAGGCGCGCTGCGCTGGGAAGAGGCCATCCACAAGCTCACTGGCCATGCCGCCGCTCGCTTTCGCTTGGGGGACCGCGGCCTGTTGCGCGAAGGCTACTGGGCCGACCTCGTGGTATTCGACCCCGCAGCCATCGGCGAGTGTGCCGACTTTGCCGACCCCTACCGCTATCCGCAGGGCATTGACTGCGTAATTGTCAATGGACGGATCGCCGTTGAACGAGGAGAAATAGCTGACAGCCGCGCCGGACAGATCGTCCGGGCATGAGCTATGCCCAGCTAACGCGCTTCATGTTGCCGTTGGTGGTGACGGCGCTGGTGCAAGAACTCAGCGGCCAGTTCCTCAACGGCGGCATGGCGCGGATGCCGCGGGCGGTCGAGACGCTGGCCGCCTTTGGCTTGGCCTTTGGCTTGGCGCTATTCCTCGCTGGCACCCTGTCTCAGGTGCGGCAGCTCGGTTTGGTCCTCGTCGAGCACACCCAAGGTTGCCGCGTCTGCTTCCGCTTTGTGCTCGCTGCTGGGCTGCTATTGGCTGGTATCTTGGCCAGCTTGGCAGTGACGCCGCTGGGGATTTGGATCATCAACGACCTACACGGGGTTGATCCTGCACTTGGCGACGCAGTGCGCTTGGCCCTGCTGTGGCTCGTTCCCTTCCCCGTGCTGCACGGGATGACGCGCTTTTACAGCGGCGAACTCATCCGCATCCGCCGCACCGACATCCCCGCCTACGCTACCACCACCGGGATCGCCCTCAGCATCCTCGCGGTCTTTGTGCTGCTGCCGCTTGGCTTCGTCCGCGAGACCCCCATCTTACTGCCGGTCCTGGCCACGTACACGGGTGCGCTCACCGAGCTTGGCGTGGTCGCGTGGGGCCGCTGGCGCTTGGTGCGCTGGCCAGAGCCGGGCAACATGCCGCTTCTGACCTATTTCTACGTCCTGCACTTCTTTTGGCCCTTGGCGCTGATCATGGCCGTGCAGGCTGGCACCCGGCCGCTGATCAACGTGTTCGTCGCTCGCAGCGCCGACGGCACCGAAGCACTGGCCGTGCTGACCGTCGTCTATGCGCTCGGCCACATCCCCTATGGTTGGCTCAACGAACTGCGCAATCTGCCGACGGCCTTCCGCCAAGAAGGGGATTTGGGCAAGATCCGCCGCTTCTGCTGGGGCTGTTGTCTGTTTTCCTGTGCGTGGATGGTGTTGTTGTTTTGGACGCCAGCGGTCGATTACATACTCGGCACTTGGATCGGCATTGGTCCCGAGTTGATCGCCGATTGCAAGACGCCGCTGCTCCTCTTCATGGGTTTTCCCTTTGTCGTCAGTCTGCGCAGCTACTTCCACGGCATCGGTCTGCTCCAGCACCGCACCCAAGCTATGGCACCGAGTGCCCCATCGCGCGTAGTGACCGTTTTGCTGATGCTAGCCCTGCTGGCCAATTTCGAGCTCCACGGGGCGACTCAAGCCGTGGGGGCCTTAATCAGCGGCCACACTGTGGAGGCCTTGGTCGTCTGGTGGAGCATCGGGCGCGGGCGGCGCGCAGGATAAGAATCTGCTTGACGCTGCTGCGTCCCTGTCCAACGTTCTATGCAAATTGCGGGTGGGCAACCACGAGGGTTGCCCCTACCAAATCTCCATAGGGACCACAGAGGTTGTCCTTAACCAAATCTCTGTAATCATGTCCTTACCAAATCCCTGATCCAACCACAAAACCCGGAAAGGGACGCCATGTCCATGAACGGCAACCAAGCCATTGCCCACATCCTCAAGGCCGAAGGCGTCGAGTGGCTGTCGGCTTTCCCCGCCCAGTCGCTGATTGACGAGGCAGCACGCGCTGGGATCCGGCCCATTATCTGTCGCCAAGAGCGGACGGGCGTCAACATGGCCGACGGCTTTAGCCGCACGACCAATGGCCGCCCCTTTGGCGTTTTCACTATGCAGACCGGGCCGGGAGCAGAAAACGCGCTCGGCGGCGTGGCCCAAGCTTACGCCGATGCCATCCCCCTGCTGCTCCTGCCCGGCGGCGTATCCACGGCCCGCACGCAAGTGCCGCCCAACTTCGACGCGGTGGCCAACTATCGCGGTATCACCAAATGGGCCGCGAACGTCAACCAAGTCGAGCGCATCCCCGAGCTGATGCGCCGCGCCTTTAGCCAACTCGTCCACGGTCGGCCCGGGCCGGTGCTGGTGGAAATCCCCAGCGACTTAGGTGCCGCTGAATTTCCCGGGGACCTCTCCTACCAACCGGTCAAAGCCTGCAAATCTGCGGCTGATTCGGACGCGGTGCGCGACTTGGTGGCCGCGCTGGTCAAGGCCGAATGCCCGATCATCAACGCTGGGCACGGCGTGATGTGGGCCGAAGCCACAGACCAGCTCGTGGCCCTCGCCGAGTTGCTCAACGTGCCTGTTATGACCACTTTGGCCGGCAAGAGCGCGTTTCCCGAAAACCACGCGCTCGCACTGGGCACTGGCGGCCACACCGGCACGCTGATGGTTGATCGCTTTTTGCAAAAGACCGACTTCGTGTTGGGCGTGGGCACCAGCTTTACCATCTCGGTCTTCAATGCTCCCATGCCCGCCCGCGCCGTGTTGGCGCAGGTGACCAACTGCGCGGAGGATCTCAACAAGGACTACCGGATCGATTTGGGGGCCGTCGGCGATGCGCGAATCGTGCTGGAGCAGATCATCGAGGAAGTCCGGCGGCAGCTTGGAGCCGACGGGCGAGGAGACGGAGGAGTTGCGGCCGAGATCGCAGCCATCCGCGCTGAGTTCAACGCCGCGTGGGCCCCGCGATTCCGCTCGGACGAGGTGCCGATAAACCCCTATCGAGTCTTCGCCGAGCTCGCCCGCGCCGTGGATGTGGCCAACACCATCATCACCCACGACTCGGGCTATCCCCGCGATCAGCTCGTGCCGTTCTGGCGGCCCCAGGTCCCCAGAGGGTACATGGGCTGGGGCAAATCGACCCAGCTCGGCTATGGCTTGGGCTTGGCTTTGGGGGCCAAGCTAGCCGCGCCGGACAAGCAGGTCATCAACATCATGGGCGACGCGGCTTTTGGCATGGCGGGTCTCGACATTGAGACCGCGGTGCGCGCGGAAATTCCCATTCTCACGGTGGTGCTCAACAACGGCGTGATGACGCACTACGACCAGCACATGCCCTACGCCACCGAGCACTATCAGAGCAACCAGCTCGGCGGCCACTACGCACAGGTGGCCGAGGCACTTGGTGCCCACGCCGAGCGCGTTGAAGCGATCCCGGATTTGGCACCAGCCATCCAACGCGCCATCGCGGCCAATGGCGAAGGCCGAGCCGCTCTGTTGGAGGTGATGACCAAGGCGGAAGAAAACGTCGCCAAATTTTGGTAGAGGAGGAGCAAATGGACCAATACAAAGCCGTCCTCATCGGCTGCAGCCGCATGGGCGCTTTCATCGACAACGAGGTTCCCGCCGATATGCGCCCGTACTCCCACGCCGCCGGGTACGAGGCTTGCGAGCGCACGGACCTCGTCGCCTGCTCGGACCTGCGCCCCGAAGTGATGGAACGGGTTGGTGCGCGCTACGGCGTCCCTGCGGACAAGCAGTACACTGACTATCGGGAGATGCTCGCCCGCGAAAAGCCGGACATTGTCAGCGTGGCCACCCAGCCCGAGCACCGCGCCGAGATCGTCATCGCGGCGACCGAAGCGGATGCCCGCGCTATCTACGCGGAAAAGGCGTTCTCGGCTTCGCTGGAGGAAGCCGACCGCATGGTCGAAGCCTGCCAGCGCCACAACGTCGCGCTCAACATGGGCACCAATCGCCGCTTCCACCCCGGCTACGACCAGATGAAGGCCGTCATCGACTCCGGGGAAATCGGCGCGTTGCAAACCCTCATCATCCACCAGACCAGTGCGCTCTTCAACGGTGCCAGCCACAGCTTTGATCTGCTCCAGCGCCTCAACTCCGATGCCCCTGCCGCTTGGGTGCAGGCGCATTTGCCCAATGGCGACGAGATCATCGACGGCGACATCCTGCGCGAAGACCCAGTCGGGCACGGCATCATCCAGTTCGCCAATGGGGTCACTGCGTACGCGCTCAATTCGGGTCGGGGATTGGAAGTGGAAGCCGTCTGCCAAAGAGGCGTGGTGACGGCACTGGGCAATGATAGGGAGTGGCAGTTGCGGGCACCGGTAGCACAGGATCACCGGGGCCGCAATAAATTGGGCTTGGTGGAATTTCCTGCTTTCGAGGACCGGGCTTCGACGCTTTGCTTGATTGAGGATTTGGTCCGCTCACTCGATACGGGCGAGCCTCCGCGCGGCGGTGCGGAACTGGCGCGGGCTAATACCGAGCTGATTTTCGCGTTTGTCGAGTCGCACCAGCGCGGCGGTGCTCGCGTGGAGTTGCCGCTTGAGGGGAGCGTTTATCGGCTGGAGCGGGATCGCGGGCCGAGGCAGCCCAAGTACGAGGCGGACGCTTAGGTCCTCAGGGCATGGCCGTCGGTTATGCCGCAGCCTTTGAACAAGGTCCGCTGCACGGCGCGGTCGTGCGCGAGGGCAAAGTCTGGCGTCTTTTCGCCGCGAATGCACGCGGCTAGCTCCCGCAATAAGCTCGGCGGGGCTGGCCCCGGATCAAGTTCCACGTCCTGCCACTCGCCGGCTTGGTATCCCTCGGCCTCCTGGGCCAAGAAGACGCGCAGCTTGTTGGAGCCAATCGGCTCGTGCAGCAGGGTTCCGTGGGTTCCGTGGACCTCGATCCGCCGGTCCATGCCGATCTGCATGGCGGTCGTATCCACGATGCCGATTCCATCGCGACACTCGTGGACGACCACTGCGTTATCGACTTCGGCCCGCTCCCCGTAGTGCTTGCCCAACACGCAGTGGACGGCTACTGGCTCGCCCATCATCGCCACCATCAAATCTACCAAGTGCCCGGCCATCTCGAAGTAAACGCCGCCGTGGTAGGAGGTAAATTCCCCGTATAGCTGCTTGTGCCAGCCAATCGGCTTGGGTATGTGGCCGCGATACATGAAGACCTGCCCTAGGGAGCCTGACTTCACCAAGCGCAGCATCTCGGCCACCGCCGGATTGTAGCGCCACATGTAGGCCATTTGTAGCATCAACCTCGCGTCTTCGGCGAGCTGGTGGAGCCGCTCCAATTGGGCCAGATCGACGCCGGCTGGCTTTTCCAACAATACGTGCTTGCCAGCGGCGAGTGCCCGCTCGGCATAGTCGAGGTTTTGATATACATGTCCTTCTACGACCACGGCCTCTGCTTGGCTATTTAATACGTCTTCGATGGATTCAAAGACCGGAATGTCCAGTTCATATTCCGTCCACCGCTCCAGATTCTGCTGAATCACTGCGGGATCGGAATCGTACATTCCCACCAGTTCCACTTCGCCCGGCCTTGCCGCTGCCTCTCGCACGTGCATGGCCGCGTGACTGTGCCAAGCGCCTAGGAATGCAAACTTCAACATGTCTTTGTTCCTTCCTACCAAGTAGTTACAAATTCGTCCACGCCAAAGCCCTCGGGCATCTCACTGTTAAAGGTGCGCAGTGGACGGGATTCAAAGTTCGGCGGATCGGCTGTGGGCCGGAGGCCAGCGTACATGTCGCTGTAATGCTGGTGGACGCGGGCCTCGTCTTGCTGCAACCGCTCGTTGAGCGCGGCCAAGCGGCTTTGCAGGGTCTTGGCTTCGGTAGCGGTAAAGCGCTGTGCCATGTCCTCGGCGTAGTACGCAGGCGGCGATCCGTCGATCAGCGGCTTGCGCTCTTGCACGGACATCTGGGCGATCTCCGGCCGGTGTAGGAAGACGACCTTGTTGGCGATTCGGCACAACAGCACCACGCTCACCATGCGGCCGAACTCGCCCGGGTGCAGTTCGGCCAAGCAAGTGCGGAATTTTGGCTCGTCGCGGGCAATCAGCGCGCGGAAGGTCGCTTCAATCTGGTCCCGCTCTTGATCGTAGCACTCGGTCCAGTGGGCAAAATGGGCCTCGGCCTCGGGCGATAGGTGTTGCCGGAAGCCATCGGCGTGGTACCAGTCGAGATGGTGGTGATACGAGAAAATCTGGCCGCCGAAGGAGCGGTAGCCAAGGTGGATGGTGCGGCGCATCCGGCTGATGTACTTGCTGCCCCAGTGCATCATCAGGTTGGGATAGACGATGCCGTCGCCGGGCTGTAGCTCGACGGGGATGCCGCCTTCTAGCGGCACTTTGGGGTCGAGCATGAGCTGCTGCCGCTGCGCTTCGTTGGTCGGCTGTTTGTGACTTTCGGGCAGGATCCAGAATACGTCGTCTTCGTAGAGGGCGATGTTCCACTGCACGTATCCGGGAGCGTTGGCCATTAGATCCGCTTGCATGCCGCTGAGCGGAGCCTGCTCAGCCGAGTTGGCGTCGCGGTGCCAGTCCGTGTACCCGTAATCGATCAGCCCGCTACACAGCGCGCCAAAGGCGGTGAGGGCCGTCACTGGTGCCTGCATGAGTTGGGCGCTGACGCCCAAGGTGGTCTCGCCGAGGCAAAAGTCGATGACATCGGCGGTCTCGGCGTCAATGGAATTTATGTTCAGCCGTGGATGGATTTTTTCGTACCAAGCACCGCCGAGCGTATCGCCGGGTTGGCGCGCGGCCGCGGAGCGCGCCTTTTCCCGGTCCACCATACACTCGATGGCGAGCCGCATCGCGTCCAACCGCTCGGGTGGCACGACGTTGCGCAAGATCAGATAGCCTTGGCGGCGGAATTGTTGCAGATCGACGTGCACGATTCTTTCCTATCAGTTGGGAGACCGCTGCATGGCTTGTTCGATCAAGAGCCGATCCTGCTGCGTAGCTTGCTCGATCAAGAGCCGATCCTGCTGGCTCTGCCGCACCTGTGCTTCTATAGCGACCGGGTCCCACTCGGACAATAGCCGCTCTTGGAGGACGGCTAAGGTGGCCGCGTGGGCTGGATGGTCCGCTAGGTCGTCGAATTCGTTGGGGTCGGCCTCCACGTCGTATAGCTGGGGTGGATCTCCCAAGCTGTAGTGGAGCTTGTAGCGGCCGCACCGCAGCATGGCCGTTGGTCGCTGCACGCCGTGGGCGAGGTATTCGGAAAATGCTTCGTCCTTCCAGTTTGCGTCTTGTCCTTGCAGCAATCCCAATAGACTATCGCCGTCCAATGATCCTGCGCTAGGTGCGTCGGCGACTTCGACGATGGTCGCTACTAGATCCACTAGCGACACTACTTCGCCGATGCGCCGACCGGCTGGGATTTGCCCGGGATAGACCATTTGCAGCGGCACCTTGGCGGACGCCTCGTACATGCTCGACTTCCGCCACATGCCGTGCTCGCCGTTCATTTCCCCGTGATCGCTGAAATGCACGATGAGCGTGTTGTCTCGCTGTCCGGTCTCCTCTAGGACGGCGAGCAGGCGGCCGATCTTCTCGTCGAGATAGGTAATTAGCCCGTAGTAACCGGCGCGCGCGCGGCGCACTTGTTCCTCGGGAAAATCGACTCCCCCGAACATGGCCCGCATCCGCTGGTGTACAGGGTGCTGGCTTTCGAGGTGGCCGGGGGGGATCTCCGGCAGGTCGATTTGGTCGAGGGGATAGAGGTTGAAAAACCGCTCGGGCACTACGAGCGGAAAATGCGGCGCAATAAACGAGACATTCAGCGCCCAAGGCCGCTCCTTGCGGGCCGGATCGCGCAGATAGGCCAGCGCTTGTTCCTCTACCAGATCATCGACTTCGATCTCCAAGGTCGTCCCCGGCCCGGCCTCGGCGACTCCACCCCAGGGCTTGTCGGCTGGCGGCGTGCCCTTGCTCCAGTCGGGCGTGCCGCGCAGGACGCCGTCTTTGGTCCACAGTTCGGCGTGCAAATCGCGCGCTAGCTGGGCGCGGAAGCCGTGCAGTTGGTCGGGGCCGCAAAAGTGCTGTTTGCCCGAGAGAACCACATCGTAGCCGACGGCGCGCAGCCGGTGGGCCCAAGTGACCGCATCCGACGGCAGGGGACTGGCATTGTCAAAGGCTCCGATTTGGTTGATGTAGCGGCCGGTCATAAACGACATCCGCGACGGCAGGCAAAGCGGAGAGTTGCAATAGGCGTTGGCAAAGGTCGCGCCCTCGGCGGCCAATTGATCCATGAAGGGAGTCTGCACGAGCGGATGCCCGTAGGGGCCGCTGTACATGGGCGCGTGCTCGTCCGTCATAATGAGTAGGATGTTAGGGCGATCCACGGGTTGCTCCTAGTTTGCAGGCGTGAAGAATTGCGGGCGAAGATAAGCCAAACAGATTCCGCTAGCCATCGGCTTGCACGCCCAAGCCGTGGACATAGACCAATTCGCTACCGCAGTAGCCCGTCCACAAAACCAAGCCGCCGATCAGGACACCGAGCCCGATCCACGCATAGAGCGGCCATCCTTCAAGCCGCCCCTTGAGGTGCAACGGCAGGCGTCCGAGCACGGCTCCCAACCCCAATAGTAAGGTCCAGGTAGCGAGGGATTCGTGGGTGGCTAACGGCTCAGCGGCCGGCCCATCCCAAGCCTTGTCCGCGGCTGCGTTGCCGCTGAGGACGGCGGCTGTCGCTGATAGTACGCCCAACACCAGCAAGCCGTACGCTAGGTGGTGCCCGGCGCGGCGACCTAGCCACAGCGCGCCTAGATCGCACAGCGGACTTAGCGACAAGAGCGCGATGGGGTAGTGGACGATGAAGGGATGCCAATCCATATTGTATTGTTATTGTTAATCAAACTTAGGATTGTTAATGAAACTTTGGGAACGCGACACCTCAAACCGGAGCAATGCCCCATGGCCACGGACCTGTCTCAACACATCGCCGACACGCTGCTAATCGACACGCACGAGCACCTGCGCAAGGAGCGCGACTGGGTCGAGGACGGCCCGGACATTTTGCAAGACCTGTTTGGCAACTACGTGCCCGCCGATCTGATCGCCGCTGGCGCTACTCCCGAAGACCTGCACAAGCTCAACGACGCTTCCGACCCGGACTTGGGAGCGCGCTTTGACGGCATCCGCTCTGCCTTTGCGGCCATCCGCCTCACCGGCTACGGCGAGGCCGTGCGCATCCTCGCACACGAGATTTATGGCATGGCCGATTTTAGCGACGATGAGCTGTACAAGGCGCAAGAAAAGCTCAGCGCTTGGCGTCAACCCGGCGGGCGGCACGAGTTGCTCAGCCAAATCGGCCGGCTGGACCACGTGCAGACCGACGATTTTTCTTGGCCCTGCTCGCCCGACGAGTCCGGCGTAGATTTTTTCCTCTACGACTTGTCGTGGGCTGCCTTCTGCAACGGCCAAATCGACGCCGAGGCCATTGAGCGCGAGACCGGCGTGGCCGTCACCGACTTGGCTAGCCTCAAGCAGGGCATGGAAGCCATCTTCGCCCAGCACGGCCCCCATGCCATAGCGGTCAAAGCCCAGCACGCGTACAACCGCACGCTGCGCTGGGAAGAGCGCGCCGACGCCGACGCCGAGCGCGTGCTCCAACGTCTGCTCCAAGGCATAGAACTCGACGAGCCGAGCCGGTTGCTGCTGGGCGATTGGTGCTGGGCGCGGGGCACTGAGCTGGCGATTGAATACGAGTTGCCGTTCAAGATTCACACTGGCTACTACGCTGGCAACGACCGCATGCCCGTTGACCGCATCAAAAGCGGCAACCTCTGCCCCTTGCTGGCCCGCTACCTCGACTGCCGCTTTGTGCTGATGCACATTGCCTATCCCTATTCCAACGAATTGGTCGCGCTGACCAAGCACTACCGCAATGTGTACGCCGACCTCTGCTGGGCGTGGTCGATTGACCCGTATAGCTCGTGCGATTTCGTGCGCCGCTTTATTCACGCCGCCCCTGCGTCCAAGCTCTTCGCCTTTGGCGGCGACACTGGCTGGCCGACCAGTTCGGCGGCCTACGCGATTCAGGCGCGGCGCTGGCTCACCCGCGCCCTCCAAGGCGAGATAGACGACGGCCTGCTGACCGAGGCCGAGGCCATAGAGCTGGCGACCCGCTTCATGCGCGGCAACCAAGAGGCCTGTTTCGACTTGGCTGGGACGCGGCAGGCGCTGCGCCGGTCGCTTTCAGCCGCTTAGGTTACGCCAGGGTAGATCGGTTGGCGAGAAGAACGGAGCCGACAGAACAGGTCGCGTCGCCAGTGATCGGAGACAGCAAGTACCGTCATTCTCGTGGAAGAACGTCACCCCGTGTCCCGACACGGGGCGGAAATCCAGAGTGGTCAAGAGCAAACGCGATCTAAGAATGTGTCGCTTTGTATGACCGCTTACTTGTCTCGTTTTTCCTATTTATAAGTAATTGTTTTCAAATAACTAATATAAATTAGTGTGATAAAAAAGCATAAAAAATGTCAGCAATTTTGACAAGAAAAATGACAGCGGTGTCCGGCGTGCTTGACCTATTGAGACTTGCACGGGAGGCAAACAGATGAAGAAGGAACAGATGGTCGGCACTAGGCTCCCCTCGGAGTTGGTCCGCGAATTAGCGTTTATCGAGGAGGTTGAGCAGTCCGATCGCTCAGCCACTGTGCGCCGGCTACTCTCGAAAGCGATCCAGCAATGGAAGCTCGAGCACTACGTCCGGCTGTATGGCGATGGAAAGCTCACGCTGGCACGAGCTGCGCGCGATGCTGGAGTCTCCTTGTGGGAGATGATGGATTATGCCCGGGCCAGAAAGGTGCCTGCCCAATACGACCTCGAAGAGCTCCAGCGCGACTTGGGAACCATCTACGGAAGTCCGGACCAGTAGTTAGCCAGTTAATAGACAAGGCGAAGTAATGCGGTTTTTTGAAAATGGTCCGGCGATTCCGGATGAGCTACTCCACGCCCGCGACGAGGGCCGAGTAGTTTTCTTTTGTGGGGCTGGGGTCTCACGGGCTAAGGCAAAGCTGCCGGACTTCTTTGGTTTAGCAAAAAAAGTTATGGAGGCACTCGGGGTTCAAGCTGATAGCCCAGCCCGGAAGCTACTTGAGGAAGCACATAATGTTGAGGCCCAAACCGGTGTTGCCGGTGTAATCGCGGCAGACCGGATATTCGGTCTGCTTGAGCGCGAATTTTCTACGGACGTTATAGAATCGGCGGTGGCTTCCGCGCTGCGACCGGATGATGAACCCGATTTGACGGCTCATCGTACAATCCTCGACCTCGCAACCACTAGGGAAGGTTTGGTTCATATCGTAACGACTAACTTTGATTGTCTGTTTGACGATTGTGATCGCGACCTTTTCTCGTGGCAACGACCTCGTTTGCCTGATCCGTCTCGGCCAAAGGATATGAACGGCATTGTCTATCTTCACGGTAAGGCTACATCTGATTATCAAGGGGCTGAAGGCGATGGGTTTGTTCTGTCCAGTTCCCAGTTTGGACAGGCGTATCTTTCGGAGGGTTGGGCTACTTCCTTCTTTCGAGAAATCATTGACAGATACGTCGTTGTCTTCGTCGGCTACGCGGCGGACGATCCTCCTGTTCATTATCTGTTAGAGGGACTAAACAGACAGATCAAGGACAAGGAACGCCAAGTCTATGCTTTTCAAGCGGGTGATGCGGACGATGTGGCCTCTAAATGGGGTCACAGAGGGGTTAAGGCCATTTCCTATGCGGAAGATTCCGGCCATACTGCGCTTTGGGATACGTTAGAGGCTTGGGCGCAGAGAGCGCGAGATACCGATAAATGGTATTCGGAGGTCATCAACAAAGCGAAGCAGGGGCCTCAAAGCCTTTCGCCGCATGAGCGTGGGCAAGTTGCTCACATCGTCTCGACGGTTGAGGGGGTCAGAAAATTCTCGGAGGGAGAAGAACCGCCTCCGGCAGAGTGGCTGTGTGTTTTCGATAAGTACAGGCGCTATGGTGAGCCGGGAAAGCTAGGTAGCTGGTTGGAGGAGGGACCAGACGTCGATCCATTTGATCTTTACCGCATCGACTCGGATGTGCCGCCAGACAAAGCCGGTTCTGGAGACCGTAAGCCACCGACCGACGCTTGGGACGCCTTTGATCTGAACCACCTCGATAAAACCAACTTGAGCGATGACAGTTTTCCGTCGATAACAGGTCGTTGGGCGTACAATGTGCCGCCCCTTCCTTCGCGGCTCCGACAAATGGGGGCGTGGATAGGAAATGTCGCTGGCCAGCCTGCGGCGGTTTGGTGGGCAGTACGACAACCTCCTCTGCATCCCGATATTCGGCGCGAAATACGTTTGGCTCTTACAGATTCACAACGGCCCATATCTCCCGCTGTTCGTGAGGCTTGGTACTATCTGCTCGAATACTGGGAACAAGGTAGAGGTAGGAATGCCGATTTGGTCGGTTGGAGTGAATTGAAAAGACGAATCTCAAAGGACGGTTGGAGCAAAAGCGTTGTTCGCGCCTATGCTGCATGTTTTCGCCCTTATTTGCGAGTGGAGCCACCTTGGGGCAATCCTAAGCCGCCCGAACAGGAAGACGAGATAGGTCTCAGGGATCTTATTGATTTGGACGTCGTGTATCCAGTAGATAACAGTGAAAGAATCCTCATCCCAGATGAATGGGTTGCTCCTGTTGTAGTAGTATTGCGTAAGAACCTCGAAACTGCACTAGAGCTTGAGACCGAAATCGACAGAGGCGGTCTTCGTCATATAAGCTCTATTATTCCAGACCAGAGTTCAGACAGCGATCACAAACGCAGACTATCTGGAGCCGTCATTGAATTTACATCTGTCTTTGATCGTCTCATACAGATCGACCTTAAAGCGGCGAGGCGCGAGTTTTCAAAATGGCCGATTGAAGACAACACGATATTTACAAGGTTGCGAATATGGGCCGCAGGCAAATCCGACTTGGTGCCGGATGATCAGTTTGGTCTCATACTTGCCGATATGAGTGATGAAGCCTTTTGGGATGATAGCCATGAGTGGGATTTGCTGCATACGCTATTGGCTCGGTGGGATAGATTGAGCGACGGCACCCGTATCAAGATCGAAGAACTGCTTCTGAAAGGACGTGTACGTCGGGAAGACGAGAGTGAAGAGGAGTTCAAAGAACGGTGTGCATGGTCAATACTCAAGCGGATAACTTGGTTGTCAAGGAGAGGATGCAAACTGCATCTCAATCTTGAAGAAGAAACTGATCGGCTTCGGGGGTTCGTACCGGATTGGAAGCCGGAACATGTCGATAAAGTTGTGAGATATTCGGGAACTACAGTCGGATCAGTGGAAGTTGAAACTGGTTATTCAGCATTATTGGATATACCTCTTGCTTGTGTGCTGCCAAAGGCACGCAGTCTGAGTGGAAGACGCGACAAACCTTTCGTCCGATATAATCCCTTCGGCGGATTGTCGGCTGACCGCCCTATCAGAGCGTTTTCTGCTCTCAGGGTAGCGGCAGAGAAGGGAGATTTTCCAGCTTGGGCATGGAGCACCTTTCTAAATGCAGAGAAGCGAAAGACCGATAAGCCCAGATTTATGATGTTGATCGCCGAGCGGTTGGCCTGTTACTTGGACAACGGCAAGACGGTACCCGTCGAGCTAGTAGCAAATTGGCTATCGAATGTGAGCAATCATCTCGCCGACCAATTTCCAGCGAGTTTTCGCAGGGTGACGAGAGTGCTAATTCAAGCCCTAAAAGATCCGGAGAATAGGATGACTACAGCTATAGTGTTTAATGCTCCTCCCGAGAAACTTAAACAAGAAAGAGAACGAGAACTTGTTCAGACGGCTGCACAGACTGCACGGGCGGTTGCACAAGCTTTCTTTCACACCCAGAAGACAGACCTTCTAAAGTATGTAGATGAACTACTTGTTTTGCCTAGCGATCTGCGCCGACAGGTACTGACAATTTTTGCACAGTGGATGAACTGGTTTTATGCAAAGAAACGCGAATGGTCAGAAAAGAACCTGATTGCGGTTCTCGATTCCAGCGACCTTGGCGATAGGGATGCCTTTTGGGGAGGTTTTTTCTCCCGTGCGTCAGTAAGCCAAGAGTTGTTTATGCGCTTAAAGCCTCACTTGCTCCGGCTTGTAAGGGAGGATGGTGAGACGCGCCGTAAGCACAGCCAAGGGCTTTCGAGTCTTATTTTATCTGGGTGGGGGAGCGTTATTGAGGGGACGAGCGATCGTTGTATTTCCAATGAGGAGTTCAGAGCTGTTCTAGTGCAGGCGGATGATGAATTTCGATCCCATGTGTTACATGAGATGAGGCAGTTGTGGAATAATGAAGAAGAGGAGACCAGAGACAAATGGACATCATTGTTGCCAGAGTTCTTGAGAGATGTATGGCCTCTTGAGAGAAAGGCAAACTCACCGGCAATGTCCGTGTCCTTGTGCGAATTGGTGCTTTCTAACGAAGAGCTATTTCCAAATTTAGTAGATATAATTCTTCCGTGTCTGACGAAGACAGATGATCTCCTATATCGCCATTGTTTATCATTGTCTGACAATATCGCTCAAAAACACCCCCATCAAATGCTGAATCTATTGTATAAAGTGCTACCGGATAAGACTTCAACTTGGCCCTATGATACTGAAGAGATACTTGCGTCGATAAGCGAAGGCGACCCCACTTTGAGAACTAACGAGAAATTCCTCGAATTGAAGCGGCGATGGGACTCCCGGTAATTCAGCAAGCTCACCGCTTCTTCACCCTCCGCCTCTTCTTCCGCTTCCCCGCCGCTTCCACTCCCAACGGTGCTTGCAACTGCTCGTAAAGCGCAAAGAGATGCTCCACGCGCTCCCGTTCCGAGGCGAAGCGTGCGCGGCGATAGAGGCCGTCCACAGCGCGGTTGAGGGCTGAGTGCGCTCGGCGCAAATCGGGCGGCATCGCGTCTGGGTCGTAGAGATCGGCGAGCGTTGCGTCGAGATGGTTGGCGCGGGCAGTGAGCACCGCGTCGGCGTGGCGCGTGAGGCGGCGTTGTAGATCTTTCTCGGAGACAGGTGGGAGCGGAAAGGTATTATAGACGACGCCGATGGAATAGCGGTAGTCGCTTTTGAGGCGTCCTCCAAAATAGCGCATCCACGCCATGTGCATAGCCGAGGTGAGCAGGGCGAACGTCGGCTTGGTTGCATCGACGAGGACGCGGACGAGATTGCTCGGAATGACCGGCGGTTCTAGCCAGCCTATGGGCACATATTCGCGCCGCTCGGAACTCACTTCCGGGACGACCAAGAATGGGGCATTGGGAATGACGTTGACGTGGTAAAGCGTCGGTGTTTCCGCTAGCTTGCGAGTCGGCGGGCTCTTGCTTTGCTGCCGAAAGGCGCGTACGGCTCGAACGCGCTCGTGTAGGGCCGGTGCCTGCCGCAGTAGGTCGGGCGGTGCCTCGCCGAGCCACAGAATCCAACGCTCGCCGCCGTTGAGGTATTCCCAAGCACCAATGAACGGGCGGACATAGGGCGCAGCCTCTGGACACTCCGCTAACAACGCATCGCGCTCGTCCGCATTTAAGATATAATGGCCGCCATCAATCGGTTTCGACCCAATGATGAGCTTCGCCAGCCCATTGATCGGCTGACTCTCTGTGCCCACGACCAAATGCGGATTGGCCAGCCCACCGCCGTCGAACAAGTAAGGCGTAATCGCTGCGAGGCTGGTTTCCTCTGGCTCGCCGTTGATGTCGGGATAGGCAAACAGCCGCTTTTCCTTGCGCGCCGCTTCCCGTTTGTCCAGTCCGATAATCACCACGTGAACATGCGCCTTGCCGCGTGCATCTGAACCCCAAGCAAACGTGCGGTGAGCAAAGGCAATGTCGAGACGGCAGCGGTTGAACAAGATCGGCCAAAGCTGCGCCACCTGCTCGCCCTGTGTAATGGAGTTGGTCGCTACGAACCCAACGCGCGGGTTGCCTTTCCGCGCGTACTCGCCAGCGCGTATGAACCAAGCCGCTACGTAATCGAGAGTGCCGCCGCTGCCGCCAAGTGCGGCGACCTGTTGCACCTGCTTTCGCTGATCGGGGGACTGGAACTTTGAGCCCACAAACGGCGGATTGCCGAACACGTACGAACATCCCTCCGGCGGTAATAGTTCGGCCCAGTCCATCGTTAGCGCGTCCGCGTTGCGGATGTGCGGCGACTTCTCCAGCGGAATGCGCGCATAGGTCTGGCCGAACTCTAAGCTCAGCCGATTGTTCATAATGTGGTCCATCATCCATAACGCAGTCTCGGCGATACGCACCGGAAACTCGCTAATCTCGATGCCATAGAACTGATCAACGTTGACCACGGAGAGTAGCTCGGCGAATGCAGAAAGCTGGCCGGATGGGTGTAACTCACGCAACACCTCGATCTCAAGCTGCCGCAGTTCGCGGTACGCAATGATGAGGAAGTTGCCGCAGCCGCACGCCGGGTCGAGAAACGTCAACTGACCTAGCTCTTTTTGGAAAGTGTATAGATCGGGAATGCGGCGGTTGTCGCGTCGGGCCTTCAGGCGTTCAAATTCGGCCCGCAGGTCGTCTAAGAACAGCGGCTCAATCACCTTGCGGATGTTCTGCTCGGTAGTGTAGTGGGCACCCTGAGCGCGGCGCTCGGCTGGTTCCATCACTGATTGGAATAGCGCGCCGAAGATGGCCGGAGAAATCGCGGTCCAGTCGAACAAGCAAGCGTCGAGCAGACTCTGGCGCATTTCAGCGTCGAAGTCGGGGATGCGTAGCGGCGTAGCGAACAACTCGCCATTGACATACGGGAAGCGCGCCAAGTCCTCGTCTAGTTTGGTTTGCCGCCGCTCCTCCGGTGTGTTTAAGACTTGAAACAGCCGCGCTAGATAGGGGCCGAGGTCGCTACCGTCGGGTGAAGTGCGCTCCTCAATGAACTGCAAAAAGATGTCGCGTGGCTCGAAGATGCCGGTATCGTCGGCAAACAAACAAAACACCATGCGCACGAGGAAAAGCTCCAAGTCGTGGCCATCGTAGCCAGACTCCGCGAGCGCATCGTGCAGGCGGGCAATGCGCTCGGACGCCTCGATGTTGACCGGGTCTTGGTCGCGGAATGTGCGCCGCTGCACTCCGATGATGAAACCGAATTTTTCGACGTGCTGCGGCAAGTCGGCGAGGGCAAAGCGCGTCTCCTCGCGCTCGTCCCGGTCGAGCAGTTCAAAGGTCTGAAAGTCGCAGAGTAGTTGGTAGCGGGGGCGGTCGCGCTCGGGCAGCGCGTCGAAATAGGTACCGGCTTGTTTACGTGCGGCGGTAAGGTCGCGGCCCGCGCTCTTTTGCTCGACCAACAACACGCCCGGCCAGAACAGGTCGATGAAGCCGTGCGAGTTGTCCAAGCGGCGGACGTGCTCCTCATACCGCGCAACCGTGCGGCGACGCACGCCGAAGATCTCAAAGAAATCGTTGTAGAAGCTCTGAGTCTCGCCGCTCTCATAGGTCGCGTTGGCCCACTCTGCGGCGAATTGGGCGGCACGGGAGCGGATTTCATTCCATGAAAGGCGCATGACGATGGATTCTACGCTGGCTTGCTAAAGATACAGCAGCGGTGACAGAAGTGTTGCTGATGAACTCAGACATGCTCGCGTTCTAGGTCATTCAACTCCCTCTCAAGCGGAAAGACCTTGTAGCGATCAAGCGTCAACAGAAATTCCACGCGCGTCATCCCCGCAAGCTCCGCAGCTCGTCCGGACGAAAGACGGCCAAGTTCGTAGAGCTTGACTGCAGCTAGCATACGAAGCTCACGTGCAAAGGCGCGCTCGTCGGTCTTCTCGGCTAGCAGTACGCTCTCTGGAACATCGATTGCGATTTTCCGCGTTGTCATTTAGTAACGCCCTACTGAAACAACTGTACCGTCGGCTTGATCACCAAGAGGGGCACGCAGGCGCGGGGCGGTAGCGCGGCGACGAAGAGCGCGGCTTGGGCTAGTTCTTCGGGTTGCAGCATGGTGGCCCGGCGTTCGGCGCTGACGGGTTCGGGCCGCTGGGCCAAAATCGGCGTCTCTACCTCGCCGGGGCAAATTGCGCAGGCGCGGATGCCGAACTCGACTTCCTCCTCGTTGATCGAGTTCGTCAAAGCCACCGCTCCGTGCTTGGAGGCCGAGTACGCGGCACCGCCCAGCTTGCTGGCCCGCAAACCGGCGATAGACGAAATGGTGATGATGAGGCCGTCGTTTTGTTGCCGCATCCCCGGCAGCACTACCCGCACCATGTTGTACACCCCGGTGAGATTGATGGCAATGGTCTGGTCCCAGTCCTCGGGTGCCACTTCGCCGACTGCGCGCGGATTGGTGTTGATGCCCGCGTTGTTGACTAGCACATCGACGGCACCCCACTCGGCCTCGACAGAGGACGCTAGGGTTGCGACAGCGCCGCGGTCGGATACGTCGCAGGAATGGAGCAGGATCCGATCGGCATTGAGGCCAGCGGCCGCAGCGGCGAGCGGTTCGGGACGTCGCCCGACAAATGCCACCCGCGCTCCGGCGTCGGCAAAACCGCGCGCGATGCCCGCGCCGATCCCAGTGCCCGCGCCGGTGACTACCACAACTTTATCGACAAACTGTCCCATTATTCCGCTTCCTTTTTGAGTGTCCGCAAGCGCTCGGCTTCCTCGCGCTGCTTGTAAAACGAGTCGAGGGGAAAGCAGCCGGAGATCATGCCGTTGCGCGGCGCAGTCGTGCAATCGGAAAACGTGCGGCAGATGACGCGGCGTTGCATTTGGCCGGTTTGCAGCACGTCGCAAGGCAGGTCGGGATAGGACAGAACCATCCGTCCCAAGCCGATAAAATCCACCATGCCCGCCCGCACGAGAGCCTGCCCCACGTGCGGCAGATATTCCTGCAAGTAGGAATAACCCGATCCGATGAACAGGCTGCGCGGAAAGCGCGCCTTGAGCCGGGCGACCATCACCACTTGCCGCGCTACCCCGCACAGTGGGTCTTCCGGCGGCAGGTATCCATCGGAAGGGGGAAAGAGCGCTGGCCGCTGGATGTGCGGATTGTAATAAGGGCTGCCGCAGGACAAGTTAATCAGGTCCACGCCCAAGCTCGCCAACAAGGCGATGAACTGTTCGGCCTCGCCTAAGTCCATTTGCTGCGGATCGCCCTGATCGACACCAAAGCCGTACTCGTAGGGCAGGCAGTTTTGATACGGCTCGGGCACGCCGTGCCCCGGCTTGCCGTTGATACTCGCGTCTGGATCGGGCCGGAAGGGCACGAAGTCGAAGGCACTCAGCCGCACGCCAATGCCGAGGCCGGGTGCTCGGTTGCGGATCCCCTCGATGATGGAGCGGACAAAGCGCGTGCGATTGGCAAAGGACCCGCCAAAGGGTCCGGGCCGCGTAAACGCGCTGAGGAATTCGTGACCTAGGTAGCCGTGGCAATGCTTGATATCTACGAAGTGGTAGCCTAGCTCATGGGCGATTTGTGCGCTGGCGACGTAGCGGTTGATCAACTCCTCGATATAGGCATCCGTCAGGAGCGGATAGTCCGCATCGAGGCCGAATTTGCGGTCTAAGATCGGGTGGCGATAGAGAATGGCCGGCGCGGATTGGTCCTTGCGCCAAGGACGGCAAAAGCGCCCCGAATGCGTCAGTTGCAACCCGAGGAGGAGGTCGTCGGTGGTGCCGAAGCGCTCGTTGTGCGCGGCTAGGAGGATGTCGCGGAGTTCGGCCATGCCGGCGCGGTTTTCCTCGCGCGCCATGAGCTGGTTTGGGTTGGCGCGGCCCTCGGGTACCACGGCAAACGCCTCTCCACCCCAGATGAGCTTGGCCCCGCTGCGCCCGAAATTCTGCCAGCGGCGGCGCGTCAAATCGCTCGGCTGGCCGTCTTCCGTCCCATCCCATCCTTCCATCGGCTGAATGGCAAAGCGATTGCCGATGCGGTTGCCGCCGCTGTGGGCTGGTTGGGCTAGGGGGGAGGAAGGAGCGGTTTCGATTTGGTCGTCGCAGGGCAATTCCGCGCCCAAATGAGCCAGATGGGCGCGGAAGTCTGCCGCCTGCTTAAAGCTGGAAATGCGCGGATAGCGCGTCTTGGCCATCAAGGGGCCTCCCGCCGGCGTTGCAGGTGCAGCATCAGTCCCAAGCCGAAGGCGATCATGGCAATACTGAGAAGTTGGGCTTGGCTCAGGCCCCACAGCGCCGGCGGATTGAGCCGAATGAACTCCACCAATAATCGAGCTAGCCCGGCGAGGATGAGATAGAAGCTGAACGACAGACCCGGAGGCTCGAAGCGGGTGCGCATTTTCCACAGGAAGGCCGCGATTCCCAAGTGCGAGAGGGTCTCGTACACGGGCGCGGGATGGACCTTTTCGGTGGTCGGCACCACTCCGTCGGGATAGGCCATGCCCCAAGGAAGATCCGTCGGCACCCCGTAGTCTCCATCGCCGGCGAGCTGGCAGCCGATGCGCCCGATCCCGTAGCCCACGGCAAGAGCAATGCCCACCGCGTCGGCGACGTGGCCCAGCGGCGCATTGTGGCGGCGAATTTGCCAGAGTACGCCAGCAGCGGCAACGACAAATCCCCCGTACCAAGTCAGGCCGTAGCCGGAAAACAGCAGGTCGAACACTTCGCCCCAAGTCTCAGGCGAGGTTTCAAAGAGCACAAAGTAGAGCTTGGCCCCGACTAGTCCGCCGATCATGCAGGTGGTGACGATCGTCGATCCCAGTTCTTTGTGTAGTCCTTGGCGCTTGAACTCGCGGTTGAGCACGCGTAGGGCTGCCAAGAAACCAAGGGCGACCATGAGGCCAAACGTGCCAACGCTAATGGGGCCGATCTCAAATAAGTAGGGATACATAATCAGATATTTTTGCGGCCCAGCGCCTCGATCTGCCGCTTGAGCGCCGCGGCGATCTCGTAGTAGATCTCATAGGGGCTCAACGCCTCGGCAGATTCCTTAAAAGAGGTGGTTTCTAGAGGAGGGCCAAAGAGCAGGCGCAAGGGGTGGCGCGATGGTGTGCGCGTCCCCTTGGGCAGGGCTTCGTGGGTGCCGGCAATGTGCAGGGGCACTACAGGAGCGCCTAGCTCGTAGGCCAAAAGCCCCACGCCCGCCTTAAACGGCTGTAGCTGGCCGTTGACTGAGCGCGTGCCTTCGGGAAAGACCAGCAGTGGGCGGCGCACTTCCACCGATTGCCGCGCCCGCACCAAGCCGTCGGCAAAGTTGCCTTGGCCGTCGAAGGGGACGGCGTTGGCGAAGGTGTACAAAAACCAACGCAGTTCGGAGTCGGCGAGGTAATGCTCGCTGGTTGCGATATTGAGGTGATCGACATGGGAGCACACGGCCGCGTACACGCAGGCACCGTCGAGGTGGCTGGTGTGATTGGCGGCAATCAGGTAGGGCCGATCTTGGGGTAAGTGCTCTAGGCCGCCGGCCCGGAAATCGAAAAAGCGGCGGAACAAAGAGCCGCCGGTCTCCCACAGAATTTCTTGCAGCATATTTTTGCCGGCCTCGCTCTCTGGCTCGGCACTCGGCTCGGCGTGCAAGATGCCCGACCAGTACGCGAGCGACTGCTCCACCTCCCAGTCCATCCCGTCGCGCAAGTGAACCTCCAGCCGCGCCAAGACGCTGCGAAGTGTGTCCTGTGGACGCAAAAGCCCATCGACTTCGGTCCCCAGCCGCTGGCCGAGCCACGCGGCGAACTCCACGGCCATCAGCGAATCCAACAAGGTGTCGAGCGGCGCGTCTATGTGAGCCGCTACCTCCTCGGTGCTTAGCCCCGCAAGCAGGCCGATTTGGCGCTGGATCGCCCGCTCCCATTCCGGCAGGGCCGTACCCGGGTAGTCCTCGCGCTCGATGGCAGACGCTAAGGCATGGCGGTCCACGGTGCCGTCGTCCAGCCTCGGCAGCGGTTGGGGCCAAAAGTGCAGGCGCTGGATCCGGTGATGGCTGGGCAAGGTGCGCGAAATCTCGTATGAGCGAGCTTGGATGGCCGTGTGCAAGTCCTCGGCCTGCTCGGCCTCGCAGTTGAGTACGGCCACGCCGTGTACTTCTTCACCCCCGGTACGAGCCGAAGGCACGCCGACCACGCTCAACTCGGCCACGTGTGGTAGGTCGTGGTAGAGCGATTCGACTTCGCGGGGATAGACGTTGTGGCCGGCTCCGTTGACGATCAGATCCTTGCTCCGCCCCTCGACGAAGAGATAGCCCTCGTCGTCGAGGCGGCCGAGGTCGCCGGTGTGTAGCCACCCGTCGCGCAACACCGCCTCGGTCAACTCCTCTTGGGAGAAATAACCCTCCATGACGTTGGCACCTCGCACCAAGACCTCGCCGACGCCGCGCTCGTCCGGCGTGGCGATTTGCACTTGCTGTCCGGGCAGCACCTGCCCCACCGACCTGGCTCTGCACTGGTTGGGTGTGTTGACCGCCACGATGGAAGCCGCTTCGCTCAGGCCATAGCCTTGGCAAATCGCCACACTGAGACGCTCATAGGCGCTGATGAGGTCGTCGGACAGGGCTGCGCCGACGCTGACGACCCGTCTCAAAGCGGCTAGCCCAGCCGTGGCCTCGGCCCCGAGGCGCTCGACGCGATCGGCCAAGACGCGCAGCAGGCGCGGCGCGGTCAACAGCACGGTCGCGTCCGTATCGCGCAGGGCGCGGAGCATCTCGCGGCTGTTGACGGTTTCTAAATACGTGATGGTGGCCCCACCGAGCAGCGGCAGCAGCAAGCCCCCGGTGCATTCGAGGACTTGGTGCAGCGGCAGGGTCGAGAGCATGCGGTCGGATTTGTAGATGCGCAGCACCTCGCCTTGGGCGAGGACGTTGGAGATGAGGTTGCGATGACTCAAGACCACGCCGCGCGGCTCGAGGACCGAGGTAAAGATGATCGACGCCGTGGCGTCTGGATTGACCCTCGGTCGCTTCCAACGGCCTTTTTTGGCGGACGCGTCTGGCTCGGGAGCGTGTCCGAACGGCAGCCCATCGCGATCTACATTGAAAAAGGCCATTTCCTTGTGGGCGGCCACGCCCTCGGGCGAGAGCTGAGAAAAGCGCTTTTCCGTTGCAATCAGCGCCCGCGCTTGGACGAAGTCGCACAGCTTCCAGATGTCTTCATCGCGCATCTGCGGGCTGATCGGCACGATGGCTAGCCCAAGCAGGTTGGCCGCCATATAGGCAACGACCCACTCCGGCCCATTGTCCCCGCACAGCAGGACCCGCGCCCCCGCCGACAACCCCTGTGTTTGCCAACCGCGCGCCACTCGCTCGGCGCGGATGAGCAACTCGTCGTAACTGATTCGCGTCCAGCCAGACCGGCGCTCGATTTGCAAGGCCGTCTTGGCGGCGTAGCGGCCGCAGGCCCACCGCAACAGTTCTGGGATGGTGCGGATGCTTTCCTCAATGCGCCAACGCTGCTCCTCGCCCCCCACTTCGCTCGGTGCCGCGCTCAATGGCTCTTGGTCGTCGTCGGACCCGCCCAACTCGTGACGCCGGAGGCCGGGCAGGTGGGTCTTTTGATAGTATTGATACCAGTCAATCCGCCGCACGTCCATGTTGAAGATCCGCTGCTCCTCGGGAGGCAGCGACTCGTAGAGGGCCAACATGCGCTTGGCTTCATAGCGGCAGTCGAGGGTCGTGTACGGGCTGAACAGGTCGATGAAGTACTGGACGCGCTTGAGGCGCGTCTTGAGCGCGGCCAAGCGGCGCTTCTTCTGAGCCGGTGCCCAGCGCTCGGGCAGGTAGTCGTAGAGCTTTTGCTTTAGCTCCAGAGGATAGAGGTACTTCCAGTTGAAGGCGCGCTGAAAGCGATCCACCGTCGGGAAGGTCCAATCCACTAGCTCGGGCCGCGAGCCGTCCTTGTTGAGGAGGGGGTGTTCCTCAAAGTAGCCCTTGACGTACTTGAACATCCGAGTGTTGGGCAGTGGGTTTTCTCCGCTGGTTGCCGCGTGGAAGACTTCTACTGTGGAGGCCGTGGCCTGCGTGGCTGCGGCCAGCACGGTATTGACGACGATGTCCACGGGCACCAAGTCCATGGGTGCGCCCATTGCGGCCGGGAAGTCCGGGACGATCCCCCGCCCGTAGGCCACTATCAGTGGGTCGGTTACTTTGAGTCCGTGGATCCAGCCTGGATGCGGGTCTTCGAGCGCGCCTTCGGTGACGCTGGGCCGCACGATGGCCAGCGGCACTTGGCCGCGGTTCTTGACGAGCAACTGTTCGCCCATGGCCTTGGTAAAAGTGTACACGTCATTCCAGCCATGCTGCCGCGCGCGCCGCATCCCCTCCTCGACTAGCTCGCGCTCAATCCAGCGGCGACAGCGGTCGTCAATCAGTTTTTGCAAGCGGCTGTCCGAGAGCGTGCGACGGTGGCTCTGCTCGACGATCTCGCGGCGGAATGCACGCTGTTGCTCGTCGCTTTGCGCTTGGTCGCGGATTGCACGGCAGCGGGCTTGCGCGTCGGCGATTTCTTCTTCGGGGACGAAAGGTTGTGGCGGCGTGCTGCCGTCGATTAGGTGCTGAATCGTGCGGTCAACCGGCAGTGTTTGCTCGGGGACGGCACCGGTCAGGCGACCGTTGACGTACGCGGTTGATACGTGGACTAAGATGGGATTTTTGCGGCCTTCGCGGGCCAGCCGCAACAGCTCTTGGGGTGCCAAGGTGTTGAATTGGATCGCCGAGTCGAGTGGTTCGTCAAAAGTGACGCTGGCCGCGTTGCCGATGATGAGATCCACTTCCGCTAGCAGTTCGTCGCGGGATGCTTCGTCGAGCCCGAGGCCTGGCTGCTGCATGTCGCAGGCAAAGGCGCGCACTTTCTGGCGTGCCGCGGCAAAGGCGGCTGGTTCCTCGCGGCGAAAGCGATCGAAGACGACCAGCTTGAAAAGCTCGTCCAGCCGCTCCTCTACCGGCAGCGTGGTCCCTCCCGGACCCCGACCGGGCCGCAATACGAGGTACAAGCGCCGCACGCCGGGCAAATAGCGCAGGATTTTGGCTGTCAGCCCCTGCCCGTAAAACCCAGTGCCGCCGGTTAGCAGCACGGTGCGGTCCTGATAGAATTCTCTGATCATAGCGGAAATGGACAAAAGCCCCATCCCATGCAGCGAGTGGCCGTCAGGACAGGGCGCAAAACGCTGTAATATAGAAGGCGGGACGCCCTGCCACAAGGAGGCTCACTGCTTTGGACGCCTAGGCTTATGGCCCTTGTTGTCGCGCCGATTTCGGTCTAGCCCCTGCTTGGTGATATAGGGGTGTTCGACCTGTTTTTCCAGTTCGCGGCGCTGGTCGGCCCAATCGATGTCTCGTTTTCGTTTAGCCATGTTTTGGTGTTATCTTTTATACAATTAATCTACGCGCAAAGCCGCTTAGGGGACAACCCAAGCTATGGCCAAACACTGGGTCTTGATAGCCAATCCAACCGCGGGCAACGCCCGCGCCCGTAGCGTCGCCGAGCAAGCCGCCTTGGCTGTACAAGACGCCGGTCAAGCGGTTGAGTTGCGCTATACGCGAGCTAAGGGCCACGCAACCGAGTTGGCGCAGCAGGCTGTGGCCGAGGGCGCTGAACGGCTGGTGGTCTGTGGCGGCGACGGCACCATTGGCGAGACGCTTGCGCCCCTCGCGGGTTCGCACACGGCCTTGGGGCTGCTGCCGTGCGGCACGTGCAACGATTTGGCCCGCGCCCTCGCCGTGCCGCTCCGCGTGGAAGCGGCCGTAGATAACCTACTCTGCGGCGAGGTGCGCGCCATAGACTTGGGCCGGGCTGGCGGCCGCTTCTTCGCCACAATTGCCGCTTTTGGTTTTGACGCCGAAGTCAACCGCCGCATGGAAAGCGCCCAAGGGCCGCTGTCTGGGCGAATTCGCTATATATTGGAGGCACTGCGGCACCTCGTTCGCTACCAGCCGATCCGGGTCCGTCTCTGCGGCGATTTCGGGGAGATTGAGCAAGAGGTGCTGCAAGTATCTACCGCTAATGCGCGGAACTATGGCGGCAACTTGTGCGTTGCCCCAGATGCCGACCTCGGCGATGGCCTCTTCGACGTGGTCGTCGTCGATGCGGTGCCAAGGCGGGCGATTTTGCCGCTGATGATTCGCCTCTTTTGGCGAACACATGTCCGCCATCCAGCCGTGCGCGTCGAGCGCACGGCCCGCCTAGTGCTACACACCGCCGCGCCGCATAGCGTGTATGCAGACGGCGACTATCTAGACCAGACGCCAATAGTGCTGGAAATTAGCCCGGCGGCCCTGCGGGTGGTGGTGCCGAGTTCTTGCTCTCAGGGGGTGCGTTGCTGATATTGCCCTAAGGGGCGGATTTCAATCACGACTTCTTCCACAGCGTCTTTATGGCTACCCGAGCACAGCAAATACGCCTTGGCATCTTCTTCTTGGTTTCGCTCGCCGTCCTCGCGCTCTTTTTCATCGTCGTCGCCGGCAGCCATCTCCTGCACCAGCGCGATACCTATTACATCGAGTCCAATTCGCCGGTCAGCGGCCTCAACAAAGGCGCAAACGTCAAGTACTTGGGCTTTAGCGTCGGCCGCGTCGAGGACATTGCGATCGCGCAGGATAACCTTGCTACCGTGGTAATTGAGATTTCGATTGAGCGGCGGCTGGCCGAAAACGCCATCCGCACCGATACGCAAGCGCGAATGTCCTCGCTGGGGCTTACCGGCCTGAAGTCCATTGAGCTTTTCGGGGGCAGCGACGACGCCCCAGTCCTCCCCCCGGGGTCCACCATTGTCGCGGGCGAGACCTTTTTTAGCAGCATGCAAGAGCGCGCCGAAGTGATCAGTGCCAAGGTTGAACAAACCATCGACAACCTAAACGCGCTGCTCAGCAGCGACAATCAGCGCACCTTCAATGAACTGCTGAACAACGCGGGCAACCTGCTGGCCACGGCCAACGCGCTGGTCGAGGACAACCGCGCCGCATTCGACGAGACCGCGGCCAATATGGTGGCCGCCAGTCGCTCGCTCGCTCAAGCTAGCGCGACGGTGGCGACGACGACCGATTCCCTGCACGTCTTGCTCGTGGGTGCAAAGTTGCAACAGACGGTTGACGACCTGCAAGCGACGATGCACAAGTTGCGCCAGCAAATGGACGGCCCGGTTCCCCTACTCATCGCGCGGATGGACACCGTGATAACCCATATCGACCAGACCTTTGTGGGCATTGACCAGACCGTGGGGGCCAGCCGGCAGAATCTCCTGCGCGCCATGCAGGAATTGGAGGAAACTTTGCAGAATATCCGCGAAACCACCGAACTAATCCGCGAGAATCCCGCGGTACTCATCCGAGGTAGCAGTAGTGAGGCCCAATAGCCGAGTGAGCCGCTGTGGTCAGGCTCTCATTTTGGCAGCAGTTCTATCCGGCTGCGCCCAGTTGCTAGGCGGCGACACCAAGTTGCCGCAGCGGCGCTATTTTAAGCTGCATATCGAACCCTTGCGCGGTAGCGTGGAAGATTCCGAGCGCCCGTACCCTTTCCGCTTGCAGGTCAAAGGCTTTGAGGTTCCCCGAGCGTATGACCGCACCAACATCATCCGCCGCCGCGATCAGTACGAACTGCAGCGCGACAACATCCACTACTGGATGGAGCGCCCCAGCGACATGATTACCGATGCAGTCAAGCAGCACTTGCGCCAAGCTGATCTCTTTACCTATGTCGGCGGGGATCGCGATTTTTACGAACACCGCCCGGATTACGTACTCAGCGGCTCGGTCAAAGCCATTGAGCGCTTCGACAGCGGCGATTTGTGGGCAGCCCATCTCGTTATGACGATGGAGCTAGTAAGGCAAGCCGATGGCAAGGTTATATGGCAGGACGATTTCGACGAGGAGAAACAAGTGTTCTCCCCGGCCATGATACACATGGTGGCTGCGTTGAGCGGAATTTTGGGCCAGCGGATGCAAAAGGCGATCGGAGAAATCGACTTCAAGTTCAGCAACAATCAGCGGCCCGCGCCTGTCGCGCCCATCGCGTCCGAAGGGGAAACTGCACCAGCGGTCCGAGATACAGTGCTGCAAACCCAAGCCGATCACTACGAACTCATACCGGGGAAGCTGGCCCCATAGGACTTGGCATGTACAAGCTGCTCTACATCCTAATTGCCCTGCCGTTGTTCGTCGGTCCGGTCCGAGGCGATAGCTACACTTGGGTCGCTCCACCCGGGCGCGGCCAACTTGAACAGGATCCAACGCTGATTCCCAAGGGCAAGGGCTTCCTGTTCGTGCCGACGATGACCGGCTCCCTCAACGAACCGAGCTTTCTCGTTTTACAGGGCAACAAACCCATCCGCGAAGCCTCCCCCGGCACTGGCGTGTTGCTCTCGCCCGGCAGCTACAAATTACTGGTCGGCTCGGGCACGGACCTCCAGATGATGATCCGCACCGTACCAGTCCAAGAGGGCATGACGACTCTGGTAAAGCCCTTTTGGGCTGGACTAGTCATCAACGTCATGTCTGAGAACCGCGCATCGATCAACGAATCCTATGAACTGTACCGGGAGTCCTCACAGGAAAACTACGGCCTCGGTTTCGGTGTCGAGGAGGAGCGCGGCGAGGCGGTCAAAACTTGGCTTCTGCCTCCGGGTGTTTACTCAGTAGTGCGAGTCGGCGACAACGTATCGACTACCCGCAAGTTCAGCGTCCGCTTAGAGCCGGGTGAATTGGTCCAGCGCAATCTAGTAGTGGACACCGAGGACAATACCTTCATCGGCTTCTACCCGCCGGCTCAATATGGTCTCCTCGCCCAAGTAGTTGACTCGCGCTGGAAAACTTCCTTGCAGCTAAGTGGCTCGCCTCGACTGGCCACCTCGCAGAACACCACCGGCGCGGATCGCTCGGTCCTTTCGCTTTCCGCTGAGATCATCGGCAGCAGCGTCTATAACACAGACCGCCACTACGCCAATCTGCGGTTGGACTTTGAAGAGGGTTTTACCCGCGAGGAGGGCGACGATTTCCGCAAGTCCGTCGATGAGTTTGAGGTCCGCGCTACGTATATCTACCGGCTTTCCAAGCGGATCGGTCCCTATTTGCGCGGGGTATTCAACACTAGGTTATTCGCTGAAGAGGAGCACTTCGACCCGCCGCAGGATCTTCTGATCCGAGATGGCGACCAGGTCGAGCGCAAGATAAACATTAGCGAATTTACCCTCTCTCCACCCTTCAGCCCTCTCGAACTGCGCCAAGGAATCGGCATCAACTCACAGGTCATTAGTAGCTTTCCCCTGAACTTCGACATGCGCGTTGGTTTTGGGGCACGTCAAAGCTATGTTACCGATAGCTATGACCTAACGTCCTCCCGCACCGTCGCCTACAAGTTGGAGGACAAGACCACTACCGGCTTGGAGGCCGTGTTGCTCCTGCAGTCTCGTTTCTCTCGCTTCCCTAGCTTGGACTCGGAGTTTGACCTCCTTATCCCGAAGACAGACACCGACACTTGGGAATTCAATTGGGAAAACCGTTTGCGCTTGCCGCTTAGTCGCTTCGTCAACGTGGTCGTCGTCTTCGACTTCGAGCGCAAGCCGCCGGTCCAGCGGCTGCAATCTAGGCAACAGGTTCTGCTGCGCCTCAACTATTTGCTATGACTTGGGTGCAGAGCGACGACTTGGGGATCGCGCTCGGGGGCGCGCTGTCGGTTCACACTATCGGCGCGCTCGTCCCCCAAGCGCGAGGTTTCATCGCCGAACACCCGCGCTCCGCGCTCCGCGCCGACTTGCGCCAAGTCGAACACCTCGACACCGCAGGAGCCGTCTTCCTGCGCGGCTTGCCCAACCTCGCTCGCTCCTTGGACAAAGAACTTCGACTCGACGGCTTGCCCGCTCACTTGCAGCCCGTTTTTAACTTTGCCACGCCCGCGCCGCCGTCTGCCCCACCTGCGCCTTCCCGCGTCGCCCTTGAACGCCTCGGCGCTTGGGTCCACGCTCATGGCGTCCGCACGGCCGGTTTTCTCTACCTGATGGCCGACCTGACCTTTTTCTCGGTTAGCTCCTTGTTCCGCCGCGAGCAAATTCGCCGGGGCAGCTTTGGCGAACAAGCGTACGCGATTGGTGCGCAGGCGTTGCAGATCGTCGGGCTGATTCTCTTTCTCGTCGGCGCGGTTTCAGCCCTTCAGTCCGCGGCCCAGCTCCGCCAGTTTGGGGCCGATATTTTCGTCGCCAATCTGCTGGGCATTGGCCTGACTCGCGAGTTGGGGCCGCTGATGACCGCGATCATGGTGTCTGGCCGCTCTGGGTCGGCTATTGCCGCGGAGATCGCCACCATGAAGTTCACCGAGGAATTGGACGCCTTGCAGACTATGGGGATCGACCCACTGCGCTTTGTGGTGGTGCCCAAGCTGTGGGCCATGGTCGTCTGTGTGCCGCTGTTGACGATCATGGCCAACTTCGTTGGCATCCTCGGCGGCACCTTCATCGGCGTGGTGTCGCTGGACATCCCGGCTACTGTGTTTCTCAACCAAGTCGCATCGTCGCTCTTTCTCAAGGATTTGCTCACGGGGCTGGTCAAAAGCGCGTCTTTTGCGTGGCTTATCACGATAATTTCGGTGCACCACGGCCTCAATTTCAGCGGCGGAGCCGAGGGCGTCGGTCGGGCTACTACTTCCGCAGTCGTGTCGTCGCTGTTTGGCATCATCATCCTCGACGCCTTCTGGGGTATTGTGTTTTATCTCAAATGGTGACTCGCGCCATCGACATCCAAAACCTCTGCGTGTCCTACGGCGAAACGACCGTTCTGCGCGGGATTGACGCGCACGTAGAAGAGGGGGAAATCGCCGTCGTGCTCGGCGGTAGTGGCTGCGGCAAGAGCACCTTGCTCAAGGCGATCATCGGCTTAGTGCAACCCGCTTCGGGCCGCGTTGAAGTCCTAGGCCAAGACGCGACGGCCCTCGGCGAGGAGGAACTGGCGGCCCTGCGCAAGCGGCTGGGCGTGATGTTCCAGTACGGTGCGCTACTCAACTCGTTGACGGTCGAGCAAAACGTCGCCTTGCCCTTGGAAATGCACACGGACTTGGAGCGATCCTTGATCGGAGAAATTGCGCGCACTCGCCTCGCTTCGGTGGGTTTAGGGCACGCCGGCGACCGCTTCCCCGGCGAGTTGTCGGGCGGGATGCGCAAACGCGCTGCTCTGGCGCGGGCCATGGTCATGGATCCGGAGATTCTCTTTTGCGATGAGCCGGGCGCGGGTCTCGATCCGGTTACCGCGGCCGGGATCGATGCGCTGCTCCTCACGCTCAACCGCGAGTTGGGCATCACCATTGCCATTGTCACTCACGAGCTACTCAGCATTGAGCGGCTCGACGGTCGCCTCATCATGCTGGATCAGGGCCAAGTGGCATTTACCGGCACGGTCGCCGAAGCCAAGCACTCGGAGCATCCGGTCGTCCGCTCTTTCTTTTATCCGTCCGACTCGTCTGCATGAAAACCATCATCATCGCTGCCCTGAGCGAGAACAGGGTTATTGGCCGCAACAACGCCATCCCGTGGCACTACCCGGCTGACATGAAGCACTTTCGCCGCGTCACGCGGGACCACGCGGTCGTGGCTGGCCGCAAGACCTACGAGACTTTTCAGACGCGCCCCTTGCCTCGGCGTCTCAACTTCGTCCTCACTCGCAATCGGGACTACGCGGTTGCCGAGGGCGTAGTTGTTTGCACGAGTCTGGCCGAGGTTTTGCAGCGCGCCCGCGCCCACGGCAGCGAAAAACTCTTCGTGCTCGGGGGTGCCCAAGTCTATGAGCAGGCCCTATCCTTGGCCGACGAAATGATCCTGACGCACCTGCCTATCGAAGTCGAGGGCGACGCGTACTTTCCGGCGTGGGACGAAGGCGAATGGGCGCTAGCGGACCAGCGCAGCGAAGGCGAACTGATCTTTGCGACGTATCGCCGCCGTTGAGTTGGGATTTTCACTCAAAACCTCTAAGAGAAGGAAGACTATGTTTCAGCAGTTAGAAATGGCGCCGGCCGACCCCATTATGGGGCTGAGCGCGGCGTTTAAGAGCAACGCGAATCTAAACAAAATCAACCTGAGCGTCGGCGTCTATCAGGATGCGAGCGGTCAGACGCCGGTTTTAGCTTCGGTGCAAACGGCGCAAGAGCGCGTCTTGGCTGCGGAAAAAACCAAGAGCTATTTGAGCATTGAGGGCAGCGCGGAATACGGCGCTGCCGTGCGGGAACTGATTTTGGGCGTCGGGCACGAGGCGGCCCAACGCGCCGTCACCGTGCAAAGTCCCGGCGGCACCGGAGCCTTGCGCCTAGCCGGCGATTTCCTCGCTCAAAACCTAGGCGACCGGCCCGTGTGGATAAGCGAACCGACTTGGGCCAATCATCCCAAGATCTTTGCCTCGGCCGGCCTACAGGTCGAGACCTATCCCTATTTCGACGGCAGTACCAACAGCATCGACGCCGATGCCTTGCTCGCCGCGCTTGGGCAAATTCCCTCCGGCCACGTGGTGCTGCTGCACGGCTGTTGCCACAACCCCACCGGCTGCGACCCCACCCCGGACACTTGGCGGCAGATCGCTGAGGTAGTCGTCGAGCGTGGCCTGCTGCCCTTAGTCGATTTTGCCTATCAGGGGTTCGGCGACGGGTTGGACGAGGACGCGACTGGCCTGCGGACAATCTGCGACACGGGCTGCGAGCTGCTGGTGGCTAGTTCCTTTTCCAAGAACTTCGGCCTGTACAACGAGCGCGTCGGTGCCCTGACTTTGATCGGCGCGGAGGCCGATGCCGCGGAAAGGGCCTTGAGCCACCTCAAAATCGCCGCGCGCACCAGTTACTCCAATCCCCCGGCCCACGGCGCGGCCATGGTTTGCGAAATCCTCGGCGACGCGGTGCTCCGCCGCCAATGGGAGGGCGAATTGGCCGAGATGCGCGAGCGGATCAATCGCGTGCGCCAACGGCTCGTCGCTCGGCTCAGCGAGCAGGGCGTGGAGCGCGACTTTTCGTTTATCGGGCGGCAGCGGGGGATGTTCTCGTTTTCGGGCTTGAACGCCGAGCAGGTCGAGGTGCTGCGGGAGCAGTACGCGATCTACATCGTCGCGGGAGGGCGCATCAACGTCGCCGGCCTGACCGAGGACAACCTCGATTACTTCTGCTCGTCAGTGGCTGCGGTTTTGTAGGGCGACCGGCCGGTCGCGCCTAGGGGACGGAAAAACTTAGGGCGCGCACCAGCAGCGGGGTGCCGGTGAGGATTTCCGCTTGGCTCGACAGGGTGTTGCCGTCGTCGTACACAATGGTCTCTGGCTGGCCGAGGAAAATGTCTTCGTCGCCACGCAAAACCTCGAGGGGTTCGGGGCGCTGGAGAAATTCGATCAGGGCCGTATCGAGTTGTTCTAGCCCGGCGAAGCGATTGATCTGGCCATCGCGGACAAGTGTGGCGAATTGCTCATAGAACGGCCCGGCGTTTTCGGCCAATAGCTGCGGCCCGGCGAGGAAGTACAGGGTATAGACTTGATCAAGTTCGTTGAAGGTGATCCAATCGTTCTCGCCGGGGGCGTACTGGACGATGTCTGAATAGACGAATTGTTCGTCAAACAAGGTCTCTAACGCGCCGTCAGACCTACACAGAAAGGCGTGGACTTCGGCGTCGCGGCTCAGCTTGAAGCGCAGTTGCATCTGGTCGCCTTGCTGCAACTGTGCGCCCTCTGTTAGTTCTACTACTTGGGCGACGCCTCCTTCTTCGCGTTTGGCAATCAGGTGCAGTTCCACTTCAATTGGTCCATTGATCGCACTGGTTCCAAGCTGGCGCGAGGCAAGTTCTTGGCGCACGTCTCGCGCCAAGATACGCGCGGTGCGAGACGCCACGAGCTTGCCGCTGGCTCGCTCGACTAAAAACATCCGCACGTACATCCACGGGGCGTCTGCTTCGAGCCGCCCGCCCAACGCAAGCGCGGCGCTTCCCCCTTGCTTTAGGCCCACTAATTCCTCGCCGCGCCAACGCTTCCCGGTCGTATCGACCAGCCCCACAGCGACCTCGGTCCTCATCAGCGCGGATAGCACATAATCGTCGAGCACTTTGGTTTCTTCGGTCTGCACGCCGGCGGGGTCGCGCAAGCCCAGCCAGTCAATCTCGTCTTCCCAGACCTCGACGATTGCCACGAGGTCTTGGGCCGCAGCCGCTAGTTGACGGCCTTGCTCGCGCCCGCCGATAAAGGGCACGCAGCCGCCAAGCAAGAGTGAGAGTGCAATCACCAACCCAGCCATGTTACTGCTCCAGCCGCCGCAAAACGGGCAACAGCATATCCTCGGCCACGCGCTCCCAACTCATCTTTTGGGCCGCGGCATAGCCTTCGGCAAGCAGCTTTTTGCGGCCAGTCGCGCCCGCGGATAACTGGCTGGCCAAGGCGCTGGCCACCACCTGACTTTGCAATGCTTCGGCCTGTGTGCGTTCCCGCGCACCAATCGGCTGGCTGGTGCCGTCGGCTTCGTCGAGTTGGGTATAAGTTCCCTCGATAAAGCCGTCCAATCCTGCCTCGCCGGCTGCCTGACGCACAAAGCCGCGGCAGCCGCACACATCGCTGACCACGCTGATGGTGCCAGCGCTCAAGCACTCGACTTGAGAGATGCCGAAAGGCTCGTAAATCGACTGCCCGAATTCCGCGTCGCTGCCTCGGCGCAAATCGGCGAACTCTGCGTCGGCTGGCAGGAACGCACCGCAGCTTTGCTGGTCCCATCCGAATTGGTTGACGAAAAGCGCCTTGACGGCGCGCGTGCGCGCATTAAAGGCGCGGACTAAAAGGTCGAATTTTAGCTCGCCGCTGCTGAGGTCGCTTCCCCCTTCGCGGTGGACCAGCGGCCAACCGTACGCGGCCATGCGCTGGACATCTTCGGGATCGCGGCGGCCGGTTTCGGTCGCCAACGCGATAAACAGTGCCCGTTGCCCGCGCTCCCACAGGTGGTGATCGAGGTGTTCGAGTACCAGCAAATCGCGCCACAAACCCTTGCTCTCGACTAGACGGGCGACATGGGTGAAGATTAGGTCCGGAGTCCAACCCAAGAGCGCGGCTCCGCTGGCCTGCACTTTTTTCCGCGCTGCCTCGCGTTCGGCTGCGGACAACTCGGCGGCTGGTACGCCGTTATACACGAGGTCGATGGGACAAGCGGCGAATTCCGGCCCGAGAAAGCGCAGCTCCTCTACCACCCAATCGCCGACGGCGAGGACGGCGTCGAGACGCCAGGCTTGGCTGACGAGGGCGTGTTTGAAATAGTTGTCTTGCGGGCCAAACAGCTCGTCGATGTACTGGCCGTTTGCGCGCGCTTGGCGCAGCGCATTGTAAAAGGCAATGTCGCGCCCGGGCCGCTCCTCCACTAAGGGCCGCACGGTGGCTACTTCGTGTGCGTAGAACAGGGTCTTGCACGCCGCATCGCTCAGCAGGGCCTTGAAGGCGGTACCTAGCCCCATGAATTCATGCGCCAACAGCAAGAAGGGCGCGTCTCCGACTAGGGAGCGCACGGCGGCGAAACCCGGCTCGGCCAAACGCATGTATTGCTCGTATTCCCAGTGCTGTTCGTAGCGGTGCGATTCGAGGCCAAACTGGAGAAATAGGTCGCGCTTGAATTCGTTCAGCCGCTCGGGCGGGCGGCTCACATCCACCAGCAGAACCTCGGGCGAGGCTCGGTTCCCGCCTTGGGTCAGCAAGCGTCGGCCATAGACCAGTCGCACGCCAAACTTTCGCTCGACCGCGCTGAGTTGGTAGGCGACGTCGGCGAAGCGGATGCTGCGGCTGGCGTCGTAGAGGATTTCGCCGTCCGGGCCGAGCGGTTGGGCACTGTCTGGATCGGTTAAGGGGCCGAGCAGGATGGTGCGCTGGCAATGGGCTTGGTAGCTGCGGGCGGTGATCAGGCCGCGCAGGACCGTGCCGATGCCACCGGCTTGCTGCACGGCTTCGTGCGTGACGTGGACGAGCGTGGCCATACTAAAAAACATAGATCGCCGGGCATTTTCTGTCTAATGTCAGCGGCGCGGTTGGACTTTGCGTACATTTGCCGAGCACTGTAAATCAGCAACTTTTTTTGGGAGACAAGATGGCCACAAACCGCTCCGCTCCATTGCCCCCCTCCGCGTATGACCAGCTCATCGACCTAGCCTTGCGGGAAGACCTAGGTGCTGTAGATGTAGCAGCCGATTTGACCGCTGCTTGGACCGTGGCGAGCGATGCCGACGCTCGCGCTCGCATCATCGCTCGCCAAGCCGGCGTCGTCGCTGGCATTGAGGTTGCCCGCGCGGTTTTCGCCCGTCTCGACCAGAACATTTCTGTGTGTGCTGAGGTTGCCGACGGGGACGAGGTCGTAGAAGGCCAGACCCTCATCCGCTTGCAGGGGCGCGCTCGTTCGCTCTTGGTTGGGGAGCGCACGGCGCTCAATTTTCTGCAACAGCTTTCGGGTGTGGCCACTTTGACTCACCGCTATGTGGAGGCTCTAAGCGGCACGGCTACGCGCATTACCGACACTCGCAAAACCACGCCGGGTTGGCGGCACTTGCAGAAGTGGGCCGTGCGCTTGGGCGGGGGCGTCAATCACCGCATGGGCCTGTACGACGCCGTGCTGATTAAGGAAAACCATGCCGCGGCCGCAGGCGGCGTCCGCGCTGCCATCCGCGCGGCGCGGGGCCAAGCAGCGCCGGTTTACGTAGAAGCCGAAAATTTAGGGGAGGTCGAGGAGGCCCTAGCGGGCGGCCCAGACCGCATTCTGCTCGATAACATGGACGCGACGACTCTGCATAAGGCCGTAGCGCTCATTCGCGCTGCCAATTCCGCCATTGAGATTGAGGCCACTGGCGGTTATACCTTGGCGACCGTGCGCGAGGCCGCTGCCGCTGGTGTGGACTTTATTTCGATTGGTGCCTTGACGCATTCGGCATCGGCGTTGGACTTGAGTATGCTTTTTGAGGGATAGGAGGGACGGAGAATCTAACCGTCCCTCCACTTGCAGTAGGGATTGCGCACGAGATTGGCGTTATAATAGCGTGGATCGTCCGATACTTCGACGCCGGCCCAAGGAGGCTTCTCCACTACTTCTTCCTGGCTGCTCAGTTCGACTTCGGCGAGCACTAACCCCTCGTTTTCGCCAGAAAATACGTCGATGGTCCAGACCTTGCCCGCCCAAGGCAAGGTATAGCGCGTCTTTTCAATGTGGGGCTGCTGGCATAGGGTTGCTAGGATGCTTTCGGCGTCTTGGCGCGGGATTTCGTATTCGTACTCGCGACGCGCGATGCCGCTAGTGGCCCCTTTGAGCGTGAGTACCGCTCGCTCACCCTCGATCCGTACGCGTACTACGCCGCCGTCTTGGATGGGAATGTAGCCCTGCCGAAAGGCGACGCCCTCTAATTGGTCGAGGCAAGAGCGGTCGGCGACGAGGTACTTGCGCTCGATTTCCCAAGACATCGGTTAGGCGGCAGCGGTGCGGTCGAGAGAGTCGATCATCCGATCCTTGTCTTCCGTCCCACAAACTATCGATATGGTCATGGCGTTTGCTCCTCTATGTGCTTGGCCAACCCGCGGGCTAAGTCGCCGCGCAAAACGCCGATCACTTGGGCGTCCTCGCGGCCAAAGCCCTGAGTCAGCACTTCCATTGGCTGTACTTGGAAGACGCGCGCACCTCCGCGTTCTAAACGCGCCAGTTCGCGCAACGTCCGCTGCGCTAGGTCGCTGCTGGCAAATACAAAGGCCAGCCCCTTGGCGCGGCGCACGGCCGACAGGCCGACGACAGTGACCCCAGCGCGGCAGCCGATCCCCAAGAGCGCAGACAGTTGCGCAGTTGGGTTGAGGCGGGGCAGGTCTTGCTCAGACAAAGGCTGGCTTAATGGGCACTGACCCGCGCGCCGCCGAAATGTTAGCTGCTTCGAGCACACCGATTACCCGGCCCGCGGATTCAGGGGTAATGACGAGGTCGGCGCGCCCCCGCAAGTGCGCGAAAATGTTTTCGTAGTACGCGTCCCAATTGGACTCGGCGAAGGGCACCTCGGCGCTCATCTGGCGGCCGTTGATCAGCGTCTTGACGAGGTACTTGCCGCCAACGTCTTCGATTGCGCCTTTCGTGCCCAGCACTCGCCAGCGCGGCCGCGGACTCATCGACAGGTTGGACATGGTCAGGGTGACGGTGCAGCCGCTGTGGAAGCGCAGCGTGTATTCGGAGTGATCCTCGTTGTCGTATTTTTTCCACGCGGAATTCTTGACTTGAAAGCCGCTGACCGAGGTGATTTTTTCCGGGACGATATTCAAAATCCAATCCGTAAAATGCGCACCCCAATCGTAGATGGCCCCGCCGGAGATTTTGCGGTTGGCGCGCCACCAAGTCCCCTGCTCTCCGTAGCCGTAAAATCCGGCCTCAATGCGGAAGACGGGACCGATGATTTGCTCTTTGAGAATTAGATCGCGCAGCACCACAAAGTCGCCGTCCCAGCGCCGGTTGTGAAACGTCGAGATCAGGACCTTGTTCTTTTTAGCTGCCGCCTGCATGCGCTTGACTTCGGCGCTGGTGATGGCGAGGGGCTTCTCGCAGACTACGTGGACCCCGGCATTGAGGCACTGCACTGCTATCTTGGCGTGCGTGTTGTGCGGAGTGATGATTGTCACCAAGTCCAAGTTTGCGTTGCGCAGCATGGTGCCGACGCGACCGTAGG
This sequence comes from Candidatus Latescibacterota bacterium, assembly GCA_022827835.1. Lineage (GTDB taxonomy): Bacteria > Latescibacterota > UBA2968 > UBA8231 > UBA8231. The sequence goes on from JAJEIO010000024.1 coordinate 49,231, forward strand.
TTTTGATGCCGGGAAAGTCCTCTTCAGCTACTTGACGCCGCTCGGCATCCAGTTCGCAGACCGCGGCCACTTCCACGCCCTCGTTTTTGGCCATGGAGGTCAAGTGCAACTGACCCATATTGAACGCGCCGCCGTAGCCTATTACACCGACGCGGAAGTGCTCTTGTTTTTTTGCTGCCACCGTGTGCTCCTCTGTTAAGGGTTTGAGGCCGCGAATCTGCAAAATGCCGCTGTGCGCGTCAATGCGGCTGGTTTGTCCGCGTCCTAGTCTTTTGATATGTTGAACGGAACGAAATCGTCCTCTCCACAATCAAAATCCCATACGACAGATGGAAATAAAACTAACTAGAAAAGACCTAGCCTTCATCGGCGGCTGCGTGCTCATTGCCGCCGTTAGTTTGGCCGTTGGAGTCCACTACTTTTACCGGGCCTTTCCCGAAGCCTCAATCGACTTCAGCGTCACCCGCGACGAGGCCAAAGAGCAGGCGGCCGATTTTATCGCTGCCCGCGGATTCGATCTGGCCGACTATCGCCACAGCGCCATTTTCCGCTACGACAACGATACCAAGACCTTTCTCGAACGCGAGTTGGGTCTGGAGGGGGCCACGCAGGTTATCGGCAATCCCGTGCAGTTGTGGCGCTGGAGCAATCGCTGGGTGCGGGAGCTGGAAAAGGAAGAGTTCAAAGCCACGGTTACGACGTCTGGCGAGCTCGTCAGTTTTAGCCATCTCATCGAGGAAGAAGCGCCCGGCGCGAGCCTCGAAGAAGCCGAAGCCCGTCGTTTGGCCGAGACCTTTCTCACCAATGAGCTTGGCCGCGACCTCGCCGCGCTCGAATTCGTAGAAGTCCAGACTCAGGAACGACCCAACCGCATCGACCACACCTTTAGTTGGAAGTTGCGCGACTTTGCCGTTGGCGAGGCCCACTATCGCTTCTACGTGCGCCTGCAAGGCGACCAGATCGGCGGCTTTGATGAGTCTCTCAAAATCCCCGAGGCTTGGAAGCGCGACTTCGCCGAGCTGCGGTCGCACAATGAGACCACGGGTTTGGTGGCTGGGACTTTGCTCATCCTAACCATACTGGCGATGCTGGTTTCGTTCTTTAGCGGCGTCCGCGCCCGCGACATCCGCTGGAAGACCGCCGCGATTTTCGGGGCTATCGCCGCGGTTCTGACGCTGCTGGCCGAACTCAACAACCTACCGCTGACCTCGTTTAACTACGACACCACCGATACATACGGGTCTTTTCTGACGGGACAGTTGCTCAACAGTCTGTTCGCTGCTGCTGCCCAAGGTATCCTCATCTTCTTTCTCACCGCGGCGGCTGAGCCTTTATATCGACGTTACTACGCGAACCAAATCCAGATCGGGGGCCAGTTTACGCCCGCGGGCCTACGCACCAAGCGCTTTCTCCTCGGCACCATTCTCGGCTTGGCTATGACCCCCGCCTTCTTGGCCTATCAGGTGCTCTTTTACATCGCGGCCGAACAGTTGGTCGGCGCTTGGGGTCCGGCGTACATTCCCTACAGCGAGATGGTCAACACGTATATCCCGTGGATCATGGTGCTGTTGATCGGCTTTATGCCCGCAGTCTCCGAGGAGTTCATGTCTCGGGCGTTTTCCATCCCCTTCCTGCACAAATACCTCAAGTTCCGCTGGGTTGCGGTCGTCATCGCGGGTCTTATATGGGGATTTGCTCATGCTAACTACCCGCAGCAGCCCTTTTACATTCGCGGCATTGAGGTGGGTATCGCCGGTATTGTAGTTGGCTATATCTTCCTCCGCTTTGGGATTCTCGCCCCTCTCGTATGGCACTATACGATTGACGCTCTGTACACGTCTTTAATCCTTTTCCGCTCGTCCAATAGCTACTTCGTCGTTTCAGCGGCTTTGTCGGCGGGTCTGATGCTCCTGCCCTTGGCGGTGGCTCTCGTCCTCTACTTGCGGCAGCGCCGCTTCGCCGATCCAACGCCTTTGCTCAACAAAAGCGCTGCACCCCCCGCCTCGGAAGCGGTCGCGGACGAGCCTACAGCGCAACAGCCCGCCGCCCCAGCTCCCACGTTTGCCTATACCCCGCTATCTAAACGACGCCTAGGTTGGGCCGCTGCGGTGGTCGTGGTCTCGCTCGGTTTTTTCTCCCTCGACTACGAGAAGCCGCTCGACTTTGTGGATGTTCGCCTGACTCGGGGCGAGGCCGAGGCCAAGGCCGTTGAGCATCTAGCGGCGACCGGAGCGGATCCCTCAGCGTATGAGGTGGTCACCTACTATCAAAATCAGCCGAACACTATGGCGATCCGGTACATCCTAGAGCGCGACTCAGTGGCCGTGGTCAATCGCCTATACCAAGAAGATCTGTTGGCTAGCTTGTGGGTGACGCGCTTTTTCCGCTACGAAGAAAAGGAGGAATACAGCGTTGCCGTCCATCCAGAAGACGGTTCCCTCTACAGCATAAACCACTCGCTGGCCGAAGAGGCCGAGGGTGCCGACCTCGAAGAGGCACAAGCTCAGGCAATAGCTGTCGATCACCTGCGTGCCTATGGCTTTGATGTCGAGCAATTGGAGCTCAAGGAATCCTCGTCGGAAAAGCTGCCCAACCGCCGCGATCACCGCTTCGTCTTCGAAGCTATCGAGGGCGACCCGCGCAACGTCGATGAGCTGCGCTATCGAGTGCGGGTCAACGTTGCCGGCGACGAGCCGGTTTCTATCTATCGCTTCCTCAAAGTGCCCGAGGATTGGCGGCGCGAGCGCCAGGAGAGCACCACGCTCAAGACCGCGCTTTCCGGTCTGCTTATAGTTTTAATTGCCGCAGTGGTGATCCACGGTTTGTGGCTGCTCGTGCGCCGCGTGCGGAACGAGGGCATAGTTTGGGCACCGCTGATCAAAATCGCCGCGATTGGTGCGGCCTTTTTCTTACTCGACTTTCTCAATGGCCTGTCGGTTGTCGAACGCGCCTATGACACCCGATTCACGCTGTCGATTTTTACCATTACCCAGATACTTAGCTTCGTTTTGGGCAGCTTGGGGGTCGGCTTGATGATTGTCGCGGCCCTCGGCTTGGCCACTAGCCTCTATCCAGACTGGCCGGCGCGCCTGCGGGCTGCGCGGCGCGTGCCCGAATTCCGCGACGCTGTTGTCGGGGTCGCGCTGGTTCTCGTCGCCAGAGAGGCGTGGCAGCACTTGCGCGGCTATGTAGAGAGCCGATTTATTGCCTCCGACCCGAGTCTTGGCTTTGGGCTACCTTCTGGATTGGACCAGTATTTGCCCTTTTGGAGTTCTCTGTCCAATGGCGTAGTGGGAGCTATCTCCGTCCCGATTGTCGCCGGCTTGGTGCTCTACTATAGCCGCGTCGTTATAAAAAAGAGGCTTTACGCGGTCGTGGCGGGCTTGGGGGTAGGCTTGATTATGTCCGGCGGCAATGCTGTTCACTTCGACGAGTTCCTTTTTGAATTGTTGACGTTTGTCACTAGTATCGGCTTCGTCGTCGCTGCAATCGTCTTGCTCTTGCGGAACAACCTCCTTGCCTACGTGTTGCTGGGGTTTGTCTCGGTGCTCTCGGCGGTCAAGAGCCTCGGCGCGCTGTCCGCGCCGGCCTATCAGTTGCAAGCTGGGATTCTGTTGCTGCTGGTTCTCGTGGTCATCTTCTGCCTGTGGTGGCGTTTGGGCGCTGAGCGCGAGGCGTCCTAGACGCGGGTGATGGAGTTTATTTTTTACGCCGCTCTGCTGATGACGCCGGTCGTCTTGGGCGTTTTGCTCTACGACCGCTGGCGACAAGGGGGAACGGAAGAGCCTAGTTCGGTTGAGCGGCGGCGCTTTCTCAGCCGCGGCCTCGCTGTGGTACCCGCTCTTGGGGCGGTGGGCGTCAGCCACGGCATCTACACTTCCTACACTCGCACGCGGATGCCCACAGTACCGCTCCGCTATTCCGACCTGCCCGCCGAGCTAGAGGGCTTAAAGATCCTCCATCTCAGCGACATGCACATTGGGCCGTACGTCCAGCTCGCCGACCTCGAAGCCCTGCTCGCGCGCGCGGCTCAAGCCGCACCGGATCTAATTGCGATCACCGGCGATGTATGCGACCACAACCCGGAGTACTTGGCGACTTTGCGCTTGCTCGAAAGCGTGCCGACTCGGCTTGGGACCTATGCCTGCTTGGGTAACCACGAGTACATGCGCGGCATCCGCCGCATCCGTCGGCACTTTGATCGGACTGCGATTCCCTTGCTCGTGAACGAAGGGCTGGCGGTGCCGGTAGGCGCGGCAACGCTCTACCTCGGCGGGGTTGACGACCCGCGCTTCCTGCGCAGCCCGGCGTCCTACGCGCAACTCCGCAACTCAGTGGAACAGGCCGTAAGCGCGTCGCCGAGCGATGCCTTTACCGCGTTGCTGAGTCACCGCTCGCAAGCCCTCGATTACGCCGCGCCCACAGGTACCGACTTGATTCTGGCTGGCCATACGCATGGGTTCCAGCTAGGCATGGCCGGGCGCAGCTTTTTTGAGCCGTTCTTTCCCGAGCGCTATATCTGGGGGCACTACGAAAAAGGAATCACCCAGCTCTACACTACGGCCGGCGTTGGGCACTGGCTGCCTTTTCGCTTCGGCTGCCCGCCCGAGGCCCCGATTATCACCCTGCACCGAGCTTAAAGAAAGGAGCGTTCCATGCGCATACTCGTAACCGGCGCGGCCGGTAGCGTCGGCTCTAACGTGGCCCACGGCCTCAAGGATCGCCACGAGGTGCGCGGCCACGACCGCGTGCCCATGCCCGACCTCACGGATACCGTCGTCTCTGACCTCACCGACTTTGATTCTATGCTAGAGGCCACGCGCGATGTGGATGCCGTCGCCCACATTGGAGGTCTGCCCGGCGGCAACGAGTGGGAGCCCATGCTGCAGAGCAACTTCATCGGCACGTACAACGTCTTTGAGGCTGCCCGCCAAAACGGCGTCAAGCGCGTCGCCTATGCCAGCCGCGCCGGGGTCTTAACGCTCTATCCACGCAACATCCGCCGCACGGTCGATATGACTACCACCCCGGTGGGTATCTACACGGTCAGCAAGATTTTTGGCGAGGGGCTCGCCCACTCTTTTGCCCATCAGCACGACATGGAATTTGTCTGCGTGCGCATCGGCAATTTCAACCTCAAGCGCGACCAGCCCGAACACCCGCACCATCTCAGCCACGGCGATTGCGTGCGGGTTTTTGAGCAGGCGCTGATTCATCCGGGCGTCAAGTTTGAAATCGTCTTTGGGGTGTCGGGCAGCAACTGGCCGCTCTACGATGTCGAACACGGGAAAAAGGCGATTGGGTACGAGCCGCAGGATTATTCGGAGGTGCCGGAGGAGGAGTGGGGGAGGTAGGGCTGATTAGACCGATGCGACGCCGACAGCGGTAAAGTGCATTGGACGCTTGGGCTTGAGACGATGGGGCACTTTTGCTTGACAGCCCGTGAGTCCCTGGTACATTTCACAACATCACTAAAAAGCGACATTAGGTGGGTACCTCTGCAATGGAGATACCCACCTAAAAACATGCAATCGGACGTTACAAGTAGTTAGAAGAACGATATGACAAATTCGGAACTTCAGAAAAGTCGAGAGATTCTCGCAAGTTTGACAGTCGAGAGCTTGCAGACCTCAGAAGGCCAGGAAGAATTTAATCAGGCGACGGGGAAGTACATTCGCGACAAGATCAGAAAGACTTCGCTCTTTTACAGGGTGATAACTCCTCAGCTCATAACCGAAGACAAATTGAAGCAGATGGGCGAGCCATCCGATATAAGGTGCTTCATGCGTAGGGTCTCGATGCCGAATAACTCGAAGCCGGTCACGGCGATGTTGATGGACATGGGTGGAGAGCTAATCCCTAAGTATATAAACGGTAAGCAGCAGCTTCCCATCCCGATGCGTACCGTCAAGACCAAGCGATTTGAAAAGACCGCCAGGGAGCTTTCAGCCTCTGGTATCCTGAAGGTTGTCGAGGAGATGGCCTCTTGGGAGGCGAAGGAGCGTGACAGGAAATTTCTGAAGTACTGCGAGCTGGCGGTCGCTCAGTCGGGACAGATGCTCAGGGAGAGTGGCCCCCTGCAGCATAGCCATATCATCGCTATGAAGAAGCGGTCTCTGACGAATGGAATCATGCCCAAGGTGATCCTTCTATCCGAAATGGGCTGCATGGACTTGGGCCTAGAAGATTCTGCTACAGATACAGAGATTAGCGAAATGACATGCATCCGCTCAATCGACAACGATGTGCTTCCTTCGACAGAGGTATGGTCTTTCCCAGTGCCAAGCTCTCTAGGGTACAATTTGTATTGCGGAGATTACAAGGTCCAGAGTCAATGGGAGGCGAACAGGTGGAGCTGCCAGGGATGGGAGATGGTTGGTGCAGGTATTGGCAATATCAATGGTATTACCAAGCTCACCATAGCGTCGTCTCGCCGGTTGGGCTTCATGGCCGGACAAATCAAAGTCCCCGATGACTTCGACAGTATGGGTGGTCCTGAGATAGAGAAAATGTTCGGAGGGAGTTGAGTGATTTTATTGCTGGATACCCATCTGTTGCTGTGGGCGGCAGGCGACCCAGGACGGTTGTCATCAAAAGCTCAGGGCCTTCTCAGTGACCCCACTACGGAACTGATGTTCAGCACCGCAAGCATTTGGGAGGTCGTCATCAAGAGTGCACTCGGCAGAGACGACTTTCGCGTTGACCCACTACAGTTGCGGGACGGACTGATACAAAATGACTACAGCGAACTTGCGATCCGATCCGAACACGCGCTCGCTGTAGGGTCTCTGCCGCCGATTCACAAGGATCCCTTTGACCGCATACTCATAGCGCAAGCACAGGTCGAAAACGTCACGCTGCTTACCACGGATGACAAGGTGGCCGACTATTCCGGTCGCATCCAAAAGGTCTGATAGACTACCAAACATCGTGGAATACCGGACGGTGATTTGACGGCTATATGTGGCACTCGCGCCCGCCATGCCGTGACGTAATCGCGTGGAATCACTCATCCACCTCAATTTCGGCGTTGACGAGCAGCCGCCAGTCCTTGGCACGCGTCCCGTGGTCGCTGGCTCCGGCTGGCAGGAGCAGAGCAGTGTCGCGCGCCTGCTGCCGCACGTGAGCCTTCAAGGGCAACGTCTTGTCCCCTGCGCCGACGAGTTCGAGAAGGTAGCCAAGACGCTGTGCCCAAGGGATGGGAGCCGTTCGCGCTGCTGTTACCAGTAGATCTGGATCGATGCGCTCGGCGAGTTCGGAGAGGACGGTCGCGGCTTGATCTAGCCCGCCGATACGCTTTTCATAACCGACCAGATCGACCGCCGTTACCTCAATGCTTGAGGCTAGAATCGTTCCGCGTGGCGTATTGAAACTCTGAACCGGTACGTCGGCAATGCGCTTACGTGCTATAAAGGAAACTTCGACGGTGCCACAGGAGATTGACCGGCGGTTCCCGGCAAGAGCGACTTGGAATGCCTGCGGGCGGTGATGTGCTGCGCCGTGATACTGGGCGGCGGACAAGAGCGCAGCATAGTACGGGCATTGCAGACGCTCCATGAGTGCTGGGATGAACTGGTCGGCGGGCAGACAGCCGATGCGCCGATATTCTGGAGGCACGATGACGTAGAAGCCGCGAGCGGGGCTTGCGACCACTCCCTTTTTTGCCAATCGGTTCAGGGCAAGTCTGGTCGCGGCGGCGGATACCCCAAGCGCTGTACGCAATTCCGCTGTTGCGAAGTGGTATCGGCCATCGGCGGCAAACTCAGTGATGAGATCACCGGCTCGGGGTTTGGCTATTTCTATTTTCATGTGCATAAAGTATCATTATTCGATATATTATGCAAGGAATTCCGGGATGAGTCGCTAATGTTGAAGACGACGTCGAACACGGCAAGGGGCGATTGGGCACGAGCCGCAGGATTATTCGGAGGTACCGGAAGAAGAGTGGGGGAGGTAATAGCGACGCTGATAGAAATAGGGTATCTTTTTTTGCCTAACCACTCAACGTCTTTTTAAACCATACGACAAATACAGGGGATCCAACATGAATGCAGCCAACTTCAAGGAAGCTGCACATCGCTTGGTGGACGCACTTCCTGACAATGCCACGTGGGATGACGTGATGCGCAAAGCTTACGAACGACAAGCCATTGAGTCGGGGCTCGCCGATAGCGAAGCGGGCCGAGTGACCGATGTGGAGGCGGTTCGTAGGAAGTATGGATTGCCTAAATGAAGGTCCATTGGACGGATGAAGCGCTGTCACATTTGGACAACATCTACCGCTACATCGCAGCGGATACGAAGGCGGTTTAGAGATGGCAAATGTCAAGCCGATTCGGACTGAGAAGGACTACGAGGCCGCGTTGGCCCGGGTTGAAGAACTCATGGATGCGGAACTCGGAAGCCCTGAAGGTGACGAGCTCGATGTCTTGGTTGATCTCGTAGAGTTGTACGAGAGCAAGCACGAGCCGATGGGGTATCCAAGTCCCCTCGCGGCAATTGAGTTTCGCATAGAGCAAGGTGGCTCAGCCACAAAAGAGGATCTCTGATATGCCAGTGTCGGCGACAGCAATTCCCGATGAGTACCGCGCTGATGTAGCTCGGGCAGTGGACATCTGCAAAGCGGAGGGATGCCGAGACGTGTTTATATTTGGCTCGGTTCCCGCTGGACGACATCGGCCGCAGTCCGATCTGGATATAGGTGTCCGTGGCTGTCCACCCGAGCACTTCTATCGCCTGCTAGGTCGATTGATGGATGAACTCACCCATCCCGTGGACTTGGTTGATCTAGATACTGAAATCCGAGTCGCTGAATTCCTAGAGCAAGAGGAGCAACTCGTACATGTTGGATGAGGCACTCAGACGACTCATCGTCCGTGAACTCGAAGAGATCGACACTTTACTCGACACGTCCTCTCCATTGCTAGGGACCCCAGTCGATACGGAGCCATCCTTTGAGCGCGTCGCTGCCCTATCGGCAGTTCTCGAATCGTTCTACACCGGCCTTGAGCGAATTTTTGAGCGCATCGCTAAGGAGGTTGACTCAAGGCAACCTGAAGGCGAGCGCTGGCATATCGAGTTGCTAAATCAGGTTGCGCTCCAGACCGAGAGCCGGTCGGCCGTAATCTCAGAGGACTCCCGGGAGCGCCTGCGCGACTACCTTGCCTTCCGTCACCGCTCCCGTCACGCGTCCGTGCATTATCTCGTTTGGAATAGTATGGCCCAACTGGTCGCTAGCATCTCGCAGACATGGAATGTCGTCCGCTCAGAGATTTTGCAGTTCTTGCAACAGCAGTCGTCGACCCCAAGTGACGAGGCAAAATAGCGCACAAAATCATAGAGGTGACACCCATGGACCCAAGCTGCTTGCAGTACTGCATGACCGATGAACAGCGCGACCATTTTGAGCAGCAGGGATATTTAATTGTCGAGGATGCGCTCGACGATGACATGCTGAGCCGACTGCTGGAGGCCGGCGACCGAGTCGATGCCGAGGAAAGGGCGGCGCGTGGCTTGGCACCCAATGCCTTGCTGTCGAAATTCAGGACTATTGTCGAGGATGATGTTTTTCTCGAACTGCTCGATTGGCCCAAGACGTTTCCGCTGATTTGGGATATTCTCGGCTGGAACGTCCAGCACTACATCTCGCACTTGATCTATTATCCACCTGAATCCAAAAGCAGCGTCGATCTGAAGCCGGGAGGATGGCACCAAGACGGCGGCCGACCGGTCCCCGAAATGGAGCGTCCCCAACCGAGGTTGTCGCTAAAGGTCGGATTTTGGCTGACGGACATTAGCGAACCGGAGAGAGGTGGGATCCGAATTGTCCCCGAAAGTCACAAGGGGGACCATCCGCCCGATTTTGCCAATGCCATGCAGGTTCAGGTGAAGGCGGGAACGGCCGTGTTGTTCGACCGGCGGATGTGGCACGCGCGCGGGATTAATACCTCGGAGACGACCCGGAAAGTGTTGTTTTTGGGGTATAGCTATCGCTGGCTGCGCGGTCTCGACTATAACCTGATGCCCGCTGAAATTCTCGCCAAGTGCAGTCCAATACGCCGACAATTGCTCGGCGATGGGGTGGATGTCAAAGGGTGGTGGCAACCGACAGACGAAGACGTGCCCCTCAAGGGCTGGCTGACCGAGCACAAGGGGGAAGAATACGTCGAGCGGATTGGGCAAAAGCAGTGGGAACGGGAGAAGTGGGAAGTGCCGGGTGGCTGACCGAGGTAGAAGAATGACCCAAAGCGAAATAGTATATGCGGTTGCCTTAGAACCTCTTCCCGCAAAGCTGGATGATGACACCTATATGGTGCCTAATGGAAGACGACCCGCTCTTAAAATTAAAGAAGGCAAACAAGATGACCGACGCGAAGATACTGATTGTCGAAGACGATAAACCCAGCACAGCGCACCTTGAAGAATGCCTCGAAAACCTAGGGTACACGGTGTGTGCTGCGGTTTCTTGTGGGCACCAAGCCATTGAAAAAGCTGCTGACCTGCGCCCCGACCTCGCCCTAGTCGATCTCGGACTCGCAGGGAAAGTCACCGGCCTAGAAACAGCCGAACAGATCGGCAGTCGGTTCGACATTCCCGTGGTGTACCTGACCGATGGGGGCGAGGAAGACCTGTTGCAACGGACGCAGGCGACCAACCCGTTTGGCTACGTGCTGAAGCCGTTTGAGGAGCGCCAACTGCATCTGAACATTCAAACCGCCGTCTCTATGCACGAGAGAGAAACCAAGCACAAAAAGACGGAGATGCGATTGAAACGAATTATCAAAAAATTGAAAGATTTCACCCGGCTGATGAAAACCGTATTCGACAGCATGAGCGAAGGCGTGGTCGCCGTCAATGAAAATAGGGAACTCGTATTTCACAATTCGGTCGCGCGGGGGTTCGGCGAGGGGCTTCCGGCGGAGCAGGACATCGATAAATGGGCCGAGCAATACGGCGTTTTTCGACCCGATGGGAAGGCGCTCGTCTCGAAAGATGAAAGTCCGCTGGAGCAGGCCTTGAACGGCAAGGCGACGGACGATTTCGAGGTAATGGTGCACAATGAGGAAATGCCGGAAGGCGTTCATGCTCACATCAGCATCAGTGGCAGACCACTGCGGGGCAAAGCAGGGGCTTTGACGGGGGGTGTCCTCGTCTTCCGCGACATCACTAGGCTCCAGCATACAGAAATCGCACTAGAACGGACGATCGCCGAGCAGAAGAATCAGGCCCTGCTCATGGAGACTATTCTCAGCAGTATCAGCGATGGCGTGTTGGTCGCCAACGACGAAGGGAAATTCACGTTTTTCAATCCCAGCGCCGAACAGATCACCGGCGGCATGCTGGATCTAAAGTCCGAACAACGGACCGGTGATTATGGAGTTTTCTATTCCGACCAAAAAACTCGCATGACAACGGCAGAGCTTCCCCTAGTGCGCGCCGTACGGGGTGAGGCGACCGACGATGTTGAGATGTTTGTCCGCAATGAGAAAAAGCCGGACGGCTATCACGTCAGCGTCAGTGGACGGCCGCTAGAGACGGATGTAGAAGGACACGGAGGGGGCGTGATTGTTTTCCGCGACATCACCAGACAAAAAGAGGCGGCCGCAGAATTGGACAAAACCATGGAGGAACTGCGCAAGCAGAGCGAACTCATGGAGACCATGTTCAATAGTATCAGCGACGGCATCATCGTCGCCGATGTAACGGGGCAGTCCTTCTACGTAAATCCCGCTGCCGAACAAATCATTGGCATGGACATAACGGATTGTCCCCCAGAGAAGTGGGTCGAGCGATACGGCCTCTTCTATCCCGATCGAGAAACACCCATGAGAATGGAGGATCTGCCGTTCTTCCGCATCATCAGCCACGGCGAGTCGATGGATGAAGTGGATATGTTCATTCGCAACCAAAACAGGCCGGCCGGCGTGTATATCCGGGTGAGTGGACGGCCGTTGCTCGACAGTCTCGGCGGGATCAGGGGCGGCGTAATCATTTTCCGCGACGTTGCACATGCTCGCCGAGGAGGCGCTGGCGCAGGCATTTGCACAAGGGCGGTTGGAGGTGATGGATACCATTCTCCACAACATCGGCAATGCCATCAACAGCGTCACCACGGGAATCGAGACTGTGCGCCAGCACCTAGGGAACGATCGCGTCGGACGCCGTCTCTTCGCATTGGCCACGGCGGTGAGAGAACACCAGGACGACTGGAGCGATTACATCGAAAACGACCCGCAAGGCCGCAAAGTGATGCCGTTCATCATCGAGCTATCCGAAAGTTTCTCCAAGCGGAACGAAGACCTGATAAAGACGGTCGGTCGCGTCAAGGACCGGGCCAATCACATCGCCGATATCGTCCGCACTCAAAAGGCGTTTGGCAGTCCCGCCATGGCTCGCAAGGACATCGACCTGCACGATGCGCTCTCGGCCGCCGTCAGGGTATTGAGGGATTCGCTCAACAAAAAGGGAATCCATACCTACATCGACTGCGAAAATGCACCGCGGGAGATCCGCATCGAGGAGAGCCAGTTTCACCAGATGTTGGTCAATTTGGTCAAAAATTCGATTGAAGCCATCGACGATCTCACCCTAGCGCAGGGGCTTGACGAAACGCCCCGCATCCAGATCCGGGCTAGTGCCGAAGATGATTTTCTCAACCTCGAAGTAAGCGACAACGGCATTGGCATCAAAAGTAAAGATACCAAGGCGATTTTTGCGCCCGGTTATACCACGAAAAGATTGGGGAGCGGGCTCGGCCTCCATTCGGCGGCCAATTTTGTCATTGCCTCCGGCGGCCGAATTCAGGCGTTGAGCAAGGGCATCGGCAAGGGTGCGACCATGCGCGTCAGGCTGCCGCTTTCCTCGGTTGCGCTCCAGACAAACGGTAGGGCCGGCTATCAACCGACTGACAGAGGGGGTAGTCGATGAAATCCGGGAATCACGAAAACAATCGCGTCCTAATAGTCGACGATCAGCACGAGATTCACGACGACTTTAAAGAGATGTTAAGTCCCAGTTTTGCGCAGCCGTCAACGGATGATCTTGCGGTGGCCTTCACGCGCGAGGAAGAGGACGCTTGGCTCCCGGAGTTCGAGTTGCTGCACGCGGGCAACGGGGAGGAAGCATACGAAATCATCCGGACGAGAAAGGAATCGAACCGTCCCATCGCCGTCGCCTACATCGACATCAGAATGCCTCCGGGCATCGATGGCATCGAAACGATCCGCCGGATAAGAAAAATTGATCGCGACGTCGAAATCGTCATCATGACCGCGTACACCGACAAGGCACTGCCCGATATCGTCCACGATATGGAATTGCTGCACAAGCTGCTCTATATCAGAAAGCCTTTCGCGCACGAGGAGATTCAACAAATCACCCTTTCCCTAGTCGGGAAATGGAACATCGAACGGGAACTGGCAGAGAAACGGCGGCAGCTCACCAACAGTCATCGCAGACTGGAAGCGGTACTCAACGCTACCGGAGACGCCGTTGCGATGCACGACAGCGCCGGACACCTGGTTTTTGCCAACCAAGTGTACGAGGAGTTGCTAGGTCTGGCGGAAAGCGAGCTGAAGGAAATTCCGCCGCGCGATCTCACGGCGCGCTTCGAAGAGCGGTTTCGAGAACCAGATCTGCGCGACGTGGAGGGAAGGTTCCTCCTCGATAGCGGCAACGTGGTGGAAACGACCAGCGCTGGCCAAGAGCCGCAGCAGCGGCTGTTCTACCGCTCCACAGCACCGGTGCGCGACGGTCGAGGAAAGGAAATCGGCAGCCTCGTCCTGTACCGGGACGTGTCCAAGGAAATCGAGGCCGAGCAGATGAGGGCCGAGGTGCTGCGGTTGCGCACCGAGTTGGAGACGACTTCCTCCTTTGCCGGTATGGTCGGTACCAGCCCTAAGATGCAGCAGGTGTACGCGCTGATGCAGCAGGCCGCCGAAGGCGATATCGCGGTGCTCATTCGCGGCGAGAGCGGCACCGGTAAGGAACTGGTAGCCAAGTCGGTTCACCTCAACAGTCCGCGCAAGCGGGGGCCGTTTGTGGCTCTCAATTGCGCCGCCATTCCCGAGACGCTCATCGAAAGCGAGTTGTTCGGACATGAACGAGGAGCTTTTACGGGGGCGACAGAGCAGAGACGCGGGGCCTTCGAGCGCGCTGGTGGCGGCACGATCCTCCTCGACGAGATCGGCGATATGCCGTATGCCCTACAGGGCAAGCTATTGCGCGTTTTGCAAGAGCGGGAAATCCAGCGGGTAGGCGGGACCGCCTCCATTCGCGTCGATATCCGGGTGATGACGGCTACCAACAAGGACATAGAGCTTCTAGTAAGAAGAGGCGAGTTCCGCCAGGATCTGTTCTATCGCGTCGCCGCCTTCCCCATCGAGATTCCGCCGCTGCGAGATCGGCGCGAAGATATTCCCCTGCTGGCTAGACATTTTCTCGATAAACACGCCCAACGCGCCGGCAAATCTATCAATGGCATCTCCACCGCTGCCCTGCGCCTGTTGCTCCAGTACGATTGGCCCGGCAATGTGCGCGAGCTGGAGAATGCCATCGAGCGCGCCGTGTTATTGGAGACGGACGCGGTACTGCAGGCGGGCAGTCTGCCTCTCCAGTTGTCGCCAGCCGTCGCTGCTGGGAGCGACCGCTCGACGCTGGCAGCGGTCCTGCCGCTGGCCGAGATCGAGCGACGGGCCCTAGTCCACGCCCTTGAAGTCGCGGACAACAATGTTACACAGGCAGCTAGGGCGCTGGGTATCAATCGGTCAACCCTGCACCGAAAATTGAAGAAATACGACCTCTCCAAGGATTGAAACGGACCCGCTGCTACCTTCGTTGCGAAATGCAACTTGCGTTGCAAATTGCAACATATACTCTATCTTTCCTCGCAATTTTTCCCTATAAATTTTTTATAAACATTTAGTTATAGCCCTTCTATCACAGGAGGGCAGTAGTCACCGGAGCCGTTTGCGACGCACATTCTGCAACAAACCCAGAATTCCCCATCTTTCCCTCCTAAATTTTATAACCCCTTTATTTTCAGGAAATTATAGGATTTATTACAAAATTGGCACAAATTGTGCTTATTTCTCGGCGATGTCCAAAGCAGGATGACGCATGGTGGTGCCTCGAACGCAGTGCGACAACGCAAACCAGAGGCAAACGACCACGAGACGCTGCGATAGTAGGAGAACACGGACAAGGAGAGAGTGATGGGAGAACAGAAACGAGGGTCTAGGACGGGGATGTGGACGGTGATCGAAGGCTTAGTGCTAGTGCTTATCATAGCCGCTTCGGTACCTCCTCCCCAAGCAGATGAGCTAGTCTCGAATTTGGACGAAGCGAATGGGGGAGTCGCCAAGGTATGGTCCGCACAGCATCACGCCCAGACTTTCGCCACCGGGGGGCACGAGCCTGGATATCTAGTCGAGAGCGTAGAACTCGATGTGGCGGCGTGGACCGAGGATGCGAACGTCACAGTGAGTGTACATTCTGCGTGGAGTAGTGGAGGTCCGGGCGATCACCTCTATACGCTCGAAAATCCAACGCGGGGGACGGGCCGCAAGGTATTCACCGTGCGGAAGAGGGATCGGGTGCGACTCGTCGAGCGCCAACCACACGCCATTGTCATTCGCAACACGGGTGGGAAAGGCAGCTTCAATCTCAATACGATATTGATAAACCCAACCGACGAATCGGACTGGCGAATCGAGAACGCGAGGTGGACGACGAACCCGACCGAAGCCTTGGACAGGTGGGTTGGAGTGACTGGAGCCATCAAGATGCGGATCAATGATCGGGACGCGCCGACGCCGCTTTCGGTCGCACCGGCGAACATACGGATCCGCGAGGGGAGACGCGATCTCACCATCGAGTGGGACGAGGTGCCCCGCGCGACGGGGTATTACGTGCAGTGGAAGTGGGAGGATCAAGCGTTCGGCAACGAGCGGCAACGCTACGTCGATGGCGCGCATTCGACGCGGGTTCGGCTTCGGCTCGCAGCCGGAGCTGGGCAGCGCCACATGATCCGCGTTCGCGCGACGAACGGGGGAGTGAACGGGCCTTGGTCGGGTGGTCTCGCGGCAACGCCGAAAATGGGTCTGTTGGTCGAGTGTATAGAGTAACTGGAGGGAAGGGACAACTCACGGTAGGGGCTCGATCGCCGGAGGGAAAGGCCCTACGCGGATGTCGAAGTGTAGGCGCTGCGAATCACTTTCTGGTGTGGGAACGTCGGTGGCTATGCTTGGGGAGGGCTGGCCGCTGACGCTGAGGGGCACCATTGCCATCGAGACCGGTCTCGATCTGGCGATGGTGCCCCTCAAAGGGCCGAGTGAACTCGTGTCGGCGGTCACGCCGCACGGGTTTGCTCCGGCGGTGGATACTTCAATCCCACCACACTTCACCGGGAACCAGATGGGCGCGCAGCAGCTCTTCGTTTAACTCCACCCCGATTCCCGGCCGGTCGGGCACGGTGATGTACCCGCGATCGACTACGGGGCCGCCCCAATCCAGCGCGATATCGTCCCACCAAGGACAGTCGAGACCGTGGTGTTCCAGCGCTAGGAAATTCGGCGCGTTGGCGCATACGTGCGCGGAAGCCACGGTTCCCAGGGGCGTGCAGATGTTGTGCGGGGCAAAGGCCAGCGAATGTAGCTCGCACAACTCGGCCACCTTCTTGCCTTCCTGCACTCCGCCGAAACGAGGGATATCGGGCGTGATAATATCCGCGGCTCGGTCTTCGATCATGGGCCTGAGCCCATGGCTCATCCAGTGATTTTCGCCACAGGCAATGGGCACGGAGGTGTGGTCGGTTACGTACTTTAGGGCGTCGAGATTTTCCGGCGGGGTCGGGTCTTCGAGCCACAGGATATCGATGTCCTCCAGCCTCCGGGCCACCCTGAGCGCGTCCGCTGGTTGGTAACTCCAGTGCATATCTAGGCATAGCTCAACATCGGCGGGCAGGGCCTCGTAGGCCGCGTGGCTGACGGCGCTCATGTACTCGACTTCGGATCTGGACAGAGCGCGATTGTGGGGATCTTTGCGGTACTCCCCTGGAGCGCTGTTGTCGATATCGACCTTGACGACGGTGTACCCGGCTTCTACGCGCTGGCGCACTCCGTCGGCATAGGCTTCGGGCGATCGGTCGCCGGGCCGGGCCGTGTCGGCGTAGATGCGCACCCGATCCCGGTACTTGCCGCCGAGTAGCTGCCACAAGGGCAGGCCCGTCATCTTGCCGTGTAGGTCCCACAGCGCCAGTTCAACCCCCGACAAGGCTAACACGATACTTCCTCCCGAGGACCCGGCACCGATTAGTCCGCGGTAGATCTTTTGCGCCAGCCGGACTGGGTGGCGGGGATCTTCGCCGACGAGCAGTCCTTCCATGCGCGTGAGGATGTCCCGCACGCCGATGGGCAACTGCGCTTCGCCAATGCCGCAGATTCCCTCGTCCGTTTCCACCTTGACCAGCGTCCACGTCCAGGGGATGCCTTGGATCATGACGGATTTAATCCCCGTAATTTTCATGTGGGCTGTGCTCCTTTTGTTTTCCGGTGTATTGGTTTGGACAAAGTCGGGCTAAGTGCGTAGTGCCCGCTCGAGGTCGAGGCGATCGGCCTCAAGGGCGGTGCGGAAGACTTCGACCGTATCCCGGACTCCTTGGACCAGCGATCGATACTGAAGAGGTCCGAGGGCTTGGTTCAGGGCGCTGTCATCGGCGCTTGAGGGATGTGGCAGCGGCGTTGGGTCGAATCCAATTTTGCCCGCTGACTCGGGGATAACCTCCTCGATTGCAGCGACGATTTGGGCCATGGAGACCGTGCTGCCTCCTATATTGTACACTGGGGCCCCTTCCAGCCTGGTCCTGGCCGCGGCGATAAAGGCGGCGGCGACATCATCGGCGTGGTGATAGACGAGGGTGCCGCCGTAGGTGATCTCGTACTCGCGACCGAGCGCGGCGGCCAGCATGGCCTTGGTCGGGGTGGAGGTCCAGCCTTGGTCGCGACCCGGTCCGTACACTACGCACGGGCGCAGACCAATGCTATGCACCGACTGCTCCCGCCAATAGACCTGAGCCGTGCCTTCGTTGCACTGCTTGAATACCCCGTAGAGAGTCGGAGGCAGCAACGGAGCGTCGTGGGCAATCGGCCCCGGAGGGTACGCTTCTGGATCGCCATACACCCCAAACGAGCTTGCAAAGACCAAGTTCTGGATCTGATTGCGATGACGCGCTGCCGTTTCAAAGACGACGGTGCTTCCCACGACGTTTACCTTGGCTCCGCGCACTGGATCGGCCCGAACTAGAGGCACCTGCATGGCTGCCAAGTGCAGGATATGAGTAATACCGCAGTCGATCACGACTCGCTCGAACTCGTCCAGATCCGCAATGTCGCCTTCGAGCAGTCGCACCTGATCCAGTTCTTCGTCCGTCATGACCGTCCGCAACCGATAGGGATCGCCGCCTAGGTCGTAGGTATATACCGGCACCCCCTCGCGGACCAGCCGACGAACCGCCCATGCACCCACGCAGCCGAGCGCCCCTGTCACCAAATACCGCTCATTCATATATCACCTTTATGGGAAAAATAAATCCGATTTTTCATTGCCCTGCAGATAACATATTGCGTTTCACCTAGCGGGCAATGGTCGCGTTGCCCATCTGCAACACTCGCTGTAGCGGGATCACGTGGTTGTTGTCCGGCTCAGCCGGTCGAGGACATTGCGGGTGATTTGGGCGACGGTCGCGTCTCCTTTTAGCCCGTGCGACCAGTCGGTTGTCCCGGCCGTGAACACAGTGCCGCCGCGAGTATAGAGGCCCATGACCGCCGCGCCCTCCCGGTCCTTTTCCCAGCGCTCGTACCACGCGCTGTCGTCTGGGTGCCACCGCGCCGGGGCGGTACACAGGATGGTAAAGTCCGCTGGGGTGCCATAGGTTCCTTTGGGTACTGGTAGTCCATTTTCCAGCTCGTACTCGCAGCCGTCGCACTCGTAGCCGACGATGGTGTGCTCGCCGCCGAAGGTGTCGTCGCGCTGCAAGCCCGTTTCCGCAAAAACCCAGTGCTCTGGACGATGGACTGTAAACGCCCCGGACCCGTCCATGTATTGGCCGTGGCTGAGGTGATAGCCTCCGTAGAGGAAGCCGACGCCGGTCAGTTCGTTTTCTGGTCGGCCCACGAGGTGGTGGCTCCACAAGGTCGAGAGGTTCGCGTAGTCTCCGGCGGCGTAAGCTGGATCCATGTTGAACTGTTGCTTCCAGCAGACTAACGCCCGGCCCTCGTCCTCGCTGCGCACCCGCCAGCACACGGAATTGCCGCTGAAAAACGCGGCGTTGCCCCCGGCGGCGATGTAGGCTTCGAGGTGGTCGCGCATGGGAGCCGACCAGTATTCATCGTGTCCTACGCTCAGTACTAGTCGGTAGTTGTCCAACAGTTCGGGACGCCATTCGAGGTCGGAATTGGCGCAGTAGTCGAGCGTGTATCCAGCGCCCTCCGCCCACTCGACAAAGTCGAGCTCCCAACGATCGAACAGCCCGGCCATTGGACGGTCAAAGGAGACGCGATGCCCCTGTAAGCCGCCGCGGCCGTGATAGCTGTAAAAGCTGTAGCCGCCCCAGTTGTTGTAGGCGCTGTAGGTGTTGGTGGCTAGCTGGAGGAGGATGCGAGCGTCCGTGGGGCCTGCGGGACGGACGATGAAAAAGCCCCGGCTCTCGGCTGTGCGCCGTCCCCGCTGTACGAATTTGCCACCTTGGTCTTCGACGCGTAGCACGAACTCGTAATACCCGCTGCGCCAGTCGGCTGACACTTCCAAGGAGTGGGAAACCGGCCAGCCGCAGCCGTTGGACGAAGCGTCTTCGGGGACTGGACGGGACGATCCAGGCAGTTGGTCCTGTTGCCACACGACTTCGCGCTCGGCACCGATTCGCGCCACTTCCAGCGCATACTCGTTCGCGCTAGTGGCCACGTGAAAGCGCACCTGTTCGCCGGCTTGGTAGCTGAGCTGGTCGGTGTAGCCTTCGACGAACATTATCCATGACCTCCGATTTGCGTTGGGGACGGGTGGGCAACTACAAGAGTTGCCCCTACAGGCTGCGAGGCGAACCTTATCCCTTGTACTCCACTTCGACCACTCGCTCATCTAACTCGCGTTGTAACTTCTCCACTTGTTCCACCACATACTCTACCGCTTGCTCGACCAGCGTGTCGCGCCGCTCTTTTTCGCGCCGCAGCTTGATCTCGACAATTCCCTTCTGCAAACCGCGATCCCCCACTGTCACCCGCACCGGTATTCCAATTAGATCGGCGTCGTTGAACTTGACGCCTGGGTTTTCTCGGCGGTCGTCGAGGAGCACTTCAATGCCGCGTTCCGCGAGGTCGGCGTAGAGCTGTTCTCCCGCGTCTTGCGCTGCGCCTGCGCCTTTGGCGAGGAGGACGATGTGGACCTGATAGGGCGCGACGGCAATGGGCCACACTAAGCCGTCTTCGTCGTGGTACTCCTCGGCGATACAGGCCAGCAGTCGCCCCACGCCGATTCCGTAAGATCCCATGACGACTGGCTGCGCTTTGCCCTCGGCGTCGAGGAAATCGCCGCCCAATGCCTCGGTGAATTTGGTGCCGAGCTGGAAGATGTTACCCACTTCCACTCCGCGCGATTCGCGCAGTGCCGCGCCGCAGTTGGGGCAGCCATCGCCTTGGCGGGCGGCGGCGATATCGGCGACGACGTTGGCCGTGTAGTCGCGGCCGTGGTTTACATTGGCGAGGTGGTAGCCCGGCTCGTTGGCACCGGCCACCAGATTGGGAGAAGACGCCACGGAATCATCAACGACGACTAGTGCTCCCTCGACGCCGATGGGCGATCCATAGCCCGGCTCCGCGCCGATGGCGCGTATTTCCTCGTCCCGCGCTGGCCACATTTCGAGCGCGCCGACCGCGTTGGCCAGCTTGGTCTCGTTGACTTCCATGTCGCCGCGTATGACGGCCAGTACAAACGCGTCTTTTTTCTCCCGACCGTCGCCGATTGTGGCCATCAGGAAGAGTGCCTTGGCGGTCTTGTGCGCGGGGATGTCGAGTAGCGCGGTCAGGTCCTCGATGGTCGTGGTATTGGGCGTGGCGATTTTCTCGGGCGCGACGGGTTCTTCTTCGGGATTGGTCTGTTTGGCGAAGGTGGCGATTTGGCGGTTGGCCGAGTACTCGCAGCCGTCGCACAAGAGCAGGGTGTCTTCGCCGATCGGCGTCAGGTACATGTATTCGTGGGCCAGTTCGCCGCCCATCATCCCGGTGTCCGAGCGCACTGCGAGGACATTGAGGCCGCAGCGATGGAAGATGTTGAAATACTGCTGGTAGTGGGCGCGGTATTGCTTTTCGAGGCCCTCCCAGTCGGCGTCGAGGCTATAGGAGTCCTTCATGGTGAACTCGCGCACCCGGATAAGGCCCGAGCGGGGGCGGGGATCGTCGCGCCACTTGGTCTGGATATGATAGACTAACTGGGGCAGTTGCTTGTAGGATTTGATCTCGCGGCTGACTAAGTCGGCTACTACTTCCTCATGGGTCATGGCCAGCACCATGTCGCGCTCGTTTTTGTCTTGGAAGCGGCCCATCTCCGTGCCGACTGCGTACCAACGCCCCGTCCGCTGCCAGAGTTCAGCCGGATGCACCACCGGCATGGTGATCTCCTGGCCGCCGATGGCGTCTATCTCGTGGCGGATAATGTCCTCGATCTTGCGCATGGACCGCTGCGCTAGGGGCAAATAGCTGAAGATGCCGCTGGCTAGCGGGCGGATAAAGCCGGCCCGCAACAAGAGTTGGTGGCTGGCGACTTCCACGTCGGCAGTGACTTCGCGCAAGGTCTGGCTGAAAAGCCGACTCATTCGCATGTTGAGTTCCCTTTCTTCCTTGATTTCGTTCTGGTGCGTCGGCACATGCTCCATAAAATAACGCAGCACACAAATAATAAAAACCCATCAATCCCCAATAGAATACTCTAGGCTACAATTTGAATTTTTGCCGAATTGTGGACTTGACTTGCATAGTCATATTGACTATAATGTGTTCAAGATGAAATACATGAATCTCAATACCTTGGGCAAGCTCGCTAGAGAGGTCCGCGAAAAGGCCGGACTAAATCAGGCAGAAGCTGCCAAAAAAATTGGCTCAACCCAATCGAATGTAAGTGCCGCTGAACGAGGCAATGGAACGCGATATATAAGTGTTGCCATTGGTATTATAGAAAAAATCGGCAACCAACCTCTGGAGGGACCATTTTATGCAGTCCGTGAAGAGTCAGCAGAATATAATGCCCGAAAAGACAGTAGCTGACTTTTTTGCCGGAATTGGCTTGGTAGAATTGGGACTGGAAAAGGCTGGTTGGTCAACTATTTACTCCGTTGACTACAGTGATGAAAAACGCCAGCTCTACGAAGGACATTTTGGTCAAGGGAGCTACCATCTGCGCGATATTAGCACAGTTGACGGAGAAGAGATACCTCCTGTTGCCCTTGCCCATGCTTCATTTCCTTGCACTGATGTATCCGTTGCGGGCAGCAGAGAAGGTTTATCTGGAAAAGAAACGTCTTCATTTTGGGAATTTGTAAGAATCTTGGAAGAAATGAAAGCAAAGCATCCTCCCCCATTTATCCTGCTTGAGAACGTGGAGGGTATGCTTACATCTAAGGGAGGACACGATCTTGAAATAGCCCTTTCTGCTTTGTGCGAACTAGGCTATGCGCTCGATATATTGCTTATCAACGCCTCTCACTTTGTGCCTCAGAGCAGGGTCAGACTCTTTATTATTGGTAACCTCTTGGCTGGCCACCAAGATATTTTAGAGCAAGAAATTATTCTTCAGCAAAAAAATACTGCTCGCCCTCCAAGAATTACTAATTTCATCCGCTCACATTCAGACTTAACGTGGCATCTGTATTCTTTGCCTCCACTGCCTAGACGTTCCTCTGACCTCGCTGATATTGTCGATCCCAACGAAGAATGGTGGCCTGAAGATCGGTCGTCCTATTTGTACAATCAGATGTTTGAACGGCATCAAAAGAAGGTCCACGAAATGATGGATCAACCATTTTGGTCGTACGGAACTGTATTTAGGCGTATGAGGATGCGCAATGGTAAGAAGCAATCTACTGCTGAACTGAGGACAGATGGTATTGCGGGATGTCTTCGCACGCCCAAGGGAGGAAGTGCACGACAAATTTTGCTTAGAGCAGGGAAAGGCCGATATGATGCTCGCCTGCTAAATGGTAGAGAAAATGCACGCTTGATGGGGGCTGATGATTATGTTCTTGGCTCGCACCTTGAGTCTAATCAAATGCTATTTGGATTCGGCGATGCTGTCTGCGTACCCGTGATTGAGTGGATTACAGAAGAAATTTTCAATCCGGCCTTTGATGAAGCATTTAGCTCTGTTCCCGCCGTTACTAGCTATTAGGTATGATGGATGGGGAATGGCAATTTATCTTTCTATCAATACACCATCTTCGATCTGTACGATAATCTGTCCTAATTCTTGTATTAACCCAAAAGCAATGCTCTTGCGATAACGCTGACGAGGAGCTTCTCCTGAATAGTTTTCAAGCAGACCGGCACGCCAGCTTTCGAATTCGGTAGCCAGATCTTTGCCTTTTACAAGGCGCACAGTCACATGCTTATAGTCCTTCGAGTATGAGATGAAGATATGATCGACCCTCATATCTTCATCCAACTTTGAAGTGCCTGTATTAAGATGGTACTGGTACTCAAAACTGCTCCCTTCAGTTGCAGATTTGACTTCATAGTTTTCCAAATCTGCACCGTAACCGGGTGTGCCTTTTGAGCCTGTCAGGATAGAGCCAAATAACTCCCAATCAATAGATGGGACGCTACCAGCAACAGGTAGTTGATGCTCCTCAAGTAGTTGAAACCGCTCAGTACGGTTGATATGCTTGGAGTAGTACTGGTAGGCGTCCTTGATATTTAGCTGTTGCATGATGGCGGAACAGAAGCCGCGTAATATTAAAGGTGATGTGAGGGATGGCTATGTATCAGTAGACAAAATTATCAAAGGCATATTTACTATAGCTGGTCGAGTTGATGTGCTTATTAGACGATATTTTTTATTAGCCAATTTGCCCCATCAATTAGTTCAGTGACTTGTTCCTTTGTAGGCTCAGCATCTTTTTTGTGAGAACAAATGTTGCGTATATCTGCAAGATATGTAATCTTTCGCCACGTTGGAATATCAAATATGCCGGCATTCTTCAATGGTTCACTTAAGTCGTTGATAGTAGGATTCTGCTTTCTAATAGTTATATCGTGATTTTCTATAAGCTTCTGTAAATGGGTCTCTATAATTACACCCACTAAAGCTCCTGCTGCTCTTATATTAACTTTCATTAGTCGTTCTGCTGTTTTTAGCTCAGCATTTTGAAGACGTAAAAGGAGTGCGTCGTCAATATTGGCTAGGATATAATCCACTCGCTCATGCATTGAACGAAGAATTGCTAGTTGGTTAATAAAGCATCGTGACACTCGTTTGTATGCATCGAAGGCAGGATATATACGGTCACTTAGTATAATACCATTTAATAAATCTTGAATTACGTAATTGCTAGGAATCAATTTTTTTCTTTTTTTGTCGATCTCATAGTATGATTTGAATTCTTCATACCGGTCAGGTGCAAGCACATTGACAACGCGAAGTGCTCGCGTATACCAAAGTTGATATTCGAGGAGAAAGTCCGTTTTTCTACGTCCCTCGGCAAGGTCTTGATCGATTTTTACTCCTTCATCACACAAAGTTTTTATTTCTTTTGAGATTGTCTCTTTTGTATCCATTTTATTATCCAATTTGTTAGTGAACGAAATCACTTTCTTTGGAATTGGCATTGGTGCATGAATCTGTGATTATTTTTTGTTCAACTTAAAATTAAAAATAGACCCTTTAGCAGGAGCGGGATGGCTTCCGTCTAATAAAATCGATCCCGCCTCGTCCAAGAAGCCTATCAGGTTAAGGTATTGTGTTCCCCGCGCCCGGTCAATCTGGCTACTTAGCGTCATGCGTTTTTTTGGCGGGCCACAGCGCGCATCGCCCGGTACATGCACGACAGGGACACCAGTACCCAAATCAAGGCGATCAGATACGCCAGATAGGGCACCTGCAACGGATCTATTCCCCAATAGGCCGACAATATCCCGGCGTCCGTCCGCTCTGTATAGTACCACAGGTCGGTGCGGAAGTCGTAGAGACTGTACAGGCACAGCATCACCCCCATCCACACCGCGCCGATGCTCGCCATTCGTCGCGACTTGCAAGCCATGAGGCACAGAACCAGCCCGCCGCCGATTCCCAACACAAAATCAACGCCCCCCGCCTCCAGCGGCGTGTAGAACAGAGTCATCCCCGCGCAGGCCGCGCCAATGCACAGCAACACCAAGCGCTGCGCCTGCGGATAAAGCGAGGTGTACATCAGCAACGCGCCCCACAGCGCCGATCCCACGTAGCCGGTCGCGCTAATCAGCGGGAAGAATCCCCCCTTGGTCAGGGTGTGCCCAGACTCGTTCCAATGAGTGCGGATTTCGAGGACCTCGCCGCCAGTGATCAGGGCTGCTGCCGCGTGATTGACTTCGTGCACCAGTACCACGAAGAAGCGGAACGGCTTGATCAGCGCGGTGTCCCAGAAAGCCAGCGCCAGCCCCGTGCAAAGGAGGTAGTAGCGAAATTGCCAGAATATCCCGGCAATGTAACGGGTGCGGCGGAACATCGCCGCTAGCTACTAATCTGAGCGCCGATCAGCGCAACGGCTTCAGCTAGCGGGAGCGGGTCGAGCTGTTCGCCGGATCGCTGCCGGATTGCCACCTTGCCTTCTTCGATTTCGCGGTCCCCGGCGATCAGCATATAAGGCACCTTTTGCGTCTGCGCCTGGCGGATGCGCTTGTTGAGGGTCTCGCTGGCTGCGTCGAGTTCGGCGCGGATTCCAGCGGCGAGAAGCTGCTGGTGGAGTTGGGTCCCGTACTCGGCGTGGCGCTCGGCAATGGGCAAAACGACCGCTTGCACGGGTGCCAACCACACTGGGAAGGCCCCGGCGTAGTGTTCGATCAAGAAGCCGATAAAGCGCTCGTGCGTGCCCAGCGGCGCGCGGTGGATGCAGATGGGCGTCTCCTCTTCGCCTGCCGCGTTGGTGTACGTCAAGCCGAAGCGGCCGGGCACGGCAAAATCGACTTGATTGGTGGCGATTGTAAACTGCCGCCCGATGGCGCTCCAGACTTCGACGTCGATCTTGGGGCCGTAGAAGGCGGCCTCGTCGGGCACCTCCTCGTAGTTGATCCCGCCCCGTGCCATGGCACCGCGCACCATGTCCTCGGTGCGGAGCCACCGCTCGGGGTCATCGACGTACTTTGCCCCCAGGCCCGAGGGCGCGTGGGTGCTCAGCCGCATCAGGTAATTCTCTAGGCCGAACAGCTCGAAATAGCGCAGGTACATCTGGCAGACGGCGAGGAATTCTTCCTCGAATTGGTCGAGCGTGCAGTAGATGTGCGCGTCGTTCATCTGCAACGAGCGCACTCGCATCAAGCCAAACAACTCGCCCGATTGCTCGTAGCGATAGCAGGTGCCATACTCGGCCAGGCGTAGGGGCAGGTCGCGGTACGAGCGCGGGGTAGCGGCGAAAATTTTGTGGTGATGGGGGCAGTTCATGGGCTTGAGGTAGTACTTGACGCCCTCCAACTCCATCGGCGGGAACATGGACTCAGCGTAGTACGGCAAGTGGCCGCTGCGCAGATATATGGATTCCTTGCAGATGTGCGGCGTGCGCACGCGCTGATAGCCGGCTTCGCGTTCGGTCTTGCGGGCCAAGTCTTCCAGTTCGTCGATGAGCACTGCTCCTTTGGGAAGCCACAGGGGCAATCCTGGCCCCACTTCGTCGTCAAAGGTGAACAACTCCAGTTGCTTGCCCAGCGTGCGGTGGTCGCGCTTTTTGGCCTCCTCCAACATTGCCAGATGGTGGTCGAGGGCCTCGCGGGTGGCAAAGGCCGTGCCGTAGATCCGCTGCAACATCTTGCGGCTCTCGTCGCCGCGCCAATAGGCCCCGGCCACGCTCAGGAGCTTGAAGTGTTTGACTTGCCCAGTGCCGAGCATGTGCGGCCCCCGGCACAAGTCGATGAACTCGCCGTCTTTGTAAAAGGACAAGGTTTGGCCCTCTTCCAAGTCGGCGAGGATCTCCTGTTTGTAGGGAGCGTTGGCGACCATCTCTTCCGCCTCTTGGCGCGCCACATCGATCCGCTCGAACTTGTGGTTTTGCTTGACGACTCGTTTCATCTCGCGCTCGATCTTTTGCAAGTCTTCGGGCGTAAAAGGCTCGGCCACGTCGAAGTCGTAGTAGAAGCCGTCGTCAATGGCCGGGCCGATCGCCAGTTGCGCGTCCGGGAAGAGGCGGAGCACGGCCTGCGCCAACACGTGCGACATGCTGTGGCGGTAGATCCAGGCGGCCTCGTCCGCATCCCAAGAGATAAGCTCGACTTCCGTTTCGCTGGTGAGCTGGGTGTGGAAGTCGATGCGCTCGTCGCCGGTGCGGGCGGCAATGTATTGTTTTAACAGCTCCTTGTTCTCTTGGACGAGGATCTCCTTGAGCGTCCCCTCGCCGGGGTATTCGATGTCCTGTCCTTGGGGGACTTTGATCAGCATGACGCGCTCCTTGGCATGAAAAAACCCGCTGTCATTGTAGCCGACAGCGGGGAGGGGTTGCAAAATAAACTTTAGTCCGTCGCTATCCGGCGCACATGGTCGTAGTTGTAGTGGTAGTCGTAGTGGTGGCCGTCGGCCCCGACGGGAGACCGCTGAGACGCTGTGTGGATGCGACTGTAAGCATAGCAGAAATCATGATGTATAAAATACCGGCAGGATTCCGATTGTGCAAGAGCCGTTAGGCTAGCTCGTAGTGAGTGCGATCGGGCAGGGGCACTGGCTGGCCGTCCTCGGTGTTGATACTCCAGTCGGCTAGCCGCAGGCGCATGTCTGCGAGCGCGTCGCGGTGTTGTTCCTCGTCGATCACATTGACCAACTCGTTTGGGTCGGCGACGAGGTCGTAGAGTTCGTCGCGGTCTCCCATGGGATCGTGGACGTACTTCCATTCGCGGGTACGGACCATTTTGCAGCGGCCGGCTGCCTCGCGCCACTGCAAGGTGTCAATCAGGGTTTTGCGGCCATAGGGTTGAGGCAGTTTTTCCAAGTCGGCCATGGTGAAGAGCGGCCCTCCGCAGCCGTATTCGGAAAAGGTCGCGTCCCGGGGCGCGGCGTCGGTCGCGGTGGGCAGGGGTACTCCGTGCATTGAGCGTGGCTGCTCTAACTCTTGCAAGTGCAACAGCGTCGGTACTACGTCGATCAGATTGGCCATACTCTGGTCGCGCACTCCGGTGGCGACCTGTCCGGGCCAAGAGACGATCAGCGGCACGCGCGTCAGGCTGTCGTAGAAGACCCCGCCCTTGCACTGCATGGCGTGTTCGCCCATGAAGTCGCCGTGGTCCGAACAAAAGACCACAATCGTCTGCTCCCGCAGCCCCAGTTCGTCGAGCTTGTCGAGGATTTGACCGAGCGCGTCGTCGATAAAGCGCACCATGCCAAAGTACGAGGCCATGACGCCGTAGAGGTCTTCGGGCGGGTCGCGGCGCACTCCCAGCATTTGGTAGAGCACTCGGTTGCGCTCGGGCGCGCGCTCGTCGTCGAATTCGTCGTCGCGCCAGGGGGGTAGATCAATGGCCGAGGGTGGGAACAAGGATGCGTACTCGGCTGGACACAGCCACGGCTCGTGTGGATCGGGAAAGGAAACCCACAGGGCAAAGGGCTGGTCTTGGTGTTTTTCGATGAAGCGCGTCGTCTGCCCGGCGATCAGGCCGGTGGAGTGGTCTTCCAGCGGCAGTTCGGAGGTGCCGTAGCTAAAGCGGGGATTCTGGTGGGCGAGTTGGCGGTGCTCAGCGGCGACTTTGCGGCGACCTTCTTCCGGTCGGAACCAGTCCATGCCTCGCGTCTGTGGCCCCTCGTTGCGCCCGCCGTGAGTAAAGGCATTCCACACGTCAAAGAGCGCCAAATCTTCCTCACGCTGGAAGCAGTGGTTTTTGCCGATTAGGCCCGTGGTGTAGCCAGCTTCCTTCCAGAGTTGCCAAGCGTGCGTGGCACCGGCAGGCATCAAGGTCTGGTTGCGCCGGCCGCCGTGCGAGTGGGGAAATTGCGAGGTCCAAAATGAGATGCGCGCTGGCACGCAGAGTGGGTGTGGGGTGATGGCGTTTTCAAAGAGCACGCCGTCGGCGGCTAGGCGTTCCATGGACGGGGTTTGGCAAAAGGTGTTGCCGTAGAGGTGGCTGGCTGTGGCGCGCTGTTGGTCGGTCATTATGACGAGGATGTTGGGGCGGTCGGTCATGGGGGTTCCTTTGGGTGGATTGGATGTGTCATGCCAGCATCAGCCGCTTGCCTTTGGGTTCTGGTATTGGATGGCATTAAACCCCGATCCTTCACACTAGAGTGGCATACTCATAAACTGGGGTCTCAATGGTACGGATGGGGCGGCATTGCTCCCACACCGCTTGCTGCAGGCGCTCAACGGTCTCCGGTGAGAAGTGCTTCTCACCTGTCTCGACGTTGACTCGCGCCGGGACGTTTTCAATGAGGAAGAGTCTCCCACCGAACTCAATGTGGTACGTCACGTTTTTTTCGATCAGCGTCTCGTTCCATACTCTGTCTTCAGGCATCGTCCTGTTTCCTTGTCTTGAAGTCGATCCATCTTGAGGGATCCGGTTCATAGAGGGTAATGATCTTGATTATGGGTCTCATCGGATAGCTGCAATGAATATGCAGCGGCCTCTGTGATAACGTAAAGCCGAGAACTAGACAACTGGGCCCGTATTTGTCGTGCGGATAGTCTTCGATGACTTCACTCCGTTCCATGGCATTTCGGAAATCCTGCATGCTAATCCCGCGAATAATGCTCTGGTCGGTAGCATGTTGTGAGAACTCGACCTGCCCAATCCTGATTTTCCTGCGTATTGCATTGAGAATTTCCATTCGTCATTCGCCCCTCATCAGAAGGGCGCGGGATAGATGCGCACCCAAGTTCCATCCTTTCTAATACCGGCCGTACATACAGTCTCGCCGTATTTCCTAGACAAAGTCGGGTAGGTCTTTACAGTGACGAGGATGCGTTGCTTTTCCATGGTTGTCACAAATGTCTCACAGTACAATTCTGCTCCGCGGTATCGTGCGGTGCGGCTTGATCAAACAAACCTCTCTGGTCAAGTATCTGGCCGAGCGCGTCGGCGACGCAGTGCCGATGGCATTGGTTGGCGTCACGCTCGTAACAGGTGAGTGCGACCGATTCGCCCAATTGCAGCCAAGCGCGGATTTTTGCCAAAGCATCGCCCTGTCTCGGAAGGCTTTTCCTCTTGTATGTCCTGAAAAGAGCGTCGAAATCCGCTTGGGATTCTAAGCCCCGGCGTTGCCGTGATTCAATTCCGAGTTCGGGCAGGTGTTCGTAGCGAATACCGACTCCATCGCATGCCCTAGCAAGTGCGTTTTTAGAAAAGCCGTATTTGCGGCTGATGGCGTTCCGTCGAACATCGCAAAGGACGGTCACACTTGCTTGGAGTAACGCATTGAGATAGCTCTCTAAAGTTCTCCCCTCGTACCCGATAGTCAAAAGCCGAGATGGGGTTCCTTCTGGACGAGCGGATTCGATCCGACTGAGCGCGGCTTCATCGTTTTTGAGCACCTGCTCGGCAATGTCACTGCGAATCGCGTAATAAGGATACTTGCGGTAGGTTTCTGCGATGAGCGCATTGCCTCGCAGCCTGTGGTAGCGCCGCGCAAATATGCGCATCGAATCGTCTTGGGTTTCGCGTGCGATGCGTTTGCCCTTCTCAGTAAGTGTCCAATGCTGGCGATCGTCGATCAGCAGACCGCAATCGACGAGGCGGCGGCGGTCTGCATAGCACGTGAACGAGAAAGCTCCATATCGGTAGGGCACGAACTCGTAGGGACTTGTTTGGTCGGTAGGGATCAGCTCCTTGCAGTAGAGGAACAGGAGTTTCTGAAAGTCTCGATTGCCCGCGTTGCCCCCAAGTACGTCAAGCAGTGCGAGAAGCTGGCGCTGGCGCACGTACAGTCGGAGGGATCCTTTTTTATTTAATGCCTGAACCGGAGTTCTCATGGTCAATTCGCTATCTGATCAGTCGATTCCATTTAGTTACGCCTAGAGATTTATCCGGGTCAATAGCCTCTTTGGGCAAGCCGTCGCGCTCGGCGCATGCCCACTGCTCCCACAATTAGCTTAGATGCTAGCGTCCGATTGTCGGTTAAAGTAGCGTCCAATTGCCGGTTAAGAGAGCGTCCAATTGTCGAATCGCCTAGACTGTGCATAAAGCCGTCAGGTTAGTTTAGGAAGAGCCTATTGGGAAAATAGTGCTTTTGATGTGTCCCTTCGTCTAGTACTCCGTTGCGATTTTTCTATATTATCGAATGTCGTCTATAATGGGAAACCCCAATGGATGCACCAATACAGAGCGACTCGCACGAGCCCCCTTGTCTCGTGCGGATGAGCAGGCCGGATAACGATCTATGAACCGACCGTCGCGTTTTGCGCGCCTTACCGCTGGCTTGGAGCTCAATGCCCTGCTCAGCCCGCTGCGCAAATCTTTTTGGCTGTCGCTGGGAATCGCCGTGCTCCTGAACGCGATCTTGGTTCTGCTCAATCCCTTCCAGCAGCAGGCTGAAAAAGCGCCCCGGCCGCTAACCACCAAATTCGTCAAACGCCAACCGCGCCTGACCAAGGCGCTGGAATTGCGCAAGATTCCCCAACGCAAGCGCCCGATGATCCGTCGTCAAGTGCGCGCTGCCGCCGCCCGCATGGATCAGGTGCAAGCTACCGCGGCGTTCTCCACGCGCGCCATCATCGCTCGTTCGACCGGCATAGCGAATATGCTGCAAGTCGGCCAGAGCAATCCACAGATGCTCCAAGCGGCGCTGGAACCGGTCGTGGGAGTGACCGCGAATGTGGAGATCAGCCGTGCGCCCGAGCACAAAATCGACATGGGTTTGGAGATGCTGGATGTCGATGCCATGGACACGGGCCGCTACCGCGCCTTGGTGATACAGGACCCCAACGACAAGCAGGGACTCAAGGGCTTTGTCAAATTCGCCCGCGTGGTCTCGGCCACGTATATGGCTGAGACCCAGACCAATGTCGTCGATGGCGGGTTCAACAATCGAGAAATCGACGTCCTGCGCGATATGCTCAACGAGTGGACAGGATTGCGGGCCGAGTTGGTCGGCAGCTTTACCTTTGATGACGACCGCTTTCTAACGGTGCCGATCGTCATCCCCCAAGGCGAGCCTAACGAAAACGAGTTGGAGAATCTGGCGCGCTACCTGATGACGGGGGGCTTTGTCATGGCTGAGCAATTCGACTTTGAGGGGTTTTGGACGGAGGCCCTGGAAAAATACGGAGGACTGGTCAAGGGACGCGATTTTTACACCGAACGCCTGCGGGAAGACCATCCGATATTCACGGCCTATTTTGACTTGGGAGACGGCGTCGCGCAGGGCGCCTCGCGTTTTGACGATCCGTACTACTGGAATGTGGTGAAGGGCTTGTTCGTCAAGGGGCGACTAGTAGCTGTGCCTCGGGCCAACTCGGGTATTGGGGGATATATGGGCTTTGCCGCCGAACGCGATGCGACCCGCATCCTCCAGTTTGCGGTCAACACCGTGATCTACGCTCTGACCCAAGAGGGGTCCATGACGCAGCGGTTGATGCAGATTGTCCACTGAGCAGGGAGCCGCTACTCTGGGCAGGTCAGTTCCTTTTCGAGGAGGTCTTGATTGACCGCGTAGTTCACCGGCACCTCGATTAGATGGACGCCCGGAGCGGCGAGGCACTCGCGCATGGTTGGCAGCAGATCGTCAGCCGCGCCGACGCGGTGTCCGTGGGCCCCATAGCTGGCAGCGTATTGCACGAAATCCGGGTTGCCGTAGTCGAGGCCCCAATCGGCAAAGCCCATGTCGGCCTGCTTCCACTTGATCATGCCGTAGCCGTCGTCGCGCAAAATGAGGACCACGAGGTTCATCCCGAGGCGCACTGCGGTCTCCAACTCTTGGGAATTCATCATAAAGCCGCCGTCGCCGCAGATGGCCATGACCTGTTTGTCCGGCTCCACTAGCCGCGCTGCCATGGCCGAAGGCAAACCCGCTCCCATGGTCGCCAAGGCGTTGTCTAGCAGCACGGTATTGGGCTCGTGGGCGCGGTAGTTGAGGGCGAACCAGATCTTATAGACGCCGTTGTCGAGACATATAATGCCGTCGTCGGCCATGACGCGGCGCACGTCGGCGACGAGCCGTTGGGGCGCGATGGGGAAGCCCGGATCGTCGTTGCCGACTGCGCGGATTTCGTCGATCCACTCTTTGACCTTGGCGAAATAGCTGAAGTCCCAGGTCTTTTGCCGGTTGATCCGCAGCAGCAATTGCCAGATGCTGTTGCCAATGTCGCCGATGACCTCTAGCTGGGGGAAATAGACTGGATCGACCGAGGCCGAAGAGAAGTTGACGTGAATGACCTGCAAGCCGTCGGCCTCCATGAAAAACGGCGGCTTCTCGACCACGTCGTGCCCGACGTTGATGATGAGGTCGGCGCGGTCGATGGCGCAGTGCAACGGGTCGTTGGCCGACAGCGCGGCGTTGCCCAAAAAGAGCGGATCGCGCTCATCGACGACGCCCTTGCCCATCTGGGTGGTGAAGAACGGGATGCCGGTGTCGCGGATGAAGTTGAACAGCATCTTGGAGGTGCGCTTGCGATTGGCCCCGGCCCCGATGAGCAAGAGGGGGCTTTGTGCGTCCTCGATTAGGGTGGCGGCTTGGGCGATGGCCTTTTCCTCCGGGATGGGTCGCCGCACGCGGTCCTTGGGAAAGAGCGGCGTATCGGTCTGTTCGCAGGCGATGTCTTCGGGCAGTTCTAAATGTACGGCTCCGGGCCGCTCCTCCTCGGCTAAGCGGAATGCCTCGCGGACGCGGGAGGGCACGCTGTCGCCGCTGACGATCTGGTGAGTGTACTTGGTCAGAGGCTGCATCATTTCGACGATATCGACGATTTGGAACTGCCCCTGCTTGCTCGACTTGATGGGCTTCTGGCCGGTGATCATCAGCATGGGCATGGCACCGAGTTGGGCGTAGGCGGCGGAGGTGACGAAGTTGGTCGCTCCCGGTCCCAAGGTCGATAGGCAGACGCCGGTCTTGCCGGTGAGGCGGCCGTACGTGGCGGCCATGAAGCCCGCGGCCTGCTCGTGGCGGTTGAGAATCAATTGGATTTGTTCGGAGCCGCGCAGCGATTCGAGCAGGTCGAGGTTTTCCTCGCCCGGGATGCCGAAGAGAAATTCCACGCCCTCGTGCTCCAAGGCGCGGATGAAGAGATCGGACGCTTTCATTAAATAGAGCTCCTTGTGCTAAATGCTCGGCAGGACGGCTCCGACCCGGTGAGCGCAATCGAGGATTTGCCGCCAAGTTTCTTCCTCGACCGTCACGCCGGCCTGTCGTCGCTCGCGCTCGCGCTTTTCCAATTCTCCAGGCAGGAGAATGGCATCGACGCCTTCGGCCTTGGGCGAGGACCGCAAATAGTCTGCGAACGCTCGCACTTGGGCCGCGTACTCGGCGAACGGCTGGAAGCGCGCAATGTCGATGACCAGCAGGAAGCAGCCGTTGCCGATCCGCGCCTTCCGGCCCCGCGCACAACCCGCCCCGCTCAGCGCCCCGCCCAACAGTTCCACTACTACCCCAAGTCCGTAGCCTTTGTGGCCCATGACGCCGCCAAAGGGCAAGAGGCTGCCGCGCGGCTCGTCGTAAAAGTCCGCGGGATCTGTCGATGGCCGGCCAGCCGCGTCGATGATCCATCCCTCGGGGACCGGCTCGCTGCGATTGCGCTTGACCCGCACCTTGCCCTCGGCGACGACGCTGGTTGTGATGTCCAGCACGAGTGCTCCGCCCTCGCCATCGGGCCAGCCGCCCGCCAGCGGGTTGGTGGCCAAGCGCCCGGCGATACCGCCCCAAGGGGCCACGCTGGCACCGCCGCCGTGCGAGTTGGCGCAGAGCAGGCCGATCATGTTCGCTTCGGCGATGCGCTCCACATAGCTGCCGAGGCGACCGATGTGGTTGGCGTTTTTGACGGTTATAGCTGCGACTCCGCAGTTGCCAGCGCGTTCCAAACCCATTTCCACCGCTTGGTTCATCACGACTTGGCCAAATCCCCAGTGCCCGTCGAGCACGGCTGCGGCGGTGGTCTGACGCACGACTTCGACCTCGGCGTGGGGGACGATCTCCTCCTTTTCAATGGTGCTTATGTACTGGGGGATGCGGATGACGCCGTGCGAGTCGTGCCCCACGGCATTGGCATCGGCCAGCAGCTTGGCGACGACATCGGCTGCCGCAGGTGGTGCGCCGGCCGCGGCGAAGATGGCTGCTCCGACTTGGCGCAAGTGTTCGATGGAAAATACGGGCATAGAGTTATTGGGTAATAGACGCCGCTAGCACTGCCAATAGGTTGTGCGCCTGCTCCTCGGAGAGTTTGGCTCGCCGCCGCGCCCTGTCGATTAGGGTTTCGGAACTAGCGACCTTGCCCTCGGTGTAGATCTTTAGGGCTTCGCGGCAGAGCGATTGCACTAAGCGGGTGGCTTTGTCGCCATCGACGCCGACTTCGGCGGCGACTGTTTCGATCTGCGACTGTAGCCGCCCCTGCTCTAGGTCGGCCAGCGTCTTAGCCAGTAGTTTTTGCAAGAAGTGCTGGGCCTGCGCCCGCCAAGTCCCCGCGTATTCAGCGATGTCCATGACAATCCCGTCGGTGCGGGCATTAATGCGGTCCGCAGTCAGGCGCGCCAGCGAGTGGGTCAATCTATAATAGAGCGAATCGACTTGGCCTCGCGACACTTCCGCGTCGTCGTTGAGCGCTCGCACCCAATCCGGCGCTGGATGCCTCTTGGCCAACAACGACCGATTCAGCCGCGATCTAATCGTGGGCACCGATTCAGTTTGCACGGCTTCTTGTGACCGGCTTGGGCCAGAATCCCCGCTGGCCGCTTGCGCCGGAGTTTCCCGCGGGGCGACCGGACTTTTCTCAACGGCAACCGAGTCCTGTTGCTCCGGCTCCTTTTCTTCCGCTCGTTCCTCCCGGAGTGCTACTTTGGGCACGGTAATCTCCCGCGTCTTCTCGGCGATCTCCGCCATGACTTCCTGCTTGGGCAGTTGGCGCAATCCCGGTGGCTGGCCTTTGAGTTGTACTTTGCCCTGCCACCAGATCCACTTGTTGCTCTGCCGCACTTTGTCGCGCAATTCCTCGTTGGGCAGGTCGGAATCCGGCAGCAGAAAGAGCGCGTCGAGCACCATGTCGGGCTGGGGATAGAGGCCCAACCAGCGCCAGGGAATGCCCACTTCAAAGGTGTAGAGTTGCTCGCGCAGTGCCCCTCCGGCTTTTACGGGCACGAGTTCTGTAGGCTTCTGGCGCTGCATGCCCCCCCACAGATAGGGAGTACCGTCGGCTGGGCTCAGCCAGATGGTATGCCCCAAGGGCTGCTCTGGGCCGCGCAAGAAAATTTTTAGGTGATCGTAGTAAAACATCGCGTCTTTGCGCTCCCTGGACGGGCCGCGCCATTCGCTTTTGTCAGGGGGAATCTGTTGGGCATCTACGATATCGTCAACTACCGCGGCCGCCACGTACACGTAGTCGGCGTCCCACATCAGGTAGAGGTCGGCCTCGTGATCTGCCGAGCCGGTAAAGGCCCCGCGCACGCCCACGCGCTCGCCTCCGGGGACTAGGCCGATGCGCTCGGGTGCTCCCCACTCGACCAATATGCCGTCGAGTGTTGGCTTGGGAGTTGCCGGTACCACGGCGACCGGCTCGGCCCCGTCGGCTCCCACAGCCAGCAGGCTCGCCCACGCGGCCCAGGCAGTGCGCCGCATCCTCACTCGTCTTGGCGCAAGGAGGAGACGGCCCAAGCCGCGTCTGGGTCGTCCATGGCCACGGCCCGAACGCCGCCCGGCACAAACGACAATAGCTCCTCGTAGCTGGACTGCCGCTGAGCGTCGGGATAGATCCAATCGTGTAGGTAATACACTGCGTGTATCTTGGCTTGGAGGATTTCTTTGGCACAGCCAAAACAAGGCCGCATCGTCGAGTACATCACCGCTCCTTCGGTGGCGATGCCAAAGCGAGCCGCCGACAACAGCGCGTTTTGCTCGGCGTGGACGCAGATGCACAAATCGTAGTCCTTGCCCGAAGCGTACCGGTCGCGGTGGGCGCAGCGATCGCAGCCGCCGTCGAAACAGTTGACCATGTTGTGTGGGGTGCCGTTGTACCCGGTCGAAATGATGCGGTCGTTTTGCACCAAGATGGCCCCGATGCGGTTGCCCGTGCAATTGGCGCGCGCCCGGACGGCCATGGCGATGCGCATGTAGTACTCGTCCCAATCGGGCCGCTCGAACGTGGCGATTCCCTTCCTCGACATGATTGCTCAGTCACCTAGCTATTTCGTGCGGACGGTGCGGAATGCGGGTTGGTCGGAGAATAGTACGCCCGCTCTTGTAGCGGGTCAACCGCGACATGGTAGGGATGATCAATAAGCCAATCCCACTGGTATGAGCCGTTTGATCACTGTGGCCTCCCCTTCGACTTCTAGTCCGAGCAGGTAGAGGCCCGTCGGCAAAAGTGCCCCACTGGCATCGCGGCCGTCCCAACGAATGCGCTGTAGGCCCGACTTCTGGCTACCTGCCGCTAGGGTGGCGACCTTGCGGCCGTCGAGCGCGTGAATGTTCAGCCGGGTGGCCACGGTCCGGGGCAGCCCTAAGAGGGCATACTCGATTTCCAGCAGGTCGTTGACGCCGTCGTCGTTGGGCGTGACCACGGCGGTAGAGAGGCGCAGGTCGCGGATTTTCTCGGCTTGAGAAGTCGAGGCAAGGACGCGCAGGGTGCTGGTAGCGAGGTCATCGCTGGCATCGCCACTCTGCACGGGCTGCGGCAGGCTCTGGCTCTGACTGTCGAGTACTTGGCCGTCGAAAGTCCAGGCAAAGTCGAAGACCTCGGCAGCGAAGACGACGCGGATCAACTCGTTGCGTCCGGCGTTTAAGCGCTCCGGCAAGCGTATCGTCAACTCGTCCTCACTTTCGACGACTTCGCTCGCCACCACTTGTTGCAAAGGGGTGCCCATTTCAAGGTGCTTGAACGCGGGTGGTCCGCCTGTGCGGATGCGCAGCGCGTCGAAGCCGGCGTCGCTGGCGGCAACCTCCGCTTTGACATCATAGACGAACTCCGCCATCTCGCCTATTTCTACTTCGGCAACGCCGCGCAGGGGCTGCGGATCGTCCGAGCGGGCCACTTCGCCGATGACGGAGGTAGCCAACGTCGGCGAGATTTCGATCCACAGGGAGTCGAGCCGCACGAAGGCGTCGAATTCTTCGCTGTTCAGCAAGATTTTTAGCTGTAGATGGGAGCCGGACCGCAGGCCGAGCGTTTGACCCGACTCGAACGTCGGGACCGACCAGAAGGTCCAGTTGTCTTGGTCGTATTCGATTCCGGCGCGAATCCCCGGTTTGGGGCGCGTCGTCAGCGTCAGTGTTCCACCCTGTCCGTCGTCGGTGTTGACTGCCCCGCTCGGATTTTTGAGCACGTCTTGGTAGCGTTGCTGCGACACCGGGACGCGGGTGCCCATGTCGGTGAATTCGTAGTAGATATCCGGCTTGGGGTCAATGCCGGTGCGCGCCTCGACTTGGATCGAGACCGGGGCGTCGGGGGCCTCTACCGGCTCGCCATCCACCATCCGCAGCGATGTAGCCGACCAAGAGAAGCGGCCGAAGTTGACCTTCGGTCCCAGATCGAATATCCGCGTCTTGTACACTGCACGCAGGGGAACACCCTCGCCGAAGAGCTCGAAATCGCCGATGGTGCCCCGGTGGGCTTGGCCTTTGGCGAAGATCGCCTGTGATGATATTTGCAGGGCCTCGATCTGGGCGGCTTCGAGCGAGCGCGAGAGTCGGCGGATATAGCGGGCGAAGCGCACGTACTGGCGGGGAAACTGGTGCTGCACGACGGGGCGGAAATTTTCCTGTACGTCGGCGATCTGCTGCCATTCGCTGGTGTTATGGGTAGCGACATACAGCTCGTACGCGGGCACGACGTCTTCGCGCAAGCTTTTGCCGTCCGAGCGGTATCCCTGCGAGGGCGTATAGAACCCGAAGGAGAAGATCGGCACTGGCACGGCTAGGTCGAAGGTGAAGGTGCGGCCGTCGGGACTGCCGCCCGAAGAGGGCGCGAGGTAGGACGTGCTGTCGCCATCTACCAAGCGCAAATTGCCAGATACTCGCGGTCTTTCGCCATCGACGTAGCCGAGTTCGCGGGGAGTCCAACTGCCCCAGTTGGTCAGATAGGAGAAGACGGAGCGGTCGGGCTGTATATAGACGGGCTGTATCGCGCCAGGCGTGGTCGTTTCATCGATGAGAATGGCGACCGAGTCGTGCTCGGCCCATTCCAAGCCGCCGCCGCCTAGCTGCCACAAGACAATGTCGGCCTCCGCTGTGGAGATCCAAGACGCGACCAGCCACAGCGAGATACGCACGTAGATCATATGCCTCCGGGCCCTGCGGACGAGGATGGCGTTGCGCATAAGATTTCCCTAGTTGAGCCGAGCCAATAGTCCAATATAGGACGCGCAAAAGGGGACTAACAACAAATAATTCTTCGCGCTAGGCCACTCCGATGGAAGCGTGGATCTGCGCGAACTTCCATTCGCCCGCTTCCCGCTCCAATACGCCCGTCAAACGCAGGGCCAGTTCCTCGTACTGACCCTTCCATTTGAGCCGCCACTGCTGCCGGGTGTAGAACCAAGCCACCGGACCGCGCTCCTGCACGTCGAGGTGCTCTGTGTCGATGGTGAAATCCTGGGTACTGGCGACGTGGTGATGGTAGTACTGGTCAGCGAGTCCACCGCCCTCGACATATTCCCCCGGTTCCGTGCCGATTTTGACAAAGTGCTTGGCTGGGGAGATGAGCTCGATGAGTCGGTCGGCATTGCCGGTTGTCAACGCGGCGAAATAGGCCTCGACCGTCTGACGGGCGTTCACTGCACTCGCTCGTAGGGAATGGAGGCTTGGGGCACAATGGCATCTCCTCAGTGAATTTGCAGGTAGCGTAACTTCTTGCGGTCCGCAGCCATCCGCAAGTTTGACAGCTAACGGCTCGCTTGTATAATTGAATCTCCCGCATCGCTTTCCTAGTGTCTGACGCCATGATCCGCATTCTGCTCGCTCTCTTTATCGCCGTTCCTCTCCGCGCCGATATCTACAACCGCCTCGGCGAGTTGACCCACCACCTGCGCTCGGGCGGAGTGCCCCGCGACGGCATCCCGGCCATGACCAATCCCCAGAGCGTTGCGCCAGAGGATGCGCACTATCTCGCGGATACAGATCGAGTCCTCGGCGTGGTCGCAAATGGTGCAGCGCGGGCCTATCCGCATCGCCTCGGTTGGAAGCACGAAGTCATCAACGATCAGCTCGGCGGCCAGTACATCAGCGTCACGTTCTGCCCGCTGACCAGCACGGGACTAGTTTTTGACGCGACGACCCCAGACTCAGCACAAATCGAATTCGGCGTTTCTGGCATGGTGCTCAACAGCAACTTGGTGCTGTACGACCGCCGCGACGAGAAAACCCTGTACCCACAGATGATCTACGTTGGTATTAGCGGCGAATACAGAGGGCGGCGTCTCCAACTCTTGCCCGTAGTCGAGACGACGTGGGGCCTGTGGCGTGCGCTGCATCCGCACACCACGGTCGTCCAAGCGGCGACCGGTCTCGACCGCTACCCGGACTATATCCGCGCCCTGTATCCGCCCGATTCGTACGGCCATTACCCTTATGGTAATTATCGCAGCGACCATCGGATGATTATTTTTCCGCTGACTACCGCTCGGCCCAGCGATCGATTGTCGGCCAAGGAAATGGTCTTGGGGTTGCGAGTCACTGGCGAGACCAAGGCCTATCCCTTTACTAGGATGCCCAACAAAGCAGTCATCAATGATCGCGTTGGCGACCGCGCCGTGCTCGTGCTCTATCATTTAGCGACTGTCACCGCCATTCCCTACAGCCGCGTTGTCGATGGCCAGCTTTTGACCTTTCGCATCCTCAGCCGTACCGACGACCTGCCTTTGGCCTTTGCCGACGTAGAGACCGGCAGCGAGTGGAACATGCTCGGCGAGGCCCTTTCTGGTCCGCTCAAGGGAGCGCAGTTAGAGCAGATCCCAGCCTATAATTCGATGTGGTTTGGGTGGTCGGCCTACTGGCCGGATACCCGCTTGTGGAACGGCGAGGGCATCTTGCCGCCGCCCTAATTCTGATAAGGAGCTTGACTATGCACGAAGTCCCCAAAGGGAAGATTACTTGTATTGAAAAATGCGTTCTGCGCGGCACTCGACCGCGCTACATCGGCTTCAACGCCCGCATTCCCGCGCACGGATCGCAGATCTCGGATCCGGTCGTCCGGATCCGCACGGACGGCGGGGCGTGGGGCTTGGGTTGGTCCCGCATTGGCGAGGACGAGGCGCGCGCGCTGCTCGGCAAGGAAGTCGGCGATCTTTTCCAACTTCCTGACGGCTGTCTGCCCGCAGGCCGCAACCTCGACCTGCCGCTGTGGGATTTGGTGGCGCGGATGATGAATTTGCCGCTGTACCGCTTGCTCGGTGCTCGCGGCAAACGCGAGGTCGAAGTGTACGACGGCTCGGTCTATATCGACGATTTGGACGCCACCGATGAGGAACAGGTCAAAGACATCTTCCGCGGCGAAGTAGAAACCGGCCATGAGCACGGCTATTTGCACTTTAAGATCAAGGTCGGCCGCGGCGCGCGCTGGATGCCCACGGACGCGGGCCTCAGGCGCGACGAGCTGGTCATTCGCACAGTGCGCGAAGCCGCCGGCCCGCAGGCCAAAGTGCTCATCGACGCCAACATGGGCAATACACTCAACACGGCTATCGCCCTGTTGGACGCCTGTGCGGATGTGGGCATCTATTGGTTTGAGGAGCCTTTTGCCGAAGACGCTCCGCTCAACCAAGCGCTCAAGGAGCACATCGTCGCCAATGACTGGGACACGCTGGTGGCCGACGGGGAATTTGCGCCGCCGCCGTACTTTTTTGACCTAGTAGAGAAGGGATTTATCGATGTGGTGCAGCACGATTTTCGCGCCATGGGGCTGACGTGGTGGCGGAGCACGTCGGCGCGGCTAGAGCAGTGGAATGCGCTCTGCGCTCCCCACTGCTGGGGGTCTTACATCGAGCGCTTTCACCACGCCCATTTCGCCGCTTCGATTCCCAACTTCTGCCTGCTCGAAGCCGCACCGGCTGCCATGCCCGGGCTAATCACCGACGGCTGGCGGCTCGCCGACTCTATCCTACACGTGCCCGACACGTCCGGCGCAGGTCTCGACATCGATCCGCGCATCTTCGCGCAGGGAATGGAGGATCGAGAGGGGTTTAGGGTGGTGATTTGAGGTGGAAAAATAAAGAATAGGGAGGCGAAAATCGCAGTTATGCATATCTTTGTACAATCCCCTCTATCCCCTGCCGTTTTTCTGTCCTAAATGCGTTGTAAATGAGGAGGAGTGTGCGATGACAGACGATCTTCATATCAACCCGTTTGAGAAGATCGACACCAATAAGGTCGCGGAAGAGCTGCATATCGTAGAAGATAGCCAGCGGAACGCGAGGCGGGGCCGGCCGGCATTAGACAGTGCGGAAGACGACCTCGATCCTACAGAACGCAAGGTTATCGGGCTGATTGAGGGTGCTCAGGCCCGGGCCCAGCAGACGTGCGAGAGCGAGCTAAAGGCGTACAGAGAGCGTCTGGTCGCGCTAGATTTTCGGGAGCAACTAAGTTCCATTGATATTGAAACGGCCAAGCAACGCGCGGAGTTCGATCAGCACGTTGATAAGGCCATAGTGGAGTTGAGTAGAGAGCAGCAGGGTCTGCGCAGAAAAAAAGAGGACATGCAGCAGTTTAAGGAACAAAATGGCCTCAGCCGCGAGCCGCAGCCCCGCAACTGGGACGATAAGATATTTAACATCGGCATCATCGCCGTACTCTTTCTCATTGAGACATTTGGCAATGCCTCCTTTTTGGCAAAGGGCAACGAGTTTGGGCTGTTCGGCGCGTACACGGAGGCGGTTGTCATCTCGTTTGTCAATCTCGGTCTCGCCTTTTTGCTCGGCATCCTCGTCACCAATTTCAATCACATCCACTGGGGCAGACGCTCCGTGGGCATTATCAGCGCCGCGGTGTTTATAGTCTTTGCGTTATTTTTTAACCTAATGGTGGCTCACTATCGGGAAACAACGGGCACGGTGCTCGACGAAGGGGGCAAACTCGCCATTGCCGCTTTTGGCGAGAATCCATTGGGTCTAGGGGACTTCCAGTCGTGGATTCTGTTCTTCATGGGATTCCTCTTTGCGATTATTAGCTTTATCGATGGCATCCTGTGGGATGATCGCTATCCGGGTTACGCCAAGTCCGCGCGCGTATTCGCGGAGGCCGACGACGCATACAACGAATTCTATCAGGCCTGCCTAAAGGGATTGAAGAAAACATCGGATGAGGCGGTGCAGGCGTTGGAGAACATCAAGCAAAACATTCTGCTCGCTGGACGACAACACGATTCTATCATCGACGACCATCGCCGCCTTATCAAATCGTTCGACGACCATCTAGAGCACCTAGAGCACGCGGGAAACCACTTGCTCCAGCTCTATCGGGATACCAACCGGGCGATGCGAGACGGCGAAGCGCCAGAGCGATTCAAGAAGCCTTGGAGCATAGTGAAAACGCCAGTAGATACCAGCTTGCCGAAGGCCATGCTGACGCGCGAGGAGATCTTGAAGATTACCAGCGCGGCGGAGATAAAAATTGATAATGGCGTGAATGAACTGCACAATCAGTACGATATGGGCAGCGAGGAATTGAGACCGTTGGCTCCGCATCGGAGGCAGCCGGATAGCCCGAGGGGCGATCAGGAAGAGAGTTAATGAGTGTAGGTAAGCTATCGAATAAAACGATAGCAGGCGGTGCGATGATCGCGGGGGTCATCGCGATCTTGCTCGTTGTTGTGGTGCTAAAGCCGCCTTCAGTCGAGCGCGATCCAAAGACCCTGTGCTGGTCGGAGGGCCCCTCGGCGATTACGGCGATCCTGCTCGATCGCACGGATTCGTTCATGCCCACTACCAAATCCGATCTGGAGACGCGGATCTGGAACCTGCTCGACGAGATTGAGGAAAATCACGAGATCAGTCTTTTTGCGGTGGACCCTACGCATGGCGGGGCCCTCGACCCGATTATCAAGGTTTGTAGCCCCGGCGACCCGAAAAACGTTGATCATCTCACGCAATCCGAAGCGATCATTCGGCGCAACTGGCAGCAGAAATTTCGCGCTCCTTTAGAAGAGGAACTTAGAAAGCTGCTCACGAATAAAGAGGCCAAATCGTCGCCGATCATGGAGTCGGTGCAATCGGTTGCCATAACGCATTTTCAGAGCACCAAGCGGCGCGACGTGCCGCGGCGTCTTATCGTCGTTTCAGATCTACTGCAGAACAGCGACGCGATTTCATTCTACAAGGATGAGCCGGATTTCCAGCGCTTCCACGGCAGTTCCCAAGCCCGAGGGCTAAACCCTGATCTGCGGGGCGTCGAGATCGAGCTATGGCTCATTCAGCGGAAGCAACGGCAGCAGGGAGACGGCGAGGCCGTGTTGCAGTTCTTCCGCTCTTGGCTGGCGGAACATGGGGGTCAAGTTCGCTCGTCCGTGCGAACTTCGGGCATAAACGACTGACACACCTAGGGCGGATGCCTGCCGTCCGCTCAGCGTTCCAACCA
The DNA here is from genome assembly GCA_022827835.1 of Candidatus Latescibacterota bacterium. Lineage (GTDB taxonomy): Bacteria > Latescibacterota > UBA2968 > UBA8231 > UBA8231. The sequence goes on from JAJEIO010000024.1 coordinate 94,129, forward strand.
CCTCGGCAAGCGAATTTCCGCAGACTGGTGCCAGGCCGTCAGGTAAAGCGAGGCCGTAAAGCGCACGGAGGTGCGGGCCAAATCTAAGGCCAAGGCGCGCACGCGGGCGTCGTTCTCGTCCTCCCAATGGCCCCATAGCGCGTACACTTCTTCTACCCGCCAGTTGCTTTTTTTGATCTGGCCAGTGATGGCCTTCATCAGCGAATCAAAGGTTGCAACGTCCTGCTCGGCTGCCAACTCCTCGGGCGCAAAGCCGAGCCGCTCCACCGATGAATCCACCTGTTCGTGGATGCCCTTGCCGATAACTGTGCCGTCCGCTTGCTGCTTGCCGTCGAAGTCCCGGGTCGCGTGTAGGGGCTGGCAGATGTCTTGGGCATAGTGGGCGAGAATACCCGCATAGACGAGGCACTTCTGCTGGATCGCCTCGTTCTCCGGCCACTGGCGATGCTCGGCAAAGGCCACGGCTAGCCGCTCGGTCCACTCGGCGATGGCGTAGGGGGCCATGCCGACGCGTGGCGGGTCTAGCTGTAGCTCGAAGCACAGGGCGATAAAGTCAAAGCGCTTCGCCGGAATTGCGCGTCCTCCAAGGTACTCCAGATCGAAATAGTGCTCTCCGTGCTCGGCGTGGCTCAGCAAAGGAGTGCGGCGATTCTTAAACAGATCTGGATCGAAGGCCACGTGGCTGGGAATGTCGCCGCTTTGACGAAAGAAAGCCGGCATTTCCTCCGGCAGGGCCAGCACGGCTCCCTCGGTCAGAATCCCGTGTCCATCCCCCCACCAAGCCTCGGCTGGAACGGCCACCAAGCTAGCGACGACTGTAATCCATGTTGCGCGGATCGTTCTCATTGGTTCACTATCCTTTCTTTGTGCAAATTAAACGAAGGTTCCTAAGTAAGCCTCCAACAACTCTCAACCGCGAGGATCTCCATGAAACTTTCGCTCTCGGTCCGCGTCGCCGAAAAATTTCACGCCAAGCGCGAAGCCAATATGACACTCGAACAATTGGCCGTCCTCGCCACCGACCACGGGTACAGCGGGCTGTGTATGCGTGCCTCGCAAGTGGGCGTCCATAGCCCATCAGAGACGGTTGCCGCTGCGCGCGACCTGCTCGACCGCTACTCGTTGGCCGTCTCCATGCTCACCGGCGACTTCCCCATCCCCGAAAACTCCGATCAGGGGCCGGATGCCCTCCGCAATATAACGCCCTATCTCGATCTCGCCGAACAGCTCGGTGCTCCACTGCTGCGCGTCTGCCTAAAGACGGACGAAGATATCGCTTGGGCGCGCCGGGCCGCGGACGAAGCTGCCGAGCGCAATCTGCGCCTCGCTCACCAGTGCCACACTCGCAGTCTCTTCGAGGAAATCGACCGCTCGCTGCAAGTTTTGGCGAGCATTGGCCGCGCCAATTTTGGCCTGATCTACGAACCGGCCAACCTGGAGCTATGCGGCCAACCTTATGGGCTGGATACCATCCGCCGCTTCGCGCCGCACCTATTCAATGTATATCTGCAAAATCACGTCTTGACCGCCGATGGTCCAGACGCGCTTGAGACGTGGTGCCACGGCGAGGTGCGGTTCCGCCAGATTCCCTTGTGGGAAGAAGGGGGGATTAGCTTCTCACCGCTGATTGACGCGCTGCGCGCGGTCGGCTACGAGGGCTATGTAACGGTCCATCAGGCCTCGGCCGATCTAGGCACTGAAGCTGCGGTCCGCGAAAGTGCCCGCTATCTCAAGCGGCTGTTGGCGACCAATTGACGACGGCTATACGTACCTTGATATTTAAATGCTTATTCGCAAACCCTTTCACAAGTAGGAAAAAGGAGAACCATCATGGCTGTCCGACTCGGCGACGAAGCCCCGGATTTCAGCGCGGAAACCACCGCAGGCCCGATCAATTTTCACGAATGGCTCGGCGATTCTTGGGGGGTACTCTTTTCCCATCCCGCCGACTTCACCCCGGTCTGCACCACGGAGTTAGGTGTAGTGGCCAATATTGAAGAGGAATTCAAAAAGCGCGGCGTCAAGATCATCGCCTTGAGCGTCAACTCGGTTGACGATCACGAGGGCTGGATCTCCGACATCAACGAGACCCAAAACGCCCATGTCGATTTCCCGATGATCGCCGATCCCGATCGCAAGGTCGCCGAGCTCTACGACATGATCCACCCCAACGCGCTCGACAATATGACCGTGCGCTCGGTGTTCGTCATCGGCCCGGACAAAAAGGTCAAGTTGACGCTGACGTATCCGGCCTCGACCGGCCGCAATTTCGACGAAATTTTGCGCGTGATCGACTCGCTGCAACTGACGGCCAATTACTCAGTCGCTACCCCGGCCAACTGGGAAGACGGCGACGACTGCATCGTGGTCCCGGCCCTCTCGGACGAGGAAGCCACTGAGAAATTTCCCCAAGGCTTTACAGCGGTTAAGCCCTACCTGCGCGTCACCCCGCAGCCCAATAAGTAAGCGATATGAATTTAACTAGGCTGATTGGGATGGGTGCGCTGGCCGCACTGATGTGGTGCGCGGCGGCCAACGCCAAATCCCTGACTGTGGTGTCTTGGGGTGGTTCGTATGCGCGCGCCTGCGTAAAAGGCTATCACGAGGCATTCACGGAAGAGACAGGCATTGAAGTTCGCCTAGAGGACTACAACGGCGGTCTCGCCCAATTGCGCGCCCAAGTGGATGCAGGGGCCGTGCATTGGGACGTGATAGATATGGAGCTCGCCGATGCCATGACCGGCTGCGACGAGGGCCTGCTGGAGGTCGTAGACTTTGAACTGCCTCCCGGGGCGAACGGCGAATCGCCCGAGGACGACTTTTACCCGGAAACTATGGGTGAATGCGGCATTGGCACGTTGTTCTACTCGACCGTCTATGCGTACCACGCGGAGCATTTTGAGGAGCGCAAACCAGAGACCATCGCCGACTTTTTCGACCTTGAGGCGTTTCCGGGTCGGCGCGGGATGCGGCGCGTACCACTCGTAAACTTGGAGTTCGCCTTGATGGCCGACGGAGTACCCCGGGACGAGGTGTACGCCACCCTCGACACGCCCGAGGGGGTCAGTCGCGCCTTCCGCAAGCTCGACACCATCAAGGATCAGGTGGTTTGGTGGGAGGCCGGCGCGCAGCCGCCGCAGATGCTCGCCGATGGCGAAGTGGTGATGACCACGGCGTACAACGGGCGCATCTTCAACGCGCAGATTTTGGAGAAGCAGCCGTTTACTATCGTCTGGGATGGTCAAGTGTTAGACACGGGCCAGCTCGTCATTGCGGCGGGTGCGCCGAATTTAGAGGCCGCGCGCAAGTTTCTCGCCTTTGCGGCGCGGTCGTCGTCCATGGCCGGCGTGGGCCGCTACATCTCCTATGCACCAGCGCGGCGCTCGGGCATGGATCTGATCTCGGTCCATGCCGAGACCGGAGAGGAAATGGCCCCGCACATGCCGACGTATCCAGCCAACGCGGCGGGCGCACTGCGCAATGACTGGCGCTGGTGGAGCGACAACATGGACGAAATGAACGAGCGCTTTAGCGCTTGGCTGGCGCGCTAGCAGGTGGAAAAGCTGTTTGATAGTGGGCCGGGGCGTCTTTGCCTCGGCCCGTTTTTTATAATTCGGCGAAAATAGCCTCTAGGTCAGCCGTTTTCTTCCACTTGGCGAATTCTTTGTCCATCTTAGGCGACCACTTGCGATCTACTTCCCCGGGCGTGTAGCGGCCGTCGGCAATGCTCTTCTTGCCCCAATAGTCGCGCAGGCGGGTGTTTTCGGATGACTCTACGACCTCGCGGGCGTATTGCGGCGGCACGAAAATCACGCCCGTGGGGGTCGCCAGCACGATATCGCCCGGCATACAGGTCGCCTCACCTACTCGCACCGGGCCGTTGATCTCGGCCATGGTCACCTCGCCGATTGCCGAGGGGTGCAGCCCCTTACAGAGCACGTTGATCGGCAACTGGCGCACGCGGTGATCGTCGCGGATGCCGCCATCGACGACTAGGCCCGTACCACCGGTGTTGGTAGCGATTGCCGTGCCGAGGTTGTCGCCGATAAAGGTCCCGCGCAGCACCTTGCCGAACAGATCGATGACCAATACGTCGTTGGCGACTAAGGTGTCGATGACCCAACTATTCTGGCCGCCGATCCGCCCGTGCCGCTCGCCTTCGGCATTCACGACGCCGTCGAAGTCGGGCCGATGCGGGATGTAGCGGGCCGTCACTGCGCGGCCGACTAGCACGCGGCCTGGATGCAGATTGATCCAGTCACCTTCAAACTGAAACGAATGTCCCTTGCCCATCAGCACTCCCCAGGCTTCCTCGACGGTCACCCACTTCATCCGCTCGACGAGATCGTCGTCGACTTTGGGCCGCCCGTTGCGAAAGCGCGGGCCTGAATACGCGCTCGTTATGCTCTTTATTTTGCTAGGTGCATTGAGTTCGAACGCCATGATCGCTCCTTGGAAAAGGATAAAAAAATGGCCGCGCATCCTTTGCGGACCGCGACCAAGCTAATACATCTCGTCCGAGCGTCAACCCGGCGGAGGGCTAAAAGGGCAAATCGTCGTGGTTGGGGCCAGCCGCAGGGGCCGCGGCGAGTTCATGGCTGTTGCCGTTGCCATTGACTGCAACGGCCTCGGCAGCCTCGGTGGCCCGCTCTGCGCCGAGCATTTTCATGGTGTTGGCGACGATTTCGGTGGTTTGGCGCTTCTGGCCCTGCTGATCTTCCCAAGAGCGCGTTTGCAGCTTGCCCTCGATATAGACCTTGCTGCCCTTTTTTAGGTACTGACCAGCGATTTCGGCGAGGCGCCTCCACAAGACGATGCGGTGCCACTCGGTGCGCTCTTGGCGCTGCCCGTCCTTGTCGTTCCACGACTCGCTGGTGGCCAAGCTGAAGTTGGCGACCTGAGCACCGCTGGGGGTGAAGCGCGTCTCGGGATCAGACCCTAAGTTGCCGATGAGTAAAACCTTGTTAAGACTCGACATATTACTGCTCCTCTCGGTTGTGCAGGCGGGGATAGTCCTGCGTCCATTCGCTGCGCTGACGGCGCTTGCGCGCTTGGGGCGTCTCGATGCCGTAGCGGCGACAGAGGCGGCTGAAGCTGCCCGGGGCAATGCCCAAGGCCGAGCCGGCGTCGTGGTTGCTGGCATAGATCCGCGCAGCGCGTTCGATGCGATCTTTGGCGATAGGCGGCATGAGTTTCTCCTTTTGTGCGAGATTAAGTGAGATAGCGGAAAACGGGAAAGCTCCAGACGACGAAGATCGCCCCTGTGCACATTGGCCCTAGCCGGCTCACTTGGCGCTGGGCGCGCTTGTTTTTGCTCAGTTCGCGCAAGGCGTGAAATGCAAAAATCGGGTTCATTGCTCTGCTCTCCTGTGGCCAGCGGCTATTAGTTGAGAAGCGGCTTCACTGCGAATACAAAGAGGCTGACGAGGGCGTACATCAGGCCCTGGCTGATGATCTCGCGTCGCATGTGGTTTTGCTCCTTGCGATGAGGTTCTTGGTGCTCGGTTTTCCAATGCAAAAAAGGCCCTTTTTACTTCGATTACCTGCACAAAAAGATAGTAAACATTTGTGTATAAGTCAAGAAATTTCCCTCTTTTTTCGCCTCCTTTTACGGGGTTTTTCTCATCTAACCAAAAAACAATAACTTATTGATATAAAAAAACTTTTTCAGTTTAATAAATTTCTATTAAAGAGCAATAAAACGAGGGATATTATGGTCTGCGAACGCGGTAGTGCCACGCAGTGCTTCGTTTGTTAGATTATGGGCACTAATGGCACAAGGGCTACGAGCCTACGAGAAAGGAGAAAAGCCATGAGTACGGTACTCGTCCACATTGGCGTCCGAGCCACGGACCTCGAAAAAACCATCCGCTTTTGGCGCGACGGTCTCGGCCTGCCCGTGGTCTCGACCCACGGGAGCTGCTACGACCTCAGCGACGGCCACCACAATTTCCGCGTTTTCCAGCACAACGGCCCGGACCGTCCGTCCCACGTCAGCGGGATGCTCGACTACCTCCACATCGGCGTGCGGGTGCCCGACCTCGAAGAGACCGGCCGCCGCCTGTTGGACATGGGCTATGAAATTTTTTCCGACGGCTTGGGCGGCAAAGAGCCGGTCGATGTCCACAACATCAGCGAAGGGGCCTTTAAGGTCGAAGACCCAGACGGCATTACTGTGGACGTGACGGCCAGCGACGATCAATGGCCTGGTGCGGTCCTCAAATAGCCCGAATACATCTCAATCCTTACCCTGAATCGAGAGAATCTAATGCCAGCCAAAAAGACCAACGTCATTCTCTTCGGCATCGACAGCCTGCGCGCCGATCACATGAGCTGTTATGGCTACCACCGCCAGACCACGCCCCACATCGACCGCTTTGCCGCCGATGCCGTGCTCTTTGAAAAGAACTACTCGGCCCACATCCCCACGACTTCGGCCTACGCCTCCATGCTCACTGGCCTCGACTGTTTCGGCACCAGCGTCGTGGCCCTGCGCCACCGCGGCGGCCTGCCCAAAAAGATCCGCACCCTGCCCGAGATTCTTCGCCGAAACGGCTACAACACCTCGTGCGTCGGATTCTCGGGCAACCCCAGTTCGCGCGGCTTCAACCGCTATTTGGACTACCCGAGTTGGGGATCCTTTGCCGAAGGCCGCAGCCCCAAGGCCGAAAACCTCAACCAAGTCGCCATCCCCGAGCTGGAGCGGCTGGCGCGCTCGAAGAAGCCCTTCTTCCTCTTCTTGCGCCACATGGATCCGCACGCTCCCTATCTGCCGCCGGCTCCCTTTGAGCGGATGTTTTACAGCGGCAATGAATTCGACCCCAAAAACAAGAGCATGGAGCCGGTGTTCAGCTTCAAGCCCTTCTGCGACTTCTTCGCCGATTGGATGCCGCCCGGGGTGCGCGACCGCCACTACGTGGACGCCCAATACGACGGTGCCGTCGCCTATATGGACGCCTGCATTCAGCGCATCCTCACCCGCGTCGAAGAGCTGGGTTTGGGCGACAATACCTTAATCGTCATCAACGGCGACCACGGCGAGACCCTGTACGAGCACGAGTGCTGGTACGACCATCACGGCATGTACGAAAACACGCTGTACGTGCCGCTGATCATCCGCCTGCCCGGCAAGTTGCCTGCGGGCAAGCGCGTCGCGGGCACCACGCTGCACCAAGACTTGGTGCCCACCGTGCTCAAGCTCCTCAACATCCGCACGGACATCGCATTCGACGGCCAGTCGCTGCTGCCGCTGATCGCGGGCCGGAAAGCCTCCAACTACTCGGACTTTTACATCACGGAATGCACTTGGATGCGCAAGCACGGCTGGCGCACTCCGGAGTGGAAGCTGATGGTCGCGCTAGAGCCGGACTTTCACTTCAAGCCCGAAGTCGAGCTCTACAACTTAGTCGCCGATCCGCTGGAGTTGAAAAACTTGGCCAAAAAAGAGCCGGGGATCGTTGCCGCTCTGAAGGAGCGGATGGAGGCGTGGATCGCCAAGCGCGAGCGGGAGACGGGCGAGATTAACCCGATGTACACCAATTTGCAATGGCATGGCGCGAAGACGCACGAGGGGCCGTTTGAGACTTCGCAACAGGCGTACGATACGCTGCACATTGGTTCGGTGGGGGCGGCAGACAAATTGCAGGCGGGTAATAAAAAGAAATAGTAGTAGCGCCATGCGTTCTTGTGCAGGTTGCGCCCGCTCCCATATTGTCTAGGAGTGGGCGCAACTTATAGAGGAGAGTTACTATGACCACGCAACCACAAAACCGCGCCTTCACAGTCGGCGAATACTACCGCATGGCCGAGAGTGACATTCTCACCGAGGAGGATCGCGTTGAGCTTATCGCCGGGCAGGTCGTCGCCATGAGTCCCATTGGCAGCCACCACGCCGCTTGTGTAAAACGTCTCAATTTGTTGATGGGAAAAATGGTCGGGGATTCCCTGTTGATCGGCGTCCAAGACCCCATCGCTCTCGACGCGTACTCGGCCCCCGAACCCGACCTAGTGCTACTCCGTCCCCGCGCCGACTTCTACGCGGCGGCCCATCCGTCGGCGGTCGATGTGCTACTGGCCGTCGAAGTCTCCGATACGTCGGCCGACTACGACCGCGAGGTCAAGCTGCCCCTCTACGCTCAAGCTGGTCTTCCCGAAGTGTGGCTGATCGACCTGCAAAAAAGCCGCATCGAAGTGTACGCCCGGCCCCAAGGCGACGCGTACCAACAGCGCGTCGAAGTCGCTGCCGACGCTACTCTCACCTCGCCGACGATTCCCCAGCTCTCATTGGCCGCCGCTGAGTTGTTAGGCTGACGTCACGTCCCCTCTTTCCACGCCCAATCCAACCACGGGACTAGCGCTTCGATGTCGCTGGTTTCCACCGTCGCCCCTCCCCAGATCCGCAGACCGGGCGGCGCGACGCGGTAGCCGTTGATATCGTAGGCGACGCCCTCATTCTCCAGCTTGGCGACGAGAGATTTGACCTTTGCTTGCTGGGCGTCCTCGCTTAAGCTGGTAAACCACGGATCGGCGATCCGCAGGCAGATTGACGTGCTTGAGCGAATCGCTCGACGCGCGGGCAAAAACGCGATCCATTCGCTTGCGGTTTCCCATTGCTCTAGCACCGCGAGGTTGGCCTGTGTGCGCCGCACGAGTTCGGGCAAGCCGCCGATGCTTTCGGCCCAGCGCAGCCCGTCGAGGGCGTCTTCTACGCACAGTAGGGAGGGCGTGTTGATGGTGTCGCCCTTGAACAGGGCCTCGTTGAACTGGCCGCCCCGAGTCATGCGAAAGAGTTTGGGCAAGGGCCAAGGCGGCGTGAAGCTGACGAGCCGCTCGACTGCACGCGGGCTGAGGATGAGCATTCCGTGCGCGGCCTCGCCGCCCATGACCTTTTGCCAAGAGTAGGTTACTACGTCGAGTTTTTCCCACGGCAGTTCCATGGCGAAGACTGCGGACGTCGCGTCGCAGATGGTCAGGCCCTCTCGATTGGCGGCGATCCACTCGCCATCGGGCACTTTCACCCCGGAGGTGGTGCCGTTCCACGCAAAGACTACGTCGCGGTCGCAATTAACTTGGGACAGATCGGGTAGCTCGCCGAAATCTGCGTCGAAGACGTGCACGTCCTCCAGTCGCAGGTGCCGAGTAATGTCCGTTACCCAGCCCTTGCTGAAGCTCTCCCAGGACAGGACATCGACGCCGCGTGCGCCGAGCATGGACCACAGGCACATTTCTACGGCACCCGTATCCGAACCCGGCACTACGGCCATGCGGTAATCGTCCGGGACGCCTAGTAGCGCACGCGATCGCTCGATGACTTCTTGCAGCTTGGCGCGTCCGACTGTGGCGCGGTGCGAGCGTCCTATAGCTGCGTCTTTTAGGGCCGCAAGATTCCATCCCGGTCGCTTGGCGCAAGGGCCGGAGGAAAAGCAGGGATTTTGCGGTTTAACTGCTGGCTTGGCCATTTACTCGGTCCGCGCCAGCATCCCGCCATCTACGGTCAACGAAGTTCCGGTGATGAAGGACGCCTCGTCCGAAGCGAGAAACAACACGGCGTTGGCGATGTCTTCGCCCGTGCCCAAGCGCTGGGCCGGCACCATCTGGGCATAGCGCACGCGCTCCTCCTCCGGCACTTGTAGATCGTCCCACAGGGGCGTCAAGATTGCGCCGGGTAGCACGGCGCAGACGCGGATGTCCGGCCCGTAGTCAATGGCGAGGGTCCGCGTCAGGCCCAAGACTCCGGCCTTGGCCGCGTCGTAGGCCGTGGCCGTGGCAAAGCTGACCAGCGAATGGACCGAACCGGTGTTGATAATCACGCCGCCTCCGGTCTTGCGCATGACTGGGATGCCGTATTTGGCGGCGAGAAAGATCGCCTTCAGGCCGATGTTTAAGGTGCCGTCCCAATCCTTTTCGTCCAGTTCGGTCGCCGGACCGTGGCGGAACCAGATTGCGTTGTTGTGGACGATATCTACGCGGCCAAAGGCTTCTTCGGTGCGTGCGAACATCTCGATGACTTGGGCGGACTCGCCCACGTCCGTGTGAACGAAAATGGCTTCGCCGCCGTCGGCCTTGATTTTATCGACGACCCGCTGGCCGCCATCGGCGTTGACATCTGCCACGCAGACGGACGCGCCTTCGCGCGCCAGAACTTGCGCGGTGACTTCCCCGATTCCCGAGGCTGCGCCTGTTACAATGGCCGCTTTACCGGCGACCCTGCCCTTATTCATAGTTGATCTCCTGTGTCAGAAGTTGGATATGCTGTTGTAGATTACGTCTGCTCATATACCGCCTCTGCTGAACTAAGTATCTCTTCCCTACGTAGCCAGTTTCGGCTTCTTTCGATTCCCTCGAAGGTGTGCAAATCCACTTGCCGGTCGAGCATTTTTGACAGCTCGTCCTGCATGGTGATGAACTCTAGTCCTACAGTTTGGTCCGGCTCAAACTCCACGAGTACATCCACATCGCTCTCAGGCGTGAAGTCGTCTCGCAGGACTGAGCCGAACAGGGCCATACGCCGGATGTGGTTGCGCTGACAGAAGGCGGCGATCTCTTCTTTGGGGATATCGATTCTCGCGTTCATGGCGTTACTCCTGCAAACATTGCGTCGCTTGCGTTTTTTGCAAAGAGTGTTTGAATCGATCTATTGCTTTCTCTATGTCCTCTGCATCTTCAATACTCTCTCCACGAGCGGCTTTCAGATGTAGATTAAGGGCGTATCCGCAACACTGTGCAATGTAGGCGATAAACTCAGCCAAATCTTCGCTTTTGTCTGCCTGTTCCAGCGAGTTTATGTATTGGTTCCTCTCCTGTATGGGTACGATTGCCACCGTGTAGCCGTGCTTGATTAAGATCATATTCATCAGAAGCCGCGCCATGCGTCCGTTCCCATCGTCAAAAGGATGAATGCGGACAAAGCGATAGTGAACCGTGGCCGCCATGACAATGGGGTGTTCGCCCTCTTTCTCTTTCTTTCTATACCAGTCGATAAGATCATTCATCGCCGGCTTCACCTGCTCCGGCGGCGCAAAATAGTAAATCTCGCCGGTAGAGGTTAGGACGTTATTGGGCTGTGTTTTGTAATCGCCAATGGAAATGAGACGCTTCGTGGGCTGTCCTTCTGGCGTTGTCGCATCGTTTTCGTAAGGTTCCTTCAACAGCACTTTATGGAGATTGCGGATGAAGACCTCGTTGAGTTCTTCGTTTCTTTTAACCGCATCCTCTATCGCCTTCACCGCCTCGTCATGCCCCTCGATGTCCAGATGATCGCGCATGGGCTTTCCGCGAGCAGTAAGGCCATGGAGGATAAGACTTTTCGTTTCGCCGAGGGTCAGGCTGTTGCCTTCTATGGCGTTAGAGTGATAATTCAAATCAAGCCTGAGCTTTTGTTCGATTCGCCCCACGACATCACTCGACAATGGCCGCAATTTGTCCAATTCCCTTTTCAGCCGATCAATTTCTTCAATGATCGTTGGGCCAGTAGAAGCGTTAATGTCGCTCATCGTTTCCTCATTTCCGCGAACATTCGCCGTTTGAACATCGGCTCCAGCACCGGTAGGCGTCGAACTGCAATGCTTGCTGTACAGCAGTGTATAACGCTACCGAATGGCCATCACACGTGCAATTGCAAATCAAACACTAGCTCCATATTGGCCCACCACTCGCCCTCTTTGGCCTCGGGCACCTGCTGCTGAAAGGTCCGCATCAGCTCGTCCCACTCCTGCGCCTTGGGGTTTTGTTCGACGTAGCGCGGGAAGTCGCGGGCTGGATCGAACTCGTCGGTGGCGGTCATGTACATGAACATCCGTTGGCCCAAGAGAAAAATTTTCATGTCGGTGATGCCGACCTCGCCTAGGCCCTGAAGCGGCTCGGGCCAGGGGTCGGCGTGGTATGCCTTGTACTGGGCGATCAGTTCGGGATCGTCCTTCAACTCAAGGGTTAGGCCAAAGTGTTGCATTGCGGTTCTCCTCAGTTTTCAGCGCGATAGGCTGCGGCTAAAAGTGACACGGGGTGGACGACGGCCACGGCGGCTTGTGCGCGGCGGACACCGTATTGGAGTTGGATGGCGCAGCCCGTGTTGCCCGTGGCTACTGCGGTCGCACCGGTCGCGCATACGTGCGCCATCTTGCGGTCGAGTAGCTGCATGGACAGTTCGGGCTGGGTGATGTTGTAGATGCCGGCGCTGCCGCAGCACCAGTCGGCTTCTGCTAGTGGCACGAGCTCCAAATTGGGCACGGCCTGGAGCACCTCTTGCGGGGCTGTTGAAACCCGTTGCCCGTGCTTGAGGTGGCACGACTCGTGGTAGGCGACCTGTTGTGAGGGCATTGCGGCGCGGGACTGGCGCAAGCCGATGTCGGCGAGCCACTCGTGGACGTCCTTTACTTTTGCGCTCCACGCGGTGGCTCGTTCCGCGTAGGTAGGATCGTCGGCTAGCAAGCGGTCGTAGTGCTTGCAGTGCAAGCCGCAGCCGCCGGCGTTGACGACGATTGCGTCTAGGTTTTCAGCGTCAAAGGCGTCGATGTTGAGTCGCGCCTGTTGCTGCGCTTGTTCGACCGCGCCGTTGTGCGCGTGCAGCGAGCCGCAACACGCTTGGGCTTCCGGCAGCAGCACATGACAGCCGTTGTGCTGTAAGACGCATATTGTATCGGCGTTTACCTCGGCAAAGGATATGTCTTGGACGCAGCCGGCCAACAGCGCGACTCGGTAGCGCGGTGTGGGCGGATTGGACTGCTGCAAACTCTGGCGATACAACTGGTCGGTAAAGCGCGGAGAAATCTGCGGTGCCAGCGGCTCTAGGTCTCTCAAGCCAAAGGGCATCAGCTTGAGGAGGCCGCTGCGGCGCGCCAGTGCTTGCAGGCCGCTGCGCTGGAATGCGCGCAACAAGCGCGCCATTGCCCGCAGGCGCGTCTGTTTGGCAAAGAGCCAGCCGAGGATCCAACGGCGCACAAAATTCCGCACTGGGCCGTCGAGCAGACCTTGCCGCTCCACTTCGGCGCGGGCGTTTTCAAATAGCGCGGCGTAGTCCACGCCGGCCGGACACGCGGTCTGACAGGCGAGACAGCCGAGGCAGAAGTACATCTCTTCGGCAAAGGTCACACCCGCCTCTATCTCGCCATCGGCGATGGCTCGCATCATGGCGATCCGCCCTCTCGGCGACGAGCGCTCGTGCAAGGTCGCGTCGTACGTCGGGCAGGTTGGCAGGCAGAGGCCGCAGTGCATGCACTGCTGGAGGACCGAGTAATCCAAGTCTTGGAGCAAGTTCAGGCCGTCGTCGCTCAATTGAACATGTTCCCTGGGTTTAAGATGCCCTTGGGGTCGAAAGCGGTCTTGACCCGCTTGAGAATTTCCAGCCCCACCGGCCCGAGTTGCCCGGGCAAGTAAGGTTTTTTGGCCAAGCCGACTCCGTGCTCGCCCGTGATGGTCCCGCCCAATTCTACGGCGTGGGCAAAAACCTCGGCCATGGCCTTTTCGACGCGGGCCATTTCCCCGGCATCGCGCTCGTCGCACAGGAAGGTGGGGTGCAAGTTGCCGTCGCCGAAGTGGCCGAAGGTTCCCACCCGCACTTGGTGCCGCTGGCCGACCTCCTGCACGTAGGCGACCATGGTCGCTAGCTCGCTGCGCGGTACGGTGACGTCCTCCAGCACGACCGTCGGTGCCAGTCGCGCCAGCGCGCTAAAGGCCGTGCGCCGGGCCGCGGCGAGTTGCTGGGCCTCTGCGTCTGAGGCGGCTAACCGCACCGAGCGAGCGCCGCCCTCGCGGGCAATGGCCTCGATTTGGGCGGCCTGCTCGGCGACCTGCGCTGGGTGCCCATCTACTTCCATTAGCAGCACGGCCTCGCAATCCGTTGGCAGGCCAATGTTGGCATGAGCCTCTACGCACTCGATGGTAGTGCGGTCGAGGAATTCGAGGGTGCAGGGGATGATTTTGTGCGCGATAATCGCCGAGACTGTGGCCGCGGCCTGCGTCATCTCGTCGTAGAGGCCGAGTAGGGTCTTCTTGCTCGCGGGTGCCGGAACCAGCTTCAGCGCGATCTTGGTAATGACGCCGAGCATCCCCTCGGAGCCGATGAAGAGGTCCTTGAGCGTGAATCCGGCTACGTCTTTGACGCATTTGTTGCCAGTTTCTAAAACCTGCCCGTCGGCTAAGACCACTTCCAGCCCCATCACGTAGTCGCGCGTCACGCCGTATTTTAACCCGCGCAGCCCGCCGGAATTGTTGGCCACATTGCCGCCGATAGTCGAGATTTTGATCGAGCCGGGATCTGGGGGATAGAACAGGCCGGCGGCTTGGGCCGCGTCGGCGATTTGCTGGGTGAGGACTCCTGGCTGGACGACCATGACTAGGTTGGCCGCGTCCAGCTCTAGGATTTGGTTGAGCCGGACCAAGCAAAGCGCGACTCCTCCTTGCGAGGGTACCGATCCTCCGGCCAATCCAGTGCCCGAGCCGCGCGGTACCACGGGTACTCCGCGCTGATTGCACAGGGTCAAGAGTTGGGCGACCTCCTCCCGGCTCTCCGGCAGGGCCACGCAAGCGGGGCGCTGGTGTAGCAGGGCGGTTCCGTCGAAGGCATAGACGCTGCAATCCTCGGCGGAAGTCAAAAGCTGATCCTCGCGCAAGAAGGTGCCGAGATCGCTTATCAGGGCGGCGTGATCCATTGCGGTGCGCCCTTTTACACACTTGGATACCGCAGTCGCTGCAACTCGTCGGGCAGGTGCTCGGTGCGGTTGAGATATCTGATAACCGTGGTGCCGCCGGGCGCGAGCGCGACGCGGGTAATCGCCGTGTTCTCGTGCTCGTAATAGGAGCCGTTGTCCCGTGCTTGGTTGCCCAAGGCCGAAAGCAACAGGCTCATAAAGCCGCCGTGGGTCACGAAGCCGATGCGCATCTTTTCCTCCGCCCGCGCTCGCAAGTCTGCGGCTACACCGATAGCACGGCGCTGGGCTTGCTGATCCGTTTCCTTGCCCGCGTCCCACCATCCGTCTTCGCCGACTTCCGCCGATGGGATGCTAGTGGGAAAACGCGCGGCAATTTCCGCCCGCGTCAGGCCGGGATAGCCAACGGTTCCCCGCTCGCCGCCGTGGTCGAGGAAAATGCCACCCATCTCGTGAATAGCTACCCAGATCTCCGATCTATATCCCATTGCCTGTTCGATCGCTTGCGCCGTGTGTAGGGTGCGGATCATTGGACTGCAATAAAGCTGATCAAAAAAGGGGCGATCCTCTGCGCGTTCGGTCGGGGCGAGATGCAACCCCTCCGCTAGATACGCAGCTACCCGTTCGGCCTGTACTCGGCCTTTAGCGGTCAATTCGGGATCAGCGACGCGCTGGCTAATATCGGTCAGCGCATTGTTGGCAGACTCGCCGTGACGAATCAGAAATAGGTCCATAGCATCCTCAAAAGTGATATGGTTATCGATCAGTGCGT
This sequence comes from Candidatus Latescibacterota bacterium, assembly GCA_022827835.1. Lineage (GTDB taxonomy): Bacteria > Latescibacterota > UBA2968 > UBA8231 > UBA8231. The sequence goes on from JAJEIO010000024.1 coordinate 109,543, forward strand.
TGTTGGTGGACTCGCCATGGCGGATCAGAAACAGGTCCATGGCATTCTTGACAGTAGTATGGATAGTGGTTAGTGGTTAATGCCCACCTACTACCGAGCCACCAACGTTATGGATATTAAAGTAATTCAAGGAGCTATTCAAAAACAGGACGCGGATGTCCTCGTGGTCAATCTCTTTGCCGGAGCGCGCCCCGGCGGGGCTACGGGTGCGGTTGACCAAGCTATAGACGGCCAAATCTCAGCGGCGATTGACCTCGGCGACTTCGAGGGCAAGGCCGGCCAGACCTTGCTGCTTTATACGCACGGTCAGATTCCAGCGCCGCGCGTCCTCGTCGTTGGTTTGGGCGAGCAGGAGGGCTTTGACCTCGAAAGGGCGCGCCGCACCGCTGGTACGGCCATTGGCACTCTCGGCGGCTTGGGTGCCAAGAGTGCGGCCACTATCCTGCACGGTGCTGGCGCGGGCGGCCTATCGGTCGAGTCGGCAGCCCAAGCGGTGGCCGAAGCCTCGCTGTTGGCAGCCTATTGCTTTGACGAGTACCGCTCGCGCCCTCAATCGCAGTCGCTGGCCAAGCTGCACATCGTAGAGTTCGACTCGACTAAGCTCAGAGAGGCGCGGCGCGGTGTTCGCCGAGGCCGCGCGCTCGGCGAGGCCACCTGTCTCGCTCGCGACTTGGTCAACCACCCCGGCGGCGAAGTGACGCCGGCCTACCTAGCACGCACGGCCCGCCGCCTCGCCAAAACCCACGATCTGCGCTGCCGGGTCTTCAGCGCAAAGGGCTTGGCCGAGCTAGGCATGGGTGCTCTGGTGGCCGTTGGTCAGGGCAGTGCCAACAAGCCGCGTTTTATCGTCCTTGAACACGGCCCTCGCCGAGGGAAACCGCTGGTGTTTGTCGGCAAGGGTATCACCTTCGATAGCGGTGGCCTTTCGCTCAAGAGCGTCGAAGGCATCCGCACGATGAAGGCCGACATGTCCGGTGCTGCTGCCGTCTTGGGCGCGATGCAGGCGGTGGCCGCGCTCGGCCTCAAGCGGCGGGTCGTCGGCCTGATTGCCGCGGCCGAGAACATGCCCTCCAGCACTGCCTTCCGCCCCGACGACGTGCTGCGCACCCTTGCAGGCAAGACCATTGAGATCGTCAGCACGGACGCCGAAGGTCGCCTCGTTTTAGCCGATGCACTCGCCTACGCCACCCGGTACGAGCCAGCCGCGGTCGTCGATCTGGCGACCCTCACCGGCGCTTGTGTAACCGCTCTGGGACACCACGCTTCGGGCCTGTTTGCCAACGACGACGACTTGGCGGATCGGTTGCTCACCGCCGGGGAGCAGACTGGCGAGCGGCTCTGGCGTCTGCCGCTGTGGCCCGAGTACCGCGAGCAGATCGACAGCGACATCGCCGATATGAAAAACTCAGGTGGTCGGCCAGCGGGTGCCAGTACGGCTGCGGCGCTGTTGGCCGAATTCGCCGACTACTCTTGGGCGCACCTCGACATTGCCGGTACTGCTTGGTGCACAAAGGCCAAACCCTACGTGCCGCGAGGTGGCGTCGGCATCGGCGTGCGCCTGTTGACTCAACTTGCCCTCGATTGGAGCTCATCATGACTATTCGCACGATCCACGTAGGAGCTGGTGGCCGCGGCCGCTGGCCCCTGAACCGCTTCCGCGACCGCACTGACTTTGAGGCCGTTGCCTTAGTCGATGTCAATGAGGAGAACCTCGCCACGGCGCGGGAGACTACCGGCCTAGGCGAGGAAGCGTGTTTTTCTACGCCGGCCGATGCCCTGCAAGCCGTTGACGCGGACGCCGTGGTGGTCATTACGCCACCCGACCTACACGCTGGCCAGTGCTTGGAAGCGGTCCGCGCTGGCAAGCACGTACTGGTGGAAAAGCCTTTCACCAAAGACCTCAGCGAAGCGCGGCAAATCGTCGCCGAGGCGTCCGAGCGCGGCCTCAAGGTCGCCGTCACCCAAAATGCCCGCTACTATCCGCCGGTCTTAACCATCCGCCGTTTGCTGCAAAGCGGTGAATTGGGCCAGCCGTCCTTTGGCCTGATGACTAAATACGGCTGGCGTCCGCGCGTTCATCATTCGGGCGCAGACCAGCACGCCTATTTGTGGGAGCGCGGCATCCACGACTTCGATCAATTGCGCCACTTGCTCGACTCCGAGCCGCGACGGCTGTTCTGCAACAGCTTCAATCCGCCTTGGAGTCCGTACAGCGGCGGCTCGGCCATCGACGGTTGGATCGAGTTTCACAACGGCACCACGTTCAATTTTCAGTGCACCTTCGCGACTCATAAAGGCGGCTCAAGCTGGCGGCTGGATTGCGAGAAGGGCACGGTCGAAGAGGTCTCCGGCGGCTTGGCGCTCCGGCGGCCTGGGGCCGATGCAGACGAGATCATACCGATGGACGAAAATCCCCATCCCGAGGAGGTCCTTTTAGACGGCTTCCGCGATTATGTGCTCAACGACGTGGAGCCGCCCTTCTCCGGTCCGCGCAACCTAGCTACGGTGGGCCTGATCAACGCCTTGGGAGCCTCGTCGGAGCAAGGCGTTGTGATTGACTTTGACGAATACATGGCCGCCGGATAGAGCAATGGACGAACAAACCGCCCGTCGCCTGCACCAAGACTCCTTGGTCATCGATTCGCACAATGACAGCATCGTCGCGCTGATTCGTCGGGGCATGTCCATAGATGGCGCACAGCGCGCTGATTTTCACCAGCGCGACGGGGCTGTTGCTTATTTGCGCCAGTACCAGTCGCCGGACGACGGCGTTCAGCTCGATTTGCCCAAGGCGCGCGAGGGCGGGCTGGACGCGGCGTTTTTCGCCGTTGATTGCACCCGCCCGTGGGGCAATCACTTGCTCTACTGCATGGACGCCTTGGGCCATTTTTTGCAGGAGGTAGAAGAACACAGCGGGGACATTGCCATTGCGCGCTGCGCGGCGGACATTGAGCGCGTCTGTGCCGAGGGTCGCCTAGCGGCCATACTGGCAGTGGAAAACAGCGATGCCCTGGAGAAAAGCCCTCACATCCTGCCTCTGCTCTACCAGTTGGGCGTCCGCGCTATGACCCTTACCCACAGCACTCGCTCTTGGGCGGGAGACGGCTGTGAGGTCGAGGGGGGTGGCGGCTTGACCGGCTTTGGCCGCCAGCTACTGGCGCAGATGAACGAGTTGGGCGTGGTCGTCGATGTATCCCATCTCAACGAGCCGGGCTTTTGGGACGTGGTGAAAATGGCCCAAGCTCCCTTTATGGCCACCCATAGTTGCTGTCGCGCCCTCTGCGACCACCCGCGCAACCTCCGCGACGAGCAACTGAGTGCCCTCGCCGAAAAGGGCGGGGTCGTGGCCATCACGTTTGTCCCGGACTTTATCGACGCGCACAATCCCACCTTCGACGGCCTGCTCGATCACATTGAACACGCGGTCGCCGTTGCTGGTATCGACCACGTCGGCTTGGGGTCGGATTTTGACGGCGGCGGTTTGCTGTTGGAAGACGCGACCTGCCTCCCGGACATTGCGGTGGGCTTGGCCAAGCGCGGCTATGCCGAGGCCAATGTCCGCAAAATTCTCGGCGCGAACCAACTGCGGTTCTTGCAACAGGTCATCGGCTGAGTCCGTAGAGCGCTCCGAACTTCTCCCACAAGTAGTCGATGAAGTAATCGGCACTCAGCTTCGCGCCCGTAACCTCCTCGACCAATTCACTGGCCGTTGCCCGTGCGCCGCGGGCGTGGATTTTCTCGTTGAGCCAAGTCTTGAGCGGCCCGAGTTCGCCTTGCGCGATCTGTGCTTCGAGGTTGGGCAAGTCTTGGTGGGCTTGGTAAAAAAACTGGGCTGCGTACAGGTTGCCCAGTGTGTAGGTCGGGAAATAGCCCAGTAGGCCGCAGGACCAGTGCGTGTCTTGCAGCACGCCGAGTGCGTCGTCGGGCGGACGGATGCCCAAGTATTGTTCCATCCGCTCGTTCCACACCGTGGGCAATTCGGCTACGGCGACCCGTCCCTCGATCAGGTCGCACTCCAGTTCAAAACGCAGCAGGATGTGGAGGTTGTACGTCACCTCGTCGGCTTCGACCCGGATCAGCGACGGTTCGACTTGATTGACTGCCGCGTAAAAGGCGTCTAGATCAACCGCGCTGAGCTGCTGGGGAAAAAGCGCTCGCAGCTTGGGTAGGTAATGAGTCCAGAAGGCTTTGCTGCGGCCGACCATGTTCTCCCACAGCCGCGACTGCGACTCGTGGATCCCCAGCGAGACGCTCTCGCCGGCTGGGGTGCCGATCGCATCGGCGGGCAGGCCCTGTTCGTACAGCCCGTGCCCGGCCTCGTGGATGGTGCCAAAGAGCGAGCCGGGCAGCCAATCGGCACTGTAGCGCGTCGTCAGGCGCACATCGTCGCGGGACGTGCCCGCGCAAAACGGATGCACCGCCAAGTCGAGCCGCCCGGCCTCCATGTCGAAGCCCATGTCCGCCAACACCTGTTGTCCCAAAAGCTCCTGTTGCTCGATGGGGTATTCTTGGTCGAGTACGCCCCGCGCCGGGTATAGCCCGGTAGCGGTGATTTGTTCAACTAGTGGTACGAGTTGCTCTTTGAGTTGGGCAAAGACTGGGGCGATTTCCTCGGCCCGCGCATAAGGCTCGTACTCGTCGAGCAACGCGTTGTACATCGCGCCTTCATAGCCGACTCGCTCGGCGACTTCCTTTTTGAGCGCGACTATTTTCTCCAGCCAGGGCTGGAAGAGGGCGAAGTCCGATTTTTCTCGCGCCTCAATCCAAGCCTCATGCCCCAAGGACTCGGTCTGGCTCAGCTCGACGACTAGTTCCTTGGGGAGCTTGAGCGACCGGCTCTGATGGCGGTCGATTTCGCGGACGTTGACGGCTGCGTCGCCTGTTAGCTCGGCGTCTTTGAGGTCTGCTACGAGCGCGACTAGCTCCGGTGCGGTGAGCCGCTCGTGGTACAGACCGGCCAAGGTCCCCATCGCTCTGGCCCGCATGGCTGCGCCGCGCGGCGGCATATAGGTCTCTTGGTCCCAGCTCATCAGCCCCTGCGCGTGGTGTATGTCAGCCAGCTCGTGGAGGCGTTCTACAAAGGTTTCATACGTCCTGCTCATGGCGTTGCCTTTCCTTGCGTTGGATTAATTGACGTTACGCATCGTCGGCCTGTGAGTAACATCACTTAGATTAAATTAACGGTTGCTTGCCTGCGAATTTTTGCGTGTCTTCTGTCCATCAATTTGTGACCCCATCATCCTTGGAGGACCCCATGAAGATCACCCACGCTGAAGCTATCGCCCTTAATATCCCCTTTTACGCCGAGCACGTCACCCGCGCCATGCAGCGCGCTTCGACCCACGACGAGCGCGTGTGGGTCGTGCGCTTGGAGACGGACAACGGCCTGGTGGGCTGGGCCGACAATCACGGCCAGCCATCGGTCGATGGCCTCGTCGGGCAAAACCCGGCCAGCCTGATAAACCGCGACGATATTGGCTTTGGGGCGCAAGTCGCCTGCCTCGACCTAGTGGGCCAAGACAACGGCGTGCCCGTACACGAACTGCTCGGCGTCAAGCTCCGCGACCGCTGCCCCATATCTTGGTGGGACATAGACATGCCGCCCGAAGACTGGGTCGCCGAGGCCGAGGAATCGCTAAGGCGCGGATACACCACCTTTAAGATGAAGGCCCGACCGTGGCGCGACATCATCGCCCAAACCGATGCGGTCGCCAAGGTAGTACCGGCCGACTACAAATTCGACGTTGACTTCAACGGCTTTTTGCTCAATCAAGCCAAGGCCGAAATCATCTTGCAACAGCTCGACGAAAATACCAACGTCGGCATGTACGAAAGCCCGTTTTACCTGCATACGGACGTAGATGGCGCGCGGATTTTGCGCGAGCGAGTGCGCAAACCCATTGTCGAGCACTACCAAGATCAGTATCTGCGCAACGACTGCTGCGACGGCTTCGTCATCGGCGGCGGTGCGACCGATACCCGGCGGACGGCAACCCTCGCGGCCGCTCAAAACAAGCCCTTTTGGCTCCAACTCGTCGGTGCTGGCATGACCACTACGTATGCGGCGCACCTCGGCTCGGTGCTTTCGCACGCCCAACTGCCCTATATCACCTGCCACGAGCTGTGGGAGGACGACCTGTTGCAAGAGCCTATTGAGGTCCGCGACGGCTACATGCCGGTTCCAGATGCGCCCGGTTTGGGCGTCTCGGTGGATGAAGAGGCGATTGCAAAGTACCGGGTGGATCCCGCAGAGCCTACGCCCACGCAACACTACATGGCTCAGAAGCGCATTCTCCGCGTGTACTGGCCGGGCGACGGCAAAGAGCGGGAGTGGGAATTTACTGCTGAATCCCACTATCAGCAGGCCTTCTATGCTGGCAACATCCCCGGCTTTGAGCAAGGCGTCGATTTAGAGGTGATTGAGGACGACAACAGCGCGGCTTTCCAAAAGCGGCACGAGGCTTTATTGGCGCAAGGGCGTTAGTCCCGCTGCCGAGCGATGGCCTCGTAGTCCGTCAGCGCGTAGCCGATGCCTACGTAGTCGAGCAGGTTGAGTAGCGCCCGCAGCGCGACCCCAAAGCCATCGACGCCGCTGAAGCCGCCGAACTGTCCGCCGCCCTTTAGGTGTGGCTCTAGGTCGAGGAACACGCCGGGGACTCCCTGCTGCTTCAGTTCGTGCTCTAAGGCCGGGATGCGGGTGCGGAAGTCGCGCAATATGGCCTCGTGCGCGGAGTCGCCGCGGTCGGCGGGTACAAAGTTTTTCAGCCGCTCCTCATCTACAACGCCCTCCCACTGGAGAGTTGGATCGATCTTGTAGTCCTTAATGTGCATCCAGCCGATTCCCTCGCGCATCGCATGATACTCGGCTAGGGTTTCGACCGGGGTGAAGTTTTGGCTCGACAGATTGCCGCCGTCGAAAATCAGGCACAGATTGGGGTGGTCCACCATCTCGTAGAGTTTCTGTAGGAGTTGCCCGTTCTGACCGACGAGATTGGCCTCGACTTCTAGGCCGAAAATGGTTTCGCCCCGGCTGCAGACCTCGGCGATTTGCGCCAGCCGTTCGGCCGCCGGCTCCACGTAGTTCGCTGGATCCTCGCCTTGGGGATGGTAAAACGAGAACCCGCGAATCAGCCGCGTCTCGAACTCTCCGGCTAGATCCACGGCCCGCTGCACGTCCTGTTGCAAGTATTGGTCGAATGGGATGTAGGCGTTGGCCGATCCGTCTTCCACATTGAGCAGCTTGACCTTGCCAATCGGCGAGCCGATTGAGGCCACTGCAATCCCGAATTCGCCGTGCAATTGGCGCAGCCGCGCGATTTCGGGCTGCGTGAGCTGCATCACATTTTTGACGCCCTGTCCCACATCGACAAAGCGCAAGCTGTAGTGCGACATGCCCAGCGTCGCGAGCATGGCTAGCTGGGCTTCGGCCTTTTTGTCCTCTGGTCCCTCGTCGGCAAAGCCGCTGATGATCACTTTGGGTGTTTCGCGCATGAGATTCTCCTGAGAATTCTCCTAAGTATAGAGCTTGTGCAGACCTTGACAAGATTCACCTTCACTGCTGTCTTAGGGCTCTTTGCAACCCAACTCTATAGAAGAAACTAACAATGAAACCTCTATATCGCCTCCATATCATTCCGTCCCTGCCCGAGCAACTGACGCCGCTGTGGGAGCTGGGGCACAACCTCTGGTGGAGTTGGAGCAAGGAAACTATCCGCACCCTCTACCAGATCGACCCGGAAACGTGGATTGAGAGCCAGCGCGATCCCCTGCGCTTTTGGACTCTCCTGCAGCCGGAACAGCTCGACGCCCTAATCGACGACGAGCAATTGCGGGGCCGGATCGAGCGCGTCGTCGAGCAATTCGAGGGCTATTTGTCCCAGCCGACATGGTTTGGCCAGACGCACGGCGAGAGCCAGTTGCAGGTTGCGTACTTCTCGGCGGAGTTTGGCCTGACCGAGAGCCTGCGCATCTATTCCGGGGGCTTGGGCGTGCTCTCCGGCGATCACCTCAAGGCCGCTAGCGATCTAGGCGTCCCCCTCGTCGGGGTCGGCTTGCTCTACCGCGAGGGTTATTTCCGCCAAGCCCTCAACGCCGACGGCTGGCAGATAGAGCGCAACCCGGAAAACGACTTCTACCAGATGCCCGTGCAGCCGGTCCACGGCGGCGACGGAGGGCACCTGACCATTGAGGTGCCCTTTGCCCACGGCATGGTGCAAGCGCGGATTTGGCAGGTGGAGGTGGGCCGAGTGCGGCTCTATTTGCTCGATACCAACCTCGACGAAAATGTCCCGGCGGACCGCGATATTACCGCCCGCCTCTACGGGGGAGACGCGGCTATGCGTATCCGGCAGGAGATTCTCCTCGGCATCGGCGGTCTGCGTGCCCTGCAAGCCGTGGGCATCGAACCCACTGTCTGCCACATGAACGAGGGACACTCGGCCTTTTTGGCCCTAGAGCGGATTCGTCGGTTAATGACCGAGCATGGCTATTCGTTTGCCACGGCCCGCGAGGCCAGCATCGTCGGCAATGTGTTTACCACTCATACCCCGGTTGCGGCGGGCAACGACTGGTTTCCCGCGCGCTTGATTGAGGCGCACTTGGGCTATTTCCGCGAGTGGCTCGGCCTGTCGCACGAGGAATTTATCGGCTTGGGCCGGGTTGATCCCCGCGATCCCCACGCCGACTTCTGCATGACGGTCTTGGCGCTCAGGCTCTCGGGCCGGGCCAATGGTGTCAGTCGCCTGCACGGTGAAGTTAGCCGCCGCATGTGGCAGGGCCTGTGGCCCGACTTCTCAGAACACGAAATCCCCATCGGACACGTCACCAACGGCGTCCATATGCACACGTGGGTTTCGCTGGAAATGGCCGAGCTGTTCGACCGCTATCTCGGCGACACTTGGCGGCTGGTATCGGCTGACGAGCGGGACTGGGATCCGATCTATCAGATTCCCGACCGCGAGTTGTGGGACACGCACCAGCAGCGGCGCAAGCGGCTGATTGACGTAACTCGCCATCACTTGCGCCAGCAGATGCAGGGCCAGGGCGTGGCGGCGGCCAAAATTGAACAGACCTTAGCGCGGCTCGATCCCGAGGTGCTGACTATTGGCTTTGCTCGCCGCTTTGCCACGTACAAGCGCGGCAACCTGATTTTCCGCAATATCGAGCGGCTCAAGGCCCTGTTCTCCGACTCGCAGCGGCCCGTGCAGATTCTCTTCGCTGGCAAGGCCCACCCCCACGACGACGCGGGCAAGGAGCTGATCCGCCAAATCGTCCACCTCGCACGGCAAGCGCCCTTTAATGGCCGGATTTTCTTTTTGCAAGACTACGACATGAACCTCGCCCGCTACTTGGTACAAGGGTGCGATGTATGGCTCAACAATCCCCGCCGCCCCTTGGAGGCTTCGGGCACGTCGGGTATGAAGGCTGCGGTCAATGGCGTGCTCAACGTCAGCGTATGCGATGGCTGGTGGGACGAATCCTGCGACAACCACGCTGGTTGGACCATTGGCCGCGGCGAGGACTACGACGACGAACAGTACCAAGACGCAGTCGAGTCCAACTCGCTCTACGACTTGCTAGAGACCGAGGTGATCCCGCTTTTCTACCAGCGCGATGCGGATGGATTGCCCGGCGGTTGGATCGCCCGCATGAAGGAGACTATTGCCCAGCTTGTGCCGCAGTACAACACGCATCGCATGGTGCGCGAATACACCGAGCGATTTTACTTGCCCGGGCAAGCTCGCTTTGCGGAATTGGCGGCTGACCGCGAGCGGGTTCAGCGGCTGACGCATTGGAAGTCGCACGTGCGCTCCAAGTGGGCGCAGGTTCAGATCGGCGCGGTGGATGCTGAATTTCCTCGGCTGCTCAAGGTGGGGATGCAGGTGCCGTTGCGCGCCGCAGTGACTTTGGGCGAGCTAACGCCAGAAGATGTCCGCGTCGAGATCTACGCCGGCCGCCTCAATGCCCAGCGCGAGTTTGCCCAGACCGAGGTATATCCGCTGGAATTGGATGGACACAACGGCGATGGGACCTACCACTTTGTCGGCACTTTCACGTGCGCGGCGGCTGGTTCGCACGGCTATACTCTGCGCGTGGTGCCCTCGCATCCCGACTTGCAAAATCCCTTGGAGATGGGATTGGTACACTGGGCGAGGGAGTAAGAAGCTGACCAAAACCCGCCTCGCCTTATCCGCCCGCGTCTAGCGCGCGAAAAAACTCAAACGTATAAATGCCGTGGTCGTGCCCGTCGGCCCATTCGATGCGGATGCCGTAGCGCCCGACATAGCTAACCCCTCGCACCTCGGCTGTGGCCGACACGGCCTCGGGCTGCAAGAGCGTCAACCCGCCCTCATTCGCGTCGCGCACTTCCCGACAGTGGGCGCAGGGACACTCGCGCCGCAAGCCCTCCAAACTATAGCGGCTCTCGCGGCCATCGCTCCACCCGATGACCAACTCGCCGGCCGGGCCATCCACGGCGATGTCGCGCGGCTTCGCCTTGTTCAACGCGGCTCTCCCACTACTCTAGCGCTCAGTTCGTAGGGCGCGGCTGCGGTGATCTCCACTTCGACGAAAGAACCCACCGGAGGTGTGCCCTCAGTGATTACTACTTGGCCGTCGATTTCCGGGGCGTCGCGTTCCATTCTCCCATAGCACATCTCCCCCACGCGCGCATCGACCAAGACCTGCTGCCGCGTGCCGACGAGCTCGTCGTTTTTCTCCGTGCCCACGCGCTCTTGCAGTTGCGTCAGGCGGCTGTAGCGCTCCTGCTTGACCTCCTCGCTGACCGGATCGCCAAGCGCATACGCCGAAGTCCCATCTTCCGGCGAGTAGAGAAAGCCGGTCGCGTAGTCGAAGCGCGTCTCAGCCACGAATTCCAGCAAGGCGGCAAAATCGTCCTCGGTCTCGCCGGGAAAGCCGACGATGAACGTCGAGCGCAGCCCAGCTCCCGGCAGCCGCTCTCGCAGCCGCGCCAACAAATCGAGCGTCTTTTGGCGCGTCGTCGCCCGCTTCATGCGCTTGAGCACCGGGTCGGAAATGTGTTGCAGCGGCATGTCGATGTAGCGGCACATCTTGTCGCACGTGGCGTAGAAGTCGATCAGTTCCTCGGTCCAAAATGCCGGATAGGTGTACATCAAGCGCATCCACTCTATGCCTTCCACCTCGGCGAGCGCTTGTAAGAGGCGCACGAGCTGCGGCCGGCCGTAGAGGTCGGCACCGTAGCGCACCGAGTCCTGCGAGACCAAGACCAGCTCCCGCACCCCCTCTGCGGCCAGCCGCTCGGCCTCAGCCACGAGTTGTTCGACCGGCTCGCTCACGTGTCGTCCGCGAATGGCGGGAATGGCGCAAAAGGCGCATTGGTGATCGCAGCCGTCCGATATGCGCAGATACGACCAGTGCTTCGGCGTCAGCGAAGTCCGCGGCAAGCTGGCCAAGTACTGGGGCCGCTGGACGCCTAACACGTCGTCAACGTGGTGGACGATGTCGGCCTCGTCGGCGATCGTCAGCAGCTTGTCGGCTTCCACCAACTCCTGCGCGAGCTCCTCGTAGTAGCGAGTCGATAGACACCCCGTGACGATGACCCCCTCGCACTGACCCTCTTGCTTGAGCCGATGCGCGTCCATAATTGCGGCGAGGGATTCCTCTTTGGCCGGCTCGATAAAGCCGCAGGTATTGACCACCACCACATCCGCTTCTTCTGGCGCGTCCGTCATCTGATAGGCATGGCCCTGCAAAAGCCCCTGCATCCGCTCGGAATCGACCGTGTTTTTCGGGCAGCCTAAGCTGACTAGGTGAACTTTGTGGGGCTGGTTCTCACTCATCTTATCCCTCGCAAAAGGCTTCGGCGTTGAGCGTTCGACTGAGCTCACGCCGAAGTCTCAGCCGAAACGCGCTGCGCGTATGCAATGGCCGCGCGCACCGTGTCATCGGTTATTCCCTCCACAACCTCCACCTCCCCAATCCGCCGACCCAGCACGAACCGCAACTGCCCATCCACCCGCTTCTTGTCGGCCTTGGCACAGGTCAAAATCCGCTCCACCTCCACCTCGGCTAATCCTCCGGGCACCCCCAACCGCTCCAGCAACGCATCTTGCCGCTGCCTTTCTTCTTCGGGCCAAAACCCCTCGTGGCAGGCGATTTCGCCCGCAGCGATCAAGCCCAAAATTATCGCCTCTCCGTGCCGATAGCGACTGTAGTCCGTGGCGGCCTCAATCGCGTGTCCAATGGTGTGTCCGTAATTGAGGATGGCCCGCAAGCCCTGCTCCTTCTCGTCGGCGGCCACTACCTCGGCCTTGATCTCGACATTGCGGCCGATCAGCCAGTCCAAGGTCTCCGGTGCCAACGCCATATCCACGACCTCCTCCAAGTGCTCCTCCAAAAAGGCGAAGAGCGCAGCGTCGCGGATAAGCCCGTGTTTGACCACCTCGGCCATGCCCGCGATCCGCTCGCGCCTCGGCAGCGAGTGCAGCGCATTGGTGTCGGCCAAAACCAAGCGCGGCTGGTGAAAGGTGCCGATCAGGTTTTTGCCCAGTGCGTGGTTGACCCCTGTCTTGCCGCCGATGCTCGAATCCACCTGAGCGACAATGGTCGTCGGCACCTGCACATAGGGCACGCCGCGCAAATAAGTGGAAGCCACAAAGCCCGCCATGTCGCCGACCACGCCCCCGCCGAGGGCCACGACCCAATCGCCACGGTCGAACCCGGCTGCAATCATCTGCGTGAAAATTTCCTCGGCTCCGTGCAGGTTCTTGGCCTCCTCGCCCCCGGCATAGACAATCTCCAGCACCTCAAATCCAGCGGCGCGCAAGCTCACGGCCACAGGTTGCAGATAGCGCGCGGCCACAACTTCGTCGCTCACTAGCGCGACTTGCCGGCCCAAAGCCAAGTCGCGGCAGCGCGGCCCTAATTCCCCTAAGATATCGTGGCCGACGAAAATGGGGTATGCAGCCCCCGGGATGTCTAAGTCAATTCTTTGCATAGCTCTCCAACAAAGCAAGGAGTTGCCCGGCTGTGTCCTCAGGCGTCTGCGCCTGCGTAGTGTACAGCTCGATGTGGGCTTGGTCGTAGTAAGGAGCGCGCTCGCGGAGCAGGGACTCTATCTTGGCGCGTTGCGCCTGCGGATCCAATCCGGCGAGCAGGGGCCGGTTGGTGCGGCGACGGACGCGGGCGAAAATCGTATCCACGTCAGCCTTGAGACACACCAACACACCAGCGCGGCGCACGGCCTCGACGTTGTCGGCGCGAGTAACTGCCCCACCACCCAATGCCACTATGGCATCCGGGCGTTGGCAGGTTTCGAGGACGCAGTCGCGCTCTAGCTGGCGGAAGTGCGCCTCGCCTTCGTCGGCGAAAATCTCCGCAATGGTCTTGCCGGCGCGCTGTTCAATCATCCGGTCGGTGTCCAAAAAGCTACGCCCTAGCTGCTGCGCCAGAATGCGCCCGACCCGGGTCTTGCCCACACCCATAAAACCGGCCAGAAATATCGGCCCCTCCGTCATGGCCCACGCCTCACATGCGCTCGAGCGTCTCGATGCCGAGCAGGTCGAGACCTTGGCGCACGATGCGCGCGGTCAGCAGCGCCAGCAGCAGCCGACTCGTGCGCACCGGCTCGTCCGCACGGAGAACCGGGCACTGCTCGTAGAACTTCATAAAGGCGTCGGCCAGCTCGTAGAGATAGTTGCAGAGCATGTGCGGGTAGCACTGGCGCGCCACGGCCGCGACCACTTCGGGAAATTGCAACAGTTTGATGGCGAGCGCATTCTCGGCCCTTTCGCCAATGATTATCGCCCCGTCGAGCGCATCTTCATCCACGCCAGCGCGGCGGAACATGCTCTTGATGCGGGCGTACGAATAGAGCATGTACGGAGCGGTGTTGCCGTCGAGGGCCAGCATTTTGTCCCAGTCGAACACGTAGTCCGAGGTGCGGTTGAACGATAGCTCCATGTACTTGATGCTGCCAATGCCAATCACGCGGGCGATCTGCCGCCGCTCGGCCTCGTCCATGTCGGGATTCTTCTCGCTCACTTGGGCAAAGGCCCGCGCCACACCCTCCTCCAGCACGTCCATCAGCTTGACTGTGCCGCCGACCCGCGTCTTGAACGGCCGGTTGTCCGCGCCTAAAATCGCGCCAAACTCGTGGTGCTCCAAAGCGGTCGTCGCAGGCGCGTACCCAGCCGCCCGCGCCACCGCGAAGACCTGCTGCAAGTGAAGCGACTGGCGCGCATCGACGATGTAGAGGATGCGGTCGGCAGCGAGCGCACCGGCCCGATAACGCACGGCAGCGAGGTCGCTCGTCGCATAGAGGTAGCCGCCGTCCGACTTCTGCACGATCACCGGCGTGATCTGGCCGTCCTTGTTTTTGAATTCCTCCAAAAAGACGCACTGCGCGCCGTTGGACTCCACCAGCAAACCCTTGTCCCGCAAATCTTCGACCACGCGGGGTAAGTCGTCGTTGTACGCGCTCTCACCTTGCACGTCTTCGGGCTTGAGGCCAACTCCGAGCGCGTCGTATATGCGCTGGCCGTGGGCAAGCGACTCGTCGATGAACTGCTGCCACATCCGCTGCACATGCGGGTCGCCGCTTTGCAGCTTGACCACGTATTCCCGCGACAGGTCGGCGAACGCCTCGTCCTGGTCAAAGCGCTTCCGCGCCGATTGGTAGAATACTTCTAGATCGGCCAATTCCGTGGCCGGGTCCGCGAGCTCGTCCAAGTGGGCGATGAGCATCCCAAACTGCGTTCCCCAGTCGCCCACGTGATTGTGGCGCACGACCTCGTGGCCCGAGAATTCGAGGACGCGGGCGATGGCGTCGCCAATGACCGTGCTGCGCAGATGGCCGATGTGCATTTCCTTGGCCAAGTTGGGATGCGAGTAGTCGAGTACGACCTTTTGCGGCGCGTCCTTAGGCACGCCGAGCCGCGAATCGGCCAGCACGTTCCCCAACTGCGCGGCCAGCCACTCGCCCTTGAGTTGGATATTGATAAAGCCCGGACCGGCGATATCTACGGACGCGGCCATGTCCTCCAGATCCAGTTCCTCCACAACCTGAGCGGCGAGCGCGCGAGGATTGGTCTTCAGTTTCTTGGCCGCGGCCATCACGCCATTGGCCTGATAGTCGCCGAACTCCGGGCGAGTGGCCGGGCCGACGAGGGCCGGGGAATCTGCGGGCGCGCCCGCTCGGGCCAGCGCCGCGCTAATGCGCGTTTCTAATGATTCGGTTATCATGCGCTATCTGTGTTGTTTGTCTTTATTCCCAGCGGCCTAAGCGGGAAAATGCTCCAGTGCGGCCGCAATCATCGCCTCGACCGGCGGCTCGACACCCGTCCATATTTCAAACGAACGCGCGCCCTGCCAAGCGAGCATACCCAAGCCGTTGATCGCGGAGGCCCCAGCGGCTGTAGCCTGCCGCATGAGTACGGTCTCCAGCGGGTTGTACACAATGTCGGCGACCAGCATGTGCTCGTGTAGGCACGATGGGTCCGCCAGCGGCGAAACGTCGTCGCGGGGGTGCATCCCCAGCGCCGTGGCGTTGATGAGCAAACCAGCGTCGCCAATCGGTCGGGTCTCTGCCAGCGACCCGACCCGCACCTTGCCCTTGCTGTCAAGATCGGCGGCGAGTGCTGCGGCCTTTTCCACCGTGCGGTTGAGCAGCAGCACTTCCTCCACCTCGTCCCGCGCCAGCAGCGCGTAGAGCACGGCTCGCGCCGCACCACCTGCACCGAGGAGCGCGACCTTGGGCGGCAGCGGGTCTAAGCCGCCATCGGCCTTGAGGCTCTGCACGATGCCAAAGGCGTCGGTGTTGTACCCCACGAGCCGACCATCGCGGTTGGCAATGGTATTGACCGCGCCAATACTTTGGGCCTCTGTGGAAATCTCGTCCAGATGCGCCATGACGGCCTGCTTGTGCGGCACCGTTACATTCAGCCCAACTATGCCGAAGGCGCGCATTCCGGCGAGCGCTTGGGGCAAGGTTGGGGGAGCGACGCGAAACGCCGCGTACACATAGTTGAGATTCAGCGCCCTGAGCGCGGCGTTGTGCATGGCCGGCGACGCCGTGTGTGCGACCGGGTCGCCGATGACGCCGAGCACCCGCGTCGTCCCGGAGATCACCCCAACAAATCCTCAACGAAGCAGTTGGCAATCTCAAAGGATTCGCGCCACGATACGTTGTAGAGCAAGCGGATGGCGAGTAGGCCGCCACACAACATCACAGCCGCGCACACAAAGAGCCGAAAAATTCCTCTCATATTTAATCTCCTCCAATAGATTGTACGGTCTTAAAAAAATCGGGCCAGATAGGTGTCAAGCACTCGCTGCCTTCGATGGTCAACTCCCCTTCGGCCAACAGCCCGGCCACGGCAAAGGCCATGGTTAAACCGGGATCGCCCTTGCCGTCGAGTTGACCGCCTTGGAGCGGGAAGCCGCCTTTGATGACAAGCCCCTCGGGGAATTGACCAATCCGCGCATCGAGCGAGCGCAGCGCAGCGCATAAATGCTCCACATGCGGCATGGCCTCGATGTCGCGGATGACCGTCGTCCCCTGTACCTGAGTCGCCAAGACTGCTAGCAACGCGATCTGGTCAACAACCTTGGCGGCCCGCGACTCGGCCACGCGCGTAGCCTTCAACTGGCTAGCGATCACGTGTAAATCGAACTCGCTTTCCCCAAGGTCTTCCGCGGCGATCTCCGCCCCAATCTGCCGCAGCAAATCCAAAAACGCCCGCTGCCTAGAGCGAACGACCACGCGCCTGATGGTCAGCTCCGACCCCTTGCGGCACAGCGCAGCCCCCATGAGCGGATACGCCAACGCGAGCTGCCCAGGCACCTCTACGTCAGTTGCCTTTAACGCCTGCCCCCCCTCTACCGACAGCAGTTTGCGCCGCTCGACGGCAATCCCGCGCTCGCGCAATAAGCGCTCCACGCGGCTGCCGACTTTTAGCGCGGTCGTCCCCTCGGCAAAGAGCGCGGCCATCATTGCGCCCAGCGCTAGGGCGTCGGTCGGCGGTGCCTCGGAGAGGACGAACCCTTTGGCCTGATGACCACCGATTACAAAGGTGTCCGCACTCTCCTGTTCGACGGCGAACCCGAGCTGGGCCAGCAGGTTGAGCAGTAGCCGACACCGCTCGGCTTCCGTGCCCAACTTCACCTGCGAGCGAAACGTTTGCCCGGCGAGCATGGGAAGCAACAACAGCGCGGTATCGCCCAACCCCTCTAGGTCGAGCGGTCCCGCTGCCTCCTGAAACCCCCGCAGCCCAGCGCCGCGCACCGCATAAGTGCCTGTGCGCTTGCTAATGTCAACACCTAGCTCGCGCAACAGAGCGGCCACCCGGTCAGCGGCAACGGGTACGTGGCGGACAGTGCTCTTCCCCTCGCTCAATGCGGCCAACACGAGCGCGCGCTCGGCTGGCTCCCGCTCTCCGGGCACCGACACTTGCCCCACAATTTTCTTGACTGGGCTTACTATTGCTGCCATCGCCTAGGGTCTCCGCGCCACATACCCGAGCCTAGTCAAAATTCCCAGTGCGTTTTCCGCATTTTCTGCGCTGTCAAATCCCAGCCGCAGCGTCCCTCCCTCGCCTTCGCGCACCTTCATTACCTCAATATCGTTGATGTTTACCCCTTGCGCCCCCAGCGCCTGCCCGATCTCGGCGATAACGCCCGGCCGATCCTCGGCTAGCACCAAGATCTCGTGCAGTACGTGGATAAACCCCTTTGAATCCCTCGGAATGGACCCTCGAATCTCATTGGCAAAATCAAAATCCGCCTTTAACTCCTCTGCCTCCAGCCGCCCCTTCACATCCGCGAGCGCGGCGATGTAGCGTTCGATCATCGCGCGGATCTCGTCGGCATTGGTCGCGCAGATATCCTCCCACACCGGCGCGAACGGGCTAGAGGCAATCCGCGTCAAGTCGCGAAAACCGCCAGCAGCCAACGGCAGGAAGTGATCGCGCTCGGCATTCAACCGCCCGACCATACTCACCAACGAGGTCGCCATCATCTGCGGCAAGTGGCTGATCGCAGCGACCGCTCGGTCGTGTGACTCAGCGTCCAGTTCCATCACCCGCGCTCCGACCTGCCGCAAGAGCTCAGTCAATGCTTGGTAGCGATCAGCCGGTACCTTCTGGTCGGGGACCAAAATGTAGATCGCATTCTGGAAGAGGAACGGATCGGCTGCGGCCACGCCCGCTTTTTCAGAGCCGGCCATTGGATGGCCGCCGACAAAGTACACTTCGTCGCTGAAATGGGCTTGGGCCGCCGCGACGATGCGCCGCTTGGTGCTCCCCACATCGGTAACGAGTGTCCCTGGTTCAGCGAGCTGACCCACCTCCGCAATCAGCGTGAGAATCCGCTTGATCGGGGTGCAGATAAAGACTAGGTCGGCTCCTTTGAGCGCTTGCCCCAACTCGTCGTAGCCCCATCCCTCGTCAATCACGCCCAACTCCAGCGCACGGGCGATGGTCGCAGGACGGCTGACGCCCACAAGCTGCCCGCCAAAGCCAGTGCGCTTGAGCGCCAAGCCTATTGAGCCGCCAATCAGGCCCACGCCGACGATGACTGCCCGCCGGAAGAAGGCTAGCTCTCCTCGCATTCGAAGTGGGTGGTTAGTTCAATGAGCAGCCGGTAGAGCTTCTCTAGGGCCTCGTCCTTCATCGGCCCTTGGAGTCCTTGATTGTAGGCTTTGGTCTTGGCGATCACATCGCGCTCGCGCTCGGGATCGCGTATTGGTTTTCCCGCGGCCTTTTTAATCTGCCCGACCTCGTGTGCGCACTGCATGCGCTCGTTGAGTAGATCGATCATTTGCCGGTCGATACCATCTATGCGTTCGCGCCAGTCACTCAGATCCATAGTTGATTCCTCATCGGTGGCCCATCGCCCGACGGACTCCATCCATTGTTGCGTCAACAATCGGGCGCAGTTTTTCGACACTCTCGGCGAGTACTTCGTCAATGTATGCGGGATCTGCCGTCAGTTCCCGATAGCGCGCCTGGATCGGCTCGATCTCAGCTATGACCACTTCGACTAGTTCCTTTTTCAAGTCGCCGTAGCCCTTGCCAGCAAAATGCGTCTCAATCTCGGCGTTCTCCTGACCAGTCAACGCCTGATAGATTGTCAGGAGGTTGAAAAGCCCAGGGCGCTGCGGATCGAACACAATGCCCTGCTGCGAATCGGTTACCGCCCGCATGATCGTCTTGCGCACCTTATCCGGGTCATCGAGCAGGCCGACGCTGTGGTACTGGCCCTCGGTGGACTTAGACATTTTCGCGGTCGGATCGTCGAGCCCCATGATCCGCGCACCGACTTGCGGAATGACCGGCTCGGGCACGGTGAATACCTCGCCGAACTGGCGATTGAAGCGCTCGGCAATGTCGCGCGTCAGTTCCACGTGCTGTTTTTGGTCGTCGCCAACGGGGACCTCGTGCGCCTGATAGAGCAGGATATCGGCAGCCATCAACGTCGGATAGACGAACAGCCCCGTACCGACGCGCTCGCGCCGCGCACCCACCCGATCCTTAAATTGGGTCATCCGCTCCAGCCAACCCATCGGCGTGATGCAGGTCAAAAGCCAAGCCAACTCAGTGTGTTCGGGAATGTGCGACTGCACGAAGAGACGGCACTTTTGCGGATCGAGGCCACAGGCAATGTACAAGGCCACGGCCTCGCGCGTACCGCTATGCAAAGCCTCCGGGTCGTACGGCACGGTGATCGCGTGCTGATCGACCACGCAAAAGATGTTGTCGCGGTCCTCTAGGTTGACCAGCCAATTGCGGACGGCCCCGATGTAGTTGCCGATGTGGATGTGGCCCGAAGGCTGAATGCCCGAAAATACTCGCTTTTTCACGTGCCCAATAACTCCCTCACTTTATTTCCAATATCGTCTTCGCGCATCAGAGATTCGCCGACTAAGATCGCATCGACGCCGACTGCCGCGAGCCGCTCGACATCGCCGCGATCCCCAATTCCGCTCTCGCTGACGACGACAGCTCCCTCCGGCATCTGATCCACAAGCGCAAAGGTAGTATCCAAGGTGGTCTCAAAGGTCCGCAGATCGCGGTTGTTGACGCCGATGAGCCGGGCACCGGCCGCTTTGGCGCGCGCCAGTTCCGCCCCATCGTGGACTTCGACTAGGGCGTCTAGTTCCAACTCCTCGGCTAAGCCAAGGTAATCGTCGAGCTGGCTGGAGTCCATCAGCGCCACGATCAGCAAAACGGCGTCAGCACCGATGACGCGGGCTTCGTAGAGCTGGTATTCGTCAATGGTGAAATCCTTGCGCAACACCGGCAAGTCCGCGACCGCTTTAGCCATCTGCAAATGCGCGTCGCACCCTTGAAAATACGCCTCGTCCGTCAATACCGAAAGACAACGCGCACCGTGGGCGGCATACGCATCGGCGATCCACTCTGGGTCGAAGTCGGCGCGGATGACGCCCTTGGATGGCGAGGCTTTTTTTACCTCGGCGATCAACGCGATCCCATCCGCAGCCAACGCACCTTGGAAATCGGCCGGTGTCTGAGTATCGCGAGCCTGCGACCGCACATCGGCTAGGCTGCGCTCGCGCTTGCGGTCAGCGACGAACTCGCGCTTGTACGCGGCTATTTCGCTTAGGATATCCGCCATCGTTAGGAGTTGCTTACTTCGACTAGCCGATCTAGGGCTTCGCGTGCCTTACCTGAGTCGATGGACTCCCGGGCCACTTCGAGACCAGCGGTTATATCCTCGGCCCGCCCGCCAACGACTATTGCCGCCGCCGCGTTGAGCAGCACCACATCGCGCTGCGGCCCTTCCTCCCCGTCGAGTACCCCGCGCAGGATACGCGCATTGTAGTCCGCATCGCCGCCTTTGAGCGCCTCGGCTGAGACTGTCTGCAAGCCAAAATCTCCCGGGTGAATCTGGCGCGTACTGACCTGCCCATCTCTAAGCTCGCTGACCTGCGTCGGCCCCGTCAGCGTGATCTCATCCAGTCCGTCCGAGCCGTGTACCACCAGGGCCTGATCCGATCCCAACTCGCGCAGCACTCCGGCGAGCGCCTCGGTCAACGCGCCGTCGAACACACCGAGCAATTGCCTTTTGGCCCCAGCCGGATTGGTCAGCGGCCCCAAGATGTTAAAAACCGTGCGGGTAGCTAATTCCCTGCGCGGGCCGACGGCGTGTTTCATCGCCCCGTGCAAGGCTATCGCGAAGAGAAAGCCAATGCCGACTTCGTCGATGCACTCGCCGACCTTTTCCGGCGAGGCTTCGACGTTGACCCCTAACGCGGTCAGCACGTCTGACGAGCCACACAGGCTCGATATTGAGCGGGTGCCGTGCTTGGCCACGGCCAAACCGGCACCGCAAGCGACAAATGCTACCGTCGTAGAGATATTGAAGGTCCCCGAATCATCGCCGCCAGTACCACAGGTGTCGATGAGATCGGGACGCACCGTCACTATCGGCGTAGCTTTTTCGCGCATGACTTCGGCACCGCCAGCGATCTCGTCGATGGTCTCGCCCTTGATCCGCAGAGCGACGAGAAAAGCGCCGATCTGAGCGTCCGTAGCTTGGCCACTCATAATCTGCTCCATCACCGCCCGCATCTTAGCGCGGTCCAAGTCTGCTCCGGCGATCAGGTCTCTTATGGCTTCTTGTATCATATTGCGCTCCTCATAAGCGAAGAAAATTAGCCAGTAGCTGTTTGCCTTCTACAGTCAAAATCGACTCAGGATGGAACTGCACCCCTTCGAGGGGCCATCGCCGGTGCCGAATCCCCATAATCATCCCATTCTCATTCGCGGCCGATACTTCCAAACATTCGGGCAAACTCTCCCGCTCGACAGTTAGCGAGTGATAGCGAGTAGCGACGAAGGGATTTTGCAGGCCGGCGAATAGCGTGCAGCCATCGTGTTGCACTGGTGTTGCGCGACCGTGGACGATCTCGTCGGCCCGCACCACGCGCCCACCGCAAACTTGGGCGATGACTTGGTGCCCCAAGCACACGCCCAAAATGGGGATCACACCAGCCAACCGCTCGACGAGCGCGCACGAAATTCCAGCTTGATCTGGGCCGCCGGGACCGGGCGAAATAACGACGCGCTCAGGTGCGAGTGCAACCGCCTCGTCGACCGTCAATTCGTCGTTGCGCAAGACCTTGGTTGTCGCCCCTAATTCCTCCAAATAATGCACCAAATTGTAGGTAAAGGAGTCGTAATTATCAAGTATCAGCAGCATGGTTGTGCGTTGGCGGAAAAGGCCGTAGAGATGGTTTGGTAGAGACGATTCGGTAGGGGCGGTTCGCGAACCGCCCCTACAACATCACCGCGCCAACTTCCCTATCACCTGGGCGATCAGCCGCAAGCCCAAATCGTCCTTGAGCGTCAAGATCGACTCCGGGTGAAACTGCACCGCCGCCACCGGCAACTCGCGGTGCTCCACAGCCATGATGACCCCATCGTCGGTCTGCGCTAACACCCGCAAGCACTTGGGCAGCTTTTCCGGCACGGCGTAAAGCGAGTGATAGCGTCCAGCGACGAATTCCGTGGGAAACCCGTCAAAAATTCCTTCGGGCGTGCAGCGGATCGTCGATTCCTTGCCGTGCATCGGGTAGGAAAGTACCCCTAGCTCGCCACCGAGGCCCTCGACGATGCCCTGCAATCCGAGACACACGCCAAAAACCGGCAGCGCGCGCCGCACGCACTCGTTGACCAACTCCGGCACGCCAAATTCCTCAGGCGTGCCTGGTCCCGGCGAGATGAAGACCAAATCGGGATCAAAGTCGGCGAAGACGCGTTGGGGATCGCGCAGACCCCGTGCGCCGCTGCCGTCGCGCGACCTCGCAGCGCGCACTGTCACCACCTCCGCTCCCGTCTGCCGCACGTAATCGCCGAGCGTGTGGACGAAAGAGTCGCGGTTATCGACGAAAAGCACCCGCTTGCCCTGCCCCGAAGTCGCGATTTGAGCAACCTTATCCTTGGCATCATCAGCACCAATCACCGCATTGATAAAGGTCTCGGCCTTGGCCCGCGTCTCTCGCTCTTCAGCGTCGGGGTCCGAGTCGCACAGTAGAGTCGCCCCCGCCCGTACTTTGGCAATGCCGTCCTCTAGGTGTACCGTGCGGATAGTGATCCCGGTGTTGATCTCGCCGCTAAAGAGCAACATCCCAACGCAGCCGCCGTACCAGCGCCGCGCCGAGTTTTCCAGTTCCTCGATCTTCTGCATGGCCGCTGGTTTGGGCGCGCCGGTCAGCGTCACTGCCCACATATGCGAAAGCAGGGCGTCGAATCCGTCGCAGTCGTCCTTCAGCTCGCCCACGACTTGGTCCACGGTGTGAAAGACCTTTGAGTACCTTTCGATCATCCGCCGCCCCACTACTCGCACCGAGCCTTCCTTGCAAATCCGCGCTTTGTCGTTGCGATCGACGTCCGTACACATGTTCAACTCGGCCTCGTCCTTTTTTGAGTTGAGCAAGTCGCGGATCTGTTCGGCGTCCTCCATTACGGTTTTGCCTCGACCGATGGTCCCGGCAATTGGACAAGTCTCGACCAATGACCCATTGACCCGCACGAACATCTCGGGCGAAGCGCCGATCAGGTACTCGTCGCCGAGGTTGATGAAGAACTCGTAGGGGCTGGGACTAGTGCGGCGAATATTCTCAAAGAGGACGTTTGGGCTGCCCGCATGGCCAGCGCTGAGCACCTGGCTCGGCGTCACCTCAAAGAAGTCGCCACGCTCGGTCCCGGCGATGACCTCGCGCACCTTGTCGGCGTATTCCCCGGGGACATGATCGCACACAATCTCGGACGCTGCGCCGCGCACATAGGGCACGGCGTCCGTGCCGCGCTCTATGCCCTCGGTTGACAATCCGTCGGCGGCAAATTCATAGCGATAGCGCCGCGCCTGCTCCTTGCGGTGATCGACGACGACCAGTTCGTCTGGCAAAAAGAGGTGCAGATCGGGCCGGTCCTCGCGGCGCGGGTGACGCAGTTGAAGTGGCTCAAACTGGAGTACCAAGTCGTAGCCCAGCGCCCCGTAAAAGCCCAAGTGATTTTCGCCTTCGGCTCGCATCTGCGCCACTAGGGCGCGCAGGACGCTGAAGATCGTCGGCTGCTTGGAGCGCTCCTCTTCGGCGAAGTAATCGGGCATGGGAGCCACCGCGCCTTTGAGCTGGCCATCGGTTAGCTCCAGTTCCATCACATGCTCGTGCTTGGCGAGACTGCCGCGAAAGGTCTCCAGCAGCATCTCGCCGCGTGCGTTGAGCGCCCGGAAGGCAAAGGCGCGTTGACGCGCCACCAGTTCCAGCGGCGGATCGACGAAGCCAATGTCCCAGCGGCTATAGCGCCCTGGATACTCATAGCCGCTGGCAAAGACGGCACCCCGGTGGGTATTGAGCCGTTCGAGCAGAGATGCTAGCGGCCTTTCTATGGGCAATTCCTCGGTCTGGCGCTTGACTTCGACGCCGCCAGCCGTGCGAAAAGTTTCCGTGTGAATAGTCATATCGTTCTCCAAGTACAAAAAAAACGCGGACACCCGAGGGCATCCGCGTTGGATTGAAAATTCATCTCGTCGCAGTCTAGCGGATGGACGCACCTCTCTCCCTGCTCGGGGAATACCAAGCGCGCCACCAGCGACGAATGTGAGGCGAAGATTTCATAACGGGCAGAAAGTAAAGGCGAGTCTTTACGCTGTCAAGCTGTACAGGGAACTTTTGCTACGGCAGGGGACGTATGACCACCCGGCCTCCATCTACGCAACCCAAAGCGGCGGGCATACCGGGATCCGACGCGCCTTGTCCACATTTGTGCATCGAGTCTGCGGGCAAGAAGCCGATCGGATGCAGCCAGTTCGTCCTGATCAATTTCATACGCTCCTGTCTCGATGTCGATGACCACGAATTTACCTTCGTCGTCAGGTTCAACATGAGGGCTTATATCTCGCTCATAAATCTCATCGCCACGGCGAGCAAACTCCTCTTTGCTGTACCGAGGTTTTGATACGGACATGTTATTCCTCCTTGCGATTGCAGGGAACCAGAATAAGATGCTCAGCGAACACTGTCTATGGTAGATCGTTTACTCTTTATATGTAGGAGATTCGAGAGTCATTCGCAAAGTCGTCGTCGCAGCCAGCGATGAGTATGTTGACCTCCTTACGGCGGCTGGCCTGGGTACTGTTCAAAGTTCCCCGATTCGCATTTAACTCAACAGCTTCTCAGCGAATCAACGCCAATTTGGCTGTTTGGACGATCTCGCCAGCGTGCAGCACGGCCCAATAGACTCCGGAAGCCGACTCCGCGCCCGCATCCGTGCGACCGTCCCAGCGTACGCGATGCGCACCGGCAGTTAGCCAGCCATCGGCCAACACGCGAACCTGCTGCCCCATCAAGTTATAGACAGTAAGCCGCACCGGACCGGCCTCGGCCAGAGCAAAGGGAATGGTAACTTCCGCATTGAACGGCGTGGGAAAGGGATCGCCCAAACCATCCGGCAACTTGGACAAAAGCCGCGTCCCCGCAGCGAGCTTAGCACTAAACGGCTTCCACAATGCTACGTCCTTCAACTGCCAACGGACGAAAGATGCCGCGCGGTCTTGGTTGATGACATTGCGGAATTCGATGACGTTTTGCCCAGACTGGAGATGTGTCTCATCGAGGACGAGATACCAAGTCCGCCAATCCTCCCCAGCTATGAGCACTGCATACCTTTGTTCGTTGAGGAAAATAACGATCTCGTCGTTGCTTATTTCCTTAGTCGAAAACTGACACAGGACATTGCGGTTGATCCCCTCAAAACCAAACTTGACGCTTTTGGGATTTTTGCTAACCGCAGGCGGACTGTAGCCGAAAATGCCACTACTCGGCAGCGGCTCTATCCACTCGCTGCCAATCTCCACTTGCGCGGCCCCAGTAACCCCATCGGCGGTAAAAACCTGCACCCCACCACTGCGAGCCTCGGACGGAACGCGGACGACGATGATACCACTAGACCAGACCGCATAATCGTCCGCCGCCGCTTGCACATTGGGATTAAACAACACGTACCCCGCGCCGCGCTCTTGACCAAAGTTGCCACCAGTCAGCGTCAAGTATTCGCCAGCCTGCACTTGCGGCGGCGAAAGTTGCGCTAAGTACGGACTGGCGATTTCCAAGCGGACGGCATTGCTAGTACCTTCAGCCGTCACAACGGTTACGTCGCCCGGAGGCGCATTGAGCGGAATGCGGAACCGTATCGTCTGATCCGACCAAGTCTCGAAAGAAGACACCGCGACCGAATCAATCCACGCGGAACTGCTGTCCCGCGAGAGACCGAAATTGTCTCCGTCAATTTGGATGAGGTCGTCGGTCTTGGCCCTCGCATCCGTACGCGTGTGATTGGTGATCGCCTCAATGTAAGGTGACGTGACGACCACCTGCGCACTGTCGCTGCCGCCGCCGGTTATTACTTGCACCGTGCCGGTGCGGACACCAGTCGGCACGCGCACTTGAATCTGCACATCGCTCCAAGCGAGATAGTCGGAATCACTCGGCTCCTTGCCCGCGAAAAAGACCACTCTGCCCGTCCCTTTGGTATCGCCGAATCCCTCGCCGGCGATGATAACTGTTCGACCGTATTGAACGCGGCTAGGCGAGACGCTGGCAATTTGCGGCGCGGGTACTGACAGCACGAGTTTGCCGTATCCCGTACTGTCGTCCTTGCCCGGTGCCCCCACATCGACGGTGGCCTCGACGAGAGCCTGCCACAGATCGTCGCGCGAGAGCGACGGATTGGCCGATTTGAGCAGGGCGGCGGCACCAGCCACGTGGGGAGTCGCAGCCGACGTCCCCCCAAACAACATCTCCACACCGTAAGAAGCCGTTGTCACGCCCGAAGGTGCGACGAGATCGGGCTTGATGCGGCCATCGGCAGTGGGGCCGCGCGAGCTGTAGCTTGCCACTGTTCCCAATTCCCACTGGTCTTGATGGATCGCCCCAACGCTCAGCGAGCCGCGTGCGTCCGATGGAATCCCCAAGCTGCTAGCCGGAACCGGATATTCGATGTCGTGGTGCCAAGACCACACTCGCAGATCCTTAGGCTCGGCCTCGCCGACGCGGACCACGGAAATGCCATACGTGCCCGCTTGCCCGGCAAAGTATTCTATAAACTCCACAGGCGCACCGCCTTCGCCCTGAACATCAGTGCTTTTGCTGACCTCTTTGATGTTGCCAAACGCGTCTTGATGGTAGAGATATAGATCGTAGTCTGCCGTGGTGGTGGGCCAATCGTCCCAAGTCAGCGTTACCCTGATGGTGTCGCCGATTTCAGCGACAAAATTCACTGCGTCGTCGCCAGCGGCAAAATTGTGCCGATTGTCATCATCGCTATCGCGCCAAAAATCCATGTAGTGCTTTTGGCCGTAATTGCCGACGGCGTTGACCCATAGAATGCCGTTGTCGGCCGCGTCATTTACGATGTCGCAGACGAGCCCGCGCCCGTCCCCAAAGCCTTCGCCCACCCAAGTCGCCGAGTGGTTTACTATGGCGACTCCGTTTTGTATGCAGCGGTCTTTGGCATTCTCCAAATCCACTATATCCGCGACTTTGTACAGATAGAGTTCGGCTTCCGGGGCCACGTCGTGGACGATCTCGGCACACGCCGTGCCGTGGGCATCCGTGCCAGCGTATATCCCCGTGTACGTATAGTCGCGGAACCACCGACGCACCGGCATATCTTCGGGCAATTTGTCAGCTCCCTTAAATCCACCGTCGATAATCGCCACCTTGACCGCTTGGCCCTTCGCGCCGGCAGCGTGTCTTTCGAGCGCACGCATGAGCGCTACGCCTTCGCTAATGGTCTGTTGCGCGTGCGGACGGTGCGGCCTACGGACGAAGGCCACGCTCGGCAACTCAGACACCGCCCGCAGCGATGCGGCCGGTACCGACACGCGCATCAGGCTCCTAGACTGGGCCAAAATTTTGACGCCAAGGTCGGCAAACGTCGTAGTGTCAATGGTGGATGCCAAACCCGCTGCGGGCACCAGAATGACGACCACATCTGAGCCGTCTGCGGCGCGGGTCAGCTTGGCCGCTGGGGACCTAGCTAGTTCCCACAGCGCGCTTTCTATGTTAGGAGAGCCGACGGGTTTAGTCGGTGCAACATCGAGGTCTTGGCCCCACAGGGGCACTGTAAAGACAAAAAAAAGGAAGGTATAGCGCACGGCGATCAGGGCTGGCGAGCTTTGTACGACTCGTGTGTGCCCTGCATCCCCAGCGCTTTGGTGCGCGACAACAGCGCGAGCCGCTCGTCGTCGGCCAAGGGCGCAAACTGGCGGGCGATGTCCGCATTCTGCCGCAGCTTTTCCAGCGAATCCATCCCGGAACACACAGTAGCCACCGGCAGGCTCATGGCGTAGCCCAAGCACTCTGCCACCGTCGCCACACCTGTTGAGAGGATCGCTTCGGGCCTACCCCCCAAGGTCTTCATGGCAATGACCCCGATGTTCTTTTCCACTGCGAGCGGCAGCACCTGCTCGACAAAGCTGAGGTAGTGTGGGTCGAACACGTTGATCGGCATTTGCGTGGCATCCCAAGCAAAGCCGCGCTCGATCATCTCCACATGCAAGGAGGGCAAGGTATGACCGGTGAAGCCGATGTAGCGGATCTTGCCCTCTTCCTTGGCTTTAAGCACGGCCTCTAGCAGGCCCTGCTCGTAAATCTGCTCTAGGTCGTCGGGCTGTCTGATACTGTGAAACTGCCACAGGTCAATCACATCCGTTTGCAGCCGGCGCAAGCTCTCTTCGAGGTGGGCAATCGCCCGCTTGGGGTGGCGGCTCGCGTCTTTGGTCATCAGAAATACGCGGTCGCGATAGCCGCCGCGCAGCGCCTTGCCCATGCGAATCTCGCTTGCACCATTGGAGTAGCCCCAAGCATTGTCGAAGAAGTTGATCCCCTCGTCGATGGCCGCGTGCATCAAGGCGATGGCCACCTTCTCCTCCATGCTGCCGTGGTCGGCCACGTGCGCACCGCCCAAGCCGAGCAGGGAAACGGATTCGCCTGTGCGGCCCAAGATCCGGTGGGGCATGTCGCGGTGATTCGGCGCGGCACTTATGGAAAGGCCGGCCGCGGCCGCAGTCGAGAGCTTGAGGAAAGTGCGGCGGGAATAGGGGCTATTGTTCATTGGGTATGGTCTCCAGTTTCCAGGGCTACGAGCTACTCAATGAGTTCCAATGGCGATAGGATCACATATATTGTGCCGTCCGCCCAAGATATCTCAGGGCGAAGACTAGGGATCGGGGCGTTGAGTACGCGCCACCGGCAGGAGGATCGGTTACATCACGCCAACGAGAGAACTTGCTTTTTAACTAGCGCTATAATCAACCGCTTCTGCCAAATTTATCATATTTGAATTCAACTCGTAAGTGCAATCGCCTGGGTAGCTGGCATAGAAAAGGCCAACTGGTATATTTCCCTGGCCATTTCAAACGCCGCTCCCGACGGAGGCGCTTATGGGAACGTATCACCAGTTGACCGAGTATCAAAGATACCCAATTTACGCGCTGAAGAAAGCCGGGCATGATCAGCAGTCCATCGCGGCGACGCTGTCGGTATCGCCCTCGACGATTTATCGAGAATGGCAAAGAGTTTGATTTTTTGGCGGCAGAATTTATA
>JAJEIO010000007.1 GCA_022827835.1 Candidatus Latescibacterota bacterium
GATTCCTCCCTATCTGTTAGGGCTAATTGTGCTCTACATATTGGGCCTCAAGCTGAACCTCTTTCCGCTGTCGGGCGGGTACTCACCCGGCATGTTGGCGATCTTCAATCTCACCTTTGCCCTCGATGTGTTGCATCATTCGATTTTGCCAGCACTGGCCATTGTCTTGCAGCAGGTCGGTTTCTGGGCACTGGGGATGCGGGGGATGATGGTCACGACCTCGGGCGAGGATTACATCACGCTCGCCGAGGCCAACGGCCTGCGCAATCGCACGATCTTCTTCCGCTTCGGCCTGCGCAACGCCCTACTGCCGCAGCTTACGGCGCTGGGGCTGTCGCTGGCCAATGTGGTCGCCGGCCAAGTCATCGTCGAGGTAATTTTTGCCTATCCGGGGATCGGCACGGTGCTCTTTCAGGCCATTCAGGCCTCGGATTATACGGTTATCAACGGCGTGGTGCTGATCCTCATCATGTCTATCGGCTTGGTGACCATGCTGATGGACTTCTTCTATCCGCTGCTCGACCCACGCATTTCCCACAGCCGCCACCACTAGCCATGCACCGCTTAGACCAAATTCTCTACTACTTGCGCGAAAGCCCGATGCTCGCGGCTGGCCTGTGCATGATCCTGTTGGTGGTGCTGTTCGGAGTCTTGGGACCGATCTTCGTCGATACTTCAAAGGCCCAGCCGTTGGCCACGCCGCCGCGGCAAGCACCCTCGCTGGAGCACCCCTTTGGCACCGACGACTCCGGTCGCGACCTGCTCGCCGTGATGGTGGTGGGAGTGCCGCTGACCATGCGAATTGGTCTGTTGGCTGGCACGGTGGGGCTCGGACTGGGCATTTTCCTCGGCTTTACGAGCGGCTATATGGGAGGCAAGATCGACACGGTCATTCGCGGCCTCGTGGATACGCTACTGACCGTGCCCGGCCTCGTGGTGCTGGTCTCCATCGCCTCGACGATCCGCGAGGAAATCAGCGTCAACATCATGGCCTTGGTGGTGGCTTCGCTGGCGTGGATGTGGCCCACGCGGACGATTCGCTCGCAGGTCTTGACCATGCGCGAGCGGGCGTACGTGCAGATGGCCAAACTCAACGGCATGAGCAACGGCGAGATCATCTGGAAGGAGCTTTTTCCCAATTTGCTGCCCTATCTCGCGGCCAATTTCACCAATGCCGTCAATTGGGCCATTCTCTCGTCAATTGGCTTGGAGGCGCTCGGCTTGGGGCCGCAGAACGATCCAACGGTCGGCATGACCATTTATTGGGCCATTACGTTCAGCGCGCTCATTCGCGGCATGTGGTGGTGGTGGGCGATCCCAATCTTTTTTATCGGCGTGATCTTCGTCGGCTTGTTGATGACTGCGGCGGGTTTAGACGAACTGGCCAATCCCAAACAGCGCAAGGCCGTATGAGCAAGGCCGATAAAGAGGTCCTGCTGGACATTCGCGGCTTGGAGGTCCACTTCGAGACCCGGCGCGGCATTGCCCGCGCCGTCAACAAGGTCGATCTAACCCTGTACAAAGGCGAGCGCTTTGGCCTCGTCGGCGAATCCGGCAGCGGCAAGACCACGTTGATTTTGGCGCTGTTGCGGATGATTAAGACGCCGGGCCTCATCGCCGGTGGCAGCGCGACCTTAGACGACGGTACCGACCTAGTCCAACTCAACCGCGAGCAAGTGCGGCAAGCCCGACTCAAGCGGGTGGCAATGGTGCCGCAGGGCGCGATGAACTCGCTCAATCCGGTGATGAGGATCGGGGATCAACTTATGTTGACGATGCGCGAGCACGCGGTCGAGGAATCCCCGCCGCCCAAGGTCGAGCAAATGGAGCGGGCGATCGAATTGTTGGACAAGGTTGGGCTGAAGCCGGAAGTGGCCCGTCTTTATCCCCACGAATTGAGCGGCGGCATGAAGCAGCGGGCCTGCATTGCCCAAGCCATCTCGCTCAACCCGCAGCTCATCTTGGCCGACGAACCGACTTCTGCGCTCGATGTGGTGGTGCAGCGGCAAATCATGCAGACCTTGCGCCAGCTACAGCACCAGCTCAATGCCACCGTGCTCTTGGTGGGCCACGACATGGGTCTGATGGCGCAGTTCGCCGAGCGCGTGGGCATCATGTACGGCGGTAAGCTGGTCGAGGTGGGCCGAGTTGAGGAGATCTTTCACAACCCGCAACACCCCTACACTCAGCTTCTGATTTCTAGCATTCCCTCGTTTGAGACCAAGGGCGAATTCAAGGGCATTCCTGGAGTCGGGCTGTCGTTGTTGGAGCCGCCGTCGGGCTGCCTCTTCCACCCGCGCTGCCCCCAAGCCATGCCCCAGTGCAGCCAGCGCATCCCTACCTTGAAAACAGTCGCCCCCGACCACTTAGCGTCGTGTTTGTTGCACGAGGAGGACGCCGATGCCCCCGCTTCTTGAGGCGCGCCATCTGCGCAAGGTTTTTCGCAGCGGCGGCCAGCGCTTCGGGCCCAGTATCGAGACGGTAGCTGTTGACGATTTTTCCCTGTCGATTGACGCCGACCGGCCCTCCTTTACCACGATTGCCGGCGAGTCCGGTAGCGGCAAGACCACGATCGCCCGCATGTTGCTCGGGGTGCTCGATCCCAGTGCTGGTGAGGTGCGCTACCAAGGCCGCGATGTCCACGACCTGCAAAAGGAGGAGCGGCAGCAATTCCGCAAGGATGTACAGGCGATCTTTCAAGATCCCTTTGAAGTGTACAATCCCTTCTACAAAATCGATCACATCCTGACGACGCCGGTGCGGAAGTTCGGATTGGCAGACTCCAAGGCCGATGCGTACGACAAGATACGCGAGGCTCTGCGTGCGGTCGGGCTGCGGCCCGAGGAAACATTGGGCCGCTATCCGCACCAGCTTTCGGGTGGGCAGCGCCAGCGCATCACCATTGCGCGCGCGCTGTTGCTCAAGCCCAAGTTGATCATCGCCGACGAGCCGGTGTCCATGGTCGATGCCTCGCTACGCGCGACCATTCTCTCCACTCTGCACGCGCTGTATCGCGATTTCGGCATTTCCTTCATCTACATCACCCACGACCTGACGACCGCGTACCAAGTCAGCGAGAATATCGTCATCCTGTTCCACGGGGCCGTGGCCGAGGCTGGCCACACCGAGAAAGTGATCAAGGATCCACAGCATCCCTATACGCGCGAGCTGATTCACTCGATTCCCGTGCCCGAGCCGGGGCGCGAGTGGATCGACGAAGCGGTGGAAGAAAAGGAAGTGGTCGATATAGAGGATATAGAGGCCGAAGAGATGGCTACTGGCTGCCGCTATGTGCTGCGCTGTCCCCAAGCTATGGCGCAGTGTGCGGCTGCGCCGCCGTTTTACCGGCCAGAAGCCGAGCGGGCGGTGGCTTGTTTTCTGCACGCTGAGTCACCGGTGTTGGAAAGCGGCGATCTAAACGAAGTGTTTTCGGCCGCAGCCGACGCGCAAAAATAATTTTCCGGAGAAATGTCATGCAGGGCCTGTTGTTGTGCTTAGTGGGTGTACTATTATTGGTCGGCTGTGGCGACGGGGGGCACAAGAATGTGCCTCGGAGCCGCACCTTGGTCATGGATTGTTCCAGCTTGCAGGACTGTAGCGGGCAGATCAAGGACTACAACTCGTTTAACCCGTTTTTGCTGACCGGCGTCTCCAAGACGGGTTGGAATTTCCAGTACGAGCCGCTGTACTTCTACAACGCCTACAATCCACACGCCGACAACATCATCCCTTGGATCGCCACTGGGCACGAGTACAACGAAGACTACACCGAGGTTACTATCCACATTCGCGAGGGGGTTGAGTGGAGCGATGGGCAGCCGTGGACGGCGCACGACTTGGTCTTTACGATCAACATGCTCAAGGACAACGCGCCGCATTTGTCTTTTTCCACGGATATGCAGACGTGGGTAAAGAGCGCTGTGGCGACCGACGATCACACGGCTAAAATTGTGCTGACTAAGCCCAATCCGCGCTTTGTCTTTAGCTACTTCACCAACAACTTCGACAACGGCATCCCCATTGTACCCAAGCACATTTGGGAGGGCCAAGACCCGCAGACGTTCAGTAACTTCGACTCGGAAAAAGGCTGGCCGGTGGCCAGCGGCCCGTACGAGATCTTCATTTCCGTGCCCGCACAGCGGGTGTGGGATTTGCGCTCGGGCTGGTGGGCGCAGAAGACGGGGTTTCACCAGCCCCCGGCCGTGGAGCGCATCATCTACCTGACGCACATGGAGGAGACCAAGCGGGTGCAGAACTTGATCTCCAATGCCATGGACACCTGCCTCGACATCCGGCCGCCGAATATACAATCGATCCTCGACGCCAATCCCAACGTCTCTACTTGGACTGGGCGCGAGCTACCGCTCGGGTATCTCGACTGGTGGCCGGTGTGCTTGGGGTTCAACAATTTGGAGCCGCCGTTTGACGACCCGGATATCCGCCGCGCCATCAACTACGCCATTGACCGCGATCAATTGGTGGCCATTGGCTGGCAGGGAGCTGGGACCAAATCGCACCTGCCGCTGCCGGACTTCCCGCCCATCCGCCAATACACCGACACGATTCAAGACTTGGTGGAAAAGTACGAGATCGGCGTCCACGACCCGGCCAAGGCTGCGGCGATTATGGAGCGCAAGGGGTGGAGCAAGGACGCCGAGGGTTTCTGGGCCAAAGAGGGTGAGCGGCTCAAGATTGTCATTGATATTTTCGATATTTTTACGGACTTAGCGCCGGTCTTGGTGGCGCAGTTGGAGCGGGCGGGTTTCGACGCCGACTTTCGCATGACGCCCGATGCGTTTTCGCGGATGGCGCAGGGCGCAGCGCGGGCCTTTTTGATGGGCAATGGGGCGAGCGTGCGCGATCCGTACTTTACGCTGCGGCTCTACCACAGCCGCTTCGTCCGGCCCACCGGCACGCACTCCGAGCGGTTCTGGCGCTGGTCGAACCCGGAGTTTGACGCGCTGGTCGATCAGATGGGGCAGACTGCGCCCGACGACCCGGCGTTGCAGACGCTCTTCCGCGAGGCCATGGAAATCTGGCTGGCCGAACTGCCCTCCATCCCCATCGTGCAGTGGTATCACCGCATCCCGCACAATCAGACTTATTGGAAGAACTGGCCGTCGGCGAAAAACCCCTATATCAACAGCGCCTACTGGCACAATACTTGGCTCTTGGTGTTGCTCGGGCTGGAGCCGGTGGAGGGATAGGGGAACAGCGCTACGAGGAGAACAACTATGCGCTATCGGCGATTTGGGCGCACGGAATTACAGGTGAGCGCGGTCAGCTTGGGCGGGGCCTACTTGGGGGGCAAGGAGGAGCCGGAGCGCGCCGAGGAAAACGCCCGGGCGATTGTGCGGCGCGCGTTGGATTTGGGCTGCAATTACATCGACACGGCACCGCTCTACGGGGCGAGCGAAGAACTGCTGGGCAAGGCGCTGGCCGGGGAGCGCCGCCCCTTTTACTTGGCGACCAAGGTAGGGTTTAGGCCGGAAGGATTTGACTACCGGCGCGATTCGGTCTTGCAGAGCTTGGAGCGCAGCTTGGCCTTGCTGGGACTAACTAAGTTGACGGTGGCGCAGATTCACGAGGTGAATATGGCGGGCTGGGAGCGGATCGTGGAAGAGGGCGGAACTTTGGAGGGATTGCGCGCCGCGCAAAAACAGGGGTTGTGCGATTTTATCGGCGTGACGGGCCGGGCCATCCCTCTGCTGGCTCAGTTGGCGGCAACCGGCGAATTCGACTCGGTGCTGTGCTACCACGACTACCATCCCTGTGTGCAGTTAGCGGCGGAGGAAGTCTTGCCGGCCGCCGCGCAAAGCGATATGGGCGTGGTGCTGGCGACGGTGCTGGCTGGGGGTATGTACGTCGCTGGCGAGGACCAGCGTGCAGCGGTGGAGCGTCGGTTTGAGAGCGAGGAAGAGCGGCAACGCGCTTGGGCGACGATCGCCCGGCTGGAGCAGGAGCAGTCCACGCTGCCGCAGAGCGCGTTTCGCTGGGCCTTGGCCGACGAGCGGGTCTCGACCGTTTCTAGTGGCGCGGCGAGCGTGGCGGAGCTAGAGGAAGTGGTGCAGGCCGGGGATATGGTGCCGTTGGCGCATTAGAGCCGTCCGGAAGGACTGAAATTCTAGCGAGAGATGCTTCGACTCCGCTGCGCTTCGCTCAGCATGACAGGAAGCATACCATCAACGCTGAGCATGCAGACGAATACTTCCAGACAGCTTTTTAAATCCAGCCGTGCTGAGTGGTCACGGGCGAGCCGGAAGTCTGGGTCTGCCAATGCGGTCTGCGGCCGATTTTGACCTCGCGTCGGGTGAGGGATGAGGCTTCGGCGGCGAAGAGGATTTCCATGATGTGTCGCCCGTATTGGCCGTGGGTCGGCGGCTCGATGTCGAGCGCGATGGCCTCGGCAAAACTCTTCCACTCGTGATACATCTCAGTCGGCGCGTCCTCAAACGGGACGTCTTCCCACGTATCCCCTTGGCCTACTTTGACGTACTTCTCGCCGTGTTGGCTGAAGCGCAGCGAGCCGTTGGCGCAGATCACTTGACATTCAAAATTCGGCGCACCGTCCGCGAACCCCACGGCTACGGCCGTGCCGGCGAGGCCGTTCTTGTAGCGGATGAAGGCGGTGGCTGAATCGTCGCCGGCTTGGTAGTGAGCGCGGGTGCCAATGGAGGCTGAGACCGACGCGGCTTGCGAAGCCATCACCCACGTGAGCCGATCGACGACGTGGACTCCGTTGGTCAACCACATGCCGCCGCCGTGGAAGCGACTGCGGTATTGGGGCCGTCGCCCGGCGAAATTCCAATTTTTCGACATGTAGCTGACAGCCGTAATCACGGGGCCGAGCTGGCCGGAGTCGAGGATTTCTTTGGCCTTGAGGCTGGTGCTGTAAAAGTGCTGCGACAACCCGACCATCAGCTTGACATTGTTTTCCGCGGCCGCGGCGACCATGGCGTCGCATTGCTCTAGGTTGATGGCCATGGGCTTTTCGACGAGCACGTGCTTGCCGGCGCGACAGGCGTCGATGGTGAGTTGGTGGTGCAACTGGTGGCCGAGGACGACGGCGACCGCATCGACGTCGGCATCTTCCAAGAGTTCGTGGTGTGTTGAATAGCCCTTGGGGATGTGGTACTTGTCCATGTACTCGCGCCGCTTCTCCTCGAACAGATCGGCGACTGCGACAACTTCTACTTCATCGAGATGGGCGATTGCATCACAGTGGGAGCGGGCGATGCCGCCGAGGCCAATGATGCCGACTTTGAGCGCTGTCATAAGGTATCCTTTGATGTGAATGAGGGCGTGCTAAGTATAGAATGCGGCTTACCCGGCGACAAATCGGCGTGCGTTTGCGCCGAAATAGATAATGTCCTAAGATGCCCTAATGCCCGGTAATTTTACCTATCGCTCGTTCGCCGTGGGCGCGTTGCTCTCACTGGCGATCAACATGTTCTTCGCTTATGCCCGGCTAGCGATGGCCACTGCGGGCATGTCCTCCGATTACATCACCGCCGGGGCGGTTTTCCTGTTTTTTCTGGTGGTGGCTTTTATCAATCCCGTGCTCAAGTTGCTGCGCCGCTCGTGGGGCTTTAACCGCTCCGAGCTGATCATCATCTACGCGATGATGATCATCGGCTCGGCCATTCCCACGTGGGGCTTTACGGGCAATTTGATCGCGATGTTGCCCAATATCTACTACTACGCCACCCCCGAGAATAACTGGTCGGAGTTGTTGCATCCCTACGTCCGCGAGTGGATGGTGCCGCAGGACCCAGACGCGATCAAGTACTTCTTCGAGGGCCTACCCAAGGGTCAGCCTATACCCTGGGAACACTGGATGGTACCGCTTGCGGCCTGGGTGTCGTTTATTCTGGCGATCTACCTGATGATGATCGCCATCGCGTCGATCGTCCGCCGCCAGTGGGTTGACTACGACCGCTTGACCTTTCCGCTGTTGCAGCTACCCATTGATCTGACCGAAGAAGGCAAGGGCGGGTCCATCGTCGTTCCGCTGTTCAAAAGGCCGCTTTTGTGGATCGGGTTCGCGCTGCCCTTTTTGCTGTACAGTACCAACGCCTTAAACCACTATTTCCCCTTTATCCCGGAAGTGCAGTTGCGCAACAGCGTCTCGCTGTTTAACCACGCACTACATCTGACGACCAATGTGAACTTTGTGGCGCTGGGGTTGGCGTACTTTTTGAGCTTAGACGTGGGATTGAGCATTTGGCTCTTCCACTTGTTGACCAAAGCGCAGATCACCACCGAGAACGTCCTCGGCTATTCGCTGCCCGGTCGCCGCGATCTGTTTATGGAAGGCTCGATGTCGGTGTCCTACGAGGGGATGGGAGCCATGCTGGTGCTGGTGCTCTACGGGCTGTGGAACAGCCGCGGCTATCTGCGGCAGGTCTGGCGCAAGGCTCTGTACAACGAGGGAGGGCTGGACGATTCGCAGGAGATTCTCTCGTATCGGGCGGCAATCATCGTCTTGGTTTTGGCTACTGCGTACGCCACCGGCTGGTTGATCCTATCAGGTGTGCCTTGGTGGGTCGCGCTGTTTTTTCTTTTTGTCGCCTTCTGCATCTTTTACGGGCTGACGCGGATCGTCGCCGAGGGTGGGTTGGGGTTTGCGCGGGCACAGATGACGGCGCAACCTTTTGTGATCGACGCAGTGGGCACGGAGGCGATTGGTCCGTCGGGGTTGGTGAGCTTGGGGATGACCTTTAGTTGGGCGGGCGATCTGCGGACTATGGTAATGGCCTCGGCGATCAATGGGCTCAAGCTGGCCGATATTGGCCAGGTGCGGGGACGACCGCTGTTTTGGGCGCTAATGATTTCGATTGTGGTCGGCTTGGTTGGGTCGATATGGATGGTGGTGTGGATGGGGTACCAGTATGGGGGCATCAATTTGGATTGGTGGTTCTACAACCGCTTCGGCGAGATTGTCCACGGCGACTCGGCCTACAAGATCGCCAACCCGAGGCACCCCTTAAACGATTTTGGCGAGATCGGGCCGCGCTTCATGTTCGCGGGGATCGGCGCGGCGATTATGGGGTTGTTGATGTACGCCCGGCACCACTTCCTCTGGTGGCCGGTGCACTACCTCGGCTTCCCGATCGGCGCGACCCTGACGATCATCTGGACGTGGTTCAGCATTTTCATCGGCTGGGTCTTGAAGGCGTTGGTGCTTAAATACGGCGGCGTGACACTCTATAGACAGCTACGGCCGCTATTTTTGGGGTTTATTTTGGGGCATATTTTTGTCTCGGGATTCTGGGTGCTCTTCGACTATATCACCGGGGAGACGGGCAATCGGATTCCGATTTTTTGAGGAGGAAAAATTAATGCGAGCAGGAGATAGAGAAAAAATTGGGCCGCACGGCTTGGAGGTGACGCGCTTGGGGATGGGCGGCACGACCTTTGGCAATATGTACTCAGTGCTGAGCGAGCAAGAGGGGCTGGATGTGTTAGACGCGGCCTTTGCGGCTGGGGTGCGCTACTTCGACACGGCACCGCTGTACGGCTACGGCCTGAGTGAGACGCGCTTGGGGCCGGGGCTGGCGCGCTACAACCGCGACGAGATCGTCCTTTCCTCGAAAGTGGGCTATACGCTGGCGGAGCGGAAACCCGGCGACGAGTACGTCGATCTGTTCGTCGATGCGCCTGAGATGACCAGCTATTTCGATTATTCGCGCGACGCGGTGCTGCGCTCGATTGAGGGGAGTTTGGATCGCCTCAAAATGGATCGCCTCGATCTGGTGCTGATCCACGACCCGGACGAGGGGAAGAGCATTGAGCCGGATTGGACGCCGGGCGAGCGGGGGTACTTCGATCAAGTGATGGCTGAAACGTATCCCGCGCTCGACGAGTTGCGTCAGCAAAAGGTGATCAAAGCGCTCGGTTTGGGTATGAACCAGTGGCAGATGCTGGCTGACTTCGCTCGCGCTGGGGATTTCGATGCCTTTTTGCTGGCTGGCCGCTATACGCTCTTGGAGCAAGAATCGCTGCGCGAGTTGTTGCCGCTGTGCTCAGAGAAGGGAGTGCGGATCGTCATTGGCGGGCCGTACAATTCGGGGATTTTGGCTACCGGAGCGGTCGAAGGGGCATATTACAACTACGCGCCGGCACCGGAAGATGTGCTGGAGAAGGTGCGCCGCATTGAGGCGGTCTGCGCGCGGCACGAGGTGCCCTTGTCGGCCGCGGCCCTGCAATTTCCCTTTGGGCATCCGGCGGTGGCGACCGTCATTCCCGGGGCGCGGACCGTCGCGGAAGTTGCCGCCAATGTGGATTGCCTAGAATGCGCAATCCCCGCTGACTACTGGGCCGAGCTCAAGGAAGAGGGGCTTATCGACGCGGAGGCTCCGACGCCTTAGATCCGCAGATGGACGCAGATGGACGCAGAATAGTAGAAACAAGACGATCCGCATCTTGAATCGTTCAATCATTCAGGATTGCGATAGGAGCCGCGACAAACCATTCCCTTTTGGCTTAATCTACATTCACGACGAGGAGTAACCACAATGTCCAATTGGCCGATGCTCAAGCACTATGATCGGGACCACCTCGCCAACATTGCCATGCCCATTGGCGGCATTGGCACGGGCACAGTTTCACTCGGCGGACGCGGGGATTTGCGCGACTGGGAGTTGATGAACCGCCCGGCTAAGGGATTTGTCCCAATGGGTGATGGGGGCCGAGGAGGAGGGGCGTTTTTTGCTCTGTACGCCAAACCTGCTGGCAGCCCGTCCGTCGCTCGTGCGCTCGAAGGGCCGGTGGATGTATCCGAATACCAAGGTTCGAGCGGCAGTGTGGCGGCCAATCACGGCTTGCCGCGCTTTGCACAATGTTCGTTTGCCGCGGCCTATCCACTTGCCCAAGTCCAGCTATCCGATCCACAAGTTCCGGTCGCGGTTTGTCTCGAAGCGTT
>JAJEIO010000013.1 GCA_022827835.1 Candidatus Latescibacterota bacterium
GCGCAGGGTGAGCCAGCGGACCGTGCGCGTGGGAAAGCGCATATCGACGATGGGATCGAGGTTTTCGCGGGTGGATTCGAGCACCGTCAGCAGCGGATCGCTATTGCGCACCCAGCGCAAGTCGCCCAAGACCGTGCGCCGCTTGCTCGTCGCTACAGTGCTGGAAATCCCCGCTTTACACACGCTACAAGTGAGACTACCACTACCGCTGCAGGGATCTGGGGCAAAGACGACCGAGTTATCGCCGGTGCGGAGCTCATACCAAGCGAGGAAGTTGGCCAAGAAGCTGTCTTCGCCAAAGGTTTCCACCTCCGGCGCGGGTGTCTCCATAGTCTCGATCAACTGGTGATCCTCCCGCCGGCTCAGGCGGGGGAAGAAGCGAATGCGGTTGATGGGCACACCAGCGCCAAAGTCGAATACCACAGAATTGGTCCAGGTGTAGCCCACCCCCGGCGGCGAGCCGACTCGCTGGACAAAGGTGCGAAAGGCGGCCGTGGTCGGGTCGCCATCCAGCATTAACTTGATCGAAGGTTGAAAATTGCCCCAAGCAATACAGTGATCCGTGCTGAGGACCCTGGAGCCGGGGATATAGGGCAGGGGAATGGATGTTCTGCCGGCATTGACATCGGCTCGGGCGATATTGACGGATGGGTCAATGAGCCGAGGTTGGATCGAGGTGCCGGAAAAGTCGATCAGCGTATCAGCCCCCGCGCCAAACGGCGAAACCCCCACCGATACCTGACGCTCGACTTGGCCGTCAGCAGCAAAGGCTTGGTAGATGCTTTCTCCGGTTAGGATGGCCTGCCAAGGGTTGCCATCGGTCCCACCTAAGCGGTATTCCGTCCCTCCCAACACGGGCGCAGCACCCAGCAAGACGCCGCAAAAACAGAGCAACATTATGTTTGTCATAACTC
Organism: Candidatus Latescibacterota bacterium; assembly: GCA_022827835.1. Classification (GTDB taxonomy): domain Bacteria; phylum Latescibacterota; class UBA2968; order UBA8231; family UBA8231. The sequence goes on from JAJEIO010000013.1 coordinate 915, forward strand.
GCTCCTTGTTGGTTTGGAGTGGACGATTAATAGGTAAGACCGACGATCAAGATCTTGGGTTGTTTTGATTGCGGAGCGATTAGTAGGCCACTCCGACAATGTGGGCCTTTTCCTCGACCTTGGCGTCTCCCTTGACTCTGATGTGCACGACATAAAGTCCCGGCGGCACTAGTTGCCCATGCTCATTGCGGCCGTCCCAAGTCTTGTCCGTGTACTGCCCATTGGCCTCGGGACCGTCGTGGATGACCCGGATCTGTCGTCCGCTTAGATCGTATACCCCAATTGCTACGGGTCGGACGATACTCAGGGATAGCAGATTGTAGCGCATTCCCATCACATCATTAGCTCCGTCTCCGTTGGGGCTGAAGATATTGGGCTCGATAAGTATCTGGTCGAGCAGTTGGGTCTTTTCGAGTACCGAGGGACTCAGCACGGTGGTACCGGATAAGTCGGCCTCGTCCCCTGCACCCAACAAAACGGCATCGCCCGAAATAATGGCCTGCGAGGCCCCTGGTTCAGTGGAGAGCTGGACCGAACCAGTGAAGTTTGTGCTGTAGGTCAAGACTCCGGTCTGGAAGCGGAGGAGAATCACAATGTTATCTTCTGTCACCGGCGGCAGACGCACCGAAAAACTGGCAGGGGATACCGAGACGATCTGGAACCCATCCTCAGTAGAAGAATCATCTAGACCAGAAAAAGCCCGCTCAGCGATAACTTGGCCACTGGAATCCCTCATTTCTATCTTGTCGATGCTTTCCACTTGGCCGGCGGTGGAAATCTCCACTGTGTCAAAACCGAGCAAGCCGTCGGATTGAGCCACGGTGCGCAGGGCATAGGTGAAGGACGTACTCTGGGAAACCGGTACATCCCGGGGAAAAATTTCGCCGATAACGGCATCGGCTAGTGGGGGTGCCAGCACGTCAAAACTCAAATTTTTGAGCACCCGCCCTGCATCCAGATCGCTGCTGTTGAAAAGTACTCGGAACTGAAAATAGCGCCGCGGTCCGGGTGAGGTAATGGGTGAGCCCGCCGTATCGTTGGCTGCACTGGCGGGAAACGGCGTGCTGAACGGACTCCAGTTGACTAGATCGTCCCGAACCGGTCCGTGCTCCCATCGGCGGCCCAATTCGTCGTCGAGCGGCAGTGATTTGTACTCTGCCAAATCCATTTCCTGTTCCGGGTCATTTACCGAGAGCGAAATTTCTGTGGGATTGCGCTGGCCGTAGAGCAGACGAGTAAAGACAAATGGGTTGGTATCCCTACCTGTGCGAGTGCGAATTTGGATATTGGAAAAGGCAGGATCGCCAATTGCTTCTTCCCGCCAGCGGAGTACGTTCCACACCGCAGGTTGGCCCGCATCGAAAATAGGTGAAATATACTCGGCGTGGGACAAAAAGCCCGTACCGAACACCTCAAACTCGTCGATCTCGTAGTTGACCGTGGTCGTCGCCCGCAAGCGCAGGGCTTTGACAGGGCGCGGTGGATCTATGATTACATCAACAACTGGATTCACGTTATCAGGTTCTAGGAGCAGTGGCTCCCAGATGCGATTGCCTCCTTCGGTCTGGCTACCGTCGTTGGTAAACAGTTCAAAGGCCCGCAAAAAATCGTTTTGGAATGGGGTGGTAGGCGAGGGGAAAACCGTATTGCGGGGATAGAAGCGAACGCGATTTACCCCAAAAAGTCCCCCCAACTCGACAAATATTAGGGTTCCCAAGGCATTGTAATTCTTGCGTTCGAACGCTTTTATTTCGCCGCCGTCCTTCGTTTCGATGAGTTCCTCCAAGGTGAGCCGCAGGTCGTTGGCGTCAAAAATGCCGGCGGCGAAGCCGCCCAAGTCAAAGACATTGGGTGCGGTTATACCACCTCCGCGTTTCAGGGCGGTATTGGCGATATTCTCACCATCTGGAATGCGCAGAGGATGAATACTATCGGGGAATTGGTCGCTCTCAAACTCGATCAAATTGCCGGGCGAGTTTCCAACATCCAGTTCCACTCCCGGCAGGCTTTTGTCTTGGAAAAGAGATCGGTACTGAGGCTCGATAGTCTCCACCGAGGACGAACCTTCACCGCGCCAGTTGAGGGAGCCGTTCTCGCCAAGACTCACCGTCTCCAGCGCCACCGCCCAACGGCAGAGGGACAGGACTCCAATCCCAATTAAGATGACCTGTCTTGAGGATACTGTATTCTTAAGCATGGCATCTCCTCAGCAATGGTTGGAACTGAGTGGCCTAATGTTGAACTATGCGCGAAATAGTTTTGCCTGTCAATGGGTCATTTCCCCAAGATTCTTGTCAATTGTTCTTTTATCGAGGTTTCGGCTTGTTGCCGCATTTTTTGTTGCTTTTCGGCAAGGCTATAAAGACCGTAGTGTTCGTCGGCCTTGCTGAGGTCTCCGGCGCGCTTGTAGAGATTGCCTAGGTGCCTGTGTACCTCAAAGTCTGTGGGACTTAAGAGCAGGATCTGCTCGAAGTGCTCGATTGCTTCGCTGTAGCGCTGCTGTCGGGCTAGGAGGAGACCCAAACTCCAACGGGTCTGGACGGAATTGGCATCCAAGCCAACGGCTTGGAGCAGATGGTCTTCTGCCGCTAGCAATCGGGGGGATCGCCCTAGTGGGTTCGCTCCTTTTTCAGCTCCTTCGCGCTTGATCAAAAGACTGGCCAGCAGGGTATGGTACTGGGGATTTTCCGGTTCTTGGCTCAGCAGGATGCGGCACTCTTTTTCGGCTGCATCTATCTCGCCGGTCTCTTCGTAGAGCCGGGTCAACTGGTAGCGCACTAGGCTCGAATCCGGCTGGAGCTCAAGGGTTTGGCGATAGGTTTGGATGGCGCGCTGGGGCTGGCCAGCCATTACATAGGCGTAGCCCAAGCGGCCGTGGAGAGCGGCCCATTGGGGTTGCAGAGGAATCAGATCGGAATAGACGGCGATGGCCTCCTGATACAACTGGGCACCCAGATAGGCATTGCCCAGCAGAAAACGAGTGGGGACGGTCTCGGGATAAAAGCGCACATACTGAAGGTAGATTTCTATGGCATCGGCGTGTTGTGATTTTGCGTTGTAGAGGTTGGCTAGGCTCAACAGGGCATTCCGGTGACCGGGACGGTCCTCAATCACGGCGCGGTATTCCCGCATGGCGTTGGCGACCATGCCCTTCTGCTCATAGGCATAGCCCATCCAAAAGCGCTGCTGAGTATCCCCTGCCATATCCATTCGACCAGCGCCCAAGTTGGTCAACACTAGGACCCCGACTACGCCGGCTAGGACCCAGGGGCGATGAGGTGTGTACCAGAGCCTGGACAGGCCAAAAGCGGCGAAGAGCAACAAAATAGGCACGGCAGGCAGGCGATAGCGAGCCGTCACGAAGAAGAGAATCACCGAGAGCATGTAGGCAAGGATGAAAAACAACAGCAGACGTCCTTGGGGAGTACGGCCTTCTTTGCTGCACCAGAAGAATGCCAGTCCGAGCAGGGCGAAAGGCCCCACTAGCCCAAAGGGAAAGGCCAGACCAAACTTCCACAGTAAAACTTGGAGCAAGGTCGAATCGCGGCGGGCGAAATAGGGATCGAGATTCCGCCGGATTTCGTCACCGTGCCAAAAAAGATAGAGTTTGCGCCCTAAAAGGTTCAGGTAATCCAAGGGGGCGTCAGCGATATAGGTCCATGAGCGGGCAAAGAAAAAGCGGGACTTTGACGAGGGGCGTTCAATGCCCGCTTCTCTTTCGGGGCTTTCAATTAGGTGAAGCCAGTCTTGCCCCGGGCGGATATTGACCGTGTGATCGTAGTCGGGGTTGTTGCCGATGTAGAAATTGATGCCGGCATTATGGGAAATCAGCACTAGATCGCCGCCAACCAGATAGTTACGCAGCGCAACGGGAGCGATGATAAGGCCACATCCTAAAAGAAGGAGGACGCCCTGTTGCAAGATGCGAAGGGGAACGATATGTGCCCTTTTACCAGTGGACCACAGCCAGAAAAGCAGGAAGGGAAGGAACAAAAGAATATTGGCTACGGCCAAGGCACATATACCTAGCAAGAGTCCGGAGACCAGATAGGGCCAGCGAACTGGGCTGGGCTGGCGGCTCAGATGTAACAGCAACAGCAGATTGAGGAAAATGGCTGGAATAGTGGGCAGCAACTCGCCGCCAAAGTAGATCAGCGGACCGTAAAAAGCAGCTACCAACCCGGCTCCAAAAGCCACGGTAAAGGAGAAAACGCGGAGGCCGAGAATGTAGGTGAAGACGCAAATGCCCGCTCCGAGTAGAGCTTGGACTAGGCGCGGCAAGTAGAGGTTTTGATCGAAAAACCAGAAAAAGAGGCTCAGGAGATAGGGATACAGCGGCGGCTGCCAGAAGGGCGTCGGCCGGCCGGCCCAAGACTGACTGCTTAGATAGAGTCCGTCCTCCACATAAGTCTTGGCATCTACGATTGGGATATTAAAGAATAGGCTATCCCGAATTTGCTCCAAGTAGACAAGGCGGAGGATTAGCGCCAACAGGCCCAACAAAAGAGCAGGCCCCAAGCGGCGCCAGTCGCCTAGGGCAAAAGGTGCAGTCATGCCCGGGAGGAATTACTGTATACCAGCATAGACGGTGAGGAAACTTTGGGTGATGATGCTCGCGCTCTTCCCTTTGGCTTTGCGGCGATCTATTTGCAAGCCCATCCGGGTAGTCAACTGGTACCCTAGATAGGCCGAATCATTGCTGAATTGCACCGCACTCACCACGCCGTTGAAGTCGTTGATGTCGTTTTCGAAATCGTCGAATCGGGAGAGCTCCAGACCGGCCTGGACACTAGTATGGGCCAGTAGGGGGAATCCCAAAATAAGGCCGCCCAACTCGGTGAGTTCCCGGCGTTTATCGGTGGAGGTTAGATCGATGCTCTGGTAGCGGAATTCGCTTTTCCAGCGCGGCTCGATCCACAGGTTGCCCAAGTCGAAGCGGTAGCTGGCTTTATTGATAAGGCCAAAGAAGAAATCTTGTTCGCGCAAACCCAAAGGAGCACGCTCATTCTGGCTGAGCCGCTGGTGATAGAAATCGTACTTTAGGTAGTTACTGACCTTAAATCCGCTGAGTTTGTAGTCATTTCCTAGCCATAGGGAATTGATCCAGGTATCGCGCCCAATGAGAGGATCCTCGATTTTGGTGGATTCGCCGGTGCGAATATTGGCGTTGGGCAGCCACTGCAGTAAATCGTCGGCAATATCGTCTTCCACTGACTTGAGCATATTGAAAAGACGCCAATGACCCCATGTGGGCGTATCGCGGTCCAAAGTGAAAAGAGCGTACCTGGTCTGGTTCTTTTGGTCCGAAGAAATCAGATCCTCGCGCAGGGCTCCAAGAGTGATGCGAATCTCTGGGCTCAGATGGATGCCAAAATAAGTGTTGTAGCCTCGGTGATCCTTCTTGTAGGGATAATCCGGCAATTCGTCATTTTCAAAGCGATCGATCCAGCCGTTGTTGTTCATATCGACCCCAAAGAGAAACTCGGGACGATCCACGTTGTGGCGCAGAAAAGGCTCATCGTAGTCGGGAATGGAGTTAGTCAACGAGCGGTTGTCGTTTTGATTGAAGTCCGATATAAAGTCGCCGTTTTCATCCCAACCCGGATAGACTTGCTGGTCGCCCGATCTCCAGTCCTTGCGGACCGTATCGGGGAATTGGTCCTGATCGTCGTTGTCCTCCACCAATTCTAATACATGAGCGCGTTCGTCCTCATAATCGATAAAGCCGGAACTGAGGGTGGTGAAGGTCCTCGTGTTGTAGCGCGGATCCATGCTGTAGGCTTCGGCAAAGACGAACCAAGGGTAATCGGCGCGCGATAGATTGATCATCCAAGCCGGCGCCGCTCGATCTCCTTCGATACCCGACCAAGTGGAGTGGTCTTTCTCGGTGGCATCGATGGTGACGTTGGGGTACTTAGTATAGGAATAGCTCAGGTCGTATTCGCCGTAGAAATCGAAGCCTAAAACCTTATTTAACTCCAAGGTGCCGCCCCAGATCTGGGTAGCCGTGGGCAGGCCATACTCGAAGCTGACTACCTGCAGGTTGGTATTGTCTTGGACATTGCCCTCGGCCTGGGCCTGCAAAATCAAAACCGAAACGTCCGATTGGTTCAATTGCCGATCCGAAGTCACCCACACCTGGTAATCGTTGCCCAGAACCAGACGGAATTTCACCTTTTTGATATCTTCCTTGGAGGCACTGGCGCGGCTGATAAAAGCCGGGCTGTCAAAGTCGTAACGCAGGCGAATTTCCTCGGTGCCATCGGCTGAGAGGAAGCCTTCGCGGACAAAACCCCCTTCGATGACAGGCTCAAAGCGAATTTGTTTGCCCCGATCCACCGTACCGTCTAGGTAGGTGATGATAATATCGGAACCGGCCGGGAAGAAGGCCGCACCTCCCACTCCGTCTTCAGGCGAGTCATCGCGCAGGACAATTTCAATGGCAGAAATGGTGTTGTTCTGATCCAGAGTCAGTTCGCCGGTGATGGGATTGCCGGCGAATCCATCGATGATGGTATTGGACTGGTGACTATTGACGCTGGTGAGACCAATAGTAGCAAAATCGCCGACTTGGGTGACAAAGCGCCCGCCAATGAGGGACGTGGTGTTGGTCGCTAGCGTCTCAATATCGTTCGTAGTAGTGCCGCCGGGCTGGCTGATGCGAGAGTAGATTATAGTTCCCTGGTACTTGTCGGCGGCGTAGTCGAATTGGATTCCGTCCCAGCGAGGTTTGGAAAAGGTCATGGGGGTGAGGGTGGTGCGGAGGGCGGCGCCCATGGTCAGGGCATAGTAGTTTTGGCCCTTGGCATCGGCCGAGATAAGGGCACCGCTGAACCATTGACTAAACCTGTTGGCTTTGAGGATGGAAGAGCCAAACTGTTGCGGCTGGGTTTGGGAATTATTGAAGATAACCCAACCCCGGGTGATATAGTTGCCGTAGAGGTCGTAGAAAGAATCGCCTTCTTGGACGATATCGACATACCTCTGAAAATGTTCCCGGGCATAGTTGGAGTACTCCCACTGGCGCCACTGGTACTCATTGAAGAGTTCTTGGGGTACATACCATTTCCTCTGGGCCGGGTCTAGGGCACCAAAGAGCACCCCTGGGCCCCTGGGTTGGAAGGATACTTCCCCTCCTCTTTGGACCGTGCCGAGACGGCTTCCGTACTGTTGAGATAGGGCGGGAAATGGGCTCAAACTCAGATAGATTACGCCCCAAACGAGGCAAAAAGCTGATCTTCGTGTAATCACCAACTGCCTCCTTTGTGTTGTCTTAACTTCAGTGGGATCGTACTCTGATCCTATACTTAAGTTATTTGCGCGTAGAGATATACTAAGTTGGACAGCTTGTCAAGCTCTTTCCAATACCATTGGTAACGGATTATGAGCTTGAGCCTGCTCCACTAGTAGGCGACGGAAAGCAGACGAGTTTGGGTGGACCCGTCTGCTTGGTTGTCTACATCCAGTTCTAGCTGGCAGAGGTAGAGTCCGGGTGCCACTTTTTGGCCGTTGCGGTCTTCGCCGGACCAGCGAATTGAAACGTGGCCGCTGTCGAGCATCTGCGTCGTCTCCCATACAGAGCGGCCATCGAGAGTGAAAATTTTTACCTTTACTTGGCGGCTGGTAGTTATTTTGAAGATGGAGAAGCGAATCACAATCTCGTCGTTGATGCCATCCCCATTGGGGGTGAAGGGATTGGGGTCTAGGCTAAATTTATCGATGGGCTTGCTCTCCAACGGCACATTGATAGAAAGGGAATTGCTCCCTACCAAAGGAGTCGCATCGCCGGCAACGACGCTCTGCCATGGTGCATCACTGCCGCTGCTGGTATTGCGTACCGCTAGGCGCAGCGTAGTGCCATTGAGAAAGACCGGTGCCCTATAGCGCAGCCGCACCAACGGGCCGTGGCCAACTATATTGCCTTTTTCCCTGCTGGAGAGGCGGTTGTAGGCAGCAACATCGAGCGAATCGCCCACCTCGTCGAAGGGAAACTGAGCCCCATCCCCGTTCAGCAGTCTAAGGTAGCGCATGTCGCCTCGCTCTTCCTCTGCGAGCGCTAGGTAGGCGGCCTGATCTATGGGGTTGCCCTCTGTGTCGAAGTAGAGGATATCTCCCTTTTCCTCGTCATCGAGCAAACCGTAAGAATCCCCCGAGAGCAGCAAGCCGTCTCCCGTTACTGGTACTTGATCCCCTTCTGTGGTGATCTTGTTATAGATTTTGGGCAAATCGGCGAGGCTATGGAGTGGAGTGGGTAGTTGCACCCAGATGGAATCGGAACCCGTGAGGGGACCCAAGAACTGGAGCAACTCGCCGTTTCCAGTGACGAAACTTCCATCTTCAGTAGGAAGGAAAACTTGGTCTTCCCCCTCGGTCTGGGGATCGGTGTCTAGGCCCACCTCGAGGAGTTTCATGCTTTGGGAAGCGGGCTTAGTCAGCAGGATTTCATCGAACCCAGTACTGCGCGCTCTAGAAGGGCTTTCGATAAAATTGGGTTGGATAAATACTTCAAAGGTATCGACGATGCCCGGAGTGAGAACATCAATGGGCCACACTTCGGCATAAATGAGTTCGGCCACCGGGGTAGCCAGCTCAACGCCGATGGATTGGATGGAGGCGGCGACATTGCGATCGGTCGTGAGCAATTTGACTTGGATCTGCATGAATTTCCGCAGCCCAGGAGAGGTTACCGGGTCCCCCGGGTTCTGGTAGGCCCGGCTCCAGGGGCTCCAACCTCTCGTCGGGATAAAGGTAGTATCCGCTGGGCCTTTAAAACTGCCGATGAGATTCTTCCAGGCGTCGGCGGTAATTTCCGTACCACCTTTGTCGAAATAGCGGGTTTCCTTGGCCAACATATCGCCCGTGCGGGTGCGCACCTCCAGCGTGGTCCCTGGCGGAGTCTCACTTTCCCAAGTGATACCGCCAAAATTTCGCGTCCCCGGCAGTTCTATCAGATCCGAGACCAATTCTACTGCAGCCGGATAGCCATTTGAGAAGAGTTGGTATTCGGAAACATTCGGACCCGCGGTATAACCGCCCCGGCGGCGGGGGTCATCGGAGACGATGATTACTTCTAGAAATCGTACTTTGGGGGGGGGCTGGTACACGTCCATCATGTGCTCGAACCGATCTGTCATGTTATGTTCTCGGGCCGGATCACTTATGCGTCGCCATTTGATCCGACCGCTAGAATCGCGCGACCCGTCCGAGCCGCGCAGAATATAGCCATCGATCAAAAGTCGAGGCAGGGAGGAGGACATGCGGAAGGTGTCCAACCAGAAAGTAGCCCCCATATCCACGAACAGAACTCCTCGGTCCACCGTCGGAGACCAGACTAGGTGGATAAAATTGGAGCCTCCATCTCCGTCAAACGCCGGGGCCGGAGAAAAGGAATCGTTGGCCCCATGGAAGGCAGCCGAGCCGCCCCCTTCTACGAGCCCCGGGCCAAGATTGTCCCCAAATCCCCAGACTTGGATGTCGGCCAGCCGAGGCCGCTCGCGGATGTAGTGCTCTATTCTGCCTTGGCGTTCGGGCGACAGGTCGTCGTAGACAGATTTTTCAACCGGTTCTTCGAACCCCTGCTGGTTTTTAATAAAGTGGACAACATCCCCCCGATCCGCCCGGTCCAGAGCAGACCATTCCTCTTCTGAGATCAATTTGCCCCGGCCAAATTTGGAATCGGTTACCACAATGCGGATTACCTGGACGGTTTCCCCAATCCAATTGGGGTCGGCCTGGAATTGGTCCAGGTGGAAAGAGAACACCCGCTGGTCCTCGTTGGAGCCTTTGGTGCCGCCTTCGCGGCGAAAGGGAATTTCGTTCACCTCTTGGTTAATAATTTTTTGGAAAGGAGCACTCAATATTCTGAACTGGCGGAAGGGATCGCCCAACGACTCATCGACAAAGTTTAAGACCAACTCGTCGACGGGCAGGCTCCGGCCGAGGTCCACCTCGACCCACCAGTCCTCTATGGGGTCGTTGAAATCGGGTTCCCAGAAGGTATTGGGGTCGCCATCCAGAATATTGGCCGCGGCCCTGGGATTGGATCCAACGCGGCTGATACCCATGCGAGATAGATGGGTGTAGAGGGGGTTTTTCTTGCGATCAAGTATGACGTTGCCGAAGATATCCAGCGTTTCGGTGCTGTCGATATTTAAGACGGCGGTCTGACCTTTCTTGCGCCTAAGTTCTGGTAAGCGACGCGTATAGGTCTCCAAGTCGTCTAGGACATTGAATCGGGAGCGGGAGAAGTGGGGGTGAACGCCGCCGGAGGGGAGTATGTTTACGGCATGGGTGGGCATACTCCAACGCTCCCAGTGGGCTGGGGAGTTGACAACGATTTGGTTGCCGGCGATCCGATAGCCCCGCTTCTGAGCTTCGGTGGGCTGGGGTGGCACGAGGATCAGGCCGAGCAAGAAGATGAGAATCAAGGCAGGGCAGTGAGAGGAGTAACTCGGGCGTCTCATAGGGGCCTCCTGTGCGCATGTGACCGCATCAACTGCGCAAGACCTGCAGCATGGATATGCTGTCAGAGCCGAGAATATACGATATTATATTTAAGAAACCTATACTATAACAAGTTTTTTAGAATCGTTTATGGCGGTTATCAAGACTAGGTGCTCACAGCGCGAGCCGCCCACTTAAAACGGTTACACGCCGACGCGAGTCGGTGCAGCACAATCCACAGAATAGCGCTGGATTTAGTTTTGGGTCAGTAATAGGGAATCGGGCACTGCTTCCTTGAGGCGGTCGGGGTAGATTTTGACCTGGTCGGCATATTTCTCCCTCAGTTGCACCAGAAAGGCGTTTAGCGCTTGGGTCTCCCGCTCTAGACGAACTAGCGCCCGAGCTCGCCGCTGAGCAGTTTCAAAAGGTTCGATGTTGCTTTCTTCCCGTTCTAGGACGCGGAATACAGAGTAGCCTCCCTCTACTTGCAAAGGACCTTCAAGTTGGCCCTGTTGGGCTTGGAAAACAGCGGGTACAAGCACGGGATAGCGGGCTCTTCCCAGCATGTGGAAATGATAGCGCCCGTTGTATTTTTCTGCGTCGGCCCTCACGCTCTTATCGACAAATTGATCAAAGAATGCACCTGCTTCTATTTGGGCTTTGACCTGCAGGGCGTCGGCCTGAGTAGGGAGCAGCACTTCCTCAATCCATATGGCCTCGCTGTGGCGGAAGGTCTCCAAATGGGTGTCGTAATAGTGGCGCACGTCTTCTTCGGAGAGGTCAATTAGGTCGGCTATGACGCTCTTTCTGACGATTTCAAGAAGTTTGGTATTCGCGGTGCGCTCGACGAACTTCTGCATCTCGGGCGTTTGGTAAAAACCGTCTTTGCGGGCTGCTTCCTGGATCAGATGGGCCTCCAAAAAATACCGGTTCAGGGTGACCACAGCTTGAGCGCTGTCGGCAAGGCCAAAACTGATATTCCTCTGACGCAAAAATTCCTGGACTTGCCCCAGGGTTATTTCGCCGTCCTTATAGGTGTATAAAGCCGTCGAATTCCCTTCTATGAGCGTGGGTTGCTTTGCCTGATAGGCGTTGACCAGCTCGCGCAGGGCAGACAGGTTGAGGCGCACTTTGAAGGAATCGCGCAGTTGCTCCAAGTGTTCGGCCTCTACTTGGGCGAGGCGCTTTTGGTAGAGTAGGCTGGCGATCCTCGCTTGGTATTTCTCATAAGAGGCCGAGCGGTCTTCACTAAAGCGCACAATATGCCAGGCCGAACCGGCGGGCAGGGGCTCTGAGAGTTGATCTTGCGGCAGAGTCTTGAAAACCACCGGTGGGATGTGAAGCGACTCGAGCTGGTCCCGGCCGATAAAGCCCAACTCGCCACCCCGTTCGGCCGAGCGCTCGTCCAGCGAGCGAGCCTGGGCGACCTCCGCAAAGGGACGGCCCGCCCTCAGTTCCTGCAGAACGGTGTCGATGGCAGTCCGACTCCCCACTTTGATGGCGTTGAGCAGACGCTCTCGGCCGTAGCCTTCCTGTTCGAAATGACGACGTACTGCCTCATTTGATATTTTGACTTTAGAAGCTATTTCCTGTGATTTATATATGGATCTAACCCGAGCATTGACGGCATCTTGGACTGAATTTTGAAAATCGCCGGTTGTATCGAGTCCTCGGGAGCGGCCCTCTAGCAGCAAAAGTCGGCGGTCTATCAGGGCTTGGAGGTAGTACTGGCGGGCCTCATCGCCTGTCTTTTGGGTGCGTAGCCCGTCGGGCAGTTCTTCCACATAGAGGTGCAACAGGCGTGCGCTGATCTGGTGCGGGCCAACTTCCGCCACGAGCGATTCGTCGGGAGGGCTGCAGCTAGTCGAAAAAACCAAGCAGGCTAGTAGGAGGTGTTTCATGGAATCTTCTTCTGTCCACGGGAATCAACGTAAATTACGGGTTCAATAAAACAGATAAAATATACCAAAATGGTCAAGGTGATGAACTGTTGTGTGAGGGCGAACAGCGGTATTTTTTGGGGACCACTGATCGCTCTGCTGTTAAGCGTCCAAGGGACGATGGGGCAAGTGCCCGAGGTGGGCGATCTAGCGCCGGATTTCACTTTGCAGCAGCTAGAGGGCGACTACGTGTCTCTGAACGACTTCCGCGGCAAGGTAGTCCTCATCAACTTTTTTGGCTTTATCTGAAGTCACTGTCTCGCGGAGGCCGCGAAAATAGAGCGGATTTGGCAGGATTTTAAAGGGGAGGAATTCGCCTTGATTGGCATGGATGTAGCGGATGGCATCAGCCGACAGGTGGACTTGAGTTTTCGCCAGAGAACAGGGACGACCTATCCTCTTCTTCTCCAGGCCAGTACAGTCGGGGCCCTCTACGGTTTTACCCAGCACAACTATGCGGTGATCGACCACGAGGGGATTTTGCGCTACCGTTCGGTGGGCGCTGTTGCCCGGCGGTTCGACGAACAGGTTATCCGCCAGCACATCGAGCTGGCGCTAGGTAACTTAGGCTCAGCGCTTTTAGCTGGAGATAAAGGACTGGAGCAGCTAGAGGCAACCGCAGGGGAGGAAATGTCGGGGGGGCAACCGTGGAATTTTGAGTTGGAGAGGAATTACCCCAATCCCTTTAACAGCGGTACGGTTATCCCTTTTAGCCTGTCTGGTGAAACAGAAGTGCATTTGCAGATTTTCGATGTCTTGGGACGGCCTGTGGTCAATCTGGTGGTTGGGCGATTGCAGACCGGTCGTTATGAGGCGAATTGGGACGGGCGGGACGCCGGAGGGCAGCTAGTACCCTCCGGCATTTACTTTTACCGTTTGCGCGGCGGGAATAGAGCAGAGAGCCGCAAGATGACACTCGTGCGGTAAAAAGCAGGCTCAACAAACTCCAGATTCACGGCGAAGTGCGCGATTTCTCCCTTCGCTGTAAGGCCGCTTGCACTTGGGCGAGGTTGCGTTTGGCATCGGCGAAGTCAGCTTTGAGTTGGAGTGCTTTTTCGAGATAGAACTGGGCTTCTTTTAGCTTTCCTCGCCGGGCTAGTGCTCCTCCGAGATTGCTACAGGTTTCCGCCCGGTCAGGCTGTAGCCGCAGTGCAGCCTTGTAGTGGTGGATCGCTTCGTCGAGGTGCCCCAACTGGTGGAATGCCAGAGCCAAGCCATCTAGGGCCTGTACATCTTGCGGGGCGATTTCTACGACTTGGGTGTAATGAGCCCTCGCTTCTGCAAAGTGACCCAAGCGCATCAGTACATCCGCTAGTGTGCGCCTAACCACTAGGTGCTCGGGGAGTTGCTGCAGGGCACCTGCCAATAGCTTCGAAGCTCCCTGATAGTTTCGGACGGCGATTAGGACTTTGGCTTGCCGGAGGGCGGCGCTAGCGGCAATTTCCCGCAGGTTTTTGGTCCGTATTTCCTCAATGGTCCTCTCTTCATCGGACCCAATAGGCATCAAGGTGGCGAGGGGGTCTAAATGCTTGTGCAAAAGATCGAGTGTCGGGAGTGCGTTTGTCCGATGTACAAAGGCGCGAGCGACCGCATAGTCGAGAACGGGCCGATCGTCTCTGTAGCTCGGGGCTTCATTCGCCAGTTCGGCTAAACCGCCAGATCCCATCAGATAACTGCCCAAAAAGACCTGTGGTCGGTTGAGCCAGTAGAGGGGGCCTCCCCAGTGGCTGTACTCTAGATCCCGGCGAATTTTTTCGTTGGATAGACGTCCTTCAAGAATGGCCCGATCAATGGCGAAATCCCGTCCACTGCCGATGAGCAGCAATTCTGAAGTATTGTACCACAACAGGCTGTGGGGGAAAGCCTCGAGAAAGCTCTGCACAGTGCTGCGGAAATGGTCGGTGGGCAAAAGGGATAAGGGGACAAATTGGACCAGAAAACCGCCAGAACGCAGCCGTTTTTTCACTTGGCGATAGAAGTCGGCCGTGTAGAAGGATGCCACACCGGGACGGGAAAGCTGGCCCAATTCGAGGGAAATCACATCGTAAGTCGAGGGGGTGTGGCGCAGATAGTTGCGGCCGTCGGCACCGATCAGTTTGACTCTGGGATCTTCCATCCAACGGGAGTCGAAATGGGGGCGGATAAAACCGAAGATGGTGGGTTCGATATCGACGCACTCTAGGCGGTCAATCGGGTAGAGCAGAAAGCGAGCCGCAGTCTGACCGGTGCCGACGCCCACCAAGAGGACTCGCTTGGGCTCGGGATGCAACAACATGGGGACATGAGCCGCCATTACTTGATGTGTCTTGCGGTCCCTGCCCTGCCACCAGCGGTTGATCTCGAGTTGAAGTCCACGATCTTGGCGGATGACCGCCAAGTTGGAGCCGTAGCCCTCGCGGAAGTCGATAAGCTCTTCCCGCTCGCCCAGAAAGTCGGCGGGAATACGGGTGGGCAGCAGGCAGAAAATTCCGAGCCACACGCACGAGAAGAGTCCTATGAATGCCGCTTTAACAGCTAGGGTAGATGTGCGGTCGAGCCAGATCCACGCCGCGAACCCGACAGCCAAGCTCGTGCCCGTGACGAAGAGAAGACTGCTCTCCAGACCGAAGAATGGCAGGCCCACAAAACCGATCGCCAACGCCCCCGCGATGCCCCCCAATGTGTTGACTGCGGCGATTTTTCCCGTGCCACCACTCGCTGCGGATGCGTCCTCGACCACCATTCTCACCGCCAGCGGAAAAGAGGCACCTCCTAAAACACCAGGAGGCAGCAGTAAAACGGCATAAATCCACCACTCCTCCCCTAGACGTCGCCAGATGTCCGATGGGAGCATCATTAGGAGGAGTACCACTAACCCCAAAAGCACCTGGAGAGCGCCGAAATACCGTGCTCTATGTCCTGTCCTGTCAAAGAACAGGGATGCGAGCACGCTTCCCAACACTAAACCCACTAGCACTACGGCCAAGGTCAGCGTATAAGTATATACTGTATTGGCGATTAAAAGTCCCAGATAGCGCGTCCACAGCACCTCGCTTCCCAACGCTACAAAGCCAACGGCAAAAAACAGCGCAAATACACCCCAGTGACCTCTCTCTTCAGGCCTTAGAAGCCGAGGTCGAGCCAGTCCGCTTCTGGCGATTGGCAGAGATCCTGCGACGATGCCTACGAGTATGTTCAGAACGGCGCCAAGTCGCACTGTGTCCAGAAAGCCTAGCTCAGGCAAAAGGACAAATCCGGCGCAGACACAACCCAAGGCTGCGCCCAAGGTGTTGATGCCGTAGAGCAAGCCGACGGAACGGACAATTTTAGCATCACTGCGCACAAACTGACGGCAGAAGAGGGGGAGGGTGGCACCCATGAGAACAGTCGGCGGCAAAATCACGAATCCCACTAGAACAATCCGAGTCAGGAAGTGCAAAATGGCGTGCCCGGCTAGGGACTGATAAACTGTGCCGTAGAAGATGTCTGCCAATTCAAAGGCATATGGACTGGCTAGTGCCGAAAGCCCCAGGCCGATTTCAACTAGAGCAAAAACGAGCAGAGGATGGCCGGTCCGCTGACCGTAGCGGCCGAAGAGATACGAACCGCAGGCTAGGCCTAGGAAGAAAACCGCTAGGACTGTGCTGAGGGCAAAGGTAGTAGAGCCAAACAGCAATGAAGCTTGGCGGATCCAGACGACCTCGTACACTAGGCCCGCAAAGCCGGAGAAAAAAAAGCAGATGAGCGCAATCAGAAGCTGCACAGTACGAGCGCCTGTAGCCATAGTAGGTCGTTGCTGCTTTCCAGACAGGGGATTATATTGCCGTAGCCCTATGTATGGTAAAAAGAAAAAAGGGACCGCGACAACTGGATTGAGTCCGCGATGTCTATTCACCGCTGCTGCAGCGTCTTTTGGGTTGTCCTGCTTCTGTATGCTTGCAGCACTGATACCCCCCCTCCCGAAGAGACTCGCCCTATAGCGCAGGATCCAGAAGGCGCACGATTGGTCAACCAAGGAGCTTTCTTTTTAAAACAGAGTCAGCCGCGCAAAGCGCTGACCGTTCTGCACCAAGCCGCAAAACGAGTGCCCGAACTCCCATCAGTCCACTTCAACACAGGGCTAGCCCACGTTCGCCTAGGCGAGTACGGGCTAGCTATCCCTCCCCTTCAACGGGCTGTAGAACTCGATTCGCTCAATGGTTCTTTTCGCTTTGTCTTAGGGGATGCCCTTAGCGCCGAACACCGCTACCCCGAAGCTATACTCCAGTATCAGCGCGCCATTGAGTTGGAACCAGAAAAAGCGCTCTATCGCCATCAGCTCGGCAAATCTCTGAGAGCTACGGCAGATTTCGCCGGGGCCATTGCCGCTTTTGAAGCAGCCCTAGATTTGGAGCCTGATTTTGTAGATGCCCTCTACCACCGCAGCGAATTGCTCGGGCGCAGCGGGAGACCCGCCGAAGCCGAGGCTGGATACAAAAAACTATTGGTGCTGGCACCCCAGCACGTAGCCGCTCTCGTTGCCTTGGCCACCTTGCAAACCCAAGCGGGGAGACATCGAGAAGCTATGTCTGCCCTAGAACAAGCCATCGCCCAAGAACCGCGCCACGCCCAAGCCCATTATTTGCATCACCAAATCCTCAACCGGATGGAAAGAGCCGACGAAGCAGCCAAAGCACTGCAAAGTTACCAGCGCCTGAGCACGGCCAAGCGCCACTATGATCAGGGGCAAATCTACCTGCTCAAAGGCAAACGAGAGCAGGCAATTACTTCTTTCTCTCAAGCTATAGAGACCGATTCTTCTTTTGTTGACGCGTACCTCAGCTTGTGTATTGTGCATTTACAAGCAAATGACCCACAAAGTGCTCGCCTCCTCTTGGAACGGATCCTCGGCGTAGAGCCTGGACATGTCGAAGCCCATTCGCTATTGGGGGAAACTCATCTCCTCGAGCGGGATTTTGCCGCGGCCCAGAAATCTTTTGCAGAGGCTATTGCTCTCGACTCTACTTCGGTGCGTGCCGCCTTTGGTCTAGGCCGATCTTTGTTATTGAGCAAAAACTACCAGCAAGCCGATGCCGCGCTGCGCCGGACCTTGGAGTGGGCCCCGACACATCTTCCCATTTATGTTGAGGCCCATTACGCTCTGGCCCTAACCCAAATTCAGCTCAAAAATTACGAGGAGGCCAAAACGTTACTCAAGAAGGTACTGGAACTGAATCCCGACTATCCCCAAGCCGGGACTAAACTGGCTTGGTTGGAAGCATCTTTCTGACAAAGATAAACGCCGCAATGTCAAATCGGTTTGTTAATCGCATCGGCATCTTCGCTTTTTTTTCTGCATTTTTAAGCTGTTCCGAGGCCAAAATATCCAAGCCGGCGAGCGACCAACTCTACGAGGAAGGGCTGCGCTACTTCTATACCGACCGCCTAGATCAAGCCGGCGAGCGCTTCCAGAAAGTATTGCAACTGGCACCCGACAGCACCGTGGCGATAGTTCGCTTGAGCGAAATCAGCCTCAAGCAGGGGCGCAAGAGTCGGGCTCAGAACATCCTGTGGGAGCTGTGTAGCCCAAGTGCAAGTCGCGATCTGAGCCAAGCCGATCCCATCCGTCTGACCCTTCTACAGCTTCCGCCCGACTTGCGTGGGCGGCCCGAGGCGCGGATCCTCCAGGCGCGGCTGATGGCCTTTGAGGGCCAAGCTCTGGAAGCCCAAGCCATAGCTACCCAGGTTTTGCGCGAGCACCCCCAGTCCTTGGATGCCCAGTTGCTATTAGCCGAATTAGCGTTGAAAGCGGCCTCTACTATGGATTTGGGCGAAGCCCGCGATCTGAGCCGCCAGATCCTGCGCCAAGTGCCTACCCATAAAAACGCCGGTTTGATGTTGCTCGAAGCGCAACTACGACTAGGCGAATTTAATGAGGCTGTCGAAGTAGCTAGCTCTTTGCTCGAAGTTTACTCCGATGATGGTTATGTTGGGTTGTTGGCAGGCACGGCCGCGTTTTGGGGCGGCCATAAGGACGTTATCCCGTTGCTGCGACAGGCGGTAGACCAAAATCTGGACCACTATACCGAACGCCTCAAAAGTCTATGGCTGCTCAGGCTAGCTTGGGAGCGGCAGGGCGGTTATCCGGTGGATTTGCCCGAGCGCTACCGCTTCAATCCCTTTGTCCAGATGTTGGCCAACCCAGCCGTGGTCTTCGTCGATATTGGGGCCCAGACCGGCGTTGATAAACGCGACCGAGGCCGGGGTAGTGCTTGGCTCGACTTTGATGGCGATGGTGATCTGGATCTTTTTAGTGTTGGCATCCAGAGTACCCACGCCCTCTACCGCAATGAAGGGCAGGGCCAGTTTGAGGATGTAACCCTGCTTTGGGGCTTGGACGATTCTCGAGGTGGTTGGGGGGGGACGGCTGCTGATTTTGATAACGATGGGGACGCCGATCTTTTTGTGACCCGAGACGCTTGGGAAGGCGCAGCAGCCAATTCCCTCTATCGCAACGAGGGCGATCGCTTTGTAGATGTGGCGCAAAGAGCGGGTCTAGAAGAGGCCCAAGCCAGTTTTACTGCCGCTTGGGGCGACGTAGATCTCGACGGGTATTTAGACCTCTATGTAGCCAATGGGGTCATTGGCGATGGTGGACGCAATAATTTGTGGTACAACCAGCGAGATGGGACGTTTGCGGATATTGGCCAAGCATCGGGAACAGCGGATTCGAGCAAGACTATCGGCACGGCCTTTGGCGATTACGATGGAGATGGGTATTTAGATCTCTACGTCGTAAATATTGGCACGCCCAATCGGCTCTACCACAATGGGACCGATGGCACTTTTGTGGACAGAGCAGATCAAGCTGGGGTGATCTTCCCTCTAGAGGGAGGCTACGTAACCTTTTTCTTTGACTTTAATAACGACGGCCAACTCGACCTTTTCGCCTCGACTATGAGCGCTTTCGAGGATGTGCTCAATAGCTGGGTAGAAGGCCGCGCAATTGAACCCAACCGACCTTTTTTATACCTCAATAACGGCGACGGGACGTTCGCGGATATTGCAGTCCCGGCGGGTTTGGGCCGCTCGTTCGGCTCGATGGGCATTGGCCTAGGCGATGTCGACAACAATGGTTTTCCAGACATCTACTTGGCCAATGGTGGCCCCGAGATGTACCGGCTCGAACCTAATGCCCTCTTTCTCAATCAGGGTGACGGTCGTTTTGTCGAAGTAACATCCGCCGCTGGAGTCGGCAACTTGGGCAAGGGACACGGTGCCACCTTTGCCGATTTTGACGCCGATGGCGATCTGGATTTGTACGCCGGCTTGGGCGGCCACTACGACGCCGACGTTTGGCCCAACAGTCTCTATCGCAACGACGGACCCGTCGGCAATTATCTGGGGCTGCAACTGGTGGGTACAGCTAGTAATCGCGACGCCATTGGGGCGCGGGCCGTAGCTTATTGCGGTGCCCGACAAGTCCATGGCCAAGTGGCTAGCGGCTACGGTTTTGGTTCGAGCAACGCTCTGGCTTTGCACCTAGGGTTGGGTCAGGCCGACCAAGTGGAGCGGTTAGAGGTTCGCTGGCCCAGCAGCAAAGGCCAGGTTTGGGAAGGAGTGCCTGTCAACCGCCTCTTGCGCATTGTCGAGGGCGAGGCCAACTACGCCATAATCGGGGAGTATTAATTGCTTCCTTTGATCTCCCCTTATGCAGGTTTCTTCGTCGGACTGAGGTGATAGTGCGGTCGCTGGCCGGGCCTTTTGGGTTCCTCCGTGGCAACATCCTCGTGCTTACCGCGTCGGGGAGCTTGGGCATGTTTTCGCGGGCCATGGTGTTTCCGTACGTTCCCCTCTACGTCTTGGCCCTCGGTGGCGAGTCAGAACAGATCGGGATCGTCTATGCCTTGGGGCCGCTCGGCGGGCTGCTCGCGTTTCCAATCGCCGGCTATCTCGCCGACCACATGAACCGGGCTTGGCTGATCGCCGCGGCTGGCTATTTCTCCGCGGTTGCCGTGCTGATAAATGCCGTGGCACCGAGTTGGGAGTGGGTGGCTGCGGCGATGTTGATTCGGGGATTTGCCGTGTTCCACTTCCCGGCCTCATCGGCGCTTGTCGCCGACTCCCTGCCTGCCGGGAATCGGGGCCGCGGAATGGCGACGATGACCGCCCTGACCGGGGGCTTGGCGTTGTTTGCGCCGTTTGTGGCTGGCGTGGCGATCGACGCTTGGGGCGTCGAGGAGGGAATGCGGATCCTCTATTGGGTGATGGGCGCGGCCTACGCCGCAGGTGCGACGATCAACTTGATCTTCATCCGCGAGACCCGCAAGCCGCCAGCAGAAGCGATCAGCGCCGCCAACCTCGGACAGACGCTGCGCCGTTCCTATACCGGCATCCCGGCACTGCTGCGCGGGTTCCCGCGTTCGCTGCGGGCCGTGTCGGTGGTGATCATCCTGTGTTTTATCGCCAATGGCTTGGCCAGCCCCTTCTGGGTGGTGTACGCCAAGACCCACATCGGGCTGACGGCTTCGCAGTGGGGGCTGATTCTGCTAGTGGAGTTCGGTCTGCGGAACCTGACGACGATTCCGGCGGGATTTCTCACGGACCGCTTTGGACGCACGCGGTTTATCGTCGCCGCGCTGCTGGTCACCGCAGCGACGCCGCTGTATCTGCTGGCTGGCTCCTTTGGATTCGTGCTGGCGATTCGATGCGCCATCGGCGTGGCCGCTGCCTTTTTCAGCCCGGCGATGGGTGCTCTACTGGCCGACATCGTGCCCAGCGCCATTCGCGGCCGCGTGATGGCCGCTATCGGCCGCGGATCCGTGTCGGTCGGCAGTTCCTCCGGCGGGACGGGCGGCCCTGGGACTGGGTTCTTGACTACTTTGCCGCTGATGGTAGCGGCTCTTTTTGGCGGAGTGCTCTATGCTTGGAGCCCGGCGATCCCGTTTCTTTGTGTATTTGGCCTGACTGTCGTCGCCTTGGGCGTGTCGGTCGCGTTCGTGCGGGATCCAAAGAAGGCGGAGGAATAGCTACATGAGACTTTGGAATGTGTGCCTTGCGATATTGCGGCGGATCGTCGATGCGCTGCGCGATTTGGCTCCCATCATCATCGTCATCGCGTTCTTTCAACTCGTGGTGTTGCAGCAGCCCTTTCCAAACTTAGGGCGCGTCGCCGTTGGTTTGGTCTGCGTGGTCGCCGGCCTGACGCTCTTCATCCAAGGACTCGAAAGCGGTCTCTTTCCCCTCGGCGAGGCCATTGCACAGGCTTTTGCGCGCAAGGGGAGCGCGACCGCGCTGTTGGCCTTTGCCTTTTGCTTGGGGTTTGGCACCACGGTTGCGGAACCGGCTCTGATCGCCGTTGCTGCGGAGGCGGCCGAGGTGGCCGCGGAAGCCGGGGCCATTGCCGACGACGATGAAGTGCGCGCTGCGTACGCCTTTGAGTTGCGCATGGTGGTGGCGGTCTCGGTCGGCATAGCGATTGTGCTCGGCGTGCTGCGCATCCTCAAGGGCTGGCCGATCCACCGACTGATCATCGGGGGCTACGTGCTAGTGACTATAATGACCGCGTTTGCGCCCGCAGAGATCATTGGCGTGGCCTACGATTCTGGCGGCGTCACCACCAGCACGATCACGGTGCCGCTCGTCACCGCGTTGGGCGTTGGGCTCGCCACGTCAATCCGGGGGCGCAACCCAATGGTCGATGGCTTCGGGCTCATCGCGTTTGCCAGCCTGACGCCCATGATCTTCGTACTGGCCTATGGCATGGTGAACTGAGATGGAGTTCCTGCGCACTTTTGCCGCCACCGCGCTTTCCACCGCGCTTGATGTGGCGCCTATTGTCGGCATCCTCGTTCTGTTCCAGGTTGCCGTGCTGCGCCGCAACCTGCCGAACCTGCGCGGGATCGCGGCCGGATTTGTCCTCGTCCTGTTGGGACTGACGCTCTTCCTCATTGGCTTGGAGGAGGCGCTCTTCCCCATCGGCGAGACCATGGCGCGCCAACTCACCGCGCCCGAGACCATCGGGGAGGCGAGTCTGGCCGACGGCGTCGACTGGTACGACTACCTGCTGGTTTACGTTTTTGCCGCGGCGATCGGCTTTGCGACGACAGTAGCTGAGCCCTCGCTCATCGCGGTCGCGCTCAAGGCCGAGGAGATCTCGGGCGGCGCGATCGACGCTTGGGGCCTCAGAATCGCCGTGGCGGTCGGGGTGGCCACGGGGGTGGCGCTGGGCTGCTTTCGCATTGTCACGGGCACGCCCCTGCCCTGGTACATCATTGCCGCATACTTAGTGGTGATCGCCCAGACCTTTCGATCGAGCCGGACCATTGTGCCGCTTGCCTACGACAGCGGCGGCGTCACCACATCGACCGTCACGGTGCCAGTAGTCGCCGCGCTGGGCTTGGGGCTCGCCGCCACGGTTCCCGGGCGCAGCCCGCTGATCGACGGATTTGGCCTCATTGCGTTCGCCAGCGTCTTTCCCATCATGTCCGTTCTGGGCTATGCTATGGTAGTATCTTGGATGGGTCGCCGGCGGGACGCCAATCTCTCCGAGGAGACTTGACCTATGAAACTGAAACTGATCGTCGCCTTAGTCAGCAACGACAAGACTGATACTGTGGTTGATGCTGCGCGCGCTGGCGGGGCGACCGGCGCGACGATTATTACTAGCGTGCGCGGCGAAGGGCTGAAACCGCAGAAGACCTTTTTCGGTCTCGACTTGGCGGCCCAACGCGATGTCGTCTTATTCTTGGTGGTTGAGACGCGGGCGCGCGACATTCTGGAGCGCATCCGCGATGCCGGGCGCTTTGAGCAAGAGCCCGGCGCTGGTATTGCCTTTCAGATCCCGATTGAGGACGCCGTCGGTCTCACCACCCAACTTCCCACCATTCTAGAAGAAGTGGAAGACGAAATATGAGCGAGAAACGCACCATCCGGGTCGGAGACGTCATGGGCTCCAAACTCTACACTATCGACAGGCTTGCGACCGTGGCCGAGGCCATGGCACTCATGAAGCAGTACGAGGTCAGTTCGCTTGCCGTTGACCGGCGCGACGACGACGACGAGTTTGGCTTGCTCGTGGTCGCGGACATCGCCCGCGAGGTGATCGCCCAAAACCGCGCACCCGAGCGCGTCAACGTGTACGAAATCATGTCAAAACCGGTGTTGACCCTGCCGTCGGCCATGCTCGCCCGCTACGCGGTGCGCTTGCTCGTGCGCTTTGAGCTCTCCCGCGCCGTGGTCGTTGACTACGAGCGCCACCCACTCGGCATGGTGACTTTGCGCGATCTCGTCCTGAGCCACGTAGCGGAGTGATGGGGCCGTCGGCCACTATCCGCTCCACGAGCGCTGTCCGGCGCGGTCGGTAGCGCTTTCAGTTCGACTTTCGAGTTCACCGCTGCAAATACCAGCGGCGGCAGCCGCAGCAATTCGCCGTCACAATCAGCCGATTGTGGTGTCCTGTTGATGGGTACCCAAATGATCTACGACTACGACGAACTGGCCGCTCTGACCAGATTAAACTCCACCTTTTTGACGTTTCCAAACATTGGCTGCATACATTAAGCCTATTTTAGGACTGCTGAGGATTGGAACTGAAATTTCTGGGCACAAATTTGCGGCTCCCGCCATAGATGCCTGTGCCAACACAATGACATCTCCTTCAGGCGCTTTGGCTTTTATATTCTGAGCTATTTCACCAAAATATCCCTTTTGATTTCCCGCCTCAAATTTGCTCCAAGCATTACTACAAAAAACCTCAATAAGTTCAACGTTCTTTTGACGCGCTTTCGCGGTTTCAAGAATAAGGTCACTAGTTGGAGCGATTGTACTTTCGAGTGCGGCAGCAACAATAATTCGGGAACCTATTTCAACTGCTTTCTCAGCCATAGGTCTATCGACCCGAACAATAACGCCATCTGTTAGGTTATTTACTTTTTCCGCACTTGCTCCAATTGTAGAACATGTGCAGAGTACTACTGTTGCGCCTTCTGCGATCGCGTAGAGGATACAATCCCGAATGCGTTCATCCAATTTTTGAGTGATTCCTTTGTCTCGGGCCTCTGTCAGAAATTGCTCTTCTACAATATGTCTAATGGGTAATTCTAAAGCAGCTTCCTCTATAAGCCGATTGAAAGTATCGACATGCACTGGTGAAGTATGAAGAAAAGCCAAACGGGATTGCATGAAATGACTCCCTTTCTCTGATAGATAGCGTTTTACGACAAAAATAATGGTGATTCGGCCCTCATAGGTCGTACTCCCCGCGCGCATTCCAGCCTGGGTACTGCTCTTCGAGGCGGGCCAGCGTCTCTTGGGTGTAGTATTCGTGGCCGGGTGGCGGAAAGCGGAAGAGTGCTCGTTCGCGCGCCGAAAGCCGGCCGATAAAGGCCCGGAAGTGATCGTGCATCCCTCGGTTGGTAAAGCTGCTCACGCCCTCCCAGTAGTGGTCGGCGCGGCCGTAGATCCGGGTGGCAGAATAGCGCTGCCCCTCGCTGCCCTTGAACACGGTCGCCGAGTGCCAGAGGTGGGTGTTGAAGATCATGATCGTGCCCGCCGATACGGTCAGCAAAATCCGCTTGCTCAGGTCCTGGCCATAGGGCTTGGGCACGATCTGCATCGGCGCTTGGTTTTCGTCCACGGCCTCGGGAAAGTACCAAGTGCTGATCTGTCCGTAGCGCCGGTCGGATGTGGGAGGCAGGAGCGAGTTGTTGCCATTGTCGATGTGCAGGCCCGGCTGCTCGGCTCCGGGGTCGGGGTAGCGCGCCCAGTTGTGGGCGTAGCGGAAGAAGATGTCCTCGGTGTCGAGCACCCGCTGGACGAACTCGATGAGATCCCAATCGAGGATGAATTCATTGAAGAGCATATCGGC
The DNA here is from genome assembly GCA_022827835.1 of Candidatus Latescibacterota bacterium. Taxonomy (GTDB): domain Bacteria; phylum Latescibacterota; class UBA2968; order UBA8231; family UBA8231. The sequence continues at coordinate 26,124 of JAJEIO010000013.1, forward strand.
GTAGGGAAAGTCGTCCGTTAAGCGCCGCCTTGCGGGAGGATCGGCGGCGATCACCTCCCAAGGGGGGAGAGTCTGGCGGATGGCTGCGGCGATCTGGGCCCGGCGTTCCTCTGGATAGAAATTCTCTACGACCACAAAGCCCTGTTCTACAAAAGTCTGGAAATGATCGTCTGTTAGTTTCATGCTCCCTCCTCCGCGTTTTTGTTTGCGCTTGGATTATACAGTCAAAGCTGCTCCTTGCCTATTGCAGGCCGCCGTCCGTATTACCAATATACATTGATATGTTCTCCCTAACCGCGAGGAATGCCATGAGTGCTACCTATAATTACGAAGTAGTCGAACACTGGGGCCTAGGCCCCCAAGGCCGCCCCATGGGCGGCGTCGTGCCCGGAGTGGCCGCCGATAGCCAAGGACGGGTCTTTGTGGGCCGCCGTCACCCGCCCGCCCTGCTGGTCTATGATCGCGATGGAGTCTATATCGACACTTGGGGGGCCGATCTGCTGGGAAACCCCCACCTCCTGTGGGTTGACGGCGAGGACCAGGTGTACGTGGCCGACACCGACGGCCACACCATCCGCTGCTTTAATCCGCAGGGAGAAGTGGTCCACACGTGGGGCACGCCGGGCGTGCCGGGCGCGCCCGACCAGCCCTTTAACCAGCCCACGAAAGCCATGCGCGGCCCTTCTGGGGATTTGTACGTGGCCGATGGGTACGGCCAATACCGCATCCACCGCATTTCGGACGCGGGAGAGTTGGTCCATTCGTGGGGATCTGCGGGCACGGGTCCGGGTCAATTCGCCCTGCCCCACAGCCTGTGGGTTGACCGCGACGAGCGCGTCTGGGCCGTTGATCGCGAAAACAACCGCATCCAGCGCTTTGACTCCGAGGGCCGCTACTTGGACGAGTGGACCGACTTGGTAATGCCCATGGATCTCTTCATTACCCCGGACGATACAGTGTACATAGTCGAGGCCCCGTCGCGCGTTAGCATCTTCGACATAGAGGGGCAGTTGCTGGCCCGCTGGGGCGAGGATGGCTCGGCTCCGGGGCAATTCGCCGACTCTCCGCACAGCATTTGGGTAGATGAGGAAGGCTCGCTGTACACCGGCGAAGTAGCCACCCTGCACGATAGGGTGCAGAAGTTCCGCCGCGTTTAGAAGCTGCTAATTTTAATCGGGAAGATGATATGGAACTTGTGAGGTATCCAGACAGCCGCATTGAGGTGCTCGACGAGCGCTTTGCCAAGTACAAGCTGGCCAATGCCGCCCTTGAAATGCTCTGGACCGGTGGGCGCTGGCTCGAAGGCCCCGCGTGGTTTGGCGACGGCCGCTATCTACTGTTCAGCGACATACCCAACAACCGCATTCTCAAGTGGGAAGAAGAGACCGGGGAGGTCTCGGTCTTCCGCAAACCATCGAACAACACCAACGGCAACACGCGCGATCTCCAAGGGCGATTGCTGTCGTGCGAACACGACGCGCGCCGAGTCACGCGGACGGAATACGACGGTTCAATCACTGTGTTGATGGACCAGTTCGAGGGCAAGCCGTTGAACGCCCCCAACGACATCGTGGTAAAGTCCGATGGATCGATCTGGTTTACGGACCCCGGTTACGGCATTCTAATGGACTACGAGGGGCATCGGGATGAATTCGAGAATGCCGCCAATGTGTACCGTCTCGACCCAGACACGGGGGAAGCGACGGTGGTGGCTGGAGATTTCCAGCGGCCCAATGGCCTGTGCTTCAGCCCGGATGAGTCGCTGCTCTACATCGTCGATACCGGGCGCTCCGACGGCCCCGAATACCCCACCCACATCCGCGTTTTCGATGTCCACGGCGACCGCCTTGCAAACGGGCGCGTGTTCGCAGACATGGGGCTTGGCTCGTCGGACGGGGTCCGCACCGATGTGGATGGCAACCTGTGGTCGGGGGCCTGTTGGGGAGGCGAGGGTTATGACGGCGTGCATTGTTTTGCTCCCGACGGCACCTTGATCGGCAAGATCCACCTGCCAGCGCCCTGCGCCAACCTCTGCTTCGGCGGCGCGAAAAAGAACCGGCTGTTCATAACTTGTTCGCAGTCGCTGTTTTCGGTGTTCGTCGAGACGAACGGGGCTCAGAAACCGTAGGGGATTACACCTGAACTCGCCGACATCGAAGTTGACCAAACGCGACTGGGAGGACCAAACTATGACCCCAACAGACGCCATTCCCATTCTTATCGGCGAGCACTGGATAACGCCGGAAGTCGAGGCCCACACGCCGGTGTACCGTCCCGCCACTGGGGAAGTGATTGGACGCACGCCGCAGTGCGACCGCGTCGAAGTCGATCTAGCGGTGGAGGCCGCGAGCCGGGCCTTTGCGGGCTGGTCGGCGACGCCAGCGCCGGAACGGGCGCGGGTTTTGTTCCGCTACCGCGAGCTGCTGGAGGAGCAGTTTGAGAATCTGGCCGAGATCCTCTGCCGAGAGAACGGCAAGACTCGCGAGGAGGCGCGGGGCGACGTGCGCCGCGGTATTGAGGTTGTCGAGCTGGCTTGTGGTATCGGCCAGATGGCTAAGGGCGAGGTGTTACCGGAGCTGGCTGCTGGCATTGACGGTGCTGCCACGCGCGAGCCAGTGGGAGTGTGCGCTGGCATCACGCCGTTCAATTTCCCGGCCATGGTGCCCATGTGGATGTACCCGTTGGCCATTGCCTGCGGCAATTGCTTCGTGCTGAAGCCGAGCGAAAAGGTGCCGTTTACGGCCAACCATTTGGCAGAGTTGTTCATTGAGGCGGGGCTCCCGCCGGGGGTGCTGAATGTCGTGCACGGCGGTCGGGATGTGGTCGAAGCTCTCTGTCGGCACCCCGGCGTTGCGGCGATTTCCTTCGTCGGTTCGTCGCCGGTGGCGCGCCGGGTGTACGAGCTGACCGGGCAGACGGGCAAGCGCTGTCAGGCGGCGGGCGGAGCCAAAAACGTGCTTCTTGTCATGCCCGATGCGGTCGAGTCCGGCCTGTTTGGCGAGGCGGCCGCGGCAGATCCGGCGCTGAACGCGGTTATGCACTCGGCCTTTGGCTGTGCTGGCCAGCGCTGCATGGCCGGCTCTCTGCTGATGGGCATCGGCGACGCTAACGACGGTCTGCGCGACCAACTGGCCTCTGCTATGGATACGATGACGGTGGGGGATACGCTGCGCGACGATGTGGACATGGGGCCGGTCATCGACGGTGCTGCCCAGCAGCGCCTCGTCGGCCGCATCGCCGATGCTACTTCGGCAGATCTGGCTGTGGTGCGCGATGGGCGCGAAGGCGTGCCGGAGACCGGCTTCTACGTCGGGCCGACTCTGCTCGACGGCGTGAATCCCGGTCATGGCTTGTTCGCGGAGGAGCTGTTTGGCCCGGTCTTGGGGCTGATGCGGCCCGAGACGCTGGACCAGGCGATCGATTGGATCAACCGCATCCCGTACGGCAATGCGGCGACTATTTTCACCCGCGATGGCGGTGCGGCGCGCACCTTTACGCGCGGTGTGGAGTGCGGCATGATCGGCGTGAACGTGGGCGTGCCGGCACCCATGGCCCTGTTCTCTTTTTCCGGCTGGGACCAGTCGTTCTTCGGCGATCTGCATGTGCAGGGGACCGAGGGGATTCTATTCTACACGCGGCAGAAGACGGTGTTGTCGCGGTGGCCTTGAGGTAGCAATGAGAAACAAAATCGAAGAAGCGATTGTCGCCGAGGTCGAGGCGCGGTCCGAGGCTTGGGAAAACTTGCTCGTGCTGGCCGACGACATCGGTATGCGCGTAGCTGGCAGCGAGGGGGAGGTTCGGGCGCGGGACTTCCTGCTGCAAACCTTTCAGCGCTATGGACTCGATCGCGTCCACTTGGAGCCGTTTGAGTACCGCGCTTGGCGGCCGCAGCGCGAGGAGTTGACCGTGGTAGCCCCGGAGGCAGGGCGCTCGATCCCGTGTCGGTGCGGAGGGCTGTCGCCTTCGACCCCGGAGCAGGGAGTGGAAGGGGAGGTTGTGTTTCTCGAACGCTGCGACGCCGAGGAGTTGGAGCAGCGGGCTGACGAAGTGAGCGGTCGCATTGCGGTGGCTCCCTACTACCCCTTTGCCCGCCAGTTGAAGACGCCCTTGGCAGCGCGCTTCGGCGCGGTGGCACTGCTTGAGCACCGCAACTACGCTGGTGCCTTGCAGCCGGCCCGCACCTGTTGCTTCCAGCGGGTCGGCGATTTGCCGGTGGCCTCGATCAGTCTCGAAGACGCCGAATACCTCAAGCGTCTGCAGCAGCGGCGTGGACCAGTGCGGCTGCGGTTGGTGCTCGACAGCCGCATTGAGCCCAAGGAGTCGTGGAACGTGGTCGGCGAGTTGGCCGGGACTGAGCATCCTCAGCAAATATTGGTCTGCGGCGGCCACTACGACACTTGGCACGTAGGCCCCGGCGCTATTGACAACGCCGCGGGCGTGGTCGCCGTGGTCGAAGCAGCGCGCGCCCTCGCCGTACACCGCGAGCATCTGCGGCGCACGGTGCGATTCGTGGCCTTTGGGGTCGAGGAGTCGGGGCTGGTCGGGTCTTGGGCGTACACGCAGCGCCACGCCGGCGAACTCGACGACACTTGGCTGATGATCAACAACGACGTCGGCGGCCGGCCCTCAGGGCTGGGAATTGCCGGGGCCGAGGATCTGCTGCCGGTTTTGGAGGCGGTGGCGAGCCGCGTGCGCGTGGATGGGCTCGAAAAGCCCTTCGGCGCGTCCTGCGGCACGACGAGTTGGGGCTCCGACCACTTCCCGTTCTTCACCCACGGCGTGCCCACCGTGGGGCTGGGCACGGAGTCGGTGTGGCCCGAGGATCGCTTCTATGGCCACAGCCAAGCCGACACCGCGGACAAGGTCTATCCCCAGGGCCTGAGCGAGTGCGCGGCGATCAACGTGCGGGTGCTGTTCGAGGTGGCCAACCTAGACGAGCGGCCGGCGCGACGGCGCACGCGGGAGGAGTTGGAGGCGTCCTTTGCCAGCACATCGCTGGCGGAAGCTGTCGAACTACTCGACTTGTGGCCGCCGGAGCGGGTGCTGGCGCGGTACTTCGAGGAGGGATGAAGCGGCTGCTCAGCCCAAGTCCAGATTGAAATCCGCGGGGTCGAGACCGCTGTCTTCGGCCAGTCCTCGCAGGCTGATCAGGACGTCCTCGGGCATGACAATACCCTCGGCTAGCGCTTGCTCCCGGTTGTTCCACTCGATCTCGCCCGGCAGGAAGATAGTCCCGCCTTTGGCTGGAGAAGCGCCCTTGATTTCTTTGCACATGACGTCCATGCGGGCGTGGAATTCCTCCAGCGGCATCATCGCGCCGACGTCAATGGCGACAAAGGCGTGACCTTGGTTTGAAGGCTCGTCTGTGTCTGCCACCCAACTTTGGACGCTGCTCATCATTGCCGCGCCGCTAAGGGTGGCCGTTAGCAACTCTACCAGCACGGCCAATCCGTACCCTTTGTGCCCGGCCATGGGCAACTGCGCCCCTTTTTCCGGAAATTCGGTGGGATCGGTCGTTGGGATGCCCTCTTCATCTACCAGCCAGGTGTCGGGAATGCTGCGCCCTTCGTTTTTGGCGGCGAATATTTTGGTCGCCGCAACCGCACTGGTGGCGATGTCGAGCATGACGGTGCGGTCGGTGCCGGTGGGTGCGGCGTAGGCGATCGGGTTGGTTCCCAGAACTCTACTCTTACCGCCGGGCACGGTCATGCAGGGTTCTACATTGCACATGGACAGACCGATCATGTCGTTTTCGGCGATCATGTTGGCGTAAAAGCCGGCGGCACCGTAGTGGCTGCTGCCTCGAATGCCGATGTAGCACATGCCGCTTTGGCGGGCTTTGGCAACGGCCAACTCAACGGCGCGGCAGGAGATGGCGGGTGGCATGCCGTCGCAGGCGTCGATAATGGCCCAGGATGGTCCATCAGCGACGATTTTCTCTTTTGCGGTTGCGACCAAACGGCCGCGCCGCGCATTTTGCATCAGGCCGCGGATCTGCCGGGTGCCGTGCGTAAAGGTGCCCCAAGTGTCGGTGGTGACGAAGACGTGGGCGCTGAGTGCGGCGTCTTCTTGGCTGAGGCCGGCTTTGACCATGGCGGCGGTGCAAAAAGCCTTCAGGTCGTCCGGTTGGATGTTTTGGCGAGTAGATTCGGTCAATGGATTGGCTCCTTTTTAGTTAGTGCGTGGTTTGTGCTATGTGCGCTATGGATAAAGAGATTTTTGGCGGCCCAGTCAAGGAAGGGTGCCATCTGTTGGTGCCGACTTACAACGGAGCCGTTCCTTGACTAGTATGCGAAAGGGCCTTTTAATGCCCTGCATCAATCCGCTAGTTGGGCATCGCAGTCAGATCGCTGGTTGGGATATTGTTGCTCTCGGACTAGAAGTCGATTCACTTACATCAGATGAACACTAGGAGAGACAGATTATGAATGGTAGTACGGGGTTTGAGCAGTACGTAACGATGGAAGAATACCTCAAGGGTCGGCGCTGCATTATCACCGGCTCCAGTGGGACGATTGGCAAAATCTTTGCGACCTTTATTGCCTCGCGTGGCGGGGTCCCCATTCTGGTGGATGTGGTGCCGCAGGACGACACTGTGGAGGCGGTTGCGTCCTATGGTGGCGAGTACAGCGTCCATCGCGTGGACCTCAGCGATGTCGCGCAGATCAAGTCTTTCTACGCTGAAATCGCCGAACAGTACGACGGCCTCGATCTGCTCATCAATAACGCTGGGCTGCTCAGCGAGGTAAAGTTGCTCGACATGACCGAGGACAACTGGGATCGCGTCCTCAATGTAAATGCAAAAGGCGCGGCTTTTATGAGCCAGGGCGCGGTCGGCTTGATGCAGCATGGCAGCGATGACCGGCAAATCATTAATATCGTGTCGCTGGCCGCACTGGTGGGCGGGCTGTACGTAGGGGCACCTTATGTTTGCAGCAAGGCGGCCCTGCTCGGTCTCAGCCGCAATTATACGGTGCAGGCGGGTAAGGAATTCGGGATTCGCGTCAATTCCATCAGCCCGGTTATTGTCAGCGGCCAGATGATTTCCAACACGCCGAGCGAGGCCATTGATGGGGTCAAAAATCTAATGAAGGTGTGGAATCAGGAAGTGCCTCCGGTGCATCTGCTTTACGTTTTTGAAATGCTGTGCAGGACTCCGTCGATGACGGGTAAAAACATCGTCCTCGACGGCGGCATTCTGCTGGAGTAGGGGCTGCCGCAATGAGCAGCAGCTTCTTGACTTCGACGAAATCGCCACCTTGGAGCCGGTAGAATACAACTCCGACGACAGGCGCGTAAACAACCCATCGGTGTGTGCTTGCCGACACAGTAGGAACCGCCCACAAGCCCCGCTACCAGACCAGCGACGCTGGCACGGATATTGCCTTTACAAAATGAGGACCGCCCGCTTGTTGCGTCTCTTTGGGGCGTTTCGCAGTCGGCCCCATGCAGCCGCCCCATCCTCGCAACCGTGCAAAGTAGCTTGGAAATTGACACCCCCCTATACTATCTAGTACTTTCGCTACAATAAGGATAACAGTTATGACCAACCCGCCCCTGACCCCGGAAGAGCGTCTGTCGCGGCTTGAAGGCGTCTATGAGCATCTTGCCACGAAGGCCGATATCGCCCGGATTGAAGGCGAAATCAAGGCCGAAAGCACCCGGCTGGAAGGCGAAATCAAGGGCGCGGTGGCCGAACTCAAAACCGAATTGCACAAGGGACTGAACCGCAACCTGTACATTACTATCGGTGCCGTTGTGGCGGTGGCGACGATTATGAAATATCTGCCGTGAAGGGCTTAGGCGGACGTACTCATGCACAGTTCAACACTCGGCGACAGCGATTTTGAGATAATTGCCAGCGGCCACCCAGTCGCACTGGCAGATTACTTTCGCGGCTTTACCAATACCAAGAGGCTCGGGGTGCTAGCGCCCAATCGCCTCGAGGGCATCGGGGCCATCAATTTGATCATGGCCCACACAACCGCCTTTTACAATACCTATCGCGCCACGGGCGAGGATTTTTTCGCGTACCCCGATAACTTCACCTTCCAATCGCACGAGCCCAAGGCAGCCTACGGAATGTTCGACATCTGGCCGGAGCACAAAGACGTGCTGGTCGGCACGGATGCGGTCGAGCGGCTCAACGCGATTACCGACCGCGGCGTCAACATCTTACTCGTGCCCGACGGCCCTCCAGTTCCGTGCGAGTACCAGCGTCAGCAGCTAGCCGCAGCCGAGCGGCTCATCGAAACCTGCTATGCGTATTCGGCCACCGGCGCGGTCGCCGACCCCGACTTGGTCATTCGCTGCCCGGCAGATCCACTCGTCGATTGGTGCCAAAGCGTCTGCGACTCTGTGCCCGATGGCGAACGCGAGGAGGGCTGGCAGGGTCAAGGTCCCGTGCTCGAACAATCTTTCCGCCGCATCAGCCGGCAAGAGGCGCTCGCCCGCCTCGCTTAAGATCAAAGGAGCTTTCCATGACCGTTCTCCACGCCTCCGAGCTAAGTGCTGACGAACTCGACCAGTTTCACGATCAGGGCTACGTGCGCCTCGGCCACGTGGCTTCCCACGAGGAGATCGACGGCCTCTGCCAGCGCATCGACCAGATTATGCTCGGCGAAGTGCGCTACGACAACATGCTCATGCAGCTATGTCCTTCGGTCGGCAACCCCGAGCTGTCGCGGCAGACCAAGGAGTTTAAGGGGTCCTCGCTCAAGTACCGCAAAATTCAGGATCTGGAGCAGGATCCGCTGTTCTTGGACTATATTCAAAAGCCGCTCTTCCGCGACCTAACCGCTAAAATCGTCAGCGCGGAGGTCTCGATTTTTCGCGCCATGTTTTTCAACAAGCCCGCCGAGCAGGGCGTCATGATCAACTGGCACCAGGACGGCGCTGGCGGCTGGCAACTAAGCATTCCCCCCAAGGTTACGGTGTGGACCGCGCTTGATGATACGTGCGTTGCCAACGGCTGCCTGCAGATCATCCCCAGCTCGCACCACACCATGATCCCCGAGACGGGCGATCAGCTCTCGGAGGACGAGCGCGCGCAGCACGCCCCGGATGAGAAGCGGCTCTATTTGGAAATGGAAAAAGGCGAGGTGGTGCTTTTGCACAACTGGACCTTGCACCGCTCGGAGACGAATAACACCAATCGCCCGCGCCGCGCGTTTAGCGTCTGCTACATCGACGCGGCTACCCGCCAAAAGACCTCGGGCTGCGCCTTCCCCCGCGTATTCCCGACCTACCAGCCGATTAGTGGTAATTGATAAAGGCGACCTTGTGCTCGGTGAAAAACTCGATCCCAGTGTCGCCCGATTCTGGGATCCCGTGCCCGGAAGCCTTGACCCCGCCGAATGAGAGCTGGGGCTCGCGGTAGGCCGTCATCATGTTCACGTGCGTCAGCCCCACGTCGGTCTCGTCTAAGAACTGAAAAGCCCGCCCAATGTCCCGCGTGAAAATGGACGACGCCAGCCCAAACTCCACACCATTGGCGATTTCTAGGGCTTCGGAGAAATTTTCTGCTACCATTAGGCACAATACCGGGCCGAATATTTCCTCTTGAGCAATGCGCATCTGCGGCTGGACATTGGTAAAAACCGTCGGCGCAATAAAACATCCTTTGTCGAGTCCGTTGTCGGTCAGGCGCTCGCCGCCGTGCGCGATGTGAGCTCCTTCCGCTTTGCCGATCTCGATGTAGCCCTCGATGGTTTCGAGCTGGTCTGTACCGCACACCGGGCCCATATCCACCCCATCCTCTGTGCCATTTCCCACGCGGATTTGCTTGACGCGTTCTAGCACTTTGTCGGTGAAGGCTGCGGCGACCTCGCGCTCGGCGATTGCGCGACTCGTCGAAGTACACCACTGCCCGGCGCAGGCGTAGGCTGCCTTGACGACGGCGTCCGCGGCCATGTCGAGGTCGGCGTCGGCCAAGATAACTGCGGGATTTTTGCCGCCCATTTCCAGTTGCGTGCGGATGATCCCTTGGGCGGCGTGCTGCTGAATGCCCCGGCCCACTTGGGTCGAGCCGGTAAAGGAAATCGACTGCACCAGCGGATGCGTGATCATGGTTTCTCCGACGGTGCTGCCCCCGCCGCAGACGAAGTTCAGCACGCCCGGAGGTAGTCCCGCTTCGGCAAAGATATCGACGAAAGCCCGCCCGGCTCCGGGCGTCAGGCTCGCCGGTTTGAAGACAATGGTGTTGCCGCTGATCAGCGCGGGCGTACACTTGCGCCCCGGCACGTTGAACGGAAAGTTCCAAGGGCTGATGATCGACGCCACGCCAAGGGGACGACGCACGCTGTAGGCAAACACTCCCGCTTGCGCCGAGGGCGCGGTCTGACCGCACATGGAGATCCCTTGGGCGATCTGGAACTCCATCTCGCGCACTGCCGATCCTATTTCGGTACGCGCTTCGTCGAGGGTCTTGCCATTTTCTGCGGTGAGGATGGCGGCGATTTCTTCGGCTCGCCCCTTTAGCACTGCGACTGCCCGAGACAGGTACTCCGCCCGCTGGTACACGCCCATGTCGGCCCACGCCGGAAATGCCGCGTGCGCCGCTTCAATGGCCAACTCGGCGTCGGCGGAGGTGCCTTGGGGCCACTCCCCGGTTACTTGCTCTAGGTCGGCTGGATTGCGCTGGGCAAAGGTCTTTCCGTCCGAGGCTCCGACCCACTGGCCGTCGATGTAGTTTTGAGATTTCATAGTAGCTCCAGTTAAAGGTGATGGCGGCTCAGGACCACAGCGGCACCCCGGCAGGTAGCACGGCGGCGATGGCTTCTTCGTCTAGATCGACGCCCAAGCCAGGGCCGTCGGGCACGGCGATATAACCTTGCTGAATTGGGTTTTTAATGTCGAGCATGGTGCTCCACAGCGGGATGTTGCGCGAGTGGTGTTCTAGGGCGAGGAAATTGGGCAGAGTGGCGCAGATATGCACCGCGGCCATGCCTGTAATTGCGCTCCGCATGTAGTGGGGAGCTACCGACATGTGGTACATCTCGGCTAGCTCGGCGATGCGGCGGATTTCAATGGCTCCGCCGCTGTGGGGGATGTCCGGTTCCAGCAGGTCGCAGGCCTGTTGTTCCATCAACTCGCGGAACATCTTGGCTCCGTAAAAGATCTCGCCGGTGCAGATCGGCGTCTCAGTCTGCTGGCAGATCTTGGCCAAGGCGGCGACATTGCCCCACTCCCAGCGGATGGGATCCTCCAACCAAAGCAGGTCGAGGTGCTCCACGTCTTTGCAGATTCGCAGGGCGTCGGCGAGGTTGAAGGAACCGTGTAAGTCGATGGATAAGTCGATGTAAGGGCCTATCGCTTGGCGCAGGCTTTCGATGGTGGTGACGATGTGGTGGTGTTGCCGACGGCTGATGGAGCGGTCGTACGCGTCGAGCTTCCAAGGGTTGGGCACATCGAGGTCGAACTTGATCGCGGTGTACCCTTCGGCCACCACTTCTTTGGCCATGGATACGTAGGCGCTGGTTTCGTACACCGGATCCAATTGCCCACTGGCCCGCGTCTCCTGCCAGCGCCGCTGGTAGTCTTCCCGCGTCCAGTGCGCGCCCGAGTGGCAGTCGCAGTACACGCGGATGCGGTCGCGCAGTTTGCCGCCCAGCAGCTCGTGCATGGGCACGTCGAGCTGCTTGCCCCGGATGTCCCACAGGGCGATTTCCACGCCGGCACCGCGCCCCTGCATCTGCCACAGGTGGTCGTAGTGCAGTTGATTGATGTTGGTCGGGTCGCGGCCGATGAGCATCTTTTTGAGCTGCCCGATGGAGCCCCCAGCCCACTCGCCGAGGCCGACAATGCCTTCGTCGGTGAAAATTTTCAGCAAGGACCAGTGGCGATGTTCCGCGCCGAGGGAGGGTGTAACCTTAATGTCGGTGATCTTCATATGCTCTCTTTTCTAGGCAGACATAGAAAGCGCGACTTCGGATGGGCAGAAGTCGCGCTTGAAGATGGTGGAGGGCTTGCAGCCTTTCCAAAATCCGCGCTCTCCTTATTCGTTCGTTGACTTACAGATCGTTACAAGCATCAGCGGATGACTCTCCGAGGTGCTGATCACGGAAGGTTCCGTCTTCTAGGGTCAAAATAGGCTCCGCTGAGGCATGGGGTCAAGGATGTCCGGATCGTTGTTCCGGACGCTGTTCACTCACCCTCATTCCTCCACTATCTCCAGTATAGAGCCGTCGGGCTGAATCCGCCGTCTTTCCGCCTCGACTTCCTCAAACCATGTCTCCAATGCCCCTAACATCCGGCTCGTGCGCTCCGGCTCATCCGTCGCCATGTTGTTCTGTTCCAGCGGGTCGTCGTCAATATTGTATAACTCCAAATCGGCCGGCGGCGGGACGATCAACTCGGGATCCGGCTCGCTCATCAGCTCCGTCACCTCGTCGGGGTGGTATTTGTATTGGATATCCACTTCCACGTAGCGCTCCATCACGCGCTTATCCGCATCGGTCTTGGGCTTTTGCGCCAACTGGGGACGGACCAGCTTCCACGGCCCCTCGCGCATCGCCGCGTTGATCCAGCCGACGGGCCGAAATTGGTTGAGCTGCCAAAATCGCGCTGGCGCGTCATCGCCGGCACCGCGCAACACCGCGGCCGCGTCGCGCCCGTCTAGGGGCCGCCCGCCGGGCCGCTCGACACCGCACAACCCGGCCAAGGTCGGCAACCAATCCATACCGTGCACCAACTCGTCGATCTGCCGCCCCCCCTCTAACCCGCCGCGCCAGCGCACGATCATCGGCACCCGGATGCCGCCCTCGTAAACCGACCCTTTCTGCCCGTTAAAGCCGCAATTGTAGCGCCGCAAATCCGTGCTCATCCCCTCGGGCACTTGGTCGGGTCGCGCTCCAAACGCCGGTCCGTTGTCGCTGGTGAACATCAGGATCGTATCGTCCGCCAGTCCCAAGTCTGCCAATGTTTCCGCGATCCGCCCGACGCCCCGATCCATGATCTCGTTCATCGCGTAGGTAATCGCTACGCCCGGGCTCATCCCCGCGTCGAGATAGGATTGTACCGCTTCGTCGGGGGCCTGCAACGGCGTATGCGGCGCATTGTACATCATGCAGAGCAGAAAGGGGTCCTGTCGGTGCCGCGCAATAAAATCCACCGCCTCGTCGGTGAACACATCGGTCAAATAGCGCCCGTCCGCGGTCTCGCGCCGCCCGTTGCGCTCGACCCACCAGTCGAAATAATCCATCCACCCGCCGCGAAAGCCCAAAAACTCATCGAAGCCGCGTGCGTTGGGATGATAGCGATCGTCGAGCGCGCCATTGTGCCACTTGCCGATCAGCCCCGTCGCATACCCCGCGTGTTTGTACGCATCGCCGATGGTTATCTCGTCGAGCGCGATGCGGTCCATCCCGCGCACCTCCATCGGCGTCAACGCGCCGGTGCGGTGCGGGTAACGACCTGTAAGAAGCGCCGCCCGCGACGGCGAGCAGGCCGGCGACCCGGCGTAGTGTTGAGTCAGACAGACCCCCTCGCCAACCAGCGCGTCGAGATGGGGCGTGCGGGCCGAGCCGTCGTTAAAAACGCCGAAATCGCCATAGCCCATGTCGTCGGCGACGATGAGAATCACATTGGGTCGTTTTGGCATTGCGATTATTCTTAATGGGAGCGGTGATAAATGGCGTTGACCAGCGCCTCTTCGATCGCCCCGATGGGAAAGTTCCAGAAGCGCTCAGCTTCGCTTTTGTCCCCAACCCTCCATTGCTGTATCCATTCCGCTACACTCCAGCGCCTCCTAGCCCGCTCCTCCCCTCTGAGCCGCCGCCTTGGCACGATTCTTGCCTATTGCGGATACCACCCCACCCGCAATCCAGTTCGGATAGCTTGCCAAGCCCTAATTCCCAACCAATCGCCATGGCCGAAATCGACATCGTTTCCAAGCACCTAATCCAAACCTACCCGGCCGACTTCGCCCGCTTCGCCCTCCAGCGCGATGACATCGAAGGCGTTGAAGTGCTCGACACCGAGCAACCCTCCGTCCGCCGCCCAGACAGCCTCCTCCGCGTGTGCGTCGGCGGCGACGAGGTGTTGGTCCACCACGAGTTTCAAACCACCGATAGCACCGATACCTCCATGCCCCTCCGCATGGCCAGCTACATCGGCCGCCTGATCGAACGCTACGGCCTGCCGGTGTATGCTCACGTCCTCTACCTGCGACCCGACGCCGGACGACGCGATCCGGGCTACTACCTGCAAGAGCATCCCGACTATCCCGTCGTGATCCGCTACAAAGTGCTCCGGTTAAGCCAACTGCCCGGTCAAGCCGTGCTCGACAGCGGGTCGGTGGGATTACTGCCGTTTGCGCCCCTGATGCAGCCGTCGGCCGGACAGGCTGAGGCGGCGTGGCTGGAGCAATGTGTGGCCAAGGCGTGGGACATGCCGCTGGCGCGGTCGGTTAAAGCCGATGTGCTCACCGGGTTGACGCTGTTGAGCGACTTAGTGTATAATCCTCAGACGATCACGGCCATCGTTGCCAAGGAGTATCTCATGGACCTCATGCGCGAATCCTCGTTTGCCCAATACCTAACCCAACAAGCCCGCGAGGAAGGCATTGAGCAAGGTATTGAGCAAGGTATCCGCGAAAGCATTCAAGAAGTGTTGGAACTGCGCTTTCAGCCGGAGGCCGTGCGCCGCTTGGCCACCCGCCTTGGGGACATTGACGATGTGCCACGTCTCAAGCAGTTGTTTCGGGCGGCCATACAGGTGCCCAGCCTTGAAGCCTTTAGGCTCCTGTTAGACCAAGCCGAATAGGGCCGCCGCGTAACGTCAGTTACTAAGAGGCTCTGCCAAAACGCCTATCATCAGCCGAAAACATAGCGGTCAACCGCAATGATGATCGCTAGAAGCTCTCATTTTCATCATCTCTCCTCAACGCTTAATTCACCACGATGAACGGCACGATGATGCGCGCGATGGTGTTCCGGGGTGTCGGGCGGGCACTCGCCCCTTTTCTTCTTATTTTTCAATGACTTATCTTGTTCGGTCTCATGTTCGGTTGCCGCACGAGAAGCCCGTTCATGGACCGGTAGGCGCACTCGAAACCAAGTGCGGTCGTCATCGCTTTCAAAGATCGGTTCCGGTGAGCCGTTCTGCCGGTTCGTGTCACTGCTGAAGGCCAAGCGCCATGAAGAATCAGGTCGTTGAAGTTTAGTAGGCCACCGAAATGATTTCCTGCGCCTTCTCTTCGCCGACATCGCCTTCGACGAGAATTTCCAGAATGTAGAGGCCGGGGGCGACGCGGCCCCCCGCATCGTCGCGGCCGTCCCAGGTGAACTGGTGCTGGCCGGCGCGGCCGTCCTCGCCGCGGGCGTAGATGGGGCGACCGGCCAGATCGTAGAGGCGCAGCCACAAGGGACGCGGTTCGAGCACGTTGACTAGGTCGATCGAGAGTTGCAATGCGTCGTTGACGCCATCGCCATTGGGGGTAATCACCGGCGAAGAGAGCGCCACGTTGGCGAAGAGATTGCGGCTGACGGGCAGGCTGACGACGTTGGTGTTGCTCTCGATTAGTTCGGAGGCGTTACCGGGGTCGACGCGCTGGCGCACGCTAGCGTCCTGGCGGCTGTCCTGGAGAAAGACGTCGAAGCGGGTCGATTGCCGGAATACGGAAGATTTGAACTTCAACTCGATGAGCTGGTCGGTGCGGATGCGATTGGGCAAGTGGATCAGAAAGCCATTGGCGGTGGTGTCCATCTGCACGTCGAGGTCGGTGCCGTTGCGCGAAACGCTCATAAAATGCACCAGCGCGGCCGACTCGACGGCGAGGCGGTCGAAGCCGCTGGCGTTTTCGGGTTTTAAGTAATAGGTGAATTCGGTCAGTATGCCCGGTTCGGCCTGCTGGGGAAATATCTCGCCGAGCACGCGGCCGGCCAGCGGCTCGGTGAAGTTGGCGGCGAGGAAGTCAAGGGTGGCGGCGCGGTCGGGGGAGTCGGAGACCATGCGCACGTCGATTTCCATGTAGCGGCGCGGCGAGGGCGAGAGGAAGGCCTCGCCGGAGAAGCTATAGATCCGGCTCCAGGCGCTCCAGTCGCCGCCGGCGGCGAGGGTGGTGTCGATGGGGCCTTTGAAGCTGGGGATCAGCTTGTTGTACTTCCTCTCGGTGACTTCCTTGCCGTTCTTGTCGTGGTAGGTCAAGGTCTCGACGACTTCATTGCCGGTGCGAGTGCGGATCTCGATCAGGGTGCCCAGCGGCTGGTCGCCGCTCCATTCTATCGAGTTGAGGTTTTTGCTCTCGCCCAGATCGATCAGCGGCGAGCGAAAACCGACTTCCTGGGGGAAGCCGCGGCCGAAAATTTGGATCTCGTCGGTGCCACCGCCGGCGCTGCAGCCGGGCACTCTGAAGCTACCGCCCCTCACGCCTAGGCTCTGGAAGGAGAAGCAGCTAGTGTCCCAGAATTTCCAGAAGATGCGCATGTAGCGGGTAGGCTGCAGGTCGAAATGGTGGTCCACCAGCCCTTTGGACCGCTGGTGGACGGGCGCTTCGCCCGAGAAGTGCTTGGTCCACAGGCGCGAGCCGTCGGGCGAGAGCGAGCCATCGGAGGTCATCAACTCGTAGAAGCGAAAGCCCCAGCGCCGCCGGGAGACAATGTGTCTGCTGGTGATGGCACCGCCAAAAAACGACTTCTCAACCACGCCGCCGATGACCCGGATCTGATCGACCCAGTAGACAGCGCCCAGGTCGAGGACCATGTGTGAGAGAATATCATTGAGGCCTCGCCCGGCGCTGCCGGCTCTCCAGCCTAAGTAGAGGTCGCCATCGAAAAGGGCTCTGGCCTTGCCGAGGGGTTGCTGGTCAATCTGGGCGAGGTTGGTATTGACGTCGACGGCTCCCCCCCGTTCCAGCAGACCGAGAGCGATATTGTCGCCGATGGTCTCGACTTCGACCTCGATCAGGCGGGCATCGGGCACTATCAGCAAGGGATCGAAGCGGATAAACTGTAGCGGCTCGACGTCGATTTCCGCTATTTCGTAGGTCACCCGGTGGCGGATGTTTTCCTTGAAGCGCTCCTTAGTACGGTAGACGAGCGACCCCTCGATGGGCGCGGCGATAACGTCGGTTTCGGGTTCGCCGGTAGAAATCAGCAGATCGAAAAGCTCGAAGGGGGCTGCTGCTTCGTCAAAGACCAGGGTGACGCTGTGGGCCGAAACGGCGCGGCCGAGGTCGACTTCGAGAAACCAATTCTCGGGTTCGGCTTCCGGGTCGGGTGCCCAGCCGGTCGCCGGGTCGCCATCGATGGCGAAGCGGGCCAGGTTGAGGTTGGAGCCGGCGTTGCGGATGCCGCCGTCGAAGGCGTCCAAGTCGCGCACGGCGTCGGTCAGTCTTTCGATACGGGTGGGCTGGATCACGCCCAGCGCCGTCAGGTCCACCGCGCCCAGGGGCAACTCCCACTGCCGCCAGTCGCGCGCCGAGTCGTAGCGCAACTGCTGGGCCGACAGGGTGGACTCGCACCAGAGCGCCAGAGCGGCAGTCGAAACAAATGCGGTGTAACGGATCGAGTTGAGGTGCTGTTTCATTGAGAGCCTCTCGAACTCTACGTCGCCAATTAGAGATAGAGAATATAAAAGGCCTCTTAGGGATGACACAACAAAATAGAAAGCGCGACCTCGGTATGCAGAGGTCGCGCTTGAAGATGGTGGAGGCGGCGGGAATCGAACCCGCGTCCGAGACCGGTTCTACCGAAATATACTACGTGCGTAGTCGGCCTTAGTTATCTCGCCTGTTGCGCTGCCGGCCGACGGGCCTCGCAACAAGCCAGCCCGAAAAATCTCGTCCCATTCCCTCGGGCGAAAGTTTGGGACCAGCCTGCTAAGAGATGGCATCAGGGCCTGCCGCGCAGGCTCAACAGACCCCAATGGGCTGCGCTAAATTTAGGCAGCCAGAGCGTACGTGTTAGTTTCGTCGCTTAATTGTTTCCCGAGGATTTACGAGGTGTCGGGACCTCGGCACGCAATTTGGGCTTCTCCGACCCCGTCGAAGCCAAGTCGCCCCCTTGGAGCATAATAACCGAAAATCG
>JAJEIO010000015.1 GCA_022827835.1 Candidatus Latescibacterota bacterium
CTGAACTGTGCGGATAGACCCGCTCCCACCCCGCCGCACCGAACACCTTATCGGCCCACAGAGGACCGCTTTCAGAGGCATCTACTAAATTGTAGGAGTGTGAAGCCTGCACGGAGCGCATGACCTCGCGCCAGAGCGCAGCGTCCAAGTGGCGGTATTCGGCCGCGTGCGCTGCGGATTCGACGAGATTGTGCTGTTCTTGGGGATCTTCCTGCAAATCGAAAAGCCCGGCCGCGCCATTGCCGTATTTCACTAGCTTGTGCCGCCCGTCATAAGCCATCCAGCCGGATTGCAAGCCGCCGACTAGCATGTCGCGCGGAGAATCGCCGGCCAAGCCCAAACCGGGCAAGGGCCTGGCGTCCATGTACTCCGGCACGCCGTGGCCAGACGCGGCTAGCAGGGTGGCGGTGACATCCGTGAGGCAAACCAGATCGTCGCGCACCTCACCTGTAGCCCCGCCCGGCTGGCGCACCAGCATGGGTACGTGGCAGCTACCCTCGTAGAAGTTGCCCTTGGCATTTACACCGTGATCCCCAACCAAGTCGCCGTGGTCTGAGGCGAAGATGACGATGGTGTTGTCGAGACGGCCGCTTTCCTCCAAGGCCGCGAGGATTTGGCCGACCTCGTGGTCTATCTGCAAGATGAGCGCCGAATAGTGGGCGCGCACCGTGCGCTTCTGCTCCTCGGTGTAGGGACCTTCGGTCTCTGGAGTCCATATCGGCGCACCCGGCCGAGGCCGGGGATGGATGCCCTCGCGGACATCGCGGTGGATGGGATCGCCGGGGGCGGGATCGGGAATTTTATCGACATCTACTTTAGCCAGAAATTCCGGCGTGGGATCGTAGGGATCGTGCGGGCCGGGGAAGCCCACCATGCAGGCGAAGGGCCGCTCGTCATCGTACTCGCGGATGAAGCGCGCTGTCTCCTCGCCGACGAAGTAATCCCAGTAGCAATCCCAGGGCAAAAGCGACACGCAAGCACCGCGCTGCTCGTCGTATCCTTCGTGCTCCTTGCCCATGTACTTGCGGTGGCCGCGCTGTTGCAAATAATGCCAGTAGTCGTCTTGGATGTTGACCCACACCTTGTCCTCGCAGGCAATGCGATGTTGAAAGCCAAAAGAGGCTTCCCACGGGTAGAAGTGCATCTTGCCAATGGCCGAGGTGAGGTAGCCGTGATCGGTCAACATCTCCGCCCAAGTGCGGATGCCGCACGCAGCGTGGTCCGGTCGCAGGTGATTGCCGTTGGTCAGCACGTGGTTGCGCCAAGCGTTGAGTCCAGTCAGCAGCGAACAACGCGCCGGCACGCAGACCGGATGCAAGCTATAGGCTTGGTCATAGCGGATGCCCTCAGCGGCAATGCGGTCGATGTTGGGCGTGGAAATGTGGGGAGCACCGTAACAACTGAGAAAGTCGTGGCGCATCTGGTCGGGCATGATGAACAGCAAATTGGGTCGGTCAGGCATGATTCTACTCCATTCTCGTCTCTTGATGAGTCAGGTAAGCGGGCTTGCAAATAGCGTATGAACAAAGTAAAAAAGATCGAGCGGCTCATACAACGCCGGGGGCGCGGACCAGCCGCTTGAACAGGTCGCCGCGCTCGGCGTAACTGGCAAACTGATCGAAGCTAGCGCAGGCCGGCGAAAGCAGCACCACGTCGCCCGTTTGCGCCAGATGGCGGGCAGTGTCCAAGGCTTGCGCTAGGTCGTGGCAGCAGTGGACGATCTCGCCCGCACCCGCCTGCTGTACAGCAGCGGCAATGTGCGGGGCCTCTTGGCCGATGAGCAGCACAGCGCGGACATTGGCCTCGGCAATCGCAGTGCCCAAGACGCTGAAATCGGCCCCTTTGGAAGCGCCACCCGCGATCAGCAACAGGGGTGCGTCAAAGGCGCGGATGGCAGCACAGGCAGCATCGACCGTTGTGGCTAATGAGTCGTTGTAATAGGTAACGCCATCGCGCTCGGCGACGTATTCGAGGCGGTGGGGAAGGCCAGCAAAGGAGCGAATGGCCTCGGCAAAATGAGTCGCTGGCGCACCAAAAGCCAACGCACCGGCGACGGCCGCGGCGACGTTGCTCCAGTTGTGCCGTCCCCGCAGAGGAATGTCTTCTACCGGACAAATGGCAGTCGGTTGCATCCCAGAGCAGCAGGCCCACAACTGGCCGTCGGCGACCCACGCGCCCGGAATGCTCGGAGCGGTTGTGCTAAAGGTCCAAAGGGCAGCTAAACTCTCGTCAGCAAAGGTCCGGGCCGTAGGACAATCCCGATTGACAACGAGAATATCACCGGGCGTTTGGTAGCGGCAGATGGATTTTTTAGCAGCGACGTATTCGGCGCGGTCCGCGTGATAGTCGAGATGGTCCTCGGTGACGGAAAGGACCACGGCGATATGCGGACTTTGGTCGAGGTCTTGCAATTGGAAACTAGATAGCTCTAAGACGACCCGATCGGTCGGCTGCAACTCGTCCATGAATTCGATCGGCGGCCGACCGATGTTGCCGCCGCTAAACACCCGTGCCGACGAATCGGTTGCCAGCAAGGCGTGCAACAGCGCAGTCGTAGTGCCCTTGCCCTTAGTGCCGGTAATGCCGAGTACTGGCGCAGGACATAGCTGCAAAAAGAGACGCGTTTGGCTCGATACTTCGACGCCGCAACGCCGCGCCGCACACAGGCGCGGGTCCAGCGTCGGCAGACCCGGCGTGCGGAACAGCAAGTCGAAGTCGGTCAGGTCGTCGAGGTAGCCTTCGCCGATGCGCCACTGTTGCACGCCCTCCACTGGCGTGGCCGGGTCGCGGACGTCGCACACGGCAAAAGGAATCTGGCGCGCGTGGAGGAAGCGGGCCAGCGCGCGGTTTTCCACGCCGAGGCCGAGGAGGGCAATGCGCCGCTGGTGCAGAGCCGCGCTTGACTCTTTGGGGCCGGAGGATTTCTTTAGCGCCATTGAATTCGCAATACGCGCTTTAACTATTAGCTAGCGAGAAGGTGCTGTGGCTGTAACAATTATGCGTACGGTGCGGCCTAGTCCGCAATGGCAAGACAGCTTGATCCGAATAGAGAGCGGCCAGCGGGTCGTCATCGACGCGGAGGAAACTTGGTCGCCGGACATGCGCAACCAAATTGCTTGGTGCGGAGCCGATGGCTTGTACAACTTGCCGGCTGGCGAGGGGTATCTCCTGCCGGGGGCCAATGTCGGCGCGCTCATAGCCCGCATCGGCGACGACGGGCCGATCTTTGCCGTGGGCAGCCGCTACGACTTTATCGCCGACCGCGCGGGCATCCTGCATTTGGCCATGAACGAAAACCCGGATTTCAACAACCAAGCCGGCAAAGTGGTTGCCCAAATCATCGTCTTCAGCCAACCATGAGCCTCGCCGACAGCGCGGCAACCGCAGCCTATGTGCGCGCTGGGCATCCACCCGTCCGCGCGATCGCTCCGCTTGCCGAAGGGGTCTGGCGCGTCGAGGACGCAGACGGCCGCAAGGTCGTAGTCAAACATCAGCCCTTCGGCCGGCTGACGCAGGGCACGGCTTACGACCTGTTGGAGGTCGAACGCGACGTACTTGGCTTCTTGCACAGAGCAGGTTGCCCGGTGCCGGTCGTGCTAGGTATCGATCGGGAAGCCCACTGCATCTTCTTGCAATGGGTCGGCGACCGCACCCTCGACGACGCCATTCAGGACGGGGACCGTGCAACGACGATACAGGCCATACGCGGACTGTGCGCCATTGAGCACGCGTTCTTCCAACGCGCCGACCAGCTGGCACCGAGGGTAGTGCCGAGCGCCAACCGCGCAGCCCTCACCGCCGCCTGGGACGAAGCAGGAGCGCGGGCGCACGCCGGCATCGAACAGCTCTGCCGCCGTCTCCAGCGGCCCTTAGACGCTGGGCTGCGATCGCTGCTCGATGCTATGCACGATTGGCTGGCGGTGCGACCAGCTTCGCTGGGCAGCGTAGATTACAATGCGCGCAACGCAATCGTCGAGCCGGGGGGCACGCGCATCTACTTCCTCGAATTTGCCAAAATTGGTTGGGACTGGACGGAAAGGCGCTTGACGCAGTATACTTCAAGTATGGGTAGCGGGCGGCAGGACGGGCGCATGCGCTCGCTACTGGACGCATCCGCAGCGCGTTTGTACGCCGAGGAATCCGGGCGCAGCGACGGTGCGCGGGCACTCGATTATCACCGCATCTTTTTTCTTTTAAACAGCGCGGCCCTGTTGTGCGCGGCTCTCGACGGCGAGCCGCACGCACTGGCCCTGCGCCAACACTGGAAAAGGCCCCATGCGCGGCTGCGGCAATGCGCGGCCATGTTGGCCCAGGGCCTGAGCACAGACCCAAGTGCGACCGAGTTCAGAAGCCGGTTGCAGTTTTGTTCGTCACCACGCGGAGGTACTCTATGAGCGAGTGGAACACTCTCGACTTTAAGCCCCGAGCCCGGGGTATGATCATCGGCGACATCCCCTGGCTGGCGCGCATAGCCGACAAGGCGCGGGCGCACCAACAGCAACGCATCGGCGACTACGTATTTCCCTGACCGGCCGACAAGCACTTCCTGGAGGAAGTGGAGCTAACAGCCGAAGCATTCGAGGGGATGGTAGCCTCGTCCGCAGACGACGATGCCCTGATCGAAAAGATGAAAGCGCACTTGGCCAGAAAGCACTAGTATGAGCACCTCAGCACAAACGACGCGCACGCCAAGGCGGAGAGTCCGAGAGATGGAGGTGGAGGTCGTCCACGTGCGCCGCGATACCCCAGATACCACCACGCTCTTTATGTCGGCTGGCGAAGAACCGATCGAATACGAGGCCGGTCACTTCTGCACTATTGATCCGCATCAGTTCGGCGAATTGGAGCACTTCACCGCCTATTTAGAAGATCAAAAGGGACAGCGGGAAAAGCCGCGAGCCTATTCCATGGCCTCTGCGCCTCACGAGGAGCACCTCGCCATCACCATCAAAGAGGAGCGCTACGAGAGCGGTGAGACGCCGTACCCGCCGCTTTTGTCGCCACTGTTGACGTACTACATCCAAGAGGGCCGGCGGCTGGTCATCAGCGGTTTTACCGGAGCCTACACCTTTCCCGCCGATGTCTGCGAGCGCGCCGAGCACATTATCCACGTATGCGCTGGCAGCGGCATCGTGCCCAACAGGAGCTTGATCAAGGAAAGCCTGCACCGCAGCGACCCGCTTAGGCACACCTTGCTATTTAGCAACAAGACGCGCGGCGACGTCATTTACTTTGAGGAATTCGAGGAGTTGCGGGATCAGTACCCCGACCAACTCGACGTCATCCACTGCATCACCCGCGAGGACCCAAGCGGCATTCGCGGTGCCCGCAGCGGACGCATCTCCGAGGAACTCTTGCGCGAAGTCGCGCCCGATCCCTCCAAGGTGATGGCCTATAGCTGCGGCCCAGGCATCACGCCCTACGAGCGCCGGGCAGCTAGAGCCAAAGGCGAGGTCCCAGAGCCGCGCTTCGTCGAAAACATGGTCGCGCTCTTGCAGGAGCACGGGCTGGACAAAAAGCAGATCCGGCAGGAAAGCTGGGGATGAATGAATGAAGTTGATCGTGCAGATTCCCTGCTTTGACGAAGAGCAGACCCTGCCCGCTGTAATCCGCGACATCCCGCGCCAAGTGCCCGGCATAGACCAAGTCGAAATTTTGGTCATCGACGACGGCTCCAGAGACTTGACTAGCGAAGTAGCGCGCGAGTGCGGCGCGGATCACGTAATACGCTTCCCGCGCAACCGAGGGCTGGGCCAAGCCTTTAAGGCCGGTTTTGACGAGTGCCTGCGGCTGGGAGCCGATATCATCGTCAACACCGATGGCGACAACCAGTACTACGGCGGCGATATCGACAAGTTAGTCGCGCCGATCCTCGACGGTCAGGCCGACATGGTCATCGGCGACCGGCAGACGCAGGCCATTGCCCATTTCTCCGTCCTCAAGCGCTACCTACAGGGCTTGGGTAGTCGGGTAATTAGCCGCCTTGCCGGCTTACAGGTGCCGGATGTGGCCAGCGGCTTTCGCGCCTTTAGCCGCGAGTGCGCGCTCCAGCTTTCGACCTTTACCAATTTCGACCACACGGCCGAGCACGTGATCGAAGCTGGATACAGGAACTTGGCCGTGACTTCTGTCGCGATCCGCACCAACCCCAAGACGCGCGAGTCGCGCCTCTTTTCCAACATCGGCAAGTTCGTCTTCAAATCCGGGGAGATCAGTTTGCGCACCTATGCGCGCTACGCCGCGCTCAAGATATTCTCCCTATGCGGTATTTTGACCTTTGTCGCGGGTTTTGGTCTCGGCGTGCGCTTTCTCTACTTCTTATTTTTTACCGACGAAGGAATGCTGCACGTGCAGTCGCTTATTTTGGCGGCGATCCTGCTGTTGGCTGGGTTTCAGATGTTTCTCACCGGCGTCATAGCCGATCTGATCGCCACCAATAGGGACTTGCTCGAAGATGCGTTGCAGCGGGTCAAGAAGTTGGAATTGCGCGATACGGACCAAAGATAATTCGCACATGAAAAAACCTGCGGTTTACATAGACGGCCAAGAGGGAACGACCGGGCTGCGCATTCGCCAGATGCTAGCCGGGCGCGAGGATGTGGAGGTATTGCTCATTCCACCGGAGCATCGCCGGGATCCGCGCGCGCGGGCCGAGTTCCTCAACCGCGCGGATCTGTGCGTCCTCTGCCTGCCCGACGACGCGGCAGCCGAGGCTCTCGACCTGCTCGAAAACCCGCAGACCAAGGTCATCGACACGAGCACGGCGCGCCGGGTCCATTCCGAGTGGGTCTATGGGCTACCCGAGATTTCACCCGCGCACAAAGAACAAATTCGCCACGCGCAAAAAGTCGCCAATTGCGGCTGTTATCCCGTCGGCTTCATTCTCGCCGTGCGACCCCTCATCGCGCAGGGGCTGCTTTTGCCCGCCGCGCCACTGGCCATCAACGCAGTGTCCGGCTATTCCGGCGGGGGGCGCTCAATGATCGCCGAATACGAAGGGGGGGACGAGCACAAGCCTTTCTGCCTATACGGCCTCGACGGCGCGCACAAGCACTTGCCCGAGATATGGAAGTTCAGCGGGTGCGAAAAGCAGCCGCTTTTTGTGCCGTCCGTCGATCATTCTTTCTGCGGCATGGTAGTAAGCACACCAGTGCCCACGGAATTTTTTGCCCGTGCCCACGTCGAGCGCGCAGCCGTGTACGAGGTCTGGCGTGCGTACTACGCGGACTGTCCCTTTGTAAAGGTGGTCGCGCCCCAAGACGCTGTACTGCGCGACGACAAATTCCTCGACCTAACGGGATTGAGCCATACCAACTTCGTCGAGCTATCGGTCTGGGGCGACCCCGAGCGAGGATTGATTTTGGTCGGGCGGCTCGACAACCTCGGCAAAGGAGCGTCGGGCAATGCCGTGCAGTGCCTCAACTTGATGCTCGGCTGCGACGAGACCGCAGGGCTGGTCTAGATGCTCGTCGATAGCCACTGCCATCTCGATCAATTCGCCGATGCCGACGCCGTGCTTGCGGCAGCCGCCCAGGCTGGGGTGGGGCAGGTCGTCGCCGTCAGTGAAAGCGCCGACTCCATGCGCTCGGTACTCGCGCTCAAGCGGCGGTATCCAGATCAGGTGCTGGCCGGGCTAGGCTTGCATCCGGCGTGGATTACCCAAGCCACAGACGCAGAACTCGCCGAAGGACTCGCCTATCTGGCGGCGCATCTGCCCGAGGCCGATGTCCTCGGCGAGGTCGGCCTCGACTACAAATGGGCGGCCAGTCCGGAACAGCAGGCCCAGCAACAGGACGTCCTCACGCAGCAACTCGACCTAGCGGCACAGTGCGGCAAGCCGATCAACCTGCACTCGCGTCGCGCCCAGCGGCAGACCTTGGAGCGGGCCGTGGAATTTCGCCGCTGCACTAAACTCAACGCCCAGTTGCACTGGTTCACTCAGTCCAAAAAACTCGTGCGAATCTGCCGTGCGGAGCGAATCTACGTGTCCGTCGGCCCATCCGTCCTGTGCGATCCGCAGACCCAAGCCGTGGTCGCAGAAATCGACCGCGAGTTGCTGCTGTTGGAGACGGACGCACCCGTGCCCATCGGCGGGTCTGCCGGCCATCCAGCGCGGGTGGCAGCCGTCGCCGACAAACTAGCTGAACTCATCGGGTTCACCGAGGAGGAGGCCGCAGCCAATTGGGTGCGCTATTTGGGCAAGCTGCCGTAAAAACATCGACATTATGGGAAATACTATTAGCGCAATTAGGCAAACAGGAGGAACCATGCCAACGAGCATTTTTGTCCTTGCTTTCGCCCTCGTCTTCTGCGGGCTAGCAGGGCCAGCGAGCGCCCAACAAGGCCTAGGCAGCTTGGAAAGTCTGGTACGGGGCGAAGAAGTCAGACAACAGGCCATTTCCGCGTCCGACCTACCGGACCTAAACCAGGATGTGATCTCCGATAAGGCGCGCCTGCCCGGCAGCTTAAGCGCGGATAAGACGCGCATCGGTCAGGATCGCGATATAGACCCAGACACGTACATCGTCGGCCCTAACGACGTACTTCAGCTTTACATCTGGGGCGAATTTGACCAGCCCTACACCTTGCAGGTCAATCCAGAGGGCAATGTCATCATCCCCACCGTCGGCTCGTTTCACATTTCGGGCCTATCGCTAACTGCGGCCAAAGAGCGCCTCTCGACCGCAGTCCAAAACAAATATCCTAACGTGGGCATCAGCATCTCCCTCGTGAGTATGCGCTTCTTCACCGCGTACGTCACCGGCGCAGTGCTGAACGAGGGCAGCTTCACCATCCATCCGACTACGCGGGTTTTAGATATAATCAAACAGGCTGGCGGCTTTGAGGGCCGATTGCAACGGGGCGCGTTGCCGGATCAAGATGCCGGTGGACCCACGAACAGCAACACAGGCCGGCGCTCCATCCAACTAATCCACCGCGACGGCACCAGCGAGCGCGTGGATCTCGACATGTTCCTCGCCACCGGCGACCTCGCGCACAACCCCTACGTGCGCATGGGCGACATGGTCCACGTCTCGTTTCGCAAGCATTCGGTGTCTATCTTCGGCGCGGTCAATGAAGAGGGCGAATACGAGTTCCTACCCGGGGATACCCTCGGCGACCTCGTGACGTTGGCCAAGGGCTTGAACCGCTCCAAACCGCTGATCAGCGCCGAACTCTGGCGCTTTCAAGAGGACACCGGGCAGGCCGAGGTCATTGAGCTAGGTAGCGCCAAAGAGACGCTGGAGGAACTGGACTACGAGACCATCCGCCACATTGAGCTGCGCCCCAACGACGCGATCTTTATCCGCGCACGGTCGCTGTGGCAGTCCACGTACACGGTCGTGATCTCGGGCGAGGTCAGGTTCCAAGGCCGCTACCGCATCGAACCCGGCGTCACCCGCATCAAGGACGTGGTGGCCGCGGCTGGCGGCCTAACCGATGAGGCGTCTCTCATCGGTGCCCGAGTAATCCGCACCAAGGTACGGGCCGAGAAAGACCCGCAGCTAGAGCAGCTAAAGAGACAGAGCGAGATAGCGGGCCTCACCGACATGAACATTGAGGATCGGGCTTATCTCAAGACCAAAACCCGCGAAGAAAAGGGGCGGATCGCAGTCGATTTCGAGCGATTGTTTGTCGATGGCGACGAGGGGCAAAACATCTTGCTCGCCAACGGCGATGTGATCTTTTTCCCCATGCAGCGGCACACCATCAACGTCAGTGGTCAAGTGCAGCGAGCCGGGCTGATCGACTACGAGCCAGGCCGCAAAGTGCGCTACTACATAACCAAGGCCGGCGGGTACTTGTACGACGCCGACAGACGCCATGCCCGCCTAGTCCGAGCGCGCACGGGCGTCCGCGAGAAACTCAAAGACAACCTGCTAGTTGAGGTTGGCGACGAAATATGGGTGCCCCAGAAGGAGCGCATCGATTACTGGGCACTCACCCAAGAGACTATTCCCACCGTCTTCAATATCCTGACCCTCGCGGCCTTGTTGAGGGGGGCTTTTTTCTAGCATAAGAATCCCAAGGAGCACTCTTAATGAATACCCAAAAAAAAGAAATCGACATCATCGATCTGCTAACGGCACTGCACGCGGGCCGATGGCTGATCATCGGCGGCACCTTGGCCATCTGCGTCTTGGCCGGTGGCCTCAGCTTCCTCTTGCCAAAGGAATACGAGGCCACCGTGCAAATTCTTCCCCCCCAAGAGAAGAAGGAGAGTTTTGGTTTTTCCAGCATGCTCTCGTCCTTACCCATACCCGCCTTGCGCCTCGGGGAGCGGGGCACGCCATCTGACATTTCTCTCGCCACCATCAAGAGCGTGACGACGCGGCGGCGGATGATCGAGAAATTCGGTTTGATGCAGCGCTACGAGTCCCGCACCCTGACCGACGCGCTTGAAACCCTCGCCGACAATACCACAGCCGCCATGACCGAAGAGGGCATGCTTGGCGTCTCCGTTCTAGACAAAGACCCGCAAATAGCCGCCGACATGGCCAATTACTACATCGTCCTGCTCGATAGCACCAACAAGCGGTTCGCGCACAAGACGGCCTCCGACCGCTTGGACTTTATCCGCGGGATTTTGCAAGAAGAAGATAAAAGGCTCGATGACAAGATGAAGCGGCTGGTGGAGTTCCAGTCCGAGCACAACGCCATCTCGATCGACGACCAAGCCCGCGCCGTGATCCTGACTGCGACCTCGATGCGGACCGCCGTAATGGAGCTCGAAATTGAGCGTCAACGGCTCATTCTATCGGGGCTAGGTCCCAATCACGATAAGGTCAAACAGCTTGAGCGCGAAATCCTACTGCGTCAGGGGACCATGGCTTTCTTGAGCGACGGCAGCAAGCCCACCGACAACACCATGCCGGAAAACAAATCGCTGCAACTGAAGCTGGAAGAAAACCTCTTCCTGCCGCTGAAGCAGATCCCGGGCGTGGCCCAAGAGTACACAAACCTCGAAAAGGATGTACTCGTGCAGACGTCCCTGTTGCTGGTTCTGTTGCAACAGGAAGCCCAGACTCTGATCGAGGCCAAGGACGCCACTTCGACCGTGCAGATACTCGATCCAGCCACGCCGCCCGAAATCAAGGCCAAGCCCCAGCGCCTGCTGATCGTATTTCTCGCCGGCCTCCTCAGCCTCATCGCCTCAGTCTCCTATGTGCTGGGGGCGGTGTACATGCGGAACCTGCAACAGCGCTGGCGCGAGCGGCACGAGACGACGCCTGAAGTTCTATGACTATTCAAGTAAAGGTGATCAACAAGGGGAGCCAACCGCTGCCCACGTATGAGACGGCGCACAGCGCCGGCCTCGACTTGCGTGCCGCGCTACCAGAAGCAGTAGTCTTAGCACCCGGCGAGCGCGACCTCATTCCCACGGGCCTGTTCCTCGAAATCCCCCTAGGCTACGAGGCACAGGTCCGGCCGCGCAGTGGCTTGGCTCTCAAGCGCGGCCTGACGCTGCTCAACGCCCCAGGCACAATCGACGCCGACTACCGAGGCGAAGTCGGCGTCATCATGATCAACCTTTCGGCCGAGGACCAGCGCATCGACCCGGGCGAGCGCATCGCCCAGCTCATTTTCGCGCCAGTGACGCGCGGCGAGTGGATCGAGGTCGAGACGCTCGCTGAAACGGAGCGCGGCAGCGGCGGCTTTGGCTCGACGGGAAGGCGCTGATACCGTCCCAAAGAGGGTGAAAGAAGAAAGGGCCGGTACTCTTGTTGGAGTACCGGCCCTTTGTGTTGCATCCGTTACGGCTGACTAACTCGCGCCCCCCGATATGGCGGGAAGAAAATGGACCTCGCTTTGCGGCCCCACCTTAGCCCTCAACCCAGCCGCGACCACTTCGCCATCCACCGCGACGGCAATCTCGGTCTTGATGCGGTCGCCATCGAGAACCCGCTCCTTGAAGCCAGGGTAGCGGGCGTCGAGCGCGGCAACGACCTCGCGCACGGTCGTGCCCTCTACTTCTACTTGCTGCTGGCCAGCGGTCAGCTTCTGCATCAGCGAGGGAATCCAAGCTACGGGCATGGTAGGCTAACCGCCAGCAGCCTGCGCGGCCCGTTCCTCGTGCGCCTGCAACGCGGCGACAATGCGGTCGGGCTTCATGGGCAATTCCCGCGGCCGCACGCCAACGGCATCCTCAATGGCCGCGGCAATGGCCGCGGGCGGCGGGGCGATGTTGGCCTCGCCAACGCCGCGCACGCCATAAGGATGGCCTGGGTTAGGAACCTCGACGATGATGGTTTCAATCATCGGCAGGTCGAGGCTAGTCGGAATCCGGTAGTCGAGAAAACTGGAGTTGTCGAGGTGGCCGTCTCCACTGTAGAAGTACTCCTCATTGAGCGCCCAACCAATGCCTTGCACCGAGCCGCCCTGCATCTGGCCCTCGACGTACGCTGGGTGAATGGCCCGGCCAGCGTCTTGGACGACCGTAAAGCGCAAAATATCCACCTTGCCAGTCTCGGGATCGACCTCGACATCGGCGATATTGGCCGCAAAGGAGCCGCCGACGCCCGAGTCTGGGTCCACGGTAGCGCGGCCAATGACGGGACCGCCGGTCTCTTCGAGTCGTCCGGCTAGGTCCTTAAAGGTCAACTCGTTATCTCCGGAACGGAAGACGCCATCGCCAAACTCGACTTGGCCTGCTTCGACCTCCCAGAGTTGGGCCGCGCGCTCGCAGAGCTGGTCCCGCACATCAAGGGCGGCCTTGTACGCGGCCCAGCCAGTGGCGTACGTCACGCGGCTGCCGCCGGTTACGTCCGTGTGGCCAATCGAGTCCGTGTCGGCTACCTGCGGCTTGACGTCTTCGGCCCGCAGGCCCAAAGTCTCGGCAAACTGCATGGCGACCGATGTGCGCGTGCCGCCGATGTCGGTCGAACCTTCTACTAAGCTGACCGTGCCGTCTGCATTGACGCTGGCGGTGCAGGAAGACTTGAGCCCGACGTTGAACCAATAGCCAACCGAGATGCCGCGCCCTCCGTTGGCACCAGCGGGCGCTGAACTCTGGTAGTGCTCTGAGTCGCGGATGGCTTCCAATACCTCCTTGCAGCCCATCTTCGGATACACCACCCCGTCAATGCGCCGGGTGCCTGTCGTCGCGGTATTCTTTAGCCGGATCTCCAGCGGTTCCATCCCCAATTCGGCGGCCAGCAAATCGACCACGTGCTCGGTGGCGAAGGCTACCTGCGTTGAACCTGGAGCGCGATACGCAAAACTCCGCGGCTTGTTGACCACTACGTCATAGCAGTCGATCCGGCCATCGGGGATGTCGTAGCACGAAAACACGCACATCGCAGCCGCACCGACCAAGCCACCGGGATACGCCCCGGACTCAAAGGCGATATAGGCGTCGGCGGCCACGATCTTGCCGCTCTTGTCTGCACCCATCTTGATCTTGACGTACGACCCGGGCGTCGGGCCAGTGCTCTCAAAGACGGCTGGCCGGGTCATAATCATCTTGACGGGTTGGCCGCTCGCCTTGGAGAGCAGGGCGGCGACTGGCTCCAAGTAAACCGGAATTTTGCCGCCAAAGCCGCCGCCAATCTCCTGCGGCACGACCTTGATCCTCGAAATGGGCATGTCCAAGACCGCGCCGACTTGGGCGCGCGCAGTGAACGAACCTTGGGTGCTGGTCCAGATCGTCAGTTGGCCATCGGCGTTCCAACTCGCCGTGGCGTTGTGCGGCTCAATGTACCCTTGATGAACAGTGGCGGTTTGAAACTCGCGCTCCACAACCACATCGGCCTCGGCAAAGGCTTTGTCTGCATCACCGAGTCGGTGCTCAAAGTGAGTGGCGAGGTTGCTCTTGCGGCCAGTGTCTTCCCCAAACTCTTGGGTGGTCATGTCGTCGTGGAGTTGGGGCGCGCCCTCCTGCATGGCCTCGCGCACATTAAGCACGGCCTCTAGTTCCTCGTACTCGACCTCGATCAGGTCGAGCGCCTCTTCGGCAATGTGGACGCTAGTCGCGGCGACCGCGGCGACGGGATGCCCGCTGTACAGGGCCTTATCCGTGGCCAGCACGTTGTCGCGCAGGTATTTGAGCCGGGCCGGGCCTTCGCCGAGATCGACCATTTGGTCGCCGGCATCGGGCAGATCGGTGCCCGTAAGGACGGCCTTGACCCCAGGCAGGGCCGCAGCTTTAGACGTGTCTATGGACTTGATGCGCGCATGGGCGTGGGGCGAGCGCAGGACCTGTCCGTAGAGCAAGCCGGCCAACTGGGTGTCAGCGCCGTAAATGGCGCGCCCAGTGACCTTGTCAACGCCGTCGTGGCGGATGGGGCGGGTGCCAATGACTTTGTAGCCGTTGTTGGCAGGCATGGCGTTCCTCCTCGTTGGGTTCAGGCGCTTTGGCGCACTTCCTCAGCGGCGTCGAGGACAGCGCGGACGATCTTGTCGTAGCCCGTGCAGCGGCACAAGTTGCCGGCCAGCCAGTGCCGCACTTCGTGCTCGGAAGGGTTGGGATTGTGGTCGAGCAGGGCTTTGGAGGCCACCAAAAAGCCCGGGGTGCAGATGCCGCATTGCAGCGCAGCGTGTTCGAGAAACTTCTGCTGCACCGGGTGCAGGCTATCCGGGCTGGCAAGGCCCTCGACCGTGCCGATTTCCTTGCCATCGGCCTCAACGGCCAGCATTAGACAAGAATCGACGAGGACGCCGTCAACGGCGATGGAACACGCGCCGCAGTTGCCGTCGTTACAGCCTTCCTTGGTGCCGGTGAAGCCGAGCGTCTCGCGCAATACTTCGAGCAGGCTTTGGCGCGGCTCGCAGAGAAACTCGGTCGGCTCTCCATTGATCGTGGTTTGGACGTGTGTTTTGCTCATGTACCTTAACTCCGAATTTGGGCCGCTTGTTGCGGCGAGTGAGAATCTTCTATCGCCGACCGTATGGTCGATGCACTTTTAACTCTAGCCAGCCGCTTCCTGCACGGCGTTGGCGACGAACTGGCCGCGGGCCCGAGCCACAGCACCTGCGAGGGTGCGCTTGACCAGCACCCCGACAAGGTGGGTGCGGAACTCGGCCGGACCGCGCATATCGGAAATCGGGCGAGCCGCGCTCTGGGCTGCGGCCGCAGCCGCGGCGATA
Organism: Candidatus Latescibacterota bacterium; assembly: GCA_022827835.1. GTDB lineage: Bacteria > Latescibacterota > UBA2968 > UBA8231 > UBA8231. The sequence goes on from JAJEIO010000015.1 coordinate 15,088, forward strand.
GCCTCGTCTGAAACGGCTTGGCCCGCTAGGCTGTCGCCGGCCTCGCGGGCGAAAATCGGCGTGGGGCCGACTGCGGCGAGCGCAATGCGCGCGGCCTTAAACTCCTTGCCGCGATTGGCCAAGGTGACATGGGAGGACACGCCGACGACGGCGATGTCCATCTCGTTGCGCGGAATGAAGCGCTGGTAGTGAGATCCCGTGTTCTTCCTCGCAATCGGAAGCTGGAGAGAAACCAAGATCTCACCGGGCGCGAGCACGCTGCGGCCCGGGGCAGTGCAAAAATCCTCTACCGCGACTTGGCGCTTGCCGTCCGGCCCGGCAATGTGGCACACGGCCGAGTGGGTAATCAGGCTGGGGATCGTGTCCGCACTCGGAGAGGCGTTGCACAAATTGCCGCCAAAGGTAGCGCGGCCCTGTATTTGGATGCCGCCGATAATGGCAGCCGAATCGACGAGCCCAGGGTAGCGCTCGACGATCTCAGGGTCATTGTAGATGCGCCAGCAGGACACGCCCGCGCCGATGACCAAACCCCGGCGAGGGCCGTAGGAAAGCTCATTGGCCTCGGGGACGTTCTTGATGTCGATGATGCAATCGGGCGCAAATCGCTTCCCGCGCAACTGGACGATCAAATCGGTGCCGCCAGCAAGGACGCGGGCGGCCTCGCCCTTTTCGGCCTTGAGGGCCACGGCCTCGCGCAACGTGCTGGGGGCGCAATATGCAAAATCTTTCAAGGAAAAACCTCCTTGCTTATAAATAGTGATCGCTGAGTTCGCGCCTAATTATGGAACGCCCCACCTCCGCTGTCAAGAGCGGCAAAAGAGGTCGGATAGCCGGATTTTTCTCGGAGAAACCCTCGACGTAGAGCGCATTCACAACTTCTCATCAATCGCTTCCTCCCCCCGCTTCCAAGCTCCAATAGACCGTTTCGATCCAGCGCTGCGCTGGCACGAAAGACCACTCCCACGACGCCCATTGAGCGTCGAGTCCCTCGGCGCTGATCTGGTCGAGCGACATGCCCTTGCTCCGGCGCGTG
>JAJEIO010000055.1 GCA_022827835.1 Candidatus Latescibacterota bacterium
TGCCGGTAGTCATCAACTACGGCGATCACCCGATCACCGAAAAGTTGTCCGGCGGTACGATGAGCTTCTTTCCGCTGGCGCGCTCGGTGCAGATGACCGAACACCGGCTCAAGGAGCCGGATATCGCTGCGTTGGCATACACCCACAAAAGCAGTTGGGGCGAAGCGGACCTAGCACCCATAATGGGTGAGGGTGGCGAGGTGGATTTCGACCCGGAAGTAGATATGCGCGGCCCGGTGCCGCTAGGCGTGGCAGTCTCCGCAGACGCCGATACCAGCTTGGCACCCGAGGGGAGAACGCGATTGGTGGTCATCGGTGACGCGGATTTTGCCTCCAATCAATACTTTGCCCAGCAGGCCAATGGCGAGCTATTCCTCGGCAGCGTCAGTTGGCTCACCGAGGATGAAGACCGCCTGACCATCGCCGACAAGCAACCTGCCTTCAATCCCATCAACCTGATCGGCAATCAGGGCGCGGTCATCCTCTGGGTCTCGGTGTTCATCGTGCCGTTTGCGGTCGCTTTGTCGGGCATGGTCATGGTGCTCCGGCGCGGCTATCAGACCTATGCCGAGGGCTTTGTCTCGTGGTTGGTGTACACCTTTTGGGGCAATGCGATGTTCTTCTTCATCAGCGGCATCATTGCCACCAGCGAGGGGGCGATCTTTGAGGGCGAGGTCAAATTGATCGCAGCCTTGGCCTCGGCAGCCATTGGCTACGGACTCTATCGGCACGCAGCGTGGGCTTGGCAATCCGGCTTGGTGTTTGCGGTGCTGTGCGCCGGCGTGGTTGCGCTGACGATTTTTACCGGTGCTAGCCTTGGTTTCTCGCTGATTCCCAACGAGACGGTCCAGCTGATATACGCCGCGGTTTTTGTGGTCAACGCGGCTATTCTCGTGTGGATTAAAAAGGTCTTTGTACAAGAGGAGCAAGCATGAAATTCAAGACCAATATCGCAATCGGTGCCGTCTTCGTGGCGCTGTTGGCCTTTGTCTATTTCTACGAGATCAAAGGCGGTGAGGAGCGCCGCCAAGAAGCCGAAAAATCCAAGCAGCTATTCGTCTTCCAAGAAGATGATGCACAGCGGCTCGAACTGTTGCGCGGCGACGATGCCTTGGTGTTGGCCAAGGGGACGGGCGGCTGGAACCTGAGCGCGCCCATGACCGACGGCGCGGACCAAGAGGCCGTAGAGCGCTACTTGCGCAATTTGCTCGAGTGCGAGCGGGAAAAGGTGGTCGTCGATAGCGCGGCTGCAAGCGCAGAGCAAGCCGCCCAATACGGGCTTGACGCGCCGCGACTCAAGGTGCGACTGCAAACCGAGGACGGTGCCGAGCAGGTGGTGGCTTTTGGGGCAGATAGTCCCACCGACCGATTTACTTACGCCCAACTGCAAGGCGACAATCCCGAGATATTTGTGGTGCGCGCTTGGCGCTTCGACAACCTCGACAAGCGCGCTTTTGACCTGCGCGACCGCCGGGTGTTGGCCTTTGCCAAAGAAGAGGTGATGCAGGTGCAGCGGTGGGGTGCGGGCGGCGAGACCGTGCTAGCGCGGGCCGAGCCGGACTGGCAAGTGCGCGAGCCGGTAGTCGCCCGGGCCGACGCCGAGGCGGTGGACGGCTTGCTCGACAAAATTGACCAAGCCGAGATCGAGGCTTTTGTCGCCGAAGATCCAGATACCACTGCCTTGGCCAGCTATGGCTTGGGAGATCGCGCGTCGCAGGTGGAGATCGCCCTGCTCGTCGGCGAGGACCGGGCTGAGAAGCGCTTGGCCATTGGCGGCGCGGACGAACAGGGCCGTTGGTACGCGCGCGACGCCAGTCGGCCGCAAGTCTTCTTGGTCGATTCGACGCTGGTACAAGAGCTTACCAAGGACATTTCTGACCTGCGCGACAAAGAGCCGCTACGTTTCGAGCGCGATCAGGTCGAGCGCATCGTCTTGACTCGCGGGGCTGCAACCGCGTTTGCGGCTGACAAGGACACGAGCGGTGTGTGGCACTTGTCCGAGCCGATGGGGCGCGATGTCAAATCGTGGAAGCTCAACAGTCTCCTGAGCGACTTGGAGCAACTCGAAGTTGAGGATTTTGCCGACACACTGCCCGCCGAGGCCGCGTCGGCTTTCAGCATCGAACTCCACGGCGAAGGGCAAGCCCTGCTGACCGCTCGCTTCAGCGCAGCCGCCGGAACCTCGTACCTGCAACAGGAAGGCGACGACGCGGTGTACGTCGTCAGTGGAGATGATTTCGCCGAGTTGGACTTGGATATAGACGACGTGGCGCAAGCGCCCAAAAAGCCGGCTGCACCCGCCGCCAGCAGCGAAGAAGACCCCGACGACGGCGGCACTGACAGTCCGTAATGTATCTCGGCGGTCTGCTCGCCGCGCTAGTCGTCCTCGCCGAGGGGCTGCACGCCCAAGTCCCTCGGGCTGAGGCGGCCTTGGACACCGCGGCTGCTCGGGTCGGCGATCCCATTCGCCTGAGGTTGACGCTCCACCACGACGCCACTGCGCGTCCCGAGGTGCCGGACCTATCCCAGATTCTCCGGGATTTTTCCCCCCGCTGCGCCGGTTGGCACCAACGCGAGATTGAGGCCGGTTTTGCACTATCGCAAGAATGCGAACTGCGTCTCTACGAGCTGGGGCCACAGGAGGTTCCAGCTGTGGCCATCCCCTTTGTCACCGCCGCGGGCGACACGCTCCTGCGCGCGACCCAACCCTTAGCCATAGAAGTCATCAGCACCCGAGGCGAAGGGGAGGATCAACTACGCGACATCAAACCACCCGTACTCATCAGCGGGGGAGTACCGTTGTGGGTGGTCGTTGTAATCGGACTGCTGGCGTTGGCGCTTTGCGCGCTCGGCGGCATTTGGCTCTGGCGTCGTCGCACCCGTATCCCAGAGCCTCCGCCCCCGCCCGAGCCGATAGACTACGCGGCTGAATTCGCGCGCATCGCCGAGAGCGGTCTGCTGGAACGCGGCGAGTTCAAAACATACTACTCACTGCTATCGGAAAATCTGCGCCGCTTCTTGGAGGAGAGTCTGGCAATTGAGGCCATGGAGCAAACCACGTCCGAACTGGTGGACGCGTTGCGGGGGGCTGAAGTCGATGGCTCGCTTAGGCAGCAGATCTTCGACTACTTGGCTGTGGCTGACTTGGTGAAATTCGCCCGTTTTCATCCGGCGCTAGACGCGGCCCGGCGCGCACCGGATGACGGCCTAGCTATATTGCGCGCTATTGAGGAGGCGGTTGCAACCCGCGCTGCCGAGGTCCATGCAGAACATCCGGTTTGAAAATCCCGAATGGCTGTTGCTGCTGCTGCTGTTGCCCGTCTTGCTCTACAGCTATGTGCGTGCGCACCGGGGCCGCCGGAGCAGCGTGCAGTTTTCCGACCTCGGCGTGTTGCGCCGCGCCACCGCGTCGCTGTGGACCAAGCTTCGGCACGGCCTCCTCGTATTGAAGCTACTTGGCTTGAGTTGCCTCATCGTAGCTATGGCCCGCCCACAAGCCGGGCGCGAGGTGCGGGAAATATCGGGCGAGGGCATCGACATCATGCTGACCTTGGACATCTCGTCGAGTATGGAGTTAAACGACCTAGACGAAGGCCAGAAGAGCCGCTTACAGGTGGCCAAGGAAGTGGTGGCCGACTTTATCGCCGGCCGCCATAGCGACCGCATTGGCATGGTTGTCTTTGCCGGCGAGAGCTTTACCCAGTGCCCGCTGACCCTCGATTATCGAGTGCTGTTGGAGTTTCTCGAGGGCGTGGAGATCGCCAGCGAGGAATGGGATGGCACGGCTATTGGCATGGCGCTGATCAACGCCTGCAACCGCCTGCGCGACTCGGACGCCGAGAGCAAGGTGATTATCCTGCTGACCGATGGCGTGAACAACGCCGGCGAGGTCGAGCCGTTGACCGCGGCTGAGGTGGCCGCGGCCGTGGGCATTCGGGTTTATACGATTGGCGTGGGCAGCGACGGGGAGATTCGCCGGCCCGTGCGCGGGGTGTTCGGCACCCGCTATCAGACCGTGCAGGTGGAGATCGACGAGGAGACCTTACAGGAGGTGGCCGCGCGCACCGGCGGCCAGTACTTTCGAGCGACTAGCGAGGAAAAGCTAGAGGCTATCTACCGCGAAATCGGCGAGTTAGAGGCGACCGAGATCAAATCCGAAATCCACCTGAACTACTCGGAGCGCTTCGCCTATTTTCTCTATGCGGGCTTGGGCTTGCTGTTGGTGGAGATGTTGTTGGCGAATACCCGTTTCCGGTCGTTGCCTTGATCCGCAGATGGGCGCAGAATCGTTCATTCACTCAGGATTGCTATATGACAGGGGTGCGTAAGGTCGGTTAATATGCGCTTTGCGAACTTGTACAATTTTTGGTTGCTGTTGCTGCTGCCCTTTTTGGCGGCCTTTTTGGCTTGGGCGCTGTGGGTGCGCCGCCGCGCCTTAGCGCGTTTTGCCCACGGCCCGCTGGCCGAAAAGCTGACCCGCAACCTGAGCCGGGGCCGCCAAGTGGGCAAGTGCGTCCTATTGGGACTGGGGACCTTTTTTGCGATCCTCGCGCTGACCGGTCCCCAATTCGGCATGCAACTCGAAATGGCCGAGCGCAAGGGCGTAGATGTGATGGTGGTGCTCGACGTGTCGCGTAGTATGCAGGCCGAGGACGTCAAGCCGAGCCGCTTAGCGCGGGCCAAATACCAAATTCGCGGCTTGTTGGATTTGCTCCGAGGCGACCGGGTTGGGTTGGTGGTTTTCGCGGGTCAGGCTTTTGTCCAATGTCCGTTGACGACCGACTACGGTGCGGTGGAGCTGTTTCTCGACGTGCTGGACGCTGGAGCCATACCCGTCCAAGGGACGGCCATTGGCGACGCGGTGCGGCTAGCCGTGCGATCGTTTGAGGAGGGCGAAGGCCAGCATAAGGCCATCGTGCTGTTCACCGACGGCGAGGATCACGTGGGGCAGCCGCTGGCCGCAGCGCAAACAGCCGCCGCACAGGGCGTGCGCATCTTTGCCCTAGGGCTGGGGACGCCCGACGGCGAACTCATTCCCACCGAGGAGGAAGGTGGAGGCGTGAGCTTTCACAAAGACAAGCGCGGCCAATACGTCAAAACCCGGCTCGACGAGACCACCTTGCAGGACATGGCGCTGGAGACGGGGGGAGATTACTTTCGCACTACCTTGGGAGGCGCGGAATTGGACGCCTTGTACGGCCAGATCGCCGAGATGGATCAGCGCGAAATCGGCTCTACCCGCCTCACCCGCTATCAGGAGCGTTTTCAATGGCCCCTATTGTTGGCTCTTTGCTGTTTCTTAGCCGAGGCTTTCTTAGGCGATGCGCGGGTACAGGCCCGCGAGTGGAAGGGGCGATTCGCCTGATGGGTACACTATGGGTCCTCTTGGGGATCTGGCTGGTCGTCTGCGGAGCGACTGTGGGCGATCCCGTGGCCAGCAAGAGCGCCGAGGCCTTGGAGCACTACCAGCGCGGCGAGTACGATCAGGCCCTACAACTCTACCGCGACGCTCTGCTCGACCGGCCCGACGCACCCGAGCTACATTTCAACGTCGGGGACGCGCTTTTTAAGCGCGGCGAGTACGATCAAGCCCTGCGGGAATTCGAGCGCGTGCTCAGCGCCGAGGAGAAGAAAATTCAGGCGCAGGCCCATTACAACATGGGCAATAGCTTCTTTCAGCAGCAGGCGTTTGAACAGGCCGTCGCCGCGTACAAGCAGGCGCTGGAGCTAGACGCCGCCGACGAGGATGCAAAGGTAAACTTGGAGCTGGCGCTGGAGAAATTGCAGGAGCAGCAACAGCAACAACAGCAGCAACAGCAGGATCAACAGGACGATTCAGAAGAGCAGGAACAACAAGATCAACAGCAACAGAATCAGGAGGAACAGCAGGAGAATTCGGAGCAAGATCAACAGCAGCAACAGGAACAGCAGGACGATTCAGAGCAGGATCAACAGGATCAGCAACAACAAAGTGGGCAGGATCAACAGCAGGAGGATCAGCCCGCCCAGCAGCGATCCATTAGTCCCGAGGAAGCTCAGCAGCTTATGGATGCCCTCAAGAACCGCGAGTTGGACGCTCAGCAGCGCCGATTTCGCGCGACTGGCAAGGCGCAGGCTAGGGACTGGTGAAAGCGCGGCTGACCATATCGCTAGTGCTATGGGTGCTGGCGGCATCCCGCGTTGCGGCGGCGGCGATTCAGTTCGAGGCGTCCGTCGATCGCACGCGCGCTAGTCAGAGTGAGCCGATTCGTCTGACTCTCCGCATCACTTCCGACGAACAATTGGGTCAGGTGACGCCAGCATTCGACCTAAAAGATTTCCACGTCGAAGGGCCGGCGACTAGCACGCGGATGGAGATGAGAAACACCGACATCACCTTTTCCCGCGAGCTAACGTACGTCCTCTATGCCAAGAAAGCCGGCACCTTTACCATCGGCCCGATGCAACTGGAAATGGACGGCAAGCGCTATCAGACCAAGCCCATTACCGTCGAGATCGTCCAAGGTGCCAGCCGCTCGCAAGCAGGTCAGGCAGACGACCCTCCCATCTTCGTGTTAGCGCGCGCCGACCACGAGCGGGCTTATGTGGGGCAGCAGGTCACTGTGTCCTACGACCTGTTCTATCGCATCCAACCGCACAACGTCAGTTTCAACAAGCTGCCGACCTTTGTCGGGTTCTGGACCGAAGATCTCTTTATCGCCCAACAGCTAGATTCGCACCAGGAGGTGCGCGGCGGCGTGTCCTTCAACGTCGCGCCGCTGCGGCGCGTGGCCCTTTTTCCTACCAGCGCGGGAACGCACGCCGTCGGTACGCTGGCCGTTTCATGCGACATTCCTCAACAGCGCTCGCGCCGCGGTGGCGTGCTCGACGACTTCTTCGCCGGCGATCCGTTTTTTGGCCGTTCTCGCTCAGTGCTCCTGCAAAGCGAAGAATTGCAAATCGAGGTTCTGCCGCTGCCCGAGCAGGGTCGCCCTGCGGAATTTACCGGCGCAGTGGGGCGCTTCCAACTCAGCGTCGAGGCCCAGCCGACCCAAGTCGCGGTCGGGGATCCGGTAACGCTGCGAGTGCTCGTCGAGGGAGAGGGCAACATGGCTGCGGTACAGCCTCTGCAAGTAGATGCTGCCGCTGGCGTCAAGCTCTATGACCCCAAGGTCGAGGAAGAAGAGCGGATTACCAACGGCGTGTACGGGGGCCGCCGCCTCTTCGAGTACATCGTGATTCCCGAGCAGGGCGGCACCTTGAATATCCCGCCATTGCGCTTTACGTACTTCGACCCACACCAAGCGCGCTACGAGCTCCTCGAATCCGCTCCCATCGCTATTCACAGTGAGGGGAGTGTCGAGGAGGAAGGGGTGAGCTACGGGCTGAGCCGGCGCGACATTGAGGCCGTAGGGGAGGACATCCGCTACATCAAACCTGACGCCGAGGTCCTCGGCGCGGGCTCCATGCTGTACAGCAGCTATTGGTTTTGGACCTTGCAGGGTGCGCTGCCCCTCGCCTTTTTTGCCCTGCTTGTGTGGCAACGCCATCAGCGGCGCTTGCAGGGCGATGTGGCGTACGCGCGTCAGCGCCGAGCCAAAGGCGAAGCTGGTCGTCGCTTATCCCGCGCCGATGCCTTGCTGGAGGCCGGCACTGAGGCTGAGTTCTACGGCGAGGTCCGCGCTGCGCTGCTGGAATTCGTGGCCGACCGTCTCAACCTCGCTGCGGCTGGCTTGACCATTGAGGTTTGCGCTGAGGTCTTGACGGCGCGCCAAGTCGAGGACGAGACGATTGCTCGGTTGCGCGACTTGCTGACGCGCTGCGACTTTGCGCGTTTTGCGCCTGCGGGCGGCCCGCCGACGGACCGGGCGGCGGCGCGGCGCTTGGCTGGAGAGGTGATCGCGGGTTTGGAGAAGCGGATATGATGCGCGCACTGGCGCTATTGCTCCTGTTGGGCACCCAACTCCACGCCGGAGCCGCGGCCGGGCAGTACAACGAGGCCAATGCGCTCTATCGGGACGGGGATTTTGCCGCGGCGCGGCGCAGCTACTTGGCGGTGGTAAAAGCTGGGGTGCAAGACGCGCGGCTTTACTACAACTTAGGCAATGCCTGCTTCAAGTCCGGGAAGCTGGGCGAAGCGATCCTCTGGTATGAGCGGGCGCGGCACTTGCTGCCGCACGACGAGGACATCAAGGCCAATCTGCGCTTTGCCAACCTAGTGAAGAAGGATCGCGATCCGCAGACTGAGGACGGCCTCGGCGCGCTGGTCGCTGCGCTGGTGGCTGCCTACTTCTGGCCTACGTTTAACCAGCTCAGCCTGTTGTTCGCCGTGGTGTTTTTCGCGGTCTTTGTCTTGGGGGTGCGGTGGTTGTTCGCTCAGACGCGTCCTAGTGCGCTGTGGATAGGCGGGTTTTTGCTCTGTGCGGGGTTGAGCGTCGGGTCGGCGCTCTGGCTGGGGACGCGCCTCCACCATCAGGCGCAGACGAGCGAAGCCATCATCACAGTTGACATGGCGCACGCGCGCTCCGGCCCTGACCTCGGGCAGACGGAGGTTTTTGTCGCACACGAGGGGACGAAGGTGCGCTTGGTGCGGCAGGAGGGTGGGTGGATGCTGGTGCGGTTGGCCAATGGCCTCGGCGGGTGGATGCCAGCGGAGGCCTTGACGCAGATCTGAACCAGTCTAAACAACGGGCGACCACAAGGGTCGCCCCTACATTTCGCGTAGATCAAACCACAACCAAAAACAAGGATAAGCCATGAGCACGCTCAAAGTAGGTATCGTCGGCGTTGGCGGGATCGCCCGCACGCATCTCCCCGGCTGGGAGGCTTCTAGTGAGGCCGAGCTAGTCGCTGGCAGCGATATTAGCGAGGAAGCGCTGAAGCGCTTTGGCGCAGAAAACGGAGTCACTAAGCTGCACACCGACCCGGAGGCGTTGTTTAGCGACCCCGATATCGACATTATCGACATCTGCACGCCCAACATGTATCACGCTCCCTTGGCCATTGCCGCGCTGTCGGCCGGCAAGCACGTGATTTGCGAAAAGCCTTTGGCTCCCACGCCCGAGGATGTTCTTCAGATGATCGCGGCGCGCGATGCTTCGGGCAAGGAACTGATGACGGCGCAGCACTTTCGCTTTCAGGGATCGTCTCGCGCGCTAAAGGACGAGATAGACACGGGCGCGCTCGGCGACATCTACCACGCCCGTAGCTGGATGCTGCGCCGGGCCGGTGCACCGGTTGGCGGCGGCTTTATTCTCAAGGAGCACAGCGGCGGCGGCCCCTGCATCGACATTGGGGTTCACATCCTCGACCTGACCTTGTGGTTTATGGGGCATCCCAAGCCGGTGGCTATTTCGGGCGTAGCTCGCGCTGAATTGGCGCATCAAGAAGGGGCTTTCAGCCAATGGGGCCGCCAGACGATCCCATCCCACTACGATGTCGAGGATTTTGCCGCGGCCTTTGTGCGCTTTGACAACGGCGCAGTGCTGATCTTAGAGGTGAGTTGGCTTTTACATCACCCGACCCAAGGCGAGGACATGCAGATGTGGCTCTACGGCACCCGAGGCGGCGCGCATTGGCCCCAGTGCTCGATTTGCGAGAGCAACAATCAGACCCGCCAGCAGTACGACCGAAAGCTCATGCTGATGTACGACGGCCTCGAAGCCCACGCGCAGGAATGCGTGGAGTTCGCCGCGGCGATTGCCCAGGGGCGGCCCTCGCCGGTGCCGCCGGAACAATCTCTACAGGTGATGAAAATTCTCGATGGGATCTACCGCAGCCAAGAGGCGGGGGAGGAGATACGGTTGGATTGAGGGGGTTGATGGCTAGGCGACGAAGCGGATGAACGCATCCATTCACCCTAATAAAGAGAAAAGACAATGGCCAAAACCCTGATTTTACTTAGTCTCAATCCTCAACACTGGCCGCTTGAAGAATACGGATACCGTCGCCGCTTTCCAAAGGATCCGGTGCAGGCTTACATCTACCTCACCTCTCCACGGATGGAGATCTCAGGCTTCGTTGACTTCGGCAAGCCGATCATCGGCCCACCACAGGAGCTTGCTGATCGGGTCGCACCCCATAAGCGCCAAGAAATGCTGGATTACTTTGGTGCGAAACCGCAAGGATTTCTCAGCCCCATTATTTTTCGCGAGACCTTCGACCCCATCCCGCTCCGTACGCTTCGGGAACACGTCAACGTCAATTTTCAACCCCACCCGAGTTACCTCGTCTTGGATAATCATCCCGAGTTGCGGGATTTCATTCAAGCGTGGCATCGCAGTGGAGCTAGGTAATAAAATTGAATCGTCTCCACCTATCTTCTATCTTCGGGAGAGCACTGGAGATTGTGAAAGGTAGGATATGCTAATTCGTCGTATCAAACAGACCAATCTGCTCTCATTCGGCCCCGACTTCGGGGGACTCGAACTCAAGCGGCTAAATGTATTGATCGGCCCCAATGGTTCGGGGAAGTCCAATCTTCTAGAGGGGATCGATATCCTCCGGTCGGCTCCAAGAGATTTGGTTACGCCTATTCGCGAGGGCGGGGGTATCCATGATTGGATCTGGAGGGGGAAACCGGGGGGTACTGCCCGCATTGAAGCCATTGTGGAGAATCCGCAGGGGTCGCAGGCGTTGCGGTACTGGCTGGGTTTTGCCGAGCACGGTCAGCGATTTGAACTGATCGAAGAGCGGATAGAGAACGAACATAGTGATGAAGGGCATGAGGAGCCGTATATCTATTACGATCAGACGGACGGACGGGCGTTTCTCACTTACAGGGATGAGGCCGGCGTGGGTCCTACCGTAAAGGCGAAGTACCCCCATGTTCGTCTTCGGCTAGGCCGATACGACTTGCGTCCCGAGGAAGTCAAACTGGACCAGTCCATCCTGTCCCAACGTAAAGATCCCGACCTCCCTGAACTGATGTACCTCGGCGAGGAATTGAGCCGCATTCGCATTTATCGCGAGTGGTCGCTTGGACGAGACTCCCCACTGCGGCTGCCGCAGAAGGCCGACCTTCCCAACGATTTCCTGCAAGAAGACGGGAAAAACTTAGCCTTAGTGTTAAACAGTTTCCAAGGTGAGCCAGCGGTAAAGCGGCGCGTGCTGGACGCTTTGCACAAATTCTACGAGGGCATAACTGATTTCCATGTCAAAATTGAGGGTAGTACGGTCCAACTGTTCTTAGAGGAAGGCGACGTGGTCATACCGGCTACTCGTCTTTCGGACGGTACGCTGCGTTACCTCTGTTTGCTCGCCGTTCTCTGCCACCCGGAGCCGCCGCCCCTCATCTGTATCGAGGAACCCGAACTAGGCCTGCACCCGGACATACTGCCGACGATGAGCAAGTTGTTGCTCGACGCGTCCGAACGCAGCCAGTTGATTGTAACGACCCATTCGGACATGCTCGTTGATACCCTAACCAATGAGTGGTGGAGTATCGTAGTTTGCGAAAAGCACGATGGACAGACTGTGATGCGCCGTCTCGATAAAAAGAAAATGGCTGCTTGGTTGGAGGAGTATCGACTCGGTGAACTCTGGAGTAGTGGCGAGATTGGGGGAAATCCTTGGTGAGTATCAGGGTGTATGTCGAGGGCGGTGGAGACAAGAATCCATCATTAAACAGACAATGTCGCGATGGCTTCAGGGAGTTTTTTGACAAGGCCGGGCTTAGGGGCCGCATGCCGAGTGTTACCCCTTGCGGTTCTCGGCAAAGAGCGTATAAAAAATTTTGTACTGCCATTGATGAAGCCGAAACCGGCAGTTTTATCGTTCTCTTGGTGGATAGTGAAGCCGCAGTCGCAGCTAGGGATAAGGATAGCTCTTGGAAACATCTGAGGAAGAATGATAACTGGACTCAGCCCCCAGCCGCTGCGGATAATAGTGCACAACTCATGGTGCAGTGCATGGAAGCGTGGTTTGTTGCGGATCGGCAATCCCTAGGGGACTATTTTGGCAAGGACTTCAAAGCCTCCGCTTTACCTGCGCGAGCTGTAGAAGCCATCGCAAAAGACGACCTTGAACGAGCGCTGAAACAGGCGACAAAGTCGTGCTCTAAGGGATCATACAATAAGGGCCTGCATTCGTTTGAGCTGCTTGGGTGCTTGGATCCGAGTAAGGTAATGGATGCCTCTCACCATGCGAAACGACTCATTGATACGCTACGGCAGTCTTAAAATTACTCGTGTTGTGCTCTGTCGACAGATTTCGACGCTGCGATTCGCACTTGGTCAGGTAGTTGTTCGTCTTCTTACGGAAATTTCCTCAGTCTATCACGGCCCCTCCAGCCAATCGACAAAAGCCGCTGGAGATTCGACCACCATGCGGCCATTGAGCGATTCGTGCTCAAAGCCGCACATTTGGTCGCCGACAAAGGCGAATACGCCGCTGGTCTGCGGGGTAAAAGCCAGTGCAAAGGTCAAATCGGGCACGGCCACCTGATGTAGGTCGAGATGGGGCAGGGCAAAGGTGTAGATGTAATCCCGGCTTGTCAGTTCGATTTCAATTGATATGTCAAGTGGAAGGTGTAACTCTTTTCCTAGCTTGATGATATCGTCATCAGTCTTCAACGTGCCATCGGGGCCAGGGTAGCGGAATTGCCAAGTGTACTCTTCCCCAGTGATTTGGATGCGCAACGGTCCTGGGGGCAAAGCAGGCGTGCAACCGGCCATCCTCAATAGGACTAGACTCCAGATTAAAAACCGGATATGGCCGCGCATAGCGTATCCCCTTCGCGAACAGCCAGTTCGTCCCGCCTTAAAGCGACATCCTCCAACTAAGCGGAAATAAACCGGCCTACCCTCACCTGTCAAGCAGCTTTACACGCGCTCTTTGTCTCCCTAAAATCACCCTCACAGTCCTCTATCAAACTTCTCAGGAGTACGGACATGCCCGCCATAACCGCCAATATCCCACTCGACGCGCCAGCCCATTGGGCCGTGTGGCAGCGTCGCCTCTTCGACGCCTTGGACCAATCGGTGCAGCCCTTTCTCGATCACTTCACCCGCGAGGACGGCGAATTCATCTGGCAGGACGAGTGGGGCGGCGGCAGCCCCGACGATTTCTACGAGCCTTTTTTTAACTGGCCGCTCGTCTATCTGATGGGCGGCGGCGAGCACCTGTTGCACTTGGCCGATCGCCAGTGGGAGGCCGTCACCCGTCAACTGACTCGCTTGGGCACGGTCAGCAAGGAATACGGCATCCGCGAAGACCAGATGCACCAAGCCGAAAGCGACATCTGCTTTTACCACTTGTGCCTAGCCCATCCCAACGCCTCCCGGCGCGTCGAACGGGCCTGCCGCTTTGCCGGCTTTTACCTCAACGAAGATCCCGAAGCGCAAAACTACGACCCCGAGCACAAAATCCTGCGCTCGGGCCTCAACGGTAGCCACGGCCCCTATTTCGCCCCGCTGGCCGAGCGCGACAAACAAAGCTACAACCCCTTGGGCGGCAGCATGGAAGTGTACAATCTGCCCTTTTTCGACTTGCCGGGCATCACTAGTGTACAGGACTTGGCCGATCCGGCCAAAGCCCGCTTGATGGGACAAACCCTGTTCGACCGCTGGCGTCAGGGCGATACGCCGACCAACTTGGCCGTCACCTCGCTGGTGACCAATGCCTTCTTGATTACCGGCGATGAAAAATACCGCGCTTGGGTGGTGGAATACACTGACGCTTGGGTGGAGCGCGCTCAGGCCAACGGCGGCATGTTGCCGGACAACGTCGGTCTTTCCGGCCAAGTGGGCGAATACTGCGCTGGCAACTGGTACGGCGGGCGCTACGGCTGGACTTTTCCGCACGGCTTTTTGACGTTGCAGAAAGCCACGCTCGACGCGGCGGCCAATGCCTACCTGTTGACCCGCGACCGCGCCTATCTCGATCTGCCGCGCCAGCAGATGGACCGCATTTTGGAACAAGGGCGCATGGAGGATATCCGCGACCAGTACATGAGCGTGGCCGAGCGCTGGGCGAGCCAATTTGCCGCCATGGGCGAAAAAAGCGAGACCTTGCTGGTGCCCTACCGCTACGGCGACGCTGGCTGGTTCGACTGGCAGCCCATGAGTCCGGTGTACCCGGTGACGCTGTGGAATTTGTCCATGGACGAGGGCGACTGGGAGCGCATGGAGGCGATTCGGCAAAAGGAAGCATTCGACTGGGCCGCGGTGTTCCCCTTCCACAACAAAGAGGACTCGGGCCACGAAGCCCCTTGGGTGCTCTTTTTGGCCGGGGCCAATCCGGCCTATCCAGAGCAAATGTTGCAGGCTACGTACCAAGTGGCCGGCCGCCGCTTGGCCCAAATGCGCGCCGATCAAGATGTAGGCACCCGCCACCACGTCCACCACTGGCAATGGGGCAATCCCGTCTCTTCCGAAGCGCTCATCCAACTCACTATGGGCGGCCCGCAACCCATCTACAACGGCGGCCTGCTGCACGCCCGCCTGCGCTACTTTGACGCCCAGCGCCGCCGACCCGGCCTGCCCGAAGATGTCGGCGCTTTGGTGGAAAAGCTCGAAGCGAACCGCACGGTCGTGCGCTTGGTCAATTTGAACCACAACGAGAGCCGGGAACTAGTCATTCAGGGCGGCGCTTTTGGCGAGCACCGCTTTGGCCGGGCTACGTACCACAGTCGCACTAGCGAATACCCGGGCTGGATGGGCGGCTATGCGGGCACGTACGCGGCACCGCCCTTGGAGACTGAGGAGCGCCAGCTAGCCGTCGATGACAAGCACCTGAGCATCACCTTGCCGCCCCATTGCGAAATCACCCTCGACCTGGAGACCCAGCGCTACGTCAGTGAGCCTTCGCACCACGCTGGGCCGTTTTAGTGAGCGCTATCTGACGGGTTGTACCGAACATCGCTATTGACCACTGGTGTTAGATTGTAGGTGCAACCTTTTTCCTACAAGGCATTTAGGACGGCTGCGACTTGGTCTTCAGTGGGGATGCTGCCGTCGAGGACCAGGTCCGCGTAGCGGGCGGTGGGCTGGATGTGGCGGCGGTACATTGGGCGAACCTGCTCTTGGTACTGGGCGCGAATTGAGGCCGGGGAACGGCCGCGCTCGACGCGGTCGCGGGCGAGGCGGCGCTCCAAGCAGAGTTCGTCGTCGGCGGTGACGAAGAGGCGTAGATGGTAGAGGGTGTTGATGTCGGGCCAATAGAGGGCGAAGAGGCCCTCGACGATTAGGAAATCGGTGGGGGTGAGGCTCTGTTGATGCTCTTGGCGCGTGTGGGTGACAAAGTCGTACACGGGGATTTTGACTCGGTGACCGGCGGCGAGTTGGCGGAGATCAGCGGCGAGGCGCTGGTGGTCAATGGCCTCGGGAGCGTCGAAGTTGACGCGGGCCCTTTCTGTCAAGGAGAGGTCGGCTAAATCGCGGTAGTAAGAGTCCAGGGAGAGTACGGTGGTTGGACCAGGCAGGCGGGTCTGGAGGGCGCTGGCGAGCGTGGTTTTACCAGCACCGGATGGTCCGGCTAAACCGATGAGGCGGGGCGGCCCGTTAGCTTTGGAACCAAGCGGCAATGGCTTCGCGGCTGAGCGCGTTGGGGATGTCGGCGGCGCAAAGCCAGCCCTTGCGGGCGATGCCGATGCCGTAGCCGAGATGGTCTAGGCCGCCGACGCTGTGGGCGTCGGTGTTGACGGCGATTTGGACGCCGCGGTCGCGCGCCTTTTTGACGTGCCGCCAGTCGAGGTCGAGCCGCGACGGATGGGCATTGATTTCGAGGGCGACCCCACAGCGGGCGGCCGCTTCGATGATCGAGTCGATATCGACGGCATAGCCTTCGCGGTCGAGAAGCAAGCGTCCGGTTGGATGGCCGACGATGGTGGCAGCCGGATGCTCGATGGCGCGGACGATGCGGGCGGTCATGGCGTCGCGGCTCAGGTTGAACTGCGAATGGACCGAGGCGACCACGAAGTCGAATTGGGCCAGCAGATCGTCGTCGTAGTCGAGCGAGCCATCGCCGAGGATATCCGACTCAATGCCCTTGAAGATGTGGAAGGGGGCCAATTCCTCGTTGAGCCGGTCGATTTCCTCCCACTGGCGCTGGACTTCCTCAACGCGAAGCCCCCCGGCGTAGGCCGCGGCTTGGCTGTGGTCGGCAATGCCCATGTACTCAAAGCCGCGTTCTTGCACGGCGCGGGCCATAGCCTCCAGACTGTCGGCCCCATCCGAATAGGTCGAATGCACGTGGAGCAGGCCGCGGATGTCGGCGGTCGTTACCAGATCGGGCAGCGCGTCGGCGGCCGCAGCCTCGACTTCGCCTTGGTTTTCGCGCAACTCCGGCGGAATGTAGGCGAGGCCCAAGGCGGCGAACAAAGCTGCTTCATCCGCGCACTCAATGCGCTCGTCGCCGCGCCAGAGCCCGCGTTCGTCGAGGACTAGCCCGCGCTCGGCGGCTTTAGCGCACAGTGCGGTGCGGTGTTCCTCGCTGCCTGTGTAGTAGTGTAGGGCTGTGGGGAAGGCATCGTCTGAGACCACGTGCAAGTTGGTTTGCAGCCCGTTGGACAGCCGCCCTTCGGCTGAGCTCAGGTCGAAGCCTGCGCTCGGCGCGAGGACTTCGGCGATATCCGGGTGGGAGACAAAGGCCGCAGTCGCGGCCTCGGCGTCGGTAGTGCTGATTACGAAGTCGAGCTGTTGGATTGTTTCTCGCGCTCGACGCAGCTCTCCGGCGATGGCGAAGTGCTGCGCGTGGGAGCACAGGGTTGTGAGCAGATTTTGAGCGCTTTGGTGAGCGCTATCGACGCGGCAGTAGCCCTCGTGGGCGCGAATGAATGCGACGCCCTTGAGAATGGCTGCCTGGGTCTTGGAGCCAAAGCCCTTGAGAGCGGCGAGTTGGCCATCGCGACAGGCTTGTTCGAGGGCGTCGAGGGTCTCAATGCCGAGGGCCTTGCGAATGGCGACGATCTTGCGCGGCCCCAAGCCGGGGACCCGCAGCATGTCGAGCAGACCCTCGGGTGTTGCGGCCCGCAGCTTATCATAGGCTTGGGCCGTGCCGGTGTCGGCCAACTCGGCGACTAGCTCGGCTACGCTGTCGCCGATGCCTTTGATCTCAGTCAGAGTCCCGGCGGCGAGAAGTTCGTCGAGGGGGGACGGCAGGGTTTCGAGGGCGCGCACGGCATTGGCGTAGGCGCGGACCCGGAAGGGGGAGGCCCCGCTGAGTTCGAGGAGGGTGGCGTACTCTTCGACAAAATCCGCTGCGATCCGGGCCGTTATCATTGCTTTTGCTCGTGCATTAGGTGGAGAATGTGTGATACCAGCGTCGCATTGCCCGCGGCGAGTCCGCCGGGGATGAGGGTATCGGCTTGGTTGTAGGTTCGCACTTGGTGCCCACATGTGTGCATCAAGCCGCTGGCCTCGCGCACCAGCAGGTCGCCGGCGCAAACGTCCCACTCGTTTTTGTCTTGGATGCTAAAGTTGAGGTCGCAGGCTCCCGCCGCCACTAAGGCCAGCTTGTAGGCGACGCTGCCGACGGGGCGGATTGCGCCGAGGTGCGGGCGAAAGGGGTCGATCCCGCCGCGTTTGGTCTCGCTGCGGCTGACGACGGCTGTGGCTTGGCCGAGGGATTGGACCTCG
Organism: Candidatus Latescibacterota bacterium; assembly: GCA_022827835.1. Taxonomy (GTDB): domain Bacteria; phylum Latescibacterota; class UBA2968; order UBA8231; family UBA8231. The sequence goes on from JAJEIO010000055.1 coordinate 17,556, forward strand.
CTGCAAAACACGCGCTGGCCGTTGTGAAAGGTACCGCTGCCAGACACGGCGGCGAAGACTTGCTCTTGCGCGGGATTGTAGATAACCGCTAGGGTCGGCGCGCCGCCTTCGACTAAGGCCACGGCGACCACGTATTCGGGAATGCCATCGACGAACTCGCGGGTGCCGTCGATTGGATCGACGATCCACACGGCTTCTTTGGCGAGACGTTGGCGGTCATCGACGGTCTCTTCGGAGAGCCAGCCGCAGTCTGGGCGCAGATCGCGCAGAGCTCTTTTGAGGTAAGCGTCGGCTTGGAGATCGGCCGCGGTCAGCGGATCGTTCCGGTCTTTGTAGGCGACCTCAAGCGGTCCGCCGAAGTACTGCAAGGTCAGCGCCCCGGCCTCGCGGGTGGCTGCTATGGCTTGTTGGAGTTGGGTCTGCATGAGAAAATTTGAAAATAGGGGTTAAAATTAGGGAGAGCAATGGACCGCATAGGAGCCATAGTGGCTTGACAAGACAAAGAGGCGTCGGGTAGATTGAGAAGGCAGAATCGACAATTTCAAATGAGGTGGAACATGCGTTGGATAATATGGATTTGGTTGCCAGCGATCCTGCTGGTGACGCGTGGGGCCGAAGCGACTATGGAGACCGAAGAGGTGCGGAGCTTGCTGGAGAAGATGCAGGCCGAAGAGGCATGGGGCGAAGCTGTGCTTACCGATGGCCGGGTGCGCTCGTTGCGCGTGGAGGAACTTGAGGCGGATTCAGTGGCGGTTGTCGAGGTAGTAGGTGCCTTGCAGGAGCGGGAGGCCGCGTATTCGCTGGCCGAAATCCGCTCGCTGCGCACGCTGGGGACGCATCGCATTCAGGCGCGTCGCGCCGCGTACCAACAGCCAAAGTCCGGGCTGTTGGCCTTTTTGCTGGAGCTACCCGTGCCGGGCGCGGGCTATTTCTACATTGGGGAGCACAAACAAGGGCTCGCGCTCATGGGATTGACGGTGACGGCTGTGGGGACGGCCATTCTGACGGGTGAGGATACCGCGGCCGGTTGGGTGCCGCTGTCGGCGTGGATCAAGATCGCGTCGCTGGCCCACCTGCGCGACCAAGTCCAAACCATCAACAAGTTGGCCGAGAATGTAGAACTGGGCGCTCTGCCTGGGCGCGAAGCCGCCGTTCCCGCCTTGCGGCTGAAGCTAAATTTTTAGCAGCCGCACGAGGGACTATGCTTGATTGGATACCGGCCCTTGCGGGGGCCGGTTTTTTTTTGCCCTCCCAACGCGGCCGATCCAAGCTCTTAGATCCTCATTGCGAGGCCGGGAGATCAGTTGCCCTCGCCGCATCTGCACCTCATTGCGAGGCCGCTTCAGCCATCGGCCTAGTTCCTCATGCGGGTGGGCGAGAACCTTCTCGTAGGAGAGAGCCGGAAGCGGTTGGTGCTGGAGCCGGCCCGTAGTATCTCGCTGCGGTTCGACTATACACACCCCGGGAACTCGCGCCCACGGATCAGGGGCCAGCCGTTGACAGGTTCCGGCCCGACAAGGCAACCGCGCTGTTTAAGGAGTTGGGTCTCTTCCGGTGTACCGATGTAACGCGTGTCCGAAGAGACGTAGTGAATCGACCAGCCTCGCCGCCGGTACGGCGTTGTATTCGGGCCGCTGCAATGGAGTGCCAGGCTGTGGTGAAAGGTCGCATCACCCGCCTTCAGTGGAACAGCGATCTCTTGGGCGAGCACATCCTCTGTCAGCATGTAGGGGAGATGGTCCCAGTTGACGAGGCCGAAGTGGTGGCTGCCCGGGATGAAACGCACGCAACCGTTCTCGACAGTCGCATCGTCGAGCAGGACTTGGCATGTGACCTGGAAGTTGCTCGCGAAGAAGGCCCAGAAAATGGAATCCTGATGGTAGCGATTCGCTTTGGCGTATGGCGGCTTCGCAAAGACCTGGTCGTAGTAGAGCTTGATGTCCGGCCCCATCAGGGATTCGATGATGTCGACGATTTTGGGGCTTCGTACAAACGCATTGAAAACCGAATGGTGGTACGAAGGCAGGTTGAGATGACTTACCGTATCCAGCGGGTCCTCAACCGGCGTGCGATCTTCTGGGGCGGTTATTTCCCCTGTCGGGTAGACCTGAGTGCCGCGTCGGTCATGTCGGCTTCCGTGAGGTGTGGGCGGTTCCGCGGCTTGAGCCGTTCCCGGAGTGTGGTGGGAGACGTTGCCTTCCGGGTAGTCGGGGACGCGACCGAGCGCAAGGTCGGCGTAGTGGTTGCGCAGGGTCTCGAGTTCGTCCGTGGTCAGCAGTTCTTTGACGACGATATAGCCGTCTTGGAAAAATTGGTTTTTCTGTTCTTTGGTCAAAGTCATGAGTGTCTCCGCTTTCCTGACCTTGTGAAACTTGCCGTCGTATTCGACAGGGGCACCGATATCGGTACTATCAATTCGCTGAAACTGTTGTCAAGGGTCCGCCGGTTAGGGCGGCGACGATCCGCAGGCGCCAGCCACAGGCCGCCCTTACATCACCCTCCCGGCGCGGCTGATCCAGGCCCTCAGGTCCATGGCCAAGCTGAGGAACGTTGGCACCAGAAACAGGGTGAACAGGGTCGACAGCAGCAGCCCCCCAATCACCACGCTTCCCAGACCTCGATACAGCTCGGACCCGGCACCGGGGAAGACGACCAGCGGCAGCATCCCCAAGGCGCTGGTAATCATGGACATGAAGATCGGCCGCACGCGGCTGAAAACCGCGTCGCGGATGGCCTCTTTGACTGGCATTTCGGGCGCGTTGCGCAGGATATTGAGCGTCTGGTGGACGATGAGGATGGCGTTGTTGACCACCACGCCGATGAGGATGACGAAGCCGAGCATGGTGAGGATGTCGAGCGGCTGATAGGTCAGCGTGAGGTTGACGACCTCCAGCCCGAGGATGCCGCCAGCCAGCGCCGGCGGTACGCTGAGCATGATGACGAATGGGTAGAGGAAACTCTCAAAGAGCGCGGCCATTAGCAGGTAGGTAATCACCAAGGCCAACAGGAAGTTCCACTGGAGCGCTTGGCGGGTGCGCCGCAGGTCGTCGGCCGAGCCGGAAAGCTGGATCTGGTAGGGCGGGGCTAACTGGCCAGAATCGACGAGAGGTTGGACGATCTGAGTCTGGATATCATCGAGCACCGTCTCTAGGGCGATGGTCTCCGGTGGGATGACTTGGACGGTGATGGCCCGGCTGCGCTCAATGTGGTTGATCTGCTCGGGGCCGGTAGTTACTTCGACGCGAGCCACGGCGCTGAGCGGCACCAGTTGGCCGCGCGGGGTGTAGATGGGTAGGGCCTCAATATCCTGGGTGCGGAACCAATCCTCCTCGCCTCGCAACACCAAGTCGATTTCCTCACCTTGAAACTGATAGCCATCGACGAGGGCACCGTCTAATAGTGCGTTGACCGCCGAGCCGATGTCCCGCGCCGAAAGCCCCAAGTCGGCGGCGCGCACGCGGTCGGGGAGGATGCGGACTTCTGGATTGCCCAAATCGAGGCTGGGGATGGGGCGGGTTTGAGCACCGGGTACGACTTGGCGGACTTGGCCGAAGATTTGGCCTCCCAGCCCGATGAGGCGGCCCAGGTCAGGCCCGGTGATTTCGATGTCGATAGCCCGTCCGCTACTCCCTCCGCGCTGGAAGAGGCTCGACTGCTGCACGATAGCGAAAGTGCCCGGCACTCCGCCGAAGACTGGTCCTTGGATGATGGGTATTAGCTCGCGCACCCGCGCCGGGTCGGCTGAACGAGCGCCCATGAAGGCCGAGCGGCCAAACGCTACGAAGAACATGTTGTCAACCGGCGGTCCCGATAGTGCTTGGGCTTGGGGGCTGTCGGGGGCCGCGGCTGCCTCCCAGTGGGGCCGCAGGGCATCCTCGATGGTCTGGCCGACTTGGATCAGCTCGTCGAGGTTGTAGCCGGGGGGCGGCAGGATGATGCCGAAGACTAGGTTGCGGTTGCCGGTGGGTAGGTATTCGGATTTGGGCAGCAGGGTCCAGGCGATGACCAACGAGAGGCCGATTAGCCCGGTGATGACGCCCAAGCGCAATACCGTGCTGCCGCTGATGCGGAAGACGCTTTGAGCGATAAAGTTGCGTGCGCGGTCGCCCCAAGCGGCCAGCACGTCCCCGCGCTGCTTGTTGCCGCCGAGGATCTTGTTGGCCAAGCTGGGGATGACGGAGATGGCCACGATCAAGCTGAGGACCACCGAGCAGGAGACCGCAATGGCGATGTCGCGGAAGAGCTGACCGGCCTCGTCCTCGACAAAGACGATGGGCAGGAAGATGGCCACCGTGGTCAAGGTGCTGGCGAGGAGCGCCCCCCAAACCTCCGAGGCTCCGTCCAAGGCCGCGCGGACGCGGGTTTTGCCCATCTGCTGGTGGCGGAAAATGTTTTCGAGCGCGACGATGGCGTTGTCGATGACCATGCCTACCGCAAAGCTCATTCCGGCCAAACTGATGACGTTGATGTTGCGGCCCAAAAGCCACATGGCCAAAAAGGTGCCGACAATTGAAATCGGGATGGCCGTGGCGATGATCGCCACCGAGCTGATGCTGCGCAGAAAAATGAAGAGCACCGTCACGGCCAGGGTGCCGCCGATGATGATGTTGGAGCGCACCAAGCCGATGGCGCTGTCGATGTAGTCGGTCTCGTCGTACACCTGCGTGAGGTGGAGACCCTCGCGGGCCAGCGGCCCCTCGTTGAGTTCCCGGATGGTGCGGCGGATGCCGTCCATGACTTCGAGGACGTTGGCTCCAGTCTCGCGCTGGGCGTTGATGGCGATGGCTGATCGGCCCTTTTGCCGCACAGCGGCCCCGGCGCGGACGTAGCCGAGGCGGGTGCGGGCGATCTCACCGACGGTGACTCGGGTACCATCGGCCGAGCGGACGACGACCTGCTCGATGTCGCTGGGCTGCTGGTACTGGCCGACGGTGCGCACGATGTAGCGGCGCTTGCCTTCGTCAAAGGCCCCGGCACTGATATTGGCGTTTTCCCAGGCGAGGGCTTGAGATAGGTCTTGGACGGTGATTTGGCGGGCGGCCATGGCCTGCGGATCGACGATGACCTGTAGCTGACGGTCGTAGCCGCCATAGATATTGCTCTGGGCCACGCCGGGCACGCGCTCAAGGGCGGTTTTTACTACTTCCTCGGCGTAGTCGCGGTAGCGCTCGACATCCAGACCGTCGCGGTCGGGCAGGACGTCGAGTATGATCCACGTAATGGCCCCGCCTGGGCCGGTGCCACCGGCCGAGAGCACGGGTCGCTCGGCGTCGAGCGGATAACCAAATACTTGGTCGAGCTTGTTGGAGACCAACAGTAGCACGGCGTCTGGATCGACGCCGACGTTGAATTCGAGGGTTACTACTCCGCGACTGTCGTTGCTCTCGCTGGTCATCAGCACCAGTCCCTCGACGCTTTTGAGTTGTTCCTCTTGACGCTGGACGATCTCTTGCTCGACTTCTTCTGGGCTAGCGCCCGGCCATACGGTAGAGACCGTGACGATGGGGCGGTCGACGTCCGGGGTGAGCTGAACGGGGATACGGAAGAGGGATATCAGGCCGAACAGTGCGACGAAGAGCACGCCGACGATTACGCTGACGGGCCGCTTAATGGACGTATCGACTAGGCGCATGGCGGATTATGGCTGCCTGCGGATGATGCGCACGGCTTGGCCGTCCATCAGCCGCTCGTTGCCGCGCACTACCGCTAGATCGCCAGGCGCGAGTTCGCCGGTAACGGCTACGTAGCCCTTGTGCGCCAGCCCGGTTTCGACGGGGCGGCTGACGGCCAAGCCGTCGCGGGCAAGGTACACGACCTGTCCTTGTGGGCCGGAGACTAGGGCGTCCTTGTGCACCAAGAGCGATGTCTTGGGTTGTGCGATCTGGAAGCGCACGCGCGCGGACATATTGCTGCGCATCCGGCCCTCTGGGTTGAGAGCACCAACGACGACCGGGAAGGTGTGGGAGGATGCGTAGCCCTCGGCGAGGATGACGGCCACGAGGCCGGCAATGGGGTCGCCGCCGAGGGCATCGACGAAGATGTCGGCGCGGTCGCCCAAGGTAAGCTGCGACACGTAGCGTTCGGGCACATCGACGTACACGCGGACGGTGTCGATGGAGATTACTTGGGCAATCTCGCCGCCGCGCCCGACCCATTGGCCGACCTCGGTAAAGGTCTGGATGATGTGCCCGGAGAAGGGGGCGCGGACGAAGAGGTCTTCTACTTGCGCTTGGAGGCCGGCTAGCTTGGCACGGGCGCGGGCCAGTTCGTAGGCGTCGTCGCGCAGGTCTTGCTCGGAGACCGCGTCGGTGGCGCGCAACTGGCGGCTGCGGTCGTAGTTAAACTGGCGCAGTTCAAAATCGGCTTGGGCTTCGGCCAGCGAGGCTTGGAGTGGATCGTTGGCTAATTCAAAGAGGGGATCGCCGCCGCGCACGGTTTGGCCGGCTTCCGCGAAGCGTCTTAGTACTCGCCCCTCGGTCTCGGCGGCGACGTGGCTGGAGCGCATGGGCAGGATGCGCCCGACAAAGGAGAGGTCTTCGACAAGCGGTTGTTCGAGGACCTCGGCGACGATGACCGGCGTCGGCGGGCGCTCTTGGCCTAGGAGCGTGCTGGGCAGCAAGGTCAGAATCAGGAGGAAGACACGGAACATTTAATTTCCTTAGCGGAGTGAGAAACCGCCAAGAAAGTAGGAATTGGATTGAACTGGGACAATAGGAGCGCTACTTGCGCCGCAAAACGGCGGTCTCGCGCACAAATCGCGCGCGGTGGCGCTGCCCCCCGCTGGCTCCGTACTGGTCGATCAGACGCTCGATGCGGCGGATCCGCTCGCCGGTAGGCGGATGACTGGCGAAGAGCTTTTCTAAATCAGAACGCCGGTGCGCTTCGAGCTTTTTCAGTTTTTCAAAAAAGCGCAGCAGGCCGCGCGGATCGTACCCAGCCTCGATGGCGTAGCGGACGCCGAATGTATCGGCTTCGCGCTCGTCGTCGCGGCTGAAGCGGGCACTGCCGAGTTGGGAAGCGATCTGGCCGAGTTGGTAGGGATCTTCGCCGAGGGCGAGGCTGGTGAGGAAGTCCATACCGAAGCGGGCGGCGAGTTGGTTGGCAGAGTGACGGCCGACGATGTGGCCAATCTCGTGGGCGAGGACTCCGGCGATTTCGGCCTCGTCTTCGGCGATTAGCAGCAGACCGCTATAGACGAAGAGATAGCCGCCGAGGACTGCGAAGGCGTTTATCTGTTTGGGATCGTCGAGGACTTTAACGCGGTAGCGGATGCCGGGGCGGTCTTCTAGGGCCGGGGGAAGTAGGGCCTTGGTGACGCGCTGGATATAGGATTGGAGGCCGCGGTCGGGGTGGAGGCGTTGTTGGGCTTCGATTTGGGCGGCGAACTTCGCGCCGAGTTTGATTTCGGTTTTGTCGGAAATCAGGGCGTAACCCAGCTCGCGGCGGACCGTGGCGCAGCCGGACGAGAGGGTACAGGCGGCGATGAACAGGACGAGGAGGGTGCGTTGAATCATGGCCATTGGCTTTCTTGCGATGGGTACAGGTTAAACACCAAACAGCTAGCGCCGGTTACTTTTTCTTCTGCGTGCCAAACTCGATCACTTTTTTTTGCGGCGAGAGGTTGATTTCGTCGAGCACTGTTCCGTCGCGCGCCGTCAGGGCTTGGACGATGACCTCGGCGACGTCTTCCGGCAGGATGTAGTTGTCGGGCTCCGGGCCGGGCCGGAAGTCCAATTCGTCGAAAAAGGGCGACTGGACCATGCCGGGATTGACCAACGTGACGCGGACGCCAGCGCGGGCGCACTCGGCGCGCAGGGCTTGGGCGAGGCCGCGCAGAGCGAACTTGGCCGCGCAGTACAAGCTGCCTTGAGCCGTGCCGATGAGTGCGGCTTCCGATCCCATAAAGATCAAATGCCCGCGTCCGGCTTTTTTGAGGGAGGGGAGGAAAGCGCGGGCGACGAAGACGTGACTGGTGAAGTTGAGGTCGATCAGGGCGCGGATTTGGTCGTAGGAGAATTGCTCTAGAGCGCCGAAGCGGCCGGCACCGGCGTTGAGGACTAGGGCGTCGAGGGTCGGGTAGGCGGCGACGAGGTTCTGTAGATGGGCGGGGAGTTGGTCGAGGTCGGCGAGGTCGATTGTATGCGACTTAAAGCGGCAGTCATCACAGGGAAACTTGCCGAAATCGCGGGCAATACCGATGGCGCGATGGCCGTCGGCGAGCAGCCTTTCGCAGACGGCGCGGCCAATGCCGGAACTGGCCCCGGTGACTAAGACGCGCATATCAGACCTGTAGGGTGGTGGAGGGACAGGGGAAGAAAAGCTCGGCGGGAATGTACTGGAGCAGTTGATCCGCGCAAAAGTCGTGTAGCCTTTTAGCCAAGGCGGGCTGGTAGGAGACCATGCCGTCTTTTTCCTCCAAGCCATAGGCGAGGAGCTTTTCGTCTGGATAGAGCTTGTACATGGTTTTGTACATGCCCTGCGGCAGGCGGAACTGGCCTAGGCTGACTGAGTGCAGACCGTTGCGGCGCACCTTGGAGAACACGAGGGCGAACAGGTCGCGGTAGCGTTCTTCGTAGGCGCGGTCGTAGAGCAGCGGATCAAAGCGCAGCCCAATGGGCCAGCCTCGTTCCTGCAGGGCGGCGATGGCTTCCAAACGCCGGGCCACTGGTGGTGCGCCGACCTCGAATTGGTCGGCAAGTGCCGGCGGGGTCATACTGAAGGCGACGACGCAGTTGGGCAGAGGTTCGGTGGCAAGTAGAGTTTTGATGCGCACGCTCTTGGTGCGCAGTTCAAAGTACGCCTGCGGGTGGTCGGCAAAGAAGGGGAGGAAGTCGGCTGTAAAGTGGGTAATACCTTCTAGCGCGAGGCTGTCGCAGTCGTAGCCGGAAAAGAAATAGGGCGTGTCGGACGCGTCCGCAGCGATGTGCGCGGCGATGTCCTGCTGGAAGTCTTCGTAGTTGACAAAGAGGACTAGGTGCGCCGAGCGGTACAGGCCCTGGAGGAAGCAGTAGCGGCAGTCGTAGGGGCAGTTGAGCAGGTGCGAAAAATAGTAGTTGCGCTCGCCGCCGATGCCGTAGCCGTCGGGAGCGGGGAGGAGGCGTCGTCCGGCCTTGTGGGCGAGGATGAGCGCGGGTCGGCGTTTTTGCAGGCGGAAGTTTTGCGCCGTGCGGTTGAAGACCTCGCCGTAGCGGGCGCAGGGGACTAGCTGAGCGCGGGGAAAGCGGTCCAGCAGGGCGCGAGTGCGCGGGTGGTCGAGGATGGATTCTTCGGCGTAGATGAAATCAAACATGCGGTGGAGAGCAGATGACTAGGCTAAACAACTTCTTATTTCGGATAGGTCACACAGAGTAGCTTGATTTTGGTTCCATGAGCAACGTCATTTGTTGTTCTGTCTCGAAATTTGGTTCTTCTGAGTGGATGAATTGTTCCAATTCTTCTAGTCTGCCAAGTTGTTGTGCCACAGAGACAAATGAGATGCGCCGCAATATATCGATAGTGATCGGTCGCTTGGCATCTGCGAATACTAAAGATCGAAGAAATGCAAGTGCAGGCTCGGATGAGAGTAAGTCACAAAGCAAACGCGCTTCAGCCTCAGTATTACATGGAATCGAGTAACAAGTATCGTCCACCATAACTGGACGATTCGCCGATGGTGGGACAACTGAAAACGAGAAAGACTTATATAAGCCCGAAGTCGCGACTTTCCATGAAGAGAAAGAATATTTACCTATACCAAATACGGAGAAGCGAGGACGGTTTTTGTAAATCGAACTTTTTCGACCGTCGAGAATTGCCGCATGGTCTATCAGGTACTGCCACGTCTTAGGAGCCTCATCCTCGATTATTGATGTATCATCGCCGATGTGTTTCTGCGTGACTAAAACAGCTTTACGCGGTACAATGCGACCGTTGCCAAGATCAGACGATTTCAATAATGGATAAAGATAACGATCTTCTAGCTCGACTGGCTTGCCCAATCCATTCCGGTACAGTTCTCCTTCGCGAGTAAATTCCATGACCTTGGCTGCATCATGCTTGATGCCAGACCTCCAGGTATAGGCCAGTGATCCGCTACCAAATTCTCTGAATTTTCTATATATGTTGATATCAGAAACCAAATCTCCGTCAATAAATCCGAACTGTCTTGTAGGGGATTTTAGACATAGATCATCATAGATTGTTGCAACCCGTTCATTTGTACGCACGCCAGTGAGAAATAAAAGACAGGCATCAACGGCAACAGCAAAAAAGGCCTTGGCATCAATCCGAAACAGACAAGCCTCTTTTCGTCCTCCATCTGTTTTCCAGAAATGTCGCAAGACCTTTCGAGCCGTCATTGTCTTGCACAACATAGCGACGGCACCATTAGGTGGTATTGCTTCAATCAATCGAATAAGCATCCACTCGGCAATGTCAAAGTTGGATTTTCCTGTGCGA
>JAJEIO010000008.1 GCA_022827835.1 Candidatus Latescibacterota bacterium
TGCCTCGTCGCACCAAGCGACGATTTCCTCGCCCAGCCATTTCTTCTCGATCAGTTTCTCTCGCAGAATGGATTCACGGCTTGCGACGAAATACCATCCCTCGGGAAACGCTGGTAGCTCATCCATGCTATTCATGGAAGTCTTTTGGTGTTCCTAGTCATGGGCCTATAAGGCGTCTTGGCAGGAGACGCTGTCAAGGTCTTAATATCGTACACAAGGGGCAAAATAAAAAACGGCAAGACTTCGCGGGAACGAAAGCACTCCTCCGCGACGAGTGAGGCTGGATAGCGCATATCCTGCACCAGTGTCCGCAGACAAGTTCCCTTATAATTCGTTGCAAAACGCAACATGCGCTACAAATTGCACCGCACGCTCTGCTTCTCCTATAAAACCCTTAATAAACAATCAGTTGCAGACTATCCTCCTCAGAAAAAGAGGTCGCCTGAGCGGTTGGCAGCCACATTCTGCAACACCCCAAAAATCTTCTGTGGTTTCCAAATATCCCCTAACTCCTTCATTCGCAGAGAGTTGGCCATTTGCTGTAAAAATTGGCACAGATTGTGCTTATTTCCAGCGGGGACCTAACGGATGAAGCATACCGACTGGCAGCTACGGCGTTTCTGGGAAGGCGGGGATCGTCCGGCCATCATCTGGCGCGATCGCGCCTCTACCTATTCCGAGCTAACTGATCGCTACGAGCAATGGCTCAGCCACCTAGCGGCGGCGGGCATCCGCGCCGGGGACTCGGTGGGGGTGCTCGCCGACTTCTCGCCGGGCGCGGTGGCCTGCTTGCTGGCATTGCTGAAGATGCGCTGCATCTTCGTACCGCTCTCGTGGGAGTCGCAAGATCAGCATCAAGAGTTCTTCAAGATCGCCGAGCTCGACCATCGCGTAGAGATAGACGAGCAGGATCAAGGCATCGCGATCAAGCTCGAAAACCGGCGCAACCACCCCTTGATGGAGCAACTGCGGGCGGCAGATAAGGCGGGCCTAGTGCTCTTTAGCTCCGGCTCCACCGGCAAACCGAAGGCGATTCTACACAGCCTGCCGGAACTGCTCAACAAGTTCCGCAAACCCCGACACTGCTACAGGACGCTCACATTTCTCCTATTCGATCACATCGGCGGATTCAACACGCTCTGCTACACCCTGGCCAACCTTGGCTGCGTGGTGGTGGCAGCCGACCACAGCGTTGCCAGCGTCTGCCGGGTCATCGAAAAACACCGAGTGGAGCTGCTGCCGACATCGCCGTCGTTCCTGAACCTCATGCTGCTGTCCGAGGCGCACAAGTCACACGACCTTTCGTCGCTTCGCTTGATCACCTACGGCACTGAGGTCATGCCGGAGCGCACGCTCAGGATGGCCAACGAAGCGTTTCCGCAAGCGCGCTTCCTACAGACCTACGGTCTCAGCGAACTCGGCATCCTGCGCTCCCAGTCCGCATCCAGCGATTCGCTGCTGGTGAAGATAGGCGGTGAGGACTACGAAACCCGAGTTGTGGACGGCAGGCTGCAGGTCCGGGCCCAATCGTCAATGCTGGGATACCTGAACGCGCCCAGTCCGTTCGACGCAGACGGATGGTTCGACACTGGAGATTCGGTGATCCAGGAGGGCGACTATTACCGCATCCTAGGGCGACAGTCGGATATTATTAACGTCGGCGGCCAAAAGGTGTACCCTGCGGAGGTGGAACAGGTCATTGCCGAGATGAACGGGGTCATCGACGTATCCGTACAGGGCGAGGAACACCTGCTCATGGGCCACGTCGTTACTGCCACTGTACAGATGGAAGAACCAGTGCCGGGGATGCAGATGCGAAAGCGGATTGCCAAATACTGCAAGGGGCGCCTGCAGCCGTTCATGCTCCCGGTGAAAGTCAAAGTGGTCACCGAAGGACAAGTTAATTACCGTTTCAAGAAGATCCGACGCTAGAAGGAGAGGGTTAGTCATCATGTCAAATAACAAATGCCAGCGAGTCGTGATCGTCGGCGGTGGACCCGCTGGCAGCGTCGCCGCGCTCTGTCTGCGAAAGCTGGGACGCGATGTGGTCGTGTTCGAGCGGGAGAAGTTTCCCCGCTATCGAGTGGGAGAATCGCTGCTGCCCGGAACCATGGCGATCCTGACCCGGCTGGGGGTGATGGACAAAATCAAGGCGGCGCATTTCGTCGAGAAGCGGGCCGCGACGTTCATCTGGGGCTCAGGGCAGACTCCCTGGACCTTCACCTTCTCAACGCCCAAGACCGCTCCTTGGGTGTACGACCACGCCTACCAAGTAACCCGCGCCGAATTCGATCAGATCCTACTGGACGTCGCCCGCGAGCGCGGTGCCGATGTCCGCGAAGAGCACGAAGTCACCGACATACAGACCGACGGCAACGGCAGTCCCGTCGTCGTGGGCTGGAAAAACGGCGACTCCAGTGGCACGCTAGAGAGCGATTTCATTATCGACGCCTCCGGGTCCCGTGGCATCATCGCCAAGAAGCTGAAGATGCGGCAGTTCGACCAGTATTTCCAGAACATGGCGGTCTGGTCCTACTACAAGGGCGGCAAGCGGTTCCAAGGCGACCTAGACGGCAACATCTTCTCGATTGCGTTCGAGCAAGGGTGGATCTGGATTATACCATTGAAGGACGACATCTACAGCGTGGGGGTAGTGACCGACAAGTCCGCCAGTGCCTGGATGCGCGACAGCGGGATCGAGGCGTTCTACCAAAAGTGCCTGGAGATGTGTCCGCTGGCGATGGAAATCCTAGCGAACGCCACGCGCTGCGAAGACGTGCGGGTTATACGCGAGTGGGCCTATGATGCCTCTTCGCTGTCGCTGGGCCGCGCCTTTCTCTGCGGCGACTCGGCCTGCTTCATCGACCCGCTGTTCTCACAAGGCGTACATCTGGCGACCTACTCGGCAATGCTGGCCGCCGCCGGTATTGATCACTTGTATCGCAATCCACGGGACGCCGACGAGATCCACCAATGGTACGAACAGTCCTATCGCGAGGCCTACAATCGCTACCACCAATTTCTAGCAGCGTTCTATTCCGCCAACTCCGCACTCGATTCCACGTTCTGGCGGCAGCGCAAGATCGCCGGGGCAGAAGACAGCCGGTTCGCTGGTAAGGAGTGGTTCACCGCGCTCTCCGGCCAACAGGTGGACGCTGGCGCACAGGGCGTCGAAGAGCTGGAGGCGCGCGCTGCGACTTTGGCCGACCTCTGGCAACACAACAAAAACGAGGTCACCGACCATTTCGACGAAACCGAGCTCTCGCTGCGCCGAGTGCGCTGGGCTAGCCAACTGATGAAGGATTTCGGGCGGATGGCCCGTATCACCTGGGTTGCGAACGAAGTGCTGCTAGTGCCGTCCTTCAAGGTCCACCCGACTTCCTTCGCGCTCGAGCATCAGCATTTCATCGCCGACGAGCGCGGTCGGACCATGACCACCTACGCCCTTACCGAAGACCATCGCCGGCTCTTCGAGAGCCTGAAGAGTCATCCTCTGAGCTATCGAGAGCTGGCTGGGAAGTTGAAGGAGTTGAAGGGGCAAGGCACGCCCGTGCAGATCATCGGCCGACTGATTGAGGGCGACTTCCTGCGGGGATTTGACAAAAACGGCGATCCGGTAAAAATTCGCGCGGCCTTGCGCTTTGGCGGGGTCGGTGCCGAGGACGACATCTCCTGAGATCGATTTAACAAAAGGAAAGAACATGCAGAAAGACGATCTGATCGAACTGATGATCGGCCTAGTGGTTGACGCCCTTGAGGAAGAAGGCGTGGAAGAGCCCGTGCAGGTCAACCGCGACTCACCGCTGCTGGGTTCCGAGGCCATTCTCAACTCCATGGGTCTGGTGGCCCTCATTACCGACGTCGAGGCGATTCTCGAGGAAGAGCACCAGATCGACGTGACGCTGGTTAGCGAGGACGCGTTTTCCCGCCAGCGGAGCCCCTTTCGCACGATTGACGCGCTGGCGGACTACGTCCTAGAATTGTCCGGTGCCATGGAATCCGTCGGCGAATAGGCAGGCCATCCCATGAACGGCGAATCGAACCCAGTGGCACTGGTGACCGGGGCCAGCAAGGGAATCGGCAGGGCCTTGGTCGAGCATCTGCTCGGCCGCGGCTACCAAGTGGTCGGCTGTAGCCGCGGCGACGCGGGCTGGGAGGCAGAGGGATTCCTGCACCTACAGGCCGACATCTCCGACGAGCGGCAGGTCAAGTCCCTGTTTCGCGAGATCAAACGGCGCTACGGCCGGCTGGACGCTGCAATCAACAACGCGGCAGTCGCCTCGATGAACCACTTCTTGCTGACGCCAGCAGCTTCCATCGAAAAGATGCTAAGCGCCAACGTCGTGGGGACATTTCTAGTCAGCCGTGAAGCAGCAAAGCTGATGCGAAAACGCCAGTACGGGCGCATCGTCAACTTCAGCTCACTGGCGGTCCCCATGCGGCTGGCCGGTCAATCGGCGTACGCCGCGTCAAAGGCGTCGGTGGAAAGCCTTTCGCAGGTCATGGCTAGGGAACTAGCGGAGTACGGGATCACCGTGAACGTGATCGGCCCATCCCCGACCGAGACCGACATGATCCAAAGGGTGCCAAAGGACAAAATCGAGCAACTCATCGACTCCATGGTCGTCAGGCGGCTAGGGACCTTCACCGATGTCGCAAACGTGCTGGACTTCTTCTTGCGGCGGGAGAGCGAAGCGGTCACCGGGCAGGTGATTTATCTCGGCGGGATTCCCAACGGCTGAGGCAGGGGGCGACGGCCCATTCGGTGCGGTAATCGCTAGGACCGCCCTTACCGCTCTTCCTTCTTCGCGGCCAACCACGCCTCAAATTCGGCTTGCAATTCGCTTTGCCGCTGGCTTTTGCCCTCCCGTGTGTCGAGCGGCTCGGGCCCGTGAAAAACATCGTAGCGCAACATGCCCAAGCCCGCATCGACCGATAGATGCTGGCCGGTGATATAGCTGGCTTCGTCCGAGGCCAAAAACAGCGCAGTACGGGCAATGGCCATCGGGTCCGTGGGCACGGGCAGGGGCAAGTGGCGCATGTCCTTACCAAAGCGCGCCTCAAACTCGGGCAGGTACTCTTCGCCCAATTCGTCGATCACGGTCCAGGTCTTGCCCCCAGTACCGCCCGGACACACGGCGTTGACCCGCACCTTGTAGGGCCACAATTCCACCGCCATACTGCGCACCGCCCCAAAATGCCCGCCTTGGCTGCCCCGTAGGCCGGATGTCCGGGGACGCCCGTTAGGGCCTGCACCGAGGAGGTAGCGACAATGGCACCGCCGGCCTGCTGCATGTAGGGCAGGCAGTAGTGGGCTCCTTCCATCAGCGCCATGAGGTTGACCATCAACAACTTTTCAGCCCCGGCCCTATCGAATTGGGCAATGGTGCCCGAGGCCCCGGAATTGGCATTGCTCAGGAATATGTCGAGCCGCCCATACGTCTCCACCGCTCCGTCGATGCTCAGACGCAGGCCCTGCGTAGTGCTGACATCGCCAGCGACCGAACAGGCCCGACCTCCAGCCGCTTCAATGAGCCGCACGGTTTCACCGCCGCCGACCTCGTCCGTATCGCCGACCACCACTGCCGCTCCCTCGCGGGCAAACAACCGAGCCATGGCCCGTCCAATATTGCTACCAGCCCCAGTGATCAGGGCCACTTTGTCCTGCAAACGCATGGCATTGCTCCTTTGCTCAATCGCCGGGCGTTTCAACTCCCCGGAAACGCGTACGTCTCCAACGCCACCTCATCCACCTCAACACCTAACCCCGGCCGATCCGTAACCTTATAGTAGCCGTTTTCGGGTTCGTACGGCTCCTTGAGTATCCGACTCTTCATCGCGTTGGCGTGAGGGGCGTGCTCCATAATCATGAAGTTCGGACACGACGCCGACCACTCGACGGTCGCCGCCACCGACAGGATCCCACCCCCTCCGACATGCGGCGCGACCGGAATGTTGTAGGTGTCGGCCAGCGTCGCAATCCGGTGCCCCTCGGTAATCCCCGTCCGCGCGATGTCGTGCATCAAAATGTCGTACGCCCGCCGCTCGAACTGCTCGCGCATCTCGTAGCGAGTGCGCGTCCACTCCCCTATCGCCACCGCCATATCCAACGCCCGAGTGATCTCAGCCTGCCCCGGTATATCATCCGGTATGATCGGTGCCTCCAGCCAAGTAAAATTCAGCTTCTCCAGTTCGCGCCCCAGCCGTATCGAGCTTGATACCGTCTGCCGCATGTGCGTATCGACCATCAGCATGATGCCCGGTCCGACGCGCTGCCGCACGGCGCGGCAAATCTCCGCGACGCCCTCCGCATCCAACAACAAGTGCAACTTCAACGCCTGGTACCCATAGCCCACATGCTCCTCAGCCGCCTCCGCAACCTTCGCCGGGTCCGTGCCACCGATCCCCGCGTAGAGCAATATCTCCTCTCGATATCGCCCACCCGCAATTTTGTGCACCGGCTTCCCAATAGCCTTTCCCACGACATCCCACAACGCAATGTCCGTCCCTGCGAGAGCGTCGATGTAGAAACCCGTCAGATGTCCGCGCTCCCGCATCGTAGTTGCCGGTCCAAATCGCCTCAATGTCGAACGGATCGCGCCCCATCACCAACGGCCGCACCAATTCGCGCACTATCGTCTCCGTGGTGTTCGGCGACACCGGCGACTGCGCCTCACCCCACCCGATGATCCCGTTGTCCGTCTCAATCCTGATAACAGTGGTCTCGTGATGGGGCGAGTAGATCGTGATGGACCGCGAATGATCCACGTGGTAATCGCCGGCATCGACCGTTGGCGCTCGCGACGTCTCTTCCGATTTACTGATCCGCAACGGAAATGCTCTAACGTCAGCTATCTTCATCAATCTACTCCATCGTGTTTTGTCGATTAAAGTACAACCTATTCAAACGGCGATTTTCGACAGCGAAATATGCCCCTTGAAACAGAGATCCACGTCGCTGCCGGGTTGCCGCCAGCGCTCCTGATAGATTCCGGTGTATAGAAAGCCGTCTTCGGTTCGAGAGAATGCGGTTTTGTGGGGACTCGTGTCCACTGGGGTATGTTTGGTTTCCAAGCACGTCCGGTCGTGTTCGGGATGGGGCAGATTCACGTTCAGAAAATATCCGGCTTCCAGCCTCCCGTTCAGCAAGTTATCCAAAACCGGCCGCAGCCTTTCGGCAGCCAGCGGCCAAGCGACCGACCGGCCTTTTACGGTATAGTGGGACAGGGCGATAGCCTTACACCCGTGAATAGCGGCTTCCCTAGCGGCGGCTACCGTGCCGGATTCGTACACATCCACCCCGAGATTGCCTCCGTGATTGATCCCGGAGAGCACCCAGTCCCCATCGGACGCTAGGCAGTTGAGCGCCAGACGGGAGCAGTCGGCCGGCGTGCCCCATATCCTGTAGCGTTCTCCCGTCAGTTCATCCACGCGAATGGGCCTATCGGTTGTCAACTGATGTCCAATGCCGGACTGAGGCTCGGCCGGCGCGACAACGACGACCTCACCCCACCGCGACGCCAGACGGACTAGGGTTTGCAGGCCCTCTGCTTCAATGCCGTCGTCGTTGGTGACGATTAGTTTCACTAGAGTCTATTTACTCTGAGATACCGATTGAAAGCGACCCACGACCCGCGTCATGAATTCCTCAAACCAAGCTCTGCAAGCCAAGCATTGACCTGTCCGAAGGCGTCCTGTTGCCATTGATCCGCAGTGCGCTCGCCGAGCGCGTCGGAACCTTCCACGAATTGCCGCACCTTGGTCGGACCGAAATCATCCACGTCGCGGAATTTTTCCGCGATCAGTCGATAGCCTTTTCTCGCCGTATCGACTTCAAGGAGTGGCTCCGTCTCCGCAACGAGAGCGTCGAGACCGTCTGGAAAGTTGCGGATGCAGAAGTAGATGTCGTACGCATCCTTGAGTTTCTGACGATTGGCGATGGCGTATCCTTTCATAGCCAACAGCGCCGGGATCGATGCCACAGCAATGTGCACGCGATTGTGGCCGCCGTCGGGCATCTCGCTGTCGATGGCGACCATCTGGTAAAATTTGAGCGCAAGGTCGGCACCATCGGCTCGCTGTACGGCGAAATTGCTGATGAGCGGTGGGGTGTTCTTCACGATCTCAACATCGCGCGGCATGAGAAAGTCCACGACGACGTTGATGTCAGACCCGCCATCGCGGGCAGGCACAGTACGCACGAGTTGAAAGCGGCGCATATCTTCCCGCTGATTGTATCCTTGCGCCTGAAGGGACTCGACGAGTTGGGCGTATTCGCCATCGCCTAGGGCCTCGGCGTCGAGGCTGAGATCCACATCTGCGGTGCCAATATGGGACATATCAGATTCGCTCAATAACAGCCAAGGAACAGCGCCGCCTATCACCGCGAACTTGCCTTTAAAGCTGCCTAGAATCTGCCCAATCTCGACCAACACGGATTTGACCGCCGCTGTGGTGCGATCATCATAGTCATTGGCGGACTGAGGTTCTATTGTAGCCATGGGAAGAACTCCCTGGCTACATATTCGGCAGCTTCACGGTCGCGGTCATTGCCGTTCCATAGATCGAGATACGTGATGATCGGACTGGTACAGAATATGCCTGGCGCTGGCTCGATGGCGTCGTCGAACAGACTCTCATCATTGGGGATGTGCAAGACGACATTCGCTCCTTTTGTGGCAGGCATCAGCCCCAACGTCTCTTGCAAAAATTGAGCACCAAGTTCATCAGCATAGAAAGTATGTGTGCCGTCCCGACCAAAGGGCGCGAACCATTGGGCGGCGGAATGCAGCGAGTAGATCGCACGCGGGTGCTGCGGATATGGATTAAGTGCTTTCGACAATTGTTCGTCGAACTGCTTGCCGTGGAGATGCGTGTATCCGGTGATGCGATGGCCGACCGGACGGCGATAGTTCTCACGCCACGCTTTCAAGAGCGCATCTGGCTGGACGAGGACGACGCCGTTAGCCTGTTTTTCGATCCATTCCCGCTCAAGCAGAGATTTGCGAACATTGCTCACATGACCAAGGCTCGCATTGGCTTTTTCGGCCAAGTCGGTGACGCGCCATGCGCGGTCTGGCTCGCGCAGCATAACGCGCAAGATAGCGGCTGCCTTCGGGTTGAAAATCGACCGTAACGCACGGCTTTCGAACTTCGGCTTATCTGCGACAGCTCGATCAATATAGACACTATCAAAAGCGAGATGGGCATTCCCAAAAAGATCGAGATAAGCGACATTGTGAGCGGTACAGATTTCCCGTGACCTCGGAGACAGGTAGCGGCTGACAAGCATCGGAATCAAACGCTGGCCGGCATATGAGTAATTGGATTGATCCACATGCGCCACATAGTTTCTAAGCTGATAGACCGCGTAACGGACAATGCTCGGTGCCCCATTCGCTTTCACCTCAATGATGAGCGCATAATTGACTCCGTCACGGCTGAAAGCGATCCAGAAATCGATTAGGTAGTCGCGTTCGACTGAGCCGATTTCCAAGTTCGGCACGTGGCCGAGCAGGTCACGGACAGCGTCCACGGCCATGGTTTCTAGTTTTTTCACTGTTTTAGCAGATTTCATCATTCGCTGAAAATAGGAATTTAAGTGAAAAAGTCAAAAAATTTCATTTAAAATAGTATTTTCATCAAACAGCGAATGTCTCGATTTGAGTAAAAATTATTAATCGCCAGCACTACTGCCGGGGGCCGAACAAGTTACATTCTATGAATGGTTGTCCGCTTTCGACACAACGATCTCCAGATGAAGAATCCACCCCATCCGGGCCTGTCCATCCGTCACGATTGCCTAGAGCCGTTGGGACTTAGCGTGACGGAAGCAGCAAAAAAACTTGGGGTCAGCCGGAAGCAGTTATCCGATGTCGTGAATGGTCATTCGGGGATCTCGCCGCAGATGGCGATCCGCCTCGACAAGGCATTCGGCGGCGGAGCGAATACATGGTACCGGTTGCAAGCGGCCTACGACTTAGCCCAAGCGATGAAACAGGCCGACCAAATCAAGGTCAAGCGGCTATCGACGGTGACGTAGGCAGACAAGTGAGGAATATGCGCCTCAGCCTTGATATTCAGATCTCTTTTTGGCTTTGTTGGGCTTGCATATAGGTGCGCAATACAGCATTCATCCGCGTTTGGTAGCCCTTACCAAAGGACTTGAAATAGGCCAATACATCCGAGTCAACGCGCAGGGAAATCGACTGTTTCCTCTCAGGCATCACGACTTCTAGGGACGCCATATCGCACTCTTCCAACAGCAAGGTATCGGCATCGGACCGAGCCGCCTGTTCAATCTCTTCGTCGGTGAGGCTATCCAGCCTCTTCAGATTCGTCCGGTCGCGCCTTTTGCCAGTAGAATTTTCGTTCATTGGTACTTGCCCTCCGCGCTGAAATCAGGCGCTTATTGGCACCGCGCCACGTATAGACGACAGTGATTTCGCGCCCTTTATAGAGACCAATTGCTAGATAGCGAACTTCGCCGGAATGAGGTTGGGAGCTTTGCAGAGTAACTACGGTAGTCTCCCAGATGGTTTGAGCACCTTGAAAGTCAATGCCATGCTTGGCTAGATTCGCCTCATTTTTAGCTTCGTCCCATTCAAAGCTCATTTTATTGAATATACAAATTGTATATACATAATCAAGTGCTTCCAGAGCGATACGTCCCCATCACTACCCCTACAAGAAAAACGCCGCAATCCCAAAATAAAGCAGCAGCGACAACCCGTCGTTGAGCGTCGTGATCAACGGCCCCGAAGCCACGGCCGGATCGACCCCAATGCGACGAAAAACCAACGGCACCACAGCACCCATCACCGCCGCCAGCACCACCGCCGCACCCATCGCCGCACCCACACATCCCCCCAAAAGCGCATCGCCAGTCCACCAGCTAGCCACTCCCCAAGACAAAACGCCCAGAATACCCCCCAATCCCAAAGCCACCCGCAATTCGCGGCTCACCAAACCCCATTGTCCCTGACCAATAGCCAAGCTCCGCACAGTCACCGTGGCAGTCTGGATGCCCGTATTGCCGCCCATAGCCATGACCGCCGGCACGAAAAAAGACAGGGCAATAACCTTGGAAAGGGTATCGTCAAAGCCCTCAATCACCGCGCCCGCGAGCAAAGTCCCCCCCAAGCAAACCAACAGCCACGGCAGACGCAGACGCACCACGCCCGCAGCCGGGCGATCCGTGCGCTCCTCCGAGGACATGGCCGCCATCTCGTACATGTCCTCGGTGGTCTCCTCTTCGAGGACGTCGAAGATGTCATCTACAGTCACCACGCCCACCAAACGCCCCACATCATCGACCACCGGCAATACCAACAGATCGTACTCGGCGAAGATATAGGCAATCTCCTCCTGGTCCATATCGCTCCGCACCGCAATCGGACTGCGATTGGCCAAGGAGCCAACCAAAACATCGGCCGCGGCCAACAACAACCGCTTGAGCGGCACCAAGCCACTCAGCAGCCCCTCTTGGTCGATCAAGTAGAGATAGAACACCTCGTCTTCGTCCTCGGCCCAAGCCCGCACCTGCTCTATGGCCTGGGCTGCGCTCATGTCCTCAGTCACGGCGATAAAACGCGAAGTCATCAACCCGCCAGCCGTATCCTCGGGATGGGCCAACAACTCACGCACCTGACCCGCTTCCTCGCCTTCGAGCAAATCGAGGACTTCGGCGCTTTGCTCCTCAGACAAGTCGCCCAAGACATCAGCCGCATCGTCGGGGGCCATTTCATCGACCAATCCCGACAAATCGTCAGCGGGTATATCCTCGGCCACCTCGCGCAGGACATCCGCGTCCATCTCAGCCAGAACCGCGGCGGCCAGCGGCTCAGCCAACGCCTGCAATGCTACGGGTTGCTCCTCGTCGTCTAGGTGGCGAAACAAATCGGCCAAGTCCGCAGGATGATGGTCGTTGAGAATGAGACGCAGGGTGCCTAAATCCTCGGCCGCAAAGGCTTCCTGAACCGTGCGCCGGAGAGCCTCCCGTCGCTCCTGTACTTCCCCTTCGGCCAAGGCTTCCTCTGGCGAGGAAGGTGGTATATTCGTCAAGTGATTCTCCTTTATCGCCTGTTAATCGCTTGCTTTAGCTGCTCGACGCCGGTGCCGTGCGCTGCCACTCCATCCACTCCGTAAGCTCGCGCTGAGTCTCGTCGAAGCGAGCGCGCACCGCTGGTGGAAACACGTAGTGGTTCACATTGCCTTGATTCCCCGCCAGCAGTTCCCGCATCGCCGGGTTGTAGGTGGCGTCGATGTAGTTGAAATAGAGATTCGTGCGCTGACGGGATGAACTCTTTGCCGCGCCGGTGTGTAGCAGCGTCTCCGAGAACATGACCATATCCCCCGACTTCCCAGTGACCCGCACAGCCCCAGGCAAATCGCGGCCCCGGTACTCGGCCATGGGCAGGTCAATCTCCGACTTGTGCGCCCCGGGCACTACCGTTAGGCAGCCGTCTTCTTCATCGTTGTCCGTCAGGAAGTACACACAATTCAACATGCGCGTGCGGATTTGCCCTCGGCGCACCGTGTAATCATCCGGGTTTAACCCTCGATGCCATCCACCCCAAGGCGTGCCCTCTGTCTTCTCAATAGCCCACGTGTTGACGAGCTGGGGGTGCTGCATCCAGCGCCGCAAGCGCTCCACCATCGGCGCAAAGCTGATGACCTCATCGAACGCTTCCGTCCACAGCGGCAAACCATTGATCCGCCGCTGGCCTTCGGCGATCTGGACCGTCGTCTGCCCGCGCACCCCATCGCGCAGCCAAGGGTCATCGTACTGGCGCACGAACAGCCGCTCAAGCTCTTCGAGGTAGCGCCGGCAGCGCTCGGCGTCAAAGACATTCCGCAGCATGAGAAAACCCTGCGCGTCAAACTGGAAATCCTCTGCCAATGCGAGTTCGTCCATAATAGCTCCTCCCCTGACTCTTAGCTCTGGTGCGCTACATGTACTTATTCACTGTATATCATCAAATATTAGCAAATGGAATCAATAAGTGAGAACTATTCGCCAAGCTACTTCCAAGACTCGATATATAGCTCGTCATTCATTACAATTAGTGACGCTCATTTCACAGAAAGAAGCTCGCCATGGACGCCACACACACCCGCAAGACCGCAGCCTCCCAGACCCTTGCCAGCGTACCTGTCCAGTCCGAACAACGCCAACTGGCCGCACAACTAGCCACCCAGATCCTCCAAGCCCATGAGCAGGGTCGCTTTGAAGCCTTGGGACCAGAGGAGGCTACCGAGAGCGCTCGCAAGGCTTTCACCGCGGAGTTCCAACGCTACCTCCACCAGAAAAGCCGGCAGCTCTTCGGCACCTTTGAGGGCCTAGACTTCGTCGAGACCCGGTCCTTGGAAAGTCAACCACACCTACTGATTCACCGCTTCAGGGGCCGGTACAGTACCGCATCACCCGAAGTACGCGTCGTCCTCGACCAAGACGGCAAGCTGGCGGGCCTATGGATCAAACCCTGGCAGAAGCAGATGCTGTGAACGCCTACCGCCACACCCAGTTCGGCAAGGTCATCGTCGTCGCCATCGGCACAGGCATCGTCATCCTCATCGCTTCGGCCGCTATACCGCTAGCCGTCCTGCCTGCGTCCGCGTGGGTGGTCGAAATAGCCACCACCGCGCTGCTAGGCAGCATAGTGGCATTCCTCGCCATAGTCTTGGCCCTGTTCGCCAGCCTGACGGTCGAGATCGATGCCGAGCACCTCCGCATCCGCTTTGGCATCGGCCTGATCCGCAAGCGTTTCCCCCTCGATCAAATCGACACCTGCCGGCCGGTGAAAAACCCCTGGATCTATGGCTGGGGCATCCGCCTGACGCCTAACGGCTGGCTCTACAATGTCTCGGGACTGGAGGCAGTGGAACTGAAGATGAAGAGCGGCAAAACCTGCCGCATTGGCACGGACGAGCCCGAGGCCCTAACCGCTGCTCTCCAGAAGGCACTGGACAGCTCGAAGCCAGTGTCGGAGTGATCCACTCGATCATCCCGCTCGTTGATGACATATATGCAGATATTGGTATCCAGCATGTACATCAGCGAATATCGTCCCGCGCATCGAGCGGCGGCTGGTGTCGTGCCGGTAAGGAGCCGCGCGAATCAGAGTCGAAGTACGCGCACCAGTTCTTTTTACGCGGACGCAGGGTGAGCTGGTTCTTGGCTATGCCTTTGTAATCCGGTATTTTACTCATCGTTTTCACTTCTCAGAAAAATGATATATCTCAGGATGTACTACCTTGGTGCATCCGTCAAGGGTGCAACTCGGGTAGCGCCGGGCACTTCACCACGCCTGTCCTATTCTAAGAGGTAGAGCATGACAGACGACGAAAAGTATTTCTTCGACCTCAACGGCTACCTCGTCCTCAGAGATGTCGTCGATCCAGACACCATCCGCCGCTGCAACGAGGCCATCGATCACTACGACGACCAAATCGAGGTCCACGAGCGCCGTTTCGAAGGTGAGTCCAAAGCCCTGACCAGCGACATCCGACAGCGCTGGAGCGATGAGATGGTCGCCTGGGAACGCCCCTACTGCGAGCCCTTCCGCCAATTGATGGTCCACCCCCGCCTCAAACCCTACTTGCGCGAAATAATCGGCGACTACCACATGGCCACGCGGCCTCGACTCATTGTGATGGACAAAGGCTGCGCCGGTCACTACCTCCACGGCGGCCAACTCGATCGGCTGTCCTATTCACTGACCTATCACTGGAAATTCGGCAAGATCTACAACAGCCTGACCCTAGTGGAATTTCCGCTAGCCGACGAAGGCTCCGGCGACGGCGGCTTAGCCGTAGTCCCCGGCGGCCATAAAGCCAACTATCCAATCCCCGAAGCGCTGCGCGATTGCGAGGCTTTCCAAGACGAAATCGTCGAGGTCAACGTGCGCACCGGCGATGCGGTGATCTTCGCCGAAGCCACCATTCACGGCACCCTAGTCTGGCGCGCGGACCATCAGCGCCGCACCCTGCTCTATCCCTACTGCCCGCGCTACCAAACCCGCGTCCCCCCTATCTCCGAAGTATCGTATCCGCCCTACGTCCGGGACATGACGCCAGAGCAACAAGCCCTCCTCCGACCGCCGCACTAAAAGCGAACCCAAAATCCCATGAACGACGACGATAAATTCTTCTTCGACCTCAAAGGTTTCGTCCACCTCAAGGGGGTGCTGAGCCAAGAGGAAGTGGACCGCTGCAACGCCGCCATCGACGCCCACGCCGACAGCTTTTTCCAGACCGAGCGCACCCTCGAAGGAGACTCCAAAGTCCTCGGCGGCGCGAACAAGCAAAAGTGGATGGAGGGCATGTTGGAATGGGAGCGCCCGCACTGCGAGCCTTTTCGCGACCTACTCGTCCACGCCAAAATCCAACCCTACCTCAACGAACTGCTCGGCGGCGGCTACCGCCTAGATCACGGCCCCTTGCTCATTGCCATGGACAAAGGCGACGGCGGCCACTACCTCCACGGCGGCGGCGTTGAGCGCCAAGACTTTTCGCAGACCTACACCTTCAAATACGGCCAGATGTTCTGCGGCTTGACCGCAGTCGAATTCCAGCTAGCCGACGAAGGCCCCGGCGACGGCGGCCTAGCGGTCATCCCCGGATCCCACAAAGCCAATTTCCCCCTGCCCGAGAAGCTGTCGCTATACGAAGAACACCGCGAGTACGTCAAAGAGGTCCACAGCCAAGCCGGCGACGCCATTATCTTCACCGAAGCGCTAACCCACGGCACGCTGGTATGGCAGGGCGAACACCAGCGCCGCTCGCTAATCTACAAGTACAGTCCATCCTTCCAAGCCCACGCGCCCGGCTACCATCAGACGCAAATCCCCGATTACATTCTCGACATGAGCGACGAAGAACGCGCCATGCTCAGTTAGGGCCCCCAATCGCTTCATTCCTCTTTTCCAAGAACATCGTCGATAGCCCTTGCAATCGGCCATGCGCCCTCGGAAGTGTTCGAAATAACCGCGTAGTCCAACTGCCGCTGACGGTCAACGGCAGACTTGAAGGAGATGCCGGGATCCGCTCCCATGATGTAGTGCTGGAGCGTTCCGTCTGCGCGTCTGCGCATCCACATTCCGTGTCCGTAGTGGAGACCGGAATCGCCGCTGACATTGGCGAAAGGCGCACTGAAGGTACGCACCAATTCCTCGGAGACGATCTCGCCATTCCAAAACCCGTCCCAGAGAGCCGCGATGTCTGCCAGCGTCGAGAACAAACCGCCGTCCGAGGCACCGACGATGGGTAGGTTGTAGATGTTCGTCCGCCAACTCTCTCCGTCTTCGATGTAGCCAAGGGCCGTGCATTCCGGCAGTTGGTTCATGGCGAAGAATCCAGAGCGATCCATTCTTGCTGGCCCGAGGACCTCCTCGGCGACGGCGTCCTGAAAGCGCTTCCCTGTTACCTCTTCTATCACTACACCTAGCAGGATGTAACCGCTGTTGCAGTACGAGAACCCTTCCCCCGGTGCAAACTTCATCTCCCGTTGTGGGAACACCGGCAGATAGTCCTTCGGACCTCTTAGCTCGTACCAAGGGATGCCGACGGTGAAATTGTCGAAATCCTCAATGAGCTCTTCGTCGTAATAGTCGGGAATCCCGGAGGTATGGGTAAGCAAATGCTGGATGGTGATAGCCGCTGTGTAATCCGGCAACTCCACTGAGACGCAGTCGCGCACTTGAGTAGTCAATGCCAGCCGACCCGCGTCAATGAGACGACCCACGGTTAATGCCGTTAGCAACTTCGTTCCAGAAGCGATGCCAAAGCGCGTCTCTGCGGTGTTGGCGATGGAGTTAGCGCGATCGGCAAACCCTGCAACTCTCTCGTATATCGTCTGGCCATGTCGCCGGACACGGACGACACCGGAGAAAGCGCACTCCTCCACGAGCTTGTCTAGGGAATTCCACTGCATAGGCTTACGAGGCTCGCTACTCCGGCTCCTCGCCAACACTCGCCAGCTTGGCCTTTGCCTCCGCGTAGAAATCTGCAGGCAGTGGACCCACCAAGGCCGCAGCGACATTGGACTTCATGTGTTCGAGGTTCGTCGTCCCGACAATCGTCGTGTGACACGCTGGATGCGCGAGGGTGAAGCGCAGGATAAACTCGTGCCGACTCATCTCGCCGATGAGTTCGTCGAGCCCGGACCGCTCCCACTTCGACTGGCGCTCCTCATTGGCTCGGTGCCCCAAGCTAATGCCGCCGCGAATGAGAATGCCGGCTCCGGCATCGGCCGCTTGCTGAATCATCCTCTCGTGCTGGCGCTCAAGCGCGGAGTAGGGAATCTGAAACACATCAAACGCACCCGACTCCACGAACGCGACCAAGTGCGGCAGCGTCGAAGATACGCCGATGAAACGGGTCTTTCCCGCCTGGCGAATATCCTCAAGCACTTCGATCAGCCTTCCCAACTCAACATCTTCCACGGTGGGATTGTGCATCTGCAGCAGATCTACGCAGTCGGTCTTCAGGCGGCGCAGGCTCTGGTCGATGTTGGTGCGCAAGCGCTCGGCCGTCCACAAGTGGCCCGGCTCCAGCCTGTTGCCCTCCTCGTCGATGTTGCAGCCACACTTGGTAGCAAGAAAAAACTCGTCGCGGCGATGGCTCAGATACTTGCCGACCCGTCCCTCGCTCGCGCCGTAATCCGGGGCCGTGTCAACTAAGTTGATCCCTGCATCGAGCGCTGCATTCAATACGCGGCCGGCCTGATCGTCGTACTCCGCCTCATCCGGCAGGCCGCGCTCGGCCGCTCCAAAGCCGAGTTGCGTGACCTCGAGGCCCGTGCGGCCCAAGGTGCGTTTAGTCAAATTTTTCATTGTTCCTCCTCAAGTAGGTGTTACTGATCTCTGCTTGGAGACAGGTCAATAATAATCTAAGTTATATATCAGAAGGGAGAGAGGGGAGGACCTACTTGTCGCCAAGCCTCATAGAGCGCATAAGAGACAAGATCCGGGCGCGCCAATACGATATGTCCGCTCACGCTATGGAGGAGATGGCCGAGGATTTACTGGATATTGTCGATGTCGAGACAGCGGTATGGAATGGACAAATTGTCCATACGGAAAGGGACGATCCGAGAGGAACGAAGTACATCATAGAAGGCACGGCTGTCGATCAGAAGACGCCAGTCGGTGTTGTCGGGCGTTTTACTGGAAACGACCGCTTCCTGATTATTACGGTCTACGAAGTCACCGAACTCGAGGGATAAGGGCCATGTACGGATACAATTGCGAATACTGCGACGGAACGGTTAAACCACGTCTTGTCGAGCATGAGGCGTTCAAGCACAAAGATAGGTTTGTGATTCTGGAAAATGTCGCGATAGGTGTCTGCGATTCGTGCGGCAATCGGTATTATTCCGCCGATATCCTTCACGTAGTGCACGAAATAGCCACGGGCAAGAAAGCGGCTAAACGCAATGAAGTAATTCCAGTAGGGCATTTGTTTTGATCCGCAGTAAGATACCGGCACCCGCACACTTCACCCGATCACGGCTTTGAGCAGGCGCAGGGTGTAGTTGGGTGAGCCTGTCATCTACTCCCCTTCGCCGAGCACTTCTATCACACTCTCCACGGCCTCGACCCGCGCGTCCTGAACCGAATCCTCGCTATACCAAGCCGTATGGCTCGTCAGCAGGATATTCGCCGCCGTCCGCAGCGGGGAGTCGCCGGGCAGGATCTCCGGTTCGAAGACGTCCAGGCCGGCACCGCCGAGCCGTCCCTCGTTCAGGGCCGCGGCCAACGCCTCGGGGTCGACTAGGGCACCGCGCGCCGCGTTGACCAACAGGGCGGACTTCTTCATCATCGCTAGGGTCTCGGCGTTGATGATCCAGCGCGTCTGGGACGTCAGCGGCAGGTGTAGCGAAACCAGATCCGCCGTTCGCAGCAGCTCTTCCCGCCCGATCCGCGTGGCCCAGTCGATCCCAGCGGCCTCCACCTCGTCGAAATAGACCACGTCCCGCACCAAGGGCCGCATCAACTCGCCCAACTTGCGGCCGATGCGACCGAATCCCAGCACTCCCAGCCTCAGCCTGCTCAACCGCCGGATGGGAGCCGGCGTTCTCAGCGACCACTCCCCGCAGAGCAGCCGCTCCTGCGTCGATCCAAGCTGGCGGTGCAGGGCCAGCAACATGCCCATGGCGTGGACCGCCACTTCCTCGACGCAGTACTGCGGCGTATTGCGGACGCTCATGCCGCGTTCGGCGGCCGCTTTTAGGTCGACATTATCGAGACCCGTGCCATATCGCTGCAGCAGTTTACAGCTGCCCGGAAGCAGGCCGATGATCTCCGCGTCGATGGGGGCGATGCAGAACATCAGCGCGTCGATGCGGGGCACCGAGGCGATCGCCTGCTTCAGTTTGCATCGCTTTTCATCCACTGAATCGGTGACCGCGATTCCCGCAGAGAAAAGCGCAATCCCCGCCCGCCCGAGTCGTTCCCTTTCCGGATCGAGGTCTTCGGACACCCAGTCGCACACCAGCACGTGTTTTTCCGTTGTATCACTCATCTCCGTTTTTCCACCTTTCTCAGTTGTGGTATTGGCTCCTCACTTGGAGGATGGGTGCCTCGCCTCAGGTCTTCCCATCAGCAAGCTGCCATCGACGCGAGATACTATCTCGTCATTCCGGTTGAACAGCGAGCACTGCCGCAGGGACAGGCAGCCACAGCCTATGCAGCCAGTCAGGTTCTCTTTCAACCTCTCCAGCACCTCGATCCGCTCTTCGAGCTGATCCCTCCAACCCCGCGACAGGCTGGCCCAGTCCGCTTTGTTCGGCGTGCGTCCGTCGGGAAGCGCATCCAGCGCTGAGCGGATTTCCTGCAGAGATACGCCGATCGCCTGGGCGGCCCGAATGACGGCGACGCGACGCAATACGGCCCGTCGATACCGTCGCTGGTTGCCGCTGGTCCGCTCGGATGAAATCAGCCCCTGCTCCTCATAGAAGCGCAGCGCAGAGGTCGCAACGCCGCTTCGCGCCGCTACCTCACCGATGGTCAGAAAGTGTGAAAGTTCGGTCATGAGATTCTCCTTGACTTCAAGTATACTTGAAGTTGTAGATTCAGTCCAGGGCTTATCGAAGAGCCTCTATCTCATCGGCTTTCGCGACCGGGAATCACCTGCGAGACGAATGCCAAGCGAAAGGAAAAGTCATGGAAAACTCAGCGCCAAAACTGCTGGACGCAGGATCTCTCGATGAGATCAAGCTCAAGGGGAGGACTGTGGTCTCGAACGGCCCTGTGCCGATTGTCGTCTTCTACTCAGAGGGCGACCTACACGCCGTGGACAACCGCTGCCCACACATGGGGTTTCCCTTGCATCGTGGAACCGTCGAGGACGGCATTCTGACCTGTCACTGGCATCACGCTCGATTCGACCTCAACAGCGGTTGCACCTTTGATCTGTTTGCCGACGACGCAACGGTCTATCCGGTCGAAGTCGTGGACGGTCGCGTGTACATCGATGTTTCCACGACCCCTCGCGACCCGGTCGAGCGCGGACTGCGCCGACTCGAAGAGGGTATGGACCAGAACATCAGGCTGGTGGTCGCCAAAGCCGTGGTTGCGCTCATACGCGCCGGAGCGAATCCGAACGACATCGTGCGGGTAAGCGGCCTGTACGGAGTGCGCCGGCGGCGTTCGGGTTGGTCAAACGGCATGACGATCCTCTCGGCGATGGCCAACGTCAGCGACCACCTCGAAGGCGACGAGCGCATCGCGCCGTTGTACCAAGGGGTCTTACACGTGGCGTCGAACACCAGCGGTCAGCCGCCGCGCATCCCGTTGCGGCCGCTCGAGAGCAAGGCTATCCCGCACGCTGTGCTGAGACGGTGGTTCCGCTACCTGATCGAAGTGCGCAACGCCGATGGAGCCGAACGCACCTTGCTAACGGCCATCGATCACCCTTCAAGCCAGGCCGACTTGGCCGAAATGATGGTGACGGCGGCGACCGACCACTTCTACCTCGACGGCGGCCACGTCATCGACTTCATCAACAAGTCATTCGAACTGCTCGACCGCATTGGCTGGGAGCACGCGGCAGACGTCCTGCCCTCCCTGATTCGCCAGTTGAGCGGGGCGCAGCGCAGCGAAGAGCAGAACAGTTGGCGCTCTCCCGTCGATCTCGTGACGCTGCTGAGCGAAACCTTTGACTCGCTGAATCGATTGCTAAAAGAAGGCCGGGGAAGGGAGTGGAAACGAGACAGTGGATTCGCGGAGGAGCTTCTACGGGACGATCCTCATGCGATCGTAGCGGCACTGAACGAAGTGCTGCGGCAGGGCGCGCGCCCAGTGCAGCTTGCAGAGGCGGTAGCGCTGGCCGCGGCGCTGCGCATCGTCAGGTTCCACGTGCGCAATGAGTTCTCCGACTGGATCTCAGTGCTGCACACCTTTTCGTACGCCAACGCACTACATCAGATGCTGAAGAGAGCCGAGTCGCCCGAGATGCTGCGCGGCGTTTACCACGGGGCGATGCGCGTCTATCTCGACCGTTTCCTCAATGTTCCGGCTGCCCGCTTACCTAGTCCCAGCGTGGGAGCGGCGGGCGATGGTCATATGGAGGAATACTTGCTGCTACTCAACCAGCAGCAGCAAGTCGATGAAGCCGGACGACTCGTCAATAGTTTTCTAGCATCGGGCGGTGAACCGGGAATCCTGTTCCGCACGCTGGCGGAATCCCTAGTGAGAGAGGACGCCGAGTTCCACAGCTTTCAGATGCTCGAGGCAGCCATCCGCCAGTATGGTGAGCGCACCGACATCGGCGAGCAACGGATTCTGATGGTGGCTGCGGCCCGTTTTCTGGCGGCCAAGGCACCAACTCAGCGCGAGCTACTCCAAACGCTCCAGATCGCCCAGCGGCTGCACCGAGGGGAGGCTATCTACGAGGAGGATTGATTCAACTCGCACAGGCCCAAGTCGATGACGCCGGTGGTCCTCAGACTGGATCCCGCTCTCTGACCATCTCGTGCCCCTCAAACAAATCCCGCGCCACGGTCCCCTGGGCCTGGCGCGGCGGCTCGGCTCCCAGTATCTGGCAAAAGGTGGGCACAACATCGGCGGCGTGGATGTACCCCAGCTTGTCCACCGGCCGCTCGTAGCCCCGCTTTACGCCCGGCCCGGCCAGCAACCACGAGCCAAAGCTGGACGAGTCCTCACTTTGGGTCGGCAGAAAACCCCCGTGGTGCGCTCCGAACACATTGGGCGCTCCAACGCAGCCCCCGCCGACAATGCCGCGCCACTGGCCGTAGTACCCGCTCACGTACCCGTGGTCCCAAGCAAAGACCACATCGCCGCACTGGTCTCCCCACTGGCCGAGGATGTACGCGTCCCGCCGAGGCAGAGCTATGGCCACTGGATTGCGCCCCACCTCTTGGTCAACCCACGTGCGCAGGGCCAGCAGCAACTCGGCCTCAATGCGGTCAAATTCCGGCCCCGGCGCGGCGTTGATGAAAATGTCGAAGCCCTTGTCGTCCTTCATATAGGCCCGGGTGCGCTCCCAGTCGATATCCTCTTCGCGCACCTGATCGCGCACCAGCGTCTCTTCCCCGCCGTTCTTGAGCGCCAAGAAGCCCTGCTCGTGCAAAAACTGCCGGATATTGGCCACCCGCACATCGGGCGAGCATCCGTGGTCGGACACCACGCCCACGTACGTATGCTCATCTGCGTCCTCCCACAGCCGACCCAAAATGCGATCCCCCACCTGATAGGCCCGCCGAAAGTAGTCCACGTACTGTTCGGCGCGCTCAGCTTCGTACCCCGGACACACCGGATCCACGTCCCCAAGGTGGATGTGGTTGAGATAGTCGTACAGATGCCAATGGCAGATGAAAAAGGAACAACCCCGCTCGCGCAGCATGTAGCGTGCTACCTCGGCAAACCACATCCCCTGGTACTCGCATTCTTCCAAGGCCGTGTCAAAATCGGCCATTCCCGAGGTATAGGGCAACATGGAGGCGTGTTCCTGATACGGCCCAAAGCGCTCCACCAGTTCCCCGGCCAACTCGTCGGGCAGCGTGAAGCCGTCGGTATAAGTCACCTGAGTGCGGTACAGCTTGAGGCAGCTGCCGTCCGCTGCTAATTCCATCAGCTTGAAACGCACCGACGCCGAGCGTCTATTCCCGTCGATAGCAAAGTCCTCCACCGCCCACTCGCTCCATTCCCCCACCTCGGCAACAGCTATGCAACTGTCCCCGTCCCGGTCCCGACACACCAACACCCGGTCGTAGCCCCTACCCGCGCTGTCCACCGCCAACAGATGGAACGCAGTGACATCCCCGCCCAACCGAGCCACCACCTCAATGCGGCTCTCCAACGGCGGAGCATGACTTACGGGCAAATCCTGCCACTCCTGCGCCGGTGTTAGCGACGGAATCGGCTCGACGCTGCGCTGTTCCTGCCGCACGGCCGTCCCATCGTGGTCCATCTCGATAGCTTCCTCTAGCGCGGCCTCCGTGGTATAGGCCTGGCAGATAGCCACTTCAAAATCCGTACTGCGGTGTCCGGGATGGCCAAAACCGTCCACGACAAAGCCCGTCTCTACCGCGGAAGGATGGGCCGCCGGATAATGCACGGCCACGCTCTGCATGCCCGCCCGTTCCAAGGCGTTCCAGATGCGCTCGGCATTGTTGGCTCGCCCGTCGAAACTGTCGATCCGCTGGCCCGGCGCGACTTCCACCCGCCAGCGCGTCACCCCATGCGTACCCGTGTGCGCCCCCGTCGAAAGGGTGGCCCAGTTGGTCGGGGTCCACACCGGGAAAGAGGGTAGGGTCTGATTGACCGTCCCCTCCCGCAGCAAGCGCTCGAAGTGAGGCAAAGCCCCTTCCTCAGCGAATAGCTTCATCATTGGGACTATAAAGCCGTCCATGCCAAAGGCGTATATTTTGCGCTCCATATCTCCTCGTCTAGCAAAAGGTCGTTGGATGTCCAGATAGTTAGCGGCATTTTCCCGCCCACAGCAACCAGACCGCCGCCATCTCTTGTCGCAGGATCACCCATTTATTGACGGGTATCCGCAGATTTGGCTACGTTTGCCAATTCGCCGCGCACCCGCTACTTCATCCCTTTAGACCACTCCATGCCCCCAGACCCTCAGCCCTCCCCCGCAATCCGCCTGTCGGCGATGCTGACTGGCCTCGGGCTTTGCGCCCTGATCGCCGTCGGCCTGCCCTACGGGGAATTCGTGATCAAGGGCACCCGGCTGGGCCTGAGCTCATCGACGCCAGCGGCCTTTTTCCTGCTCTTCTGTTTGCTCGCGCTGGTGCAACCGCTGCTGGGGCTAGTGCGGCGGCACTGGGCCTTCAACCGCGCCGAACTGCTGCTGATTACCTCAATGATGATGCTGGCAACGGCGATCCCATCGCGGGGCTTTACCGGTGCCGCGCTCCCCGCCATTTCCAGCGTGCTCTACTACGCGACTCCAGAAAACAACTGGGCCGAGCTGCTGGTACCCCACATCCCCACTTGGCTGGTCGTCCAAGACGAAGTGGCGATCAAGCAGTTTTACGAGGGACTCCCCCGAGGCGAATCCATTCCCTATGGCGCTTGGGTCGAGCCGCTTTTTTGGTGGCTGCTCTTTATGGCCGCCTTCTACCTCGTGCTCATCTGCGCGATGGTAATTATGCGGCGGCAGTGGATGGACCATGAGCGCTTGCTCTACCCGCTGGTCCAAGTGCCGCTGGGGATGATCGAAGACGGCCCGCGGCCCGCGCGCATAAAGCCCTTCTTGCGCAATCCAATAATGTGGGCCGGCTTTGCGGTGCCGGCGATCCTCAATACGATCAACTCCTTTAGCCACTACTACGAATTCGCGCCGCGCGTCGATCTCAACCTGCCGCTAGCCCTGGGGCACGACGCAGTCGTCTTGCGCATCCGGCTCAACTTCCTGATGATGGGCCTGGCCTATTTTATCAACACCGGGATCTCCGGCAGCTTGTGGTTTTTTTACCTGTTGGCCAAAGCCCAAGAATGGGCCTGCTCGACGCTAGGCATCTTCACCACCGAACAGCTCGACGCCTTCAGTCATGCCGGCCCCACCACGGGCATGTTGAGCCATCAGAGCATGGGCGCGATGATTGCGCTGGTCGTCTTGGGACTGTGGACGGCGCGCGGGCATCTAAAGGCCGTGTGGCAGCAGGCCAAAGCCGGCGGCAGCGCAGCCGGGGAGCTACTGTCCTATCGGATGGCCGTGGTTGGCTTGGCTGTGGGCTCGCTCGTCATGGGCTTGTGGCTGGGGCAGACGGGGTTGCCTTGGTGGGCGGTGATGCTGTTTCTCGGCGCGGCATTTGCCATCTTCTTCGCCCTCACCCGCGTGATCGTCGAAGCCGGTCTCTCGTCTGCTGTGGAGGGACTGTCAGGCGCGGGTTTTGTGGTCTCGGGCGTCGGCTCGTCGGCGTTGGGGGCGACGGGGATGATGGCGCTGGGCTTTACCCTCGCTTGGGCAGGCGACCTGCTGGTCTTTATGATGGCCCCCTGCGCCAACAGCATCCGCATGTTGCACGGCTTAAAGATCGGTCGGCGGCGCGTCCTAGCGATGCTAATGGCGGCGCTAGCTATTGGCCTTTTAGGCTCAATCTACGCGACCTTGAACTTGGGCTACCAGTACGGGGCGCTCAACCTGCACCGCCAGTATTTCTCCGGGCTTTTCGCTTGGGAGCCGTTTCGCTTTGCCGCCCGTTTCATCGAGACGCCGACCGGGCCCTATTGGCTAGGGTGGCTCTGGAACGGAGTGGGGGCCGCGGTCATGGCACTCTTGCTGTGGGCGCGCCACCACCTGTTGTGGTGGCCCCTGCACCCCATCGGCTACGTGGCTAGCGGCACCTGGATCCTCGGCAACATCTGGTTCAGCATCTTTCTCGCTTGGCTGATTAAATCCGTCGTCTTGAAATACATGGGACCGAACGGATACCGCTCGACGCGCTGGTTCTTTTTAGGGGTGATACTCGGGCAATTCGCTTCGGGCGGGGCGTGGCTGGTTATAGACGGCTTCACTGGAATGACGGGCAACGTGATTCGCATGTACTGAAAGACAAATAAAGCCAAGAATTACATACAGTTATTCGTATTGGCAAAAACTTGACACTCGCCTAGCCATTGCTTAAATCAAACGCCATGTTTATCGCTACTCCTCGCTCTCTGTGGTGCTCGCTCGCCCTCTTGGCCCTGTTTGGCTGCGCGCCAGACGACCCGGTCGTGGCCCAAGTCGGCGACGTGGCCCTCACCAAGGACGAGTACCTGCGCTTTGTCGAGCGCTTGCCGCCCGGCTTGCAGAGCGAGGACGCACGCGACCACCTGCAGTCCCTCGTCGATCGGGAATTGCTGCTGCAAGAGGCCCGCGCTAAAGGAGTCGAGCAAAGCGACGAGGTCCGCTACCAGCTAAACGCCCTCGTGCGCAAACAGCTCTCCCAGCGCTACCAAGCCGAAGTGCTCGCCCCCCAAGTCGAAGTGACGCCCGAGGAAATCGAGCGCACCTTCGTCGAGATGGGCTTTGATCGCGAGCGGCTCTTTGCGCGGATTTTGGTGCGGCAGCAACAAGAGGTGGACCGCGTCTTGCAAGCCCTACACGAGGGAGAGCCTTTCGCCGACCTAGCGCAGCGCTTTGCGGCCAACGACCTTTTCGCCCCCCAAGGCAACGGAGTCGTCGGTTGGATTGGGCGCACCCAAGCGCAGCGCTTTTCCATTCCGCCGCAGACCTTCCTCTCCCTGCCGGTCGGCCAAATCGCCGAGCCATTGCGGTTAGCGGGCGGCTGGCAAATCTACCGCTTTGTCGAAGACCGACCAGCCGACAAAGCTGACTACGCGGAAGAAGCTGCCCGCGCAGCGTACCGCGAAAAGTGGGAGAGTCGCCTGCAAATCGAAGTGGAAGCCCTGAGCCGCTCCTTGGGCCTCCAGTTATACCCCGAGGGTCTGCAAGCCTTGCTATCCGAGCCGAATCTCGCCGACTCGCTCGCCGCGCTGCCGCTCTACCGCTTTGACGGCGGGGCGATTTCTTTGGGCGAATACCTCCACGACCTGCGCTCGGCCGGCTTCCGGGCCGCGTTGCAAGATAGCGCCCAAATTGCCTCGCTGGCTCGCACCATGTTCTTGCCGGCCTACCTGCTATCAGCGGCAGCCCAGCAGCGCGGATGGGATCAAGAGGCCGAATTCGCCGAGTGGCGCGAGCGCAAGCGCAAGGCCCTCGTCTTACAGCAGCTCACCAAGGTAGAAACGGCGACAAAGGCCGTACCCAGCGAGGAGCAAGTCGCCGCGTACTACGAGGCCAACAAGACGCGCTTCCGCACGGCCGAATCCGTCCACATCAACCAGCTTCTCGCACCCACCCGCGAGCAGGCCCAACAGTTGCGCGAAGCCCTCGCAAACGGCAGCACCGTCGCCGAACTGCTGGCCCGACCGGGCGTCGAGACGCACGGCGACCCGCGCGACGACGGTGCGCTGCACCTGCGCAAGGTGGTGCGGGCGCGCTACCCCCAGCTTGTAGATGCGGCCTTTGCCGCAGAGGTCGGCGAATGGGAT
Organism: Candidatus Latescibacterota bacterium; assembly: GCA_022827835.1. Taxonomy (GTDB): domain Bacteria; phylum Latescibacterota; class UBA2968; order UBA8231; family UBA8231. Next base: position 27,519 of record JAJEIO010000008.1, read on the forward strand.
GGACCAGTAGAGGTGCTAGACCAATTTGGCGTGTTCCGGGTACTCCACAAGGAGGGCGGCGACATCCAACCCTTCGCCCAAGCGCGAACGCGAGCGCGGGCCATCTTGGCAGCAAGGCGTCAGAACGAACTCATGGACGCGCTCATCCAACGCCTGCGCACCGAGCGCGCAAGCCAAGTCGCCTTATTCGTCGAGCGCCTGTAAGGAGGTGCCATCGTGGTAAAAGTAAAATGGAGTGCCATCGCGTACTGCCTGTTGTGGGCATGGCTGCCGGCCAGCGCGCAGCAAGGGTACGACATCGTTGACGACCGCATTGTCGTCTCTGGGCGCAGCCACTGGGAGCACTGGAAAAAACCCGAACACCTGACCACCATCGACAACTCGGGCGCGGTGCGTCCGCGGCACCTGCGCTCGATCTACAACGTCCTCTCCGATCCCAGCATCGCCCGTCCGGTCGTGATCACCAACAAAGACCCGCGCATTCTCAATGTGGATAGCACCCTGAAAGTAGATGTGCTCGGCCGACCGGTCCAGGACACCCAGAAAAATTTCGTGTACGACTACCTGGTGCGGGCCGGAGCCAGCCGCGCAGGCTCCAATATCGAGATGGCAGCCCATATCATCGACGGCGATCCGACCACCTTCTGGGAACCCGATCTAGACGACCCGATCGAGCAGTGGTGGGTCGAGGTCGATCTAGGCCGTGCCGTACCCGTGGAGGGGATCTTCGTGCACTTCGTCGAAGAGGGGCTGGGCGATCCTTTCTTCAAGTATCTCCTCCTGTTTGCACCCAATCAGACACTATCGCTTACCGACGACGGCAGGATTAGTTTCGAACTGTTTGTCCCCCACGAAGGGCCTAATACCCAGCAGCGCACCTTCTTCTTTCAAAGTGCCGCCGCAACTGGGGGAGCCACCCTTGCGACCCCGGTCAATCCTGGCCTCGTAGATCCTACCGGTGGGATTAGCGCTGTAAAGAAACTGCGACAAAACAGCGCCGATCCAGCTTGGACGGGCAAGCTCATCGAAACCATTCGCATTGTGATCACCGATACGCGCGGGGGGCGGGCCGAGCAAATCGACCAAACCGCCTGGGAGGCTCTGCCGGCGCATGAACGCGGCGACATCGTTTACTTCGTGCGCGACTTTGCCGGCCGCGAAGAGCCGGTGGAGGCCGAAACCTATGAGTCTTTGGAGGAAGAGCGCCGTGGGCGGCGGGAATTCTACCGCCGGGAGTTGCCGCGCTTGGCCGAGGTCGAAGCTTGGGGGTGGGGAGACAACATCAGCCTCGGCCTAGTCGAAGGGGGCGGCACTTTGGATCTGACCTCGGCTGGCAAAACGCCGGGACCGGCCTTCGACGGGGATATCGGCAGCAGTTATCAGCAACCCACCCGAGACCCCCTCAACCCGGGTGCCAATGTGCTGACCATCGACATCGGCGGCACGGTGTGGCTGGACCAAGTCCGTTTCGCCGGCAGCAATATCCGCGGCTATCAGATGCGGACGTCCACTGGGGAGCGCGATGCCCAAGGCAAGCTGCGCTGGCGTGCAATCACCCCGCCGGAGCGGGTAAAAAACGTCGATAACGGATTCTTTGGCTACCTCAACGACGTGCAGGATCCCGTGCGCAAGGTGCGCTTTCTCGATTTATTGACCTTTGCCAACTTTATCGGCGACGACCAAAACCGCAGAGACCGCTTCTGGTCTCGCTTCAACGAACTCATGCTGTTTGCCGAAGGTGTGCCCGCAGAAGTCGAGATAGAGTCCGCTCTGATTGAGCTGCCTGGGCTGGTGACCTTGGGCAGTATCCACTGGGAGGCCGACACGCCGCCGGGCACCAAGGTCGAGATTCGCACCCGCACTGGCGACCAACTCATCCAGCGGATCCGCTTCTTCGACAGCAATGGCATCGAAAAGACCGCGGCCGAGCACAAGAAGCTGCTTGCCTTTCTCAAGGGGCCGATCGACACATCCTTTGCCATCGGCCCGGGCTGGAGTGCTTGGAGCCAGCAATACCAGCAGCCCGGCGACCCAGTAACGTCGCCCAGCCTGCGCAAGTTCATGCAAATTCAGGCTCGCCTGCTCAGCGAGGATCGCCAGCTCGCACCCGCGCTAGAGCGCATCTCCGTAGAGCTGCACACCCCGGTAGCCCTCGGGCTGCGAGCCGAAGTCTGGCCGCCCGAGGCCCAAGTGGGTGTTTTGGATACCTTCGAAGTCTTCGTCCAACCCCAGTTCCTAGAGCAACCCACCTCGGTCCGCAGCCTCGGGTTCGACGAGCTGCTTATCAGCGCCGATCCAGGCCTCGACATGCAGCTCATTGATGTGGCAATCGGCACCGAAGAGGAGTTGGCGTCTGGAGCACCACAATCGCTCTTGGATCTAGCAAGCACCGACGGCCAAATGCTGCAAGGCGACTCGCTCCTAGTGCGCCTCCCGGAGGTCGCCCGCAGCGACACCGACGAACTGCCGCAGCTATATTTCCGCACAACGGCCGATGGCGAGGAAGTGCCCACCAGCATCGACGATCAGCTTTTGACAGCAACCTCGCACGCCCTGCTCCCAGACGCGGTGCGCGGCGCAGTGCGCTACTTCCGCCTTGCCGGAGAAGAGCTAGTGGAAGTCGATCGCGTGGCCTACGACGAGCTACCGCCCGAGTCCCAAGGACCCGTGCGCTACTTCCGCAAGGTAGTAGGTTTGGGGACCCAGACGGTTTTCGACGAGGCCGGCGACACGCTCAGCGCGGCCCAGTACAACCGGCTAGGCCGTGCTAGGGGGTGGGTCGTCGGTCATGGCCGACTCGTGCGCCTGCGCTTTGCGTCCAAGGTATTTCTCCACGGCACCAAGCTGAAGGTGGCCGTGCGCAACCAAGCAGCCAGCACACCCTATCAGCCCGCCGACGCGGCCGACGCTACCGCGCTGCGACCATCGCAAACCCTGTCGATCGCCGCGCTCGGTGCCACGCAGATCGTCGCCGACATATCGGTCGCGCCCAACCCATTCACGCCCAATGGCGACCTCGTAAACGACGTCGCCCAAATCGAATTCTCGCTGTTCAAAGTCTATGCCGAGCGGCCGGCCGCCGTCCGTATATGGGCACTCGACGGTCGGCCCATGCGCCTGCTAGAAGGCACGGCCCAAGGCGGGCACCAGCGCTTTACTTGGGACGGAAAAGACGACCAAGGTCGCGTCGTGCCACCCGGGCTCTACATCTGCCAGATCGACGTGGACACCGACGTCGAAGACAGCGCCGGACAACGGCAATCTCACCTTATCGCGGTAGCCTATTAGGGGCGAAAAGAGACGCCATGCACACTGTTATCATTAGAATAAGCCTCGTTTTGCTACTCGTCGTCATCGCAGCCCAAGCGGCAGTCGGCCAAGTCGATTACAGTTCTCGCCTCGGGCTGCAACAGGGCGACGAGACCTCCTTTGCGCCTCAAGGGCCGGACGTCATGCTCGGCGTCCTCGACCCAGCAGTGCGCCGCTGGTATGTGCCACAGGAACTCTACAAAGAGTACCACTGGCGCCAGTGGCAGTACACCAACTACGCCCGCAACCCCTACCAGCGCTACGTCGATATCAGCCTCGAAGGCGACTACTTTTACGACCTGTACGGCAATTTCCTCACCCGTGGCTGGTTGATATTCAACAACTCCCAGAGCAAGCCCCAACAGTTCGGCAACTCGCTGCTCAAATCCAGCCGCTTCCAACAGTGGTTTTCCGACGTGGTCATCGCCTCAGACGCCAAGGGCCAATACTTCTATACCTTGACGACCAGCGCGCAGATGCGCTCGGTGATCTCGCCGATGGTCTTTTCCAAGCCGCGCATGGACGGCGTGCAGTTCGACCTCGCCACCGACCGCTACGAAGGGACGCTCATCTACTCGCGCTTGAGCAATCCAGGCGGCTCTACTACCGAAGACCAAGAAGTCCTCCGCACCAACAACACCACGCTGTTCGGCGGGCGCTTCGCCTACCAACTCAGCGACGCCTTGCAATTGGGCCTGCACGCGGTCAACGCCCACCAGTCGAACACGCTTTCGGACCGCCTAGTGGGCAACCCGTTTTCCGGTGCCTTGACCGTGGCCCAAAACAAGACCGTATCGCTGATTCAGATCGTCCTGCGCGACGATTCCCCGGGCGACGGAACGGGCGGAGCCGCCTTCTTCCAAGCCGGCTCGGACGTGCTAATCACCTACGAGGACGGCACCGTCGATGCCGGCAAAGACATCCAATTTGAGCCGGTCATCGAAGGTGGCTTTGTCCAGCAGGGCTACATCGCCGCCAATGGCCCGGAGGAGATCCGCCTGAGCTACAACTTCGACAGCCCGGCCTTTGTCGATCGGGCCTCGTTTCCCAAAGAGGACATCGTCAAAGTCGAGTTCCGGCTCGTGCTGGGCAACGACTACCAAGTCTGGATGACGTCCGACCGCCAAGTCAACCGCGACGGGGAGGCCGTGCTACTGCTCGTGGCCCAAGCCGACGGCAACGTGCAAGACATCACCAATTTGCAGACCGTCCGCTTCGAGTACGGCCTGCCCACGGCGACCCACATCTTCGGCGGCAACATCGAATTGCGCGACTACCAAGGCTTCGACCTGTACGCCGAATACGACCTGAGCGTGAGCTACCGCAAGTACCCCAACGTCCTGCGCGACGAGCACCACACTGCATCCGGCATCGGCGGGAGCCGACGGGCACCGGCTTGGATGGTGAACGCATCCAAAAAGGCCGCTCCCTTCTTTGTCTTTGGCGAGGCGTACAGCATGGATCCGCTCTACAATACGCGGACCTTCGTCACCACGGGCACGGGCGAAATCGAATACGACAGCGAGCGCGAGGGCATCGTCGAGTTCGTCGAAGACAACGACGACCAAGACCGCTTCCCCGACACCGTGCGCTTCGACTGGCTCCAGGGCGACTCCCAAGTATTTCCGGGCTGGGACCAAAACAACGACTTCGTGCCCGACATCAACCAAAACGACAACTTCGTGCGCTCCAACGCCGTACCCGACTACGAAGAGCCTTTCCTCCGCTTCCATTCCGACCGCCCGGAATTTCTCTTCGGGATGGACATGAACAACAACTTCTGGATTGACCAATACGAAAACGACGAAGAGCCAGATTACCCCTACCGCCGCGACCACCGCGGGTACAATGTGTACGGCGGTGCCGACTTAACGCCGCGACTCAAAGTGATGGTCGGCGCGTTGCGCGAGGAACTCATCTCTTCAACCCAGCAAAACAAAAGCACCTACGCCCTCGTGACGTACGACAACAACTCCCCGCGCTTTGGGCGCTTGCGCTTTTTTGAAATGAGCAAATTGGTGAAGGACGACATCCCCAATCCTCTCTTGCAGTGGGCACCGGACAATACCCTGCGCGGCGGCGAATTGACCAAGGTCGAAGACCCCCTGTTGGCCCGCGACACGTGGATCAACCAACTCTTTGTGGGACACAACTTGCAGTCGGCTTCCTATAAAGTGCAGACCAAACTCAACTACGTCCGCTTCCGCCAGCTAATGAGCGAGGCCCGCCGACAGGCTCTAGAGCTAGACGAGCAGGACTTCTTCTTTGGCGTGATCAACAAGGCTAGCTATCGCTATACCTTGGGCCGACTGAGCTTAGAGCCGCGCTGGAAGAGCGAATTCCGCAAGCAGTCGCGCAGTCTCTTTGCCCTAGAGCATTCCACCAGCCTCTACGAGCTGTTTTCGGCCGTCGTCGAAACTCGTCTCCTGCGAGCCACCCAACTTCAAGCGGGCGTCGAGTACCTGATTTTTAACGACTTCGACGTCGATGCCAACGACTTCAACTCCATTACCGGCGCGTTCCAATTTACCAACCAGTCTCAGTACTTGGGTTACAGTCTCCACGCCCTAGCCGGGCTGCGCATCGAGCGCCAGGACTTCAAAGAGACCAAAGCGCGATACACGAGTCAGACTTTTATAACGATCTACGCAGGATTGGAATAGCGCGTGATTTGGCGCAACGACAACTTTGGTGCCGCCGTCATCGGCATCGCGCTGGTAGCCCTTTGGCCGCGCCTGACCTATCTAGATGAGGTCAAGCAAAGCCCCTTCTTGGAGGTGCCGACAGCGGCGAGCTGGCCCTACGTCGAGGCCGCTAGGGGGGAAGGGAAGTCAGCAGTTGCCAGCCCCTTGTACCCGCTCTTTTTGCGCGGCTTCGTCGCCGTTGGCCTGGCACCTCGCTACGTCCAAGTCCTGCTAGGCGTGGCCAGTTGTGCGCTATTGGCCCTAATCGGTCGCGCGATCTGGGGACCGGCCACGGGACTCATCGCCGCTTTGTGCGCAACCCTATACGGGCCAGCCATCTATTTCACCGGCTCCTTGCTGCCCCCAGTCCTCGCGGTATTTCTGGTGCTCTCGCTGCTGGCAGCACTGTTGTGGGCCGACCAGCAGAGCGATGGGAACGCGTTTTTAGGCGTCGGGATTTTGCTAGCGCTTTGCTTGCTGGCCGCGCCGCAAGTCGTGCTTTTCGCGCCGGCCGTACTGTGGTGGCTGTGGGCAGGAGGAAAGCAGCGGGTGGGTTGGGCCTGTGCGCTGGGGACGGTTTGCGCGCTCGCACTCTGGTATTTTGGAGGGGTGGCAACGAGTGCCGGCGGCTCGCCCGACCTCCTCGTGCGCGGTGGGGAGCATTTGCCCGCGCTGGATATGTACCACGCGCGCGGCGATTCAGCCGTCCTAGCGGTCCTGTTGTGGAAATGGGGTCTCGCGTTTCCCTTCGGCTTGGTCTTGCCGCTCGCGCTGCTAGGCGTGGGTCTTGCCTTGGCGGCGCGGGAGCGGGGTGCTTTGCTCGCCCTGCTGTTTGTCGCAACCAGCGCAGTCGGAACCGCGCTCTACGGTGCCCATGCCGAGACGCGCATGGTGCTAGTTCCCGTGCTCTTGCTCTTTGCGGTGGGCGGAGTCGGGCAACTGGCGCAGTTGTCTTGGGCGAGGCGGGGGGTAGCCGTGGCGGGTTTGGTCCTAGTCGCGGCATTAATCAATGCCAGTACGCCTACCATGGACCGAGCAGCGCAAGCCTCGCAACACCGCTATTTAGGTCGCGCCTATGCGGAGCTGGGCATGACGGCCACGGCGATCGCCGCGTACGAACAGGCCGTGGCAGAGGGCAGCCCCGCCAAGGACGTGTATTGGGCCTTGGCGGCGCTCTACGATGCGAGCGGCAAACCCGAGCGCGCACTCGGCATCAGCCGGGCATTCGTCGCGCATTGGCCCGCCGACGAGCGCGGGCAGCGGGCACTCGGCGATCGCTACATGGCGGCAGGCCGTCCCCAACAAGCGCGCACGATCTACCAACAGCTCGTCGCAAGCGGCGGGCAGGAGGCCCTACTTGGGCGCTTGGGAGATGCACAACTGACGAGCGGCGCACTCGACGAGGCCGTGCAATCCTACGAGCGGCTGCTAACGTTGAGCCCGGATAGCAGCCGGGTGCGCTACCAATTGGCGCGCGCCTACGCTGCGGCGGGGCGGATGGAAGACGCCGAGCGAACCTATCGCCAACTCCTAGACAGCCCAGTCTATGGCGTGCAGGCGCGGATAGAAGCGGCCGCACTCTTGCGGCACAACGGCCAACTAGCAGCCGCCGGACCGCTGCTCTCGCAAGCCCTAGCGCTAGCGCCAGACCACCGCGAGGGACTGCTTTTGCTCGGCGCAGTGCTCTTAGAGCAGGAACGGCCCAGCGAGGCTCTTACTCATTGGCTGCGTCTCGCCGAACTAGAGCCTCACAACTGGCGGGTCCAAGGCCACCTGAGCAGGGCATACAGCCAGTTGGGGCAAGACGCAGAGGCACAGGACGCAGAGGCGCGCTATCAGCGGGCAAGGCAGCGCGCCCAACTTCAGGAGAGAGTCGAGGCTGAGCAAAAGGCATTGATGAAAAAAATTCTCGGGGAAAATTTATGAAGCACTTGCTTCTCATAGGTGCGATAGTGCTTTTGCACAGCAGCGATGCACAAGGGCGTCAAGTATTGCTCGTCGGCCAAGACGGTCAGATTAGCTGGGAGGGGGACGTGGAGGCTGGAGTTGCGGTGCAAACCATTGAGCCGGAGTACCGCTCCACGTTGGATCCCAACATCACCGAAATCGGCGTCGCGCCGGTCAATCTCGTCGATTTTTCCAGCGCGGATTTTCCCGGCAGCATCCTCCCCCGCCGCGTGCAAGAAGGCCAAAACCTCGCCGCTGAAATCGCCGAGCGCGGCGGCAGCATCCGCGCCCCGACCGTGTTCGACCTCGCCGAGTCCCAGCTCCAAAACATCCTCGCGCAGATCGTGTCGCCCGACCCCAGTGGCGGGGCCTTCGAGCGCAAGGGACGGGACGTGTTGGGGACCTTGCTCGTGCTCGATTTGGGCGCGCGCTTTGGCGTCAACCAAATTCGCTTCTTCCCACGCAATACAGTCTTTCCGTCGCCATCGACGCCCTTTCAAGAGGATTTTCTCAAAAACTTCGAGTTGCAAGTAAACGACGGCCAAGTGCTGACCGAGGCCGGCAACCCTATCTGGGAGACCTTTGCGGTGCGCACCAACAACACCGATCCGGTCGCCACCATCGAAATAGACCCGCCGCGCTTTTTGCGCTTCATCCGCCTGCGCGCCACCTCGTCCATCCCCTTTGAGGTGGAGAAATTCCAGGTTTTCGGCGAGGGCTTCTTCCCCACCGTGCAGTACGTTTCGCCGCTCATCGACATGGGCACCCCGGCCAATTGGGGACGCTTGCGCTGGCTGGAGGAGACCGTTGGGCAGGCGAACGCCGTGCAGATGAACATCCGCACCCGCAGCGGCAACGACACGTCGCCCTTCGCCTATACGCGCAAGCGAGTGGGGCGTCAAGACGCCGAAGAAATCGCGTTCTCCGTCGATAATCCCGACCAGCCGCTCCTGCGCGACGAGTACCTCGACCTGCCGGCCAAGGGAGGCCCCGCCGATGTGTGGGAACGCGGCCCCGTGCGCGACGACTTGGCCAATTGGAGTCCGTGGACCTCGCCCTACGATCCGGTCGCCGGTACCAGCAGCGAGGGCGCATTGGTCCTCTCGCCCGGGCCGCGCCGCTACTTCCAGTTCCGGGTTGACTTTCAGTCCGACGACCTAGAATCGGCCAAAATCCTGCGGCAGTTTTCCTTTGACTTCACGACGCCGCCATTGGCCGATGTCCTCGTCGGCGAGATCTTCCCGCGCGAGGTACCCGCGGCCGCCGACATTCCCTTTGTCTATGCCGTGCGCGCCGAGATGGAAAGCGGAGATCTGCAGGGCTTCGACAGCTTTGAACTAGTCACCGGCAGCCGCATAGATCGCATCGAGCGCATTGAAATCATCGACGCGCAGGGCGAATTCCTCCTAGAACACAACTTTGCAGTGCAAGACGCGGTCGCCGACGAAGGCGATGTGGCCATTACCGCGATCTCGGAGCGCAACTTTGCGGTGCGCTTTCCGCGAGTGGCCGCGCACAACACCGTGTTGAAGATCCACTTTGTCAGCCGTATCCTCTCATATAGCACGGCCTTTGAGGGCCGGGGATTGCTGCTGGAAGAAGATGCCTTTCAGAGCGTCCAAGCTGGCGACGCTGCCGCGCTAGACGAAGGCGACATCTCGTTTAAATCGGACACTACCGTCTTGAGCCCGGCCGTCAACAGCGGCAGCCTAGTGGGCAGCTTTGACCTCACCGCGTCCGTTATCACGCCCAATGGCGACGGGATCAACGACGTCTTGGATATGGAATGCGAGGTCCTCGCAGTCGATGGCGGGCAGATTGCGGTCAATATATACGACCTAGGGGGACGCCAAGTGCGCCGCCTCTTCGACATCGAGGGTCAAAGCGGCGTTTACAGTTCGGAAGACCTGCCCCAACTTCGATGGGACGGGACCGACGATCAGGGTGAGAGCGTGGCCCCTGGCCTCTATCTAGTCCAACTCAACGTCAAGGGCGATGCGCGCGCTAGCGCCAGCACGCGCACCGTCGGCGTAGCGTACTAGCCCACCACCCAACCGCGTGGGAGGGTTAAAAAAGGAATGAGAGTCATGCTAGGGCGAAATTTATTGTGGAGTTTAAGTATCGCGGCTTGGTGTACCAGCGCGGCGTGGGGGCGGGCCGAGTTTCACATCGGCGGGCCGACAGGTGTTCCTTGGCAGGGGCTGATCACCGACGAGCAGACCGAATACGCCATCGTCGATGCCCAAGGCGCGGCCTTGGGCACGCTGCCCATTGCCATCGGCGTAGAGGAAGCGGGCGTCGATACCATGATCGCCTACGACGACAACGCCATTCAGCCAATATGGGTCGATCCGTCGGTCAACCTCGCGCTAGACGTGAACTTGACCCCGCGCGGCGGCAACCTCTACACCAGCGTCTCCACCGGCTATACCCGCGAGGCCGCCAAAGAAGTGCAGGTGATGATCGACGGCGACCCGGAAACGGCGACCTTGCGCCAAGTCGATATCTCGCCGCGTTTGGCCGGCCTCAATATCGGCTACGTGAAAAACACCGTCGTCAACCTAGGAGCCGAGATGCCGGTCAACCGCATCCGCTTCTATCCGCGCCCAGGCTTTGAGGAAAACTACTTGGCTTGGTACGAAATCGGCGTAGCCGACAACACTGCGCCTTTTATGGCTTCGCCCCAGGAGCGCGCGCCGGGCAAGCGCTGGTACCGAGACATCAGCCGCTCGCTCACTTCGACCAACGACCCGGAACTAGACATCCTAGAGCGCAACGTTGAAAACCTCGACCAAGTCGTAGATTTGCGCTTTCCCACGCGCGACTTGCGCTGGGTCGCCATTCGCCCGATCAACCCCGAGCGCACCTGGGAGATCGCCGAAATGGAAGTGTACGGCGAGGGTTTCGTCACCAAGACTTCCTATCGCACCGGCGTGTTGGACTTCGGTCGCCCGGTGGCCTGGAGCAAAATTCGTTGGCAGGGCGAGGTGCCCGAGGGTACTCGCCTCGTGTTGCGCACGCGCACCGGCACCACGCCACAGCCCGATCTGTTCTGGAAAATCGGCAGCACCGGCAGTTTTGAGCGGGTGTCCAAAGACGAGTACACCACGACCTACCAAGTAGGCCGGTTCAGCCATATCCAAGCGACGTACGATGTAGAAAACTGGAGCTTCTGGTCAACGCCCTACGACTTTGCGGCCGGGCTACGCGACCCAGAGGTAACGGACTGGGAGGACGGAACGCCCCTGCTCTCGCCCGGACCCAGCCAGTACTTGCAACTAGAAGTGGTCATGTTTTCCGACGGAGATAAAGCGCCGCGCATAGACGAGATGTCCTTGCTGTTTGCCGAAGACCCCGCGGCCCAAAGCGTAATCGCCGAGATCTGGCCGGTTGAGACTGAAAACTTTGAGCCACAGACCTTCACCTATGTGGTGCGACCCGTACTCGCGGACGGCGACCGGGGCTTCGACCGACTGGAGATCTTCACCCAAGTCCCAGCCGAAGCCGTGCATTCAGTCGCGATCGATGGCCGGGAAATTATCGACGACTTCCCGCCAAAGATAGAAGAAGATCGGATCGTCATCAGCTTTGAGCCGTTTGTCGCGCCGCGCGACAACGAGCGCCGCATCGAGGTGGTCTTCGACGCCAAGGTGCTGCGCTTTGGCGCGGAATTCACCGGTTGGGTGTACGACAGCACCGAGCCCGAACTCAAACAGCAAGTCCGGCCCGGCAACTCGACCTTCCGCTTTGCCGGCGACGTCCTCTCGGTGCGCACACCCGTCGGCGGCGAACTGGTGCGAAAAGTCACCGCGCATCCCGCGACGCTGACGCCCAATGGCGACGGGATCAATGATCAGACCATGATCTCGTACGATCTGCGCAACATCGGTGTGCCGCGCCAGATCGCTCTGCGGATTTTCGACCTGTCGGGCCGACTGGTGCGCGAGGTGATCTCCACCCCCGCGGTCAGCGGCAGCTTTGCCGCGGTTTGGGATGGCCGTCGCACCGAGGGAGACTTAGTCGCCCCGGGCGTGTACCTCTACCAAGTCGATCTAACTACTGACAAGGGCCTCTCCGCAGCCGCGGGCACCGTAGCCGTGGCCTACTGAGCGAGCAATGGCAGAAACTGTAAAATATATCTGCAAAGTCGCCCTGCTTTTGTGGGCCATCAGCGGCGGCTCGGCTGCGGCGCAAATCGGGCTGCAATCGCTGGCTTCCCCAGGCGCGGAAGCCCTCGATCCAGCGATGCGCCGCTGGTATGTACCCCAAGAGTTGGTCGCCGAACACCACTGGCGCCAGTGGAGCACCACCAACTACGCGCGAGAGCCCTATCAGCGGTATGTCAGTACCAGCATCGAAGGGGATTACTTCTACGATGCCTTTGGCAACTTCCTCAATCAGGGCTGGCTGATATACAACGTATCTCAATCCAACCCCGAGGAATTCGGCACCGTACTGTTTGAGGCCCAGCGCTTCCGCAACTGGTTTTCCGAGGTCGCCGTGGCCTCCGAGCAAAAAGGGCAATACGCGTACGCACTGACCATCAGCAGCGACCTGCGCACCACCCTGACGCCCATGGTCCTATCCAAACCGCGCCTCGACGGCATACAGTTTGACTTTGCCATGGACAAGTACCGGGGCACGTTTCTCTACGCGCAGGCCAGTGCCCCGCGCGGCATCACCAATCAAGAGCTGCGCCGCACCAATTCCACCACCCTGATCGGGGGGCGCTTTGAGGTGCAAATCGGCGATTTCGTCGAACTCGGCGTCCACACGGCCAACGCCCACCAAGCCAATTCGCTTTCGGAAGAAGCCCTGTTGAGCAATTGGGTAACCGGGTCGCTGACCCAAGGCCAGAACCGGACCATCTCCCGCATCGAAATCGCCCTGCGCGACGACTCGCCCGACGATGGCGTGGGTGGCGCAGCGTATTTTCCGGCTGGCTCGGACATCTTCATCACCTATCGGGATGGCCGCGTAGATTCGGGCCGCGAGATCCGCTTTGAACCGGTGGTGGAAGGCGGCGCGCCCAGACCGGGCTATATCGAGGCCAACGGCAACGATGAAATCCGCCTACTCTACGACTTCGACAGCGCCAGCTTCATCAACCGAGCCGCGGCCGACAAAACCGAAATCGTCAAAGTGGAGTTCCGGCTAGTAGTAGCCAACGACTATCAGGTCTGGATGACCTCGGACCAGCAGACCAGCGGTGGCGAGCCCGTGTTCTTGCTGATGACCCAAGCACCGGGCAACATCCAAGACTTGTCTAACTTGCGCGTCATCAGCTTTGAGGCCGGGCTGCCGACGGCAACCCACATCCTCGGCGGTACCGTGACGGCCACCGACGTGATGGGCTTCGACCTGTACGGCGAGTACGATCTCAACTGGAACTACCGCAAATATCCCAACATCCTCGTCGAAGAACACCACACCGCATCCGGCATTGTCGGCGCGCGCAGCGCACCAGCCTATATGCTCAATCTGTCGCGTCAGTGGTCCCGCTTCTTTATCTACGGCGAAGCCTATCAGATGCACCCGCGCTACAACACCCAGACTTTCGTCACCCGCGACGACGGCAGCATCGACTACCAAAACGATCGCAGCCTCATGGATCTGGTGGAAGACAACGACGATCAAGACCGAGTGCCAGACAGCTTCCGCGCCGACTGGGCCTTCCCCGACCGCCAAGTCTTTCCGGGCTGGGATCAAAACAGCGACTTCGTGCCCGACATCAACCAAAACGACAGCCGAGTGCGCACCAACTCGATCCCGGACTACGAAGAGCCTTTCCTGCGCTTTGCAGTAGATCGGCCCGAATTTCTCTTCGGCGTTGACATGAACAACAACTTCTGGACCGACCAATACGAAAATGACCAAGAGCCGGATTACCCCTACAAGCGCGACCACCAAGGCTACAACGCGTACGTCGGCACCTACTTAGCTCCGCAGCTAAAGATCATCGCCGGCCTCCTGCGCGAGGATCGCATCTCTTCCAACCAGAAAAACCACAGCGCGTACGCCCTCCTGCGATTCGACCGGAGCTGGGCGCGCTACGGCGATGTGCGCTTCTTCGGCATGACCAAGCGCGTGGAGGACGACATCGCCGACCCGCTCTTGCAATGGGCACCCGACAACACGCTGCGCCTCGGCACGCTGACCGAGATCGACGATCCGCTGCTGGCCCGCGACACTTGGATCAACCAACTCTTCCTCGGCCACAAGGTGCGCGCCTTTTCGCTGAACTTACAAAGCAAGGTCAACTATGTGGTCTTTCACCAACTCATGGACGCCGAGCGCCGACAACGCTGGGGCTTGGCCGAGACGGATTTCTTCTTCGGGATGATCAACAAGGCCCACTACCGCCATGCGTTTGGCCCTCTCTATCTAGAGCCGCGCTGGAAGAGCGAGTTTATCAAGCAGAGCCGCGACCTATTCACGGACGAGCGCCGAACGACCCTAGCCGAACTCTTCTCGCTGTTGGCGGGCACCGATGTCTTAGAGATCACCAAGCTACAAGCGGGTCTAGAGTATCTGATCTTCGACGATTTCAACACAGATGCCAACGATTTTACGGCACTGACTTGGGGCGTTCAGTTCAAAAACGAATCGGCCTATCAAGGCTACAAGCTCCAGACCGTGCTCGGGCTGGTGCTAGAGCGCAAGAATTTCAAGGACGCCCCATCGCGCACCGAGACCCAATCTTTCATCGCCATTTACGCGGGGATTTAAGCCTTGACGTACGCTTTTGTGGGCTTGTATATTGAGCGTTCGCACGTTGCGGAACCGAGAAGACAACCGAGTTACCGCACCTTCTCTCTTCTTTAACCCTTATTTCGTGGAGGTAGCTTCACCATGAAAAAGTTCCTCACCACTGCCTTAGCCTCGCTGGGCCTTGTGGTTGCCGCCCAAGCCCATGACCCGCCGGGCGGTCTGTTGGTTGCCGTGAATTTCCCCGATGCCAACGTGCCCGTCATTGACGGCAACGCCGGCGAGTGGGCTCCCGTGCCCCTCGACCAGTACGGGATTTTCAGCGAGACCTTGTATTCGATCCACGGCTTTGCCGGCGAAAACGTCGAGCAAGGCGGGCTGGACGCCAGTTCGATGCAGATCCGCCACATCGTCGGCTGGAACGACGCGACCAACAACGTGTACATCACCAGCCGCGTCTTTGACGACATTCACATCACTCAGCGTCAAGACCCGGGCAAATTCTTCTGGGATGACAGCGTCGAATACGAGCTCAACGCTGCCCACCAAGCCCGCGACGACCTGAATCCCGGCGACGATGCGACCAGCTTCAGCTACAAGTTCGCCTTCCCGGTCTATCAGGAGACCTTTGAGTGGTATCGTCCAATCCTCAACCTGCCGTGGATGACTAGCGGCTCGCAGTGGATCGAGATCGCTCACAGCTTCACGGGCGACGAGTTCGGCGAAAGCACGTACGACTACGAGCTCCGCATCCTGCCGATCGAGCGGATGCCGCGCTCGGATGAGGCCACCGAGGACCAAGTTGAGGTCCACGACCTGACCGAGGGTGGGGTCATTCACATCACCCTCACGGTCAACGACGTCGATGGCGGCGAAGGCGATGGCGACAACCGCATCGGCATGTGGAGCACCAATCCCACTTCGTGCTGCCACGCCGCCCAAGACTTGCTCTTGACCCCGATGGATCCCAACATCGACTGGGGCGCGGCGACATCCGTTGATGCCAGTAGCTGGGGCCGGATCAAGTCCCAGTTCTAGGCAATTTCATCTCAATCGCAGTACCATTTCGGGCAGGTCTCGCCTCAGTGCGGGGCCTGCCCGAATTTTTAGGAAGCTATATGCTCACCCAAGAACAGGTCGATTTCTACTACGAACGTAGCTAGTGTCCTCGCGCACTAAGCCCCAATTTTTCATCGCTATGTACGCGGGGATTTAAGCCTTGACAGGCACTTTTTTCGGTGCATATATTGAATCTTTCTATTTCGCTGCGGAACGCGAGAAGTCGCCGGGTTGCCGCATCTTTTCTCCTCCCTAACCCTATCTTTTGGAGGTAGCTTCACCATGAAAAAGTTCCTCACCACTGCCTTTGCCTCGTTGGGCCTTGTGGTTGCCGCCCAAGCCCACGAGCCGCCGGGCGAGCTGTTGGTCGCCGTGAATTTTCCCGACGCCAACGTGCCCGTCATCGACGGCAACCCTAGCGAGTGGGCACCTGTGCCCTTGGATCAGTACGGGATTTTCAGCGAATCCCTGTTTTCGCTCGAAGGCTTTGCCGGCGATAACGTTGCTCGCGGTGCCCTTGACGCTAGTTCGCTGCAGGTCCGCCACATCGTCGGTTGGAACGATGGGACCAACAACCTCTATGCCACCACCCGCATTTTCGACGACAGACACGTCACCCAGCGTCAGGACCCGGGCAGATTCTACTGGGATGACAGCGTCGAATACGAAGTCAACGCCCAGCATCAGGCCTCCGAGGACCAGAACCAAGGCGACGATGCCACCAACTTTAGCTATAAGTTCGCCTTCCCGGTCTATCAGGAGACCTTTGAGTGGTATCGCCCCAACCGCAACCTGCCCTGGCTGACCAGCGGTTCTCAGTGGATCGAGATCGCCCACACCTTCTCGGGCGACGAGTTCGGCGAGAGCACGTACGACTACGAGATCCGCATCCTGCCGATCGAGCGGATGCCGAAATCGGAGGAGGCCACTGAAGATCAAGTCGAAATTCACGACCTGACCGAGGGCAGCGTCGTTCACTTCACTCTGACGATCAACGAAGTCGATGGCGGCGAAGGCGAAGGCGACAACCGCATCGGCCAGTGGAGCACCCAGTCGATTGGGTGCTGCCGCGCACTCAACGACCTGTTGCTAACCCCGGCTGATCCCAACATCGACTGGGGCGCGGCGACATCCGTTGACGCCAGTAGCTGGGGCCGGATCAAGTCCCAGTTCTAAAATTCTCTTTTTTTTAGTTGTCGCAATTCGGGCAGGCTTCGCTACGTGCGGGGCCTGCCCAAATGCTACTTAGGAGATTGTATGCTCAGCCAAAAACAGATCGATTTCTACCGCGAACACGGCTACCTCGTCGTCGAGGATGTGTTGCGTCCAGACGAGTTGGAGGAGGCCCACGCCATCGTCGATGACTTCGTCGAGCAGTCGCGGCACGTCTCCGAACAGAGCGGGCACTTCGACCTAGAGCCGGGGCACACCCCCGAAAACCCCAAGGTGCGCCGCCTGAGCGCGCCGGCGAGTTATCACCCCTTCTTCGGCGGCTTGATGCGCGACAGCCGCATCCTAGACCTTCTAACGCCCCTGATCGGCCCAGCCATCCGCGCCCAAGGCGACAAGCTCAACATGAAACCAGCCGACGGCGGTAGCCCAGTCGAGTGGCACCAAGATTTTGCCCATTATCCTCACACTAACGACGATTTGTGCGCGGTGGGCATTGCCCTAGACGACGCCACGCGAGAAAACGGCTGCATGATGGTAGTGCCCGGCTCTCACCTAGGACCGATCCTCGATCACCACCAAGACGGCTACTTCATCGGGGCCATCAGCCCCGACCGCGATCATATCGACCTCACGTCGGCCGTGCCCCTAGAGATGAAAGCCGGTTCGCTTTCCATCCACCACAGCCGCACTTTGCACGGCTCGGCGCTCAACCGCTCGGGTATGTCCCGACGACTCTTGCTATATCAGTACGCGGCCGTCGATGCCTGGCCGCTCGGCGGAGTGGGCAACTGGGATTCCTTTAACGCCAACATTCTGCGCGGCGCACCCACCTACGATTTTCGCCTCGTGTCGATGACGGCTCGCACGCGTATGCCAGCCGGGGCACGCAGCGGCGGCGGCATCTACGAGTTGCAAAAGCCGCTGCAAGAAAAAGTATTCGCCGCCGGCTAGATTCTCACCTTGCCGCCGTTTGTTCGCTTGGGGATCGTCGCGGCACTAGCTGCCGGGATACTCTGGGGCGTCCTCTCCATCCACTGGTACCCGGCCGAAGAGGTGCTAACCATGTGGGTGTATGGCTCGCCGCAGGAAGCCGAGCTGTACCGCCATGTCGCCGCCGAGTATCGCCAGCAGCACCCAGACGTTCGCCTGCGCTTAGAGGTAGTACCCGGTCGCAGCGTCGTGCAAAAGCTGCTGACGGGCATGGACGCTGGGCACGCCCCCGACATCTGCGTATTGCACTGGCGGCAGATGCCCCAAGTAGCTAGCACCGGGCAGCTTTTGCCGCTCGACGACTTGGTGCGGCGCGACCAGATCGCCACCGGCGATTACTATCCGGTGGGTCTGCAAGCGTACACCTACCATGGCACCCTCTACGGCATTCCGGTCAAAGGCAGCACCATCACCTGCTTTTACAACAAAGATCTCTTCGACCGCTACGGCATCAGCTATCCCACCGACGCCTGGACGCTCGACGATCTTCTGGCCAAGGCCAAGGCCCTGACCATCGACGAAGACCAAGACGGCCTACCGGACATCTACGGCTGCACTCCGTACGACATCGCCAGCTACGTGTGGAGCATGGGCGGAGACTTCCTCCGGCAGGAAAACGGGCGCTACGTCTCCAACCTCGACGACCCGCGCGTGGCCCAAGCAGTGCAGTTCTACGTCGATCTCTACTTTAAGCACAAGGTAAGCCCGCCCCGCCCCGGCGTGCGCAGCGACAACGCCATGAGCACCTTCACCTTTGAGGCCGGGCGCATTGCCATCGGCATCATGGGGCCGTGGATGCTGCCGACCTTTCAACTCTTGGACCGCTTCGAATGGGACGCGGCGCTCTTTCCCCAGGGACCGGCCGGCCGGCAGACGCGCTACGCCAGCGTCGGTTTTACCATCTGGAAGGGCACGCGCGAGCCAGAAGTTGCTTGGGATGTGCTCAAGCACATGGTCTCGGCCGAGGCGACGACCAAGATGGCCAAGCTGGGCAGCGACCTGCCGCCGCAGCGCTCGGTGGCCCGCAACACCTACCCGCGAGCAACGACGCCCTATGAAGAAGAGGTCTTCGTGCGCTCAATGGACTACAACGTCCGGCTCTTCCCCCAAGAACTGTGGTGGGAAGACCTCTACCGCCGGATGCTCGACGAACTCGATGCCGCCCTCACCGGCCGCGAGAGCGTGGCCGAAGCCCTCGCCGAAGCCCACCAAGTAACCAACGCCTATCTGCAGCGCATGTACGCCGAAGAAACCCCCTGATGAAGAGTCAAAACAAAGCCGCGTTCTTCTTTCTGCTGCCCAATTTCGTCGGCTTTCTCATCTTTGCGCTTGGCCCGGTCGTAGTGGCTGCGGGCATGGGCTTCTACCGCTATCAACTCGCCTCGGGCGCACCTGTCTTCATCGGGCTGGATAACTTTGCGGATCTAGTGCTGTTCACAAAGGTCGATGGCGAGTGGGTGGCGCGCGACCCATACTTCTGGAAGTACCTCGGCAACACGCTCTTTTTGATGCTCAACATCCCGCTCGCCATGGTCGGCTCCTTGCTCTTGGCCGTGCTGTTAAACAAAGAACTGCCCGGCCGCATCTTCTTCCGCACCCTGTTCTTTATTCCCCACCTGTGTACGGGCATCGCCATCTATATGGTCTGGAAGATGCTCCTGACCTACGAGCCAAATGTCGGCATCATAAACGGGCTTTTGTGGCAGGTCTTTGGGGTGTTGGGGATCGCGCCCGAACGGGCTGCCGCGCTCCTGCCGGGGTGGCTAATCGACGCATCTTGGGCCAAGCCCGCGTTGATCATCATGTTCATCTGGGCCAGCGTCGGCGGCTACAACATGGTGCTCTACTTGGCCGGCCTACAAAACATCCCACTCGAACTCTACGAGGCCGCTGAAATGGACGGCGCTGGCTGGTGGTCCCAGCTCATTCACATCACCGTGCCCCAGCTAGCGCCCACGACGTTTTTCATCCTCGTCACCAGTATAATCGGCGGCCTACAAGGCGGCTTTGAAGCTGCTTATGTAATGACTGGGGGCGGCCCCGAGGGCTCGACGACCACCATGAGCTACTACATCTACACCCAGGCGTACGAGCAGCTAGAAGTAGGGTATGCCGCGGCGATTTCAATGGTGCTCTTCGCGCTGATTTTCGCGGCGACCTTGCTCAACTGGCGCTACGGCGGCAAGCGGCTGGAGGCCGTATAATGGCACGCTGGCGTCAGTACCAATCAACGGTCCTGATCTATGCGATCTTGCTCCTCGTGCTCAGCGGCATGGTGGTGCCGCTGGTGTGGACCCTGCTCACCTCCTTCAAGTACAACGTCGATGTGACGCTCGGGTGGATTCCGCCGCGCTGGACAACGGACAACTACACCGGCGTGTTCCGCGCCTTCTCCTTCCTCCGCTACTACGCCAATTCGCTGTTCATCGCCACCGCCGTCACTGTGGTCCAAGTCGCCACCAGCGCGCTGGCGGCGTACGCCTTTGCCCGCTTGCAGTTCCGGGGCCGCGACGTGCTCTTCCTCGGCTATCTATCGACGATGATGATTCCGGCCGATGTGCTGATGATCCCGCAATTCGTGCTGATGAAAAAGATTCCCGAGTGGCTGAACGCGGTGTTAGCAACGGATTTCTTCAGCGGTTTTCTCTACTTAGAGAGTCACTACATCGGTCATCCAGTGGGGCTAGACAGTTTCTTTGCCCTGATCGCGCCAGGGTGTTTCAGTGCCTATGGGACGTTCATGCTGCGGCAGTTTTTGCTGGGGATTTCGCGCGAGATCGAAGAGGCGGCGCTCATCGACGGGTGTTCGGCGTGGGGCGTGTTTTGGCACGTGGTGGTGCCGCTGGCCAAACCGGCGCTGGGGGCTTTGGCGATCTTCACCTTCCTCGGGCGTTGGCGGGCTTTTCTCTGGCCGCTGATTATGACGGATTCGGATTCTATGATGGTGCTGCCGGTGGGACTGGCCAAGCTGTCGGACCTGTACGTCAACGACTACGGGCTGATTTGCGCGGGATCGGTGTTAATGCTCGTGCCGATGATCGCGGTTTTTGTCTTTTTTCAGCGCTGGTTTATCAGCGGGATTCAGCTAGGGGCGGTGAAGGGGTAACCGCAGCGGCAGCCGCACAGCAGCTAGATAGTTCCGTTTGATATTAATCACGTATCGCGTTATGATTCACATTCGCGTGAACGACCAGTTTCGGGTGTGCTTCCGCTGGTCGGCTGCCGGTGCGGAAGATGTCGAGATCGTCGATTACCATTAGGAACGAAAAGAGTATGTCCAAGCTCAAACCTGTGACGCCTGGAGAATTGCTGCGAGAGGAGTTTTTGGTCCCCATGGAACTCTCGCAGTATCGCCTCGCCAAAGAAATCGGTGTCCCCGCCCAGCGAATCAGTGAGATTGTAGCCGGTAAGCGGACCATTACAGCGGATACGGACTTGCGCTTATGTCGCTTTTTCAACCTCTCCAAGGGCTACTGGCTGAGAGCACAGACAGCGTACGACACCGAAGTGGCGGAAGAAACTCTCGCCGCCGATCTGGCGAAGATCAAGCCGTGGAAGGGCCTGCAATCGGCCGCTGGCTAACCTGCCTAAATTTGTGCGGGCAAAACTCTGGATGAGTTGGTGGACGCTTGGCAAGCGACTATTGCGATGGCCTCTGCAAAGCTACTGTGAGCCAAACTGGTAGTGCGGCCCGAGGGTTCTCGTTCCAGTCCAACAGACGCTCGTCAGTCCCCGACAGATAAGAAGAGTCCTGCCAGAATCTTGAATCCTCGGCAGGACTCTCCAAAATTTGCCGCAAGATGAATCCCGAGGTTGCCACGGGGTTGAGAATGTCCGCCAATGTCCAGTTGAACTCAAACGTGCCATTCTTCTCATTCTCAATGGGCCCAGTTTTCCAATAGGGCTTCTCAACCTCAATCGGTCTAATCTGATCTTTCCAAGGCCGCTGGAACGGATGAATATCATAGAAGACGTAGTGGCCCCCCAGACGCAGGATGCGAAAGATCTCATTGAAGACCGCGTGCAAATCTGCAATCCAAACGAAGAATCCGTTAGAGGAACATACTAGGTCAAACCCCTCGTCCCCTATAGACTTTAGGTCAGCAGCATCGGCTTGCACAAAGGCGATAGATAACCCTAGCTGCTCCGCTCGTCTAGCGGCCACTTCTAGCTGCTGCTCAGAGATATCTATCGACGTGACGTTTGCCCCCACTCCAGCAAGAGCAAACGCCGCGTAGTTATCGCCGCTGCCAATGACACACACATCCTTGCCCGATATGTTGCCGGCAACCTCGTGAATCAGTTGAAGCGCGCCACCAGCAAAGCCGAGATTAGGCTCATTGTGGCAACGTTGCCACAATCCATCCTTGTCGCGAAGCTCCTCCCACCGCTTAGCGGCTTCGTTCCAGTGACGTCGGTTGGAATCGTGATACTTAGTCATTGAGCTCAACCTTAATCGGGAACGGGCAGGGCGTCTCGTGTAACCTCCCGAACTTTACCGGGAAACGTCCGTCCTCTCACCCACATAATCGGCTGACCTTTACCAGCTTTTTCTGGATCAAACCATTCTGCTTGTGCGCTTAAGTAATGCGACACATAGCTGCGTCTAAATCGCTGGCTGTAGTTATTGGTGCTTTTGTGCAACAAATGAGAGTGAAACCAAATGACTGCACCGGGTGGAACTTCTACGGCAATGCCGTCCTCGTCGCGGGCATTGCGGGCCAGTTTGAATTCTGTCTGCTGCGACCCCTCAATATCGTCGTGTTCGGCAATGGCCTGTTTGTGACTGCCGGGAATCACGTATAGGCACCCGTTTTCGCGATCTGCGGGGTCAATGGCCGTCCAAGTGCCGACGGTCGTCGCGGTTTTGAACCGTTTGCCGAAGTAAAACTTGTCTTGGTGCCACGGGAATCCCAAGCCGATTTCGGGAGCTTTCCAAATGAAGAGGTTGTTGATGCCCAGAATGTCCGGACCGAAAATATCGAGGAGCGGATCGGTCAGACGCGGATCCCGCACGCGGGCGAGGAACTCCGGTATATAGCAACTGGGGTGATGGATCTTGTGCATACCGTAGATCCCAGATCGCGCGTCTTTGCCGTCGCGGACTAGGGCGTTGCGGTCGATGTGGGCCATGGGCATTCTGCGCTCTCCGGCGACAATGTCTTCGGCCACTTGCCGCAAGTGATCGTTTTCTTCGTATGAAAAGACGTTCTCGCGCACAAAATATCCATTGCGCTCCCAACGCTGGATTTCGTCGGGAGTCATGCGGAAAGCATTCATTGGGGTAAGCCTCCTAATCGACCTGCTTTGACACGGTTTATGGATATATATAGTCTAAGTAGGGCCTTAGCGGCCCACCAAAAAGCGCATGAGCCTCAATCCCTTCAAACCGTTCGCCTCGTACCTCCGTCCCTACCGCTGGGCCTTGGCTATCGGCCTAATCTTTTTGCTGGGCGAACAACTCGTTTCCGTCTCCATCCCCCTCGTCCTCGAACGCGCCATTGACCAAGCCCGCGCCAGCCTAGATCAAGCCGCACCGGACCTGACTTTCCTAACGCGCTACGCCGCCCTCATCGTCGGCTTGGGCTTAGCGCAGTGGTGCATGGCCTTTGGGATGCGCTGGCACTTGGCCGCCACCTCGTACCGCGTCGAGCGCGACATCCGCCAGCGCTATTTCGCCCATATACTCACTTTGCCCTTGGGCTATTTCCAACAGGCCCGCACCGGCGATTTAATGGCGCGAGCGACCAACGACGTCGAAGCCGTCCAGCGCTACCTCAGCCACGGCTTCCGCATGTTCCTGAGCGCCATCCTCGGCTTCAGCTTCAGCATGGTAGCCATGTGTCTGTACGACTGGGAACTAACCCTGTACGCGCTGTTGCCCATGCCCATTATGACCGTGATCCTGCGCTTCGTGGGCAGCAGAGTGCGTCGGCGCTATCGCATGGTGCAAGAGCAATTTGCCGCCATTAGCACCTGCTTGCAGGAAAACCTCTCAGGCATGCGCGTGGTCAAGGCATTTGCCCGCCGCCGCGGCGAGATCGATCACTTCACCCAGCTCAACGACGAGTACGTCGAGCGCAACCGCAGCCTAATCTACCTCTACAGCACGTTTTTCCCCTTCACCTTCCTCATCAGCGGCCTGTCCATGGTGCTCATCTTGTGGCTGGGCGGCATTCGCGTCGTCGAGGGGACGCTCACCTTGGGGGCCTTTGTCGCCTTCAACGCCTACTTGATCCGCATGAGCCGCCCGATGATGATGATGGGCCGCATCGTCGATGAATACCAGCGCGCCATGGCTTCCATGCTGCGCATTGAGTCCGTGCTCAAAGAACAGCCCCAGCCCGACCAGTACCAAGACGACGGCTTGGCGATCAAAGGCGAAATCGAATTCCGCCGCGCCTCCTTTGCGTACAATGGCCAAGCCGTGCTCCGCGATATAGACGTTCACATTCCGGCCGGCAGCACCCTAGCCATCGTCGGTCGGGTAGGCTCGGGCAAGAGCACGCTGGTCCGTCTCATCCCCCGCCTCATCCAAGCCGGCGAGGGCCAAATTCTCATCGACGGCAAACCCATTGAACAAATGCCCCTGCGCGCCTTTCGCGACGCCATCGGCTACGTGCCGCAGGACACCTTCCTATTCTCCGAAAGCATTCGCGACAACATCGCCCTCGACTCGGCTGCTGCGGACGAGGTCGAACGCGCCATTGAAGTGGCCCAACTAGCCGCGGACCTCAAGACCTTTCCCCAAGGGATGGACACCATCGTCGGCGAGCGCGGCGTCACCCTGTCGGGCGGGCAGAAGCAGCGCACGGCCTTGGCCCGTTCGGTCGTGCGGCAACCGAAAATCCTCATCCTCGACGACGCTTTGGCTAGCGTCGATACCCGCACCGAAGAGCAAATCCTCACGCGCCTGCGCGACATCATGGCCGAGCGCACCACCATCCTCATCGCCCATCGCATCTCCACCGTCATGGCCGCGGATCACATCATCGTGCTCGACGAAGGGTGCATTGTCGAAGAGGGCACCCACGACGAATTACTCGCACGCGATGGCCTATACGCCGACATGTACCGCCGCCAACACCTCACCGAGGAATTGAGCGACCTCTAATGCCGCCGACCATCCGCGACGAGCAAGAAATCGACAAAAAATCCATCGACCTCCGCCTAATGGCTAGGCTGTTGGGTTTCCTGCGGCCCTATTGGCCTTGGGCGGCCTCGACACTATTGCTCATCCTCGCGGCCTCGCTGGCCCGTCAGGCCGGTCCCGTGCTGACCAAAATAGCCGTTGACGAACACATCGTACCCGGCGACTTGGACGGTTTGGGTACCCTCGTCCTGCTCTTCGCCGCGCTGTTGGTCGCTCAATTCGCCATTGGCTACGCCCAGAGCTGGATCACCAGCATGGTCGGCCAGTGGACCATGCGCGATGTGCGCTTGAACATTTTCACCTGCCTACAGGGCCTGCCGCTCAAATTCTTCGACCGCACTCCCATCGGCCGGCTGATGGCGCGCAATACCAGCGATGTCGATGCGCTCAACGAATTCTTTACCTACGGTGCGGTCTCCCTCGTGACCGAAGCCGTCACCATCGCCTCTATTCTGTTTTACATCTTCTTCTATCTCGATGTCGAACTCGGTCTGCTCACCTGCGCCTTTTTGCCGGTGGCCTTTGCCGCCACCCTGTGGCTGCAAAACCGCACCTTCCAGGCCTTTCGCCAAGCTCGCACCCGCTTTGCCCGCTTCAGCGCCGATTTGCAAGAAACCTTGTCGGGTATAGAAGTAGTAAAACTGTTTAACTGCGAGCCGCGCAGCACCCGCCGCTTTAATGAAGGCACTGACGAATACCTCGACGCCCGCTTGGTGCGCACTCTGTACCACTCGGCTTACTTCCCCTTTATGGAATTGTGCGGTGCCGCCCTGATGGCGATGGTGCTGTGGTACGGCGTCGGCCAAGTGCTGCGCGAGGAAATCGCCTGGGGCGTTCTGGTGGCTATGCTGCAATACGTCCCCCGCTTCTTCATGCCCATCCGCAATCTCGCCGAGGAATACGCCACTGTGCAGGTGGCCATGGCTTCCTCCGAGCGCATCTTTGAATTGATTGACGCCGAGCCAGAGCCGGTCGGCGGTTCCGTGAGCCAAGAGCGCGTCGCCGGTGCCATTGAATTCCGCCACGTGTGGTTTGCCTATGAAGGCGAAGAGTGGGTCCTGCGCGACGTTTCCTTCTGCGCCGAACCGGGCCAGAGCTTGGCACTAGTCGGAGCCACCGGCTCGGGCAAGACTACCATCATCAGCTTGCTGTGCCGCTTTTACGAGATTCAACGCGGGCAGATCTTGGTCGATGGCATCGACATCCGCGAGTGGAACGTAGAAGCACTGCGGCGGCGCTTTGGCTTGGTGCAGCAGGACGTCTTTCTCTTCGCCGGCGACATTGCCAGCAACATCCGCCTCGGCGCTCCTGAGCTGTCGGACGAGGCCATCGCGCAGGTAGCCCGCTACGTCAACGCCGACCGCTTTATCGACCGCCTACCCGACACCTACCAGCACGACGTACAGGAGCGCGGCGCATCCCTGTCTGCAGGTCAGCGCCAACTTTTATCCCTCGCCCGCGCCCTAGCCGCCGACCCGGACATTCTAGTGCTGGACGAAGCCACTGCTCACATCGACACCGAGACCGAAGGCTGGATCCAAGACGCGGTAGAAAAACTCATGCGCGACCGCACCTCCATCGTCATTGCCCATCGCCTCTCCACCATCCGCAGCGCCGACAAAATCCTCGTGCTGCACCGAGGCCAATTGCGCGAAGAGGGCCGCCACGAAGACCTCCTAGCCCAAGACGGCATCTACGCTCGCCTACATCAATTGCAATACAACGAGGCCCTCGACCAGCGGGCACAATCAGCCTAGCTTCCAACGAGGAAAAACCTATGGCCACCTACTATCCTTCCATCACCGACGACCAAGCCGCACTGATCCGCAACGCGCCGCTGTTCTTCGTCGCCTCCACCGACCCCGCGCTCGCACCCGGTCCTGAAGGCATTGGCCCAATCAACCTCTCGCCCAAGGGCGGCGTACCGCTGCACGTAATTGATCCCAACCGCGTGGCCTTCCTCGACTACTTGGGCAGCGGCAACGAAACAGCGCGTCACGCGACAGCCGGCGGCCCGATCACCGTTATGGTCTGCTCTTTTGAAGGAGAAGACGCCGGCATCATCCGCCTCTACGGCAAAGCCACGGCCACCCCACTCGAAGAATCGCCCTACGCCGCCTTGCTCCTGCAATCGGAGTCCGAACACCTGCGCACCAAACGCCAAGTAATCGAAGTCAAAGTCGAACTGACCGGCACTAGTTGCGGCTACGGCGTCCCGGTAATGGAGTTAGTGCGCGAGCGCCGCGTCGAAGACCGAGGCCGCCGCTACAAGGACCGCAAAAAATAAACCGACGCGGCTGGAAGCAGGTTCAGTCTAGGACCATGCCGCCGCTGACGTTTATCGTCTGGCCGGTGACGTTGCGCGCTTCGTCGGAGGCGAGGAAGGCGACCATGTTGCCGATGTCCTCAGGCGTCTGCTCGCGCTGCATCGGCGTCGAGTTGGCAATGAACAGGTCGAACACCTCGCGGGCGCTTTTGCCGGCATAGGTGGGATCTACCTCGGCGATCTTCGGTGCCAGCGTGTGCCAGAAATTGGTCCACACGAACCCAGGGCACACGGCGTTTACGGTGATGTTGTGCGGCCCCAAGTCCTTGGCGGTCAGCCGCGTCAGGCTGAGCATCGCGTTCTTGGCGGCTGCGTAGGTCGGCAAAAAGGTTGGGTCGCGTTTGGCCGCGGCGGAAGAGATGTTGATGATCTTGCCGTAGCGGCGCTCGATCATGTGCGGGGCAATCGCCTTGCAGAGGAAGAAGGGGCCTTTGACGTGTATGTCGTAGTTGCTGTCCCACTCCTCGCCGGTGAAGTTGGTGAACGGAGCACCGACGACGGTGCCGAAGTGCCCGGCGTTGTTGACGAGGATGTCGATGGCACCGAAGCGCTCGATTGCCTGAGCGACGAGGTCCTCGCAGGCGGATTCATCCGTTATGTCCGCGGTGATGGCGACCGCGGTGGCTCCTTCGCTGGCGAGCTGGTCGGCAGTGGCCTGCGCCCTGTCGCCGTCGATGTCGGTCGCCACAATGGCCGCCCCTTCGCGCGTCAGGCATTGCGCTATGCCGAGGCCCATGCCGCCCCCGGCACCGGTGACGATGGCTGTCCTGTCTTTGAGTCGCATGTTGGTCTCCCTTGGGTTTTTTGAAACGTATCGGAAAAATAAACTGCGCCGTGTACCCAACCCTCGGGCGCGCCTGAGAGTTGATGTCCCTACTGAAGGCGGCGGTCAGTCGTCTAAGACTCGATTTTGACCGGCCGAAGCCTCGTCGAGACGGGCCCGGTCCTCCGGCGTAATCGACCAGCCCACCGCGCCGACGTTCTCCTCCATGTGAGCCACCGTATCGCCGCCGGTGATGGCCGCCGTCACCTCGGGGTGGGAGAGCACCCAGTTGATCGCCGTCTGCGCCACGGTGCGGCCATGGGCGTCAGCGATCTGCCGCAGGATCTCCAAGGTCCGACGCCCCGCCTCGTTGAGGGCCTCCTCCAAATCGCCGGCGCGCCCGGTGGCGTAAAGGGTGCCGTCCGGCGGCGGCTCTCCGGGGGTATACACGCCAGAGAGCAGACCCACGCCCAAGGGGCTGTAGGTCA
This sequence comes from Candidatus Latescibacterota bacterium, assembly GCA_022827835.1. Taxonomy (GTDB): domain Bacteria; phylum Latescibacterota; class UBA2968; order UBA8231; family UBA8231. Next base: position 56,119 of record JAJEIO010000008.1, read on the forward strand.
TAACCCCGAAACCTTGGTCGCGCTGCGCCGGCCACATCTCGCGCTCCAGTTCCCGGTTGAGGAGATTGTAGGGGTTCTGGATGCAGAGCAGGGGATCGAGCTCGAGGCGGTCCTGCGTCCACAGCGCCTTGAGCACCTGCCAGGCCTGGAAGTTGGAGACGCCCACGTAGCGCGTCTTGCCGGTGCGCACCACGTCGTCCAAGGCGCGCAGCGTTTCCTCAAGGGGGGTCTCGTCGTCGTACACGTGCAGGATGTAGATGTCGAGGTGATCCGTCTCAAGGCGGGCCAAGGTGCGGTCGATCTCCCGCATGATGTGATAGCGCGACAGACCGGCGTCGTTGGGCCCATCGCCGACGCGGCTGGCCACCTTTGAGGTGACCACGAGGTCGTCGCGGTGCCGCTTGAGGACGCGCGCCAGAACCTGCTCCGACGTGCCACGAGTCTCGTACACGTCCCCGAAGCCGTAGATGTTGGCGCAGTCGATGAAGTTGATCCCCAACTCGACGGCCCGCTCGATGGCCCGCTCGGCCTCGTCGGCGTCCTCTTGGCCGCGCAGGCCCAAGCCGTAGGCCAGACGCGACACCTTCAGGCCAGAATGGCCGAACTTGACGTATTCCATGCTCTCCTCCTATAACTGTCCCCGAAGCCGGGTTTCCTGACGCATTCACCTACTCTCATTTGGAACGAGGGATCGAGCCTTCGCTCCAACAGGGCGGAAATTTCTCAAGAAATGGAGCCCTCGGCAAAAGGATCGTCAACCTTCTTGGGAAGCCGCAACTTCTGACGAATCTCCGCCACAATGGGGGCCGCACTGTAGAACCGTCCGCGCCGTTCGCCCTCGGGGACTAGAAGTCCTGCATCCACGAGCACCTTCAGATCACGGCTAGCGAGATTCTTGGACACATCTGCGCTTACCCGATAGGACGAGTTGCGCACCCTAGTGCCAAAGGCAGCCTGAATGAGGGCCAAGGCCATGCGGTCGGGTAATCCATTGGCAATTACCAGATCCGAGAGTTCTACATAAAGCCTTTCCAATTCTCGCATCCGATGGAGCAGTGTTTGCGCTTGCACATAGTGACCAGTTAAGCAGAAGCGAATCCACGGCTTAGAGTCGCGCGCTGGCTGCCATGCACCCCCTCCGACCTCCGCCAATACGTCGTAATATTTTTGTTGATTGTGGCCGATGTATTCTTCAATCCCGTCACTGGCCAATACCGCAGTGTGGATACATCTGGCAGTCCGCCCGTTACCATCCGTAAATGGATGCAGCATCGCCAAGTTCAGGTGTGTCATGGCAGCGCACAGGAAGACCGAATCGACCTGCTCGTTGTTTACGTAGTCTAGAAGCTCGTGGATGAGGGGCTCCAATTGGTCGCGATCCACTCCCTCGTGGACCAATTCACCGGTTCTGGTGTTTCGTACACCGACCCATCCGGGGCGGTACTGACCCGGATTTGCTTGCAAATCTGACTGGCAGATCATGAAATGGACGGCCAAGAGTACGTCCTCGGTGATCATGAAGGATGGACTCTGACGGCGCTGGAGGATGTAGTCCATTGCTTCGCGGTAGCCGACGACAGCCTGCCACGTGTCACGGTCCGTGTTGGCGGGGTCTTCACGATCAATCGCGGCAATGGCGTCATCATCGGACACATTGATGCCTTCTATGCTATTGGACCCGGCAAGGGCCCGGGCCCGGGTCATACGGGCTAACAAGCCCGTCCAGCGGCGCGGCTCCGTAGCGACGTAGCGACGCAGATCGGTTCGTAGGCGAGCCGTAGCTTCTTCTACCCGCTTCTCTTCATCGTCTAGAGTACGATACGTGAACAACATGATTATAACCAGTTTGAAACCGATTTTACATCATTAATTAAATGATTTTCAGTCAGTTGTCAACTATATATGTTGCATGAAGCCGATCATGTCGCTAGGACTCCCAGTACGGTCTGGTTGCGGCGGGTTTCATATTTTACGAGAGCGGGCATTAAACTCAAAAACGGGAGCGATAGCACAATGCCAAAACAGCGAATAGCGATTGTGGGAGCCGGGAACATGGCACGGGCACGGGGCAGAGCGTTGCTGGACACCGGCCGCGCGGAAATCTGCGGCGTCGCCGCCCGGCGCGCACAGCGTGCTGAAAGCTGCGCAGCTGAGTTGGGGTGCGGCGTTTTCTGCGATGACTTTCGCCGCTTGGGGGAGGCCAGGCCGGACGCGATCTTAATCGAGGTCCCGCATCGCGTCCAGGATGAGGTCTCCATTTGGGCATTGGATGCCGGCTACGACCTCCTCGTGGGCGGATGTCTAGCTTCGAGTATCGAAAATGGACGCCAGATCGCAGAAATGGCGGCCCAGAACAGTCGGATTGTGGAAGCCGGGTTCCAGCGCCGTTACGACCCTGCTTGGGAGGAGATCCAGCGCCTAGTGGTGGAAAGGGAACTAGGGGCACCGGTGATGGCCGTGACCACGGCCCTGTGGAACCCGGACCCGGACGGGTGGTACTACGACCAAGAGGCGAGTGGGGGGATGCCGCTGACCCACATGAGCTACTGCTATCTCAATGCCGTCCGCTGGATTCTCGGCAAGCCGACCACCGTGTCCGCAATGGCCAATCGGCTGCGCAATACGGCTCCCGGTCGCGTAGTGGAGGAGACATGCGGGGCCCTAATCGGATTTGCAAACGGTGCCTTCGCTTCGGCCACGGCTAGTTATATCGGCCCGGAGGGTATGCCTGACCCCCAGCCGCGATTTGTCTGCTCGGAGGGCGGGATTCAGCCGAATGCCGGAGACGACTCCATAACCGTTTACAAGGAGGGCCGTTCCGAGGTGCGCGCTTTTGCGCACGAGCCGTCTCCGTTCGTCCGGCAGGCCGCCGCCTTTCTCGATGCCATAGAGGGCCGCCACAAGGCCCGAAATCCCCCAGAAGATGCCCTGCTCGATGTCGAAATCGCCGCAGCCATCTCGGTTTCAGCCAAGGAACACAGGACGGTCTCGCTGGCGGAGATGCGGTAGGGGCACCACGCCAAGTTAGAGGCGTCTTCCTCCGGCGAATCCATTGAATTCGTCCAGAAACCACTCGGCTTGCTTCGTCATAAAGACGCCGATCTCTTCCCCCTTGAAGGCGAAAGATACCCTGAGTCCTCCCAAGTAAATATCCGTGATATAGACTTCCATGTTGAGCGTCTGCTCGTCGATCCACGCGGCCGAGGCTAGACAATCGTATTCAATGCCTGGGACCGAGCCGATCTGTTCGCCGAAGTAGTTGCGTTGAGGGAACTTGCCGGACAGCACGCGCCCGATACCGAATCGCAGCACATTGTCGCCCTGACCGTTGGTGTACTCCCATACGCCCTCGCCCTCCTTGAAGGACAGGCGCATCCGCGTGATTCCCATCGGGTTGTCTTCCAAAGCATACCAGACTCCGTTGACTTCCAAAGCCATCCTTGCGTTGAAGTCCCCGGGGATCGGCAGGACTGACAGCCGCTCGATCTTATCGCAGAGTTCCGCGTGGGCGTCGCGGTTTTCGGCCAGCGGCGCATCTGATAGGTGGGGGTAGAGTTCTTCACGCATCACAACCGGAATGTCGCTGCCGGCCGGTGCGCCCTGTGTGTCGGCGATGCAGGTGAACAGAAACTCTTTGTCGGGAAAACAGATGGCGTACTGACTGCCCATCCCGCGGAAGGAGAATCCGTCCTCTTTTTCTCGCCAAATCTGATATCCATACCCGCAGTTCCCCCGGATGGCGTTGTCGATCTGGTTGGAGGTCGCGGCGCGCACGTACGCCTCTGGGAGGACTCTTTCATCGCCCCACATGCCGCCGTTCATGCAGGCGAGTGCGACTCTAGCTATATCGCGAAGCCTACAGATGACCCCCGATCCGCCCCACGACACCCCCTCGGGCGTGCGGATGCACCATGCGTCAGCGGAAAATCCGATCCGCTCCAGAAATCGCGGTCGCATGTAATCCAGAAAGGGCATATCGGCAAGCCGTTCGACCGTGGCCGTGAGCACGACGGTTGCCGCAGTGTCGTACGAAAAGATCGTTCCGGGAGGATGCGAGGGGGTCCGGTTGAAGAAGGTCCAAACCCAGTCTGGATCGCCGTGCGTATAGGAGGTTGTCGAATGGGGGGTCGCCATCATCAGGAGATCCCGGACGGTCGAGGCGGCAAGCCACGGATGAAGGTCTTCCGGCAGTTTGTCCGGGAAGTATTCGACGACCAGATCGTCGAGAGTGAGCCGGCCTTCGTCGATCATCATCCCGACGGCCAACGCGACAAAACTCTTGCTGACCGAATAGATCCGGTGCCTGCGTTCCGCCGTCCACGGGGCCCAGTATCCTTCAGCCGCGATTCTGTTGTGACGCACTAGCAGGAACCCGTGCATGCAGATTCGCTCGGCGTCAATCCGCTGCAGGAAATTCAAGATCGCCCGTGAAGGTATTCCCGCGCTTTCAGGTGAAGGTGCCGTTGTAAACACTTTTTCACTTCCCATAGCTGCTCCTTGAGCTTTGGCGCTTACGGTTGGCCTGATCGATGGTGAGACGTATAAGAAACATAAAGGGGCTTTTTTGGATTCTCTGTCAAGGCGCTGAACCTAGACTAGGTCAGGCCAACTCCCTTGGGTCCTGCGACAGGACTCCCAGTACGGTCTGGTTGCGACGGGCACGTATTTACATTAGGGTGCTCAGGGCAGGTTGATATCAGGACGAAAATCTAGGAGTCGCTCTTGAAGACAGGTGGTCTGGACATTCGATGTGTGCGTAGGTTATTGCCGATTGTGCTGCTTGGGCTGCTGGCGGGATGCGATCAGGCCGGCGACCCAGTGGAGCCCGTTGCCGACGCGATCGCTATAGAGGCCAAGCTCGACGACCTCTTCGCGCCTCCGACCACAGCCGAGGTGGAAGCCATCCGCGCCGACTGGGCCCGGCGCGACATCTCCGCGGCCGAGGCGACCATCGAACTCACCGAGTCGTATCCGCTAAGCGAAACCCCGGCAACCCTGCGCATCGTGTCCCACAGGGTGGGGGAGGTACTCCACTACGGAGCGATCCTCGCCCCCGACTCCGCGGCTCCGGGCAGCTTGCCCATCCTGATGTACCTGCACGGGGGCGACAGCGGCGTCGAGGTGGATGAAATCGGCATCGTGCTCTACGCCTTGGGCGAACTGCGCGACAATTTCGTCTATGTGATCCCGTCCTTTCGCAGTGAACCGCTCGAGTACGAGAACCGGGAATGGGTCTCGACGGGGCCCGGCGGTCACTGGGACTACGACGTGGACGACGCCTTGGCGCTCCTCAATGTTGCATTGGAGTTGACGCCGCAGGCGAGGATCGAGGGCCTGAGCATCGTCGGCGGCAGCCGAGGAGCAGGCGTCGCCCTGCTGGCCGGGATCCGCGACGAGCGCATCGAGAACATCGTGGCCTTGTTCGGGCCCACCGACTTCTTCGACGACTGGGTCCGGGAGATTGCTCGGGAGGCGGCCATGGGCTCTCCGCGCGACCTGCCCGGGGTCGCTCACATCGATACCACCTTCATCCAGCCCTACCTGAGAGGTGAAGGCGACCTTGCAGAAGTTCGTCTTGAACTGGTGCGCCGCTCCTCGGTCCTGTTCGCCGAGGACCTGCCCGCGGTCCAGCTCCACCACGGCGACGCTGACGAAACCGTCTCCGTCAGCCAAGCCCATTCCCTAATCCGGGCCATGGAAGCGCTGGGACGAAAGCCCCCCGAATTCGAGGCGTTCATCTACGAGGGAGGCGGACACGCGGTCCTCTCGCTGCGAGGTATTATCCCGCGTGCGGTGAATTTCCTGCGGCGGGTGGCAGGTGTCTAGGTCTGCCTACTCGTAGCGCAGCGCATGTACGGGATTCTCACGTGCGGCGCGGACGCCGATGTACGCCAAGGCCGAGGATGGCGCTGACTGCGATGGCGACGGACAAGCCCACGATGTTGATGCCGGTCACCACTTTGTCGCGCATCAGGTTCCGCAGTGCGATTACGACGTAACTACGTAGCATCTTGAACCTCCTTTATCTATTTCGCCTTCTCGATAGCGATCGCGCCGGCCTCGCTTTTGAGCACAAAATCCGCTGCCAGTATATCAAGGCCGCTATGCGCGTTCGACAGCATCGTCACCTCGGAGTTGTTGGCTATGGAGAGAGGCTTGTTCTTATCCCCATCCTCAAAGGCCGTATACTGGATCCGGCCACATAGCGTGAACGCAGTCAGATGCACCTTGTCCAGCAAAACCTCGTCGAGCAGAGCCTCTGCAAGCGAGAGATGGATATCGCCGACGCACGATTCTAGTTCAATGCGGCTGTCCGCGGCGAGTTGATCCTGATGCAACTGCGTTTGGCCAAAGCGGTTGTAAATCCGCACTCGGCCCCCCAGCCGTGCAGCCTTGATCTGCACACTGCCCACGTCAATATCTACGCCGCCGCGAATATCCTCTAGACGACAATGTTCAGCCGCATGACGCCTGACGCTAACCTCGCGGCCCTCCATCCTCACGCCGAGGTATCGGTAGTAGCGCTGATAGAGTTTGCCGCGGATATTGCGCGCTGTTTCCAGCGCACTGTCGAAGAGTTCCACATCGCCCTCAACATCGGCGACCTCCTCGCAGGTCGATTCGATAAAACTAATTGAGCCTTGCAAACCGGAGGCACGGACCTGCTTCCCTTTGATGACGGTCACGCGCTTACCCTTGGGCACCAGCAACACTAAGCTGGCGGAACCAACCGGTCCGTGGACCCTTTCGAGCGACGTGCTGTTGGGGCGAAAGACCTTTTGGACTTCTGCCGTAAGAGCCGAGGGCGGCAGGATTATGTCTTCGAGCTTTTCGCGATAGACCGTTATCCGCGTGGCCCGCCCTAACCCCAAGCGCATATCAGCCGACATACTGCCGCCGGTATATGCTTGCATTTGGGGAAAGGCGTCCGTCGTTTTGACACCATTTGCCACACCCCACGGATGGCAACCCCCCAAGAAATAGGCTCGCCAGATCTGTCCGCTGCCCATTGACATGGCCTTGGGGTGGCCGTTTTGCTCTCTGGTCCCCATGAATACCTCGCCCTCGTGTGGCCCGCTGGCAAAAAAATAGTCCACTTGGTCGGCCCCGATCTCAATCCCTTCGACGCTCTCCCGGGCCTTTTCCCGCGTCAACCCGATTGCGCTGAGCGTCCCTTCGAGCACGGCGTCTTCGCCCTCGGCTTGGCGGATTTCGAGATCAGTGTCGAGAGCGCAGTAGAAAACGATGTGCTCGGTATCCCTTAGCGGAATCGTCTCCTGCACCTGTCGGGTGGCGATCTGGCACACCACCTCTTGGACCTGTTCGGTCACGTCGATTGGTTTCATGGCAATCTCCTCGTGGTCGGGTTCGTCCCATAGCTGGCGCAGCCGGATGCGTCCTTGTTGCAATCGGCCGCACACCGTACTCAGGGGGACTTCCATCAACTCGGCGATTTCTCGGTAGGACAGGCCGCTCAGGTAGTACATCAGCACGGCCGAACGGTAGTGTTCGGGCAACAGGTCAACGGCCTCCTGCAACTCCAGCCGCCGCATCTGGTCGGCGTGCTCGGCCGCGGCCGCATTCTCCAGAGCCGTCTCTGCCGAATCCAACGGCTGTGTCCGCTTGCGGTCGCGCAACCAGTCCTTGCAGCGATTGGCTACGATGTGCATCAACCATCTCCCAAAGTGCCTCCTATCGCGCAGTTGCCCCAAGCGGCAATACGCCGCAACAAAGGCGTCCTGCACAATGTCCTGGGCATCGACCCGCGAGCGCACGTAGCGCAGGGCCGTGGCAAAGGCCGCATTCTGGTAGTGCCGGACGAGCGGCTCAAAGGCTTGCGCGTTGCCCGCTAGGCAGCGCTCGACAAAGTTTTCGGAATGGAATTCGTCCATAGGTATGTCAAATGCGGGACTGATGACGTATATCAACCTGTCTGCAAGTAAAGACGGCCAGAGAGGGGAAAATTAAAAAGGCCCATACATTATTTTTGTAAGAGCCTGTCTGAGACTTCTCCACACGACGGAAAAAGTCCTAGGTGAGGGCTGCATTATAACCGATCATATACTTCCGGCTCTATGTACGGCACCTTTGCCAAAACAGCTTCAAACTCCAGAATCATATCATCCTGTGGGTACGGTAGGTAGGGCCGCTAATCTTGGCAATAGATGGCCACAGAGCGGCCCCTTCTACTTATCATCCGCTCCTTCTCATCCTACGCGCAGGGCAATGATCAGGCTTGCTGCGGTTCACATATTCGTTAACTTATTAGCGTGAGAAAGATCAGCTTTTATCGCACAGCATCCGGCCACTGCCCTGTCGAACAGTTTCTTGACTCCATAGCTGCTAGGCAAGCTGCCAAAGTCACTTGGACATTGCATCTGATTGAGGAATTGGAGTCTGTCCCCCGCCAGTACTTCAAGAAGCTGGTCAGCACTGATGACATTTGGGAGATTCGCGTCAACATTGGTAAGGATGCGTTCAGATTTCTGTCCTTCTTCGACGGTCCAAACTTGGTGGTCCTCAACCATGCCTTTGCCAAGAAGACACAGAAAACTCCAAGATCGGACCTTCATCTGGCAGAACAGAGAAAACGAGATTACTTCAGGAGGAAGAGCCCATGAGCGACTTGAAAAAGTACGTCGCAAGACGCAAAGCAAGAGAACCCGAATTTGCCGAGAATTACGAAGCCGGTTACTTGGAATTCAAGATCGGCGTTCTCCTCAGACAGGCTCGGGAAGA
>JAJEIO010000016.1 GCA_022827835.1 Candidatus Latescibacterota bacterium
CGGGCGGCGAATATCGGGAACTGGAGGCGAGGTGCGGGTACTCCGGTCGCCTGCTGGGAAAGCTCCGCCAGTTCGCGCACGGTGTGCCAGTGACCTGAGACGAGGTAGTTCTCGCCACATCTCGCCTGTGTCTCGGCGGCCATCACGGCCGCCACGACATCGCGCACATCGACCCAGTCGTAGCCACCTGCGATCAGCGCGGGAAGTCGTCTGCGGTGGAGGTCGAGAAATAGCTGCCCCATAGGCGACGGAGCGCCGTCATAGGGGCCGAGCACGCTGGTCGGATTCAGGATCACGGCGTCCAGACCGCGGTCGATGCCGCGGCGGACTTCCACTTCGCCGCTGGCTTTCGAACGGTCGTACGGCGCGTTGCGCGGGCTGTCCGCGGGACGGCGGCTCTCGTCCAGCACATCGTCCAGCGGGTGCTGGTGGTAAGCGTGGACCGAGGAAACATGAATCAGGCGTCTCACGCCACATTCGAGGGCCGCTTCCACGACATTGCGGGTGCCCAAGACATTCGTGCGATGGAACTCTTGGGTCCTGACGCTACCGATCGAGACCAACGCGGCCAAGTGGAACACGGTTTCCGCGCCCGCGAAGGCGGCGATCAGCGATTCCTTGTCGAGAATGTCGCCATTGACCCATGCGATGTCGAGATCCGCCGCCGTCCCTCGACGCTTCCGATAGATCGCACGGACCTGACGGGGCCCGTACTGGTCGGCTAGGGCCCGCGTCAACACCCCGCCGATCTGCCCGCTCGCCCCCGTAATCACCCGTACGGTGTGAGGTCGTCCGTCGTCAGATGATCTCATTGCGAATGGCTCAATCCGCGAATCGTAGACCAGACCGGGCGCTGGAGGAGCGAGCGTAGCGAACTCAGATTCGAATTTCGTGCCGCTGTTCAGCGAGCCTGAACTTAAGTTTGTTGCTGGGCGACTGTGAGGGATACGGGTCCATCGGCAACCGCTTGTAGGGGCGGGCCAGCTCGATCTTGAAGTGATGCGTGAGCATCAGCAGGTTGATCGCCATGTGCATGTTGGCCCAGCGATGCCCGAGACATGAGTGCGTGCCCAGCCCGAAAGGCGCGTAGCCTCTGCCGAGGTGCTCGTTTCGCGGGGGTACGTAGCGGTCAATGTCGAACGTCCATGGATCGGGAAACACCTCTTCTGAGTAGTGCGAGGCCGTCTGCGCAATCACGAGTTGCGCCCCGACCGGTAATTCGTAACCCTCCACCACGCAGGTATTCATCACCGTGCGCATCGACATGGCCACGATCGGCGACATCCGCAACGTCTCCATCAGCACTCGGCGGGTCACGTCGATCCGGTCTGGACTGAAGTCATCCTCGCTGGGGTCGCCCTCGGCCCACAACGCGTCCGCTTCGGCCGTGACTCGCTCGTACAACTCGGGATTCTGCAGCAACCAGTAAAGGGCGAAGCCAACCTGATCGCCCATGTACATGGCGGTCATCAAGATCGCCCCTAGCGGCAGCGACAGGTCCGATTCGGGCAGGAATTGGGGATCAGACGCGTGCAGGGCCAGATACGCGTCCACCACGTCTTCATGCATCCCGACCCGCTGCGCGGCCGTATGTGTCCTTTGCATGCGGTCCACGATCTTTTGCGTGGCCTTCGCCAGGCGGCGCATCGACGGGGTCTTGAGCATGAAACGCGGCATGATCTTGACGATGCCTACATTGAGCACCCGTACCTTGTATTCGAGCGCATCGGCAATATCGGCTTGGGTGTCAATGCTGGCTAGGAGCGGCGATGACTGCGCGTTCAGCAATGGTCGCATCATCACCTGCACCGGCATCGTGCTGCCGATGTCCCAACTCGCCATGTGCGTGCGGGTCAGGTCATAGACCTCGTCCAGACGCCTGGTCAAAGTCTTGCGAGAGTAGGCGGGCTGCAACGCCTTGCGAAAGCGAAAGTGATCGGCACCGTCAACCGAGTGCATTGAGCGCGACACGCCATACGCCTTGTCGACGCCCTCGAAGTACTCCTTCGACCGCAAGAACACCCGCCCCATGCGATGGGCCCATTCATTCGTCTTCAACCCTGCGAGGACAATCATGTTCTGGCGGAACGGGAGCCGAAGCTCGAACACTGGACCGTACTTTTCGGCCAAAATGGCGAACCCTGCTGGCAGCCTGCCCTCTCGCAGCTCGCGGTTGAACACTAGATCGCGCAGGGACACGGCTGGAATCGCCTTGGTCAGCGAGGGCCGGCGGAGCGAGGGCGCGAGGATGCTCTGGCTCACCGCTGCTGCAATCGCTCGGCCGATCAGGTCCATCTGGCAGATAGACTTGATTCGCTCTTCTGCCTCTTCATCAAGTTGAAATATGAAGCGAAAGGCGTCGCACGTATTGATGAGGCAAATGATGATGATGTCTCTCGGATTGGGTATCGCGTCGGTAAAGATATTTCTCATGATACGCAACTTGATAAACTCACCCGCCGTATCTTCTATGGAGTTGCTGTACAGTTCCGTCTGCCAGCCGGTACGAGCCAGCGTATAGAATCCGCCGTCGTGGTGGTCTATGATCTTCAGGCTAACCAATTGGTCCAGCGCCGAATCCAGGATCGACTCCTCACGGGGAGCGAGTCTTTCTATCCAGTACTGAGTGGAGTGTTGAACGGGATCGCTTGCAATTTCTTTCAGTATGGGGTCCAAGGCGGGGTTGCCCGTTTCCGTCCGGTCCACCAGGAACAGGGACTCCATGTCCGTGTCGATGCGAGATCTCAGCGAAAGTTCCCCGAGCACCGCGCCGACCACAGCGCAGTGCAAATTCCAGCCGGGCACCTGATGAAAGTAGCCGGTCTCCTCGTTAAGGAGCATCAGGATGAGCTCTTCGGGCAAACTGAGAGATTGAGTCGTCGAACTCTCTTTAGTAACAGTCATCAGCTTTGGTCTCCCTGCATTATCTCAATCATAAGGCCACTGTACTAAATATACATAAACTCTTCGGCTTAGGGGGCAAGTCTTATTCTGAACTGCCGCTCGAAGCAATCAGACGTAGATGGATGGTGGAAAGAGCGGGAACGACCATCATAAGTATGGCCGTCGTAAAGAGAATGCCGCAGCCGAGCGATGCGGCAAAGGGGATCAGGAACTGGGCCTGAATGGCGCGTTCTAGAATGAGGGGTGTAAAGCCGAGGAAAGTCGTAAGGGAAGTGAGCATAATCGGATGAAAACGCCCCTTTGCGCCCTCTATGATCGCAGTGCGCACTGGGGTGCCTTCTCTGAGTTTTTGATCGATGAAGTCAATCATAACTAGGGAATCGTTCACAACCACGCCGCTTAGGCCGAAGATACCCATAAAGGACACGGCGCTCAGAGCTACTCCGAGGACCCAGTGACCGAGGATCACGCCGATGAACCCGAACGGGATGATGGCCATGATGATGAACGGTTTGGTATAGGAGCGGAGGGGGATGGCAAGCAGCACAAAAATCATGATCAGGGCGATCGCGAACCCGCGATACAGCGCATCTAGGGACTCGAGTTGCTGTTGTTGTTCACCGCCAAATGTGTAGGTCAGGTCCGGGTACACGGCGGTCAGGTCCGCGAGGATTGAATTGGCCAGAATCTCGTTGGCTTCGTTGCCGGAAATCACGGCAGGGTCCACGTCCGCGGTGACCGTGACGATTCGATGACCATCCTTCCGTCGAATGGCTGGCGGCGACACGCCCGAGTTGAGCGAGGCAACACTGATGACCGGGACCTCGGCTCCGCCCGGCGTGCGGACTAGGTACCCTTCGACATCAGTGATGGAATCCCGCTCATCGGCGGGTAGGCGCACATAGACCCGGACCTCTTCCCGGCCGCGCTGCACCCGGACGGCCTCTGCGCCGAAGAACGCGGCGCGTGCTTGACCGGCTAGCTCCTCAAGCGTGAGACCGAGGGTCCGCGCTTCTGGCCGTAGCTCGAGCTGAACTTCTGGGATGCCTGGGGTGTGATCCGAGCGCACGTCGTAAACGCCTCCTATTCCACGGAGACCATCGACCACGGAGTCTGCGATCTGGACGAGGCGCTCAGGATCTGGATGGGAAAGCACGGCCTCGACAGGATTGCCCAAGTCGATGACCTCGCCGCTAAAGGTGATGCCGCGCACGTAGGGCAGCACACCCACCTCCTCTCGCCATGCCTGCACGAAATCTACGGTGGAGATCTCTCTTTGCTGCGCGCCTAGGAGCTTGAATTCGATGGTGGCGACATTGGCTTCTGGATTGAGGGTTGGCGCCGGATTAAGCCCCCCACCCTGGACTCTTGGCCGCTGTCCGACGATCACGGTTACACCAGTCAGCAGCGGAGGCGCATCTTCGGGCCGGTCGCGCGAAAGTCGTTCGATGATCCGGTGACCTGCAGCCTCCAGTTCCTTCGCCACCTCGTAGGTCCTCGGCGCGGTCGCCCCATCGGGCATCTCCAAAGTGACCGTTGCGTAATCCCCCTCGACGTCAGCGGCCAATGTGGTAGGGACAATACCCGCCGGAATTAGAGATATACTCAGTACGAGCATTCCTACCGCCCCCGCCATCGTCACCACGGGCTGGTCCGTCGCGAACCGCAGTGCCCGATCTAGGGGGCCTTGCACGAATCTGTTCAGCAGCACATCCACACGACCCTGGATCCGTGTGAAGAACCGATCGAAAGCATTTGTCGGCACCCATTCCGGTCCCTTCAGATGGGACAGGTGGTTGGGCAACACTAGCAGCGATTCGACCAGAGAAATCAGCAGGATGGCGATCATGATGATCGGCAATGCCCGCCACGACTCACCGATGCCACCGGGGATGAATAATAGCGGGACGAAGGCTACCACCGAAGTAAGGACTGCGAATGTCAACGGCACTTTTATCCGCCGTGCGCCGCGAATCGCAGCCACGATCCCGGGTGTTCCCCGCTTGCGCTCGTATTGGATGTGCTCGGCTACGACGATAGCATCATCGACGATGATACCTATGGCGAGGACAAACGAGAACAAGCTTTGGGCGTTGATCGCGACGTCGAGTACCAACATGACGGCCAGAGTGCCGATACCCGAAACGGCGAGGCCGACGGCGACCCATAGTGCCAGCCGAATTTCGAGAAACAGGCTAAGTGCGATCAACACCAGCAACAGGCCCAGAATACCGTTCTTGAGCAGAATATCGGCGCGTTCCTCGTAGTCCTGGGATTCGTCATTCCAGATGGTGATGCCCACCCCGTCTGGCAGAGCCGGGATTACCTCATTCGCCAAGTGCTGCCGAACGGTCGTGGCGACATCCATCACCTGCTCGCCATCGGCCCGATAGACTTCGACGAATACAGCGGGATGGTTCTGATGCCGGACAATTAGGTCTGTTTCCTGAAAACCGTCGCGAACCTCGGCAATATCGCCAAGGCGCAAAACTGTGCCATCACTACCTGTGAGAAGAACGATATCTTCGAAATCCTGTTGGTCGTAGTTCTGGCCGAGGGTCCGAACCCGCACTTGGGATTCTCGGGTATCGATACTGCCGGCAGACAAGTCCAGGGAACTGCGTCGAATGGTGTTGGCGATGTCGGTGAGTGTAAGTCCAAGAGCTCTTAGCCGATGAAGCGGGACCTCGATAGAGATTTCGTATTTCCGCACCCCACTGACCTCGACTTGGGACACGGAGGGAAGCGCCGTCAGTTCATCCTCGATCTGGTACGCCAATTCCTTCAGCGAGCGCTCGGATACATCGCCATAAACGATGAGCCGCATCATGCTCTGGCGGTTGGTCATCTCTCTGAATTGGGGACGTTCGGCTCTGGCGGGGAAAGACTGTATGCGATTGACGGCCGACTCGATATCGTCCAACGCCTGCGCCATGTCCGTGCCGGAATCCATCTGAATGCGGACGGATGCCATGCCCGGGGCCGCTACGGACTTGACCGCCTTTACATCATCCAACCCGCTGACTTGGTCCTCGATCTTGACGACGATCGACTCCTCGATTTCCTCCGGTGTGGCACCGGGATAGACCATTGAGGCTTCGACATGGTAGAAAGGGACCGTCGGCCACGATTCCCGCTCTAGGCCGGTCAGCGACACCAGCCCGGCGGCGATGATAGCCCACATCAGCAGGTTGGCGGCTACACTGTTGCCCGCCATGTAGGCGAGTGGGCCGGACCGTTCTTGGTGATTGTCGTTGCTATGACTCATGGAGTCGGGTCAGCTCCCGTTAGGACGCGCATGCCTTCGGTAGCAAACTGGATTCCACCGGTGATGACGGCTTGGCCGCTTGCGAGTGCGCCGGTCACATATACCTCGTCGTTGGTGCGTTGTAGTACCTGTACCGGAATGATACTCACCGCACCGCCATCGTTGACGACCCAAACCTCGTTGCCGGATTGCAGCGCCGCACGCGGCACTTGGTAGTATCCTTCTAATTCAAGACCCTCTATTTCCACCTCGACGAATTTGCCAACCAGGAGCGGGGGACTGCCGTTGAGAGGAACTGTTCCGTCTATCGGGCTGCCTGAATTAATTGGGTCTGGTACGCGCACGATCACGTCGATGGTGCGCGTTTGCTTGTCGAGGGATGCCTCGCTACGGTCCACGTAGCCATCCCAGGCATAGATGCCGTCGCCGTAGCGAGCGACTACGCGCACAGCCACTGTCCGATTCCCGTCACCCGCCGCAAGGGACCACAGCCCCGGGATCAAAGCCGCATCGGAATCGGACAGGGGCACGATTACTTCCACGGCATCTGTGGCGAAAATCCGCGCGACAGGCTGGCCGGCAGCCACTATTTGTCCCACATCCACGGATTCTTCCTGCACAAAACCATCAAAGGGTGCAGTTACCTTAGTTCTGGAGAGAGCGAGCTTAGCATCGGCGAGCCTGGCCTCGTCGCGGTCAAATGCGGCCCGCGCCGCGTTCAACTGGGGTTCCCTTAGCGCGAGAGGATTCGCTATGGACGGCGCAGCTTCATCCCTTCGTCGCCCTGAGTAAAGTTCGTATTGTGTGCGGGCAATTGATGCCTGTTCCTGCTCTTTAAGTAAAGCCACTTGGCTGGCCGCAAGATTGGCCTCTGCTTCCTGCACGCGGTATTGATAATCGACTTCTTCGATGCGGAAGATCGCTTGGCCCGCCACCACCCGTCCACCGCTTTGAAATCCCGGATCTACCCAGACGATCTTGCCACCCACTTGCGGAACGATATCGATCTCCGCGCTGGGCCTCACGGTACCGGAGCCAAATACCGGTATGGGTCCAGACCCGGCTGTAACTAGGCCAGTCTGCACGAACGGTACCTGGGGAGGCTGTTCGGTGCGGGTCGGTTCGGGTGCCAGTGAAATCAAAAAAGCAGCCAAAGCAACGGAAGCTATGATAATGACGCCGGCAATTATAAAACTGGATATGCGGGACATGGCGATTTACTCCGTGGAGGTCGAAAGAATACTCGACGGGGGCCTCTGCTGGAGGGCTTCTCTTGCGTTGGCGGTCCACGCACCGCCTAGGGCGCGGTGCAGCACAAGACGCGCATACCCCAGATCGCGCGCTGCCGTCGCCAGGACGGATTGCGTACCCAAGAAGGTGTGCGTCGCCGTCAGGAAAGACTCGTAGTCACCCACGCCAGAGACATACCGCTGCTCCTGCAACGCAGCTTCCGCCTGCGCCTCTTCCGCCAGCGAAGCGAGCAAAAAATGACGGCGGTGGCTGGCCTCCAGCCCGACGAGGGCGGCCTCAACCTCGTTGACCGCGGTTACCACGGAACGCCCGAAGGCAGCGGCCGCTTCATTCAATCTGGCTTCGGCAAGCGCGACATTGCTGCGCAGCCGCGAACCTTGGAACACGGGGCCGAGCAAGTTCAGGCTCAGATTTCGGAACCATTGATCTGGATCGAACAACTCTCCTGCTTCCGTACTTTGCAGCCCGATGGAACCGGACAGGGATAATTTCGGCAGCAAATCCGCGCGGCGGGCACCCACTGTGTAGCGGGCCGCTGCCACCCGCTGCCTTGCCGCGCTGACGTCGGGCCGTTGCACTAGGAGATCGGCGGGAATGCCGGCCGGAACGGGGTCGAGGGCTGTGGAAGGTGTCAGAGAATTGGGTAACAGGTCCGCGAGCTCTGCGCGATAACCGCCCATAAGCACCCAGAGTCGCCCCTCCGCATCCGCTAGCAGCGCCTCGATTTGCGGCAATTCGGCTTGTGCATTGCGCAGATTGCGCCGCGCCGTAAAGAGGCCGCGCGTATCGATCAGCCCACGGTCGTAAAGAGAATCGGCCAACGACTGCCGCTGCTGAAAAACTTCCACGATTTCGCCTGCCAGCCTCTGTTGGTGGCGCAGGTTGGCGATCTCTAGGTAGGTCCGCACGGTTTCGGCTAGTACCCCCATGCGGGCCGTCAGGTAGTCCGCTTCCGAAGCCAGCCGCTCGGCTCCGGCGGCGCGCGCGTCGTTGCGATTGCGGCCCCAGAAGTCGAGTTCGTAGGCGAATTCCGCGCCGATGTTGTAGGTAGTAAGGCCGAGCCGGTCGGGGAGCGCGATTCCGACTGCACTGTCTGCGCCGGAACTCAGCCCCAATTCGTCCAATTGCGCGCCGATTCCCGCATTGGTAGGGGTATCAAAATCGTTGACGCCAACCGCAGGCTGAAGCAGCGGAAACGCCGGGGATTTGGCGATGCGTTCCCGCGCCCTGGCCTGCTCGACCCGGGCGACCGCCCCGGCTAGATCGAAGTTTGAGGCAAGCACCGCTTCGATTACTTGGTTGAGAACTGGGTCGGCGAAGGTCTTCCACCATTCCAGCGGCTCGTATGAGCCGGCAACTTCACTGCTGGAAAACTCGTTGGGTAACTCCGCAACCGATTCGAGAACTGGGGAAGGCTTCAGGGTAAGGGAGCAAGCGGAGATGAGACAGCCGACGATTACCGAAGCCAGCAATCCTAGGAGGGTGTTGCACCGAAAGCGTATGGCCGATAGGCTAAACGAGCGGCTGATTGGTCTGATTGGCATGTCGCTGGCCCGCCAAAAATTAACTTGGTGCTGCGATTAAATAAGCATCAGCGCGAAGGCGATCACATTGACTTGAATCACATTCCCAATAGCCTTCAGGTGCTAATCGAGTTGGCGTTTGCTGTGATTGTCGAGTGATCTCATCGATGTGCGATTTCCAGCCAATCAATATAAGAAATTCGAGCTATCTGGCCAGACAATCTGCCACTAGGCGATCCAAGCCGAACGAGCCGCTAAAGGGCGAGTTAGTTGTTGGTCGCAAGCGCGTGGTCTGAACGCTACCACCGCATCCGAATTGCGGCGAAATTATTCGCGGGTAGTAAAAAGAATCCTAAAGGGCAAGATGAGACGGTCCGACTTGTAGGGAAATCTCTGATTAAGTATCCTAACAGACTTTTTCCTTGGTGGTTGACCGAGTACTCTAAAAAGCCACATGAATTCAGGTTGATTGACAAAACAAGGTGGAGCAAAGCGATGAAAATAGCTGACGTTAGAGCATTCCCGTTGCGGATCAGTAAGTCGGAAGAGGCGTCGCAAGCGTCAACGATTGATGCAGGCGATTACCACGTGGACCATTCGCGGTCCGTAACGATCTACTCGCCCCACCACGAGACCACTGTTATCAGGATTGAAACGGACAACGGAATTGTCGGGTGGGGCGAGGCGCAGTCGCCGGTGTCGCCGAACACGACTGCGACCATAGTGCGCGAATTGGTGCGGCCGTTGGTGATGGGGCGCGATCCGTTCGACATCGAGGCGATTTGGACGTGCAACTACGATGCGATGCGAGAGCGCGGACATCTAACAGGGTTCTACATCGACGCTCTCGGAGGAACGGACATCGCCTTGTGGGATGTCGTGGGAAAGGCTGTCGGGAAGCCGGTGCACAAAATTGCGGGTGGGCGCTATCGAGAGGAGATACCGCTCTACGCAGGGATCGGCGGCACGGAGCCAGTGAAGGTTGCAGATGCAGCTGAGGAGCATGTGGGCTATGGGTACAAGGCGCTGAAGTTGCACTTGTTGTCGGATGTGGAGAGCGTCGCGGAGATTTGCCGCGCCGTGCGGCAGCGCGTCGGGCCGGACATTATGCTGATGGTCGATACGCACATGCGGCAGACGGTCGCCAGTTCGATACGTTTGGGTCGCGAACTGGAGAAGCTAAATTTTACTTGGTTGGAAGCACCGATCATACCGGACGATATACCGGGGCAGGCTGAGATAACTCGAGCGTTGGATATGGCGGTGGCGATAGGGGAGTGGACGCGCACTCGCTACGAGATGCGCGAGCAATTCGAGCGCCGGGCGTACGACATTTTGATGCACGACATCGCGCGGACGGGGATTACCGAGGGGCATCGGATTGCGACGCTGGCCGACACCTACAACATTCCGGTCGCGCCACATGTCGGAGGGGGTGGGATCCTGTCGGTGGCGGCGACTGTCGAGTGGTCGGCGTCGTGTCCGAACTTCATGATTATGGAGCACAGCCACCACGCCAACGCGATGAAGAGTCGGATACTCAAGGAGCCGTACGAACCCGAAAACGGCTACTACAAGGTCGCGGATCGGCCGGGGTTGGGTGTTGAGGTGGATGAGGCGGCGTTGGCGACGTGCGCGTTTCCGGGGGATTGAACCGCCCGGCGATGAAGATCATGGGTTTGGCAAACAGCGGACGGAAGTCTTGCGCGCTATTTCAATATTTTGACAGATTATCGCTTATGCCCATGTGTTGCTGATGGACCGGAAAAGCACTTCGCCTGTGTCGAACAGAGGGAAAACCATGATCGATCTCACCCTGAGTGCCGAACAGATTCGCCAGTTTGACGAGGACGGCTACCTCATCCTCGAAAACCTCCTAGACCCAGAGGACGTCGAGCAGATTCTGCGCATTGCCCGCCGTGACCCGCAGTTGGCCGCCGACGCCAAAGGCAACCAAAACTACGAGGGTGAAGGACTCGACACCCGCTTGGCCTATCGTCCCGGCCTTGCCGACGATGTGTACAGCGCCCTAGCCCGCAGCCGCCGACTCGTCGAACCACTCGAACAGTTGTTCGGCGACCGGGTGCGCTACTACTATCAATTGCAAATGATGAAAGATCCGCAGACCGGTGGATGGCAATATCACCAAGACTACGGCTACCACTACGAACAATTCTTCTATCCCGATTTCGCCAGCGTCATGGTTGCCCTCGATCCGGCTACTCGGGCCAATGGCTGCCTGAAAGTGGTGCGAGGGTCCAACCGTCTAGGTCGGCTCGAACACCAGTCCTCCGGCTCCCAACTCATCGCCGACCCCCAAAGGGTCGCAATGGCGCTACGGGAAATGGAGGAAGTGTACTGCGAACTAGCGCTTGGATCGGTGCTGTACTTTCACGGCAACACCTTGCATGCCTCAGAGCCAAATTTTAGCTTGCAGCCGCGTTGGTCACTCATCTACGCGTACGTGGCTGCCGCCAATACGTACGTCCTGCCCGACTGGCCCGACGACCAGTGCCCCCTCATAGAAAAATGGGACGATTCCAAAGTCGAAGCCGCTACTCAGCGGCACTGGGAGGCCGTCGCCGCAACCGACAAAGAAAGATGAGCATGGAGAATTCGAGAGTAAGCGCTGCAATCGTGTTAATGGTTGTTTTTGCTTGCTGTGTTATCCGTGTTGTCCCTGGGCTGGCGCAGCCAGCCGATGATGAAAGAGGGCTATACGTCGGCACTATGGTGGGCGTCACTTTTCGCCAGGACCTGCACCATAAAACGGCTTTTACCACGCCTGATAATATAGAGATGACCGTTTCGAGCCATCTCGCTATTGATTACGGAATCGGATTCGCAGCCATTGCGGGAAAAGGAATTTCCGATTATACGGCGCTTGAATTTACCAGCTCTTGGGCAAGCCTGCCATCCCACCTCGACGTTCCTCTGCCCTTGCCCACCTTCTTTGCGGAGGGGCTCTCCCAAAGCGGTTTTGAACTACCTAGCGGTTTCAACTACGACGGGAAATTAGTAACACTGCAGTCGAAGATTGATCTTTTGCTTTTCCCGATAAAGAGGGCCATGAGTCCCAGCGACGGCGCGAAGCCGTACTTGGGAGGTGGCGTGGGAATCGTGAGATCGAACATGGATATGGATATTGAAAAGGAGGGGGTACAGGAAGTTGTCGAGACTTTGGGGAGTTTTGCCGAACTGGTTCCCGAAAATCTTGCCAGACTGATCCCCGAAAATCTTGCCGAACTGATCCCCGAAAAGATAGACGAAAAAGAAACGGATTTTCAGTTGAGCCTGCGCGCGGGCGTAAACGTGCCCTTCAATGGCATAGACTTAGATTTGGGTTGGCAATTCTACAGAACGTACGTTGAAGGGGAAGACAACAGTTCTCACGTGGTGGCCGGCATCCTGAAGTACGTGTTTTAAGCGGCTGCGATCTTGCTGGCTACACGGATTGGTGCACCCTCGATTTCCATCGGGAAGTGCGCTCTCAGCGCTTTGACAGTATTATTGATATGTGCCTATACGTAAGTGGAGCGATCTCATCAAGTAGCGCGTCGAGATTTGATGGCCCTTCCGACGAAGTGGTCGCCTCATATACTAAGTTAATTGGTGATAGGATTAAATAATGAAAAAAAAGCAAGCTACCATCAAAGACATTGCACGGGAGTTGAAGATTTCGCATTCAACTGTCTCGCGGGCACTATCTGAGGATCGGAAGGTGTCGGCATTGGTGGCTGAGAAGACTCGAAAACGGGTGCAACAAAAAGCCGCTGAGTTGGACTACAGTCCCAATTTGATGGCGCAGGGGTTTGTGACGGGGAAGACGGGCACTTTGGGTTTGCAGACCTACCGGATTTTCCAAGAGCTATATGCCTATCAAGCCGATCAAGTTCTGCGGGCGGCTGATGAGCAGGGATATCAGGTCCTAATAGCCACCATGACTCCTCCCCATGATCTTCGTAGTACATCTACACCGGAAGACCAAATTCGGCAGCTTAAGCAGTTGCTTTCCCGGGGCATAGATGGGCTGTTTATTCATACGCGGGGTGACGAAGAAGAGTCCGAGCGCATTTTGGATGTTGTGCGGGGGCGAGTGCCAGTGGTGACTTTTCCTTACCCAACTCAAAACCTGAGTGGGGTTGTGGAGGATGCTATGGCGAATTATTACGAGGCCACAGAGCATTTGATTCGGTTCGGTCACGAGCGGATCGGGTTTATCGGAGCGGACTGGAATAAGAGCGTCGTGGGTTCTGCCAAGGCCAAGGGGTATTTGCTGGTGATGCAAAAGCACGGCCTGACCCCCAAACGCATACCTGGCAAAACCTTTCCCCAAAAACCGACGCATCGCTTGGGGAAAAGGCTCGCCGACAGGTTTACAGCCCTTGTGTGCCGGGAAGATTACACGGCTCTAATCGTTTGTCGAGGGCTATGGGAAGCAGGTTTCCGCGTACCCGACGATGTGGCTGTGATAGGAAACGGCAATCTGGAGGTGGCGAAATATACGACACCGGCCCTGACCACCTTGGCAATCCCCTTCGAGAAGATTGCCCAGACGGCGATGAAGTTGATGCTGGAACAGCTTGAGGGGGAGGAGACGCCTCGGCAGATAACCGTGAGATCGCCTCTAATAGTGCGGGAATCCTGCGGGGCGAAGAGCAGGAAATAATCGGAAAGTATATGACTTGACAGTGTTGCGGGAGGGAGGGTACATTTTCCGATTTGAATGCAAACGTGTGAAGTTCGGAGGTCTGTGGCGGAACCTCGAAGGTGTTGGTGAGTACGCTTGCAGCAAGTTGACCGATCTGTAAAGGAGTTTTTAAATGGGCCAAAATAAAGAAGGAGTATGTCAATTTGATGACGCAGAGGATCGTAACGGAAAGGACGGGTACTTTGGGTCTGCTGACCTACCAGATTTCTCGGGAGACGTTTGGCCGCCAGACCGATCAGATTCTGCGAGCAGCCTACGAGGAGCAGTATCAGGTCGTGATTAGCATGGCCGCTCACCGGACGCCTCTGGCTCCAATGGACGATCAGGCCATGCAGATCAATCAGTTGCTTTCCCGAAGCATAGACGGACTCTTGATTAATACGCGAGGCGACGAAGAAGAGTCCGAGCGCATATTGAACACCGTACAGGGACGAGTGCCGGTGGTGACGTTTCACTATTCGACTCCAAACCTGAGCGGGGTCGTGTTGGACAATGCAGCGGATTTTTTCGAGGCCACAGAGCATTTGATTCGGTTGGGTCACGAGCGGATCGGGTTTATCGGACCGGACTGGGATGCGGCTAGCCCGGTTTCAGCCAAGGCCAAGGGATACTTACTGGCGATGCAAAAGCATGGCCTGCCGCACGAATTCATACCTGCCTTGGGCATCTATGCTGTGGAGGGGTATCTGCAGGGTAAAAGGCTCAGCTATCGGTTTACGGCTCTTGTGTGCCGGGATGATTATGCGGCCATGGGCGTTTGTCGTGGACTGGAGGAGTTAGGGCTTAGCGTCCCCGAAGATGTGGCTGTGGTGGGTAGCGGCAATATCGATGTGGCGGCGTATGTGATACCAGCGCTGACGACCTTAGCAACTCCCTATGAGGCGATTGCCGAGGCGGCAATGGAGTTGATGCTGGAACAGCTTGAGGGGCAGAACACGCTTCGACAAATAACTTTGAAATCGTCGCTGATCGTGCGGGAGTCCTGCGGGGCGAACAGCAGGAAAAAGTGATCGAAAGGGCGCGCATTGCCCCAAGTGAGGGCGTGCCCTATATTGTAAAGACATTGAGTAGATAGCTTCCGTTGGGGGTGGCCCGGTAGCGGGCCTGAGATTGAGACCCTTCGAACCTGAACTGGATCGTGCCAGCGTAGGGAAACGGATGCCGTACGCACCGCGTACGCACCGCTGGCCCATCCAGGGCGAGCGGTTTTTTTGTGCCCCTCGACGGCTCTTTCCGCAAATGCAAGACGAGGGAGCAGATCTATGCGAATTTCACTATCGGTGGCTGGCTTGCTGGCCGGTTTATTGACGCTGTCGGCGCTGTCTTGGGCGCACGCCGAGCAGGTGCCCGGCCAAGTGTTGGATGCGGCTACGGGCCGCCCCTTGGAGGGGGCCAACGTGCGGGCCGGGGATAGGGCTACCACTACGGATGCTCAGGGCCGCTTCAAAGTGGAGGCGGCCTTGGGCGATTCGCTCGACATTTCCTTTATCGGCTACCAGAGCGTGCGAGTGGCGGTCGTCTTGCCGCTAGTCGTGGCTTTGGAGCGCGCGATTTTGCAAGCGCCGGAGGTGGTAGTGGAAGGCGGCTTAGTGCGTCGGCGGCTCGACCGCTTGGCCGCAAGCGTCACTGTGGTGGATGGAGACCGTTCCCGGAGTAGCGGGGCTGGGCACTTGCAGGACGCGACCCATGCGGTACCCAATTTGAATTGGGCCGGCGGCTCGTCCCGACCGCGCTATTTCCAGATCCGGGGCATTGGCGAGCGCAGCCATTACGCCGGCGAAGGGTCGCCCAGTTTTTCGGTGGGATTCGTCATGGACGACGTCGCCTTGAGTGGCATGGGCACGGCCGGGTTGCTTTTTGACGTCGATCAGGTCGAAGTCTTCAAAGGCCCTCAGTCAACTATTTTTGGCCCCAATGCTCTAGCCGGTCTGATCAATTTGCGCTCAGCCGATCCCCAGCAGGAGTTTGCCGGGATGGGTAGCGCCGAGATGGGCAGCGATGGCTTAGGGCGTTTTTCCGGGGCGGTGAATCTGCCGGTCGGGAGCGACCTAGCGCTGCGCGTGGGGTACGAAAATGGCCGCTCCAACGGCTTTCGCAGCAACTCCTTTCTCGATGCCGACGATACTAATGGTCGGCGCGAGCAGTTGTTGCGCGCCAAGGTGGGCTGGACTCCGGCGGCTGGTCCCGAGGTGTTGGGCACCTTCTTTTGGGCTGATATGGACAATGGATACGACGCTTGGGTGCCCGACAACAACGAGGATTTGACTACCTATTCCGACAAGCCGGGCAAGGACCGTCAGCAAACGACCGGGGCCTCGCTCAAGAGCACTTGGGGGTTGGGCACGAGTGGCGCTGAATTGGTCGCGATTACCGCGTTTTCGCGCAGCGAATTGGAGCATAGCTTCGACGGCGATTGGGGCAACGACAAGTACTGGCTAGCAGAGCATGGATTCGACCCAGACGTCGAGGGGTGGAGCTACGACTTTTTCGACCGCAATGTGCGCGACCGCACAGTTATGAGCCAGGAGGCCCGGCTCTTGGTGGAGGAACTGGTGGTGGGAGCCTATTGGAAGCGCCTCGAAGAGGAAGACAATGCCGCCGGCTATTTGTTCGGCGGCGACGCCACGGATCTCAACGGGCGCTATGAAATCGACAACCTAGCCTTTTACGGTCAATACGGGCTAGCCTTGGGCGAAAAATTGCGGCTGGAAGTCAATGCGCGGCTCGACCGCAACGACACGGCCTATGAAGGAACGACGACCAATTACGGGGCCGATAGCACCAGCACTGCGTTCGCCGTTGATCAATGGTTGGGCGGGGGCAAAGCGGCCCTCAGTTACAACTGGGGTTTAGGCCATACCTTATACGCTTCGGCCTCGCGCGGCTATCGTTCCGGCGGGGTCAACCAGCACCCGTACTTGGCCGCGGAAAACCGCCCTTACGACCCCGAGTACATCGTCAATCTCGAAATCGGCTGGCGCGTCAGCGGACCGCGCTCTTCTATCGGACTGACCCTATTCCACGCTCTGCGCTCGGACCAGCAGGTCGAGTTGTCGAGCCAGCAAGATCCGGGCGACCCCAACAGCTTTTTCTACTTCACGGCCAATGCCGTCAAAGGCCGCAACAGCGGCTTGGAATGGGAGCATGCCGTCCGCCTCCTGCCCCAAGTCGAAGTCTTCGGCTCGGTGGGTCTGCTCACTACTCACATTGATACCTATACCTTCCCCACGGAAGATGGGGAAGTGACGCTGGGCGATCGGGCCGCAGCCCACGCCCCCAACTACACCTTCAGCGTAGGCGGCGAATACCGCCATCAGTCGGGCTTGGGGGCGCGGCTGGCCCTGATCGGCATGGACCAATTCTTCTACTCCGATGGCCACGACCAAGTCTCAGAACCTTATCGATTGGTCAACGCCCACATTGCCTACGAGTGGGAAGCGTGGTCCGTGCAGCTATGGGGTCGCAACCTGCTCGACGAGCGCTATGGGGTGCGGGGCTTCTACTTTGGCCTAGAGCCGCCGGATTACGCCGACAAACTGTACGAAACCTACGGTGATCCGCGCCAAGTTGGCGTGCGGCTGACGACGCAGTTTTCTTCCTTGGGGAACTGAAGCTGTGAGCGGTCAATCTGCTCTGATCGTCGGCAACGGCGAGCCGCCTTCCCGGGAATTATTCGCCTCCTGCGCCCGAGAAGCCGAGCTGATCTTGTGTGCCGATGGCGGGGCTAATACTGCCTCGGCGTACGGGTACGCGCCCGATTACATCGTTGGCGACCTCGACTCGGTTAGCGACCAAAGCAAGGCCGCTCTCGCCGCTGACCGCCTCGTCCTCGTTGACCCCGAGGGCAATGTGGGCACAGATGGTCAAAAAGTCCTCAACCACGCCGTCGCCTTGGGCGTTACTCAAGCAGTGCTCGTCGGTTTTACGGGACGGCGCACCGATCACCTGCTGGGCAATTTGAGTCTGCTCAAGGCTTTTGCCGATCTCCTCGCCTTGCGCATAGTAGATGACTATTGCGACATCCGCCTCATCGACCGCTGCATCCGCTTCCGCGCCGCTATTGGTCAGAAAATTTCCCTGTGCCCGCTCGATGGCGCAGCGGAAGGTATTGAGACGTTTGGATTAAAATGGCCCTTGCGGTCCGAAAGCCTGATCCCGGGCGTGCGCAAGGGCATCTCTAATGAGGTGGTGGACAATCCGGTCGAGATCAGGGTGGGGCGCGGCGATCTGCTGTTGTGCGTGCAGCGGGAGGGAGGTGCTGGCGAAATTTTGGTGGGATGAGTAGGTTGTCTGCTGCGTAGAAAGGAGAATTACCATGCAGAAGCACACAGTAGCTATCATCGGTCTCGGGCGCATGGGCAGCACCATTGACGACGAAGGGCACGGCGACGTGCCCTATTCGGTCGCGGCCGCGACTCGGGCGAGCGAACGGCTGGAACTCGTGGCCGGAGCGGACCTCCTGCCGGATAAGCGCGATGCGTTTCAAAGTCGCTGGGGAGTAGCTGTGTACGAGGACTTCCGCGACATGATTGACCGCGAAGAGCCAGACATCGTGGCCATCTGCACGGCGGCTTGTTTGCCCAAACCCGCCAGAGAGGCCCCGGACGCGAGTTTTCGCGGCGACTCGCACGCCGACCTAGCAGTGGCAGTGGCCGATCTGGGCGTGCCGATGATCTACCTCGAAAAGGCCATGGCCAGCTCGATGGAGCGCGCCGACGAAATCCGCGATGCTGTAAAGCGCAACAACACACTCTTCAACACGGGCGTTCTGCGCCGCTTTGACAACCGCTACGATGTGGTCAAAGACGCGGTCGCCGCCGGTCAGGTCGGCGAGGTGCGAGCCGTGATTCACTACGCCGGTTCCAGCCTGATGCACGGGCACATCCATTCGATCGACACGGTGTCCTATCTCATCGGCGATCCGGCGATTGAAGCTGTGCGCGGCGAGCTTTTGCCTCGCGGCTTGCAAGTCGAGGGCAATCACATTCCGGCCGATCCCTCGGCCACCTATCAACTGCGCTTTGCCAACGGCGTCGAGGCGTGGTCTATTCCAGCGGCCCCGTGGGAATTCGAGGTCATCGGCTCGGAGGGAGCGATTCGCTCGTGCAATAATGGGACCAACGTTTTACTGCGCCAGCCCGGCACTATGCAGGGACGGAACGCCTTGTGGGAGGAGGTGCCCGTCGATCTGGTGACGCCGCGCAGTACTACGCAGTGCTGCTTGGAGGATTTGGTCGCGGCGCGCGAATCCGGCCAACCCACGCGCGGCCACATCGACGTGACGCACCACATCACAGAAGCCACCATCGCCGTTGCTGAGAGCCATCGCCAGGGCGGCGCTTGGGTGGAGTTGCCGCTGCCTGCGCGCGACTTGTACATTTTTCACGTCTAGCGACGAGATACCCCACGACTCGCTTACCACTAGAGGATACACATGCTAAAAGCAGGCATATTTCTCGATATGGAAAATCTCAATCGCTGCGGTGGCCACGGCATCCAATTTCGCCAGATCAAGGCTCTGGTGGAGGCGCAGCAGGCGGTTGTGGTGCGGGCCAATGCCTATATGGCCGTTGACCGCGAGCGCGAAAACATGGACCCAGAGTACCGCCAAAAAAGAGAAACGTATCGCAATCGAGCGCGGCGGGAGGGCTACCACCTCATACTCAAGGAAGTGCGGCGCTATCTGACTACGGAAGGCGAGACCATCGTCAAGGCCGACGCCGATCTAGAGCTGGCGATCGATGCCCTGTTGCAGTCGGAGAATTTGGATTACGTGCTGTTGGGCACGGGCGATGGCGATTTTGTGCGCTTGGTGCGCGCTCTGCAAAACCGGGGCAAGCGGGTCGATCTGTTGTCTTTTATGAACACCAGCACCCAACTGCGCCAAGAAGTAGATTACCACTTTTCTGGGTACTTGGTGCCCGGCATTCTGTTCCCTGAGCGCGGTCCAACCCAGCGTCTGCGCGGCATCCTCCACGCGGTCAACGAGGAGAAAGGCTACGGGTTCTTGACCGCGCAGACCGACTTGGGGCTGGACACCACACGCGAGGATATTTTTCTGCACATTACCGATCTGCGCACGGCCAGAGGTGGGGTGGTGTCCAACGCGGACTTTGCCCAGTTGAGGATGCGGGGCGCGGTCATCGAGTTTGAGATGGAGGACGAGGGCGACCGGAAAAAGGCCGTCAATGCCGTGGAATTCCGGCCGGAGTTGCTGTGAGGCGAAGACGATGAAGAAGGACTGGTGCGCCGAGGAGTTTCGCTGCATGGTCGCCCTCGGTGAGAGCACCACTGCTGGCGGCTGGAGCACCGCCCCTGATCGCTGCTGGGTGCCTCTCTTGGGCGCGCTCATCAACGACTTTCAGACCGCGCCTATGCGGGTTGTCAACTCTGGAATCGGCGCCAACCTCATCGCCAGGCGCAGCCCGGCGTACGAGGAGAGCGGCAAGCCGGCGGCCGACGAGCGTCTCGACAAACACGTCCTCTCCCACGACCCCGACCTGCTCGCGATCTCCTACGGCCTCAACGACGCCCGGGGCGGTACGCCATTGGCCCAGTTTTGCGAGGATCTCGTCCTGCTCGTAGGGCGCGTGCGCCAACGCGGGAATCCGCTCATTCTATTGCTCGGGCCCTACTTCATGACCGACTTCACCGTCGGGGGGAAGACCTGGAGCCACGCCGATCTGCTCCTGTTCAGGCGCTTCAACGCGGCCACGGCCGAGGTGGCGGCACAACTCGACTGTCTGTACGTCGATCTGCTGGCCGCGAGCGGTGAAGCGCCTTGGATGGTCCACTACGACGGCGTGCACCAAAACGACCTCGGCCACCGGATCGTCGCCAACCGCATCTTCGAGGTGCTCGCCCAAAATTGTTCCTGCTTGGCGAAGCGGACCCGGCAGGCCGAGCAGAGCAGTCCGAGGTGGAGGGACGAGTCGGTGCTGAAGTCCGACTACGGTTTCTGAGCGTCACCCCCGCGACGGCTCGGCGTTTTCCCGCCGATGGCGCTGATGCACTTCCGCCATCTTGAAGTCGTTGTCTATGACTTGCTGCAAATGCACCATGCGCTCTGGCCCGGCGGTGCGCAACATGGCCTCTCCGTGGATGCGGTCAATCCAGAACCGCCCCTCGTTGGCCAGCGCGTTCTGGAAGTCCGCTAGGCGCTCGTCGGGCACGTGTTCGTAAAAATTCATGGTGTACATGCGCCGCCGCTGCGAGCCGCCGAAAGCGGCGTGTTTGGTATTGTGCCAAAATACGACAATGTCGCCCGGCTGGGTCTCCACCACTTGACATGGCAATTGATTGGGCGCTACTCCCCACGCTGATTCGCTGTCGGGCAGGGCCTCTTGCAGGCCGTCGGCATAGGCATCGCCGCAGTGATGACTGCCCGGAATGATGCGCACTGCGCCCGTGTCCTGGGTCAGCGGATCTAGGTAAAAAGCGATCTTGATGCTGGGAATGCGCTCGCCGCTATACCCATCCGAATGCCAGCGCGTATCGCCGACGTAGAAATTGCCGTCGCCGCTGGTGTAGTTGAAATCATCGCCCAAAATGCTGGCGGCAATGTCGTGGATGCGCGGATCGTCGAGCAAGCTGCTCAGGTATTCGCTCTGGTCGGGGAAGGGTACGATGCACGAGCGTGCCCGCCCTTCGTGCTGTTCGCCATGGTGCCCGCCGCCGTGTGCGGCCCACACAGCCTCGAATTCCTCGATAATGCGGTCGATGCAATCGGCCATGAGGCCGGGGAAGTACAGGTAGCCGAAGGTATTGAAATAATTGAGCTGTTGTTCGCTCAGGCGCGTCTCGGACATGGTATTCCTCCAGATTATTCCTCTATGATCGCTTCTGCTGGAGAAGGGCGCAACTGGGGAAGGCTTACCAGTACAGGGTGCTGCGCAACTTGAACTCGTGACTAGACCAAGCCGTTGTGCGCTCGCGGTGCTCGGCGACTAGATCCACGCGCAACGACTGCTCCACGCGCAGCCGCCCGCCCACGCCATAAGTGTGCGTATCTCGGCCCGACGCGATACGGGCATACGGAGTTAGCAGACCGCCCAATGCGTCTAGGCCGTACCCCAACTCTGCGTCGAATAGACCGGCCTCGGTAGCTTGGGTGGATTGTGTCAAATCCGCCGCGCTGCGCTGCGACCAGAGGCGATTCATTCCGCTCGTCGCAGTTCCCCAAGACGAGTGCATCCGCAGCGACGGCCCCCGACCTAATGCGCCCGGGTCTATGTTGAGCGAGCCGCCTACACCCCATTCCTCATAGCCGGTGGCCTGATGCACTAGCAGCCGCCGCGCCGTCGCCTGTAGCGCTACGCCCCGCTGCAAGTGGGTGTAGCCCAAGCTGCCGCCCACTTCCAGACCCAGCCCGGTCTCTGCGTCGCCGCCGTCGTGGCGCATCCCCACTTCCAGCGATGGCCTCATCCGGCCAGAGTCCAACTCCACGGGGCGGCCTCCTTCCAGTAGGAGGCGCAATCGGCTTGTCATGGTTTCTAGCGCTGGCTGGACCGCGGCATCCGCGTCCGTTTGCACCAAGAAGGCATCCGACTTTAGCGCCACGTCGAAGTCGGACGATTCTGTCGATGACAGCAAAGTGCCTCGCGTGCCCAATCCTCCCATCTTCATCCCGATATCAGTGTCGGGACGATCTCCTATTCGTTCCATCTGACCGCGTCCATAGCCGAGCAAACCCCACGTTGACAGCCGCTCGGTCACTGCGACGCGCAGATAGGGATGCACGCTCGTCAGATAGGTTCCCAATTCGCCTTTGCGGAAAGCCTCTTCGGCCGTGTGTACGTCGAACTCGCCGGTGCCCAAGCTGTGCGCTACCGCTAGACCTGCCAGCATCCGGCCCTGTTGCCGATCGACGCCGAGCAGGGCCGTCACCGGACCGCCGATAAGCGATAAATCGGCCTCCTCGCTCCTGAAGCGGGTCGTCGCTCCCCGACCCCAAGCTGTCCAGCGGCCATCCCGCTCTTCGTCGGTCGCGGCCGATAATTGGAAAGAACTCCGCGATATAATGTCCGCAAAGGAACTTCTCGTCAGACTATAAAAGGGATGCTGGGAGAGGACATCTGAGAGGGAAGAATTCTTGGGCGGATCAATCGGGCCCTGCCCACGTTCGGACATCGCCGCCAACGTCACCCGCTGACCGCCCACTGTCAGATGTGCGCCGCCACCAGACCGATCTGTCAGGCGGTTCGAGATCGCGTCCATTATTTGGCTAGCCGCCGTCCGCCCGAACCGCGCCAGCCACGCCTTTTCCACCGAGGGATCGTCGTCGGTGATGGTCCCTGTGGCTGTATCGTTGGCTATTGTCGCATTGGTCAGATTGCTCAACGCGATGGTGAACGTTTCGTCGCCTTCATCCAGTGCGTCGTTGAACACCACCACCGCGATGGTCGCCTCGGTCTGGCCGGGTGCGAAGGTCAGGCTGCCTTCTGCCGCTGTGTAGTCTGCGTCCGCCGTCGCCGTGCCGTCGGCCGTTGTCCAATCGACCGTTATCGCAAAACTGCTGACTGCTCCTATCGTTACGGCAAAGCTAATTTCCCGGTCGCCTTCGGCTGCCTCCGCATCGGCGATGGTCAGGGCCGGTGCAGCATCGTTGTCGGCGATTGTGCCGGTGGCCTCGGCTTCGTCCAAGGTCGCATTCGCTGGATTGCTCAAGGCGATGGTGAAGGTCTCGTCGGCTTCGTCCAAGTCGTCGTCTAACAACGGGACGGTAATCGTCTGCTCTGTTTCCAAGGCGTCGAAGCTCAGTGTGCCCGTCGTCTCCGCGTAGTCGGTTCCTTTGGTCGCCGTGCCGTCGGCCGTTGTCCAATCGACCGTTACTTCAAGGCTGCTGGCCACGTTCAGCCGCACAGTGAAGGTGATTTCCCCGTCGCTTTCTGTGGCGCTCGCGTCGGCTATGGTTAGCGCCGGGGTGTCGTCTTCGGTGATCGTTACCTCGACGTTTGCGGCGGCTAGGCCTTCGTAGTCGCCGCCGCTAACTGTGTGCGTCAGCACTACTGGTTCGTCGGCTACCGCATCGTCGTCGTGGGCGGCGGTGACCGCGAACGTCTGCGTCTCGTTCCAGTTGGCCGCGGTAAACGTCAACGTCGCTGGAGCTACTGACACCTCCGCGTTCTCCGGCATCTGTATTGCAACCGTTACGTCTGCCGCTGGTTCGGTGTCCAGCACCACCGTGTAGATTTCCTCATCGCCTTCTGGAACCGTTAACGCCGTTACCGAGATCGTCACGCCTGGGGTATCGTCTTCGGTGATGGTCACTTCGACATCTGCGGCGGCTAGGCCTTCGTAGTCGCCACCGCTGACGGTATGCGTCAGCACCACCGAATCATCGGCTACCGCATCGTCGTCGTGGGCGGCGGTTACTGTTACTGTCTGCGATGTATTCCAGTTGTCTGTGGTGAAGATCAGTGCCGTTGGGGCCACCGTAATGTCCATGTTGTCGGGTACTTGTACGGCGACGATCACATCCGCTGTCGGTTCGGTGTCCAGCACTGCGGTGTAGGTTTCTTCACCGCCTTCTTGGACTTCCAACGCGGTGATTGAGATTGTCACGCTTGGGGTATCGTCTTCGGTGATAGTCACCTCGACCTGTGCAGCCGTTACGCCCTCGTAGTCGCCGCCGCTGACGGTGTGCGTCAGCGTTACCGGCTCGTCGGCTACTGCGTCGGCATCCTGAGCGGCGGAGACGGTTACTGTCTGCGGTGTATTCCAGTTGTCCGCGGTGAAGGTCAACTCGGTTTGATCTATGGTAATGTCCACGCTGTCGGGTACCTGTATGGCGATGGTTACGTCTGCCGTTGGCTCGGTGTCCAGCACTACGGTGTAGATTTCCTCATCACCTTCTGAGACTTCCAACGCGGTAGTTGAGATCGTCACGCCTGGGGTGTCGTCTTCGGTGATGGTTACCTCGACGTTTGCGGCGGTTACGTCTTCGTAGTCGCCGCCGCTGACGGTGTGCGTCAGCGTTACCGGCTCGTCGGCTACTGCGTCGTCATCCTGAGCGGCGGAGACGGTTACTGTCTGTGGTGTATTCCAGTTGTCTGTGGTGAAGATCAGCTCGGTTTGATCTACGGTAATGTCCACGTTGTCGGGCACCTGTATGGCGATGGTTACGTCCGCCGTTGGCTCGGTGTCCAGCACTGCGGTGTAGGTTTCTTCATCGCCTTCTTGGACTTCCAGCGCGGTGCTTGAGATCGTCACGTTTGGGGTATCGTCTTCGGTGGTGGTCACTTCGACCTGTGCAGCCGTTACGCCTTCGTAGTCTCCGCCACTGACGGTATGGGTCAGCCCTACTGGCTCGTCGGCTACCGCGTCGTCGTCATGGGCGGCGGCGATAGTTACTGTCTGCGGTGTATTCCAGTTGTCTGTGGTGAAGGTCAACTCGGTTTGATCTGCGGTAATGTCCACGTTGTCGGGCACCTGTATCGCGATGGTCACGTTCGCTGTCGGTTCGGTATCCAGCATCACCGTGTAGGTTCCCTCACCACCTTCTTGGACTTCCAGCGCGGTGCTTGAGATTGTCACGCTTGGGGTATCGTCTTCGGTGATAGTCACCTCGACCTGTGCAGCCGTTACGCCCTCGTAGTCGCCGCCGCTGACGGTGTGCGTCAGCGTTACCGGCTCGTCGGCTACCGCGTCGTCGTCATGGGCGACGATTACTGTTACTGTCTGCGGTGTATTCCAGTTGTCTGTGGTGAAGATCAGCTCGGTTTGATCTGCGGTAATGTCCACGTTGTCGGGTACCTGTATGGCGATGGTTACGTCTGCCGTCGGCTCGGTGTCCAGCACTGCGGTGTAGGTTTCTTCATCGCCTTCTTGGACTTCCAACGCGGTGCTTGAGATTGTCACGCTTGGGGTATCGTCTTCGGTGATAGTCACCTCGACGTTTGCAGCCGTTACGCCCTCGTAGTCTCCGCCACTGACGGTATGGGTCAGCCCTACTGGCTCGTCGGCTACCGCGTCGTCGTCATGGGCGACGATTACTGTTACTGTCTGTGGTGTATTCCAATTGTCTGTGGTGAAGATCAACTCGGTTTGATCTGCGGTAATGTCCACGTTGTCGGGTACCTGTATGGCGACGGTTACGTCCGCTGTCGGCTCGGTGTCCAGCATCACCATGTAGCGTCCAGTATCGCCTTCTTGGACTTCCAGCGCGGTGCTTGAGATCGTCACGCTTGGAGTGTCGTCTTCGGTGGTGGTTACCTCGACGTTTGCGGCGGTCGCGTTCTCGTAGTCACCGCCACTGACGGTGTGCGTCAGCGTTACCGGCTCGTCGGCTACTGCGTCGGCATCCTGAGCGGCGGAGACGGTTACTGTCTGCGGTGTATTCCAATTGTTCGCGGTGAAGGTCAACTCGGTTTGATCTGCGGTAATGTCCACGCTGTCGGGCACCTGTATGGCGATGGTTACGTCCGCTGTTGGCTCCGAAGTCAGCACCACCGTGTAATTTGCGCTGCCGCCCTCGTCCACCGTCAGTTCGGTCGGGGTCACGGTCGCGCCACGCACATCGTTGTCGGCGACTGGTACCGTCGCGCTGTCGGATTCGCCCGCTCGGTGGGTCACGCCATCCGCGAGCGTCGCCGTCACCAAGCCGTTTACTTCATCCACGTCATCGTCCACCGTCGCCACCTGAAGCGTCGCGTTCGACACCCCCACCGCGAACGTCGCCTCGGTGGGGGTCCCAGCCGCGAGGAACGCACCGCGCTCCGTTACTTTTACCAGTACCGTCAACGGCACAGTCAGGTCACCCACGCGCGTCAGCGTGAACGTCACTGTCTCGCCCTCCTCCACGGCTGTCGGGTCTGCCGCCACGCTGACCACCGGCAGGTCGTTATCGACGATTACACTGGTGGCCTCGCCATCTCCGACCGTTGCATTGGAAGCATTGCTCAGCGCGACGGTGAACGTCTCTGCCGCTTCGTCTAGGTCGTCGTCGATGATGGGCACGCGGATCGTCTGCTGCGTCTCCAAGGCAGAGAAGGTCAACGTTCCGGTTGCCGCCTCGTAATCCGTTCCCGCCGTTGCCGTGCCGTCGCCGGTCATCCAGTCCACCGTCACCGTCTGGCTGCTGAGCACGCTCAGTCGTACCGCAAACGCCATCTCCTCGTCGCCCTCCGCTGCCACCGCATTGGCGATCAATAACCTAGGCGTGTCGTCCTCAATAATCGTCACTTCAACGCTATCTGCCGCCACAGCGTCGTAGTCGCCGCCGCTGACTGCATGACGGATCGTCACCGGCTCGTCAGCGACGGCGTCGGCGTCCTGAGCCGTGCTCACTGTTACGGTCTGCGCCTGATTCCAATTTTCGGCCGTGAACGTCAAGGCCGTCTCGTCCACCGTGACTTCCACGTCTTCGGGCACCTGCACAGCCACGGTCACATTCGCCGTCGGCTCCGAAGCCAGTACCACTGTGTAGCTGGCGCTATCGCCCTCGTCCACCGTCAGTTTGGTCGGGGTCACGGTCGCGCCACGCACATCGTTGTCGGCGACTGGTACCGTCGCGCTGTCGGATTCGCCCGCTCGGTGGGTCACGCCATCCGCGATCGTCGCTGTCACCAAGCCGTTTACTTCGTCCACGTCATCGTCCACTGTCGCCACTGGAAGTGTGATTATCGCCTCATTTGTCGCGAATGTCGCCTCAGTGGGTGCTCCGTCGGCGAGGAATGCACTGCGCTCGGTCACGCTCACCGGCACCGTCAGTGGCGCGGTCAGGTCGCCGATGCGCGCCAGCACGAACGTCACTGTCTCGCCTTCTTCCACGGCTGTCGGGTCTGCGGCCACTCCCACCACCGGCAGATCGTTGTCGGCGATCACGCCCGTCGCCTTGTCATCTTTGATCGTCGCGTTGGAAGCATTGCTCAACATGACTGTGAACACTTCCAATGCCTCGTCTAGGTCGTCGTCGATGATGGGCACGCGGATCGTCTGCTCCGTCTCCAAGGCGGAGAAGGTCAACATGCTGGCCTTCCTTTCGTAATCCTCGTCCGCCGTTGCCGTGCTGTCGGTGGTCGCATACTCGACCGTCACCGTCTGGCTGCTGGCCACGTTCAGCCGCACTTGAAACGCCATCTCCTCGTCGCCCTCTGTTGCTGTCCCGTCGGTGATCGACACCTCTGGCATGTCGTCTTCGATGATGATGACTGTCACGGATTCGGCCGTTACTGTGTCGTAGTCTCCGCCGCTGACTGCATGACGGATCGTCACCGGCTCGTCAGCGACGGCGTCGTCATCGTGAGCCGTGCTCACTGTTATGGTCTGCGCCTGATTCCAACTCTCGGCCGTGAACATCAATGCCGTCTCGTCCACCGCGACTTCCGTGTCCTCTGGTACCTGCACGGCCACGGTCACGTTTCCCGTCGGCTCCGTATCTAGCACCACCGTATAGCTGACACTAGCACCTTCGGGCAGTGCTAGCACCGTTGGAGTTATGGTCACGCCGGGGACATCATTGTCGATGACCAGTACCGTCGCGCTGCCCGCATCACCTATCTGGTAGGTCGCACCGCTGGTGATCGTTGCCGTTACTGTGCCGTCCGCCTCGTCGCGCTCGTCGTCGTCTGTCGCCATTAGAAGCGTGGTCGTCGCCGCATTGGCCGCGAATGTCGCTTCGGTGGGTACCTCGTCCGTGAGGAACGCATCGCTCTCTGTTACGCGTACCGGCACCGTCAACGGCGCGGTCAGGTTGCCTACTCGCGTTAGGGTAAACGATACCGTATCGCCTTCTATCACTCCTGCTGGATCTGCCGCTACACTGACTGCCGGCAGGTCGTTGTCGAGGATCACGCCCGTTGCCTTGCCATCTGTGATCGTCGAGTTTTCCGCCCCGCTTAAAGCGATCGCGAACGCTTCGGGCTCCTCGTCTAGGTCGTCGTCGAGGATGGGCACGCGGATCGTCTGCTCTGTCTGCAAGGCGAAGAAGGTCAGCGTCCCGGTCGTCTCCTCGTAATCCGTCCCCGCCGTCGCCGAGCCGTCAGCAGTCGCATATTCCACTGTCACCGTCTGGATGCTGGCTAGGCTCAGCCGCACCGAAAATTCCATCTCCCCGTCGCCTTCCACGGCCGCTGCGTCGGCGATCTGGATCGTCGGTGGGTCGTCCTCGAGGATCGTCACCACAACGCTGGCCGCGGTCACTGTCCCGTAGTCGCCGCCGCTGACTGCATGGCGGATCGTCACTGGATTGTCGGGCACCGAGTCGTCGTCTTGGGCTGCGGTCACCGTTACTGTCTGCGGTGTATTCCAGTTGTTGGCTGTGAATGTCAACGCCGTTGGGAAAACCGAAATTTCCGGACCCTCTGGTACTTGCACTGCAACTGTCACGTCCGCCGTCGGCTCTGTGTTTAGCACCACCGTGTAGCTGTCACTTTCGCCTTCGGGAATCATCAGCGCCGTTGGGGTCACGGTCACGCCGCGTACGTCGTTGTCGATAATCGCCACCGTCGCGCTGGCCGCATCGCCTATCTGATGCGGACCATCCATGATCGTCGCCGTCACTGCGCCGTCCGCCTCTATACGCCCGTCGTCGTCTGTTGCTACCAGAAGCGTCGCTGTCGCGGCATTGGCCGCGAAGGTCGCCTCGGTGGGGACCTTGTCCGCGAGGAACGCACCGCTTTCTGTTACGCTTACTGGCACCGTTAGTGGCGCGGTCAGGTTGCCTACCCGCGTCAGGGTAAACGCTGCCGTTTCACCTTCTGACACGGCTGTCGGGTCTGCTGCGATGTTGACCTCTGCTAGTATATCGTTGTCGGCGATCACGCCCGTTGCCTTGCCCGCGCCGATCGTCGCGTTGGAATTGCGCAACAAGACTCTGAACGTCTCCTCTTCCTCTACCACATCGTCGTCGATGATGGGCACGCGGATCGTCCGACTCGTCGTGCTAGCTGGGAAGGTCAGGGTTCCATGCGTCGCATTGTAGTCATCCCCCGCCGTCGCAGTGCCGCTCGCAGTCGCGTACTCCACTGTCACCTCTTGGCGGCTCTCTGTGCTTAGCTGCACCGCGAATCTCAGTACCTCGTCATCCTCCGACGCTTCATAGCGCGTCGCCGCAAACGACACCATCACCTCGCTCTTGACCACATCGGTATCGGTCTTCGTCACTATATCGGTATCGGTCTTCGTCACTACCTCGGTATCGGTCTTCGTCACTACCTCATCGGGTTCGTCGTTGTCGAGGATCACTCCGGTTGCTTCGCCGTCTCCGATCGTCGCATTGGAATTGCTCAAAGTGACTGTGAACGCCTCCTCCTCCTCCTCCACATTGTCGTCAATGATCGACACGCGAATCGTCTGCTCCGTCGTCCCAGCCGGGAAGGTTAAGGTCCCAATCGCCGACGTGTAATCATCCCCCGCCGTTGCTGTGCCGCTCGCAGTCGCGTACTCCACCGTCACCACTTGGCTGCTCGTCGTGCTCAGACTCACCAGAAATTCTAGTGCCTCGTCGTCCTCCGACGCCTCATAGCGCGTCGCCGCAAACGACACCGTTACGGACGGCAAGCTTGGGGTTGTTTCTGATGGGGTGGAGGTTGTTTCTGACGGTTGTGGATTTGGATTTGGATTTGGATTTGGATTTGGATCTAGGTTTGGGTTTGGATCTGGGTTTGGATCTAGGTTTGGATTTGGATTTGGATTTGGATTTGGATTTGGATTTGGATCTAGGTTTGGGTTTGGATCTAGGTTTGGATCTGGGTTTGGATCTAGGTTTGGATCTGGGTTTGGATCTGGGTTTGGATCTAGGTTTGGATTTGGATCTAGGTTTGGATCTGGGGTTGGATTCGAGCCCGGACAGTTCGATAAATCATACGAATCTTCTACTTCATCGTACCCTTCCGCCACACATTTATCCCAACTGCCTATCCCGGACTCATCTGCGTTCATATGCCAATGGCAATCGTCGTGTTCATAATTTCTTTGTATAAAATCGAGCCAACGCGCGTTAAGAGTGTGCGTTTGGTTTTCACCTCGGATTTCCGGGGTATTATGTCCGAATGCGGGTAATGCCAAGGTCAGCAAAACAAAAATGCAAATGATGGGCGCGAATCCCGTGCGGAGGGGTAAGGTGTTCTCGTTGCTGTGTCGAGCGGCAATCGCGTCGTGTACTCGCTGTGTCGGTGGCGTTGACATGGAGGGACCATGCGACAAATAATGGATAAGACGCATTGGTATCTCCTTACGGGCCGAGCAAAGCAAGGCCACGATTCACGATTAGCGGAGAGTACTGAGAGCTTCAAAAAGGCGATAGCCTGAAGGCGATAGCTTGACAAACGCCTTCAGTATCGTGGGGGGGGAAGTAAAACGTTTGTGAAATATACTATATAAGTTTCTATATGGAAAGGAGATACTGCATATTGAATGGGGCGATATATGGTCCCCAAAATAATCAGAGAGACCCGTATAAGGCTTTGGTAACAGATGTTTATAACGGAGGTTGATTTATCACCATTGGGACGATAAATCGACCTCCGTATTTTTTATAAACTCCGCTCCAATCCGGCCTCCAACGCAGCCTCAATTCGCGCCTTGGTCTCTTCGAGATGGGCGCGACTATACGCGTCTAGACCGCTGCCTGCTAGCCGCGTTTCGATCTGGGCGGCGATGGTCTGCAAATCCGCTCGGGCTAAGGTGCGGGCGTCTTCGGGTGTGCCCCCGGCGGGCCTGAGCACTAGACCGATCAGTTT
The DNA here is from genome assembly GCA_022827835.1 of Candidatus Latescibacterota bacterium. GTDB lineage: Bacteria > Latescibacterota > UBA2968 > UBA8231 > UBA8231. The sequence continues at coordinate 31,339 of JAJEIO010000016.1, forward strand.
TTGTAGCTGCGCCCGCTGCAAGTTGCGGCGAAAGCTGTCGATGGAGCCGCCCGTCTCCAGCTCCGCCCAGATGGCCTGCCGCAGGCCGGTAAACAGATCGACCATGGCGAAAGTATCCTCCCCCTCGTAGCGCAGCTCTAGGTCCTGCAGCCGACTCAACAGCGTTGGATCGTAGAACCGTTCGAGCGGCTGCCGTTGGATGCTCAGCACTCTATCGTGGATGGGATAGTCGATTCGCCGCACGTCGAATACCGACCAAGTGAAATCGACCCAGCGCTCCGGTGCCAGCTTGTTGAGTAGCTCTGGTGACCAGCGGAAGGCGTCCGGCCCGAACACGTGCTCCACCAGAAAGTCGAGCGCCTCTCGTTGCCGAGCCGGCGGCACTGGCTGTAGTGGGAGCCTTCCATCGCCCACGTGGTCGCGGTAGTGATAGATGCCGCCGATGTAGCGGCTGACATTGCCCGCTCCCGAAAAGTAGGGCCTAAAGCCCCAGCCGAATACTCGCCGCAGGGTTTGGTAGCGCTCGCCCTTCTGCTCGAATTTGTCCTCGATCTTGGCCCACAGGTCTTTCGACAGGGCGATCTGGTCGCGGTAATGGGCAATCGGGTCATCGCGCAAATCCCAGCGCGCTGCGCTCGGATCGATTCCCCGAGTCCAGTACAGGGCGTCTTCGTCCGTGCCGTAGGCTAGATCTTTCTCCGCGACTTGGCTGGCGATCTTGGCCAGTTGGGCCTGCTCGCTGGCGGGACTGTCTGCCTCTACGGGCCGGTAGGCGTATTCAATGGCCCAGTAGTCGTACGGCCCCAGCGTCGTCTGATAGTACTCGCCCTGCTCGTGGCCCTCTGGGGCGATGTTGACCGGGTTGTAGTCCATTACCGAACTGGAGATGCCTTCTTTGTCGGTGACGCGGCGGTCGTGCAGTTCGTCGAGCGCGTGGATGGTGCTGCCTTTGAAGTTGTGCCGCAGGCCGAGGGTGTGGCCCACTTCGTGTGCTATCAACTCGACGAGTAGCTGGCGGATGAATTCCTTTTCGTCCACCTCGCCTCCACCGGCTGCAGCCCGCGCTTCCAGCAAGTGCCACCCGAAAGCGGCCTCCTGCCGCAGCCCGTCGGCCATATCGCAGAATCCTCTATTGTGCCCCATAGCCGCGGCGGGCGAAGGCGTGGTGAAGTCCCCGCTGGCCCAAGGCTCCCGTCCCACAGGATCGACTAGTTCGGTGAACTCCAAGTGGGCGTAGCGCACAAAATCCGCGCTGATGCGGATGTCGGCGTCGAAAATCTCGCCGGTAAAGGGATTGGTGCGCGAGGGCCCACTGCGTAGCCTTGGCCAGGCTGCACCATCCAGCGCACTACGTTGTAGCGCACATCGGCCGCGTCCCATTCGGCGTCGTCCGGCTGCTGTTTGGCCTCAATCGCTCCCTCAAAGCCGAGCGGCTCGAACGCCTTGTTCCACACTAGGATCCCCTCTCGCACTGCGTCCCGGTACTCCGGTGGAATTGTGTTTTCTAGCCAGAACACAATCGGCTTTTTGGGCGGCGACTCGTCGAATTTGGGCTCGGATTTCTCTAAGTGCCAGCGATTCACATAGCGCACGTACGGGTCGTCCTTGAGCACCGAGGTGTAGTCTTGGTACAGAGTGGTGAAGTGCCCCACTCGGTCATCGGCTAAGCGCGGGCGGAAATCCGACTCGGGCAGATTGGACAGGCTGTAGTGGTAGATGTGCTGGAAACTGCGCGTATCTGCTAGGGTGGGGATGTCCATTCTGGGCGAATTGGATTTAAAGTGCAGCACCACGTCGATCTCGGTATTGTGCGGAAAATTCTTCAACGCGCCGAAATAGCTGTTGTCGTTGTCGAAGCTATACGAACCCTCTTTGAGGTACCTGCTGAAGAAGGAACTTACCGAGGCGATGTCCTGAATGAAGAAATCGCTCGGGTCCACCAACACTGCGCCGGTCTCGGGATGGGGCTGTCCCTCAATGCTACCGACGCCTAAAATCGAGTCGGACAGGCCCCGGTCTACGGCCCGGCGGATGGCAGCATCCGGCTCGGCCCGGTAGTACACATTCTTGTGGGCGAAGAACACCTTTTTGCCGACTCGTTGGAAAACAAAGGGGAACGTGCCCGAGCCTCGACCGATGGAGACCAGCGAGGCTGAATCAAAGAAGTAGCCGTCGCCCTGCGTGCGCGTGATACTGCACAGGTAGATTTTGTCGAACTGGTCGGGTCGGATGGCCAAGAATACTTTGTTCTCCTCTGGATCCCGGTACAGCTCGAACAACCCTTCGATCTTGTCAAAGTCCTTGATTACTTTCGCAAATTTGGGGCCTTTGTCTTTCTCGTCGTCTTCGTCGTCCTCGTCTTCCCCGTCCTCTTTGTCCTTTTCGTCCTCGTCTTCCTTTTCCTTGTCGGCGGCCTCTTCCTCGACGGCCTCCTCTTTTGCCTTCTCCGCCCAGACGGTCCCCGTCCCCCATAAGCCGAGGATGGCGACCAGCAATATCCATTTGAATGCGCGCATAGTATTGCTCAGCTCCATTTCAATGTTGGATTATTCACAGTAAACTCGGACCTTGTCGTCCTCGTCGTGGATATTGACTTCGACCTCGCTTAAAGCGTCGATGAGTTGCTCTAAATCCTCGGTTCGCAGGTTGTCAATGTCAACATTGATGCCATTGTCCTGCAGAGCCGTATTGATTCCCGTCGCGGCTTGCGCTGGGAGCAAGGTGTGCAGCTTGACTCCAGCCTTGATCAGCGCCAGCGGCACCCGGACGTCGATGTGCTCATCATTGTCCGAGTCGACGGTGACTCTCAGATATCGCCGGGCTGATCCCGTGCGGGTGGGAGCTAACGGCTGCACCGCTGTGGTCGTCTCTGGCTCCTCGTCAACGAGGGAGAGCAGGCGTTCGGCCTCATCGACGGACACCTTGCCCTCCGATAGCATCTCAAGTACGCGTCTGCTGTTTTCGTTCATGGCTGTCCTCCTGTTTGCGTTTGGCTACTGAATCGCGATGGAGCCGTTCACGGTTTTGGCGGTCAATTCGGCCTCGCCTTCGCCCACCGTTCCCTGGAGCTGTTGGCGCTTCTCGACCGACGCGACGAAGCCCGGCACTTCGCAGCGGACTCGTCCATTGACCGTTGCAGCCGTCAGCTTGAGGCTCGGGTCGTCGTCCAAGGCTACTCTGATGTTGCCGTTCGTGGTTTCTAGTTTGTTGCTGTTTCTAGGCTCAATGCTGCCCTGAAACTTTATTGTCCCATTGGTCGTCCGCGCATCAAAGCGGCCGTGTGCGTCTTCAATGGACACGCGGCTATTCAAACTATAAAGCTCTGCCGAGCCAGAGAGCGTCTTGACCGTGATGGGGGCGTTCTTGGTCGTCGCCTTTAAGTCGCCCTTGAATTGTTCGACCCGTATAGGCCCGTTCTTGGTCTGTACCGTCCCACCGTTTTCTGTTCCCCGCAGTTCCACTGGCCCGTTGCTAGTTGCCAAGTCAACGCTAGTTGTGACGGGCACAACCACTTCTATATTTGCTCCAGAGTTCTGGCGGGAGAATCCGTGCAGAAATCCCTCGGATTGCCGATCCGGCTTGGCCTCGACCGTGACGAGGTCGCCTTCCTGCACGGCGCTGTACTTGATTCCGCGAGGTTTTTTCAGCCTCGCTCGCACGCGAATCGAGCCGGGCTCGCCGGCACGGACCCGAATGCGACCGTTGAAGCCACGCACCACGAGGCGCGGGTTGTCGCCCACGGCGAAAGTATCGTCGCGCATGGAGGTCTTGCCGTCCTTGTCGCGGTCACTGTCTTCGCTATCTGACCACCCGGATAGGGACTCTTCGAGTCCTTCGAGTCCTTCTTCGAGTCCTTTTTCGATTTCTTCGCCGAGTCCTTCGAGGGTGTCTTGCAGTTCCTCAACGCTAGGTATCGGAGATATCGGAGCATTAATTCTACTTCTACGCTTACGCCTCTTGCGTGTTTCGACGCGGGGGGTGTCTTGCAGCGCCTCTAGGAGACGCTCGGCGTCTTCTACGGTGACCTTTCCCTCCGAAAGCATGTCGAGAATTCTGCGTCGCTCTTCAGTCATCATATCCTCCTAGTCAATTGAAATGAACACGCGATCCTCGCCAGAGACTACGTCGCAGCGCAGGCCGCGCAGCGAGGCAAGCACGTATAGAAGCAAGGGGCCAGCCAGCAAGACGGAACGGCTCCGAGCGCGGTGCCCCGAGCGCGCCGCTACTAGTAATGCAACAGGCGTCCCTAGCAGCACCACGACGATAATGAGCGGCCATAGCACTATGAGCGGGATCCACAGCCGGATGCGCCGCTTGTCGCCCTGGACTCGCAATCTCAGGAACATGGGTGGCAGCATCAGGAGAGCCTCCGCAGGGCCTCTTCGACGTCGATCTCACCGCGTTCCAAGCTGTCGAGTACTGCCGCTGATTGAGGGTCCGAGCGCGAGGTGCTAGCCGATTCCGTAGTTCGGGTCACCGTCTCGACCAACGGTAGCTGCTTGGCAATGGCATCCAGTCGGTTTTTGACCGTTGGGTAGCTAATGCCAAAGATACGCTCCATTTCCTTGATCGAGCCGTGGACTTGGACGAAGGCCATTACAAATACCTGGTCCTCGGCGGAAAGACGCGCTAGGACAGGCGGCTCGAATTGCCCTTCGATCGCGATGGCGCTATCCGGCAGGGAAACCCGCTCTACCACGATGCGTGCCCCCTTCGTCAGATCGGTTAGCTCTTTCCAGTCTTTGATGGCAAAACCTCCAAATGGTTAAATTTAGACGTAATTATAGCTATATAATTGAAAAAGTCAATTACAAAATTAAAAAAATTAATTTTTAGATTGGATAGACTCGGAAGAGGTTGGACGCTATTCCTCCACGGCTGCCGACACCGCGTTGGACACTCGCCGTAACAAGCTCCCGTTGGCGACCATTTGGTTAGTCAGCACCACGCAGCTTAGCTGGTGCTCTGCGTCCGCCCACGCCACCGTGCCAGTCGCCCCGGTGTGGCCGAAGGTGTGCGGCGACACCAGATCGCCCCAAAAGGCCCACACCCGCGCCCCGCACACGCCCCACCCAAGGCCCCACGGCGCGTTGAGTGTGCCGTTTTGGTCCCGCGTCATCGCCGAGACCGCGGCCCGGCTGAAGATGCGCTGGTCGCCGTACGTGCCGTCGTTGAGCATGGTTTGCAAGAGAATCGCCAGATCGCGTCCGGTGCTGTGCATGCCGCCCCACGGTGCCCCAAAATCGCGCCAGTACGGGGAATTCCACCCCCAACTCCGCAGTTCTTCGTCTTCTTCGGTGTCCGTCCCGCACCACACGGTATCTTCAATCGCCCAATCGCCTATGCCCAACGCGCTGCGCTCCATGCCCAGCGGCGCGAAAATTTCCTCGCGTTCAAAGTCGCGCAGCCGCTGGCCACTGACGCGCTCGACGATCGCGGCGGCCAGCAGGATGCCTTTGCTCTGGTAGCGGAAATCGGTCGCTGGTTTGTAGAGCAGGGGCGTCTGCATAGCCCGCTCGACAAAGACCTCTACCGGCTCGTGCGCCCGCCGCAGGCTGGTATTCTCCGGTAGCATATCGGGCATACCCGATATGTGCGACAGCAGGTGGCGGACCTTGATGGCGGGACGGTCGCCGCCGGTGAATTCGGGTAGGTAGTCGATGGCTGGGTCTTCGAGCGAGATTAGTCCGCGGTCGACGAGGATCATCAGCGCGCAAGCGGTGACTGGCTTGGTGATCGACGCGAGGAGAAAGATCGAATCCGCATCGACTGGCTGGCCGCTGCCGGGTTTCCGCTGGCCAGCCCCGCGTGCAAAGACCTCTTTGCCGTGTCGCGTTACCGTCAGCGAGGCCGCGCTGATCTGGCCCGCTTCGACAGCAGTCGTGAGCAGGCCGAAGGCCCGTTCGAGTTGTGCGGCCGACATGCCGACAGCCGCTGGGTCGCCCGTTTGCAAAACCGTTCCGTCCGTTGTCATCGCGTTTCCTTTCTTTAGGATATAAGGCGCAACATTAACCAACTAACCCGATTACTTCCCTCAACCCCGTCACCACACGCACTCCGTCCTCCGTCCATGCTGGCGGAGAGCCATCTGCGCCGAGCGATCGCCGAATCAACACCGGTCGCAGCCCCGCCGCCCTCGCCCCTGCTACGTCGTCTTCCGGCGAATCGCCGACGAAAATCGCCTCGTCCGTCGCCAATCCGGTCTGCTCTAGCGCCGGGGCAAAGATCGCCGGATCGGGCTTTTTGATGCCGACATCGCCGGAGACGACCACTGCGTCGAAAAAGGGGCGCAATGCCAGCTCGTCTAGCAGCCGATGGACGTGCGGTGGATGGTCGAAGTTGGAGATCAGCGCCAGCTTGTAGCGGCCTTGCAACTCGCTGAGTACGCTTTTGGCCTCTGGGTCGAGCGGCGTATGTGCGTGCCACGCCGCTATGCTTGCTTCGCTGATTCGCCGCAATTCCTCCAATGCTAACGCCAAGCTCAACTCCTCGACTAACTCGTGCATGCGACGCTCATAGACTGTCAACCCATCGTCCTGTACCGGTGGCTCGGGTTGGAGCAGGAATTCCTCGCAGAGTCGGATTAACGTTTCTTCATCAAACGCATGGCCACTATCCATCAGCTCGCGGCGGATGGCATGGTACCAACTCTCTCCCGCAGCCTCCATATTGCCATAGCACAATAGCGTACCGTAGAGGTCGAAGAATACTCCTCGTATTTCAGTCATTGATTTTCTTTCTAATTCGGCTCAAGGCGGAGGATAGCGTCTGCGCGGCTCAATCACAACTTCTTGCCAACCCACAGGGCACCTCGGCGCACCACTTCTTGGAAGGAGGGGTTTTCCAGCACTGCGTTGTCGTGGCCTAGGGCAAAGAAGAACACTCGGCCCTGACCATAGGTGTGATGATAGGCCATGACGTGGATTTCGTCGCGGCCGGGATCGTAGGCGTGCATGAGGTGGTGTGAGCGGCTCGGGTCGTGCTTGAGGTAGTGCAGTTCATCGGTCACGGCAAAGTCTTCAAGGCCGGTAGCAACGGGATGGTCGGAGTCGGAGATGGTGACGGTGAAATCCATGTACGGGCTGTGGCCGTCGAAAAATCCGTTGAGCATTTGGTGGTAGCCGGCGTTGTCGCGGAAGGAAGCGTCCGCGGTGTGCAGGCCGAAGAAGCCGCCGCCGCGTTCGATAAAGTGCAAAAGCCCCTGTTCCTGCGCTTGGGTGAAGTGGCCGACATCCGTAAAGAAAAGGGTGGCGTCGTACGCGGCGAGGCCGCTGGCCATAATCTCGTAGTCGCGCGAGAAATCAGCCTCGATCTGGTCATCTTTGTTCAGCAGGTCGGCCAGAAATCGGCCCTGGCCTGCGTGGTCGTGGTAGATGCCTTCGGTGCCGACGAATACTAAAAGTTTAACGGGAGCCATGGCGGGTTTCTCCTTTTGCTATTGGGTTGGGAACGGCGGTAAGGAGTTTCTCCAACTCACCGCGACGTTTGAGTTCGTCGAGAGTCTCCTCGGTTCCCAGGTATTCCCCGTCGACGAAGATCTGCGGAATTGTGCCGTCCCCACCGGTTCGACGCAGCATTTCCTTGAAGTTGGCAGTCGGCAGTTTGAAGCCGAAGTAGAAGCGAATAGGGATCTTGGTGTATCGAATCCCCTTTCGCCACAGCATCAGGCGCGCCTTCCAGCAGTACCCGCAGAACGGGCTCAGGTAGATTTCGACTTTCGGCATTTTATTTCTCCGACGTTGATGCTTCACTACTGACCAGACTTGGGACGCGGGGATATACCCCATATCAAGCCCAGCGGATTGGCACCTCTAAATCGCGGGCCAGTTCTTCTACTTGGTTGGCCAAGGTGGCTTCGAGGGCGATGCCGTGTGTTTGGTAGTCGGCGCGCCGCTGGTAGCTGCCTTCGCCCGGCCACTGCACTGGGCCCTGTTCGGGTGCTGCTTCCACCGATTTAATATGGGCCTTCAGATCGGCGCTGCGGTCGTGCAGCCAGTCGCCAAAGGGCTTGAGGGCGATAAAGCACTTGGTGGAGCCGCCGGCCGAATCCGTTGGCCGCTCCTCGGTGCCCTGCTCAAAAGCGAGGAGGCCGCCGGCCAGTCCAGCCGTGAGCAGATCGACCATAAAGGCAAGTCCCGAGCCTTTGTGTTGACCCATGGGCAAAAAGCGCCACGATTGCAGTAGAACACTTGGATCCGTAGTGGGCCTTCCGCGCTCGTCGAGACCCCAACCTTCGGGGACGCTGCGTCCGGCGGCCTCGGCCTGCCGCACGCGACTTATGGAGGATTGGGTCATGGCCAAGTCGAGAACCACAGGCTCGCCGTCGGCCGTGGGAATGCCAATGGCGAGGGGATTGTTGCCTAGGGAAGGGACGCGCGTGCCCCAGGCGGGAAAGTTGGCGAACGCGTTGGTGAAGGCTAGGCCGACTAGCCCGGCGCGAGCGGCTCGCAAGGCGTAGCTATGCCCGCGCCCCCAGTGCCCGACGTTGCGGACGACGCAGGCCCCGACGCCGTATTGCCGCGCCCGTTCGAGCGCCCAATCCATGCCCTGCGCCGACGAGAAGCGGCCAATGCCGCCGCCAGCATCGATCAGTCGGGAGGCTGGGTACTCGACGATGGTTTCAAAGTGGGGATCGGGTGCCAAAATACCTTGGCGGATGTAATTGATTGTCGAGGGCAACAGGGCGACGCCGTGGGTGTGGCCGCCATGTAGGTCCACTTCCGCGCCGATTTGGGCTTCGACCGCAGCTACGTGCGGCGGTACCCCTATGGCTGCGAGGGCGTCGAGGAAAAATTGTTCTAGGTCGGCGTGGGCGATGCGTTTGGGCTGACTCATGGTCATCGCCTTACGTCATTTGCCAGCCGCGCACCATATAGGCCTGCAACACGCCACTTTCATCAGAATTGAAGAAGCCCGATCCTCCATCCGGCGAGAGGAAAGGATGGATGTGGGTGTCCTTCTGCCAGGACGATCCGGGGTTTGCGATCTTCCGCGCATTCGCGAGCGCGCCTTCTTCTTCCCCGGGAAGGTCGAACAGCCAGACCGCGCCGCCCCCGTCTTTCGGGCCTGCATCTGTGATTAAGCGGGTCCCGTCTCGGTCTGTTGCGAAATGCCAAAAATCGGGTCCGGCAAAGGAGCGGGATAGGTCGTTGCGCCATCCGCCCGGCGTGTTGATGCCTTCATCGCCGATGTGCGCTGCCGCCCTGCCCGAGATGAGCTGTCTTTCGTCCGGTTCGCGCGTCGAGGTGCTGGTGATGGCAATGTCGCTTCTCCCCTGCCAGCACTGATGCCCCTGACAGAACTCGTTGCCATCCCTGCCCCAGGGGAAGTCGCGCAGATCCGTTCCATCGTCCCGGATCAAGTGGATGTCCGCGCCCAGTCCGCTGGTGAGCTTTTCCACCCTGCCATCGGCGGCAATGACATTCCCGTGATTTTCTTGGATCATGAGGTCGTGGGAAGCCACGGGGTCCGTTTGACGCGTGTACTGCGGGTGCAGGTTGCACCAGGTGGGGCCGTGAAGGACCAGCCGCACGGACGGCTCTTCGATCTCGAAGACCAGCAGACCCCAGGGCTCCCCCGCGCTTTTGCCTTCCCCGAGGAATCCCGAGATGGAGATGCGCCCGCCATCGGATGAAATCGTCGAAAGCGGATAGGGTCGGCTCAGCCTGAAATCGGTCTCTGGAATCGCGTGATCTAGGACGTAGATGATCTCGCGTTCAGACCCATCTAGCCCGACCCGCTTCAGCGTCAGTCGTCCGCCTCCTCCGGGTTCTGTTTCATTGACGAAGTAGTACAGATGGTTGCCATCTGGTGAGATAGACGGACCCGTCGTTCCAAGCTCGGTGGTGATCGGCGTCAGGCTGCAATTGTCTTCTAGGTTGCAAATCAGAAACTGGTGCTCGGGGTCCTGCGGATCAGAGCCGTGCGGGTGCGCTGAGCGGTGGAGGATCAGCCGCTGGGAATCGGGCGTGAAGATCTGCGCCTCCATATAGATATGTGATGAAGGGATCGGCTCATCCGTGAGCTGGACGACTTCGAGATGGTCCCGCTCGGTCTCGGGGACGAGGTCAGGTCGGATTTTCATTTGCCTTTGTTCCTCATTCCTTGACGACTGGGTGCATGGCCGCAATGTGCTCCGGCCCTGAGGCGCAGCAACCGCCGATGATCTGGGCGCCCATCCGCTTCCATTCGCCGGCAAACTCCGCCATGCGGGAGGGGTAGTAGTCGGCGTTCTGCAGGATGTCCACGCCGGCACTGGGTTTTTGATTTGTGAGCGTCGGCCTGTTGGCAATGGGGCCGGTCGGATTGTAGCCGAGGTTGGGGTACGCGCCGACGGGGCCGGCAAACGCCTCCCGGAGTATGGGGAGACCGACGGAGATGTTTTCCGGGTTGCTGCACATGAGCAGGACGGCATCGACGGGATGGCCTTCGAGGGCGCTGGCGAGATCAATCAGGCTCTCGCCATACTGCATTGCGCCGTCGTCTTGGATGTGCCGAACGCCGAGGAAGACCGGCACACCCGCCTCGGCGCAGCCGTCGACAGCCTCGACGCAGTCCTCGATGAAGCCGACGTACTCGGCTAGGATCAGGTCGGCACCCTCGTCGGCTAGGAGTCTGGCGTGGTCGGCCCACTCTCTGTGGTACGCCTCAAGACCCAAGGTGCGGGCGTCCGAGACTGGGCTGGTAGGTGACATCGCTCCCTGGAGGCTGGGGGCGGCGATACCGCCGGCGACGTACGCCTCTTGGCGCATGGCGTTGCGGGCCTCGACGGCGTTGCGGACCGCGGCGGTCGCATAGGTGCGCCAAGCGTGGCGCTCGCCGATAGAATCGAGCCGGGTAGGCGTCGTCCAGAAGTTGTTGCTGGTGATGATGTCGGCCCCGACGCGAAGGTAGTCTGAGTGCACCTGCTGGACCACGTCGGCATACTCGAGGTTGGCCGTTGCCGACCACGCCTTGAGTCGGTCTTCGGCACCTTTGAGGACATCGGCTCCGCGCCGCTGCAGCTCCGAGCCGGTCCCGCCGTCCAGCAGCAGCGCATCGCCGTTGCGGAGCCGTTGGGCGATGGTGTGTGTGGCCATTTGGTCTCTCCGATGGGAGGGCAAAGGTACATGTCTGCCGGGTCGCGTCAAGGTAAATGCGACACCTCGGCAGGTGCCGCAGCAGACCTGATCGTCAAGTCAGCTTCCGGTAGAGCGGTAGTGCCGCACTCCCACTTGCCAGACGCGCAGACAGACCACGAAAAAGAGCAGACCCACGGTCGGAGCCAGCCATTGGAATAACGGGCCTGAACCCAAGGGATCGGGGCGCTCCAAAATTCCCAAAGCCGGGTAGTAGCTGACGCAGGCGAGGGGGATGACGTAGGTGAAAAAGCGGCGGAACCACTCGCGGTAAATCGCTAGCGGATACTGGGCTGTCTCCACGCCGCCGTAGGTTACGGTATTGACGATTTCCAGGCTCTCGGTAGTCCAAAAAGCCAGCGTTGCCTGTAGGACTATGAGGCCGTAAAACAGGCAAGCACCGCCGAGAACAGTGAGCAAGACGAGGAGCAGCTTGTCCGGCGTCCAGGCTAGCTCTAAGGCATGTGAGGCCCACAGCAGGACGACCAAGCCTTGGGTGAGGCGGCCGATGCGCTTGAGGGTGAGTTCCTGTCCGGCCAATTGCAAGGCCGTGCTGCGGGGGCGCAGCAGCAGGCGGTCGAAGTCGCCGCTTTTGACCGTGGAGGCAAACAAGTCAAAGCCGCGCGAGAAGGCGTCGCACAGGGCAAAGGCGATATTGATCAGGCCGTAGAAGAAGGCCACTTCGGGCAGACTCCAAGTGTCGAGGGCGGCGAAGCGGTCGAAGAGCACCCAGATGCCCAAAAATTCCAATCCGGTCATCACGCCTTGGCCCACGGACAGCATTATAAAAGAGGCCCGGTACTGCATTTGGCTGCGGAAGGAAATGCCGATATAGCGGCTGTACAGGCGCAGTCCATCGAGCACGGTTAGCCTCCTTGGACGACTAGGCGGCGGGTGCCGCGATAGAGGAGGAAGCGGCCCAGGCTCACCAGTATTAGCGTCCACGCGAGCTGATGACCCACCACTGACCAGACTTGGGACGCGGGAATGTGCCCCATGTAGAGGCGGAAAGGAGTGTCGGCCAAGCCGCGAAAAGGCATGAAGTCGAGTATGGGTTGGAACGCATCGGGAAACAGCGGCAAGGGGATCACCATGCCCGAAAAAACGTAGATGCATATCCCCAGCATTTGAATGGTACCCTCTCCGGCAATGGTCCATAACAAGGAGACGTTGACTAAGTTGGACAGGGCACCGCCCAGCAGGACAGCGCCCACCGTGGCCAAAGCCCAAGCCGCAGCCGCAGCCGGGGAGGCAGGAGCTTGCAGGTCGAAGAAGAGGAAGGCTAGGCAGAACAGCGGCAAGGAGCGCAGCAGGGCGGGGGCGATGCGGGTGGCGAGGGCGCGGCTGTACCAGAAGGCGTACAGATCAACGGGACGCACCAATTCGTAGGCCACTGTGCCCGTGCGCACCATGGTGCGCACGTCGTCGTCGGGATTCCAAGGCAAGAGGGCGAACAGGGCCTGACCAAGCCAGACGTAGCTGACTACTTCGGCGTAGGTCATGGGCTGCGCTTGAGTAGAAGTGCGGTAGAACGCTTCGAAGATCATCACCCGAATGAGTCCCCAAAATAACTGCGTGCTCATGCCGGCTAGGGCCGCGGCTCGGTACTGCAGCAACATGCGGATGCGGGCGCTGAGAACGGACAGATAGGGCCGCATCAAGGGCGGTTCCGATAAAGTTGGGCGATGACTTCCTCAATGGGCGGATTTTCCACAAAGAGGTCGCGCACCTCGTGGCGGGCGGTGATGCGGCTGATGAGGGCTGGGGCCGAGATGCGTTCGGGCGCAAAGCTGAGATGCACTCGGGGCCCATCGCGCTGCACGACGCGAGCGGCTTCGTCTTCGATGGTCTCTGTGGGATTGACCAGATCGACGATGAGGCGGCGCTCGGACGAGACGCGGGCGCGCAGATCGGCGAGGCTGCCGTCGGAGAGGATGGTGCCGTCGCCGATGACCATGACCCGGTCGCACAGGGCTTCGATATCGTCCATGTCGTGGGTGGTCAAGATGACGGTGGTGCTCTCTCGGCGGTTGAGTTCTTTGATGAAGTCGCGCATCGCCAGTTTGGAAACCGCGTCGAGGCCAATGGTCGGCTCGTCCAAAAAGAGCAGGCCGGGGCCGTGGAGCAGAGCTGCCACCAGATCACAGCGCATGCGCTGGCCCAAGCTGAGCTGGCGCACGGGTACGTCGAGGAAGGAATCGAGTTCCAGCATGGCGATGAGCGCGTCGCGGCGGCGGCGATAGGCAGCGTCAGGGACTTTGTAGATGTCGCGCAGCAGATCGAAGGATTCAATGGCTGGCAAGTCCCACCATAACTGGGTGCGCTGGCCGAAGACCACGCCAATGCGGCTGACGTGGCCAATGCGGTCCTGCCAAGGGATGCGACCTTGGACCTCGCAGCTGCCCGAGTCGGGGACGACGATGCCGGAGAGGATTTTGACTGTGGTGGATTTACCAGCGCCATTGGGGCCGATATAGCCGACCAGTTCGCCGGCTTCCAGCGAGAAAGAGATGCCGTCCAACGCCCGGATTGTGCGGTGCGAGCGCTGCACAATGCCTCGGAAGGCACCCCAAAGGCCGGGGCGACGCTCGGCAATGCGGTAGGTTTTGACTAGGTTTTCAACGACGATTTGGGGCATGAATTAAATAACGAGTATTAGTTTAACAGGAGCTATTGTGGGTTGCTCCTTTGCTCGGACTAGTCGGGAGCGGCCGCGGATTTTTCCCAGGGGCGGATAAAGGATTCAGGCTCGACGCCCAAGGCGTCTGCCACGCGGTTGATATAGTTGAAATAGCCGACGATCTGAACGGCGTCGTGGATGCCGCGATCGTCAAAGCCGTGCTGCCGCAATTGGTCAATGTCCTCAGCGGTTGAGTCCTGCGGTCGCTGGGTCAGTTTTTCGGCAAAGGCGCATAGGGCACGGTCGGCTGGCGACAGATCGGCCCGATGCCAGTCCGTGGACAACTGGTGTACTAGCTGGTCGGCTGGAGTTCCTTCTGCAACGGCAAAATCGCGGGCGACCTCAGCACGGAGGTCGTGGGCGTGGGCGCGTATTCAGTACACGCAATGATTCGTGGCTGAAACGACTACGGCCAGCATTTCGCGTTGGCTTCGGCTCAGGGGCGAGGGGGCGTACATGAGGGTCTTGTAAAAATCCAGTGAGACCTTCATTGCCCGGGGGTTAAGGCTCATAATGGAGACAATGCCCCAAATGCGCCCGGCCCGAGCGAGGGCGGCTTCGTACTGTTTCTTGAGCAGGCCGGTGGCCCGCTTTAGGGGAACGATGTCTATATAGGGCATTTGCCAATCTCCTCTGTGAAGATATAACTACGCGTTTGGCTGCCGACCACAAAAGTCTCCAAGCCGGGGCATTCGTCGAGGTCCAGAAGATAATGCTGATTTGCGCGAATGGGCACACGTTCGTTCCCGTTGCGTTGTGAGCACCTGCGCTTGGCACTGTGCAACTGCGGCGCTACCTTCCCTCCCATGAGTAGCGTCTCGGATCCCCAACGCATCTTCTGGCTCGATGCCGCCAAAGCGTACGGCATGATCCTAGTATTCTATGGCCACTTCGTGGAGCGAGTTTACCAGACAGGTAACGAAGCGGCTCTGTTGCAGGAACGATTGATCTATGCGTTCCACATGCCGCTGTTCATTTTCATTGCCGGTTTTTTTGCGCGTACCGAAGCTGGAAGGCTTTGGGCTTTCCTCAAGCGCGGTCTGCTGACACGCATACTTCCCGCCCTCTTCTTCTCCCTACTCATCGCACCGGGCGTGGCTATCGAGCACCTCTTTCCGCCCGATGTGGAGAACAGGCCTAGAGAATTCCGGCTACGTTGGTTTGATCAAGAGAGATTCACAGATCTCTGCAAGCGTCTTGCGTCAGGATCACAGTCAGACGACCGCAGTCGCGCAGAGATCTGGAATAAGTTCCCTCCCGACCAGCAAGCGCTGATTTTCGAGTGGGCACAGGCGGACTCGATCCCTTATGCCGTGCGCCAGCAAATACTGGCCGGGCTCAACGAGGTAGTAAAACAAAAAGGGCTATTCACCCTCGATGACCTCTCCTACATAAGCCATACCAAGGCCAGCCGGACCCTGCTCGATCAGTATCGTGCGGACCCCTCACAGGCGAACCTGCAGAAGCTCAATGTCGCGCTGATTTCTCGCTCACTGTGGCCTGAAAACGAGGAGTGGACCTTTGGTGATGAGATGGCGTGGGCGGCGATGCGCTTTCTCCGGACCGGATTCCCTCTCAACATCCCGGTCTGGTTCGTCATCTGTCTGTTTGTCGTGGAACTCTACCACTTTCTGGCCGTTCGGGTACTGCGCTCCGAGGTCGCCGTGGCGCTGGCCATTCCCGCGTTCTGGGTCAGCGGTGCATGGCTGAACCACGATGTCCCGAGCTTCAGCGACGTCTGGTTCGCACGCGAAGCGATTCTGCTCTACGGAATCTATCTGCTAGGACACCTGTTGCGGCGGACTCAGGCACTTGAGCGGCTCACGAATCGAGCACAAGCGTTCATCCTGCTCACCAGCATCGCGCTGCTGCTATCCACGTTCAACCTCAATCCGGGGAACTCGCACCCCGGGCTAACTCCTGTCGTGCTGATCAACCTTTCCCAGCACGGAGATCCCTTTCTGTTTGCCGTCACCGCACTGGCCGGATGCTTTGCGGTTGCTGGCCTGTCGCTGTTTACACCACAGTGGCGCTGGATATCTTGGCTGGGCCGCAATACCCTGATTCTCATGGGGCTAAACGGGTTCTTCTTCGCCTTCGTCAATCACCAGCTCGCCGGTGCGCTGCAACTCGCCGAATCACAACTCCTGCTGGTTGGGGTCTGCGGGTTTGTGACTGCGCTGTCGCTGATCGCCTGTGTACCTTTTGTTTGGCTACTGAACCGCTACGTTCCCTGGCTTGTCGGGCGCCCTAGGGCGTCCACAACTCACTCGGAACGTAAGCCCTCTCGTCTTACTTGACCTACGCTCACATAGACCACAAGGAGCCGCTTCCATGCCCGTCCGCTTTGCCTTCCTCACCGACACCCACCACTACCCCGACGCCCCCGAAGACTACGGCGCTCCCAAGATGCTCACCCGCAGCCAAGAGGTGCACGACGCGATTCCCCCCGCTCTCAACGCGGAGGCTTTCGACTTTGTCGTCCACGGCGGCGACTTTCTCTGCGGCGGGTCGGCCTTCGACCTGCCCACCGAGACTTATTTGCGTTCGGTTGACGAGGCGGCTGCGGCCTTCGCGCGGATTGAAGCTCCCTTCTACTCAGTCCCCGGCAACCACGATTGCGACGCCCAGAGCGGGTCCTTCGACGGTTTTGCCGCCCGTTTTCCCTATCCCGACCCGCTGACCGTCGTTGATGCTGCGCCGCGCCTGCGTTTGGCGCTGGCCCATGTCTTCTACGACTGCGATGTCTTTGAGAAAGGGTCTGGCGTCTGGACCGACGCGCTAGACGAGGCTCTGCGCGCTGCCGCTGATCAAGCGCTAGCCGATGGCTGCGCCCTGCTGCTCGTTATGCACACTTGGATTTTGCCCGATTTCGCTTGGGATCGCGGCGTGGTCGAAGGCGCGCCTCGTCTGGTCAAAACGCTCGACGAAAGCCCCGCTATCGTTGCCGCTTTCACTGGCCACCGCCACATCAACCGCATCACTGCCTACCGCGACTACCTAGTTGTCGATACGGCCTGTCTGATCGGCTTTCCCTTGGGGTATCGCAGCGTTGAGCTCTCGGACGATGGCTTTTTCAAGACGCGCTTCCACACTCTCGACCTGCCGGATTTGATGCAAGATTCCTACGACCGCTCGACGCCTGAGGAAAATCGGGTCTGGGAAGGCCACATCTTCGACCGGGACGTGGATATCCTGTCGCCTCGGCTTAGGGGGTTGTGGGGTTGATTGTCTTTCCAATCGCTTCCTAGCATCTTTAAGGCCCCTATGTTGTAGCCTCATAGCAAATTGGGTGTCTTGCCGAGTGACGCATTTATAGAGACAGCCTGAAACATGACCAAAGTGATCAAATTAAGGGTCAATGGGGAAACCCATCGCCTCGATACCGATCCAGACGCGCCGCTTTTGCAAATCCTGCGCAACGACCTTGGGCTCAAAGCCGCTAAGTTCGGCTGCGGCCTAGAGCAATGCGGTGCCTGCAAAGTGCTGATTGACGGACAAGCCGTGCCCTCCTGTGCCACGCCCGTCTCCGCCGTAGGCGACGCCGAGATCACGACCTTGGAAGGCCTCGGCACACCCGCTGATCTCCATCCCCTGCAACGCGCCTTTATCGCCGAGCAAGCCGCCCAATGCGGCTATTGCAGCGCCGGGTTGATCATCGCCGCCAAAGCCCTGCTCGATGATAATCCCCATCCCACTCGCCGCGATATCTGCCGCGCCCTCGATGTGCATATCTGTCGATGCGGCACTCACAATCGCATTATCTGCGCCATACAGCGCGCCGCCCAAGAAATAGCTCTATGAGCATCGACTCCCTCATTCGCTTCGACACCGATGGTCAAGTGATACTCAAAGTCGCCCATGTCGAGATCGGTCAGGGCATTCTGACTGCCATCGCGCAAATCGCCGCTGAGGAGTTGGACGTTGATTTCGCGCGTATCCGCGTCGAGCGCGCCGACACCGAGCGCACGCCTATCGCCTCCACCACCGGCAGCAACTCGATCCAAACCGCCGGTTCAGCCTTCCGCCAAGCCGCGGCCGACGCGCGACATCTATTATTAGCCAAAGCGGCCGCGGCATTAGAGGTTCCTGTCGAAAATCTCGCCATCACAGACGGTACCATCAGCGATGGCAATAACCATACGACCTATTGGGCGCTACAAGGCGGCCAACTCTTCGGCGAGACCGAGCCTAACATCGGCCAGCCCAAATCGCCCACCGACTACACTCTCGTCGGTCAGTCGCTACCGCGTCTCGACCTACCGGCCAAAATCGCCGGCACCCCTTCGTTCGTGCACGACTTGGAACTGCCCGACATGGTGCACGGTCGCGTGATCCGCCCGCCGACTTACGCCGCTACCTTGGCGACCTTTGACGAAGGCCCTGCTGCCGACCTACCCGGCGTCCTCGCTATAATCTGCGACGGCTCTTTCATCGGCGTATTAGCCGAGCGCGAAGAGCAAGCCGAAAAAGCCGCGGCCGCGCTACGTCAAAGCGCGCGCTGGCATCCAGCCCCTTTGCCCTCGTCAGACACGCTCTACACCGACCTGCTGGCCAAACCATCTCAAGACTTCCTCGTCGTCGATGGCGTTCCGCAGGACGGGCCCGTTCCACCGATCAAAGCCCCACCCAGCGCCGTGCAAACCCTCGACGCAACTTATTACCGCCCCTATCACATGCACGCGGCCTTGGGGCCGGCCGCGGCCGCTGCCCTGTGGCAGGACGATCACCTCAAGGTCTGGAGCCATACCCAAGGTGCCTATCCCTTGCGCGGCTCTCTCGCTTCCGCCCTCGGCTTGGCTGACGAGCAAGTCCGCGTTCTCCACTGCGAAGGGCCTGGCTGCTACGGCCACAACGGTGCCGACGATGTAGCCCTTGACGCCGCGCTCCTAGCCCACGCCTTGCCCGGTCGCCCCGTACTGCTCAAATGGTCGCGCGCCGACGAGCACGCTTGGGAGGCTTATGGCTCCGCTATGGTCGTCAAAACTCAGGCCAGTCTCGACGTTGTGGGCCAGATCTGCGATTGGAATCACGACGTCTGGAGCTACACTCATTCGGGTCGCCCCAGACCAATTGACGGTGCCTCCAACCTGCTCGCCGCTCGCTACCTCGCCGACCCGCTACCCCCACCGACACCCAGCCCCGGCAAGGGCTCCCACGGCGGGATCCACCGCAACGCCGACCCCCTCTATGCCTTTGCTCGCCGCCGCGTCGTCAAGCACTTCGTGCCCAACTCGCCGCTGCGCACCTCGGCACTCCGAGGATTGGGGGCCTTCGCCAATGTCTTCGCCATCGAATCATTTATGGACGAACTGGCCTATGCCGCGGCCGCCGACCCCGTAGAATTCCGCCTGCGCCACCTCGAAGACCCACGCGCCCGCGCTGTCATTGAAGCTGCCGCCACAGAAGCCAACTGGCGTTCTGGCGTGCGCGGCAATGGTCGGGGGCGCGGCCAAGGTCTCGGTTTTGCCCAATACAAAAACGCCAAGTGCTATGTCGCTGTCGTATTCACTGTCGCAGTAGATACAGCAAGCGGTCAGATCCACCTCGAAAACGCCGCTATTGCTGGCGACGCTGGTCAAATCGTCAATCCCGACGGCTTGGCCAACCAGCTCGAAGGCGGCGTGTTGCAGGCCGCCAGTTGGACCCTCAAAGAACAAGTGCAATACGGCCCCGATGGCATCACCAGCCGCGATTGGGAGACGTACTCCGTCTTGCACTTTGCAGAAATCCCCCCCGTCTTGGTCAAACTGCTCGACCAACCCGGCTCGCCCAGCCTCGGCAGTGGCGAAGCCGCTCAGGGGCCGACACCCGCCGCCATCGCCAATGCGGTCTTCGATGCCGCAGGGGTGCGATTGCGCCAAATGCCCTTTACGCCGGAGCGCGTCGGGGCCGCGTTGCGGGAACTATAAAATCCCAATCACATCTTTCGCTGAGGAGTAATCCCATGAGCCGCGATCTTCCCCGTGCAATTTTAGGCCGCACCAATCTCGAGGTTACCCGATTCGGCATTGGCGGCACGTATTGCGAGACGGCCGATGGATACAGGGCGGCGCTCGACTGCGGCGTCAACTACATCGATACGGCGCGCAGCTATCTAGGAGGAGAAGACGAGAAGGTGATCGGCCAAGCGATCGAGGGTCGGCGTCACGATCTCATCGTAGCCAGCAAATCCGCGAAGCGCGACGCCGAAGGGGCACGCGAAGAGTTGCAAACCTCGTTGCGCGCGCTCAAAACAGACTACCTCGATATTTTCCAGCTCCACCATTTAAACACCGAAGAAGAACGCAACCAAGCACTGGCCCCCGGCGGAGCATTGGAAGCCGCCCAACAAGCTCGCGAAGAGGGTCTAGTACGCTTCATCGGCGTCACCGGACACGATTGGGTGCAAGTTGAACAAGCGGTCCGCACCGGTCATTTTGATACGGTACTTTGCTGGTATAATTGCGCGATGAAAGAGCCGGAAGAAACGGTTTTTCCCGCAGCGCAGGCCGCCAATACGGGCGTGGTGATTATGAACGCCTCGCGCAACGAGCGGCTGCTGAAAGGCCCCGGTGCGCCCGCCCCTGAACAATTCTATCGCTACGTGCTTAGCCACGACGCCGTGCATACCACGGTCATGGGCTTGCGGAGTGTCGATCTCTTTGCACGAGTTGCCGCTAGTTTGTCGGAGCGTGTGGTGATCACGCCGCAAGAGCGGGCTAAGCTCAAAGCCTATGGAGCGCAGCAGCGGGCGGCTGGGGCGTTGGAATGAGTATGGCTAAACGAGAGTTCCCCACATGGTGGTGCGCGAGGGCCATGCCGAGGTGGTCCAGCTACCGTTGCAGGCTGGGGCCGATCCGAGTCAGTCGCGCTATACCTATAATTCGTGGGACAAGCTACTAGCCATCGCCGAGGAGCGCGTCTACGGGGAGGTACAGGCGCTGCTGGTGGCGGCGGTGCGCGAGGGGGATGCCGCCGTTGCGCATTCACAATTCCTGCACGAGTTGATGGGACGGGACAATCTCGTAGTTACGTCTGTACTACCTGAATCAGGTTACCGCAGGTGTCGTCAAAGACGGCCACGGTGACGTTGGCCACTTCTGTCGGCTCCATCGTAAATGCTACGCCCAGTGACTTCAGTTTTTCATATTCTGTGCGGATGTCCGTAACGCCAAAGGACGCCGCTGGGATGCCTTGGTCAAATATCCCTTTCTGATATGTCTGTGATACCGGGTTTTCATTTGGCTCAAGCAGAAGCTCGGTCCCATCTGGGTCATCGGGCGAGACGACGGTAAGCCACTTGAATTGCCCCACAGGGACGTCATGCTTCTTCACAAAGCCGAGGGTCTCCGTGTAGAACCTCAGAGCTTCGTCCTGGTCACTTACGAAAACGCTGGTGAGTGTAATGCGCATATCTGGCCTCCCTTTCCATTCATAGTGTCACTTGAGCCATCGGTTCACGACAGTCCTGAGGGGTTCATCGTTGAAGACAAGCATCCGATACTTGCCGCGCTTCTCTGACCTTACGAGCCCTGCTTTTTCCAGGAGATCAATGTGCTTGGCCAGGGCCTGTCGGGAGATGGCGACTTCATGCCGCATGATCAAGCGCGCTGTGAGCTCGTAGAGCGTCTGCTCGTTGCGCTCAGAGAGCTCGTCCAGCATCAACCTCCGTGTTGGGTCCGCGAGTGCCTTGAAGACCAG
>JAJEIO010000009.1 GCA_022827835.1 Candidatus Latescibacterota bacterium
CGACGGCTTGGAATTGGCCTGCTGGGGAGACCATTTTGAGGTTGACCAAGCCACAGATGCCTATTGCCAGGCCAAGCGCGAACTACTCGCAAAATACGATCTAGCGCTGTTTTCCATTTCCAATCACCTCGTCGGCCAAGCTGTGTGCGACGCCATCGACAGCCGCCACGAGGCTATCCTGCCCCCGCGCATATTCGGCGATGGCGACCCAGAGGGCGTGCGTCAGCGCGCGGCCGCAGAGATGATCGCCACGGGGCAAGCAGCCGCCCGGCTCGGGGTTGACGTGGTCAACGGCTTTACCGGCTCGTCGATCTGGCACCTGCTCTATTCATTCCCGCCAGTATCCCCGGACATGATCGAGGCTGGGTACGCGGATTTTGCCGCGCGCTGGAAACCCATACTCGACCAATACCAAGCGCTCGGCGTCAAATTCGCGCTAGAGGTTCACCCCACTGAAATCGCCTTTGATATCGCCTCGGCTGAGCGCGCTATCCAAGCACTCGACGGCCATCCGGCCTTTGGCTTCAACTACGATCCCAGCCACCTCGGCTATCAGGGCGTGGACTACGTCGAGTTCATCTACCGATTCAGCGACCGCATTTTCCACGTCCACATGAAGGACGTAGGCTGGTCCGCAACGCCGACCGACGCCGGGGTCTTTGGCGGGCACACTGAGTTCGGCGACCGCCGGCGCTATTGGGACTTCCGCTCGTTGGGCCGTGGCAATATCGACTTCGAGGAAATCATCCGCGCCCTCAACCGCATCAACTACCAAGGGCCGCTGTCGGTCGAATGGGAAGACAGCGGCATGGATCGGGTCCACGGCGCGACAGAAGCGGCCGCTTTTGTCAAACAGGTCGATTTCCCGCCTTCGGACATTGCCTTTGACGCGGCGTTTGAGGATTAGCGTTGCAGCGTTTTCAAGATGATCCGCCGATGGACGCAGATGGACGCAGAATAGTAGAAACAAGGCGATCCGCAGCGCGAATTGTTCAATCATTCAGGATTGCTGTAGTTGTTGCTGTACTCGTCGCCTGCGGTGGAGAGGAACGGGCGCAGCAGACGTTGGTCTTTGGCCGCGGTTCGGATTCGATCGGGCTAGATCCGGGGATTGAAAACGACGGCGAATCGTTCAAGGTCTGCGACAACATCTACGAGACCTTGGTGACCTACGACAGCGAGAGCACGGCCGTGGTGCCGCAGCTTGCGCATTCTTGGGACATCGCGGACGACCAGCTCACGTGGATCTTCCACTTGCGCACGGGGATCCGCTTTCACGACGGCACCCCCTTTAACGCCGAGGCCATGCTGTTTTCCCTCGGGCGGCAGTTTGACAAAGACCATCCCTTCCACAAGGTCGCCGGTGCGTTCAAGTACTGGCAGGCCATGGGCATGGACGACATTGTCGCCGCGCTAGAAGCCCCGGATGATTCGACCTTTGTCGTCCGCCTCAAAGAGCCACATGCCCCCTTCTTGGGGAACTTGGCGATGAACTTCTGCGCGGCCGTTAGCCCTACCGCGGTGGCTCGTTACGGCCGCGATTACTTCAAAAATCCGGTCGGCACCGGCCCCTTTCGCTTGGTCGAATGGCGCAAGGACGAGCGCATCGTCTTGGAGCGCAACCCCGATTACTGGGGGCCAAAGCCGCAGCTCGACCGCCTAATTTTCAAGCCTATTCAGGAAGGCTCGATGCGCTTCTTGGAGCTTTCGCAGGGCACGATTCACGGCTTCGACAACCTCAGTCCTGAGTACATTGAGCCGATCCGCGCTGACCCCAACCTCCAGCTCTTGACGCAGGCGGGCATGAATACCGGCTACTTGGCTATGAATATGGACAAGAAGCCTTTCGACGATGTGCGGGTGCGCCGGGCCATAAACCACGCCGTGGATAAGCAGGCCCTGGTGGATAATTTCTACGAGGGCTTGGCCATGCCAGCCAAAAACCCCATCCCGCCGACTTTGTGGAGCTACAACGACACTATTGCGGGCTATGGCTATGATCCAGCCAAAGCGCGAGCCTTGCTGGCGGAAGCCGGTTATGCCGACGGCTTTGAAACCGAGCTATGGGCCATGCCGGTACCGCGCCCCTATATGCCGCAGCCCGGTAAGATTGCCGAGGCGATTCAGGCCGACTTGGAAAAGGTGGGCATTCACGCCCGCATTGTGTCTTGGGAGTGGGGGACGTACTTGGACAAGGTATTCGACGGCCAGCACCAGATGGCTTTGTTGGGCTGGACCGGCGACAATGGCGACCCGGACAACTTCCTTTACGTGCTCCTCGACTCAACCGCGGCCATCAAGCCCGCCCAGAATATCTCCTTCTACCGCAGTGGCGAGCTGCACGACGCGCTCGTGGCGGCCCGTCGCTCCACCGATCGCGACGTGCGCACGCGGCTCTACGCCCAGGCGCAGGAAATCGTCCATCGCGACGCGCCTTGGGTGCCGCTAGTACATGCGACGCAGACAGTGGTTTTCCAGCGCCGCGTCACTGGCTTCAAGCTGCATCCCACGGGCAGCAAGTGGTTCCACAGCACCGCGCTGACGCCTTGAGTCATGCACCGCTTCGTCCTCCGGCGGCTCATCGCGCTCTTGCCGACGCTGGCGGGAATTTCGCTTTTAGTTTTTCTGATGCTCTACTTGGTGCCGGGCGACCCCGCCCAAGTCATGCTCGGGGAGCGCGCCAATGCCGAGAGCTTGGCCGAGTTGCGCGCGACTATGGGCCTCGACCAGCCCTTTCACGTGCAGTTTTACCGCTTCTTCACCGGCCTGTTGAGCGGTGACCTCGGTCGCTCGATTCGCACTCACGAAAAAATTACCACCGAACTCGTCCAGCGCTTCCCGGCCACCTGCGAGCTAACCTTCGCCAGTATGCTGCTGGCCATGACGGTCGGCATCTCGGCTGGACTGTGGGCCGCGGTGCGGCGGGGCAAGATCGCCGATCTGCTCAGCATGATCTTGGCCACGGCCGGCATTTCCATTCCCGTGTTTTGGCTGGCCCTGATGCTGGTGTTGCTGTTGGCCTTTTACGTGCCGCTTTTTCCGGTGTCCGGCCGCTTGAGCACGCATATCTACTTTGAGCCGATCACCTATTTCTACGTAATCGACACCCTTGCGCAGGGCGACTTCGCGGCCTGCGGTGACGTGCTGTGGCACCTTTTCCTGCCGGCCCTGACCTTGGGGACCATTCCCATGGCCGTCATCGCGCGTATGACCCGCGCTAGCTTGCTCGACGTTCTCGGCGAGGACTACATCCGCACGGCTTGGGCCAAGGGTCTGCGGGAGCGGGTGGTGATTGTGCGCCACGCCCTGAAAAACGCCTTTATACCTACGCTTACGGTTATTGCCCTCCAATTCGGCTACCTGCTCGGGGGCGCGGTTATCACCGAGACCATTTTCGCTTGGCCCGGGGTCGGACGTTGGCTCTTTTTGGCGGTACAGGCGCGCGACTTCCGCGCTGTGCAGGGCGGAGTTTTGCTGCTGGCCACAGTCTTCGTGCTGGCCAACCTCATCGCCGACATACTCTACGCTTGGCTGGATCCGCGGATACGCTACGACGAGGAATAGGGGAAACAAAAAAGTGGAGGCAACGAGCGAGACCGTTGCCTCCACTTTTTGTGTTTAACAGTGCCTATGCCGCTGGCACTGCGTTGTTTCAGCCACCAGAAGAGGTGATGGTGATGCGAACGATATCGGCCACGGCCGGATAGGTGAACCCATCATCGACTAAGCGCACTACGCCTCCCTCGTCCGCGCCGGTGTTGGCTCCGGCTTGACGCGGTGCTTGATTCGCGCCCACGCCCGGCTCCTCGTTGACTTCTGTACCGGCATCCCACAGCCCGATCTGATCGGTGATGTCGCCGCTTATAGGCAGGCGATCGTCGGTGAACAGGGCGATGCCGGTGTCACCGGGTGACAAGAACAGGTCGTTGGATTGCACGTACATGGTGGCAAAAGACAGCCGGTCGCCCGGACGGGCAACGAAGGTGAATTCATAGGCATTGCCCGGCGTCAGCGGCCCAGGGCCGTCGGCTCCCACCGGCGTGGCAAACACGCCGCTGTTTCTCGCTAGGTTCGCGGCTAGCTCGGCGGGACTGCCATCTTCGGCGAGTGCTTCAAGTCCTGCGCCGCGATCGGGCTGGCCGTCGGTGAAGAAAGGGGTTCCGCCGCGCTGGGCGACCCACGCGCCGGGCGCGAGGACGGTGCCGAGGTTTTCGATCCGCATGGTGAATTGTGCTGGAGTGCGCGATTCTGCCGAGCCAGCAGCCGGATCGGAAGATAAGGTCCGCGCGGAAGTGATGGGCCCTTCAGGGATGTCGTCTCCGTCGGCATCCCCCTCGCCGTCGGCATCGCCCTCGCCATCACCGTCTCCGTCGGCATCGCCCTCGCCATCGGCATCACCATCGGCATCGCCGTCGGCATCCCCCTCGCCGTCGGTCTCAACATCTCCGTCGGCATCACCCTCGCCGTCGGCATCCCCCTCGCCGTCCATGCCGCCGTCCTCAGCCGCCGCGATAATATCAGCGATGTCGTAAGGTACCCCAACGGTAATGGTGCCGGTCACAGATGGCTCAGTTCCAGACACATCGACCAGAAGGTCTAACGATACCGTACCATTGAACGCACCAGAAGCGGTTATCTCACCAGTCACGGGAATGCGCGGGAACTGATCTTCGCCCACGTTCAGAGTGCCGTTGAGCACCAGCGTTCCGTCTGGCGAATAATCCGTTAACACCCACTCGTTGCCCGCGATGGTCAACGTGCCACCGCTGGCTCCGGGAATCGTCGTCTCATCCGAGATGAGCGCGACCAAGAGGGCGTCCTGAAAGTAGCCTATCAGCGCATTGGTCAGGATAAGGACATCGGGGGTTATCACAACATCGAGCCCATCGTCCATGCTTCCGTCATCGTCCATGCTTCCGTCGTCCATGCTTCCGTCATCGTCCACGCTTCCGTCATCGTCTACGCTTCCGTCATCGTCCATGCTTCCGTCATCGTCCATGTCGCTAAGGGGTACGCCGCCTTCGGAGGTGATGGTGACAATCACCATCTCAGCTACGGCCGGATAGGTGTATCCGTCGTCCACTAAGCGCACCGCACCGCCTTCATCTGCACCGGTGTTGGGACCAGCCTGCCGCGGCGCTTGGTTTTCACCCACGCCCGGCTCCTCGTTGACTTCCGTACCGGCGTCCCACAGCCCGATCAGAGTGGTGACGTCGTCGCTTATCGGCTGGCCGCCGCTGGTGAACAGCCCAATGCCGGTGTCATTGGGTGCTAGGAAAAGGTCGTTGGACTGCACGTACATGGTGGCAAAAGACAGCCGGTCGCCCGGCCGGGCCGTGAAGCTGAACTCATAGGCGTTGTCTGGCGTCAGCGGACCAGGGCCGTCGGCTCCCACTGGCGTGGTGAAGACACCGCTGTTTCTGGAGAGGCTCGTCGCCAGTTCCGCTGGATTGCCGTCTTCGGCGAGGGCTTCGAGTCCCGCGCCGCGGTCGGGCTGGCCGTCGATGAACAGGGGCGTTCCCCCGCGCTGCACGACCCATGCACCGGGCGCGAGGAGCGTACCGATGTTTTCGATCCGCACTGTGAAGTCCGCTGGCTCGCGCGGTTCAGGCAAGCCAGCAACTGGCTCAGTAGAGACCACCGGCTTACCTGCTCTGTCCGCGGTCGAGGATAGGGGGTCTCGGTCTGCACAGGCGGCGAACAAGACGGCCCCAACGCAGACAGCGTAAAACAGTTTCATGGAAAATTCTCCTGAAAAGGGTTTATGGAGTTCTATCTATTAGAACTCACCTAGAGCCTACATAGTTTCAAAAAGCGATGCGTTAGACCTGCGTCCACGCGCCGCTGTTGTTGGACGATTCTACGGCGGCTGCGACGAATTTCATACCTGCTACGCCCTCTTCCACGCCCGGATGCGGAAAGGCCGCGGGCACATCTTGTTCGCCACGACGCGCGCGGATGAGTCGCTCGATGGTGGTGTGGAGGTTGGCGAGGGCTGGGAAGAAGTCCTCGTGGTGTCCCGAGGGGACCCGCAAGTACGAGGCGACCGACGCGGGCAGGTCGAATTCAGCGCCAGTCCAGTAGGTAATGTCGCGGCCATCGCCGTGGCGCACCAGCAGGCATTCGGCCCGCTCCTGATGCCATTCGATGGAGCCTTTGGTACCGAAGACGCGGAAGCCGTTGTCGTTGCGGTAGCCAACCGCGATCTGAGTGGCCGTGATCAGCGCGGTGCCGCCGTTTTCCAGTTCGCCGATTACGTTGAAGTCGTCGTCGAGTACGCGGCCTTCGACAAAGGTGTTGAGCCGTGCCGAGACCCGCTCGACAGCCAGCCCGGTTGCCCAAGTCGCGGCGATAAAGGCGTGCGTGCCAATGTCGCCCCCGCAATTGGAAATGCCCGTGCGCGCGGGATCGGTGCGCCAGGACGCCTGCTGCTGGCCGGTCTGTTCGAGGGCCGTGGCCAGCCAGCCCTGATTGTACCAGGAAACCACCTTGCGGACTTGGCCGATCTGGCCGCTGTGGATCATTTCCTTGGCCAGCATCATCATGGGGTGGCCCGTGTAGGTATGGGCCAGCACAAAGGGCACCTGCTCGCGCTCGACGATTTGGGCCAAATTTTCGGCTTCGGCAACCGTCATGGTGATGGGCTTTTCGCAGAGCACTGGGATGCCGGCCTGCAAAAAGGCTTTGGCTGGCTCGTAGTGGGCGAAGTTGGGCGTGACGATGGTGACGTAATCGAGGGCTTGCTCGCCGTTTTGCACCGCCTCTAACAGCGCCTGATAGGTGGGATAGCCCTCGATGCCGTAGTCGTCGGCCGCGCGCATGGCCGCCTCTGGGTTGGAGCGCAGTGCGCCAGCGACCAATTCGCGGCTGGCATCGAGCGCGATGGCGCGGTTGTGGACCATGCCGAAAAAGGAATCAGGGCCGCCGCCGCCGATCATGCCTACTCTGAGTTTGCTCATGTAATTTCCTCCCCGAAATGTATGATTGGAATACCCTCTTCTAAGTACGCATGAGGGCCTAAAACTGTCAAACGATTCAGTGCTATTTGAGTAGAACCATCGGCCGCACTTGATGGAAGGGGCCAGCGGCGAACCGATAGAAATAAATACCCGTTGCCACAGGGCTACCCCGGTCGTCTTGGCCATCCCAGGTTACCCGGTGCGTCCCCGCCGCCTGCGTAGCGTTGACTAATTGGCGCACTGGCTGGCCGATGGCGTTGAATACAGTCAGCCGCACCCGCGCCTCTTGCGGTAAGCGATAGACGATTTGCGTCTCTGCGTTGAAGGGATTGGGGAAATTGCGCAACAGTGCGAAGTTGTCCGGCAAGGCGGTCGGTGCGTCAGCCACGACGATCGCAAAGGTATCCCACCATATCGGGACGCCGTCTTTTTCGATGTGTACTGTAAACTCCACTTCCGTTCCGGCCGTAGCCTCTTCAATCAGTATCGGGTCTGGGCCGAAGAAGAAGACGTTCTTTTGGCCTGGGGGAAAGGAAACAGTGCGCGAACGGCCAGCACCGCTGGATGGATGCAGCAGCGGGTTATTCCACTCGATAAAAGTGCGCACATTGGCGAGAAAGGTGAGTGGCGAGTGATTTTCGACCTTCAAGGCCAGTGGGATTCGCACTCCTGGCGCAAAGGTGTCGCGGCGAGCGGCTTCTTCGGCTTGGGCGGAGAGAAAGCCGTGAATGACCAAATTTTCCGCCGCAGGCACCCCCTCAACCACTAGGCCGCGCACTGCGTCAACAATCTCGTAGCTGCCTATGGGAAAGGTCAGTTCGCTAGTCGGGCTTGGCGCGATAAAAATCCCGGCCCATTGCTCTCCCGGGATCGCGGCCAGAAAGCGCGTGGTATCGGGGTGGACGTGCAGGGTATTGGCTATCTGCGAGATTGCGGCCGAGCGGATGACGAAGTCGCCGTGTACGTGAATCTCGGTCCGTTCTGGATCCAACCCCATCTGCAGGCGGTCCGATCCGGCCACCCTGATCTGGGTATTGCGGAAAACCACGAGTCGGCCGGCGGGCGCAACCGTCAGATCGCCATCAATCAGCACCTCACCCGCCCAGTGCACTTCCTCGCGCAATACCCCTCCCCAGCGCGGCATCACCACATCTAGCGCCAATCCGTCGCCGTCCGGACGCATATTTTGCAGGGCTAGGCCCGTGGTCGCTTGGCTGAGCGTCGGCGTGGCCAGTGTCGAGGGATTGGTCTCGACGGCGAGACGGCGATAGCGCACTCCATCGAATAGATCGCTCGCGTCGCCGAGATTGCCGCCCCGGGCACGGGCGTAAGAAGCGTCGTGTGCCCAGAAGTCGAGATTGTCGCGGCCGGCGAAGGGGTTGGCCGTCTGGCCTAGGGGAAAGCCGGCGTCGGCGTATTGCCCGTCGGCTGCAACTAGGTCCAGGTGTTTGCGGCGTTCGTCGTCATTGTCGAAGACTTGGGGCCGGACGTGCCAGACCAGCAGCCCAGAGGCAGGTTCGCCTCGGTGGTAGTAGTAGTTTTCCCGCCCGCGATATTCCAGCAGCAAATACTCCGTCCACAGGGTATTGTTATTCGGCGTCTCGGCGCGCAACGGAATTTTGTATATCGCGCCGCCGGAGTACAAATCGCGC
Organism: Candidatus Latescibacterota bacterium; assembly: GCA_022827835.1. Taxonomy (GTDB): domain Bacteria; phylum Latescibacterota; class UBA2968; order UBA8231; family UBA8231. The sequence goes on from JAJEIO010000009.1 coordinate 8,612, forward strand.
ACCCGCAGATCCCAACTGTCGCGCTCGACCAAGATCAGCCGCTCGTTTTTCGCGCCGATCCAACCCAATTGCTCTAGACTGCGGGCGCTGAAGGCTGCTGGACCGCTCATGCCATCCCAGCCATGCGCTCCCCAGCCCATTAAGCCCCAGCGGCCAATGCCGGCGCTGTCCTCGGCCGGATTTTGGGTGGGGTTTTTGAGGAAGGAGGTGTCGAAAAAATCGGGTAGTCCTAGGCTGTGCCCAAACTCATGGGCCATCACCCCCACGGTCTGGGCGAAGTTGCCGGTCTCTTGAATCGCTCCCTGCGACGGCAGACCGCTGACGCGGATGGGGCTGCCGTCGGGGCCAAGTGCCCGGGATACAAAAGGTTTTTCTTCCAAGCCCAAGCTCACCAACCCCGTCGCCGAGCCAAACAAAAAGCCGTTGGGCACCGACTGCATGTTGATGAAGATATAATCGACCCAGCCGTCGTCGTCGCCGGAGTTAGGGACGCCGTCGGGGCCGTCGTTGTCAAAGCGCGCCAAGTCGATTTGGGCATCGACTTGGGCGAGGATTTCGCGCGCGAAATCTCCGTAGCGACCGCGCTGGCCCGGGGCGTCGGCCAAATAGGCGGATGCTGCTTGTGCGGCGGCCAAGCGTTGCGGCAGAACCTCGCCGGCGATTGCGAGTTGACCGAAGGACATCGCGTGATAGAAGTGGGCAAAGCTCCCCTCGCGCTCGGGGTCAAAGAGCTGGTCAGCCCACGCGGGCACGGGTGTAGGTTCTTCATCGGCGAAACGGGCGAAGACTGCCAGGACGTAGATTGAACCTCTCGCAGACAGCACGGGTAGCCGCACATCGCTGGCGATTTTGGCGGCGGACAGCGGCTCGTCCGCCGCGTGTCCGCCGCAGAGAAATGCTTGAGCTCCAAGCGTGGAGACTGCACAGAGGGCAATGCAGCAAGCAATCAGCAAATGTCTCAAGCTAAGGTCCACTTGTCTTTTGCTCCGTTTGGCTGCTAAGAGGGAGGCCTCCTCTATCCTTATGTCACCACACCCCGTTTCAAGGCATACCCCGTCGCAACTGTTCGGCATCTAGGCCGCGGTTGAAGGCGTAGTTTTTATAGGACAACGCCAGCAGGATATCGCGCTGACGAATTTCTACCCGGCGCGGCAGATAGAGCGCTTGCTCCCGCCGGTATTCTTTTAGCTCGCGGAGTAGGACTTCGCCCTCGGGCAGGGGGATGCTCTCGCGCAACACCAAGCCCCGGCGCAGGTCTAGCCACGCCTGCCGCCCGCCCGCGAGCGCAACCACCGCGTGGTCGGCCTGCGGATATTCGATCGGCTTGACGATGGAACCTGGCTCGACGAAGCCGAGCAAGGCGTAGCGCAGGTCGCAGGATCCCAAATCTAGTCCGGTCAACGTGGTTAGCAGTCGGCCATGCACTGATCCCTTTAAGGGGTGGTCCATACCCCGGCCGTACACGGTTAGGCTGTCGCCTTCGAGGAGAGCGGTAAAGATGTGCGTAAAGAAAGGGCCGCGCACCTCGACGCGGAAGAGATCTGGATTGACTAGCTGCACGAGGGCCGTCCCCCGATCGCGCATCTCGCCGCGCCGCAGTTCAATGGCCGCTTCTGCCGTCAGATCTGCGAACTGGGCGAGGGACGTCGAAGCGGCGAGCAGGGCAGCCGGTCCTTGGTTTGCATCCCAACCCTCTCGCACCACCAGCGGCGGTGCGCAAGCTAGCGTTAGGGCGCAGAGCGCAACCCATTTGTAAGCTGTCTGGAAATTTCGGGGATGCCCCGAGCGCGGAGTATGCATCACGGCAGCAGCTTGCGCTGGACCTCTTCGTTGTCCGGCGCGAGTTCCAGCACCTTTTGCCAATGTGCGCGCGCCTCGTCCATTTTGCCGAGGGCACTGGCAATGTCGCCGGCGTGGTCGAAGATCACGGCCTGCTCCTCGGGATCGCCCTCGTCCATTTGCTCCAAGGCTTGTTGCAGGTATTGTTCGGCCTGTACTAGCTCACCGAGGCGGAAATAGGCCCAGCCGATGCTGTCGAGGAACGCGCTGTTGTCCGGTTCGAGCGCGATCGCCTTCTCCAAGAGCGCGACTGCTTCTGTCAGCCGCACGCCCTTGTCCGCATACATATAGCCGAGGTAGTTGAGGGCGTACGCATCGTTTGGCTCGATCTCCAACAGGCGTTGGAAGGTCTCTATGGCGCGGTCGAAGTACTCGTCGCGGCCCAGTTTGCGCGAAGCCTGTTCGTAGCAGGCTCCAAGGTAAAAGAGCACGCGGCTCTTGTCGTTGGCGAGGGCAACGGCCTGATTCAGCTTCTCAAGGGCCGCTTCCCAGTGCTCTAGTTCCTCTAACGCGATGCCCCAGTGCAAAAAGGTTGGGCTATACGCAGGGTCGAGTGAGGCCGCTGTTTCGTATTGGGCCAGCGCGTCTTCCCACTGTCCCTGCCGCCCGAGGCTGATGCCCCACCGCACGTACAGTGCGGCGTGGCCTGGGGATGCTGCAAGGGCTTGGCTATAGACTTCTATCGCCTCTGCCCAAGCGTCTTGTTGCTCTAGCGCCAGTCCCCAGTACAGATATATCTCAACCGCGTCGGGCAGGCGCTCAAGGCCGCGCTGGTACACGGCGATGGCCTCGTCATAGCGCTCGGTGCTTTCGAGGGCCGTCCCCCAGTACAGGTAGATCTCGCTGCTGTCGGGCATGGCCTCTGCCGCTTGGCTGAGGACGGCGGTGGCTGAGTCGTAGTCCTCCAAGTAGATGTAATAGCGCGCTAGGTCGGTCCACTGCTCGACCGTTTGGGGCTGCATCTCGACGATGCGCTTAAAGACCAACGTCGCTTGGTCGTACTCGCCGGCCTCGGACAGGGCTACTCCCAAGTGATAGAGCACTTCGGCACCCTCTTCGGCGAGGATGTCCTCTAGGTCGTGCTCGGTGACCATCAGCCGCGCCAAGTGGTAGGGGATGCTACTATCGGGCAGGTGGCCGGCGGCCTCGCGGTAGATGGCAATGGCCTCGTGGCGATGTCCCTGTGACAGCTTGAGCTCAGCCAGACCCAGCCAAGCGTCCTCGACCATAGGGTCGGCCGCGAGCACGCGGCGATAGATGCGCTCGGCCTCTTTTTGCTGGTTGATGCGCGAAAAAATGCCAGCTATATCTACCTTGACCTCTGGTGGTATGTGCTCTTGGGCGAGCACCTCCTTGAAGAGCGGAGCGACGCGCTCGGGTTGGCCCGTTTCAAAGTAGAGGTAGGCCAAGTGGCGGTAGAGCGGCCAATTATCTGGCTCGTAGCGCAGCAACTCTTCAATGTGGTCGATGGCATCCTCGCGCTCGCCTTCGCTCTCCAAGATGCGAATCAGCAGGCGGCGCAACCCCACCTGACTTCCGTCCAATGCCAAGCCCTTGAGGGCAAAATGGACGGCCATGTGGGGGTCGTCGATGCGCTGGTAATTATAAGCGAGGCGGGCGTAGATGGTAGGCGAAGTCGAGTCGAGATCGGCCGCGTTGCGCAGGGCGACTATTGCGCCGAGGTAGTTGTGTTGAGCTTCAAAGACCTTGGCCTTGACGAAGTACTGCATGGCTTGGTCGGGCCCCGGCGGCTCGGCGGGTGCTTTATGGCCTCGCAGACCCGCGCAGCCGCCCACTGATAGTGCGAAGGCGCAGAGCAGGGGGAGGGTATTTTTCATAGTTTTCAACTCCCCATTAGGTAATTTTTGGATCCAAGGCGTCTCTAAGCCCGTCGCCAAAGAGGTTTAGTGCGAGGACGACCACGAAGATGGCCAGTCCGGGAAAGGCCATGACCCACGGCGCTTGCAAGAGCAGTTCGCGCCCGCCGGATAGCATGGCTCCCCACTCGGGAGTTGGCGGCTGGGCTCCCAATCCCAAAAAGCTCAACCCGGCCGCGTCGAGGATGGCCGTGCCCAAGCTAAGCGTGGCTTGCACGATGAGCGGGACTGTGCAGTTGGGCAAGATGCTGTAGAACAGTAGCCGCGATTCGCTCGCTCCCAGCGCGCGTGCGGCCTCGACGTACGTGGCCTCGCGCACGGTCAACACCGAGGAGCGCATGAGGCGGGCAAACTGCGGCACCAACACGATGCTGACGGCGAGAATGGCATTGTCGATGCCCGGCCCGATGACGGCGACGATGGCAATGGCCAATAGGATGCTGGGGAAGGCCAGCATCAGGTCCATCAGCCGCATGATGAGCATGTCGGCGACCCCGCCGCGATACCCGGCCACGAGGCCGAGCAAGGTGCCGGTGGAAGCGGCCAGTGCGATGGCGACCAATCCGATTCGCAATGAGATGCGAGCGCCGTACACGATGCGGCTGAAGATGTCGCGGCCAAAGTCATCCGTTCCCAGCCAATGGCTCACCGACGGCGGCTGCAAGCGCGCGTAGAGGTTTTGCGCCAGTGGATCGTATGGTGCCAGCAGCGGTGCCAGCAGGGCGACTAGAAACGCACTCGCCAAGACTCCGCCGCCGATCAGTGCGAGGCGCTGTTTGCCGAGCCGTCGTAGTTCGCTGGCGACGTGTGAAAGTATCTCAAGCATGGCAAATTAGCATTGCTCTACTTCGGCTCTAGAACTAACACGCCCAGGGGCGGCAGGCGCAACCGCGCCGAATGCGGCCGGCCGTGGCAGGCGACTTTCTCGGTATGCACCCAGCCGCCGTGGCCCACGCCGCTGCCGCCGTAGATTTCGGCGTCGCTGTTGAGCACCTCGCGGTACGGTCCGGCGGCTGGCAGCCCGAGTTGGTAATCCTCTCGGGGAACTGGGGTGAAATTGCACGCGAAGATCAGGGGTTTTTCGCCTTTGGCGCGGCGCACAAAAGCTGCGATGCTCTGTGCCGCGTCAGCACAGTCAATCCACTCAAAACCAGCGGGAGACGCATCGGTGCGGTGCAGGGCCGCGCAGCGGCGGTAGAGCTGGTTGAGATCGCAGAGCCAGCGATATACGCCGCGATGGGACTCGTCGTCGAGCAGGTGCCAGTGCAGTTCGCGTTGGTGGTCCCACTCTTCCCATTGCGCCAGCTCGGCCCCCATAAAGAGCAGCTTCTTGCCCGGGTGTCCGTACATAAAGCCGTAGAGCAAGCGCAAGTTGGCCAGTTGCTGCCAAGCGTCGCCGGGCATCTTGCTCAAGAGCGAACGCTTGCCGTGTACCACCTCGTCGTGCGACAGCGGCAAGACGAAGTTTTCGGCATAGGCGTAGATCATGCCAAAGGTCAGGTCGGATTGGTGGTGGCGGCGGTGGATGGGATCGCGCTGCATGTAGCGCAGCACATCGTTCATCCAGCCCATGTTCCACTTGAAGCCAAAGCCGAGGCCGCCAGTGTCGGTAGGTCGGGAAACATCCGGCCAAGCAGTCGACTCTTCGGCGATCATCAAGGTGCCGGGATAGTGCTCGCCGACGGTCGTATTGAGCTGTTTGAGGAAGTCGATGGCTTCGAGGTTTTCGCGCCCACCATAGGCGTTGGGTACCCATTCCCCTTCTAGGCGCGAGTAGTCGAGGTAGAGCATGGAGGCCACGGCATCGACCCGCAGGCCGTCGAGGTGAAAGCGTTCGAGCCAAAAAAGGGCGTTGGAAATGAGAAAGGAGCGGACTTCGGCGCGGCCATAGTTGAATATGCAGGTTTGCCAATCGGGATGCTGCCCTTGGCGCGGGTCGCGGTGCTCGTAGAGGCTGGTGCCGTCGAACTGGGCCAAGCCGTGGGCGTCGCTGGGAAAGTGCGCGGGCACCCAGTCGAGAATCACGCCGATTTCGTGGCGATGGCAGTAGTCGATGAAATAGGCAAAATCCTCGGGCGTGCCAAAGCGCGCGCTCGGGGCGAAATACCCAGTCCCTTGATACCCCCACGAGCCGTCGAAGGGATGCTCGGCTACTGGCATTAGCTCGATATGGGTAAAGCCCAGTTCGACCACGTGGGGGACCAATTGGTGCGCTAGCGTGCGATAGTCGAGATAGTCATCGCCGTTGCGACGCCACGAGCCGAGATGTACCTCGTAGATAGCGAGGGGAGCTTCCACCCAGTTGCGCTCCCGTCGCGCGGCCATCCACGCGTCGTCGCTCCAGGCGAACGCATCGCCTTGGCAGACTGCGGAAGCGGTGCGGGGCGGCGGCTCGGTTGCAAAGGCAAAGGGATCGCTCTTGAGCAGCACGTCGTCGTCGCGGCTGAGGATTTCGTACTTGTAGAGCGCGCCCGCGCCCACCTCCGGGATGAACAGTTCCCAGACTCCGGAAGCGCCCAGCGAGCGCATGCAGTGCCGCCGGCCGTCCCAGCCGTTGAAATCGCCAACCACGCTGACTCGGCGGGCACTCGGTGCCCACACTGCGAAATACGTGCCCTCGGTCCGGTCGATGCAGCGCGGATGCGCCCCCAGCATCTCGTAGGCGCGGTAGAGCGTTCCTTCGTTGAAGAGGTATTGGTCGTGGGGCGCGAGTTGCGGCCAGAACGAGTACGGATCGCGGCAGTAGCGGATCTCGCCCTGCGCGTCGGTTATTTCCAGATGATACGCGAAGGGTGTACTGCGACCGGTGATCCGCGCCTCAAACAGTCCGTCGGCATGAATTTTGGCCGCTGGAAAGCTCGCGTTTTGTCCGTCCTGCTCGACGACTCGCACGCTCGCTGCATCGGGCAAGAACGCGCGCACGACGCATCCCTCGTCTAAAGGGTGCATACCCAAGGCCGAGAACACATCGGCGCATTCGCCGTGGACAAGGGCTTCTATGGTCTGCGGCGCAAGCGTTACCTGCATGAACACACTCGGATTTCAGCGTTGAACATCCTTGAGAAGATAGGTCAATTTGGGGGAACTACAAGCAAGCCTAATACGGCGTCTGTGCGCGGGCACCCCTCTATTTCTCTTGTCTTGCTAAAGTGAGACAGCTATTATAGGTCTTCTCGTATGTATTCTGTTGAATTTTATCAAAACCAAAACGAACAAAAGCCGGTCAGGGACTTTCTACTTTCGCTTCGACCCAAGCCGAGAGGAAAGGTCTTGCAGAGAATTCAGATTCTTTCGGAGTTTGGTATTGACCTGCCCTTTCCTTATTCGAGCCAAGTCGAGGGACGGTTAAGAGAGCTACGAGTGCGAGACGGCAAGAATCAATATCGCGTATTGTACTATGGCGATGCGAATCGGGTTTTTGTCTTATTGCATGCCTTTGAAAAACGAAGCCAGAAACTTCCGCAAAGAGAAATTCGGATTGCGATGGAACGAATGAATGCGGACCGAAAAAGAAAAGAGGGCTAATCTCATGGCGCGCCAAAAGACCAGTGTTCAGGTATTTCTCGAAGAACAGTTGAACGATCCAGAGGTTGCAGAATCGTTCAACCAAGGGCTTGATGAACTGCGGCTGGCGGTCAAAATCGCCCAACTGCGGAAGCACCGAGGCCTGACGCAAGCGCAATTGGCCGCGAGGCTAGACACTAGTACTCCGGTGATTAGCCGGTTGGAAAACCAAGGGAATTGTTCGATCAGGACCCTGAAGAAGGTCGCCGAAGCATTGGACGCCGTGGTGCAGATTGACATCGTATCCAAAGAAGATGAAGACGCCGAGGAAATGCAGCTATCTTCCCTTGGGTAGAAGGCGTCCGCCTTTGTGGGGTTGACTTTGCATACGACCCCACCGCTACCTTCATGCAATAAAGCCCCATTGGACAAAAAAAACGCCACTAGCGGCTGGGGGCTGTACCCGCTCGTCGCCGCCTCGGTTCAGCGCGCGCGCTACCTAAGCGACCTCGGTCGCGCCGCTGCGACCCCGATTTTGCCCCAGGGCAATTGCCGCTCGTACGGCGACGCCTGCCTGTATGAGCGCGTCGTCTCCACGCTGCCGCTCAAGCATCTGCTTGACTTCGATCCGCAGTGCGGGCTGTTGCGCGCGCAAGCCGGTATTACCTTCGCGGAGATCATCCGCTTTGCCCTGCCCAAGGGTTTTTTTCCGCCCGTTACGCCGGGGACTAAGTTCCCCACGCTCGGCGGCTGCATTGCCGCGGATGTGCACGGCAAAAACCACCACGCTGAAGGTTCCATCGCCGCCTTTGTCGAATCGCTGGACATGGTGTTGGCCGATGGCTCGCTGGTGCGCTGCTCGCGCAATGAGTGCGCGGATTTGTTTTGGGCCACGCTCGGCGGCATGGGCTTGACGGGATTTATCTATGCGGCGACGCTGCGGCTGAAAAAGGTGCCGTCGGCGTACATTCGGCAGCGCGCGATTAAGACGGCGAATTGGGCTGAGACGTGCCGCGTCTGCACGGAGACGCAGCATGAGTACACCTATTCGGTCGCGTGGATCGACGGGCTGCAAACGGGTCGGAAGCTAGGGCGCGGTCACGTGCTGCTGGGGGAACATGCCGACGCGCGCGAGCTCAAGGGCAAGCCGCCCTTTGCCATTCACGGCGATGGCCGCTGGGCCGTGCCGTTTTTCTTGCCCGGTGGCGTGCTCAATGCCAAGTCGCTGAAAGTGTTTAACGCGCTCTACTACCATCGCCAAGTGCGTTGCGAGACCAATGCGCTGGTCCACTACGATCCGTACTTCTATCCGCTCGACGCCATCCGCGACTGGAACCGCTTGTATGGCCGCCGGGGCTTTTTGCAGTACCAGATCGCCGTGCCCTATGCCGATGGCGCGGAGGTGATCGCCGACTTGCTCGGGCGCATTGCCCGCCAGCGTGTGGCTTCGCCCTTGGCCGTGCTCAAGACGTTTGGGCCGCCGAGCGAGGGCTTGCTTTCTTTTCCCATCGCGGGTTATACCCTCGCGCTGGACATTCCCTTGCGCGACTCTGGGACGATTACCTTCTTGCGTGAACTGAACAAGACCATCGTCGAGGCCAAAGGCCGCGTCTATCTGGCCAAGGACGCCATTTTGGAAAGGGAGGATTTCGCCGCCATGTATCCGCAACTAAGACAATTCAAAGCGGTCAAGCGCAAGTACGATCCCGAGTGCCGCTTCCGCTCCTGTCTGTCTGACCGCTTGGGGATTACGTGAGGGCCTTGGTTTTGGGGGCGAAGTCGGCGATTGCCCAAGCCATCGTCGAGCGCCTCGACGGGTACGACTTTGCGCTGGCCGCCCGCAGGTGTAGCGAACTGGAGCCGTTTGCTGCTGACTTGCGGCTCAGAAACTCGTGCGAGGTGGAGCTGTTCGAGTTTGATGCCTTGGACTTTGGGGCGTTGGCGCGCTTGCCGCAGCAGGTACACGAGCGCGGCGGTCCCTTCGACTTGGTCGTCCTCGCCTTTGGCTATCTCGGCGACGAACGCGCCGCGCAGCGCGATACGGATGCGCTAGCTCACATCCTCAACGCCAATTTCACCGGCGCGGCCATCGCGCTGGCGCATTTGGCCAATTATCTGCAGGAAAGGGACACGCCGACTGGCATCATCGCCATTTCGTCTGTGGCTGGCGACCGGGGCCGCCAGGGCAACTATGCGTATGGGTCGGCTAAAGGGGGGCTGTCGATTTTCTTGCAAGGGCTGCGCAATCGGCTGGCCGCGACATCTGTGCATGTCCTGACCGTCAAGCCTGGGTTTGTCGATACGCCTATGACGGAGGGGCTAGAGGGGTTGTTTTTGGTCGCTCCACCAGAACGGGTGGCCGCGGACATTGTGCGCGCATATCGGCAAAAGAAAGACGTGCTCTACACGCCGTTTTTTTGGCGCTGGATCATGCTCGTGATCAAGAGCATCCCCGAGTGCATTTTTAAGAGGCTGAAATCGTGACGCGCCCGCCGCTCGCCGTTGTTCAGGAACGGGATGACCGAATACCGCGGTCGGTGATGAAGTTCCGATAGCGTGCGAATGCGGCATTGACTTTCTCTGGGGTGAGGCTGTAGTCGCTCAGGTCGTAGCGGTGCTGCTTCTCCTGTCGGCGTTGCTGTGCCTGCCGCTCCTGCCAGTCTTCCATGGCGTCGATAGCTGCTTGTTCCAAGGTCCAGCCAAAGTGTTTATAGATGCTGCGAACCACACCAAACGGATCCTCGATCAGATCGACGTAGTTCACGTCCATCCAGCGGTGCTCCAGTTCGGGATGGGTTTCCCGGAAATGCACGGCTCTATCCATCATGCCGCTCATTAAAGCCAACTGCTCGGCACCGAAGGTTTCTCGCGGCTGTGGCTCGTAGATAATCGAGTGCGTTCGTTCTACGAAGCTATTCCAGGACCCCATAAATTGCGTAGGTTCGCGATGGGTTTGGATGAAAAGGGCATCGGGGTAGGTTTCGACGAGGGTCTCCAGCTCCATGAGGTGAAAGGGCATCTTGAACAGCCACTGCGCTTGGTGTTCAGGCTGACGCTGCCGGTGCTGCCAAGTAATATTCTGCATGGTTCGGCGGTGGTGGGCGTAGGCATGCTGCGAACCGGTGGCGGCCAGCCAATGTCCGAATTCCGGAATGCGGAATCGAACGATAAGGGTCCACGACCCGAAGGCCATACTCAGGATCGGGAAATCCTCCGACGGTTCGTCCACGTCGAAATCGTGAACCCCCTCGAAAAGCTCGAGGGCATCCGAAGAGTTGAGCAGATCCTCGACCCACGCCCGACGGGGGTCGTCCGGGGTACAACCTATCGTGGCATATTCACTCTTTGACAGGCGTGGCGCAGTGTACTCGTAGCCCTGCAATGCCCAAAACCGTTGGTCGCGGGACATGAGGCGGTGCAGGTAAGTCGTGCCAGTGCGGTTGATCCCGACAATGAAGACAGGGCGGGCAATTTTCTCCCGTTCGATCTCCGGATACCGCTGCCGTTCGCGGGCAAACCCAGCGTTGATAATCAAGAGACGGGTCAGGTCGAAGACGATATCAACGATCTTATTCTCCAATAGTTTGGCATCGGACGTTTGAAAAGCCTGAACTAATTGCTGTAGGTTTTGGCGCATCCACGTGGGGTAGGTCTGTTCGAAAGAGACGTTGTATTCCTTAGCATAGTGTTCTGCCCGCGCAATCAGGCGGTCGAAGTCCAGCTGGCCGTGCGATGCGGGATACGGCCAGTGTTGCTGATTATCCTGACCCAGTTGGTAGGAGCGCTTAAGCTTGGTCAACACGCCCGCCCACTTGATCGGGTGCGGACAGTCCTCGCGGAAGGCCCGGTCGCAAATGGGCAGCTTGCCATCCGGTTTTTCCTTGCTGAACCAGTATTTCCCAAAGTGATCGAGCACCGCCCAGCGTCCGTGCAGTGGTGAATTTTCGCCGCGAGCTTGGCAGGCGCGCTTGAAGGAATCGTAGGGGATTGCGGGAAAATAGACTCCGAAATCGGCGAGCTCGAGTTCGTAGTAATCGAGCTGCGGTTTGCAGCAGTGGTAGATTGTGAAACGCCGTGCGGGATTCAGGGAAATGGCCGTACAGGCTTGACTCAATGTATCGACCGCCTCGTGGTTGTAGCGAAATGTGAATCCTTCCGGCATGGATTCACAATCGAGCACCGCCGCTAGAATTTGCATGGTAAGATCGTTCAGTTGGATATGTCCCGTAGTAGATACAGCCGTTTGCGGCAGTCGGAAAATCGCCAATGGCATACCGGCTTGTTGGGCAAACAGCAGGACCTGTTCAGATGTCAGTTTGCTCCATGGGTAGCCAAGCAAACCGAGCGGGAACGTTTTCTTCATGCTGGCGAGGTCCGGCTGCGCCTGGTGGTCGATGCCACAGTGCTTGAATTCGCGGGCGAAGGCAAAAAAGTACTGCGGAAACACTGCCATGGTCGAGGCATAGAACAGGTGCTTGAAGCGCTTGCGCAAACACAATTCGAGCACGTTGTGCAGGCTGAGTGTATTGAGCTTGCGTATGGCGATATAGGAAGCAGCGAGACTTATATCGGCAGCTAGATGATAGACTGCGTCGATCCGCTGACAGAGATCGTTGAAATCCGCATCGCTCAGACCAAATCGGGCTTGGCCGATGTCGCCGACTACTATGCGGATGCGCGGCGTGAATTCCTCGTCCCAGATTTCAGCCTGCTGCAGAGCATCGCGCAGGCGCTCGAACCCGTGTTCTGCATGGTCGGCCCGGATGACGCAGTGCACTACCAGATCGGCATTCTGCTGCAAAAGGTCGCGCAGGAGGAAACGACCGATGAATCCGGTTACCCCGGTCAGCAAAACCTCGCGAAAATCAGCCGGGGACACTGGATCGGCCGGCGATCCTTGACTGATCGCTGTATGGACGAATCGGCGCAGAGTATCGACGTCTCTCTGGCAGTGCGGTGGCAAAGATCCAACAAGCGGGGCCACCGCGGTGTCGGCAACGGTTTTTTCGATCATGTTTCCTTTCCTTAAAATCGTGCAAATTCAGATTTATTTGTTACATCGCCGCTAAGTGTTCTGCCTGTGCATTCACAGCGAATCGGAAGGTCGCCAAAGCATGCTCAACTCCATCTTCATTGTAGCGAAATTCATTGGGTATTGATTCGTAACGCGCATGGACTCGCGTGAACAACGCTTGCCTCTGGTTCCTGAATTCTTCCCCATCCTGAACTCGCGCTTGTTTGAACTTCTCCAACTCGGCTGACAGGAATTCCTTAAAGCCATAGATAGCATCCTGCTGACTGGTGATTTTTTCAAAGTGGTAGCCCAAGCCAGCTAGGCGGATCGCTTTCGAGAGCATTTGAGGATGATTCTTGGCCACTTTGGCGATGAAATTCATGTAGGCAGGAACTTGACTGGCAGAAAGCCGCCCGCGCACACCCATAAGCTCTGCATAAATCGCATTCTTACTCCTCGGTTTCAGCAGATGTGGGACTGGCTTGAGGTGCTCAAACAACGTCAAGCAGCGCTTGAAATAGTTCTCGAGCGTCGGATCATAGAGCGTGGCGGTCACGCGTCGATATCCCTCAATCAATATCTTGGGATCCATCTCTGGCTTGAAGTTGAGGGTCATAGCGTTACCCCCAATGGAAACCTCCAAAATCCGGTTTTCCGACTTTAGACGATTGTACATATCCGTGCCCTTCACAGCAGTCAACATATAGATTGGGGCTACGGGAATGCCCACCTTTTGGATAAACTCGATCTGGGCATCAAACACACTCTCATCATCATCATCTAGGCCCAAGATGAATCCTCCCTGAACTTGCATCCCTTTCTGCTGGATTTTGCGAACGGCATTGAAGAGATAATTCTCTTCCCGCTTGCTGATATTCTGCGGTTTCTTGGTCTTGAGTAATGCCTTGGGATTGGGGGTTTCAATGCCCAGAAACACAGTATCGAAACCCGCTTCGACCATAGCATCCATCAATTCATCCATTCGGGCGAGATTCACACTCGCTTCGGTGGTTAATGTAAAGGGATACCTATGTGCCCTTTGCCAATCGGCGAGCACCGGCAGCAGATTCATTGCATCTCGCTTGTTGCCGATGAAGTTGTCATCAACTAGGAAAACTTGGCCTCGCCAGCCCAGTCGATACAGCAATTCAAACTCGTTCACCATCTGATCAGGGGTCTTGGTTCGGGGCACGCGACCATAGAGCTTGGTGATGTCGCAGAATTCACAGTCGAATGGACACCCGCGCGAGAACTGCACGCCCATTATGTCGTAATTCTTCATATCGATGAGGTCAAATCGTGGGACCGGCGTCTGGGTAACATCCGGCTTGCGCGGCTCCCGATAAATCGCTTTGGCCTTGCCGCTTGCCAGATCTCGCAGGAATTCTGGAAAGATTTCCTCAACCTCATCCAGCACAAAATGATCTACGCCTTCAATTTCATCGTGAAATGTGGTGGGGTGAGGTCCCCCGGCCACCACGGGAACGCCAGCCTGATTACATCGCTCGATAACCGCCTGCAGAGAGACTTGCTGAATGATCATGGTGGATGTAAACACCATATCAGCCCACTCCAAGTCCGACTCCTCTAGGGAAGTCACATTCATATCCACGACGCGGAGGTCGTATTCCGGTGGAAACATCGCGGCGATAGTGAGCAGACCGAGAGGTGGAAAGGCCGCCTTTATTCCCACAATCTCCAGCGCAAAGTTTCCCCCCCAGTAGGTTGGTGGATGTTCGGGATACACCAGAAGAGCATTAGGCATGGCAAAACTCCCTCTATCCCTCTTTTTAGGGTTGGCGCACAGGGAGGGTGCTCAATTCGACACCGTCCCCCGGTGGAAAGTGGTCTGCGAGTGTGTTGGCGAAAGCCGATGGTGCGCGGCGGACGCGCTGCTGGTCGGCAAGGGAGTCGGTCTCTAGTTCGGTCGCATCCGTCTCGGCTTGGTCCTCTTCAACATCCTTCTTGCCGTGGATAATGTCCTGAGCCAACGACAGCGAGGAGGCCGTAGTCATCAATTCGAGGGCGCTAACCTGATAGTTGAACTGCATGCGGATGAACCCCCCCAGTTCGGCGACCGAGATCGACGTGAGTCCGAAGCTGGACAAGGGTTCCTCCACGCCACCTTCGTCGTGACCGCACAGCTCGGCGACCTTGCTGGCGATCTGATCCACCACGGTGTCCAGCGTGAGTTGGCCACCGGTATCGACCGCGAATGCGTCCGGGTTGCTGAGCATGCGTCCGGTGCGCATGTAATCGGGCGAGTCAACCGTCAATGGTGGGCGGGCGAACAGGGCGGTGATCAGGTGATCCCGGTCGTCCATGCTGCGCATGGCGTAATCGAGGTTGGTAATGGCGAAATCAGCGCTGATCGGCGGCATGCCGGACGATCGCGTTATGCGCAGCACGTGCAGATTGCGCGAGGCCATGCCTGCCTCGGCGACCGCAGCTAGGTTGTAGCATAGTGCGGGCAGCCCCTGGCGGCGGCGGGAGGCTGCCAGACCGTCCAGAAACCCGTTGGCGGCGCTGTAGTTGACCTGTCCTGGGTTGCCCAATGTCGAAGCGATGGAGGAGAACAGCACGAAGTGGTCGAGGGGGCAGTCGGCCGTTGCCAGATGGAGATTGAGAGCGCCGCGCGCCTTGGGGGCAAATACCTTGGCCAGCGATTCGTTCGTCAGGTCGGTTAGTAGGCAATCGTCCAACGTGCCCGCGAGGTGGAATACGCCCTTCAGCGGTCGCTGCAACTCGGCGATACAGCGCCGGACGTCCGCCTCTTCGGCGACGTCGCCTGGGACGATGTCGATCTCTATCTCTTCCTCTTCCGCGAGGTACAACAGAGCACTGGTTTTCCGGACCCAGTCCGCACTGCGGCTGCGCTGAGGGTCGCGGTCCAGCAAGGTGAGATGACGCGCACCAGCGGACGCCAGATAGGGTAGCAACAGCTTGCCGAATCCGCCCATCCCGCCGGTGACCAAGTAGGTCGCGTCGGGGTCGAGAAACGGGCGCAGATCGACAATCGGGAGTGAGTGATCGCTCGGTTTCTTCGGTGCCTGTAGAACCAGTTTGCCGGTGTGCTGGCCGGTGGTCATCAAGCGCAGCGCTTGGGCATAGTCACGGTAGGGAAAGGAGGTAATCGGCAACGGCGGCACGGCACCCTGCTCCAGCAGGTTCATGCACTCCTGCGAAAGCTCGTGCGCCAGCACCGGGTCGTCGCTCATCATACGGTCGATGTCGATCGCTGCAAAGCGCAGATTCTTGCGGAAGACACTCAGGCTGAGCGCGTTGTCGGAGTAGATATCGACCTTGCCGATCTCGCAGTGCCAGCCGCCCGGACGCAACGCCTCCAGACACAGGGTGATGTGGCGGCCAGCGAGGGAGTTCAGTACCACATCGACTCCCTCACCGCCGGTCGCCACCATTAGTTCGTCGTACCAGTCGTAGCTGTGCGAATCGAACGCCGTGCGCACACCCAGCGCGCGCAGTTGCTCGCGCTTGCTCGCGCTGCCAGCCGTGGCGTAGATCTCCGCTCCCGCGTGCTTGGCTAGAGCGATGGCCGCTTGGCCGACGCCGCCCATGGCCGAGTGGATGAGGACGCGCTGGCCTTTGCGCAGGCGAGCTAGGTGAATCAGAGAGTAGTACGCGGTGACGTAAACCGACAGTACTGAAGCGGCCTCCTCCATGCTCAGGGATGCGGGTTTGGCGAACACTAGGTGCTCGTTGACTACGGCGCGATTGGTGATGCACCCGCCCTGAGTAAAGGCCACGGCATCGCCGACGCAACACGCGCGCACGGCATTGCCGACGCGGCGGACGATCCCGCTGGCCTCCATCCCCACCGTGCGGCCCAGCGCCGAGCGTTCGTAGGACAGGGCTGGAAGCAACCCCAGCGTCACCATGACGTCGCGGAAGTTGAGCGCCGCAGCCGCCACGTCGATCTCTACGTCGTGCGGTCCTAGAGATGCGGGTTGGTAGGTCTTCATCTGTAGGCCGCCGATCTGCCCTGGATTGTCTAGGACTAGTCGGTACGGGGTTTCCTCGTCCGCCGGTACGAGCGGCGACCGCTCCCGGATACTGATCAGTCGCGGCGTCCATACTTGGTTGTGACGCACTGCCAGTTCGCGCTCGCGCAAGTCGCAGGTGCCGAGCCAGGCCAGCGTTTGTAGGTCCTCCGAGGAGCCCAAATCCACCAGTCGGAAATCAATTTGCGCCTCCGTACCTACGTCTGCGGCGATCTCTTGGTTTATGCTGCGGAACGCTCCCCACACGGCACTCGCGCGCGGGTCCTCCACTTCTAACGCGGCGCGGCGCGTTACCACGGTCAAGCGGCAGGGGCAGCGCGCCTGCGCCACCCGGAAGGGTATCAGTGCCTTGAGGAAGGCAACTAGGCGTGCTACCAGCTTTTCGCCAGTCGGGTCGTGCGGGTCAGAGCCGCAGAAGATGTCGATGGCCTGCAGGTCGGTCGCTGCGGGCCAGTCGGCAAGTGCGCCGATGCGGTCGTCCGCTAGATCTGCATAGGGAATGGCGGACACCTCGGGCGAATCGAGGAGCGCCAGCCACTGATCCGACTGGCTGTCTGGTTCGCCGATTACCCAGCGGGGGCCGGGTAGTTGCTGAGAGGCATCCGCGGCGGTTTGTAGTGCCTGTAGCAAGGTGGTTTGCTGGCCGACATGCACCATAGTCCAGCCGGCGTCCGGCTCGATTGCTTCGCCTTTGGCGTGTGCGACCAGTGCTAGGCCGCCGGGAACCGCTAGGCGGCGCAGCAAGCGCCATTGCTCCATCCCCAACTCCGCAGCGTCTCCATGGAGCAAGAGAATCTCGGCGGCGTGCGACCGCAGCAGACCTGTATCCAGTTCCGGTGTCTGCTCTGTGGCGAGATCAAGACAGGCAAAGCGCAGGGCGGCATCGTGGCTGTGGAAGGCGTCGTAGTGGGCGCGGGTGTGCTCCTGCGTATCGCCGACCAGCCAGAACTCGGTCTGCGCATCGGCGCTCCCGAGGTAGTCGAGGCATTGATTGAGAATGGTTTGCTCAGGGGGGTGTCCGCCCGCGAACTCGACGACGTGGCAGGCATAGCGGTCGCCATCGCCGGGCTGCTCAAAGGCGGCGATCAACGCCGCGGGCTCGATTTCGCCATCCGGCAGGCGATGCAGGAAAGACTGTGCGTCGGCGACGAACTTGGGTTGCCAGGCGACGACGTGCTTGCTGTGCGGCAGGTCGTTCCAGCGGGGGTTGGAATTGAAGGAGACGTACGCGTCAATACACAAGACCAGATCGCCCGTGTCACCGTCGTAGAAACGGATGCTGCCTCCGGAGCGCTCGCCGCGCCGCTCTGTGAACTGCCCCAGTTCGTTCACGTCCGCCCAATCTGGGTCTTTCTTCACGTGGCAGGTGAGACGCGGTCCGGTCGGCGGACGCAGAAATGTCACACCTTGGGCGCGCCGCGGGAGGGCGAAGATGTCCGTCGCGCGCAGCAGATGATAGAGGAAGATCTGCAACCCGCCGTCGAGCAACGCGGGGTTGGCGACGTACCCTTCCGCGCGACCAGTTGTCCATAACTGCTCATCCATCTCGACGTCGAACAGATAGTCGCCCGTACTGTTGTCGGCTAGAACGCGCTGGATGTTCTGGAAATAAGGACCGTACTGGAAGGTCTCGCCGAGGCTGGCATCCACGCGCTCGTAGAAATCGCTTTCGCCCACGAAGTAGTAAGGCTCGAACGGAGTGGTGTCGATATCTGATAGGCGTAGCGGCGCGTTTACTGGGTGGTCGTCGCTCACCCGCCGCACCTTGCCGCGGGAGTGCAATTCGCTTTGCGCCTCAGTCTCGTAGGAGCGGGATGAGATGGTGAAGGTAAATTCGTCCGGTGCGTTGGCGACCGGAAACAACTCGGTATGCAGCCGCACCGGCGTCCTGGGGATTGGACACGGCTGGAGGAATTCGAGCGTTTCGACATGCAGCGGAACGCCCTCGAACGCCTGCAGGAGCAGTTCGATGTACCCAGCCGCCGGCATGATCGAGGCGTGATGCACGCGGTGCTCTGCCAGCCAGGGAAAGTCCCGCTCTGACAGCCGCGCTTCAAACAGCAGGTGTTCGCACGGGACCTGATGGCCGATCAGTGGGCCGTGGGCGTACTCGCCCAGATTGAGGAACATCTCGTCGTCGCTCATCTCGTCGCCCTCCCCCTGCTCGTCGCGCGGATAGCCGGGCAGCAGGTGGGCAATCGGTTCGGGACGCGGATACTGAGCGGCGAAGTCTAGTTCTACTCCAGCTCTGAATAGTGCTCCGAGGGCTTCTTGGAAGCCGAGGCAGACATCGGTGTCGCGCATGAGCGTCGGAATGCAGGTCGCTTCCTGAGTATTGCCTTCCAGACATTGCGCGATGGTGGGTTGCAAAGCGCTGTGCGGCGCGATTTCGAGGACGACATCGGGCCGATAATCCCGCATGATGGTTTCCATCGCCCCGGCGAACCGCACGGGCTGGCGGATATTCGCCCACCAGTAGGCGCTGTCCAGCCGCTCCGTTTGCTCACCGGTCACTGAGGAAACCATCGACACGTCGGCATCGAAGTTGCAATCGTTCAGGAAGGACAAGGCCGCCAGTGCGTCGTCTTTGAGCGGATCCATGGCGCTGGAGTGGAAGGCGATATTGCCCGGAATCAGCCGGTTCTGCAGGTTGCGCCGCTCCAATTCTTCTACGATGGGCTGTAAATCGGTCTCCTTGCCGCAAATGACGGTGCTGGCCGGTGCGTTCTCGCAGGCGATCTCAACCTGCGTTGCCCGGTCGTTTTCGGGCCGAAAGGGGACCTGCAACGCGTCGAGCAGTTCCTCCAAACCCGGCCGGTCTAGGCCGATGGCCAGCATGCGACCAGAACCGGCCCTGCGCTGCTGCAATGTGGCGCGATGGAAAACTAGATGCGTCGCCTCCGCTATGGACAGTGCCCCGCAGGCATAAGCAGCGGCTACTTCGCCGGAACTATGGCCGACGACGCAGTCTGGATAGACTCCCCAAGTCTTGAACAATTCTACTAGGGCGCACTGGATCATGAAGATGACGGGCTGGGCTAGCTGGACCTCATTGAGCGCCTCTTGGGGGGCGGAGAAACAGGCCTCGCGCAACGAGATATCCGAGTGCTCCCGCCAGTGTTCCTCAATGGTATCAATAACGCGGCGGAAAACCGGGGCGGCGTCGTAGAGGACGCCGCCGCAACCGGCCCATTGCGTGCCCTGTCCGGAAAATACCATCGCGATTCGCCGCTCGCCCTCATCGGCCATGGCGACGGGAGTTGGATCTTCGGCAAAGCCCTTTAGTGCCTCAATCAGTTCCTGTTGGTTGCGTACTGCGAACGAGGTACGTGCGGCGAAGTGGGTGCGGCGGCGGCTGAGATTGCCCGCTAGCGCATAGAGGTCCAACTCCTGCTCAGCGAGCGCTTCCCCTAGCTGTTGCGCGCTCTTTTCTAGCGCGCCAGACGTGCGCGCCGACAGGGGGATCATAAAGCCCGCTTTGGGTGCCAGCGGCACCGACCAGATCCGGGGTTGCTCGGGGCGGTATTCGCGCACCACGCAGTGCCCGTTGGACCCGCCAAAGCCGAACGAGTTGATGCCGATCACCACCGGGTGGTCGGGGAACGGTTCGCAGTCGGTCTGCACCTGCATCGGGCAACTTTCGAAGTCGATCTCCGGATTCGGCACTAGGTAGTTCTTCGACACCGGCGCGAAGGTGCGCCGCTGCATCATCAGTACGACCTTGAGCAAGGCGCAACTGAACGCGGCAGCTTCCATGTGCCCCACGTTGCTCTTGACGCCCGAAACCCGCAGCGGCACGTCGCGCTCGACGCCGCCGAACGCTGCGGCGATGGCGTTGCCCTCAATGCGGTCGCCGACCACGGTGCCGGTAGCATGAGCTTCGATATAGTCGAACTCCTGCGGCGTGCGGCCCGCACGGGTACAGGCGGTGCGCATCAATTCTACCTGTGCGTGACGAGTAGGTGCGGTGATGTACCGTCCCTGCGCTAGACCGGCGCTGCCATCGGCGGCACCGGCCGAATTGACCGCGGTCGCCTCTACTACGGCGTGGATGGGATCCCCGTCCCGTTCGGCCGCAGCTAGGGGTTTGAGCGCGAAGACAAACGCCCCTTCCGAGCGCATGTACCCATTGGCTTCCGCGTCGAAGGAGTGGCACTTCCCGTCCGAACTGATCACACCCAACGCATTGAAGCCGGTGCTGAGCCGGGCCGATCCGAGGTAATTGGCCGACCCGAGGAAGGCTTGCTCGCAGTCGCCGGAGTGCAGCGCATTGATCGCCGTGTGCAACGCGGTCAAGCTAGCGGAACAAGCCGTGCAGCAGGCGAGCGACGGCCCCATCAAGTTGAAGTGATAGGAGATGCGGTTGGCCAGCATGGCCACGCTGATGCTGGCGATGGAAAACTCAGTTGCCCCGAGCGGCCGGCGCCAGTTGGCCGTCGCTGGAACTTGCGCGCCGATGAACACGCCCGTGCGGCTGTTGCGCAACGACTGCAAGTCCCAGCCGACCCGCTCGCAGGTCTCATAGGTGCAGGTCAATAGCATCCGCACGTGCGGATCGGCTGACAGCATTTCGTGGTGCGACATCCCGAAGAGACTGCGATCGAAGCTCTTTTCTCCATCCTCGCGGATCAGCCCTTCGTAGGGACTGGCAAACCGCCCTGGGCCAGAGAAGTCGCCGATTGGCCGGTAGCCTCTGCCGTAGCGGTTGGTTACGGGTTCCTGCACGATCTCGCGTTCGCTGAGCAGCCGCCAGAAATCGTCGTCGGTGCTGATGCCGCCTGGCATGCGGTAGCTGTATCCTACGATGGCAACGGCATCTTCGGAGTATGGTGAATTCATTTTCTTGGAATCTCCTCGACGATACATAACGCAAAAGCCTTCTTAAAATTCCTAGTGGACTACACCCGCCTTACACGTCGCTTTTGCACCGCCTGAAGTCGGCGGATATGCGCTCGCGCTCGGGGTGTCTGGGAATTTTAAAAAGGCTTCTTACGAAAATAAACGCTGTTACTTCTTCTCGACTACTTCATTGAGCGTCACTTCCGCTAAGTTGAACATCGTTTCCAGAATTTGCTTGCGCCGCAGTCTCATTTCCTCAACCCTGTTCCACAATGCGTCCTTTATCTTCTCGACTGCTTCTGCGCGCATCTCGGGAGAGAGGGTGCTGTCGGTCCTGAATTCGTATTTCTCAACGGTGAAATCAGCAATGTCCAAGATGTTATCCCCTAAGACATTTAAATCGACTGAGCTTCTAATCTGTCCAATTTTTTCTTCGTTGTTGACGTCGCTCATCTTCGTTGCTCCTCGTGTGAATTGGTTGTTGGGATAGGGATCTGCTTAATTCTTCTTAAATTCGCCAATTGCCGCATCCCGAGACTCATAAATCGAAATGATCTCATCAAAGCCGCTGGCGACGACGACCTCGCTCACCGGATCGGAGAGAGAGCAAATGCCAAATTGCTTGCCCGGTTCGTTGAATTGCTTCGCCATTATCAGGCCGATCCGAAGACCGGCGCTGCTGATGTAGGAAACGCGCTCAAAGTCCAAGAGTAAGGCTTGGTCGGCGGAATTTATTTCAGCCTCCAAGCCCTTTTGAAATTCAGTCGATACGACCGAGAATTATCGCGATCAGGATACCCTGGATGCGCTCCCACTTGATGTCGAATCCCATAGAATCTGCCTCTTTCTTGTTGCAGTTTTGGGCATATACCCTAAATGACCAACAGGACGAAATATCATCTCACAGGTCGAACAGCCCATCAAATCAAAAAATACTCCCCAATGGTCAAACGATTTCTACACAACGACGTAGCTCAACTGTTCTCGAATGCGTTGATTGCCGCGGCCCGAGAGTCATAAATCGGAATGATCTGATCAAAGCCGCTGATTGCGAGGACATTGCGGATTGGATCAGAAAGGGTGCAAAGGCCGAATTTCTTGCCTGATTCGTTGAATTTCCTGGACATTACTAGACTAATCCGCAGCCCTGCGCTGCTGATGAAGAATACGCGCTCAAAGTCCAAGATCAAGGCTTGGTCTTCCGCATCAATGCCAGATTCTACGATGCGCTGGAATCTATCGGCGTTGCTACTGTCGATATGACCAATGAGCATCGCAATCAAGATGCCGTCTTTCCGTTCCCACTTAACTTGTACGCTCATTTGAATATATCTCCTTCTTTAGCGTTTCTATTATATAGATTGAATGGCAATGATACCATAGGTTGACAAAATAAACTGGTTCCATGGAATATCGTCTGAAACAAGACGAGAGCGTACCCGAAGGGGTGCGGCGGATGGCCGCAGGACAGCTCGGCAAGGCTCTCGATAACCTCGGCTGCCAGGACGGGGAACGAGACAAGCACATTCACGAGGCTCGCAAGGCCACCAAGCGCCTGCGGGCCTTGGTGCGCTTGGTCCGCCGCGACTTGGGAGACGAGGTGTACGCTCTGGAAAACCAGTGCTATCGGGCCGCCGGTCAGCGGCTTTCGGGGCTGCGCGATGCCACAGTGCTGGTCGAGACCTTGGACCGCTTGGTGGAATCTCTAGGCGAAGATGTCCCGAAGAGTCGGTTTGCCCAGGTGCGGGTGTGGTTGGTGGAGCGTCGCGATCGGGCCTATGGCCAAGTGGATAGCAGCAATCGGGTTGTTCAGGAAGTAATCGCCGAGCTTGCGCAGGCTCGCGAGCGCTTGGAACATTGGAATTTGCAGCGCCGGGGCTGGGGAGGGATCCGGGTGGGGGTGCAGCGGATATACGCGCGGGGCCGGCGCGACTTTGCTGGAGCCTACGCGCTGCCCAGCGACGAGGCATTCCACGACTGGCGCAAGCAGGTCAAGTACCTGTGGTACCACACTCAGATACTGGAGCATATCTGGCCGCCGGTTATGCAAGCTTGGGCTGAGGAACTGGACCAGCTAGGGGAGTTGCTGGGCCAGGATCACGACTTGGCGGTATTGCGCACTACGGTTCTGACTGAGTTTCCTAGGGCTGGAGCCACGGCCACACTGCGGGCTTTGGAAGGGCGGATTGGCGAGGTGCGATCTCGGATGCAGGCTCGGGCGCGTCCACTAGCGGAGCGCATCTACTTGGAGCGGCCGCGGGAGTTCTCCCGACGCTTGGGGGGCTACTGGCGGGTGTGGCAGGCGGAGCAAGCCGCCGGGCAGGAGTTGAAATTCGGCGCATCGGCTGCGGACAGCACGGATGCTGAAAGAATAAACGCTACTCATCATTCGGCGAAAAAGGAGATATAACATGATCCATACTACCATGTGGACCTATCCTTGGGATGTAATCGACGAGGGGGTGGATCGCGTCATCGGCTTTCTCAAGGAAGAGGTAGGGCTGGATGCGATCAGCCTGTCCACGGTCTATCACACCTACGATCAGCTACGCACCCATATACCCGGCAAAAAGCTCTTTTCCGGGTACGAGGACGCCATCTACTTCCAACCCCAGAGCGAGCTGTACCAGGGCACTAAGATCAAGCCGCACGTGCATCCTATGGCTAGGGACCAGAATCCAGTGCGGATTATCGCCGAGGCTTGCCGCGCACGCGGTTTGGAACTGATTTCGTGGACTGTGCCCCTGCACAACCACTACATGGCGAGGCAGCATCCAGACTGCGCCTTGCTCGGCGTATTCGGGGATCGCTATCCGGGTTGTCTGTGCCCGGCCAATCCCGAGGTGCGGGAGTACGTACGGGGCTTGAGCTTGGACTTGGCCACCAACTGCGGTGTGCAGATGATCGAGTACGAGTCCCTCCACTACATGGGCTTTGGCATGTTCCGCAACCACGCCAAGGTGGGAGTTGATCTCGGAGCGGTGGGATCGCTATTGATGTCGCTGTGCTTTTGCGATGGATGTGTGCAGCGGGCCGCGGACAGGGGTATGGATGTGGGGGAGTTGAAGAGGCAAGTGGAAAAGTGGCTGTTGGACATTTTCGAGGAGGGGCCGCCGGAGCGCAGCGTGGAAGAGTTCGTCGCCGACGAGCCTTTGGTGAACGAGTACATAAAGATGCGTGCGGATGTGGTGACGTCGCTGGCTGCGGAGGTGAAAGAGGCCGTAAAAATGCCCGTTTCTTTTTTGTACATGGGCAATTATCACAACAACGGCATCGATCGCAAGCCTACCGAAAAGATCGTCGATTGGGTCAATGTCTTGTGCTACAGCGGCTCGCCGGAGGAGGCCAGCCAAAGAGCGCAGGAGACCCTCGCCGGCATGGACGATCCGTCCATGTTGATCTGCGGCCTGAACGGCCACAATCCCATAGACAGCGCCGAACAGATGCGAGATATCATCACGGCGATTTACGAAACAGGGGCGCGCCGATTCTCGTATTACAACTACGGTATGATTTCTCGGCGCAATCTCAGGTGGATTGCCGAGGCCATTGCCGCGGTGCGTGCGCTCGACGCTGGGGCGGAAGAATGATCTCCTCGAAGCAAGAGAAGGAAGTCTCGCGATGAGTGATGTGTTTTTGCTAGGAGCTGGGTTTTCAAAGGCCGTGTCAGATGATATGCCTCTGCTCCAAGACCTCAGTAGCCAGATCCGGGAGAGACTTTCCGATCTGCCAGAGTCTCTTTCGACTATCGGCGATAATATAGAAATCTGGCTTTCCTACCTTAGCCAACCTCATCCGTGGCTCCGTGAATCAGAAAATTTGAGGAATCGAGCATTGGCACTGGAGATTACGGAAGAGATCAAGAAGGTTCTTGATGAGAAGGAGCAATTAGCAGTCTTGGACGAATGCCCAAGCTGGTTACTTACACTGATGCAGCATTGGCACAAAAATCAAGCCGGGATCATTAGCCTCAATTACGATACTCTAGTAGAACGAGCCGCAGTCAAGAGCATTGACAAGATCAAGGCTGAACATATCTACCCTGTGAGACTCGAACTCTCTACTAAAAGGGGCGGAGAGAACGCGGCTGTCTTAGGCCCGATGAGGCCTGTGGACTCTTTTACTCTGTTCAAGCTACACGGATCAACTAACTGGTACTATTCAGGTACTTCTGAATCCACCGGGGAGGTGATCTACTACAGCACTATTGGAGGATGGGTTGCCAATTCTTCTAGGGAAAGCGGCTCAAAGCAGGCAGTAAGCGACAAGGTACCTCTAATCGTTCCGCCGACGACAGAAAAAGTCGGGTTTTTCCAGCATGAGTCATTGAAGCGTCTTTGGACCCAAGCATTGTCGTCCTTACGTGAGGCAACTAGGCTCTTCATTATTGGATATTCACTCCCGATGACCGACTTGGCCGTTCGCCTGTTCCTTCATGACGGAGCACGCGGCTGCAGGAAGAAGCTATATATTGTCAATCTGGATTGCAGTATTGGCGACCATTATACCGAGTTATTGGGTAATGCCTTTGATATAAAGGATGAGTTTGTCGGAGATAAGGTGATCGAAAGATTCGTAGAAAAGATCGAGGATCTCTGAGGCCCTTGCAGTCAACATGGGACTTGTGCGATTATGGTGAAACCACCATAATTAGATATGGCCACAGAGATGCTGAAGCCTGTCGAATGGGTCGGCTCAAGCAGAGGAGACCTGAAGAAGTTTCCAGCCATCGTGCAGGACCGAGTCGGCTTTGCTTTGTATCAGGCCCAAGTTGGACTCAAACATCGCTCCGCCAAACCACTTAAAGGGTTGGGTGCCAACGTATTGGAGATAATATCACGCCAAGAAGGAGACACCTATCGGACGGTGTACACAGTCCGTTTTAAGGCAGCCATCTATGTCCTACATGCCTTCCAGAAGAAGGCCAAGCGAGGTATTGCGACACCGAAGCAGGAGATTGATCTGGTCAAGCACAGGCTGAAGGCGGCAGAGCAACACTATATGGAGACCTATGGCGAGGGATAGATCAATGAAGACAAAAAAAGTGAAAATTGAACGCGGCAGCGGAAACGTATTCGCGGATCTAGGATGCCCTGACGCCGAGACTCACTTGTTAAAGGCAGAACTCGTCACCCGCATTGACAAGATCATTCGTCAGCGCGGACTCAAGCAGGTCGAAGCGGCGCGGTTGCTCGGGCTGTCCCAACCGGATGTTTCGCGTCTTCTGCAGGGAAGTTTTCGGGAGTACTCCGTGGAGCGCCTCCTGCGCCTGTTGACGGCACTTGGGCGCAATGTGGAAATCGTCATCCGCGAGCCCCGTTCGCAGCGACAGGGCCGACTCAGTATCAGAGCATAAGCGATCCAACCATGCCCATTCGGGAACCAATCCCACACGTCACTCCGGCAACGCCATCGCCACTAGCTGCGGCCCCCCGTCGTCGTCATTGATTGGAAATACGATATACTGGTGTCCGTTGGCCATATAGCTGATGGGACTGCCGTTGGGCTGGCCGGGAAATTCTAGCTCGGCTAGCACTGCGCCTGTATCTAGGTCAAAGGCGCGCAGATAGGGTGCTTGTTCGACAAAGTCGTCGTCGCGGAGGTCGCCCCACCAGTCGGGCTGCTGCGAGACCACCACCAGTACGGTCTCGGTGGCGAGTATAAAGTTGTAGTGGAACCAGCCCATAGCGGGCAGGTCGAGGTCGCGCAGGGCCTTGTGGTTGACCGGGCCTTGGCCTACCGGACTCATCCAGACGTGCTCGCCGGTGTCCAAGTCGATGGCAGTGATCCGTCCATAGGGAGGCTTGGTCAACGGTAGGCCATTGACGTATTCGGTACTCCTCTTGAAGGATGCGTAGGCCGAAAAGGCGCGCGGGCTCTTCACCCTTTCCAGCCACACGATATCGGGATCGGTACGCGAAGGAACGTAGAGCACGTTCTTTTTTGGCACTAGCGCCGCGCCGCTCCAATCCGAGCCGCCCAAGCCTCCAGGCAAAACCATCGTGCCCTTTTCGCTGGGTGGGGTGAACAGCGGGCCATGATCGTATCTTTGTAGGATCGCCAGCGCCTTTTCTCGCAGCTCGGGCGTAAAGTCGATCAGGTCGTCTTCCTGTAGCCCCTGGCGGTCGTAGGGCGCAGGCTTGCTAGGAAAAGGCTGGGTCGGCCAGCTCTGCTCGCCTGGGGTTTTTGGCTGGGGCACCGCGCGCTCGTCGATCGGCCAGACCGGCTCGCCGGTCGTGCGGTCTAATACGTAGCAGAAGGCCTGTTTGCTCACTAGGGCCAGGGCCTTGATCACTTTGCCTTGTACCTCGATATCGGCCAAGACCGGCGGTGCTGGTGGGTCGTAGTTCCACAGGCCGTGGTGGATGAGTTGGTAGTGCCAGACGCGCTCGCCGGTTGCCGCCTTGAGGCAGACCAGCGTCTGGCTGAAGAGGTTGGCACCGGGGCGCTCGCCGCCGTAGTGGTTGTGGGTGGTGCTACTGACGGGCAGGTACACGTAGCCCAGCTCATCGTCGGCGCTCATTGCGGACCACACATTGGCTTGACCAAAGGTCTGCCACGCGTCGTTTTCCCAGGTTTCGTTGCCGTACTCGCCCTCCTGCGGCACCGTCTGGAAGACCCACACCTGTTCGCCGGTGTGGGCGTCGAAGCCGCGCACGTCGCCCGGGGTGGAGTATTGGGGTGGAGACCGGCCGTGCCAATCGGTAATGGCGGAACCGACCACCACCACATCGCGGCAGACGATCGGTGCCGAGGTAACGCAGTAGCGCTTGCGGTCGATGTCTCGGCGCAGTCCCTTGCCTAGATCGGCGAAGCCGCCATCGCCGAACTCTGGGTCGGGTTGGCCAGTCTCGATGTCGATTGAGTAGAGGCGGTCAGTGGAGGTGGCGTAGAAGATGCGCTTCTTGTCGCCACTTTCCCAGTAGGCGATGCCGCGCAGAATGCCGGTGAAACCCTCGTAGTTTTCCCATACTTTCGGATCAAAGGTCCACAGTTCCTCGCCGTTTGTCGGATCGACCGCACAGAGGATGTTAAAAGGCGACCCATAGTAGAGCACGCCATCGACCATCAGGGGAGTGCCCTTGTTGGTACCAGTCCACATGTACTGACGCTCGGCGATTCTTTTGTCGGGGACCGTGTAGCGCCAAACTTCCTGTAGGCGGGCGAAGTTGTCGCCGTCAATCTGGGACAGGGGCGCGTATTTGCTGCTTTTGGCGTCGGCCGCGTAATAGGGCCATTCCTCGCCTTGGGCCGCGACGGCGGCAAGGATCAATAATACGCAGACTAACAATGAATGAGATGAGGGCAGAGTAAGAATTGTGATTCGTTGAGGGAGGTATGATTCAAATTGGGGCAAAATCGCACATGGCTGTTGCAACATAAACAGCATTGGAACCTTGGTCAAACCGAAATGACGACCTTCTACAGCAGGATCCCAGCCACGCAGGCAGTCATAAAGCAGGCTAGGGAGCCGCCCAGCATGGCGCGAAAACCCAACCGCGCCAATTCGCGCCGCCGCTCGGGGGCAATGCCGCCGATGCCGCCGATCTGGATGCCAATGCTGCTAAAGTTGGCAAAACCACACAGGGCATAGGTCAGGATGGTCACGGAACGCTGGCTCAGTTCCACGCCCGAGCCGGGTTGGATCCACTGACTTAGTTGGACGTACGAGACGAATTCGTTGGCGACCATTTTCTTGCCCAATAACTCGCCAGCCAGCAAACAATCTTTGGCCTCAATGCCCATCAACCAGGCAAAGGGCGCAAACAAATAACCCAGTGCAGCGGACAAAGACCACTCTAGACCCTCCATACCTAGCATGTAGCCCACGCCTTGGCCCAACAGGCCCAGTGCCCCATCTACTAAGGCGATCAATCCCAGCGCCGCAATGAGCATGGCGGCCACGTTCAGGGCCAGCCGCAAGCCGTCTAAGGTGCCGTTGGCCGCGGCTTCCACCACATTGGTGGCCGTGCGCTCTACCTCAATCGATACTTGCCCTAGCGTTTTGGACTCTTCTACCTCGGGCTGCATCACCTTGGCCACCAATAGCGCCGCCGGAGCCGAGATCACCGAGGCAGCTACCAAGTGACCGGCGTCAATTCCCAGGCCTACGAAGGCGGCCAATACGCCTCCGGCAATAGTGGCGAAGCCGCCTACCATCAAGGCCATCAATTCCGACCGGGTCATGCTGGCCACGTACGGGCGCACTACCAGTGGAGCCTCAGTCTGGCCGACGAAGATGTTGGCCGCCGCGGCTAGGCTTTCCGCGCCCGAGGTGCGCAGGGTGCGCTGCATGACCCAGGCGAAAGCCACCACCACATACTGGACTAGGCCCAAGTGATAGAGCACTCCCATCAGGGCGGCAAAGAAGATAATGGTCGGCAGGACTTTGAAGGCGAAGAAATGCTCGCCGAATGCGTCGCCAAAGACAAAACTGGAGCCAGCATCGACGTAGTTGAGCAAGGCAGTGAAAAAAGCGCCAATATAACTAAAAAGCGCCTGTCCGGGTCCGGTCTTGAGAACGAGCAGGGCGAGGAGAAATTGCAGTCCCACGCCAGCTACTACCAAGCGGCGATCTACTTTGCGGCGGTCGGCGCTCATGGCGAAGACTAAGGCGATCATCACCACAAGTCCGAATAGGCTGATCAGCCGTTCCATCGGTACCTACTTTTTTCTGCGTTACCGACGCCAAGTTGCTTTCACGCTGCCCCAGGTGGTTTGGGCGATAGCACTGGATTCATCAACGGGATGGAGTTCCCAGATCGTGACCCCGGTCTCCCGCGTGGTCGTGAGAAGCAAGGTATCCCCCTCAATGGCATACTCACTAACCCCCCACTCATTGAGTATGGCGAGGAACTGAACCTTGTCGAGTTCAGCGAAAAACGCGTCGATGAATTCCTGTTCAAAGGCGGGGTAGGTCTCTGCGGGGATTTCGTGTGAGTCCGCTACATACCGGGCAAAGTCGCGAGCTACTTGGGTGAAGAATTCGACGAAGCTTTCACCGTCAACAGAAATATCTAATGCGGTTATATAGATCACGAGGTTGTTGCCCAAGGTGCCATAAGTGCCGGTGCCGTGGGCGGAGATTGTCTCCATGGTGGGAGGCTCCGGGACTTGGACAGCGGCTAGGAAATCGTCTTTCACCTGAATGACTTGGTTGATCTCAAAGGTTCCATCTTCCTCGAAGGTCAGGCGAACTGCAATCTCGCCGATTTGCTCATCGACGATGGTGCCCTCCCAAGTGCCGTGCAACGCCTCTTGCTGAGCGGCGAGCGGCGCGACGAGCAGGCAGAGTAAGAGGACAGACGACAGGAACTGGCGCATAAGGGGTTTCCTTTGCAGGATCACTCGTACAAATGGGCGACGTACTCTGCGTAGCCGTTGTAGGGGAGAGTCTCGCGTAGTTCGGTTGGGTTCAAATCGGTGGAAATGAAGCGCTCGTTGGCTTGCGACCAGCGGGGATGGGGGACTTGAGGCTCGACGTTGGAGATAAAGCCGTACTCGTGGGGTGCTAGGGTATTCCAAAACGTTGCTGGCTGTTCGCTGGTGAACTCGATTTTGGTGATCGACTTGAGGCCCTTATAGCCGTATTTCCAAGGAGTCACCAAGCGCAGGGGAGCGCCGTGTTGCTTGGGCATTTCGTGGCCATAGACGCCCGTTACCAGCAGCGTCAACTCATTGGTCGCTTCGGCCATGGTCAGGCCCTCGGTATAGGGCCAAGGCCAATCGGAGCGATCCCATTGTACTGGGGCCACCTCGGGATTGAAGAAGGAGATCATGCGCACGTAGCGGGCCGATGACAGCGGTTGGACCAAGTCGATGAGGTCCCGCATGGGAAAGCCCGTCCACGGGATGGCCATGGACCAAGCCTCGACGCAGCGGTGGCGGTAGAGGCGCTCTTCTAGGTCCATGATACCGATTAAGTAGTCGATGTCGTAGGTCTTGGGCTCCGGCACTAGGCCGCTTATTTCCACGGTCCAGGGGGCAGGTTCAAAATTGTCTATGAAGCGCCACACATCCTTGGAGGTGGAGAATTCATAGAAGTTGTTGTATCGGGCCGCTATCGCCTCGTCAGTGAGCGGCCGGTCGAGCGTGGAAAAGTCATCGTTCGTGGGGGCCGGATACCACTCTGATGGTGGGATTGGCTCGATAATCGTGGGACCGAGATATTTTGTTGGATCGACGAGCGTTGCTGGATTGAGGAGCTTTTCGGGGATGCATCCGGCCAGCAGACCGATGGTGCCCAAGCCAGCTCGTCGGATGAACTTGCGACGGTTGAGATAGACATCTTCGTCGGTGGCCTGACGCTCGGGAATCTCCCATTTTTTGCGCGGCATCACAGCCTCCTTTCAATGGCGGTACGATCAAAATATAACAGATTGGCTCTGCCGCCGCGATTTTTTAGCGCTTGAAAGCCAGTCCTGCGGCGTAGGTTGTGCCCGCTGCGGTATTGCAGCCCGCCGCGATGTGGAACAAATCGACGCCGATTTCGAGGTGTTTACTGAGCGACCAGATCAAACCTGGAGCCAGCTTGAGGATGTCTTGATCGCCGACGAGACCGCCTTGTCCCATGGCACCGCAATCGCCCATGGTGCGCATTCCTTCGACCACGCCTTTGACTAGCAGGCGTTTATAGGTGACGCCGGCCTCGAAGCCATAGAAGAATTCGTCGCTGAAAGCCCCGCCCCGCTTGCGATAGCCGACCGTGCTCGTCAAATAGCCCGGAAGTGGGTACAGCGACTTGCCTACCAACAGGCGCATGTCGATGTCTCTCTCGCCCGTGCCCAAGGGGACCTTGTTGTCGGCACCTGCGACGCCATCCGCTGGACTCGGCCCCAAGCCAAGCCCGCCCGCGCTGAGGGAGCCAATGCTGTCTTGATCCATGTCGTAGCCCAAGGGGAATTTGCCTCCTAGCGCTAGGGAGACTACCGCTGGATTGCGGAGCAAGCGCCAGCGCAGGCGTAGTTCCAGATCGGCCAGGCCCGAGTTGATTTCGTCCGGGTGTATGCGAGTTATGGTGGTATCGGGGCCGTCGCTTCTGTTGAATACCTTCACCTCGGTATTCTTGTACACCAAGCGCTTATAGGGTAGGGTGGCCACCAAGGTCAGGCGTTCCCACAAACCATATTCTAAGTAGGCCGACATACTCTCGTCGCTCAACTCTTCCATGCTGGGTTTTGCCACTCGCTCCCGCCGCTCGCCGGTGGCGTCTAGATAGTCTTGGGAGCGGAAGGAAAGTCCGGCGATTTTGAAGTACATGCCGCCCGGTGACTGCGTCCAAGCGCCGGCGTGTAGTTGGGTGGGGGCAATCGCTAACAGGATCGCCACTAGCGGGATCCAGCGCCGCAATGGGCGGAGCGAATTCGGTCGAGTGTTGGGTTTCATACAATTTCTCGGAAAGTGTCGTGGTGAGGATGAGACTGTCTGTTTGGCCAGTAGTTCCGCAGCGCTCAAGATGCGGACTCCTTCGTGACTAGTAGGCGTTTAGATGCGATCAGACCCTAAGCGATAGAAGATAACTTCTCAATGATTTTCTCCAACATCCACGAGAAGTTTGCGCCCATTCAGCGGCTGTACCGGACGATTGTTGGCATGGACAATGGCTGTAAATGCAGTGAGTTGCACTTCAGATAGCTCAATCGGTGTTGCCAGCACAAACCACTTGACTCCTTCCGAACAAGGCGGGGTAGTCAGCGAACCATCGTAGCGATAGGTGTTCCGCGCACTCGGCAATAAATCGTCGGCATTAATGGTAATATGCTCAATGCGTTGCACTTCGCCCGGGGTGTTTGGCAGATGCGCCAAGAGGGAATCAAATGCGGCATGAGTGCTACCGCGCTCAATTAGCACCCCGATGACAGCCAGCGCGTTGTCTTTACTCTTGTGGACGAGGTGCATCTCCATATCAAATGATTTGCCAGCTAGCGTATGTTCGCTCGGCGCGTGGAAATGGAATTGCAGGAGTTCGTGCCTCGTGCCATCAATCTCAATCCAGTTTTCCTTAGTAGAAGCTACTTCAATGGTGTGGCCGTTATTGCGGATATTCAGAGCTGTTGGCTGGTAGTTGAAGAGTATAGCAGGGAGCTTTACCGCCGTGGGATTTACGAGGTCGATCGGAGATTGGCGCGTCCCCTCAGCACAAAGGACATATTCTGGGCTGAGTTGGCTCCAAACGTCCGGCCCGTTCTCTGCTTCGTAACCCCACTCTACCTTCTCTGGATGGGATGGCACCTTCTCTGACTCTGCATAGCTATTCACGCAAAAACCAACCATGCAAAAACCAATCACAGTTTTGAGCATGTTCATCTTCTCTTCTTTCCTTGGCAGCGTCGCTCAATAGACGTAGCGCAAGCCGACCTGCACTTGGCGCGGATCGCCCAAGCCCGACTGCACGGTGCCGTCGAAATTGAACAGGAGGCCAACGCTGGAGGGATCGCGGAAGTTGTCTGTGTTGAGCAGGTTGAAGACCTCGACAATGGCCTCTAGTTGGCCGCTGCCCACTAATATGGGCCGCGATAGGCGCACGTCATAGGAGAAAAACTCGTTGTCCTTGCGCAGCGTATTGCGCGCCGTGATGCTACCGTTGTCGCAGATCCGGTCGGAGGCTGCGCCCCACGGGTTGGTCGAGCGGTCGCCCGCGCAGGATGCGGAGACCGGCTGCGCTGAATAGTAACTCAGGCGCTGGTTGAGCAAGATGCCGCCGGGCAATGCGGCCAAGGCCCACGCATTGAAGCGGTGGCGCTGGTCGCGGTCTGAATAGCCCCATTCGCGCTCCAGTTGGGTCGCATCGACGTAGCGGAAGGTGAAGGGATCGCGCTCGTTGTCGTCGTCGGATTTGTCCCACGACAAGGTATAGTTGAGTTGGAATTGCAAGGCGTCCTGCACCATTTGCCGCAAGCCGAAGCTGAGGCCGTGGTAGCGCGACTTGGCCGTGCTCTCGACCACGGTTAAATCGCCGATACCGTTGGTGCCATCGGCCCCCAGCCCCGTCGCCCACGGAGAGCCGAAGATGGCGTCGTTGCGGTTGACGAAGCGCGTCAGCTTGTCGGTGCGGGCGTATGTGTACCCGAAGGAGCCGACCAGGCCTGACGTATGTAATTCGCGTTCGATACCGACGTTCGAGCTGATGGTGCGCGGGTTCTCGAAATTTTGGTCAAAGACAAAGATGCTGGGCCGGAAGGGATCGCCTTGGGGCGTGGGCAACAGCTCGCCGTAGGTCGGCGGTGGGCCCAAAATGGGCATCAGGGCGCTGGAGCGGAAAATGGATTGCCCGCGCGAGCCATTGGTCGAGCGCGTGCTGGCCAAGTTCAAGCCCGGGATGCGGGCGTAGTAGATCCCAGCACTGCCGCGCAGCAAGGTCTTGTTGTCGCCGTGTACATCGTAGGCCACCCCTAGGCGCGGCTGGAACATATCCCAGTCCGAGGGAATGGTGCCGTTGGAGGGGAATTCGTAGGTGCCCGTCTCGTTGGTCACTGTTTTGCCGATGAAATCGGCGAAGAATACCTCGTCTGGATCGGTGAGCACATCGGGCTGAATTTGCGCTTCCCAGCGCAGGCCGTAATTGAGCGTCAGCTTGTTCGAGGGCTGCCAACTGTCCTGTACGAACAGCGCCAATTCGTGCTGCGGGATCTGCTGGGTGCCCGCTTCTTCCACCGTCAGCCCGCCGACGCCGGACTGCTGTAAATAGAGAAGGACCGGTCCGGTGATATCCGTCCCGTCGGGGCAGGCCCCAGTGGTGCTGGTGCTGCCGTCGGCGCACTCGACGTAGCCGTTGCCTTGCGCGACGAAGTTGAGAAAGCCATCTGTCGAACTGAAGATGTAGCGGCCATTGGCGAAGCCGATGAAGGTCTGCACGGATTCGACGCGGTTCCACTCGACCCCAGCTTTGATTAAGTGATCGCCCTTGGCCACGGAGATGTTGTCGAGCGCTTGGATGCGGGTGTCGTAGTACTCGACCGGAATGAAGAACGGCATACCAAAGCGATAGCCGTGGACAAAATCCATGCCCGTGTCGGGGAAGGGCCGTCCGGTGTTGGGGTTGTCCGGGCCGAGGTAGGGCCGCGGGCGATCCTCGCGGGAGACTTGGAAGCGGAACTCGTTGGTGGTGGTCGCGGACAGTAGCGACAGCAGGCTGCCGTTGAAGGCGTGCGACCAGTCCTGTTCTACGGCGTTGGCGCTGCGCGCCCACGAGTCCACGTCAAAGGTGCCGTTTTCCTGTTCGGACCACGTGTAATTGTATTTGAAGGTGGCGTAGTGTTCATCCGAGAGGCGGGCGTCGATCTTGGCGAGAAAGGCGCGGGCGTCATTGGTGCGGTCAATCGGCCCGTAGTCGCCGGCTAGGGCCCCGTTGAATTGCTCATCCATGAATGCGCGCAGCCGGGCATCGATGCGCTCGCTGTCGCTCTGCTTGGTGTCCCTAAATACCTGCTGGTCGTAGGCGGTAAAGAAAAAGGCCCGGTCCTTTATCAGCGGCCCGCCCATAGTGAAGCCGAACTGTCCTTGGCTAAAATCCGGCG
Organism: Candidatus Latescibacterota bacterium; assembly: GCA_022827835.1. Taxonomy (GTDB): domain Bacteria; phylum Latescibacterota; class UBA2968; order UBA8231; family UBA8231. The sequence continues at coordinate 44,220 of JAJEIO010000009.1, forward strand.
TGCGCTCTAGGCCCTCGTGCCGCGCCGTGCCCGACAGGGCGTCGTTTTTGCCGAAAAAATGCACTGAGCCGTGCAATTGGTTGGTGCCCGATTTGGTGATGACGTTGACAAAGCCGCCGCTGGAGCGGCCGAATTCCGCGTTGGCTCCTTGCGGCACCACCACCATTTCCTCCACCGCGTCCAAATTAAAGGTGAAGGCCGGGCGCTGTCCGCCGCGCTGCTCGCCGAAGAAGGGATTGTTGAAATCGGCACCATCCACCGAGATGTTATTGTGAATGCCGCGCTGCCCGCCAATGCTCAGCTCGTCGCCGTCGGGGCCTTGGACAATGGCCACCCCTGGCGTCAACAGCGTCAGGTTGAGGAAGTTGCGCCCGTTGTTGGGCAGATCCTGCACGGCCTCTTCGGGCAGGCGCGTAGCTGGTTCGCTCTGGGTTATATCCACCGTCGATAAGGCCGCCTCGACGACCATTTCCTCCATCTGCGGCAGCATTTTGACGATTAATTCCACGGTCTCGCCGACGCGCACTTGCACCCCGGTCTGCCGCACTTCGGCCCGTCCGGCTGCCTGTACCGTCACGTCGTAGGAGCCGAGGGGCAACAAGGTCGCGGTGAATAGCCCTAAATCGGACGAGGTAAGGATGCGCTCGTAGTTGGTGCGGGTTTCCTTGAGCGCGACGGTGGCGTTGGCGATGGGATTGCCAAATTGGTCCCAGACAGAGCCGCGAATTACGCCGGTGGTCGCTTGGGACTGTGCCCAAGCTCCGTTGGGCAGGACGACCGAGAGTAGGACGGTCAGAAAAGGCAAGAAGCGAAGTCGATGCATTGGCATAAGCTAGCTCATTGTGAAGATGGTGAGGACTTCGGGGTTCAGACGAAGCCGACCTTGCGCGGGTCAAAGGTATTCATAATCTATAACGTATTATTTGAAAACGACACTACGGAGGATAAGCTAATGGGCATCTTTCGCGTTTCCGCCAAAATGAGGAACTGGCAGAATCGGTTCTTGCCACCGGAAAAACAGGGACGCGAGGTCTCCTGTGATATGCTGGTGGATTCCGGTGCCGCTGAGTTGGCACTGCCCGCTGAACTCATTGACTCTCTCAAGCTCGAAGATCTGGGGGCCATGCGCGTGGTTACCGCGGATGGCGGCCAACGCGAATGCCGCGTTTTAGGCATGGTTGAGCTCGAAGTTCAGGGACGAGTATGTCAGGTCAGAGCCATTGAATTGCCTCGCGGCACCCAACCGCTGTTGGGGGCTGTTCCGCTCGAAGAAATGGACTGGCACATTGACCTTGCAGGGCAAAAACTGATCCCCAATCCCCTTTCTCCCGACCAGCCGCTGCTGCATCTGTGATGGGCGAGCGTTCGGCCCACTCCGCCATGCCCGCCTTGATCGCCTTTGACGCCGACGACACCCTGTGGGAAAACGAGATCTACTTTGAAACGGCCAAAGACCGCTTTAAGGATCTGTTGGCCGCCGACTTCGATCCGACGTGGACCGAGCGGGAACTGGACGAAACCGAAATGCGCAACCTAGCTCACTTTGGCTACGGCATCAAAGGCTTCACTTTGTCCATGATAGAGACGGCCCTCGATCTGACGAAGGGCGCGGTAACGGGGCAGCAACTCCGCCAGATTTTGGACTATGGCAAAGAGATGCTGCAAATGCCCATCGAACCGCTGCCTCACGTCGAGGAAGTGCTCACCTATCTGGCTAGGACGCGTCCCCTGATGCTGCTGACCAAGGGCGACTTGTTCGATCAAGAGGCCAAGATCGCCCGCTCCGGCTTGGCCGACCATTTTACCCATATCGAAATCGTCAGCGAAAAAAACGAGGAAACCTACGCGGCTCTGCTACAGCGCCACAGCATCCAACCGGCGGACTTTTGCATGGTGGGCAATTCGCTCAAATCGGATATCCTGCCCGTCGTCGCCTTGGGTGGGCACGCCGTCTATGTGCCGTACTACACCACTTGGCTCCACGAACGCGTCGAGCCTTCGGAGTCTGAGCGCCAGCGATACCACCAAATAGCCCACCTAGGCGAACTGCCCCGCCTGCTCGCAGAGCGGTTCGCTTCCACCGTCCAAAGCTAAAACTGTGACTTCGTCCGGCTTTCCCGCGCGACGGATCTGCAATGCCGGAGACTGGACCTACCGCACCTGAACCGGGAAGAGTTGGCCGTCTGCTGCCCGCTGCCTTTCGCTCGCGGCTGGACCTGGAGCCACCCGACCCGGAGCCTGCCGTAGAAGAGGCCGGCTCGGCCTTTACACTTAGGGCCTTTGCACTGGGTATTTTTTTGGCCGCGTTCATCGGCGGTGGTGTGGCCTATAGTACTCTGTACTTGCAAGGTTCCTTCATGGCCTTGGGTTTTAGTACGGTCGGCGCGGTTTGCTTGCTGGCTCTGCTGGCGGGGCTAGTCAACCCCTTGCTCAAGCTATGTGGGACGCAGGGTTTGCGCCGGGGCGAATTGCTGCTGGTGTATATAATGATGGTGATGGCCTCGCCCATCCCCATCGTTTTTACCTCGAAGATCATCAGCCAACTCGCCGCTCCCTTTTACTTTGCCACGCCCGAAAACGATTGGCAGAGTCTCATCCATCCCCACATTCCCCACTGGATGATGCCGCGCCAGCTCGGCGATGCCCAGTTTTTCTTTGAGGGGATGGGTGCCTCCTACGCGGTGCCGTGGAAGGCTTGGCTGCTGGCGCTGGCGGCTTGGCAGCCCTTTATCTGGTCCCTCTTCTTGGTGATGATCGCCATCATGGTCGTGTTGCGACGGCAGTGGATCGACAACGAGCGCCTCGTCTATCCGCTGGTGCAGGTGCCACTGGCCATGACCGCAATGGGAGAGGGGAACGAGCGCTGGCCACCTTTTTTTAAAAACCGGGGCATGTGGATCGGCTTTGCCCTCGCCGCTACTTGGAGTACGCTGCACGGTTTGTACGCCTATTTCCCGGAAGGCGTGCATTTTGCTCGCGGCGTCGATTTGTTTCACCAAGAACTGCCGATCATGCGCGGCACCACGACGCTGTATATCACCTTCCGCTTTCACATCATTGGTTTTTTCTACTTTCTCAAGACCGAAGTCGCGCTCAGCCTGTGGGTTTTCAATTTGTTGGCCAATGTTTTGCGCGGCACTTTCGCCATCCTCGGCGTAGGCGATGCGCCCAGCCTGGGCAGTGGCCACGGCATCCGGCACACGCTACAGGTCTATCACGCCATGGGCGCTATGCTGGTGCTGTTCCTCGGCGGCTTGTGGGCTGCCCGCCATCATCTGGCCGCGGTCTGGCGCAAGGCTTGGTCTGGGGACCCGGCTATTGACGACGCCGATGAAATCCTGTCGTACCGAGCGGCGGTGATCATTCTCGTGGTTGGCACGGCGATCATGGTCGGCTGGTTGTGGCTGGCTGGATTACCGCTGTGGGCCGGCGTGGCGTTGCTGTTTCTGGCCGGTGCTCTTTTTGTCGCCTTTACTCGGGTGGTCGCCGAGGGCGGTTTGTCCGACGGTGCTCCGCCCGTGGTGCCGGCTGGCATCCTCATCTCCGCGGTAGGCTCGTCGGCGCTGGGAGCGCCGGGGTTGGTCTTGCTGGCCAGCACCTATATCTGGACGGCCAATGTCCGCAGCTTTGTCATGGCTTCCTGCGCCAACAGTCTGAAGCTGGGCCAGGAATTGGGCCGGGGCCGGCGGCCCTTGTTCTGGGCTATGGTCGTGGCTATAGCCGTGGCACTGGCGACTTCGATTTGGATGATTTTGGAGCTGAGCTACGAGCACGGCAACCTCAATCTGCGGGCTATGGTCAGCCGCGAAGCGCCCTACCGCTATGTCGAGGGCCTGTTGCGCTATCCGAGCGAGCTTCATCTATGGGGTTGGATCAACATGGGCTTGGGCGCGGCCATCATGTTGGGCTTGACTGTGGCCCGGTGGCACTACGCTTGGTGGCCTCTGCATCCTCTGGGCTATCCCGTCGGGCCGACTTGGATTATGGACCATCTGTGGTTCAATATGTTTTTGGCTTGGTTGATCAAAGTCTTAGTCCTCAAGTACGGCGGTGCCGAGCGATACCACCGGACTAGGCCGTTTTTTATGGGCCTGATCTTGGGGCAACTGCTGCCGGGCGGCATCTTCTTAGTCATTGACCATTTTACTGGCACAGTCGGCAATGTGATTTTCTGGGGTTGAACAGCGTGATTTGCAAAGTGACTTATCGGTGGCTGGGCAGCATATACCTCGTCGGGCTGCTGCAAACGCCCTGCTACGGCGAGGTGGCTGCTTTGCGCGCCACCATCGAAGCCCTGAGCGCGGTCGAATCGCGCTTGGTCGGCTATCCCGGTGCTGAAGTGGGTGCTGCGTTAGTGGAGCGCGAATTGGTCGCGGCTGGTGTCGAAGCGGTGCGGCGCGACTCGTTTGCCGTGGTAGTGCCCATAGGTCGCGGTGGTCGCTTGCGCTTGGAGCAGAGCGGGGAGGAGGTGCCGTTGTGGGGGCTGTGGCCCAATCTGGCGCGGACGGTTACGCTGCCGCCGGAGGGCCTGCGAGCGCCGATGATCTACGGCGGTCAGGGCGAGTGGGGCGATTTCGACGGCCACGCCATGGACGGGCGCATTGTCCTGCTGGAATTCAACAGTTGGAACCACTGGCTGCGCGCCGCGTCGCTGGGTGCCCGAGCCGTGGTATTTATCGAGCCCGAGCAGGCCAACCGCCACCAAGCCGCGGCCAAATACGCCCACGTGCCACTCGACATTCCCCGCTTCTGGATCGAGCGCGAAGCGGGCCTCGTGTTGCGCCAGCACCTGCGGGATGGTGAGCTGTTGGTTCACTTGCAGGGCCGCATGGAGTGGCAGCGGCGGTCGGCGTGGAATATCTGGGGCGTGATCCCCGGTGCCGATCCCGAGCTAGCTGACGAGCGCGTCGCCATTGAGGCGTACTACGACGGCATTTCCGTGGTGCCGGGGCGGGCACCTAGCGCTGAGACTGCCTGTGGTATCGCTGCTTTATTGGAATTGGCCCGTCATCTCGCGGCCCATCCGCCAGCGCGTACCATCATTCTAGTGGCGACCTCGGCTCACTTTCAAGGTCGCCAGGGCATGGCCGACTTTCTCGCTCGCCACGCCCGGCCCTTGGAGGAACCGCTCCACATAGACCTGTTCATTGGCCTCGATCTGTCGAGCCGCACCGATCAAGTCGGCCTCTGGAACAATACCTCCAGACCCGAATTGCGGCGCTTTTTCGCTCCATTTGGTCGCCGCTTCAGTGGCTACGCCAGCACCCTGGACTCGGCTGCCGTCGGCAGTTTGATCAACGGCATCACCCCCATCAAGGGCTTGGACTGGTCGGCGTACATGCCCGGCGGAATCGCCGCCAACAGTCAACTCGCCCTTGATGGGGGCCTGATCTCCTTGGGTCTGATCACTGTCAACGACGCCCGCCTGCAGATCGATTCGCCGCTGGACCAGTCCACCGCAGTCAACTACGACAATCTGGCGCGCCAAGTCGCCTTGATAAACGGCGTGCTGCAACAGGCTCTAAACGATCCGCAATTGTTGGAGGAGAAAGCGGCCTTTGGGCCGGTGTTGCAGGATCGCATGCGCGACTTGCGTCTCAAGGTGCGGACCTTTCCCCGCCGCTCGCAAACGCCGGACCGGCCAGTGGCCGATGCAGTGGCTGTGGTGCGACGGCAATGGGCGACCGCTGGCAAAGCCGTCAAAGGGGTGCGCACGGCCCAAGTTCATCTCAGCGACGACGAGGGCGAACTGTTCATAATGGGGCTGCGGCAGGCCCAATACCGCACCAACGTGTACGTCTTGGACCCGCACGACGGGGCCATTACCTATGCCGCCGACCTGAGCAAAAGGGCGGAGGGATTCCACGGGAAACCGCTGCCCGACGGCTCCATCCCCATCACTGTCCAATGGGCACTTACCGAGAAATCGGTGGTGGTGTTCCCCTGCCTGAGCCGTCCTTTTTACGGCCTCATCAATCCGCGTTTGCTCAATTTCTTGGGCGGCATCACTGTGTTCAACCGCTACGACACCGCCCCGCGCCAATACGGCTACGCGCTGGGCAGCAGCCTCGACGAAGCGGCCGGGGTGGTATTCGGGCCGCAGGACGCCGATCCGCAAAACCGCATCAAAATACTGGCGGGCCGCCAACTATTGTTACTCAACAACGGCATCCCCGAGAGCCGACCCAATGGCGAGGGGTTTTTCCTCGCTGAAGAGCGGCTGGTGCCGACGCTGTTGCAGGCTGCTTGGGACATGTGGCGTCTCGACGAGGATCGGCTGCAGACCATGCGCGACCACGCCATTGAAAACCAGCACTTGCAGCGCCTGCACCAGCGCACCGCCCAAGTCCTCGAAGCCGCCCAAGAGGCGGCCCAGCGCAAAGAGTGGAGCCGGTACGTGGCCCATTTGCGAGTGGCGCTGGGGCTAGAAAACCAGGTGTATCCCGAGGCCATAGCGACCTTAAACGACGTCATAAAGGGCATGGTGTTCTTTTTGGCGCTGCTCATTCCCGCGGCCTTTTTGGGCGAACGTCTGCTGCTGGGGGCGGCGCAGATCACGCGGCAATTGACTGGTTTTGGCGCGTTGTTAGCCATAGTCTGGCTCGCGGTCTCGCAGGTGCATCCCGCCTTTGCCATTGCCCATCCGCTGGTCATCCTGCTGGCCTTTGCCATCATGGCCATGGCCAGTCTCGTCCTCGTCCTCATCATCAGCCGCTTCAACAGTTTTATGAAGGAACGCGGCGATCGGATCCACCACGTTGAGATGCGGCGTTTCAGCGTGGCCCATGCCGCGTTCATGCTGGGCATATCCAATATGCGGCGGCGCAAACTGCGCACCGGCCTGACTTTGACGACCTTGGTGTTGCTGACGTTTACGGTGCTTTCCTTTGCCTCATACGAGAGTCGGGCGCGCTTTATCTCGCTATCTCTCGAACACGAGGGTGAGTACGAGGGCATCTTAGTCCGCAACCGGGCTTGGAATCCCTTGGGCCAGCCCATGTTGGATTACATTCGCTCCCACTTTTCCGCGGTCGGCCCGATCAGTCCGCGCAACTGGTTCATTTTGCAAGAGGACAAAAAGACGTACCTCGAAGCTGCGGCCGGGCGACAGTTGGTGCGGACCTACGGCTTGCTCGGCCTAAATCCCGAGGAAACCGACATCACAGGCGTTGACCACGCTCTGACGGCTGGACGCTTTTTCACCGCCGCCACCGAGGCTAGTTGTCTGCTGCCTTTGCCGATGGCCGAGGCCCTAGGCTTGGATGCTGGCGACTTGGGACGTGCGCAAGTGCAGGTGATGGGCAAAGAGCTGACAGTGATCGGCTTGTTCGATCCAGAGGTCTTCAATGACATCCGCGACCTAGACGACGGGCCGCTGACGCCGGTAGATTTTGAGCTGTCCCGAACCGCCGGCAGCACCTTTCAGATCAACCAGAGTGCGGCTACTACAGCTACCGCCTCCCAGTACCGCCCCTATGTACACATACTGCCGGACAACGTGCTCATTGCGCCCTATGAGATCGTCCGCCAAATGGGGGGACGGCTGCGCTCTGTGGCTGTCGCCTTTGACCGGGAGCGCTTGGACCCTGGGGCGGCCCAAGCGTTACTGGAAGACTTTCTACTGCGGGTAGCCGTCAGCCTGTTCGTCGGTTTGCGGCAAGACGGGACTTCGACTATCGGCGTCTGGGCCTATTCGTCGATTGGGGCGACGGCGATAAAGGGCCTAGGGGTGCTGATCGTGCCCATGCTCATCGCGGCCTTCATCGTCCTCAATACCATGCTGGGGACGGTGTACGAGCGCCTCAAGGACATTGGCATCTACGCGGCCGTAGGATTGGCTCCGTCCCACATCGCCCTGCTATTTATCGCCGAAGCCTGTGCCTATGCTGTTCTGGGGATTACGCTGGGATACTTGGGGGGGCAGGGGATGGGTTTGGTGCTGAACCACTGGGATATGCTGGGTGGACTCAATTTGAATTATTCGTCCTTGGCGGCCGTGTTTTCGGCGCTCATCGTCATGGGCGTGGTCTTGCTGTCCACGGTGTACCCGGCCCGAGTGGCTGCCCGCACTGCCGTGCCCGACCTAGTGCGGCGCTGGCAGCCCGAGCCGCCGGTGGGGGCCGAGTGGGAATTTCGCTTTCCCTTCTTGGTGTCGGCGGCCGAGGCCAAGGGTCTGTGCGGCTTTTTGGTGGATTACCTAGCGTCGTACGGCGAGGCGTCGATTGGCTCGTTTTACACCGAGGGCACCCTGCTCCAGTCCTTTGTCACGCCCCAAGGCACGGCCTATGCCATCGAAGCCAAGGTGTGGCTGGCACCGCTGGATTTGGGTGTGAGTCAGCACGCAGTGCTGTGCATCCGTCCCGAGGACCAAGCCGATATTCACGGCCTAGTGTTCTACCTGCGCTGCCTCAGCGGCGACAATGATTCGTGGCGTCGGGCCAACCGCAGCTTCTTGCAGGCGATCCGCAAAGAGTTGCTGATCTGGAATACGCTCAAAGCGGGGGAGCGGAGTGCGTTTCAGCAGCGGGCGGAGGAATTCCTGCAGCAGCAATAAGCCAGCGCAGCCCTTTCTCGCGCAACGCAATACTGATCCTACAACCAGCGGCGCGCAGATATACCGACTTTGGCAGCGCATTTTGTGAAATATTATGGAATGTGGTGTTGAGCTACGAATTCGGCCGGAGATAGTATGGGAATGCCTTGGTATTCGCCTAAATTTTTTAGGTGCCGGTCGCCCGAGATGATGCAATGCGCCCGCCCTTCAACGGCCGCCGCGAGGATCGTGTTGTCTTCGGCGTCCTCTTTGATGACCTGTAGATCGAGCGCACCAGACGTGGAAACTGTCCTTCGTCTGAGAAGGGATTGCAGTGCTTGGATATCGGCTTCGTCAATTGGAAATTCGTCTATAATGTGAGGACGGCGCAAGACCTCGACGGTCTTGTCAATGATAGCTGGCGAAGTGATGAATACGAGATCCCGCCGTCTCCAAGCTGCATAAATACGGCCCGGTGTACCAGAGGGAGTAATAATCGAGCTGACCAGTACGTTGACATCCGGTACAACGCACAGCATCGCTAAAGAGGCTTAGCGGGATTTGAGGCGGCCTTTACTTCAGCTACGGCTTTCTCGATCTGTTTCTCGACGTACGCAGAATTATAACCCTTCATTTTCTCTTGGATGCGATCGGCTACCGCAAAGTCTTTTTCCCACTCCTGCTCGTATAGGAGATATTCTTCCATTGGCAATACCACACCCAAGTTGCGGTTCTGCTCGTCTTGTATGATGGCTTTCTGAGGCTTGGTACGTAGGCCCGTTATGAATCGACGCCACGTGCTACTGGCGTCTTGAAGTTTGAGGATCGCGGCCATTGTGCGGACTCCACTTTTTGTAGTTTTGGGTTGTCTCGGCCTAGGCTGCTAGGTCTTGTCGAGCATGTCCAGAAACCCTGACTCCACTTGATAAAAGAAAATCGACAATCTGTCAAGTCTGTCTCTTGGTCAAAGATGAATCGCTTTCTACTTATGGGAATTACATACCTAAACGCGCGACCTTAAAGTCGTATAATTTAAGTTAGAACAATACTATACGGAACGGAGCGCGTTTCAGCAGCCCAATCGGAGCGGCATGGTGAAGTGCATTTTGGACATCCGGGGTCAGGACAACCCTTCGGACGGTCGGTGGAACCCCCAGATCATGGTACCCGTCGATCATCTGCGCAGCCTTCAGGGTCATCTCCATGCCGTACATCAGACTGTCGTGGGCTACGGTCGAATATGATCCAGAGTGTTCTCCAAGACCACTGGAGGCAAGGAGGTCCTCGTCACCACGCGCCCTTAGCTCCGAAGCCCGCCTCTGGCAGGCCTCGACGCTCAAAAGGTAGGCGGTGGATACGCCGCACCAACTGCGGATCACTCGTTCGGTGACGGCGTGCGTCTTCTTCGCGTTGAACTTGGGATGCTTCATGTGGACCTCCTTAGGGCTTAGGGCGGAGGCCGCTGCGGACTTCAGGTTCAATAACGAGATAACTAATGCTCCTTGCTTCCATCTCAATTGGAATCTCAATGTTGTAATGTCGGTCGATTTTGTAGCATTTGGATTCTCCTTCTTTTTCACGAACCTTGGCAGTTTCAGACAACCCGGTATAATAGAGTGGTAATTTCAAAGTCATCCGTTGTACCGTTCGTGTAGGATTATAGAGCATCGCGAGTCCACAGGGATTGATTTGCGCGTTGGCATGAAGGACACAATCAATAGAGCGGCCATCTGGGCGGCGCACGTGAATGAGGTCAGAATCCAATATTGGGCGATACTTTTTGTAGAAGTCAACCCATTTCTTAACGACAGTTTTCGTCTGCTCAGTATCAAAAAGTCGAGGGCCGCGATAGCACGCAATCACACCGCTGCCGAAGTTCTGTGCGAGATGTGATTCGTAGTCATCAAGGTGTTCACAAAGCGGCTCAAACGTTGCGGCTGCTCCGCCGCCGTGGTACTCCACCAACGGGACGAACATCCAACCCATACTGGGCGTCTTTTCATACGTGGCATCGTAGATATTCTGCCGGGCAATTAAAATTTGCCGCTCGCGGGGCAAGCTGAAGTTCGTTTCGCGATAGCCCATCCCGCATTTGTTTGAACCGTTGAGGTAATACTGATCTGGCGAATTGATATAGATACCGCGTTTTCGACATTCGTGGTAAAAATGAACGCACGCTTCCCACTGACGCAACTGCGAATCCGCTAAACCGTTATGATGCTCGTGCGTCGTTGCAGCACAGATGTCACCATGATACGGACCGTCAGTCTCTATGATATCTATTCCGGTTGCATCCATGAAATTCAGCACTCGTTGGAAATAACCATCTGCCCATCTACTCGCAAGACAAGCACTCTGTCCAAACCTACTTCCAGGTTGCCCGGTGTCTGGGTCAACACAGTTGAAATCTTCACCCGCATTCCGCGAAGCACACATCAATGTATAACCGCCGAGTTGAATACCTTTGTGGTGGGCATAATCGGTCAATTCTTTCATTGTGGTTATGTATTCCGGATCTTCGCTCTCAATATTGAATCCACTGCCAAAGGTCATAATCACCATTTCAAATCCGACTTCGGCGCACTGATCGATCGCTAAACGGACAGCATCTGGCTCGGCACTCCGTACGTGCATGAAAATTGGATTCTCCGTGACCTGTGGCGCGACCGTGCGATATATCTTGCGGCGTGCGAGTCCTTTTCGCTCACGCGCATCGCTATCGTGTAGAATCTCGAAGGTGCGGAAGCTCTTGAAGGTCTCACCCGGTTGAAGAAGGACTCCCGGACCGAGCGGATAGCGGCTTGTCATCAACAGTGGCATCTGATAGTTATAATCGACTTGCGTCTTGTAATCTGCATCTGGTCCCCAGTGTGTCGTTTCCATTCCGCTGAAGGCATAATCGCTCTCGACATGTAGCCGATGCTTTTCCTGCTCGTTGACAGCAAGGATTTCACAGTTTAAGGCATCAAGTTGAATCGGTTCTTGGCTCTCATTGTGAATAGTGAGCCACTTGGACAGTGCTGGAATGCCTTGGTATAATTCATAATGCACGCATACCTGAAGGGAGTTAGCGGATGGCGGCGGCGAGAACACAACCGTCAGTTTCACACCTTCTGGTGGATGGACTGATGATGTCGTAGAACGCCTGTGTACCCACGGATAGCGGATTTCAGGTTTACCGACCCTATATTCGCGAAATTGAAATGCGTTCTCGTCACTGGTCAAATCCGCGATCCAATCCGAATCAAGATAGGCGTAGTCGGGCTGTCCTTTCAATCCTCCCACTTCATATTCGTTTCCGTTAATCGCAAGTACCGCCTCTGGTTTGATGGCGCGAAGAAGGGTATTACCGGTAATTTGATTGGTATAATCAACCGTTGCGAAATTAGGTGTGGTAGCGAATGTTCGGCGAATGAGTCCATTGTCGAGAATAAGTTGACTGTCCTTTTCTTCTACTAAAGCGGGTTGGCGAAAGGGCTGAACCAACCAATCATTTTGTTGTGATGTGTATTGCATGTTAAGTCTTTATTCTATTGGCTTCCAATCTGGCAGATCGCGTTATGCGGGGCAGAGGCCGCTGCGGGCCAGGGATTCCCAACACCGCATGGGTGATTCTTCAAGTAGCGCCGAGACCTCGGCCTGGAGGTCGCTTGCGATTTCGTCCTCGGGACGCAAATAGGCTAAGCGGCTCAGCGCATCCATGGCAAAGCCGACGCAGATGGCGTTTTCGTCGCTGCGGATGATCTCTTGCAAGGCTTGTGTGGTCGGCTTCAGTGCTGGGCCGGCAATCGCAGTGCCGTGGGAACAGAGGATGACCATGGACCACAGCGCGTTCTCGCGCACGGTCGAGCGCACTGGCTTGAACCGCTCAAGACCAAAATCGACGCCACCGCCCTCGCACACATCGCACTCATCGGTGGGCCGCACGAACTTTATGCTCCGCCCTTGCGCTCGGTCCATGGCCAGCCGGTTTTTCTCGCGGCCTAGGCTCTGCACCAGCGCTTCGAAGCAGGCGGGAATCAGGGCTTGGCCGACTCCGGTGGCGATTGCGCGGCGGCCAAGACAGCCGAGGGTGCCAGCGGCGACGGCCCGGACATATACCGACGGATCTTCGCGCAGGCGCGTCACCACAGCCTGTAAAACCTCGTCGTTGAGCGGGCTGGCATCGCCCAAGCCGTACACGCCGGCCTTGCGAACCCATTTGATGGGGGAATTCGCCGCTTCTAGCAAAGTGTCGGTAGCTTCTTCACCGACGGCAATTAGGCCATAGGTGGCGGCTCGCCGTACGCTCTCCCGGTCGGTGTATAGAGCCTGACCGAGCAGCCGCACCGCCAGCGCCGAGTCGCCGATGGAAGCCAGTTTGTACGCCGCGCCAATGCGCGCTGGCTCGGCCTCTTCGCCTTTGGCGAGGAGCTGTGCAAATAAGCAGTTGGACTCGGCTTCCCGGTCTGCTGACGATAGGGCGGCGGCCTCGGGTCGCGGCGGCGGTTTTTGGCCCGTCTGCATCCAGTGGTGGTGATAGCGCCAGACTGAGGTGACGTCGTCGCTGGCTGCGGAGCGGTCGATGTGGGTCAGCGGATCAAGCCCGTTCCACTGCACTTCGGCTGGTGAGCCATTGTCGCCGGAAGGGTCTGTGGTGCGATAGATCCAGAAGCGCCACATGAAGCGCGGGTTGTCTTGCCAAGTGCGCCAATCGTCGCGGCGGTGGTTGCCCCGGTGGAAGGTATTGTGCGAGTACAACACGACGCTGCCAGCGCGCAGCGGAGCCGCTTCAAAAGACTGCACCAGCGGCCACTTTAGGTTGGTGACCGCCTCCCGCATGCGCACGTCGTGCGCGGTGCGGCGATGGACAATATCGCTGGGGTCGTATTGCGAGTCGGGGCCGCTGACGGGCTGACCTTCCATGCCGCTGAGTTGGTAGGCGAAATCGAGGTGGTCGGCTCCGGCGAAATTGTCGTGGTTTTCTTCGTGATTGAAGGTCCAGTAGTGGGAGTAGGGCACGGTCGCTGTCGGGCCCATGTCCTCGCGCACGGCCTGCGGATAGTACAGCATTTCGATTTGCACGGCTTGGTGGTGGCGCTGTTTGCGACCGTTGAACGGACCGTTGTCGTCCTTGTGCCAGTGCTGGTCGCGGCCGCCGCTGGTGAAGGTCGCATTGTGGGTAAACGGCACAATGGCCCAGTTCTCGCCGACTAGTTGGTTGCAGGCCGCGACCACGCCGGGGGCGTTGATGACTTCGAGCACATCTGGAATGAGTTCGGGGGTAACGCGCTCGCCAGTGCCGACCGCCTGCTTTTCGCGCTGATAGATCCGCTCGTGGACTGCGGCTGGAATGCCGAGGCTTTCCGGGGCTAGGACGACTAGTCCTCGGCTGGCGAAGTCCTGTACTAGTTGTTCTGGCTCGCTGTAGGCTAGGGGGGCCGGGGCAGAAGAAAGCTCTTTCGCGGTCATGTCAATTTATTCACCTTCCTGTTTAGTTTTATCGAATCTAACCACGGGTTTCTTCCCATTCAATTCAGGAGTCATTATGGCGCAAAAGAAGACGCTCAGACAACGGATGCGAGACGGCGAAGTGCTAACCGCCCTGCGCGGCTCGCTGACCACGACCAAGGAGGAGTTGGCCGATATATGGGCAACCGGCCAGTTCGACTACATCTGGATCGACAGCCAGCACACTTCCTTCAGCGAAGAGCAATTGGTCGCCTACTGCCGGGCGGCCGAAGAGCTGGATATCGACGTGCAATTGCGCATCCCGCACACCCGGCAAGCCTATATGGTCGGGCGCTATCTCGACTTGGGTCCCAGCGCGGTCTTGATCCCCGAGGTCATGGAGCCGGAGACCGTGGACGACGCGATTGCCTATGCCTATTACGGCCCCATTGGACGGCGCAGTTGGGGTGGCGCGCATCGCCGCGGCCTGCGCGGTGTAACTCAAGGGATAGACCGACGCGCCTATGCGGCGTGGTGGAATGACTATGTGATTTTGGCGATCCAAGTGGAATCCGTCGAAGCGGTGACCAATATTCGCAAATTGGCCAAGCCGGGCGTGAGTGTGGTCACGTTTGGTCCCAACGACCTTTCCTTCAGCTTGGAGGATCACCCAGACTATCCGCTGCGCACGGTCGATGACTGCATGCGCAATGTCGCTGCACAATTGGCTGGTACTGGCATCAGTCTGGCCATGGGAACGGGTACTACCCCCGAAGAACGCGACAAGTATCTGGAGATGGGATTTACGCTTTTCCAAGGGGATGCGCCGAGCTAGTTTTTGGCCGCATTACCTCAGTAGCCGTATGTTAATCTTCTATTACTAAACCGACCTTTTGGAGGATACGCCATGTACATTGGATCGCAATTCGGGGAACAGACCGACGAAGAAATGAAGGTCTTGTCGCAACTCGGCATCAAAAACGTTGATCAGACTCCTTCCGCGCCGTGGCGGGAGTGGAGCACGGACATGCTACTACAGATGAAGGAGCGGTGGGCCAAACACGACATCAGCATGGAGATGATCCACATCCCTTTAGGCTCGCGCAGCGCCTACCAAAACGAGGCTGGGGCGATCTTTCTCAAACCGAGCGACGAGCGCGACCGCCAGCTCGACTGGATGAAAGAGACGGTGCGGATGGCGGGCGAGGCCGGCATCCGCGGCCTCAACTACAATATCACCATCTTGGGCCACCTGCGGACGCCCTCGAAGACGGGGCGCGGGGGAGCCATCGTATCGACTTTTGAACTGGACAAATTGGACCAGTCGCTAGGCGAGTTTGAAGACGGGCCGGCCGATGAAGACGAGATGTGGGAGCGCATTGACCACTGGCTGCAGGAGATCATGCCCGTGGCTGAAGAGTACAAAGTCCAGATGGCCTGCCATCCGTCCGACCCGGGCATTGGCGTGGGCAATACGTATCGGGGTGTGGCGCGCCCGCTGGGGATGGTCGAGGGTTTCAAAAAGCTCATCGCGCTCTACGACAGTCCGTACAACGGTCTGAATTTCTGCCAGGGCTGCATGTCGGAGGCGCTGGCCAATCCGGCGGAGGAAATTTTTGCTGTCATCCGCTACTTCGGCGAGCGCAAGAAAATTTTCAACGTCCACTTCCGCAATATCAAAGGCGGTCTGGGTAACTTCGTCGAGGTTTTTCCCGACGAGGGAGACATCAACATGATTCGGGCGCTGAAGGTGTATAAGGAGGTCGGCTACGAGTACATGATTATGCCGGACCACGTTCCTGGGATCAGCGGCCCCGAGCCGGGCAAAGTCGGGTTTGCCTATACCTTTGGCTATATCCACGCGGCCTTGCAGGCGGTGGAGGAGTTCTAATGCAAAGAAAAGGCGTTTCCTTTTCCGTTTTCACCAAAATGTGGAAGGACAAATCTCCAACCGAACTCGGAGAGTTTGTACTCGATCTGGGCTTCGACGGCATTGAACTGCCCGTGCGTACGGGTTATCCAGTGCCCCCCGAAAGTGTTGGACGCGATTTGCCCCAAGCGGCAAAGGAACTCGGCGCCTTGGGTGTCGCCATTACCAGTGTGGCTGGGCCGACGGACGAAGCAACCATTGCGGCTTGCGGTGCTGCCGGAGTTCCGGTCATTCGCACCTGTCCAGCCATCACTACCGAAGGGTATTTGGCCAGCATAGAAGGTCACCAGCGAGCCTTTGACGCCCTGATTCCCTTGCTCGACAAACACGGGGTGGCTTTGGGCATCCAAAATCACGAAGGCCGATGGGTGTGCAATGCCATGGGTATAAAACACCTAATCGACCGCTACGATCCCAGCCATATCTGCGCCATCCCCTGTGCCGGGCACACGGCTCTCAACGGAGAATCTCCCGAGATGGCGATCGATATTGTCTGGTCGCATCTGTCCCAGTTCAAGCTCAAGAATGCGTACTGGCGGCGGCAGACCGGACCGGAAGCGGAAAACGTGGAATGGCGTCCTTATTGGACCACGGGACGGCAGGGCTTGGCTTCGTGGCCGCGGTCGGTCGCGGAACTGAAACGGAGAGGCTTCAGCGGTGTCGTCTGCATGGATGCCGAATACCACGATGCAGCCTCCACAGAGCGACTCCTCGCCGAAGATTTGGCCTTTGCCAAATCTCTGTTTTGAGCGTTATCCGGCGCGAAACCCCACTTCGACCCCATCCCCTACATCGACAGTGGCTCGCAGCACCCGGGGCCGCACTAACTCTGCGGTCTGCGCTACGCCATCGACCCATATACGGGGAAAGTTGCACCAGGCCGCTGGCACTTCTGCTTCAAAGGTCAGTTCCTTGCAAGCCACGCCTGCCGGCAGATCGGTGAAAGAGATTTGATACCGTTGCTCATCGACGCTGTCGCCAACAACGTCAATGGTGGCGTGACGCCGGCTCAGATGATAGAACACGACTTCTTCGGGCACGGCGCACCAGACTTCGTCGCCGCCCTCTGCAAGCACCGTCTCCAAGCGCTTGCGCAGTTGGGCTGCGGAGCAATCCTTATTGATGTGGATGGGTTCTTCGATCGGACAGTGGCAGTAGTCGATGACCCAACCGCGAGACTGGCGGGCGGGGAGAATATTGCGGAAGGGATCGTGTTTGCTGAAGAAAGGCGGGGGGTATTCGTGGATCAGCGGACTGCGGTCGAGCCAATAGCACTCGTCTGCGGGTCGATTTATTCCCTCCCTGATGCTCATCGCGCCCAAATAGCCGAGCTGGCGGCAGGCCTCGAGAATGTGTGGGGCCATATTGCGGTTGCTGCCGGGGGCACAATACAGCGGCACCGGCGCGTCAATGGCTTGCTCTAAAACCTCCCTGGCCACGCGCAACTCCTGATCGACCATTTCGGGTTTGATAAAGACGTGCGTCCACGAGTGATTGCCGACGCCCCAGCCGCGCGCCATCAGGTCTTTGAGTTCATCGGCATTCATATGCCGGTAGCCATTGAAGCTCGACCCGTCGATCTGGCGCACTTGTCCTATTTGCCCGACGACTACTTCCAAGTGCCCGGGAATACCGAATTCTTCGTGATAGGGCACAGCAAAGCGGTGCAGATCGATTAGGGCCTCGTCGTAGGTTATGGAGTAAACCCAGCGTTTGCCGTATTTCCAATCGCAAATGCGCAGCGACATAATCAATCCTTCGCGTCGAACGGTCTTCAGCCAGTTGTTGTACTGCGACCCACTGCTTATCTAACTCAGGAAGTTAAAGGACGAAACAGCAACTCCGTCCCATCCTCCACCTCCACTGTCGTCCGCAGCAGGCGAGGGCGCACCACAGAGGCCGACTGGGGCACCCCGTTTACCCACACTCGGGGAAAATTGCACCAGGCCGCCGGCACTTCTACTTCAAAGGTCAACTCCCGGCGCTCAACCCGGGCAGGCAATGCCTCATAGCGGATCCGGTATCGTTGCTCGCGAGCCGTTGCGGCCACGGTTTCGACCACGGCGTGCCGCCGGCACAAGTGATAGGAAATGACCTCTTCGGGCACGGCGCACCAGACTTGATCACCGCCCTCTTCGATGATCGTCTGCAAACGCAGGCGCAATTGCGCTTCCGAGCAGTCTTTGTTGGGGTGAACGGCCTGTTCCAACGGGCAGTGGCAGTAGTCGATAATCCAGCCCTTGGCCTCTTGGGCCAGCAGAATATGGCGGAACGGGTCGTAAGCGCTGTAAAAGGGCTCCTCATAGCTTTCGTGCAATGGCGTGCGATTGAGGTAGTACAATTCATCGCGCGCCGCGTTCACCCCATCCGTTATGCTCATGGCGCCCAAGTAACCGAGTTGGCGACAGGCGTCCAGCACGTAGTCGGACATATTTTCAATGCCGTTGGGGGCGCAGTACAGCAACACAGGAGCGCCGATAGCCTGTTCTATAACCTCGCGCGACAGGCGGATTTCCTGATCGACCATATCGGGCCTGATAAAGTGGTGACTCCAGCCGTGGTTGCCCACGCCCCAGCCGCGGGCGAGCAAATCCTTGAGCTCATCGCCATTCATGTGCCGGTAGCCGTTGAAACTCGAAGTGCCGATATTGCGGATTTCGCCGATCTGCTGGCCCACGACCTCTACGTGTCCGGGAATGCCGAATTCCTCGTGATGGGGAATGGCAAAGCGGTGTAGATCGGCCAGTGCCTCGTCGTAGGTAATCGAATAGACCCAGTTCTTGCCGTATTTCCAGTCGCAGATGTGCAGGGCCATAGTTCTGTTGCCTTTTTATTTGTCTATCGTTGCAACGGCGGCTTGGAAGTCCGCCCATGTGGTGGAATAACCTACGGCTATTTCAAAGCGGTGAATGCCATAGCGCGTGGCTAGGCGCTCGGGAAAGGTATCGGGCGTTTCCACGCCTACCGTGCCGTCCCGCATGAGAATACAGCGGTAGCCTGCTCGCAGCATGGGGCGGCCCCCTCCCTCTGAGTTGAGAATGCACATATCCGCGGCAAAACCCGTATAGATGAGGGTCTCGACGCCGCGCTCTTGCAGGTATGCGTCGAGTTGGTTGGTGTAAAAGACGAGGGGCTCGTCCCCCATTGGCTCGACGATTTTGGCCCTTTTCATGCGCGCAGCGGGCGATTTGGCCAGATCGACGCCGGTCGATCTTTTTTCGATGGCTTGGAGTTCGCCGGTGCGGACGATGGTCCAGCGGTCCGACTGGGTCTGCAGAGAGGCCGCGCGGCGCTGGTTTTCCGGGGTGCGTCGAGAAGGCACCTCGGGGTAGTGCTTGTCAAAATCGTCGGGCTCGACGTGGCACACCGGCATACCGATCCGCCGGGCGATATCCATGGCCGGCCGGATCACTTCTTCCATAACGCGCCAAGATTCTTCGGTGGCCTGAGGCCAGCCCATGCCCGTGACGTAATTGACGTCGATCTCAGGGCCATCCGGCAGCCCCACATTCCAGCAGTGCAAACCAATGAGCGCCGTGCGTTCCACTGGCAGCTCAAAGACGTCCTCTGCGTAGCCGGCTTTGTCTATGGGCAGGGCGCGGTAATGGCGAGTCTTGAGTTTGAGCGTCTTACTCAATTGACCTATCCCACCCGATTGCGGTCTGCCACTTCTTCGACGATGGCCGCGATCATCTCTATGTGTTCATCTTCCCATTTTTCGGAAATCGAGCAGGTGCGGACCCAGTTTTCGAGAAAAGCCCAGGCTGTGGGGCAAGTGGCGGAACTGTAGTGGTACACATGCGAGGCCGGCGGCTGCGAAAATGGGTACTTGTTGGCGTCCACGTATTCTTGGAGAAAGGGGAGGGCGGCGGGCATTAGGTAATACTTGCCTTGGCCCGCTCCATTTACTCCGGCTTCTAGGACCTGGGCGGCAAACTCCTCGCCCGTGCATTTGAAGGCCGCTGGGTCAATGCTGAAGCTGGACATCCAGGCGGAATATTTGGTGACGTAGTCGGGAATGGGCAATGGCGTAATGCCGTCAATAGAGGAGAGCTTGTCCGTGATCAGACGCACGGTGCGGTCGATTTTATCTACCTGAGCGCGGATGGTCTCCAGTTGACCTAGGCACAGCGCCGCGGTCATGCGGCTCATATCGTAGGCATGACCAAAGGCCGTGTGGGTGCGGCCGAAGTGGGGCACATCCACCCCGGCGCGGCCCGAACTGAGGAAGCGCACTTTTTCCGCTAGTTCGTCATCGTCAGTCGCGATGCAACCCCCTTTGTCCGAGCTGAAGGTTTTCTCCGAATCCAGCGAGAAGGCCGAGGCCGTCCCCAGGGTGCCGACGACGCGTCCCTTGTATTCGCTGAATATGGCCTGACAGATGTCCTCGTACACGATCAGTCCGTGTTTGGCGGCCAATTCGTTGATCGGATCCATATCGTTGGGCAGGCCACATTTGTGCACCGCCAAAATTGCCCGCGTGCGATCGGTGATGCAGGGCTCTATGGTCTCGGCACTGAAATTGACCGTGCCCGGTGCCGTATCGGGAAAAACGGGAATATAGTTGTGCATGAGCACGCCGTACACGGTGCCGTAATCGGTGAGCGGGCTGATGATGACTTCGTCGCCGGGATCGAAGTCAAAGGCCAGTGCTAGGGCGGCCATGGCCGTGGTGCAGGTGGGGGTGGCGATGCAGTGCTTGACGCCGAGTTCCGCGGCGAACGCCTGCTCGAACTCGCCCACTGAATCGAGGGTTAGCCCCGAATCCAATACCTCCTGTACGTACTTTAAACTGTTGGGCCCTATGGTGCGGGGAAAGAGCGGAGGAACGATGCCTTCGCTGCTGTGGGCTTCGGCCCCGCGCTTGATGGGCTTGAGTGCTGATTGCTGGGACATTAGACGCTCCTATGGGGATAGGCATTTATTGATTTGAATTGCCGCATTTTTTTAGTAGTTGCGACCCAACCTATCCCTTTTGTCTATCGGGTGTCAAGTCTTGCCGATCGCAAGTGCGGCCTAGCCCTATGGCTGTTCGCGCTCGGCTTGCTTTAGATGTTGAAAATCCCGCAGTAACCGCAGACCTTCTTCCCGACGCCCCTGTTTGAGATAAAGCTGAGCTAGACGGTAGTGGGTGGGAATGTGGCGGGGATCTTTTTTGAGCGCTTGCTGGTAGAGATAAGCGGCTTCTGTTGGCTCTCCTTGCTTCTCTAGGACGGCACCTAGACGGCAATAGGGGTCGGCAAAGTCGGAATTCACCTGAATAGCCTGCTGGAAATAGTTTCTGGCAGCTTTCAATTCGTTTTCTCGCTCACTGACCACCCCTAGATCATAGTAGATTTTTGCCCGTCTTACTCCCAACTTAAGAGCGCGTCGATAGGCCCTCTTGGCTTCGGCATAATCGCGCAGGTCCATGTAGGTTTTTCCGAGATGCATGAGGAAAATCCCATTCTCGGGTGCTTGGGCGATGGCCCTTTTGTAGTACGGAATAGCTTCCCCCGGTCTTAGCTGTAGCGTATAGGCCAAACCGATCTGGTCTAGGGCTAGGGCAAAATCTGGCTTCAGATGCACGGCCCGGCTGAATTCTCCGACCGCTTCTTCATACTGACCATTCTGCAGGTAGCGACGACCGCGACGATAGTGAATCTCGGCAGCAATCTGCTCCTTTTGTTCGACTGGTTGGGATTTGCCTTCCTTTTGCGCGTTGGGGGACGGCTCATCAGTTAGTGTTTGCTGTTCTTTTTGACCGCAGCCGATCCATCCCCAACTGCCCATGTAAAGAGCTAGGAGCAGCCCCAGCAGACGGTCGCGTCCGGTATGGTTCCGCGATGCGCTTAGAAGTCGTTGCTGGTACGCCAAGGTTTCCGCTCCTGATACTCGACAATATAGTGCAAAAATCTAAAGACTCCGTCGGTCGGCTCAAAAGGCCGACGCGCTGCGCTGTTAGAGAGCCGATAGCTTGCACCAGATACCTCTACAGAGTATCTATATTTCTCATGTCGATATTGAACTGGGTTAAATCGAAGTGGGCCATCCTCGCCCTGATAATCGCTCTGACCACGACCGTTGGTGCCCAGCCGAGCGCTCCGACCGATACCACTATCGCGGGCCGCAGCTACGCCCTGCTTGAGGCCGGGGAATTAATGGAGCTCTTGAGCACGGCCAAAGGCCATAGCCGTCTTGTTTTACAGCAAACAGCCGTAAAGGGTCGCCTGTCCAGCTTAGCGGCCAATCTCGACACCGTGCGGGCGGCGCTGGAATTGGTTGATGTGCTTTTCCTCGACGAAGTTTTGCTGGCCGAGGTTGTTTTTCTCGGTCCGGTGATCTTTTCTCGCACTACCTTTGCAGCTGATCTTTCGCTAGCTGAAGCGCGATTCTTGCAATCCTTTGCCCTGCGAGAATGCGAGATAAGGCAAAAAACCAATCTTAGAGATGCTCGCTTCACGGCCACGGCCGACTTCACTCAAAGTCACCTCGCCGCCGCATTTTCCTGCGCCGGAGCCCACTTCAGCGACGCCACTTTCGCGCGCCTGCGCTGCGAGGGCGGGGCCTATTTTGAGGACGTTCTCTTTACCGGCCAGGTCGATTTCAGCGACGCCCGCTTTGCCGGTGTTGCCTCGTTCAAAACAGCGCGCTGGCGCGCTCCCGTATCCTTTGCCGGGGCGCGCTTTCTGGACCGGTCTTTTTTTTGGCAAGCCCAATTCGACGCCGCGGATTTTTCCAGCGCCCGCTTTGCCGGGGAAACCTCGTTTAAGCAAGCCGCTTTCGCGCAGCGGGCGACTTTCGCAAATATCACTTTCGCCCACTCTGCCCACTTCGAACAAGCCCGTTTTGACGCCGGAGCCGTCTTCGACGGCAGCATCTTCGCAAAAGAAGCGGTTTTTACCAGTGTCCACAGCAGCAACGATCTCCTGCTCAATGCCCTTTTTCGCGTCAGCCTCGACTTACGCCATCTAGTCACTCCCAGCCTGGATCTGCGGCCTTCCGTCGCCATGCCCGACTCGCTGCTGGGCCCTAAGGCCCAGCTCTTGCTGCAAAACGCGCGTTTCCAGCGTCTGTTTTCGACTTGGGATCACTTGCGCGGCCACTTGGCCCAGCCCCCAGAGCAGGCCAACTACGATCTGGATCGCGTCTATGCCGGCCTGCGCCACCAGTTCCTCCTCTCCGGCATGGCCGTTGATGCCCGCGGCTGTTATATGGAGTCGCTGGATCGCCGTCGCCACTACTTGCCCTGGACCTCTATCGAGCGCTACGCCCTCATCGCCTTTGACCTGAGCTCGCGCTACGGCACCGACCTGGGACGCCTAGCCCTAGTCGCTTTGGCTTGGGTGGCGCTCTTTGCCCTGCTGTACCGTTGGTTGCTGATAGATGATGGTCGGTTGCCCTTGGCAGAGTGCCTGCTTTTCAGCCTGCATACTTTTTTTATTGTAGGCGCGGCATCCGTGCGTCCTCAGGGCAAAGTGCGCTTCTTGGTCCTGTTTCAGGCCCTTTCCGGCTGGCTCTTCTGGAGCCTTTGCACTGCCGTCCTGCTCTCCTTTTTACTGCGCTGATTCATGTGCCGCTCGGTCTGTGTCCTTTTCCTATTCCTATTGCTGGTGGCCTGTATCCGGGAAGAACCGACGCAGTCCCTGCGCTTTGTCGATGTCGCCCAGACGGCTGGTCTTGACTTTGTCCACTACAACGGTGCCCAGGGCGACTATTTCTACGTAGAGACTTTTGGCTCGGGAGCTGCTTTCTTGGACTACGATGGCGACGGCTGGCAGGATATCTATTTGGTCAACTCCACGTACCTCACCGGCTTGGCTCCCAAGCCCCTGCCGACCGATAAACTCTACCGCAACCGGGGCGACGGCCGCTTTGACGCCGTTCCCGGCAGCGGCGATAGTGGCTACGGCACGGGCGTGGCCGCCGCCGACTGGGACAACGACGGCGACCAGGACTTATACGTGACCCGCTTTGGTCCCAACGCTTTATACCGCAACGATGCGGGAAAATTTACCGACGGCGACAGCGCCAAACGGGCGGGCGTTGACGATGGCCGCTGGGGTGCCAGTTGCGGTTTTCTAGACTACGACCTAGACGGAGACCTCGACCTGTTCGTCGCTAACTACGTGGACTTTACTACGGCCAACAATATCGTCTGCAAGCGGGGCGATATCCGCACCTATTGCGACCCGGACGAATACGGCCCAACGAGCGATCTGCTCTACCGCAACGACGGCCAAAGCCAATTTACCGACATCACCTATGAGGCAGGCATCGCATTAGAGGGTCCTGGTTTGGGCGTGGCCTTTTCTGACTACGACTGGGATGGGGATACCGATATCTACGTGGCCAACGACGGCACGCTAAACTTCCTTTATGAGAACCGCCAGACCCACTTTGTCGAAACAGGTCTGACGGCCGGGGGCCGCTACAACCAGGACGGCCGCGCCGAAGCCGGCATGGGCGTGGACTTTGGCGACTGGGACAACGACGGCAACCAAGACCTGTTCGTCACCAATTTCGCCCACGAGACCAACACGCTCTACCACAACGACGGCCAGGGCCAATTCGCCGATATCAGCGCTGAGGTTGGCCTCTTCGAGCCCAGCTACAATCCCCTAGGTTTCGGCACTAAATTCTTCGACGTAGATCTGGACGGCGACCTCGATCTCTTCGTCGCCAACGGCCACGTCCTCGACATCGTGGAACAGATCGACTCTACGCTTAGTTATGCCCAGACTAACCAGATTTTGCGCAACGAGGCCAACGCCTGGGATGCCGTCTCCACCGAGCCGAACCCCAAAAAATTTGTCGATATTTCCTCCACTTTGGGTCCTAGTTTTGCCACCCCTAACGTCGGCCGCGGCGCGGCCTCGGCCGACTACGACAACGACGGCGATCTCGATCTGCTAATTTGCTCTGTGGCCAGCCCCGCGCGCCTCTTGCGCAATGACATCGACAAACAAAACCACTGGCTCCTAGTCGAATTAGTCGGCCGCCAGCAGCGCGACGCAATCGGCACCCTAGTCGCCGTCACGGCTGGGGGCCACCGCCAAGTGCGGGAACGCCAGTCCGGCGGCAGCTACCTTTCCAGCCATGACCACCGCCTGCACTTTGGTTTGGGTGCCGTTGCTAGGGTGGATATGGAGGTGCGCTGGCCCGATGGCACTGTGCAGACGCTTGTCGATGTCGCAGCCGATCAGATTTTGCGCCTAGTGCAGCCGTAGGAATTTTCACAGGAGGAATGCTATGAGGAGCGAAATATGCCAGCACTAGAAACGAGAGTTTTTGCCAAAACTGGGATGCAACCCAAATCTCTGGGACTGGGTGGAGCCTGGTGGGGCAGCGGAACGGAGGCCGAGTGCATTGCCGGCATCCACCGAGCCCTCGAACTGGGTTTTAATTACTTGGATACATACCCCGAACTGGAAAAGTGGTGGGGCAAAGCTCTAGCAGGCGGCAGAAGGCACGATATATACCTGCAAGCCAAGGTCACTACTAATGGCCCCAAAGAGACGATTTCAGATCACTCGGGGCCGCAAACGCGCCGCAGTGTAGAAGCTAGTTTAAAGCGCTTGCGAACGGACTATCTCGACAATGTCCTCATCCACGGTTACGACGAGCCCGAGGACGTTGGCAACAAGGAGGGTATGGTGGACCCGCTGGGTCCGGGCCATGCCCTAGAAGAACTGGTCAAGATGAAAGAAGAGGGTTCAATCCGCCACATCGGCATTGGCGCGCGCAATTCGGCCGTGCACCGCCGGGCGATTGAGACCGGCCAAATAGAAATTTGCCTCACGTATCTGGAATACAACTTGTTCAATACGGCTGCAGCTATGGAGCTATTTCCCCACGCCCGCCAGCGCCAAGTAGGTCTCATTCTCGCCAGTCCCCTTGGCATGGGACTGTTGACGGGCGATGAAAAAGTATTCGAGCGCTCGGCAGCCTACTTCGACAACCGCGAATATCCCGAACGCGGACTCCATCCGGCGGTCCGCGCCCGGGCCATGTGGGACTGGTGTCAGAAACGAGACGTGAACATCCGCCATCTGGCCATCCAGTTTTGCCTGGCGGCACCCATCAGCAGCATTGTCCTACCCGGTGCAGCCTCAAAGACGCAGGTCGAAGAAGCCTATGAGGCGGCTACGGCGGATATTGCTCCCGAGATATGGCGCGATTTCGAGGTGGAGTTCGGGGTGGGGATTTAGGTGCTAGGGTCCATCGGGAGCCAATACCCGGACTGAGAATTTCTGTCGCAGTGCATCCAAGTGCCGACGCTCTTTTTCCTTTTTAGCCAGCCGCTCGGCCCGCTGTTGCGAAGCCCGATCCCACTGGCCCCCTTCCCGCACTTTTTCTACTACGACAAATACGGAGAACTTTCCGGCCCACTCCATCGGCCCTCCGACGGCGTTGATCTCCATGCCTTTGGCGCGTTCGTAGCGCATTGATGGCATGGTATATGGGCTGAGCTTTACGCGCCCCCTGTTTGCTCCGACGTCTTGGGAGAATATGGGGACCAGTAGCTCCGGATTGACGCCCTGCGCTATTGCTAGGCGCAAATCTTGGGCCAATTTGCGATTGTGGACCACAACCTCGGTGACGGTGATGGCCTCATAGGCGGGAAATTGATCGGGATGACGCGCAAAATAACTTCGCGCCTCTGCTGGGGTTACGTCGATCTGTTCCAGATAATAGCTCAGGAGTACATCCTCGGCGATGGTTCTGAGTTTTGCCTGTAGCTCGGGTTCCTCGTCGATACCACTTTGCCGTGCTGCGGCAAAATAGAGATCGGAGATATGTGCACTGTCGGGCCCAACGGACGAGGAATTGAACTTGCGCAAGCCGGATGGATTGTCCTGAGCAGTGCCGACGGCGTATTTATCGCTCAGAGAGATTCCGAGAGCCCGCTCCATCTTTGCTCTGATACGGGAGCGCAGGTGGCGTTCAATAAGCTGCCGCACGGCGACGAGAGGGACGCGCTTTTCATCGAGAACTTTAAAAGCCACAAAAACTGTATCTGCTTTGATCGACAGCGGGAGAGCGGGGGAAGTGGATTCCACGGGTAGCGCGAATAATTCGTCGGCCACTTGCTCATTGACTTGGCCTTTGAGCGCATAACCGGGGAGACTCAAAATGGATTTTTCCGCGGCCAAGTCCTCTACAGCGGCGGCTTTTGTCGCTCTTGCAGAATAGATGAACTTGAGACCGCGATTCCAGTTCGCATCATAGTATTCCTGCAGAATGTCTTCTGCTGTCACGACGATTTTCGCGTCGATCTGGCGCTTGAGATAAGATTCAATCACCGCATCTCGCCGCTGCCGCTCCAACCGGCGCACAAAAACCGAGTCAGCGGCCATACCGACCTTGCGGGCCTCTAGCAGCAGTAGCCTTCTGGCGATGAGCTGTTGCAGCGGATCGCTCGTATCGGAGATTGCAGTGCTGACTCTTATAGCTCTTTTTTCTCTCCGCTCCGCAAAGTCGCGAAGTTCTGCCGCCGTGATCTTTTCGTCCCCGACCAAGGCGATGACCTCCGTCTCGGGCTGGCCGCAGCTAAAAAAGAGCGGGCAAAGGAATGCGATTAAGCGTTTTGATTTTATCATTACAATAAGGTCGGCGGAGCGACTCGTCTGGTGAATAAACGGTACACATCCTACCAAGCCCATAGCCCAATTGAACTGCATAGGTTGCTATTTTGAGCTGCGGTGCCCACATCTTCCTTCTGGTCCTGTTTTTCCTTTCCGGTGCTTGTACCTTGGTATATCAGGTGGTATGGGTGAGAATGCTCGTCCTTGTATTCGGCACCGGGGCTTTTGCGGTCAGTACGGTCCTGGCCGCTTTTATGGCGGGGTTGGCGCTGGGCAGCTTCTACTTCGGACGCCTGGCCGACAAGAGCAAAAACAACCTGCGCCTCTACGCTTTCCTCGAACTGGGCATCGCCGCCTTTGCCCTAACTTTCCCCTTAATCCTGAGCGGGCTGGACGAAATCCACACTTGGCTCTACCTGCAACTGGAGTCAACGCCCTATGTCTTTGCACTCATGCGCTTCCCGCTTTGTTTTCTCGTCCTGCTCATTCCCACTACGCTGATGGGGGGCACCCTGCCGATTCTGATCCGCTTTGCAACTCGGCACATGTCGCAGGTGGGTTGGAATGTGGGGACCTTGTATGCCGCCAATACGTTCGGAGCCGCCGGCGGGGTCGGGATCGCAGCTTATCTGACCATCGAGTATTTGGGCATCAGTGGCACTACGGCAGTCGCCGTTGTTGGCAATGTCCTCATTGCGATTTTTTCCCTGATGTGGTCTCGCCGTTTGTCGGACTCAGTCGAGCCACACCGGGTGAGTTTAGGCAAGAGGAACAACGCGCAGCAAAAGAATTCTCCGGCACTACCAAACTGGCTGGTGCAGTTGACGCTTTTGGTCTTCTGCGCATCGGGTTTCACCGCGCTGGGGTACGAAGTGCTGTGGACGCGGGTGCTGACCATGATACTGGGGCTGAGCACGGCCCAAAGTCTCAGCATCATCCTGATTGCCTTCTTGTTCGGTCTGGCGCTCGGAGGGGCCATCGCCTCTCGTTTTGTCGGCCGCTGGTCGGATCTGCTCATTGCATTCGGCGCTATTGAGATACTCCTCGGCCTGTTTGGTCATATCTCCATCGGCGCGTTCGGCGTTAGCACTCATTTCATTCCGTATCTCAGTGCGCTTACCTCGTGGACGGGCTATCTTTTCGCAACAGCTATCTTGGTTTTCTCGATCGCGCTCATTCCCACCTGTCTGATGGGATTGCTCTTTCCACTCGTAGGACAACTCAACGTTACGCATTTAAAGACCTTGGGCACAAAAATCGGCAAGGTCTATGCCGTCAATTCACTGGGATCTATCGCTGGCGCTTTTAGTGCCGGTTTTTTATTGATTCCGCTACTGGGCACAGAGCGCGCAGTGCAAGCCTTGGCCTGGACCAACATCGCCTTGGGGGCGGTGCTGCTGCTGGTCCATCCAAACGCCAGTAGCCGTTTTAAGCTGCCAGCCATAGGCCTGCCTGTTGGCGCGGTACTGCTGCTGATTTGGGCCATGCCGAGCAATCTTTTTGTCGCGCTGTTTACAAATACAGAAAAAGACAGCGAGCTTGTCTATTATCGCGAGGGTACTGCTGGGACGGTAACGGTCCATCAAATGAGCCACGGCAACCGCATCCTCAAAGTAAATGGCATGGGAGAAGTGCCGACAGACCATGCATCAATCAAAATTTTTCGACTGCTGGGCAATTTGCCGATGATCTTGCACAGCGATCCCCGGCAAGTCTTGGTGATTGCCTTCGGGGGCGGCATTACTCTCAATTCGGTCTTGCTCCACCAACCCGAGCGGGTGGATTGCGTCGAAGTCGTGCCCGGTGTGGTCGAGGCTGCCGATTTTTTTGCCCGCTACAACAACTACGTCTTCAACAGGGTGGGCACGGATCGCCTTCGACTAATCCACGGCGACGGTAGAAACCACGTGATGCGGACCCCAGAGCGCTACGATATCATTATCGCCGACGCGACCCATCCCGGCACGGCGGATAGCTGGGTGCTGTACACGGAAGAATTCTACCAGCTCTGTCGCCGGCGACTCAAAACAGAAGGCTTCATAGCTCAGTGGATCCCCCTGCACGGGCTGGCCGTAGCCGACTACGAGATGCTCTTGCGAACATTTCGCGCGGTTTTTCCCCACGCGACCCTGTGGCTGACCGACAAATACTCCATTGTGCTGGGTGCAAACCAGCCGCAAAACATCGACTTTGAATTGTTGGCACAACGGCTGTCAGCAGCGGCTGTGCATGAATCTCTGCAAGAGGTAGATCTGGCCGATCCGGTTTCTTTCGCAGGGGCCCTAGCCTTGGACGAGCGCGCTTTTTTAGACTACGCCGACCACGGCCCCTTGAACACCGACGACCGACCCTATATAAGCTTTACCGACCGCAGGCGCGGGGATACGGGCGCGGGCCTGCCCGCTCTGTCAAGCCTGTTGCCCCACTTGGTGGTGGAGGCGAACGAGTCTCTTTTCGGTATGGACGAAGAGGAAAAACAAAACATCGAGCGCCGCTTCCGATCCCGTAAGTACTCGATCGAGGGTGCGGTGTCTCTGCTAAACGACAAAACGGGCGACGCGATTTGGCACTACAGACAGGCCCGCAAAACCGATCCGGACGAAAGAACGGCCCTGCGGGCCTTGAGAAGGTTAGAAGGAGCCGACTAGCGGTCAAAAAGATAATGCGTTCTCTTTACTAGCAAATAACCAGCTAATTGTCGGCTTGAAATTTCCCGTCTTTGATCATGTTGGGAATATTGGCGGAGAAAATTTCCACGTTGTATTTCTCCCGCAAAGCGCTGACGAACTCCACATAGCCGTGCTTGGCCTTATTGATTCTGACATAGGCGGTGGCGCGTTTTTTTGAAGCGGCATTAAAAGGTTTGAGCTTGGCCGCTTCCCGGTCGACTATTTTAAATACGGAATACCCTTCCGCTACCTTGATGGGGCCGCCGATTTGGCCTATTTCCATATCCTGGGAGAGATCGTATAGATGGGGATAGTGAAGTCGCTTGTAGGCGTCGAGGCGCACAAATCCCCTTTTTTCCCCGTGGACCCCGCGAGTGTCGTATTTTGCGATCAATTGCTCTGCATCGGCTCCCTCTTGCAATTGCTCTTTTACCCGCTGAGCTTCCTCTTCGTTGGATAAAAGCACCTCTGCGGCTATGGTGGCTTCGAGATAGCGAAATTTTTCGGGGTTTTTGTCGTAGAAGGCGCGGGCTTCTTCTTCTTCGACCCTGATATAGGCGTCGACATTGATCTTGCGCAGCAGACTAACGAGTAGATTTTCGCGCTCGTTTTCCACGCTGGCTACCAAGGTAGAATCCCGATCTAAGCCTAGGGCGTAGGATTCTTTAAGTAGCATCTGGGCAGTGAGCAGGCTGCGGACCTTGGCCGCTACCAACGCAGTATCGGCGAGTTGGTGTCGGGTCTCTGGACCGGCTTTGTGTAGCACGACGGAAAGAAATTCGCCAATGGTCAGATTGCCGTCTCGATAGGAACCCAAGGGCATAGTGGTCTCTGCCTCGGACACATTGATTTGGCCGTCGGCTGACCGTTCGGCCAAAAATGCCACCCCATCGGCATCTACTAAAGGCTTGTACACGCCTGCTAGCGAATCGGTCAAGGCCGCTCTGCGGGCCATTCGTTTGGAGCCGAAAATTTTCTCTTCGAGGACACCTTTTACCTCGTTTAAGGCAATGGGCATCTCGTCCAGTACTTTGAATACGGCGTAGTGCTTTTTCCCTTTATAGGCGAAGGGAAACGGCTTTGATAGGTCACCTACCTGCAGGGTCAATAATTCCTGCAGGGATTCATCGGCTGTGTCTCTGGACAAATAGCGTCCCGTGTCTCCACCCCAGGCTTTGGTCGTCTCGTCGACAGAATAGGCGTCGACGAGCTGGCGGAACGACTTGCCGCTGTTGAGTTCGGCTACTAGTTCATCGGCCTTCTCTCTCGTCTCGACCACTATGGCTGCAAGGCGCAGCGCTCTGTTCCAAGCCTCGTTCTGGTAAAGTTCGGTCAGTTCATCTTGTGAAATCGAAATCTGCCGATCCACTTTGAGATGGTTATACAACTTCATCATTTCCTGATCTTTGAAGGCGGCTAAATCGAGGACAAAGCCCGGATCGCTCTGCAATTGCTGGGCCTCTGCTTCGGCTAGCAACACTTTTTTGTCGATCAGCGCATTCAAGACCATGATATTGGCCTCACTGTCGCTTTTGCCTTCGTGGATGCCGTCCGGCAGGCGGGCGGCGAATGCTTGCAGTTCGACCGTGGTGATTTCTTGCCCGGCTATCCTTGCAACCGCATGGCTTTGGGGTTCTGAGCCGCACCCGACCTGCAAAGTTAGAACAAAGCAGACGGACAAAATGGTCCATGCAGTATCGCACGTGGCCGTTCGAGCAAAGACGGGGAAATACATTAATAGTCCCTTTTTTATTTTAGTGCTCCATCCGCTGCTCACGGCACGGCTAGGTCGTGGTCTTCGAGATCGGTGACAAAGCCGTGTCCCGACGAATGGGTTATCATGAATGGAATGGCGGAAGCCTGCGCCACCGTCTGAGGCGTAACACTACAAGCCCAAAATAGCGCTACATCGCCGGGGGGAATGCCGTTGGGGGGCGCGGGGCCAATGGTTTGCGAAAGGTCGGTGATACCTATGGCGGCTGGATCGCCAATGTGTATCGGGGCCCCGTGCGTGGCCTGGAATCGCGAAGTCACCTGCACGGCGCGCGCCACCTTTGCCGCCGGCAAGGTTTGCATGGTCACTACCATTGGCCCGGCAAAACGCCCCGCTGGTTTGCACATGATATTGGTTTTATATAACACGACGCCAACCGAACTGACGCACCCGGCTTCGGCCAGAGCTTGCAAAAAAGTCAGGCTCGATCCTAAAAAAAAGGCTACGAAATCATCCTGCCACAACGGCGCAATATCGGTCACTTCTTCCACTAATTCACCGTCGCGCCAGACCGAGTATAGCCCGACCTCATGGCGAATATCCGCATCCGGTGCCAGTGTTTTCGGCGTCGGACTGCCCGGGTCCGTCACTTCGAGCAGCGGACACGGCTGCGGATTGCGCTGGCAGAAGACGAGAAAATCATAAGCCTCGGCCTTGGGGAGAATGACCAAGCCGGTCTGCACATGACGCCCCGCTCTGCCAACGGTCGTACCGCGCCACTCGCCGGTACTAATCTGGTGACGAATTGTTTTAGCATCTGGCATTGTTGAACCTGCTGTCCATTCGGGTGGCAGCACTGGTGCCTGTGGGCATAAGTAACTTCCTAGTTTGCGGGGAAGGATTTCTGTCTAGAGGCGCTAGTAGGCGACCGCCACCGTGCGGGTGAGATTACTCGCGTCCAAGCCCGCTCCCTCAGTATTGGCATCGATCTTGAGCAGGACGACGTACACTCCGGGTGCCACGAGATTTCCAGCATGGTCTCTGCCGTCCCATTCGAGCGCATGGGCACCAGTGACTACCGGACGCCGCGCGGAAATACTTCTCACCCGGCGACCTCCCAGATCGTGGATATGGATTTCGACGGCACTGCTCTGACGGATCAACACGACGTCGAATGTAAAGCTCACTGCATCGTTTATATCGTCCCCATTGGGCGTGAATACCTGCGGCTCGATCGCTAAGTTGCGGAAAATTTCCTTGCGCCTCGGTACAGCGACCAGCGTTAGATCGTTGTCGGTGACTTGCGCGGCCGCGTCTCCCGCGTCCACGCGCTGCCACCAACCGTCGTCTCCTCGCCGCAGGGCTGCTCTCAGCGGTGCACTTACCGTGAAAAGAGACGTGGCGAAATCGAGGCGGAACAGTTCAATATCCGACTCCGACAGGACGGCCGGAAAAGTCAGATGCAGGCTATCCGAGTGATCGCTGCGGACATCGACGTCTTCGATCCTTAGAGAAGCCAAATCAGCGGCCGGCGAAAAGTCGCTGTCTTTGCCCCCGTATAGTCCTCGATAGGTCAGACGCATCTGGGGGGGAGCCGCGAGCAAGAGCTGATCGAATCCGTCGGCACTGACAGTGTCCGGCCGGATGTACACAGAAAAAGGACGCTGGACGCCGAGGCTATCGACCTGTGTAGGGGTAACTTCGCCCAACAGGTGTCGAGCCACTGGCTCGGCAAAATTGAGCCGGACCTCTTTGAGGGTGGGGTGGACTTCTGGATCGTTGGAGAACAACGTGGCGCGAATGCGCACAAATTGGCGCGGTGAGGGCGAAGTGATGGGACTGCCGGCAGCGTTTTCGTACGGTGCACTAAAGGACTTTTCCCACTCCGGTCCATCGACCCAGATGCCTATTTTGTTGCCTTTGTCGCGCCGGTTTTTGCGATCGTAGTATTCTGCAGCACCTCCTTCGTAGAGTCTTATATTGTCGCCGTGATAGTAGAGCGTATCCGAACTGAAGGTATCACCCGTCCGCGTCTGTAGCTCTACTTTGGTGCCGGGAGGCGTATCGGCATCCCATTCGATAGACAGCAAATTTTTGCTGTTTCCCAGAGGTATGCGCTGCGACGTCAGCTCGACTTGGGGCTGAAAGCCTGCGCCGAAAAGCTGGAACTCACTCAGTGCGGTCAGGATCCTCGCGGCGATGGGTTGGACGTTCCACTGGATCTTGAAAAAACGGCCAATGACGGGATCGAAGTTATTGCCCTCGGTGATCTTGCCGATCAAACCGCCGAGGGTTTCGGTCTGTCGGCGATCTACGGCGATGGACCACTTGAGGCTGCCATCGGGCTCTCTGCTGCCATCCGAGACTTCTAGGGTATAGTTGCCAAAAGTGTGGGCGTCGTTATCGATGAATGTATAGGTCATCCTTTGCGCGTTGATCCAGAAAAACGATCCTAGATCGAGAGTCACCGTACCGATGGGACTCAAATTGAATTTGGGATCTCTGTAGAGGTCGAGAAAATGAGCGGAGTCCACATCGCTATCGAGGAGGATCGCTCCATTGCGGGGATCGGGCGAGCTTATGGTCCCACCCCGTCGCAATATCCCGTGGAAGATATCATCTCCTTCGATCCAGACATTGAGCTCAGCTAAGCGCGGGCGCTCACGGATATAATAGCGGACGTCGCCGCGCCTTTCCTCTGCGAGGCGGTCGAAATAGACTTGCCTCGACACTTGCAACTGGCTGCCGTCTGGCAGTTTTTTGTAATAGTCAACCGCGCCCGTATCGGCCGGGGCGAGTTGCTCGAATTCCGCTTGCGTGATCTGGCGGCCTCGGTTCAGGTCGCTGCCTCTTATGACGACTTGGACAAAACGTCCGACTAGCGTCGCCATGTCTGTTGTCGGACCAGACTCCTCCGCCAAGTCCTCAAATTGG
Source organism: Candidatus Latescibacterota bacterium (assembly GCA_022827835.1). Classification (GTDB taxonomy): domain Bacteria; phylum Latescibacterota; class UBA2968; order UBA8231; family UBA8231. The sequence continues at coordinate 78,997 of JAJEIO010000009.1, forward strand.
ATCTGTTCCGCCAAAAACTCATCCTGCTCGCCGCCCAATTCTCTGCGACCCGTGATGCCGCGCAGATCCACTTCGACGCTGCGTTGGGTCTTATTGGGCTTGAGAGAGATCAGGACGGGGAAAAATTCGGGTGGGGCGTTTCCCGATTGGGCGGCAATGGGTTTGCGCCCGTCCGATACGAGGACATCGTACAACAAGAAGGGATCGCCCAGATCTTCATCGACGAATTTTAGCTCGATTTTCTTGAGGAAAACCAGACGGCCCAAATCCACTGTAAACCACCAAAGGGCACCGACATCCACATCCGCCGGATCCACACCCGCCGGCAGCGGCGCTGGTTCCCAAAAGGTAGTGGGGTCGCCGTCGAGGACATTGGCGACTGCTGCGGGGTTTGAACCTGCTTCCACGACGGCATCTCGCAGAGAGATCTCAGCGGCCTCCTTGCCCTGCAGGCGCTTGGGAATTTTGAATAGCGTGGGATCGCGCCGCGACGCTTCGATCTGGAAGCGCAGAAAATCGCCAATGTCCTCCGTAGCGTCTGTATTGCGATTCCAGCGGCGCGGCTGTACCTCCCCCGGGGGAGAAATCTCAAGAGTGCCTGCGGGAAAGTCCCAATCCTGCCAATGCCTCTGGGTGTTCACAACGACTTGGTTCGGTCGGGTGCGAAACTCGTTGGTGGTCTGGGCTCGGACCGAGGTCCAGCCGGGGCAGAGCCAAAGAGCGCTCGCGCTGATTACAAGAATTCTGGGCGAGATTTTAGGCATATAGTAATTCAAACAATTCTAGATGTGACTCGTCTTGTGCATTCTATTCTGCGTCTATCTGCGGATTATCTTGTAAGACAGCTAATACGCCACTGCTACGGAGCGAAACGCCGCGTCCGTATCGCGGTCCGCGTCGACAGATAGACGGAGGATATAGAGGCCCGGCGGCAGCTCCTGGCCATCGCCATCGGTGCCGGGCCACGAGAAATGAATCCGGCCGCTGGTTATCTGGGTTTGCTGCAATACTCCGATGCGCGTTCCCGTCAGCCCGTAGAGTTCGAGCCGGGCGATGCCAGCGCCGGCGTTATCGACGTTGATGAGGTCGTATTCGATCAGCAACTCGTCATTGACCAGATCTCCATTTGGCGTTACCACCCGAGAAGATAGGTCGAAGCGCCCTATGGACTGCTTGCCCGTTTGTTGCAGAGCCACACTGAGCTTGTTGTTATCCACCAGATCGTCGGCATTGCCCGGCGTCACTGGTTGGCGCACTTCATAGGGCCTTTCGCTGTCCCAGACCGCGCCGGGAAATACCGTGCCAAAACGGAACACCTCGGCCGCGAAAACGACTTCGATCAACTCCCCCGAACGGTCGTCGCCAATGCGGGGAATCCGCACTTCCAGGCCGGTGGCGTCCACCCGCAGGGCCTCCCACTCCACTTCGGCACCGCTAATGGACACGGATTCGATCCGCGGCTCGATGGGCGTGCGGATCTCAATAGTGTCGAAACCCGACTCCCCCAGTTGGACCTCGGGCAATACCTTGTAAATAAACCGCGTCGGCTCGCCAGCGCCGACGACAGCGGGTGCTATTTCGGCCACGACGCCCGCTGCCATGGGCGGTTGGGTAACGGCGAATTGGAGATAGTCGAGTTGGCTGTTTTCCCCTCCTGGCGGCGAGTGGAAATCGGCCTTGAACTGGAGAAACTGACGGGGTTTGAGGCGGCTCAGCTCGGCCCGGCCGTCCGCAAAAGAAAAGAAAGGGGGCCACAGTTCCCAATTCTGTTCGTCGGGGGTTATGCCCGCCTTCTCTCCGCCTTCCAACTTGGCGTAGGTGGTGCGACTGAGGGGTTGGCCATTGGCAGCGAAACGAGACCTTTCGTCCCCTCTGAAGGTAAAACGCCAGTACGTATTGGGATCGGACGTGTCGCCACCGCGGGCAGCAAGGTCGATGCGCCCAGTCGGCGATTGGTTGCCGGACCAGGTCAATTCTCCCAGCACGGCCGGGCCACCCAAATCGATAATACTCGAAATGTAGCTGGCAAAGGGAGCCGACCCCGTGCCAAAAATCTGGAACTCGGCGATTTCCCATTTGCCCTGAGGAGACTCGAACATGAGGATTTGCACAGGCTCGGGAGGCAGTTGAAAGTCTAGGACTGCGTCTGTGTTCTCCAGGCGCTCGACAACGACATTCCAGTCGACAAATGCCTTGCCGCGCCAAGTCAACTTGATTTCCCGCTCTCCGTCTTTGAGCGCATCCCCGTCGTTGGTGCCCAAGCGGAAGGAGCGCGGGAAAAAGGCGTCGCCCCGTCTCGGAGTGCCAAAAAATCGAACTCGGTCGATGATAAACGCCCCGCCCAGATCGAATTTGAAATACCTGCATTGCGCAATGGGATCGCCCCCGAGGGCATCCATGATGCCTCTTCTCCCCGGGGTGCCATTAGCACAGCGCAGACTGCCTCCTATATCCCCTGAAAAGGCCGTGGTCTCGTCGTCGTCAAAGAGGAAATCTAGCTGCGCCTCGTCTTTCCAGCCGTAGCCGTCGTTGATCTTGATGGACCCTCCTCGCTCGCGGATCAACGGCGTGAGATTGACCTCTTTGTCCAGCGTCTGGGGCCGAATATGACCCGGTTCCAGGTCGAGCAGGTTGACGCTGCCAAAGTCGTCATCCTCGAAAGACATCCAAGATCGCTGCTCGAAGCGGAAAGATTCGGGTGGAACGCCGAAATCGGCCGCCTCGGGCGCGGGCAGATCTTCGCCGCCGATCCGGTAAACTGTCAATGCCCCGCTGTCATGGTGCCCCCAAAGGGCGAGACAGAATCCAAAACACAGCAGAGACGTTAGGCGGCCTATTTGGACCAATGGCATTATTCGTTCCTCTTTTTCAGGGTGCTACATTAATATACAAAGTAGTAGGCGACTCAACGCAGACCCACCAGCATGGAGGCGAAGAACAGACCCGAGGCCTTCTGCTGGCGTTTGCCGCCGACCCTTTCGAGGGATCTCCGATCGTAGCGCATGCCCACCTCCGTGATTAATTTGTAGCCCAAATAGGTAGTTGGATTCGTGAGTTGCAGCGCCAGCACCGTGCCGCGAAAATCGCCGCTGAACTGTCCGACTTGCAGATTTTCTTCCGAGTCTAGGACATTGTAGAAGAACCGCTGTTCCAAACCGCCTTCGATCTTGGTCGTGCGCAGGACGCGAAAGTGGATTTGCAAAAAGAGAAGCGCGTCCCAAGTGCGGCGCTTGTCCAGTGTCCGGTCGAAGGGGGTCTGGCTGAGGAACTCGCTTTTCGCTTTGGGAGAGATGGTCAAACCCCGCCACGAATACTGGTATTCCGCCTTGTCGATTAAGCCCAAAAATCCCGAGGACCGGCGACCGTTGCGGCCTTGTGGACCGAGGGGGTCGTAGATGCCGCCAGTGCCCACCTGACTGCCCTCGTCATCGACGAGTTCGTCCACGCCCGTATTGCGCTGACGCCAGGTTTCCCACTTAAACCGGTGAAAGGTACTCCACCGGTTTGGACTGGCGTATTTCCAGTCCGCATAGAAGGTGTTGATCCACGTATCTGCGGCCGCTAGGCGATCCGGAACTTGGACATGGTGCCCACTGTCGATTCCCGGATCGCCAAATTCGGGCGTGGATACGATCCACTGCGACAAGGGGTCGGGAATATCGTCTTTGGCCAATTTCACCATATCGAAGAGGCGCAGGCGGCCTTTGCCCGGCAAATCCTCGACCACGGTTAGGAGGCCGTAGGTCGTCAGATTCTCCTCGCCCGTCTCGCGTTTTTCCTGCCGCAGTTGTCCGAGAGTCAGCTTGGCTTGCGGCTTGAGTTGGAGGCTACTGTAGGCATTGTAGCCCCAGTGATCTTTTTTGTACGGGTAATCGGGTAAATCATCGTTCTCGAAGCGATCGACCCAATTGTTGTTGTTCAGATCCATACCAAAGAGAAACTCGGGCCGGTCGGAGTGGTAGCGCAAAAAAGGTTCGTCGTAGTCGGGCAGTAGATTGCGGCGGATGGGATTGTGGTTCTGGTTGAAATCAGAGATGAAATCTCCGTTTTCGTCGTAACCCGGGAAGACTTCTGGGTCGGCGACACCGGTCTGGTCGATGTTAAAATCGCCTACTTGTGGCGGCACCAGACTACCCTGATTGACGCGCTTTTGATCGGGCTGGCGATCTTGGTCGTCGTTGTCGTCGACAAAATCGTATAAAACCTCGGTGGCTTCGGGTGCGTAGTTGGCCACTCCAGATGGGGGCACCGGACGAACGCTAGTGGAATAGGAGTCGTCCATGCCAAAGCCTTCTAAGAATGCCGACCAAGGGTAGCTTTGCCAAGAAAAATTAGCCAGCCAGCCCAGCGACCTTTTGTCACCTGTAATGCCCGCAATTGCGCGGTGATGCTTTTTGCGCCGATTCGGGTATTTTCGATAGTTGGAATTGATATTTACTTCCCCGTAAAAATCGAAACCGCGCATACTGCGCCATTCGGCGCTGAGGCCGTACAGCAGATTGGCCGTGGGCAGGCCGTAGTCGAAAACCACTTGGCGGCTGTTGGTCTCATTCTTGATGTTGCCTTCGGCTCTGGTGACCGGCAGGAATTGGGGCACGCCAAAGCGGTTGGTTTGCCGATCCGAGCTCATTTCCACGCGGTAGTCGTTGGCCAATACTAGGCGAAAGCGCACATTTTCTATCGCTTGTATTACATCTTGGGCTTCTGCCAGACTCAGATTCAGTCGCTGTTGCAGCAACAGGCGCAAGGAGCCGTCTTCGCTCTCGCCCTCCGCAGGAGCGAAGACGTAATGCAATACAATGCTCTTGGCCCCGTCGGCCACGAGCAGACCGTTCCTCACCGAACCACCCTGAATGTGGGTGGCGTCGAAGCCAAAAGAACTGCCGACAATGAGGGTGTCCCGCTCCACTAATACCGCTGGGTCAGCAGGGGAAGGACGTTTGAGCTTGGTTTTTATCTCGATGTCCCTGTCGATGAGGATGGCCCCTGCCTCGCCGTCTTCTGGCGAGTCATCGCTGAGCCGCACTAGGACCGAGCGCAGGGCGTCCTCGAGCTGGCCGGTCGATAGCTCGCCCTTGAAGGGGTTGCCGGCGAAACTTTCCCGACTGCCATTAGAAGTGTGGGAATTGACCAGATTCAATCCTATGGTCAAGCCCTTGAACAGATCCACTTCGGTGCGGCCCGCTACCAGATTGGTGGAGTTGACTCTGGGATCAACCAGACCCACGGTCTCTAGCAGCACTGGTCCCGAGATGCGGGAAAAGAGTCCTGTGAGGCGCAGGCGATTAGTCGCCAAGTTGGCCATGACCCCATTGAAGCCGGCCTTTCTGAACGTCATTGGCGTCAGGGTAGTATTGAGTTCATCGCCGACGAGGATGGAGAAGCTGTAATCTCCCTTGCTATCGACGGCCAGCAATTGCCTGTTGAACCAGCGCACGTACTGGCTCGCCTTGAATATCTGCGAGCTTTCGGCGATGCGCGGCTGCACCTGACGCCAGTCGTAGATGAGCCAGCCGCGCGTGATCAGGCTGCCAAAGCCATCGTAGAATACATCTCCTTCCAAGCTGGGGCTGACGTAGCGCAGAAAGTGATCCCGAGCGTAGTTGGTGTATTCCCATTGGTGGTGGTTTTCGGAGAATAAACTGGCTGGTAAATACCAGCGCTGTACTGTGGGCTCTAGGGCTTCGGTATAAAGCGGCACGCCACGAGTGGAATAGACGACGTGGTCGCCGACTCGTTCGCCTAGCCGGTAGCCGTACTCTGGCTGGGCAGAGGCGGCACCGGCTAGGCCTACCCAGAGGATCCAGGCGCGCAAATTCATCTTTACTCGACCCCTGCGAAAACCGTGATAAAACTGGTCGTTTCCGAGCGCCCTTTACTCCTTTTCTCAAAGACGCCCGGCGCAGTTTCGCTAATGCGCTCTGTGCCGATGCGCCCGACCCGCAACCCGACCTGGGTGGTGAGGATATACCCGAGGTATCCCGAGGTGACCGACAGTTGGACGGCGACCTGAGTCGAAGTCAAATCTCCGGTCTCTGCCGCGACTCCTCTGGCGAGCATGTCGTCTTCGTCGGCGACCAGATCGCGAAAGCGCAACAATTCGAGTCCCGTTTCGATCTTGGTATTGGGTGTCAGCCGCGTCTGGGCCAACACTTGGGCGATCCCAGCCCAGTGTTGGCGGGGCTCCTCTTCCTGCAAGAATTCGCTCTGCCGGAAGTACTCGCTCTTTAGGCCGGGTCGCAGCAAAAAGGAACCCCATTCCGCGGTATAAGACGCTTTGTTGATCACACCGAAAAAACTGGTAAAATCGCGGAGGGGCCGTTCATTGAGGTCCCTTGGATCGTCTAGCACTTGATGGTAGAAGTCGTATTTCAGCTTAGAGGTTAATTCGAGGCCCGGCACTCCGAGGTGATCGACGGCGATGAACGACGAGTTGACCCAGGTATCCGCGGCTGGCAAAATATCCGGCACCAGCGGTCGGGCCGGGGCCGTTAAGAACGGCGTTGGTGCCCGGCGATCGTCCGGGATGGTGTCTTTAACCCGCTTGAGCATTTCGAAAACCCGCACACGGCCAAAACCCGCCCAATTGCGGTCAAAGGTGAATAATCCATAGGTGGATTCGTTTGCTCGCTGTTGGGAAAACATGCGCTCGTCCACCCGTCCCAGCAAAAGACGCACATCTGGGGCGATGTCGAGCCCCACAAAGGCATTGTACCCGCGGCGATCGGCCTTGTAGAGATAGTCCGGCAGCACATCGTCTTCAAAGCGGTCGATCCAGTCGTTGTTGTTGAGATCGATGCCGAAGAGAAACTCCGGACGGTCCACCGCGAATCTCAGAAAAGGTTCTTCGTAATCGGGCAAGCTATTGGGTATGGTGGCGTTGTCGTTCTGATTGAAGTCGGAGATGAAGTCGTTGTTTTCATCCCAGCCGGGAAAAACAATATTATCGCCGACTGATTGCCCCCGGCGCACCCAATCGGGTAAGCGGTCTTGATCGTCGTTGTCGTCGACGAATTCGTAGAAGGCGGTCGTGGGCGAATCGTAGAGAATGTCACCGGAGTGGTCGACGACGAATGCCGCGGTCGTCGAATAGTCTTGGGCGATGGAGTAGCTCTCGAAAAAACCGAACCACGGGTATTGCTGCCTGGATAGGTTGAAAAACCAAGCATCGGCGTGCAGCGAAGAGATTTCGTGATTGCCGCTAGCCGAAAAAATGGCGGGATTGGGATACTGAAAAAAGCGCAGATTGCGATCCCACTCCCCGTTGAAATCAAAGCCGAATACATCTTTGCCCTCGATGGTGAAACCCCCAACCATATTGGCGGTGGGCAAACCGTATTCATACCGCACCCGTTGCAAGTTCGATATATCTCGCACATTGCCCTCCGCCCGCTGCAGCACAATCAAGGCGGGTTCACTTTCCTCGATGACTTGGTTGGTGATGGGCGGTGCTGGGGTGGAGCGCCGACCAGTCTGCTTGTTCGACCACATTTCCACTTTGAAGTCGTTGGCTAATACGTAGTCGAATTCGACCCTGACAATTGAGAGTGGATCAGGACCGACGTAAGCCGGGCTCTTGAAATCGTAGTTCAAGACGATGCGCTCGTCGCCGTCGGCGGCCGTGAATCCCTCCTTGGGAAATCCGCCAAAGATGACCGGCCATTCGAGTCCCTCGCGCACCACTTGCTGGAGTGTGAAAACCGTCTCTAGCTCTGTATCAAAATTGCGGGCGGTGATGCGAATGTCGTGACTGAAAAGGGCGGCTCCGCCGATCCCATCTTCTGGTGAATCGTCGCTCAACACCATGGCGATGGCGGTGACTGGTGTTGAAGACTGGCCGGCCGTCAGGCTGCCGGCGATCAGATCGCCGCTGAATACGTCCAATCCGGTATTGGCATTGCGGGCGTCCACCAAGGTGCCGCCGAGGGTGATGAAGTCGCCCACTTGCACGGTCGCCCGTCCGCCAATGAGACTGGTGGAATTGGAGACTCTAGCTGGCTGTGGAGTAACGCCCGTAGCCGGATCACTTATGCGCGAGGCAATGATGGTGGCCTGGTATTTATCTGCCGCAAAGTCCATCTGTAGCCCATTAAAACGCGGCTTGGAAAATGTCATGGGGGTGAGGGTGGTGCGGATTTCGTTGCCGACTGTGATCGCATAGGAAAACTGGCCCTCGGAATCGCTACTCACCGTGAGATTGTTGAACCAGTCGTTGAAGCGGCCATCCTTAAAGATGCTGCTGCCGAGGGCTTGGGGTTGGTCTTGGTGCCAGTCGTACACCAGCCATCCGCGCGTGACGTAATGGCCGTAGATATCGTAGAAGTAATTGCCTTCGAGGGCGGTATTAACATAGCGCTGGTAGGGCTGCCGCGCGTAGTTGGAATACTCCCACTGACGCCACTGGTATTCGTTGTACAATTCCTGCGGCACGTACCATTTGCGCACCGATGGGTCGAGCGCCCCGAATAGGACCCCTGGGCCGCGGGGCTCAAAGCTCACCTCGCCGCCGCGCTGGGTCCCAAGGCGGGATCCGTAGTCCTGGGCCTCCGAGCCGCCAACACCGAGCAAAAGCGACAACAGCAGACAGAATCTCCCCAGCTTATTTCGGTTTGCCCATAGGCCCAATGCAGATGACATGCTCACCTCGTAGGCTTTTAATAGACAATGGCGACGGTACCGAGCCTTCTGTCAGCGCCGGTATCGGCGTTCAGCGTAACGGTGTATATGTAATGCCCCGGAGTCACGAGCCGACCCTCATCATCGGTACCCTCCCAAGCAATGGCAAAACGCCCGCTGGTCTGTTTTTCCACTTGCAGAGACCTGATCGATCGACCGGCCAAATCAAATAGTTCGATCTCCACGAGAACGGGACTAGCGATATTGGTGATATCGTAGTGAATAGCAGTGCGGTCGTTGATTTGATCCCCATTAGGTGTAAATACGACTGGCTCGGCGCGCACATTGGTCAATAGATCGTCGCTTATGGCCACCTCTACGGTCTGATTGGTGGGCACAGGAGCGCCAATGCGGGCTACATCGGGATCTACTAGTGTCTCTCGTCCCAAATCCGCCGCATTGCCCGCGAGTATATTTTGTCCCACTGCGCCGACTTCGGTATTGAAGGCTCGAGCCGAGAATACTGTACCAAAACGCAAAACCGCTGTTGCGAATTCTACCTTGACGAGCGCATTGTTTTCGTTCACTGGCGGCAATTGCAAAAGTAGGCCCTGGTCTGAGACGGCCAGCACTGCAAAGCCGTTGCCTGCTGCGACGGGGAGATCGTCCAATGAGCGCGCTGAAAAATCGGCCGATTCGATCTCGCCATCGGGTCCGTGGACCTCTACCGTGCCAATGGACTCCACCTCGAGCGGCGTCTCGATCTGCAATTGGTCAAAACCGGCCGTCGTCTGGCCAATCTTCGCTAGGACGGCGTAGGTGAAAACAGTCGCTGCACCGACGTCGGCGTGCCGGGGAAACACTTCCCCGATGAGGGTATCGGCCAGAGCCGGCGTGGACAGCTCAAAGGCCAAGGCTCCCAAGCCGGAGGCCGCGTCAAAGCCCCGGCTGGCAAACTCGACCATAAATTGGAAATAGCGGCGGGGACTGGGAGACAGAATCGGCGTTCCCGACCCGGGTGTTCCCAAGGCTTGGGCCTCGACTATACCGGCGGCCGAGTACGGGGGAGACCAAGGACTCCAGTTCGTCAGATCATCGCGAATCGGCCCCTGCTCTTTGATCTTGCCGTACTCGGCTTGCGAAATCTCGAGCTGTGCTCGCAGTTTTAGTGGAAGCTGGGTCCAGGCCAAAAGCGCCTCTTCTCCGCTCAGCAAATCGTCCTCTAGCTCGGTTTCGACCAAAGTTCTAAGTTCGTCGTCCTCCACGTCTTGCGGGCGCTTCCAAGGCACTTTGACCCGAATTTCTTCCAGATTCGACACGCCCCCCACCGTGCGGCTCACCTCGGTCAGTCCGATACTCTGAATGCCGACTCGGGTAAACTCGACCGGCTCGGGATCCATGCCCGTGCGCGTGCGGATTTGTATATCCGAGAGCACGGAGTCGCCGATGGTTTCTTGGATCCAGCGCAAGTGGCCCAGCAAGGCCGGCTCGCCAAAATCGAATACATTGGACAGATAGGTCGCCTGCGGCACAAACCCCTCGGCAAAAACCTGGAACTCGGCAATCTCGAAGTCGGCTGTCGTAAGCGATTTGAAGCGTATCTGGCGCACGAATTGGGTGGGAATGCTCAGATCGACGACCGCTTCCTCGTTCTGGCCTTCGAGGGCGATTGTCGTCCATATCGGCCGATTGTTGAGATAGGATTCGGGCCGACCGTCATTGATAAAAATCTCGTATCCCTTGATAAAATCGTTGTGAAAGGGAAAGTCGGGTGCCGGTAGTTCGGGAGCGGCATTGCGGGGAAAAAATCGGATGCGATTGACGGCGAATAGTGCGTTGAGATCGAATTCTAAGATCAGACCGAGCGCACCGGCACTGGAGGCGCTAGAAGTAGCTCTTACTTCCAACGCTGTTTGACCGTCGGCGTCGATCAATTTTTTATAATCGTTTTTGAAGCTGACTTGGGCACTGGGGATGGGACTGCTGATTGAGCCGCCGCGCTCTTTGCTGGTGAGGCCGATGAGAATGTTGTCGGTTGTGTCAACTCTTTGCGGAAAAATCCATCCGGGGAAATCGATGGACTCGAAGTCGATTACCCCACCGGGGGTATTGGTTTGATTGACGGTGGATTCATCCAAGATCGCAGTCGCCGCAATGGTCCCACCCCCTTCTTGCCACGGCAGTGATCCACTGCTGCCAACTAGGACGATTTCGTCGGCCGCGCTTCCGATATTTGCCGCGCTCAGACAAGAAATTAAGAGCAGAGGGATTCTCTTTTTCACGTCAGTTCCTTTTCAGTGAAACCAACCGAGAACGCGGCCACAAATTCACTGACGGTCGGGAATGTACAGAAACGGCAACTGCCGCTCAACCGCCTTGTTGCGCGGTAATGCACCCTTGCCATAGCTGCGTCTCGATTGGCCATAAGAAAACATTGACTTGCAATCTATAGATGGTTATCTATACTGAATAGCTACAAACCAATCCATAAGCTCTCTTGCCCTTCCACAAGGAGGAACCTATGAGCAAGCTTTTAAAGGGTGTTGTGTCCTTTGCCATAGCACTTGGCTTTACCACATCCGCTGGTGCCCACGATCCGCCGGGCGTAATTTTCGAGATGTGGCAATGGCCCACTTCGCACTTACCGGTTCTGGATGCCGATTTGTCTGAGTGGGAGGTCGTGCCAGAGGAGTTGTGGATCACCGAACAGGATCTAAACAACCTCTTGATCACCCAAATTGACGTCACGGATACCGAGCCGGATGCGTCTGATTTAGCCGTGCGTTTTACCTTTGGCTGGAACGATGATACCGAGCGCATCTACTTGGCGTATGACCGCTACGATGATTATTGGAGCCACCAGCGCGACGATATCGAACTGGCCGTCGATGCCGATCATTCGGGCGGGCTCTACTGGAGTTCGGAAGGGCAGAGCGATGAGGAAGCGCAACGTCAGCGCAACCGCCACGCCCAGATTTCCCACTTCTTCTTCCACAGCAAAACGGAAGAGGTTGGAGTGCCTTGGAATTGGCACTGGATGACCCAGGCCGATTGGTATCGGGGGGAACCTTATTCCGATGGTGCCTATCAGTGGACCGAACCCGAATTGGGCCAAGAATACAACTGGCAAATTGAGCTGTGGCACGTGTGGTGGGACGATTTCAATTGGCAAGATCCCGAAGGCAGTATCATCCACGATCTGCAAGAAGGGGAAATCATCGGCTTGGCAGCTCGCAACAAGGACGGGGACGTGGGCCTGTGCTGCGGCAATGAAGAGACCGGCGAAGTCTTCTCCGACTGGGCCCTCAACTTCAATGAATCTTCCGAAAACGCCGATTTCCTACCGGACTGGATTCTCTTGCCGGTCAACGAGGAACTGCTAGCGACGTCCGTCGAAAACGATACTTGGGGCCATATCAAGGCATCTTTCAGTCGGTAAAAGCTCCAATCATTTAATTTTTCGCGACAAACTCTCCCGTTGGCTCTTGGCTTCAGCGGGAGAGTTTGTAGTATTGGTGCCAGTTCGATGCCGGCCCAACTCATAAGCGAGAGGTGAATGGGTTGACTGAGTGGCAGCAGGCCGAATACGAAGGCCAAGGTTATCTCCTCGTCGAAGATGCTCTGAGTGCAAATGAGCTCGATCGCGTCCGACGCGCTTTTGCCGAGGCCGCGCAGGTAGGTGCTCTGGAAGATCTGCCCAATCAAGACGACTGTTTCATCCACCTAGCAGAACATCCGAATCTGTTCCCAATAATCCATCGGATATTATCCGACGATGTGTCTCTGCGCTCCCTTGCCGGTATCTCCGTCGAGCTTGGAGCAGCCGGCAGGGGTTGGCATCGGAAGGTCGCCGGCATGCTCGGGGTCCACCATGCCGCTTCCAACCTGTGCCTCCAGCTATTTGTGTGCCTAGACGATACCCCACCCGACGGTGGCTGTCTGGCCGTGGTTCCGGCGAGCCACCGTTTCAAAGCGGAAGTCCCGTTTCCCGATATCACCTACATAGAAGAGATGCCCCACTACCTGCCGCTGCGCCTAAAGGCGGGATCGGCCGCAGTACTGCACGGCAATCTCTGGCAGGCTCGCACGGTCAACCGCGCGGATGCAACTGTGCGACTGCTCGAATACACCTACGTCCATAGCTGGATGCGACAGGCCCTGCCAGAGCTAGCGCCGCAGACGCTGGAGACGATCGCTGCCAGCGAGAACCTCGCCCATCTTTTCGGCGTCGCCGCCGCGCCCAGTTATTGGACGGGCAAGGTAAAGGGTTATCCGAACTCGGATGGCCTGCCGCAGAGACGCTACTCGCCGTTGAGCAGCGTCGGCAAGGGCACCGAGCCAAATTATTAAATCGCCAAACTTTGTGAAAAACGGGCTCCGAAAATGACACCCGAACAAGCTAGGCAACAGTATAACTCACAGGGATTTGTCTTTATTCGCGGGGCGCTGTCGGGTGCCGAGGTGGAGCGGGTACTCAAAGCCTTCGACCAGGCGGTGAAGAATGACTCGCTGTACGACCTGCTCCATCAGGACGAGGTGTTCGTCGATATGGTGGATCACCCCGCCATCTTCCCCGTCGTGCGAGCGGTGATAGGGGAGGATGTGCAACTGCGCTATGCCCATGGAGGCGTCAGGGAAGCCAACACCGAGTCGGGCGGCGGCTGGCACTGCGATCTTTGCGACATAAAGAGCGTGTATTTGCCGGACTCAGTGATCATGACCAAAGTTTTTACCTATCTGGTGGACGTCCCCGAAAACGGTGCCACCTTCGCCATCGTCCCCGGCAGCCATCGCTTTGAGATGGGGCATCCCTTGCCCGACATTGAAAATCACGAGGACATGCCACATCACGCCAAGCTAACGGCTAAAGCCGGCGACGCGGTGCTCTTCAACGGCTACTGCTGGCACGCCCGCTTTCACAACCGCAGTAACAGCGACCGCAAAGTGCTCGAGTATTCGTACGTCCGCTCGTGGATGAAGACGCAGTACGACTATCGGGATTTGCCCGCGTCCATTCAGCAGCGGATTACCCAATCCCACAATCGACGCCAGCTCTTCGGCGTCCCAGAGCTTGGAGTGAGTGATTGGGAGCGGCGACTTGCAGGCGGTGAACCCTATCGCCCAATCGAAGTCGGCATTTGATCCATTCACATGTAGGTTATGACATTGCCGCTCCCGCCCAGCAGCGTATCGATGATGGCCCAGAAGGCGGCGACGGAGACTTCGCCTAAGATCAATCCCAAGAAAAAGGGCTTTAAAATGCGGTAGAGTTTGGGACCGCCAAAGTGCAGAATCGTCAATTTGCACAGATAGGCGAGCATGGCGGCAAACCATATCTCGCTGGTGAGCCAGCCAATGGCCAAAGGAAAACCCAAAGGGTGGAACGGCCACCAGTACCAGCGCTTCTGAGCGACCATCAGAAAAGCCTCGAAGGCAGCGCCGCCGCCAGTGAAGATCCAACCGCGCACATCCACCTCCCGGGGATTGTGCACTAGCGACAACCACAGGTCCCAGTTGCCGCCAAAGCCGGCATAGGACCCTAGGTTGATGCCGCCATAGGTGTACCCTAGGTGCAAATTCATCATCGTCCCGCCGATCATACTGCACACCAGAGCCAGTAGCAGGCCCAGCAAAAGGCGCCTCTTTGAGCCGCGGACCGATTCGGCCAGCTTGAGTGCGTTGGCGCAGGCGAGCATGGGGAAGAGGCGCATTTCCGCCTGCCACACCATAGTGAAGCACAGGGCTACCATGCCTTTGGCACCCAGAATCGAAGTGCCTAGTCCCGAGATGATGAAATAAGGTGCCACTAGCGGGGGCCGAGCCGTGGGCACACCGCCGGCCGAGACGACCCGGGTGATGAGAATGTAGTAGATCAGGCAAATAAAGAAAAAAATGGGAATGACGACGGGGGGAAGCCCCGAGCGCCACAGCCAGAAACAGACAAAGAGCAAACTGGCGATCAGGCCCAAAAAAGCGAGGCGGTAGGACATCAGCTCCTCGCTGTCGTCGACGCCACTGGCCGGCCGCCAGGCCGTGGCTACCACATCTCGCAAGTGGTGCCTAGCCGTCCACAAGCCAAAGAGCACAAAGACTATGCTGGCACCCACGGCCTGATGAGTCAGATCTGCCAACTGGGAGTACTCGTACTGACTCAGTTGCTCGGTACTGTGAATGCCCAAGGTGCGGAAGAGTCCATCTTGGAACTTGCCTATTAAAAAAAAGAACCAAATGCTGAGGGAAATATTCAGATCGACCAGGTAGAAAAACCCGAGCCAGGCATAACTGAGCGCCAAGCCTTCTCCCCAGGTGTTGATATCGCGAAACCAGTGAATCCAGGCGATGTAAAAGGGAAATTCGGGTACGACCGGCAGGTAGTGGTTTAACCCCGAAAAACTGAATAGAATGAAAGGCACGGCAAAGCCGAGCCACATTAATTTTTTTTTAAAAAAGGGTGCCACCTGCCCCGGACTCGTGCCTTCGATCATCTGCAGGGGCAGTTGCGTCATAGGATAACTGAGACGCTCGTGGGCCGACCACTGACGATGTAGAATAGTGGCCATGCATATCATCATAAAGCTCAAGCACAAAAAGAAAGCAAACCAGTGCGATAGGGGTTCGATCCACGCGGCCCAAGGTATGGATTGGCCGCTTGGCAATCCCTCGTAGAGTGCAAAAATGGCCTGTTCATCTTGGGGTACCATCCAGTCGGGGATATAAGGCAGATAAACTTCGGCGAAATTGTTCTCCGGCGAGGCCATGTAGTAGGGGCCAGAAATCATGCCGATCAGATAGTTAAGGAAGTTGTAGGTCGGCAGGGTTACCGCCATCAGCAGCATGGAGTAAACGAGGATGAGGTCGGCCCGGCCCAGGGCAAACTGACGCTTAATCAGCCCGAGAACGACGTTGACGAAGAGGGTGAGCACAAAAAAGAAAAAGATGGCCCCAGGCGACGAGCTGTTGATACCCATGGAGGAAGCCTGGAGCATAAAGACAACAAAGGGCGCGCAGAGGCTGACCAGCAGTGAGAAGATGGCCCCGACGACGATGCCTTTGAAGGTGAACGGGGATTTAGCGGGTTCAGGTGGCATGGGGGGTGGACCGGCTACCGGTAAATGGGACCATCCTCTTTATTGGGCCAAGGCACTCCCTGCGGGCGATGGGGATCGTAGAAATGGGTATGAGCGTCGATGATCACTAATAAGCTCCCAACGCCATCTGATTGTCGATTCGATAGAACAGAGCTATTTTTCGATTTGGCAAGGAGGAACTGAACTCATGAAAGATGGAAAACTGCACGGAAAGAAGATCGAGTATTACGCAAGCGGGAAGATACGCAAAGAAGGCACATACGACAACGGCCATGAGGACGGACAATGGGTCGTCTATTACGCCGATGGTGGGATAGAATACAAAGGGGAATACAAAAACGGGAAAAAGCATGGTAAATGGGTTGGATATTTCGCTAGCGGTGAGTTGCGCTACGAGGGCCGCTTTGAGGATGATAAAAGCGAGGGAAGATGGGTTGAGTATTACAGGGATGGAAAAGTAAAAGAAGAGATAAACTATAAGAACGGGCTATTTGACGGGAAGTGGACTTATGTGGACGAGAACGGACAACTAAGAGGGGAAGGCACTTTTGCCATGGGAAGTGGGAAGTGGGTTGAATTTGACCCAACTGGGAAAAAGGCCCAGGAGAGATTCTATAGAAACGGAGCGTATATCAAGACCGTATCTGCGTAGGCGAGTCCCACAGAAAAACCGTATGAAGGCTCTGGCGGCTTGGCAACAAGGCGAATCTGAATGATGGTTCAGCAATCGGATCCTCCTGCGGGTCTAGTACCATTCCAAGCAGCAATTTTAAAAGGGAATTCTTCATGTCACAGCCTCCCATTTTCGCCCCTGACAGCAAGGAAGATATACTCGCTTTTTTTCAGCAGTATAAGTACGCCGTAGTCGCCGACGCCTTGCCTCCCACCGACATCCGCACTCTCAACGCCTTTGTCGATCGCTCCAAGGAGGAAATCCCCCGCGAATGGGGTCCCGACCGCTTGGGCGTCTTTTCGCACGGGCAAATTTTGGTTCACCACCCCGAGTTGGACCGCTTTATTCAGCCGGCGATCTCCTATGATATAGTGCAGACCATCATGGCTCCCCAACCTCGCTTTGCCCAATTCGATTTCCGCGACGTGCCCGCTGGCAAGGGCGATGGAGAGATGCGCTTTCATCGCGACCGGCCCTACCAACCCACCACCGAGATCGAGCCCGAGCGTCCCTATGAATGCACCTATGTCTGCGCCATCCACTACTTGAGCGACGTGGGGGACAGCGATCCCTGCTTTTGCGTCGTGCCCAACAGCGGTCCTTACGAGACGGTGGACGAGGCCCGCGTCCGGCTAGGCGATGCCTATGCGGAAGTGCCCATCCGCGGTCCGGCTGGCACCTTAGTCCTGTACGACATCGCCATTTTTCACACCCGCCTGCCCGGACAACGCGCCCGCGCCCGGCGCACCTTGCACCACTACTACAGCCGCGCCGCCAGCCAGCCGCTGACCAATTGGGTGCTCCTCCCCCAGCGCTTGGCCGAACATCCCGATCCCGAGCAACGCACCTTTTACAGCCAGTGGTCCGCGGCGACCCAAGCCTACGCCGAGGCTGGTTTTTCCTCGGAGTACTACGAGGAACACGTGCTGGAGAAACTCACCTAGTTACCTGATCGACGACAGTATCTGAAGCCCTTTGCTACAGGAGCGAACCGTGCAGGTACAAGATCTATTCATCTCCGGCCAAGAAGGCTATCACACCTATCGCATCCCTGCCTTGGCTGTAGCGCCAGACGGTGCAGTGCTGGCCTTTTGCGAAGCGCGTCGCCACACCGGCCACGACGACGATCAAATCGACATTCTCCTGCGCCGCAGCACGGACGGGGGGCGCACTTGGGAACCGAGCCAGCGGACCGTCGCCGATGGTGAACGCACCTGTGGCAACCCCTGTCCCGTAGTTGACCACGACCGAGGCGCGGTGTTGCTGCCCTTTTGCAAGGACAACCAAGAGGTCTTTGTCAGCCGCAGCACGGACGGGGGGCGCACTTGGGCTGACCCTGTGGAAATTACCGCCCAAGTGAAGGCTCCTTCATGGACCTACCTCGGCACCGGACCCGGCCATGGCATTCAACTGCAAAGCGGTCGCTTGCTCGTGCCCTCTTGGGTCGATGAAAGCCCCGGTCCGGCTACTTGGCGTCAGCCGCCGCCCACTTGGGGTCAGGTGCAGTCCTCCATCGCTTTTTACAGCGACGACGGCGGCCACACTTGGCAGGCTGGAGACAAATTGACACACGATGCTTCAGACGAATGCGAGGCTGTGGAAATGGCCGACGGCTCTCTGTACATGACGCTGCGCAGTCGCAATGAACGCCGCTGCCGGGGCTGGTCGCGCAGCCGCGATGGCGGCGCAACTTGGTCTGCGGTCGCCTACGAGCCGGCCCTGCCTGAACCTTCTTGCCAGGGCAGCATTGTGCGCCTCGGCGATGGGCGCGTCTTAATGGCGCATCCGAGCAAGCCCGATGAGCGCGCTGAGTTGACCTTGCGGCTGAGTGAGGACCAGGATCACAGTTGGCCCACAGCGCGGGTGCTTGAGCCGGGTGCGGCGGCGTACTCCGATTTGGCCGTGGCTCCCGACGGGCAGGTTTTGTGCCTATACGAGGCCGGGCACTACGGCTGTTTGCGCTTGGCTCGCTTTGCGCCGACGTGGATTGAGGAAGGGAAATAGCTATCGCCGTGAAAGCTAATATGCTGGTCAATGCACGAGTACTGGTTCTTGACACCCATCTCTTTTGTTCCCAAATTGGTAACAAAGGCTTCGTCAACGGCCAATGCATGTAATTACTCGGAAAAGGCTCCAAGAATTCTGGCGGGATCATCCAGAGTCGGAGAAATCTCTCAGGGCTTGGTTCGCCATCATGCGATTAAGGCGCTATTCCACTCCGCACGAAATACGCCAAGATTTTCCTTCTGCCAGCTTCTTGGGACAATGGCGCACGGTTTTCAATATCGGCGGCAACAAATATCGGCTAATTGTGGATATGCGCTATGATTTGGGAAGAGTGTATATCCGCCATGTCCTCACGCACGCAGAATACGCTCGTCGGACCCAAACAGGCACTTTATAGCCAAGGAGTACCCAATGGCTGAAGTACTCGATTTTACTAAACCTCATGTGTTGAGAGACAAAGGAGAATACGATATCGCTGTTGCCGAAATCGATACCCTCCTCGACACAGATCCTCAGCCCGGATCGGAGGAGTATGAGCGGCTGGAGTTTCTATCTGTTCTGGTGCAGGCTTATGAAGACACTCATTTCCCGGCTTATGAGAAGCCCACGCCCCAGGAAGTGGTTGATTTTATGCTGGAGCAGAAGGGCCTTTCCCGGGCCGATCTGGCGGAGTGGCTGGGCGGTAGAAGCCGAACATCAGAATTTTTTAATGGAATTCGCCCGCTTTCTATTCGGCAGATTGGCGCATTGAGAACGCATTTGGGCATTCCAGCGGATTTACTGATGGGCTTTTCCCCATAGATCGACCCCATAGAAATGAAACACGTCGTCATTGTAGGAGGAGGTTTTGCCGGTTTGAATGCGGCTAAGAAGCTTGGCGGTGCCTCTGATGTCCGCGTTACACTTGTCGATCGACAGAACTATCATTTGTTCCAACCTCTGCTCTATCAGGTGGCAATGGCCGGTTTGTCGCCGGCCGATATTGCCGCACCCATCCGCAGTCTGCTCGCGCGCTACGAGAACGTCTCTGTGCTGCAGGGAAGGATCCAGAGTGTCGATTTGCAGGCCCAGACCGTCTCGGCGGATTTTGGTCAGCTCGAATTCGACTATTTGTTGCTTTGCTGTGGGGCGATTCCGACTTACTTCGGTCATGCGAACTGGGAAGAGTACGCCCCTAGCCTGAAGACTGTGCCGCAAGCAACCGAGATTCGCCGTCGCCTACTCAGCTCTTTCGAAGCGGCGGAACGAGTTGGCGATTCCGCAAGACGCCGACAGTTGTTGACGTTTGTCGTCATCGGTGGCGGGCCTACCGGAGTTGAGTTGGCGGGCGCTATCGGCGAAATGAGTCGTTTTACGCTCGCCAGGGACTTTCGCAAGATCGACACCAAACTCACGCGGGTCATTCTCATTGAGTCCGGCCCTCGAATCCTCCCATCGTTCAGCGAGAAACAGGCGAGCCGTGCGACGCGAGCCTTGGAAAGACTCGGTGTGCAAGTCTGGCCGAACAGTCTTGTGACCAGAATTGACGAGGACGGCGTTGAAGTGGGGTCGGAGCGAATCCACGCCTCAACCATACTCTGGGCAGCCGGAGTGCGCGGGGTTGAATTCGCCCGGCGCGATGGTTTGGAGATAGACGAGCAGGGACGCACAGTCGTCGGCAAAGATCTGAGCATTGACGGACATCCAAACGCGTTTGTCGCCGGCGATCAGGCAAGTTTCACCCACCAGACCGGCAAGCCGCTTCCGGGCACAGCACCAGTGGCAATGCAACAAGGTCGTTTCGTGGCTAGGACGATCCTCCGCGACCTTGCAGGCAAACCGCGCGAAGCCTTTCGCTTTGTCGACAGGGGCCAGATGGCGACAATCGGCCGCAGCCGCGCCATTGTCGAAATCGGCAAGCTGCGATTCTCCGGTTGGTTTGCGTGGCTCACCTGGTTGGTAGTGCACATCTACTTTCTCGTCGGCTTCAAGAACCGGCTATTCGTCGTGCTGAATTGGGCCTGGTCCTATGTGACGTTTCGACGCGGTGCTCGATTGATCGTCGAGCGCGAGTGGCGATTCAATAAGACCGACGCCAACGACCAGACGCCATCAGAGAAATAAAAAAGGGTGTCCTTGAGAAGCGTCAGAACATCACCGGAATGACATTGCCCACTGTGCCGGTAAATGAGTCGATGACCAGCCACAGACCTCCGGTGGCGAATTGACCGGCGATCAGGCCGAGAAAAAAGGGGCGGATTTTGTGGTATAGACTGACGCCGCCGTAGCGCAGGATGACTAGTTTGATCAGCCAGGCCAAAAAGATGGAGAACCAGATGTAGCGCATGGTCCACCCGGCGCTGACGGCAAAGCCCAGCGGATGGAAGGGCCACCACATCAGGCGCTGGCGGGCGATCATGAGGAGGGCCATGACTAGGCCGCCGCTCAAGGTCCAGAGCCAGCCATCGACGCTGACGCCGGAAGGCTCGCTCAATTTGCGCAGGGCGAATCGGGAGGGATAGCTCGGGAAGCCCTGGCCGAAGAACTGGTTGTGGAGATTGACTCCACCGTAGTCATAGGCTAGGTGGAGGGTGTAGTAGATGGAGACGGATAGGGTGATGAACATGGCCCCGACAATGCCCCACAGGAGCCGACGTCGGTTGCCCGCGGTCTCGCTGGTCAGGCGCAGGCCGTTGGACAGGGGGGCCATCATAAAGACCAGCAATTCGCCGACCCAGATGAGGGTGTAGGCCGAGGCCACCATGCCCTTAGCCCCCAAGGCCGGGACGCCCACCCCGGAAACCACGAAACCGAGGGGCACCATGGCCGGGCTCAAGGTGGGGATGCCAGCCTCGACAATGGCGCGCGTCAGGCCGATGAAGATGACGAGGGCCGCAAAGACGAACAGCGGCGCGATCCAGGCGGGAATGCCGCTTTGCCACAGCCAGAGGGTCATGCCCGCGGTGCCGATGAGAAGCCCCAACAGGGCGCTGCGGTAGGACATGATCTCATCGGCATCGTCAACTGAGGCTTTCTTGGACAGGGCTTGACGCCACACCTCGGCTAGGTGGTGCCGCCCCACCCACAGGCCCGCCCCCACCATTACGATTAGAGCACCCATCATCTGGTGGCCGGTCACTGGAGTACTCCAGGGGCCGAGGGTGGCCTGCAGGGTATTGATGCCCAACAGGCCAAGGACGTGTTGTTGCAGCGTGTAAACGAGGAGGAAGAACCACAGGCTGAGCGAGAGGGTGGAATTGATGAGGAAGGAGAAGCCCAGCATGAGGAAATTGAGGTTGACCGGCAGATTGGCACCTAAGAAGGACACGCTGGTCTTCAGATTGATCTGGGCCACGGAGGGGAAATAGTGGTGCAGGGCATTGAGGCTGCCGACGAGGAAGGGGATGGCAAAGCCAATCCACATGAGCCTGTTTTTAAAAAAGGGTTTGAGCAGAGAGGGCCGACCCTCGTCCTCGATCATGGCTAGGGCCACTTGGGCTAGGGGATAGGCTAGACGCTCGTGTTCGACCCACTGGCGGCGCAGGATCACGGCAATGGAGATGAGGGTGAGGTACAGGGCGGCGTAGAACAGCAGCCAGTAGCCCAAGGGGGGCAACCAACTGGCCCAGGGGATGACCGTGGCGCCGATACTGCCTTCGTAGAAACCGCGCACGGCCTCGGGGTCGCCCATTAGCATCCATTCGGTGAGATGGGGATGGACGACTTCGGCCCATTTGTTCTCGGCCGAGGCGTAGTAGTAGGTCCCAGTGATCATGGGCAAGAGCATGCCGGTCACGCCCCGGGAAGGGATGGCCGCGGCGACCATCATCATAATGGCGATGGTGACCAGTTCGCCCCATTGCAGACCCCATTGCCGCTTGGGCAGGGCCAGTACCACGTGGACGGTGATCAGCAGAAAAAAAAGCAGGCAGTACGCCGCCGGGGTTGACGAGGAAAAGCCCATGGGCGTGCCCTTGACCAGCATGGTGGTATGGGGCACGCCGAGGGCGATGGCAACGCACAGCAGGGCGCCGAGAAACAGGCCGCGGAAAGTGATGTGGGCGTCGGGGCGTTCCCTAGCTCGGGGCGCGGTGCGTTCGGCGAGACGGGCCCGCAGACTGGCGGGGATTTTTCTTTTCAAGCCGGATGCCTAGATTGCAGTCGCTCGGTAGGCTGAGCACGGGGATTTTGTGGAGGCTAAGCCCTAGCCTATCTTTGTCCCAACCTATGTTTTCCAGCCGAAGTTTGTCAATGCCTTGTCGGGCCCGACGGACTAGGGCGGACTTGCCAAGGCACGCCGGCCAACACGGAAAGTCGTGGAAAGTCTTGCACAACGGTTGGGGCCGCGCATCGCAGAAAAATTCGTCTCATATGTTAAGTGTCATTCCTTCAATTTCTGGAGGTACATTATGTGCCGCGTTCTCTTTGCAATGTTGTTGGTGGCGGCTCCACACGGAGTCTCTGACTTAACGTGGGATTTTTCCGAGGGCTGGGCTGCACAGGAGAGTTCCGCAACGGCTACCATGGTGAGCAGCGAAATCGTGACATCGAGTGTTCGTCTGGACGCAGACAGTACTCAGAGCCAGCCATCGGCTGTGACCATCACCGGCGAAGTCCAGGATCCGCGCGCGCGGGAAATCACATTTCGCTACGAATCGCCGGCGGCGCTGGAAAGCGCCGAGCAGCGCGTCGCGCTCGACAGCTTGGATCGCTTCGCCTTCGAGCTGCCTGTCGTCCGAGGGACCTCCGTCAGTGGGTATTTCGAAGGCGGGCAGCCAAGATGGGAATGGGTGCAGTGGTTAGGATCGTTCCTTTTCGATCGCAGATCCCTATCCCTCTTTGTCGAACCCGGCGATAGTCTGCACGTGGCCGTGGAGGAGGGCTTTTTCGGTCCTTCCTATTCGTTCAGCGGCTCCAACGCGGACAACAGCCGCTTCACTTCCGAGTGGATTCCGCAATTCTACTCCTTACGCCTCGACCGCGACGCATACAAGGGTTTGGAGGTCGAGGATTTCAAGCGCCTAATGGAACAGTGGCGACGGGATCAGTTCGAGTTCTTGGCCACAGGGCGCGAGCAATACGCGCTGTCTTCAGGGTGCATCGACTATGTGACGGACTACGTCAACTACGAGTGGGCCATTAGGATGGTTGATTACCCGTCGCGTTACCAGTTTGCCAACGGACGCGAGAACAGAGACATCACCCCGGAGTAATACGACTTCTTGCAGGAATTTCCCCTAGTGGACGAAAAGGCCATAGGCATAGCCCATTATCGCTGGTTTCTGGAACGCACCTTGGACCGTGACCATGACCATGACCATGACCCCAAGCTGTCTAAGATGTATGATCTATCCGGTTTGGAGTTGTCGGAGGAGACTCAAGCGCACCTCGACTCCCTGTACGAAAAGGAGGGCCGACAGCCCGTGCTGTCGAAAATGGTCGATTTGTCGGCGGTTGGTGTTTCGGCGAGTGCCCACGCGCAACTCGACTCTCTGTACGAAAAGGAGGGCCGATGGCTCAAGCTGTCCGAACGGTACGATTTGTCGGCGTTTGGCGTTGCGGAAAGCGCCCACGCGCACCTCGACTCCCTGTACGAAAAGTCCGATAGGTCCCTCAACTTCTACTGGTTCAGTGAGGAAGAGAAGCCTAAGGCGGATACGACGAGCGGGGAGTTGGTGCTCCACATACCTTCTGGAGTACGGTTGGATTCCCTAGCCAAAGAGCCACCCAAGCTGTCGGCGAGGATGGATCTATCGGGCTTGAAGCTGTCGGAGGCCGCCCTGGCTCAACTCGACTCGATGTACGAACATCGTCAACCGCCCAAGCTGTCGGCGAAGATTGATCTATCGGGCTTGGGGTTGTCGGAGGCCGCCCTGGCTCAACTCGACTCGATCTATGCCGGAAAAGGACATTGGTTTGGGTCTAGATACAATTTGGCCAAAGAAAAACTCGAAGGGAGAGTGCTCTACTGGTTTTTAGCCGGAGAGCTGATCAATACGCTCAAGCGCGGTGGCAGTGAAGCTTTTGCGTGGGCCCAGCGCAAGTGGGAAGAGTTCCAACAGATCAACCCGCACCCGGAATACAATGAGGCCGTGCTAGTGGCTCTATCTGCCGCTCTGAAGCTACAACCCGGACAAGCCGCCCCCGACTTCACCCTCGACGACCTCGACGGTCAGCCCGTGTCGCTGAGCCAGTTCAAGGGGCAGGTAGTTCTGATCGACTTCTGGGCGAGTTGGTGCGGGCCGTGTATCGACGACCTACCCTATCTCCGACAAGTCAAGAAAAAGACGGCCGACTGGCCGGTCGTCTTCCTCAACATATCGCTGGACGCGGACGACGCTGCTTGGCGAGAGGCGATTGATGAACACGAGATCAAAGGCGTCCACGTGCGGGCGGATGGCTGGGGCGCGGAAGTAGCCAAAACCTACCAAGTGATGGGCATACCTTCGTATTACTTGGTGGACTCGCAAGGGCTGATTGTAGAGGATCCTGGTTTAAGAGGGAATACAGACGCGACTGTAGCGGCGATCGAGGAGAGCTTGTGAGAAGCCGTAGTGAGATGCGCGACATTCTCTTGGCAATCTGTTGTTGGCGGCCCCGCGCGGGCGTTTCCCTGTGAGGTAATATGATCGATTATCCGCTCCAGAGCGGTCTCGTCCAGGCAGGTGTTCCGGTCGAAGTGGGTCAGGACACTGGCCATTTCTGGTTCCCGTCTCTACACCGAGTCGGCGGCGACGCGCTGGTTTGTGCCTGCATCCGCTCCGCCGATGTCGCGCAGGGGAAATGGCCAGCCGATCTTTTTGTGAGCCATGACGTCGGTGGTAGCTGGCACCCGGATCAGCGCATCGACTCGTACGGCCATACCTCCGTCCGCGATGCGTCGAGCACATTGATGATGCCGTACGAGCAATGGCCGCAAGCGCCGGGAGATCGGCAAAATTGCATCGCTCCAGGTAACGTCCTGACGATGGTCGATGGTGCGCTCGTGGTCGAGCCTCGGGACGTGCGGGTCTGCGATTTTCCGCGCCCGCTCGCCGATTACCACGAGGACGAGCTGCGGCTCCAGCACAACGGCAACATCCTGCGCCTTGAGGATGGGAGCTTGTTGACGACGATGTACGGAAAGTTCGACGGGGAAGAAGGCTATAACACGTTCGCCGTAGTCAGCGACGACGGGGGCTTTACGTGGACGTACCGCAGCACTGTCGCCGGCCCGGATGCCGCGCCCGACGCGCCCGAAGGCCCCAATGAATCCAACACCCTGCGGTTGGACAATGGCGATCTGCTCTGCGTCTATCGCGTCGGTGGTAGGTGGGACTTCCACAAGAGCATCAGCGCGGATGAAGGCCGGACGTGGTCGCCGTCGGTGCGCATGGAAGGGATGGCCTCGGTGCAACCAAGGCTCGCTCGGTTGGGCAACGGCGCGATAGTGCTGACTGGTGGACGTCCGGGTCTGTTCCTCTGGCTTTGCGCCGATGGACAGGGCGAAAAATGGGAGCGGGTAAATCTGGGGGTGCATCACAACCGTTTGGTCGAGCCGAATGCGGGTTTTTCAGATGCCTTCTGCAACGCGCAGGCTGGAGAGGACCCCGCCATGAGCACGTCTTATACCGCGCTGATGCCTTGGGGAGCCGATGGGTTGATTGTAACTTACGACCGCTTGGCCAACGGCTGGGCTGGCGCTCCCGGACCGAACGGGGACGTCGATCGGGTATTTAGTTTATCAGTAGCGATTTCCATCTGAGAGAAAGGACCAGCCATGCCTCAGCAACAGCCCAACATCATCTACATTCTCGCCGACGACATGGGATACGGCGATATGGGATGTAACAACTCCGGTTGCAAAATTCCCACGCCGCACCTCGACCGCCTCTCCGCCCAAGGGATGCGCTTCACCGACGCCCATGCCTCCTCCAGCGTCTGCTCGCCCAGCCGCTACGCCCTGCTCACTGGCCGCTATTGCTGGCGCACTCCGCTCAAGAGCAGCGTCCTGTGGCCTTGGGATCCGCCCTTGATAGAAGCCGAGCGCCCCACAGTGGCCAAGCTGCTGCGCCAGCAGGGCTACCGCACCGCCTGCATCGGCAAGTGGCATCTCGGCTGGGAATGGGCGACCAAGGACGGCAAACCAGCCTACGGCGACGAGTCCATCGGCCGTCTCGACCGCGAGCAGCGCCAAGCCCTAGAGCGCAATATCGACTATAGCCAACCTATCGGCGGCGGTCCTCTAACCTGTGGCTTTGACTATTACTTTGGCGTCGATGTGCCGAATTTCCCGCCCTACACTTGGTTTGAACAGGACCGGCTGGCTGCGGCCCCGACCGAGCAAAAGCCCGAGGGGATGTTCGGCCTGCCCGGAGCCATGAAGCCGGGGTGGAAACTGGAGGACATGGTCCCCGAATTCGTCCGCCGCGCCCGTGCCTACATCGCCGAAGCTAACTCTGATCCCTTTTTCCTCTACTTGCCGCTGACCTCGCCCCACACGCCGATTGTTCCCAATCAGGACTTCATCGGTCGTAGCGGAGCGGGTCTATACGGCGATTTTGTCTGCGAAGTCGATTGGGTGGTCGGGGAAATTATGGCCGCGCTCGACGAGCAGGGGCTGGCCGACGACACGCTGCTCATCTTCACCAGCGACAACGGTCCCGAGTGCAGTCCGGCCGCGGCTGGCGGCTGCTACGAGCACGTGCGCCAATTCGGGCACTACAGCATGGCCCATTTGCGCGGCGCCAAGCGCGACACTTGGGAAGGTGGCCACCGCGTGCCCTTTGTCGCCCGCTGGCCTGGGGTTACGCCGGCTGGATCAGTCTGCGACCAGCTCGCTCTGTTGGGCGATTTTATGGCGACCTGCGTTCAGTTGACCGGGGTCCAGTTGCCTGCGGGAGCGGCAGAAGACAGCATTAGCATATTGCCCTTGTTGCAGGGACAGGTTGATGTGCCGGTGCGCCGCTCAGCCGTGCATCACAGTTGCGCGGGCCGCTTTGCCCTGCGCCAAGACGACTGGGTCTTTATCGACGCCCCTTCTGGCGACGACAACCGCGAGCCGGATTGGTTCAAGGTGGAGCGGGGCTATAGCGACCACGATTTTCCCGGGGAACTGTTCAACCTCAAAGACGACATTGCCGAGCGGCAGAATCTGTACGATCAGCACCCGGATATCGTGCACAGCATGTCGCGCCGCTTGGAAGAAGTCAAAGCTCAAGGTGAGGCACTGGCCGGGCCTTATGACGAGACGCTGGAGGAATCGGAGTAGTGCTCATTTTGAATTTTTGCGCCGCCTCCTCCAAGCCAACGAACCAGCTGTAAATCGCCACTCGGCTTAGCTTGCCTTGGCTTCTGGGCGGACCTTCTCGTCCAGTGCATACGGCGTAAAGCGGTACGCAAAGTCGCTGTATGGCGCAGCGAATGTATATGCTCCCGGCTGTGCGGTCCCAATGGGGACGATTTTCATGTTCCACGTATCGATGCCGTCGATTTTATACGGTTGATTGCCCGACAATTCGAGGGTTACCGTCTGTGGGTCGGTGGTGTAAACGAGATAGTATTCCCCGGGTTTGGCGAGGATGTGCCGCCCGCTGTCGTCGCCGATTGGTTCGAGCGCGTCAAACACTGGTGCGTCTGCCATAAACGATTTGAGGAATGCTATGCGCTTGGGGCTGTCGCCGCGCAGCACGCCGCCTTTTGCCCACCAGAGTAAGTCTTCGGGGTGTTTGTAGGTTTCTCCGTGCCCGACGTAGCAGCCGGAAACAGTCCCCGCCCAAAAGTGTTGCACCATCTGCCGGGCGCTGATGTTTCCCCATCCTTGCGGAATATCTCCCTCGTAGCGGCATTCGTCGTAAATCACGGGCTTTTTGTATTGGCTGCGATAGCGGATGCCGTGTTCCATGTTGGAGGTCTGAATACTGGTGTGCGTTACCCACGGCTTGCTGTGGGCGTACCAGCGCCGCCCATTGTGAATGCCGCGCAGCCGCTGATACGGGTCGTGGTCGCGGATGATTTGGAAAAACCGATCCCAGTCTGATTCTTCTTTCGCTGGCATAAAGTCGTATTCATTGGCCAGCGACCACCACACATTGCGGAAAGCGGCTAACCGCGCGACGGCGTAGCGGATGTAACGGTCGTCACTGGCCGCGTCCATGTTCTCGAAATCCCAGCGATCGTAGGTGTGAAACAGGATTAAATCGGCTTCAATACCAAGCTGCAAGAGATCGAGAACGCGTTGCTCAAAATGACGCCAGAACTCGGGATTGAATCGCGTGAAGTCCCAATCCGTCAGCGGCGTGCCCTCGAACGGATAGTAGATCGGCTCGTTTTTGTTGTACGCGTAATCCTTGGGAAAGATGCACATGCGCAGCTTGTTGAACGGGGCGTTGGCGAGGGTTTCGAGCGTCTGTTCCTGCATCGCCTCGCCTTGATGCGCCCAAGCGTAACAGGTTGTCCCGAACTGGTGATAGGGTGTTCCGTCGGCATACTGGAAGTAGAAGTCGTTGTGAACGCGCACGGGTCCGTGATTGTCCGTAGATGGTGCAATGCACGTAAACTGGCCGGTCTTGTCGTCAAGGGCGGGGTGGTTGCTTTTCGTGATGTACGTCCACTCGCCGACCGCATCGGGCATAAAGCGAATTTTGTACACGCCGTCTCCATCGTAAAATCCGTGCGGCGCGAAGACGCGACCGTTTAGTGCAAATTCTGCGGTTAATTCGACATCGACGAATGGATTGCCCGTCTCCGGTCCAGTCAGCGTGAGTTCATACACGCCCCAACGTTCGACCATGTTTATCTCCAAGTCTTGTGTAGATTCAGCGGAAGCTACGTCGAGCGAGAAGATAACCATGAGAATCGCTATTGGTAAAACTCGTCGAACCATTAACACCTTTTGCTTAGAAAGGTAAACGTTATTGGAGCTTACCTATTATCTTACGGGTTCGCGTCTGATGGGCCTCTAATCAATATCGTCCTGTACAATGTCTGCTTGTCTTCCGCCTCTTCTGCGTCGGTTTGCAACTTCCAGAAGTACATGCCATCGTTGAGCTCGCGGCCAGCATCGTCCCGCCCGTCCCAGAGGATGCTATATCTGCCGGGAATCTGATGGCCCAAAGCAAAGGTTCGAACGTGCTGTCCGGCTACATCGTAAATATCTAATTCAGCCGATGTAGCGGTGGCTATATCATACGAGATACTCGGGACAACGGGTTTGAGCGCGCGAAGCTTGGCCTTCAGTTCGTCGGGCCATTCGTCCGGATCGGTCGCCTCTCGCCAAGGCATGCGCTGACGGACCTCCTCGGCGAATATAAGCTGACGTTCTAATTCTTCAGACCATTCCTCTTCGGACCATTCCTCCGGACCGGTCCTAATCGCCTGCCAGATTCTGTTATCTGGACTCGGCTCAGCCGCGCCTTTGGCCTTCGCCGGTTGCGGTTCCGTATCGATGCGGGCGATGACCTGATCGACGAGTCCTACTTGGTGAGCAATGTCCATGATCTGGAAGAGCGACTCATGCGTGGCGCGCCCGCTTCCGCTGAGATAGATGCGCTCGGGCCACTGGATGAAAATCATTGTGGTATTGTCCAACTGTTGTCTCTTCGCCTGCAATTCCTCTTTGAGGGTCGCAAACGTCACTAGTTTGTCGTTCAGCTTCATATTGCCGTCTTGATCCACGATGATATGAATACTCTGCTTACTCGACTCAGCCGCAACTTTGGGCACTTTCGAGATAGTGCCACAGGAAGGCAGCGTCACGGCGGCCAGAGGGCATAGCAGGACGGCTGTCAATACACGCGCCCGCGTGCCCATCCGGCGCGCACCGCCGCCAAGCGTCCTGCGGATTCTCAGCGCCAAGTCCGATTCTGTTGCAAAGGCGTTCATCGTGGGGATTCTCCTCATCAAAGGGTTTAAGTGAGCTATCCGTTCGGCGACATGGGCAAGACTCCGCGCATAGGTTTCTGAGCGGCCGGTGGTGCATACGACGAGATCGTCGCAGGCCTGTTCGGCTTCCCGCCGCAACATGCGACCGCACAGCCACACGGCGGGATGGAAGAACAATACGGCGGAGACTAGTCGGTGCAGCAGCCTTGTGAGGTTGTCCCAGCGGCGCACGTGTGCTAGCTCGTGCATGAGGATCAGGGTGAGTTCGTCGGTGCGCAGTTTTTCTACGAGATCGGTGGGGAAAACAATGATCGGTCTCAGGATGCCCAGCGCCATCGGCGAACTGATAGAAGGGGAGGTCGCCACCTCGACCTTGGAATAGTAGTCGAGGGTTAGACGCGCTTGCCGCAGAGCGTCGGAAAGTGGCCCGTCGTGCTGCACTTGCGCCTGCTGCCGCAAGCACCAGACGATGCCGTAGCCGACTAGAATCCGTCCGATGAGCAGCGCCGCGCCTACTATCCACAGTATCGCTCCCCAACCGGCTGTAGTAAGCGGCACACTGCTTGTGGCAATTGTCGGAGAAGCCGCTACTTGCACCGTTGGGTACTCGACAGGTGAGAATGCGAGGGCGTCCTGACTGGGTTCCACAAGTGACACGAACGGCGTGAATAGAGAATAGGGCGAACTGATTGCGATGGCGACGAGCGGCTTGAGGAGCACGATAGCCCACAACAGGTGACGCAAGGTTGGCGACTTGATCGGCAATAGGTGGCAGGCCACTAGGACCAAGACCGCTAGTGCTGCTAGTTCGATACTTAACTGACCAAACCAGCCTAATAGCTGGCTGCCTAACTCGTTCAAAGCCGCGCTCATCGCTGGTCTCCTTTTCTGCGCTCGAGGGTTTTGTCCAACTCCTTCCGGATCGCTGTCAATTCCTCGTCGCTAAGCGACTGGCCGTCTAGCAGTTGGCTGACTAGGGCCTCGGCCGAGCCGGAAAAGAATGAGTCGATGACTTCGCCGAGCGAGCGCCGCCCCATGTCCTCGCGCGTGACCACCGGGCGATAGAGATCGGACCGGCCTTCTCGTTCTGAGACCACAAAGCCCTTATCGCGCAGGATGCGCATTATGGTCAGCACGGTATTGTAGGCCATCGGCTTGACGGCTGTTAGCCGCTCCTGTACCTGCTTGACGGCTGCGGGTGACTCGTCCCACAGGACGTTCATGATGAGGGTTTCAAGCGGGGTCAGTCTTTTGTCGGGTTTGTCTCTGGCCGCCATGGCAAATACTTTCAATTTTCTGCCAACACCCACTGCAACTGATGCGCCATTGCCGTGCTAAAATCAGTGCCTAATCCCTTGCGTTCATAGCGAATCTGTCCGTCTTGATCAATAATACACGTATAGGGAAGCTCGTTAGAACCAAACGCCTTGCGCATTTCCGAATCACCCAATACAAAGGTTAGATTGGGTGCACTCTGATAGCGAAAGTTCGCCACCATATCTCTGCGTCCTGAAGAATCTTGGTCAATATTCACCGCTAAAAATTCAACATTTTGCTCGTAGAATTGCTCTTTGAGTTTTTGTAGATAGGGCAACTCTGCAATACACGGGCTACACCATCCCGCCCAAAACGTCACGACCATAGCCCTGCCCTGCAAGTCTGCTGAAGTGATCTTCTCTCCATCCAGATTTTGCACCGCAAGGATCGGTGCTGGTCGCGAAATTCGCTCATTTTCAACGCGTTGGATAATTTTCTTATCCCACTCGGCCTTTGAGGAAGCATAGGCTTTGCTCATCCCTACGCCTGAGCCAAATTTCCCGACATAAGCTTGGCTCCACAAATCCGCAACATCCCGACGCACGACTGAAGTTAGCAATAATTCTGAGGCGAGTTCATAAGCCTGACTCCAAGCTTTTTGATCAATATAAATTCGCAACAAAGTGACCTTTGCTCGATCTACTTTAAACTGCTTAGATGCCAGTTCCAGGTCGCCTAAATCCTTTCGAGTTTGCCATCCGCGAATCACGGTCTTTATTTCAGCGACAGCTTGATCGTGTTGCCCAACGAGTTGGTAAGCACGCGCCAATAGATCGCGGCAGATTAATTCTGATTTCCCGTAACTTTTCCATTCTGCCTGTTTCTGCAATGCTCCTTTTAATGCGTTCTGTGCGTATAGAAGCGTTTTATCAGATCGAACCTGCTTGTCCACAAGTACCCGAGCAGCAGCTTCATAAGCACTGTGGGAATACATTCGCAATGCGAGCATTTCTTCAGACAGTTCAATCAACAGATGTGGATCATCGGTGACCTGTTGGTAATAATTCAACAGTGTAATGGATATGTCGCCTTTCAGAAAGGTATTGGGATAATCTGCCAGCAATTGCTCAAGTCCCAAAATGCCTTCCCAATATTGCTCTGTGATCTCGGAAGAGGAGTATTTCAATTGGTGAAATCGCTTCATCTCTTCTTCTGAATGGGTTGGCTGTTGTGCAAAACACAGAGAACATACAACCAGGCACATCATTAGGCTCGCTACCAGTCTGTATTTGTCGAAATACATCCCAAACCTCACTTTCTATTGGTCCAAATCAGATTCAAGACCTGCACCACAGCTTTGTCTGATCGTCGATCTGCTCTCAATCTCGCAACGTATAATCCGTCGGGAAGTCCTCGTTTAGACAAGGACCCAGTATATGAGCCGGGATTGTGTGTTTTATTGACAGGCTGCGCTACTTTTATGCCCTCAGCAGTAGCAGTAAAAAAATCGAGTTCTACAAAGACAGAGTCTGAATAAACCGTTTCTGGAATCCAGTACACAAATTTCACCAGTGAATCTTGTGGCGCACTTTCCATTTTGAAGCCCAGTTCTTCTTGTGGGGCAGCATCGCTACTTGTATTGGAAAAGCGATTCTCATCCTGACTTGGCTCAGCCGCGACTTTGGATACCTTCGAGGTAGCGCCACAAGAGGGCAGCGTCACGGCGGCTAGGGGGCATAGCAGTAGCGCCGCCAACACGCGCGCCCGCGTGCCCATCCGGCGCGCACTGCCGCCAAGCGTCCTGCGGGTTCTCAGCGTCAAATTTTTGTCGGGCTTGTTTCTGGTCGCCATAGCAAGTCCTTTCAACTAAGAATTTAGTTGATTATACTCGACGGCATTTGGTTTGTCAACTAAGATTTTAGTTGATATGAAAAGAGTCGGGGATAGATCGCATTGACTGTCATTTTTTTATGAAGTTAGTTAAAATGATACGGTTGAATACGAGTCCATTTCGCAGAGCGACCAAAAAAACTGAGAGCCTGCCCTGAGCAGAGCCGAAGGGAGCGCCACCATGTCCGACTACACTTCCTATAAAGCTGATTATGACCGCGATGGCTTCGTCCTCGTGCGCAACTTTCTGCCCCCCGAAGAACTCAAAGACCTGACGGCCCAAGTCAACCGCTACGTCCGCGACGTGGTGCCAGCCCTGCCCGATCAGGCCGCCTTCTACCAAGACAAGGCCCGGCCCGAAACCCTGAAACAACTACAGCGCATGGGCGACTACGACGCCTTCTTTTCCGAGTACCGCGACCAATCGCGCTGGAAGGCTCTGGCCGAGACCCTCATCGGCGAAGCCGCGCAGGTGAGCCAGCCCGAGTGGTTCAACAAGCCGCCGCAGACCGAACACCCCACGCCGCCGCATCAGGACAATTTCTACTTCAACCTCACGCCGCCCAACGTCGCCTCCATCTGGCTGGCCCTCGACCCAGTTGACGAGGAAAATGGCTGCCTGCGCTATAGCCCCGGCTCTCATCTCAAGGGCATCCGGCCGCACAATCGCACTGCGGTCTTAGGTTTTTCGCAGGGCATTGCCGATTACGGCCCCCAAGACCAAGCCAATGAAGTCGCGGTGCATTTGCAGCCCGGCGACGCAGTCGTCCACCACTGCGAAATCATCCACCGCGCCGACCCCAATCGCTCGTCGCAGCGCCACCGCCGCGCTTTTGCCATGGTCTTCGATGGTGTCAGTTGCAAGATCGATGAGGAGGGCCGGCGCAGATACCAAGAATCCCTGCAAAGCCAGCACCAGAAGATGGGGCTGGAGACTTCTTAGACGAAGCTCAATTCGGAAGAACGCTGACAGATCAGAGGTCCCACAGGCGGATTCCGGCCACGTTGCCAAAGTGGTTGTCAAAAGTGATCAGGACCGAGCCGGTTTCGATAGCCTGAGCCGATAGCCAGACATCATTAATAGGTATAGGCGTACCGGCCTTCTTCAGTGCATCCTTGATCTGACCGTAAACTTCGGCCGTCTCAGTAGATAATTCGAGCGTGCGCACGGTGGGTTTGGCTAGAAATCCAGCCAAACGGGCGCGATTCTCTTTCATCCGCGTCCCTCCGCGAAAACCGGCAAACAATTCGCCGAGCACGATGATAGACATAAATACGCACTCCGCCTGACCCAAGGCATCGAGCACGCGCTCGTCGCCGTTCCACAGGGCACTTAAGGCATTGGTATCTAACAGAACCTTCACTGCCAGTCCTCAGGATCTACTTGGCGGCGAGTCAAGGCGTCGAATTCAGTCCGTTCCTCGGTGCTCCACACGCCGCACTGATCCACAAAATCAGCGCGATGATTCGTCGGTTGCAGTCCCAAGGCCTCCTTCAGCACACCGTTTATAGTCTTGTTTAGACTTTTTCCCTCAGCGGCGGCTTTCTTGCGTATGAGTTGGGCCAAGGCATCGTCCATGTGGATAGTCAGAGATTTCATGTTTTTACCTCATATTTATGGTTTATAATAAATCAGAAATATAGTTCAAAATGCACTAGTCTTCCAGCATTCTAAGGTCGGCGTCCCCGCGTCGAGGTTGAAAGTTCCTTAGGACGGCAATACATTCTTGTGCCGTTTAACTCAGGAGTAGGGCGAGCGGCGAATTGCCGGACCACTAGCGGAGAAAGGAGCCTACACGATGCGCGTGCTGATCACCGGCGGTGCAGGTTTCTTAGGGTCGCATCTGAGCGACCTGCTGCTGGAAAAAGGCTGCGAAATCATCTGCATGGACAACTTTCTCACGGGTCGGCCCGAGAACATCGCCCATCTGCTCGGCCACTCGCGATTCCAGTTTATCCAATACGACGTTACCAATTACATCCACGTAGATGGTCCGCTCGACTTCATCCTGCACCTCGCCAGCCCAGCTAGCCCAGCCGACTTCGAGCGGTTGGGCATCAACATCCTCAAGGTCGGCGCGTTGGGCACGCACAAGACCTTGGGGTTGGCAGTGGCCAAGCAGGCCAAATTCCTGCTGGCCTCTACGTCGGAAGTCTATGGCGATCCCTTGGTGCATCCCCAGTCCGAGGAGTACCTCGGCAACGTCAACCCCATTGGCATCCGCGGCGTGTACGACGAGGCCAAGCGCTTTGCCGAGGCCATGACTATGGCGTACCACCGCGTGCACGGCACGGACGTGCGCATTGCACGCATATTCAATACGTATGGCGAGCGCATGCGCCAAGATGATGGCCG
Source organism: Candidatus Latescibacterota bacterium (assembly GCA_022827835.1). GTDB lineage: Bacteria > Latescibacterota > UBA2968 > UBA8231 > UBA8231. The sequence continues at coordinate 114,725 of JAJEIO010000009.1, forward strand.
TGCCGTGCCCAACTTCATCATCCAAGCCCTCAAGGGCCGCGATCTGACCGTCTATGGCGACGGCCAGCAAACGCGCAGCATATGCCATTACAGCGATTTGATCGCCGGCCTCTATAAGCTCATGCTGTCTGACGTGACGACCCCAGTAAACCTCGGCAACCCCAGTGAAATCACCATGCTAGATTTGGCCCACAAGATCATCGCCATGACCGAGTCCAAGAGCTGCATCGCCTTCCGCGAGCTGCCGCAGGACGACCCTCGGGTGCGCCTGCCCGACATTGCCAAGGCTCGCTCCCTGCTCGACTGGACACCCCGCGTGGGGCCGGACGAAGGATTGGATCGGACGATTGCATGGTTCAAGCGAGAATTAAAAAAATAGCTATGTGCGCCTTTGAACCCGAAAGGGAATGAATCGCCGCTCGGGGTTGTCTAATGCGAGAATTGGAGAAATAACTATGTGTGCTTTTGAATTGCGAGAAAACGCCCTCGGCGTTGAAATCCACGCGGGCGATCAACTGCTCGCCTTGTACCGCGCCACCGAGGAACTGCCTCGCGGCGAATCCCCCAAACCCTGCTTTGCGCCGCTGTACACGCTTTCCGGTCAGCTCGTGACCGAGTACCGTCCGCCCGATCACGCTTGGCACACGGGGCTGTTCTTCGGCTGGGTTCACGTCAACGACGCGAATTTGTGGGGTGGGCGTTGGTATTTGCCGGAAACAAAGAAATACGAACACGTCGCCGACAGCCACGGCGTGCAGCGGCACGATGGCTTCACGGCTTTGGAAGTGGATGGTGTGACTGAGTCGCTTTCTTGGCTCGACGGCCGCGATCAGCTCATGGCGCGGGAGTCGCGCTCTTTTGGTTTCAGCAGTGCCGAGGGCGGCTACTGCTTGCGGATATCCACGCGTATTGAGCCAGTCGGCGACCGGCTGGTGATGGGGGCCTCGCGGGCGGCGCGCTACTCGGGTCTCGTGTTGCGCATGGGGCCTTCCTTTGCCGAGGCCGATCACTATTGCAGCGAGGGACGCCAGGGCCACGCGGATATTATGCACCAGCACGCCCGTTGGGTGGGGGCCCGCGGGAAAAGCGGCGGCTTTGTCGCGCTCATGGATCACCCGAGCAACCCGCGCCATCCGGTTACTTGGTTTACCCGCGCCAACTTGCTGGGTACGGGCCTGCTGATAGAAGGGGACTTAGAGCTAGCCGCTGGCGAGTGCTTGGAACTGCACCACGCGTTCTTCGTCTTAGATCAGGACCCCGGTTCCACACAAATAGAATCCCTGTACGCGGACTTTGCTGCTTCTCCCGGAGAATTGCCATGAGGCTGTTGTGCCTCCCGGTGCTGTTTCTGCTCGCCTGTGCTTCAGCTCCCAAAGTCGAATACCCGGCCCTCGATTTGGACCAGCCGGACCAATGGACGGCTGGGGTCTCAGAGGATGCGGTTGTCGATCACTGGTGGCGCGATATGGGGGCCGCGCGCCTCGATAGCCTCGTGGCGTTGGCCTTGGAGCACAACTACAATCTCAAGATCGCCGGTGCGCGTCTGGCCCAAGCGCAAGCCCAAGCCCGGGTGGCTGGTGCGCCGCTGTGGCCCCAACTCAGCGCCAATGCCAATGGCTCGAAGCGCAAACAGAATTTCGTCGGCTTGCCCATTCCTGGGAGATCCCCGGATCAGGTCTTGACCTCCGAGAGCACGTCCTTTGGCGTCGATTTGACTGCGAGTTGGGAAGCTGACCTGTGGGGTCGCCTGCGCTCAGGTGCCCAAGCTGCGCTCGCCGATGCCGACGCCGCAGCCGCTGATTTTCGCGCGGCGCGCCTGTCGCTGGCAGCGCAGACAGCGCGGGCCTATTTCGCCGCGGTCGAAGCGGGGCACCAAGTCGAGTTGGCGCGCGCGACCGTTGCAAATTACCGGCTCTCGGTCGAGCAGATAGAGGATCGCTATCGCCGCGGCTTGCGCTCGTCGCTCGACGTGCGTTTGGGCCGGTCGAGCTTGGCCACAGCCGAAGCGACCCTCGCCCAACGCCGCCAGCAACGGGATGCTGCCCTGCGCCAGCTTGAATTGATCTTGGGCCGCTACCCCAGCGCCCGGATTGAGGTCGGGGACGAGTTGCCCGCAGTCGGCGGTCCGGTTCCAGCCGGCCTGCCCGCTCATCTCGTGGAACGGCGGCCCGACCTCGTGGCCGCTGAGCGCCGCCTCGCCGCGGCCGACCGTCGGCTGGCCCAAGCCCGGCGCGCCTTGTTGCCCCGCATCAGCCTGACGGCCTCTACGGGCCGCTCGTCGAGCGCGTTGAGCGACTTGCTCGACGGCGATTTTTCGGTCTGGAATCTCGTGGGCAATATCGCGCAGCCCCTGCTGCAAGGTGGGCGTCTGCGCGCTGGCGTTGATCAGGCTTCTTCCGCGGCCGAGCAAGCGCTTTTTACCTATGCCCAGAGCGCTCTTAGAGCATACGGCGAGGTGGAGGCGGCGCTGAATGCCGAAGGTTTGCTCGCCGACCAAGAACGAGCACTAGCCACGGCCGCGGAAGAAGCGGTCGCGGCGCGCGCGCTAGCTGAAGATCGCTACGCTAGAGGGCTTGCCGATCTCATCGCCCTGCTGGAGTCGCAGCGCCGGGCCTTTGACGCTGAAAGCCGCTTGCTCGCCGTCCGTCGCCAGCGCCTCGATACGCGCATTGACTTGCATCTAGCCCTTGGCGGCGGCTTTACCCTTGCCTCTCAGACTTCGGCGAGCTCAGTCGAGCCGCACGCGGAGATTCCTCAATGATACGCGTCTTCAAAATAGTTTTGCCGATCCTCATCCTCGCCCTCGGCTTTGGGGCCTTTCGACTGCTGGCCTCCATGCGGGAGCCGCCCCAGCGCGTCTCCCGCTCTTATGCCGGTCCGCTCGTCGAAGCTGTAGCCGCCCCGCTGCAACAGGTCCAGGTCGTCGTTGAGGGGCAGGGTACAGTGCGTCCTGACGCCCAGATTGATCTAGTACCGCAGGTCTCGGGTATTGTGGTGTGGAAGGATACCGATTTCAAGCCCGGCGGGACCTTTGCCAAGGGCGCGCTGCTGTTTCGGATTGATCCACGCGATTACGAACTCGTCGTCCAACAGGCCGAGGTCCAAGTGGCGCAGGCGCGCTATCAACTCGACTTGGCCCGCGAGGAAGCCGCCATCGCCGAGGAGGAGTGGCAGCGGCTGCACGCCGAAGAAGCTCCCACTGACTTGGTGCTGCGCAAACCTCAGTTACGCGCGGCCGAGGCTAGCCTCCAAGGAGCGGAAGCGCGCCTCGCCGAAGCGCGGCTGCGCTTGGACCGCACCAAAGTGTACGCCCCATTTGCCGGTCGAGTGCGCACCGCCCGCGTCGATGTCGGCCAGCACCTCAACGCCGGTCAAGCCATTGCCCAGCTATACAGTATTGAAAAGGCCGAGATCGTCGTCCCCGTCCCCGACGAAGACCTTGGGTGGTTCACCCTGCCGCTGCCCATCGACGTCGCTGAGGCCAGTACTGCTAACGCCGGGACCATTTATGATCTCAACGCCGAGGGCGGTTCCCGCGCTTTTGCTTTTAGCCGAGAGGGGGCTAGCGCCGAAATCAGTGGCGCTTTTGCCGGTCGCCGTCACCAGTGGAGCGGGCGCGTCGTCCGCACCGAAGGCGAGCTCGACCCGCGAAGCCGCATGGTCCGCTTAGTAGTAGAAGTCGAAGCGCCCTACGGCGGCATTGCCGATGGAATCCCGCCGCTGACGGTGGGGATGTTCGTCGAGGTGGCCATCGCCGGCCGCATGGTCAATGGCGTCCGCGTCCTGCCCCGCGTGGCTTTGCGCCAAGGAGACCGCGTGTGGACGGTGGGCCGCGACGGCGTCCTCAGCATCCGCCCAGTGCAGGTGGTGCGCTCCCTTGAGGATGAAGTGCTCGCTTATATCGACATGCCTCCGGAAGAGCGGATCATCGTCTCGCAGCTCAGCGGCGTTACCGACGGGATGCAGGTGCGTCTCGCAGACGGGAACTTAGGAGGTCAACTGTGAAAGCGCCTGTGTCTTGGATGGCGAAGAATCACGTCGCCGCCAATTTGCTGATGGGTTTCATCATGTTGAGCGGTCTGTTTGCCATGATGCAGACCAAGAAAGAGACCTTCCCCGAGATGTCGCTC
>JAJEIO010000020.1 GCA_022827835.1 Candidatus Latescibacterota bacterium
CTACTTTGAGAAAGGATCTCTCATGGCCAAAGCCAAAGCTAAAGCCAAAACGAAAGCCAAAACCAAAACGAAGTCATCTGGGTCCAGCGCCGTCTCGTCGGCGCTGGCCTTAGCACGCAACCAAAACGCGCAGATGGTCGATTTCAAGTTCACCGATCTGCCCGGCATCTGGCAGCACTTCACCATGCCCATCGCCGACTTGGAACCCGACCTGTTTGAAGACGGCCTCGGCTTCGACGGTTCCTCCATCCGCGGCTGGCAGGAAATCGACGAATCCGACATGCTCGTCGTGCCCGATCCGACCACTGCGGTCATGGACCCGTTCATGGCCGTGCCCACCCTATCGCTGGTCTGCTCGATTGAAGACCCCATCACCCGCCAGCCCTATGCCCGCGATCCTCGGGGGGTAGCCCAGCGCGCCCAAGCCTACTTGCTGCGCACCCAACTGGCCGACACGGCGTTTTTCGGCCCGGAAGCCGAGTTTTTCATCTTCGACAACATCCGCTTCGACCAGCAAGCCCATCTGGGGTTCTACGAGATCGATTCGGTGGAAGGTCGCTGGAACTCCGGCTCGGCGGACGGCCCCAACTTAGGCTACAAGCCCGACTACAAGGGCGGCTACTTCCCCGTGCCGCCGACGGATTCGCTGCAAGACATCCGCACTGAGATGGTGCAGACCATGCTCGACTGCGGCATCGACGTGGAGATTCACCACCACGAGGTGGGCACGGCCGGTCAAGGCGAAATCGACATTCGCTTTTGTCCGCTGCTTATTTGCGGCGACCGGATGATGCTGTATAAGTACATCGTCAAGAATGTGGCACGGCAGCACGGCAAGACGGCTACGTTCATGCCCAAGCCGCTGTTTGAGGACAACGGCACGGGCATGCACACCCACCAGAGTCTGTGGCAGGGCGATACGCCGTTGTTTGCTGGCAGTGGCTATGCGGGTCTGAGCCAGATGGCGTTGCACTACATCGGCGGGCTGTTGCATCACGCGCCGGCGCTGTTGGCGTTTACCAATCCGACGACCAACTCCTACAAGCGGCTGGTGCCCGGCTACGAAGCGCCGGTGAACTTGGCTTATTCGCAGCGCAACCGCAGTGCGTCGGTGCGGATACCGATGTATTCGCCTTCGCCCAAGAGCAAGCGGGTGGAGTTCCGCTGTCCGGATCCGTCGTGCAACATCTACTTGGCGTTGTCGGCGATGCTGATGGCGGGATTGGACGGGATTGAGCGTCAGTTGGATCCGGGCGAGCCGTTGGACAAGAATCTGTATGATTTATCGGCGGAGGAGCGCGCAGGCGTCCCTCAGACGGCGGGTTCGTTGGAGGCGTCGTTGGATCACTTGGAGCAGGATCGGGACTTTCTGTTGCAGGGGGATGTGTTTTCTGAAGACCTGCTCGACGCGTGGATTGACTACAAGCGCACCGAGGAGGTCGATGCCCTCCGCTTGCGGCCTCATCCCTATGAGTTCGCCCTCTACTACGACGTGTAAATAACTACTACCTACAAACTACACAAAGGGGCGGTGCCAGCTTGGCATCGTCCCTTTTTACATTTGGGTACACCCGCGCGATTTTCGTATATTCAGCCTCCTAAAATACAAGGAGAATGTATGCCCTTCTTGACGATCCTAGTGCTCGCCATCCTCCCACTCGCAACGCACGCCGAAGTAGGTCTGCAGGCGCACTACGCAGTCCAACGCGCCCTCGAACCGGTCGTCGTCGATGGCAAATTGGACGAATTCTCGTGGGAGAGGGCGCATCAAATCAACCGCTTTGAGCGCATCCTCAACGATTACGACGAAGTGCTCTTTCCCACCCGGGCGAAGATGCTGTGGGATAGCTCCTACTTTTACTTTGCCTTCGTCTGTCAAGATGCGGACATGTGGGCTATCTACGACCAAGAAGACGATCCGATGTGGAGCGAGGAAGTCGTGGAGGTCTTTATCGACCCCGACGGCGACGGCAAGCGCTACCTAGAGCTGGAGGTCAACCCGCTCAATGCGGTCGTCGATTTGCTAATCTACTCGGTGTCGCCCGAGTGGCACTCGTCCAAAGACTGGGATATCGCCGGGCTTAAAACAGCGGTCCGAGCTCACGGCACAGTGAACGACTCGCTCGCACTCGACCAGGGCTGGACCGCGGAAATCGCCATTCCCTGGGCCGCTATGGCAGATAGCGTCACAGGCGGTGGACGACCGACAGCAGGGGATGTCTGGCGACTCAACCTCTACCGCATCGAACGCAAGGGCGGGCGCAATCTAAAAAGCCGCCTAAACGATCTCCCAGACTCGGACCCGCTCCGTCAGCACTACCACGAGCAGACCGAGTACACGGCCTGGAGCGAGACCTACCAGCGCGGCTTTCACCACCCCGCTCGCTTTGGCGCGGTGCAATTTGCGGAATAAGTGACCATGAATAAGCTCTTAGCCCTCTGCCTTTTGCTTGCCCTGCCAGTGCTGGCCGCGGCCGATATGGAAGGCATGGTGTGGATCGGCCCGGACTTCTACATCGACATGTACGAGTACCCCAACCAGCGCGGCACCCTCCCCAAAGTCGATGTCACTTGGGGCGAAGCGGAATCGCTCTGCGCGGAACAGGGCAAGCGGCTGTGCACCGAACAGGAATGGCAGAAAGCCTGCACCGGGCCGCAGAACTTCGCGTACTCCTATGGCGCAGAATTCGAGCCGGGACGCTGCAATACGCGCTTTGCCGTTGATGGGGTCTGGCAGCGCGGGCCGGGCCTAGCGCCCAGCGGCGCGTATGCAGGCTGCACCAACGCCTACGGGGTCTATGACATGATCGGCAATGCTTGGGAGTGGACCGCGTCTTGGTATTCGCGCTCCGATCGCTGGCGGATCGTGCGCGGCGGCTCCTTCTTCCACAACGTCAATCTAGCCCGGGCCGACGCCCGCTACGGGCGATTCCTCGACTCCGACTATCGCCTCGATTTAGTGGGTTTCCGCTGCTGTCTCTCGGCGGCTCCCCCCCAAACGCCGTAACGCCATGGCCATTCGCAAAGTGTCGCAGATGGGGCATCCGGTGCTGCGCCAACGCGCCGCAGAGATCCCTCCCGCCCAGATGCAAAGCTCCCCGATGCAGCGCTTAATCGACGACATGATCGAAACTATGATCGACTACGAGGGCATTGGCTTGGCCGCGCCGCAAGTCTTTGAACCCCTGCGGCTGATCGTTCTCAGCGACCCCGAAGCCGACCCCCAAAACGAGGCCGCCATCCCGCTGACCGTGCTCTTCAATCCGCAGTTTACCAGCCTGTCGCCGGAGCGCCTAGACGCCTGGGAAGGTTGCTTGAGCATCCCCCAATTGCGCGGCGTGGTCCCACGCTCGGCAGCCGTCGAGGTCCGGGGCTACGGCCGCGATGGTCAAGCGGTGGAACTGGAAGCAGAAGGGCTTTTCGCCCGCGTCCTCCAGCACGAAATCGACCATCTCGATGGCGTGCTCTTCCCAGACCGCATGGCCGATCTACAGACCCTTACATTCTTAGAGGAATACCAGCGCTATTGGCTCAATGCCGAAGCGTGAGGTCGCCGGCTCAGAGGGAGCGCTGACTTGACAATCGCCCTAGACCTCGTACTATGTTTGGGTTCATTTTCCAAGCCACCCAGATAGACTCATGGATCCCCGCTTCTCACTCGAACAAGGCACGGGCATTTACACCGGCAACGAGCTAATCGTCAAGGGTGCCTTAGAAAGCCAAGTCGGCGTCATTACCGGGTACCCCGGCTCGCCCTTGGCCGAGCTTTTCGAGACCCTCGAAAACAATAAGGACCTCTTTAACGAACACGGCATCGTCGCGCAGATCGCCAACAACGAGGCCCTCGCTGCCGCCCGCCTCAACGGCTCGCAGATGGAGGGCATTCGAGCCTTGGGCGTGATGAAGAGCGTCGGCCTGCACGTGGCGGCCGACGGGCTGGCCCTCGGCAACATGGTCGGAGCCTCGCCCAGCGGAGGAGTCCTAATCGCCGTGGGTGACGACACCTGGTCCGAGGGAACCCAAGTACCGGCTGACTCGCGCTTTCTGTCCCAGCATCTCTACATCCCGGTCCTCGAACCCGCGACCTTTCAGGAGATCAAAGACTGGATCGGGCACGGCTTTGAACTGTCGCGCCGCTCGGGTCTCTATCTGACCTATCTAGTCACCTCCAACCAAGCCGACGGCGGCGGCAGCGTCACGGTCTATCCCAACCGCTTTGCCGCCCTCAACCGCAAGCAGCGCATCGCGCTAGACACCAGTACCATTTGCTCTGACGACCGCGTCATCATCCCGCCGGCCACTGCGCACAAAGAGCGCGAAGTAGTACACCAGCGCTATCCCCGCCTGTGGCAGTTGGCGCGGGAGGCGGGCATCAACCAAATCCTCTATCCTCCGAATCCTCCGAGCGACGGCCCCAAGCCGCTGGGCTTTATCACCTCTGGCTTGGCTTATAGCTATCTCGAACACGCCCTGCACATCCTCGGGCTAACCGGGCACTTTCCCATCCTCAAGCTGGGCATTACTTATCCGGTCGATCCCCACATGATCGCGCGCTTTGCCGACTGTGCACAAACTTTCTGCGTGGTCGAGGAAAAGTGGCCCTTTATCGAGCCGCAGGTCGCCGCCGAGTTGACGCGGCAAAAAGACCTCGGCTCCGCGCTGTGGGGCAAGCGCTTCCCGGGCAACACCCCGGGCTTTCCCGATATCCAGGGCCTACACCCCTCGCTCATCGTCCAAACCCTAGCGCGCCTCTTCGTTGCGCTAGACGCCGAGCTACCCATCGACCGCGAGAAACTACAGGCCGAACTCAACTCCTTGGCCCCTGTGAACTCCACCGCGACCGTGCCACCGCGCTCGCCTTCCTTCTGCCCGGGGTGCCCACACCGCGACTCGGCCAGCGTGCTCAAGAAAGCCGCGGCCGACTTGGCTGCACCCCCCGACGGGCAAGCCCCGGTAGATTTGGTCTTCCACGGCGACATTGGCTGCTATTCCATGCTCAAATACGCGCCGTTTTCCGAGCTGATGCACAATCTTTCCGGCATGGGCCTAGGCGGCGGCACCGGCGCGGGCATCGATCCCTTTATCGACAACAAACAACTCGTCTTCATGGGGGATTCGACCTTCTTCCACACCGGCATGATCGCCATCTCCGACTCCATCAAAAACGGCCAAGACATCACCTACATCATCCTCGACAACAAGACCACGGCCATGACCGGGCACCAGCCTACGCCAGGCGTGGACGTCGATGTGTTAGGTAAACCAACCTTCGCCCAAGACATCGAAAAAGCCGTCGCCGGTCTAGCGGGAGACTCGCCGACCTTTATCGCCCGCATGGATCCATCCCAGCGCCAGAACTACGACGCCCTCGTCCGCAAAACCCTGCTCCGCGACGGCGTCAAAATCATCATCGCCGACAAGGAATGCGGCATCACCTACCACCGCCGCGAGCGGGCGCGTCAAAGCGCGATCGCCAAAGAACAGGGCTTCCTGCCAGTCGAAAAGCACATCAACATCAGCGAAGACGTCTGCGAGTACTGCCTCGAATGCACCCAAGCGACCGGCTGTAGTGGCTTGACGGTCGCATCTGCCACTGAGTACGGCCCCAAGATCGCCATCGACCCTTCCTCCTGCGTTGCCGACGGTGCCTGCACCCGAGTCGAAGTCGGCGATGGCGACAAAACCTGTCCCTCTTTTGAGGAAATCACCGTCCAGCGCAAAGCTCCACCCACCGTCTCGATCCCGCCCATTGACGCCAGCCAGTTGCCCGCGCCCGTACAACGCCCGCTAACCGATATCTGGTACACCTACATAGCCGGGGTCGGCGGCATGGGCGTCAACGTGGTGGCCTCAGTGCTAGCGCAAGCCGGAGTGCGACAGGGCTACGAAGTGCGGCTGACCAACAAGAAGGGGCTGGCCATCCGCAACGGCTCGGTTTATTCGCATTTGAGCTACGCACCCAAGGGCACCCCGGTCTCCCCGCTAATTCCCTGCGGCAAGGCCGACTTGCTCCTCGGACTCGACGTACTCGAAGCAGCGCGGGGTCTCGAACCCCAAGGCCGCTACCGCATCGCCCATCCAGAGCGCACCGCCGCCATCGTCAACACCGCCAAGACCCCCACGATCGACACTCTCATCGGCCAAGAGGACTTCTTGGCGGAAGACCAAGCCGACCTGATTCACCAACACACCCGGCCAGACGCGTACTTTGGCGCGAATCTCTTCCGCATCTGCGAGCACTACTTGGGCAACAAACTCTACGCCAACATCATGATGCTCGGCGTGGCCTTCCAGCGCGGGCTGCTCTCCCTAGACCTAGACACCTTGCTCTGGGCTATTGGACAGGCCGTGCGCCGCGACCTAGAGACCAACCTAAAAGCCTTTAACATGGGCCGATATCTAGCGCTCAATCCGAATCATTTTCCGCTCGAAGAACAACCACTTAGCTACGCCGAGCTAGTCGCCGACAAAACTGCACTGTTGGCCAAGAAGAAGGGCAAGCGCGTCGCCGCGGCCTACCGCGACCGCATCCGCGATACGCCCGTTGCCACGGCGCGGCGGCACTTTGCGCTGCGGGTGTACGACCTAATCCAGTACGAAAACCTCGCGTACGCCGACCGCTACATCCGCCAAGTACTCGCCGTGCAGGCCAAAGACGGTCCCGAGTTCGATTTCGCAGCCACTCGCGCGGTCATCTATCAACTCGCCAAGGTCCTCGCCATCAAGGACGAAATCTACGTGGCCCATTTACTCACCTGCGAGGAGAAGTACCGCCGCGACCGCCGCCGCTACAACATCGACCCGAGCCGCGGCGACCGCATCCGCTACCGCCACCTGAACCGGCCGCACCTGCGCCTCTTTGGCCGCGACTTCCGCCCGGACCTCAAGTTGGGCGACAGGTCGCTGAAGTGGGTCGCTCGCATGAAGTTCCTCCGCCGGCTTTTCTCTTCGTGGTGGCACCGCGAAGAGCGCGACTTCGCCGCTTGGTACGAAAACCTGATCGCCGACTTTTCCCCGCAATCCGCAGCCGAGTACCACACCTGGGTGCAAATCCTGTCGCTGCCCGAGGAGGTGCGCGGCTACCGCGGCGTCCGGCAGCCCAAAATGGAAGCGGCCAAAAAGCGGGCCGATGAGTTGCTCGCTGGACGCGAGACCGCTCCAGACCCAGCACTGGTACAGATTTCCGTATCCACTGGAAGCTGATCTCTGTGATTCGCCCCTATCGCCCAGCGGACTTGCCCGCGCTCAAGCACATCACGGCCGTCTGCTTCCCCGGCGTATCCATCGACCACAACATCGAGCAGCGCTTCGGACTAATCGGCGGACGCGACTGGCAATTCCGCAAGCTGCGCCACATTGACGACGACGTAGCCGGCGAGCGGGCGAGCGGCGTCTTTGTGTGGGAGGAAGACGGCGAGGTCGTCGGCTACATCACCACCCGCATCGACCGCGAGAGCAAAATCGGCGGGATTCCCAACCTCGCCGTCCTGCCGCATTGCCAAGGCAAGGGCGTGGGCCGCCAACTCCTGGAGCACGGCTTAGCGCATCTGCGCGCCGCTGGTATGGAGTGCGCCAAAATCGAGACGCTGGCGCAAAACCCCATCGGCGCGCACTTATATCCCAGCCTCGGCTTTGAGGAAGTCGCCCGCCAGATCCACTATTGCACGCGCCTCTAAATTGGTAACGACATGACGCCGAAAGAAGCAGCCGGCCGTCGCGCCGCCGAGTACATCGAAGCCGGGATGACCGTGGGGTTGGGCACTGGCTCGACTACTGAGTGGGCCATCCGCGCCCTCGGCGAGCGCGTCGCGGCCGGGCTAGCAGTCAAGGCCATCCCCACCTCGGAAGCCTCGGCCGCCTTGGCCCGCTCCCTCGACATTGCACTGACGACGCTCGCCGAGGTGTCCAGCGTCGATTTGACCATCGACGGAGCCGACGAAGTCGATCCCAACCTCGACTTAATCAAAGGCCTAGGCGGCGCGCTCCTGCGCGAGAAAATCGTCGCCTCCATCACCGCGCATCAAATTATTGTCGCCGATCCATCCAAGCTAGTCGACCGGCTCGGCACCAAATCCCCGCTGCCGGTCGAGGTCGTCCCTTGGTCTCATCCCCTCATCGCCCGGCGTCTCGAAGAGCGGGGCCTCGTCCCAGCCTTGCGCTTGCAGGCACCGGACACCCCGTTTGTCACCGACAACGGCAACTACGTCATCGACGCTCGCTTTCCCGAGGGGATCGACGACGCCCGTGCCACCGAGCACTGGCTCAACAGCCTGCCCGGAGTCGTGGAAAACGGCCTTTTCCTCGCAATGACCCATCTGGTGATCGTCGGTCAAGACGACGGCTCCTGTCATCTGATCAACAAAAGCTGAGGTTCCATGCAACATTCTACACAACGCTCGCGCCGCTCCTTTCTGCAAAGCGCCCCGCTCGTTGCGGCCGGTACCTTGGCCGCCTGTGGCCAAGCCGAACAGCAAGCGGCCCCTGCCGTCCAATCCCAACAGCGCTTCAAATGGAAGATGGTCACCACCTGGCCCAAGGATTTTCCAGCCTTGGGCACCGGCGCCAACAACCTCGCTCATAGCATTGAAGCCCTGTCCGATGGACGCCTGCACGTCAAGGTGTACGGCGCGGGGGAGTTAGTACCAGCCTCAGGCGTCTTCGACGCGGTCTCCGGCGGCACCGCCGAGATGGGTCATGGAGCCGCTTACTACTGGAAGGGCAAGCACGAGGCGACCCAGTTTTTCTCGGCCGTTCCCTTTGGGCTAAACGCGGCCGAAATCAACGGCTGGCTGCGCTATGGCGGCGGCCAGAGCCTGTGGGACGAACTCTACGCCGACTTCAACCTCCGAGCCTTTCCCGTCGGCAACACGGGCGTGCAGATGGGCGGTTGGTTCAACCGAGAAATCAACACCCTATCCGACTTCTCCGGTTTGGTCATGCGAATGCCGGGTTTGGGCGGCGAGGTCCTGCGCCGCCTCGAAGTCACGGTCAAAGCCCTGCCCGGCGGCGAAATTTTCCAAGCCCTCAAGACAGGTGCCATCGACGCCACCGAATGGGTCGGCCCGTACAACGATCTCGCCTTTGGACTGCACCAAGCCGCCCAATACTACTACTGGCCGGGCTGGCACGAGCCGGGGACCGCGCTAGAGTGCATGGTCAACAAGCAAGCCTTGGAAGCCCTCCCCGCAGACCTCCAAGCCGTCGTCGAGTACGCCTGCCAAGCGGCCAACGACGACATGTCCAGCGAGTTCACCGCGCGCAACAGCCAAGCCCTCAAGACGTTAGTTGACGAACACGGCGTCCAACTCCGGCGCTTTTCCGACGAGCTGTTGGCGCAAATCGGCAAAGTGTCCGCCGAAGTAGTAGCTGAGATCGCGGGCCAAGACCCCTTTTCCAGCAGGGTCTATGACTCGTTTGACGCCTTCCGCAAAAACTCCATCGCGTACACGCGCATCTCCGAGGAAGCCTATACCCAAGCCCGCGCCCTGACGTTTGGCTAGCGCCCGCATCATGGAACGCCTCAATCGCTTCATCGTCCACACCGTGCCTTGGCTGACGCTGGGCATGGTCTTGGTGACTTTTGTCGTCGTGATCTTGCGCTACCTCTTTGGGCGCGGCTGGGTCTGGATGCAGGAAATAGCCCTGTACATGCACGCCTTTACCTTCCTCCTCGCGGCCAGCTACACCCTCTCGCGCGACGAGCACGTCCGCGTCGATATCCTCTACCGGCCCATGGACGAACGACGCAAGGCCCTAGTCAACCTCTTGGGCAGCGCGCTGCTGCTGATCCCCTGCTGCGCGGTGCTGTTCTACCAGTCGCTGCCCTTTGTCGCCGACTCTTGGGCTGTGTTTGAAGGCTCTCAAGACGGCGGCGGCCTAGAGGCAGTCTATCTGCTCAAAACCGCTATTCCCCTGTGCTTTGTGCTGCTGTTTTTGCAAGCCCTAGCCATCATTCGCCGCAGCGTGCAAACCCTCCGCACCCAATGAGCGAATTCGCGCCGCTGGCCATGTTCCTATGCACCTTCGCGGTGCTGCTATCCGGCTTCCCAGTGGCCTTTTGCCTCGCGGGTACGGCCCTCGGCTTTGCCGGCCTCGGGATCATCACCGGCGACTTTGACGCGGCCTTTCTCTCGGCTTTGCCGGCCCGCATCTACGGCATCATGTCCAACGAGACCCTGATGGCCGTACCGCTGTTCGTCTTTATGGGGGTCGTGCTAGAGCGCTCGAAAATCGCCGAGGACCTGCTCGAAACCATGGCCCAGCTCTGCGGCAGCTTGGGCGGCGGGCTGGGAATTTCGGTTTGCCTCGTCGGCGGTCTGTTGGCAGCTTCCACCGGCATCGTCGGCGCGACGGTCGTCACCATGGGACTCATTTCGCTGCCGGCCATGCTCAAACGCGCGTACTCCCCAGCAGTTTCCACCGGCATCATCTGCGCTTCGGGGACGCTGGGCCAGATCATCCCGCCCAGCATTGTGCTGGTTATCCTCGGCGACGTGGTCTCCTCGGCGTACCAACAAGCACAACTCAAAATGGGCAATTTCGCCCCAGTCTCGGTATCGGTCGGCGACCTCTTTATGGGCGCGCTCATACCCGGCGTCGTGCTGATGGGCCTCTATATCCTCTATATAATCGCCCTCGGCCTCCTCAAGCCTTCTACCGTACCGGCCGTGCCGGCCGAGGAGCGCGCGCAAATTTTCAGCGCGGCCTTCCTCCGCCGCCTCGGCGCGGCCCTCGTCCCGCCCCTAGTCCTCATCTGCGGGGTGCTCGGCTCTATCCTCTTCGGAGTGGCCACGCCGACCGAGGCGGCTTCGGTCGGCGCGGTCGGTGCCATGCTCTTGTCGCTGGCCAAAGGCCATTTCAACCGCACCGCGCTCAAAGAAGTCATGCGCACCACCACCGAGATCAACGCCATGGTCTTCATCATCCTCATTGGCGCGAGCGTATTTTCGCTGGTCTTTCGCGGCTACGGAGGCGACGAAGCAGTCGAGGCATTTCTGACCCATGAGGCGACCGGCGGCGTGCTTGGCTCTTTCGTGTTAGTGATGGCCGTGATGTTTTTGCTCGGCTTTTTTCTCGACTTTTTCGAGATCATCTTCGTCGTCGTCCCCATCGTCGGCCCAATTCTCTTGACGATGGGCCTAGATCCGGTGTGGTTGGGCGTGATGATCGCCCTGAATTTGCAGACCTCTTTTCTCACGCCCCCATTTGGCTTCTCGCTCTTTTACTTGCGCGGCGTCGCTCCCCCTGAAATCAGCACGCCGCAAATCTACCGGGGAGTCGTGCCTTTTATCGCCATTCAGGTGCTGCTGTTAGCAGGGCTGTGGTTCGTGCCGGAACTAGCTACGTATCTGCCGGCGAAGGTGTTCGGACGCGGGTAAGGTGTTCTACGAGACCAAGTGTGGGCAGAACTAACTCAGAGGCGCTCTTGACCCGACGCCCTCGCCATAGTCAGCATCCCGACATAAGCGTCGTACATATTCTGAATGTTGCCCACGTAGTGCACGGGCTGGCCGCAGCGACAGAAGCCGTAGCGCGCCCGTTTGTGATACGCCGGCTTGGCAAGCAGCCGCATCGCCTGTTCCACATGGCCAAACCACTTGTCGGGATTCCACCCCTTTTCGCGCGCCAAGCGACGCGCGTCGAGCACGTGACCATAGCCGACATTGTAGGCGGCCAGCGCAAGGCGCGTCCGTTCCTCTATGGGTATATTCGAGTCAAAGCGGTTGACCAGTTGAGACATGTACTTGACCCCCGCGTGGATATTATCTTCGGGGTCGTGCAGATCGGTAAAACCCAACTCGCGCCCAGTGACCGGCATGATCTGCATCAGCCCCCGCGCGCCGACCCAGCTAGTGGCCTGTGGATCGAATTTGGATTCTTGGTACATCTGCGCGGTAATCAACCGCCAGTCCTGACCATACTGGCGAGCGTATTTTTTTACCAGCTCATCATAGGGCGACAGGCGGCCGCTCAAATCGACCCGCAGCGAATCCTTCGCCTTGGCGATGGTGCGCTTGTTTTTGAAGTATCGCTTTTTCATCATGTTAAAAAACAAGCCGCCTTTTTCTTCTTCTACGTACTGGTTGAGCGCCGCCAGTAAAGCCGGATTGTCCTTGCGCACCGCCCACCCCAAAGACGTCGGCTTGATGCTGAAAGCCGCCTTGAGCCGGCGTCCATAGGCGAGTTCCACGTCGAGCAGATTGGAGTCGCACAGGGTAATGTCATAGCGCCCCTCCTCGACGCCAGCCAAGATGTCTTCGGTCTCGATGGAGTCGGGCAGTGACGCGATCTGCAAACCCTCTATGGAATCGGCGAGGGCCGTTAGGGTGGTGAAAAAAGAAGAGCTTGGGCGCACGTGGATCGTGCGCCCGGCCAAGTCCGCGAGGCTGGCAATCGAATCCTCCTCGGCGCGCACGACCACCAACTCATCTACTTCGTTATAAGGCAGGGTAAACGACGTCTGCGCCCGTCGCGCCTCGGTAATGGTCATCGCCGCAGCCACGACATCGCCTTTGCCTTCGCGCAAATACGCCAGCAGGTCGGCATGGCTGTCCGGGATGACGATATCGAGCCGCAGGTCGTGCCGATCGGCAAATTCCTTGATAAGCTCGTATTCAAAGCCCACCTGCCGGCCGCGGTGGATGAAATAGGTCAGCGCATTATTGCGGGTGATCATGCGCAACCGCCGACGCTCTTTTAAGCCGGGCAAATCGTCGGTGAAAGCCTGCTGAGACTGGCGCGTAAACTGCTGGGCGAGCAGATATTCATCGACCCTATTCTTGAGCCGCACATCATCGGGCCGCATCATCAGGGCGATCGGGCGGTTTTCGGCCACTATTAGCGGCGTAACCATGTTGTCGTAGTAGCTTTCCACCCCCCGCCACAAGTGCTCGTCGGCTACGGTCGCTTGGTATTCGCTGCGGACGATGCCGTCGATGAGGTACTCGAGGCCGAGCTTCTCCGACGCGGTGTGAATCTGCAACGACGGCACCTGTTGCTGAATATCCGCTAGAGTCTCGTAGTGCGAGCTAGAGCGCCGGACGCCGATTGTCATTCCGGCCAAGTCCTCAATCGTCGTCGGCAGGCTGTCGCTGGCTGAAGTGATCAGATATTCATCCACGTAGAGATACGGCACAGAAAACGCCACTTGCTCCTGCCGCGCTGCTGTAATCGTCAGGCTCGCAGCGACGATATCGCCTTCGCCTTCCAGCAACTTCTGGACCATCTGGGCATAATTTTCGGCCTTTACCAGCATCAGTTCCAACTTGAATTCCTCGGCCAAGTCGCGGGCGAGGTCGTAGTCAATCGTTACCGGCTCCGCCTGCTTG
This sequence comes from Candidatus Latescibacterota bacterium, assembly GCA_022827835.1. Taxonomy (GTDB): domain Bacteria; phylum Latescibacterota; class UBA2968; order UBA8231; family UBA8231. The sequence continues at coordinate 13,329 of JAJEIO010000020.1, forward strand.
GGTATATGGGCAATCGGCTCTGAGGGGACGATGACGCGCAACTTGCCGTGGGATTGCAATACCGGCAGATCGCCGATGTACTTGGGCTGTGGCGGTGCCGTCGGTTGGCTGCATTGGACAAATGTAGAAATGGCAATAAGTCCTATAGGAAGAAGCGTTCGAGTGCGAAATAACACGACGCACCTCCTTTCCAAATCGGCCCGCTCAACGGGCCTCAGTAGTGTTTTAGCCTGGAATAAAAAACGGCGCTAATAGGTTAAATATTGCGCCGTAGAGGTTTTTAGTAGATTGTCAGCTCACGGGGCAATATCATAAAAGGGTAGCTACTCCTTTACATCTTCCGCTTGTGTCTAGCAACTGAACATAAGTTCCTAAACTCGCTAGCCCTATAGATGTAACTTTGTTACTTTTAATACAACTCATAAATGTATCTTTTCAGTTGACAGTTTGATCCACTATATCTTGTGGAACAAATTTGCTTATATGCCAAAGTGTAGTATCATTCAATTATGAACGATTAATCGTTAGAAGCGACATAACAAAGAGCAGCAGTACAAACGTTACAATAAATTTACAATTTTTGTACTCTAAGTCTTCTCTCTTATCTTAACTCTGCAATGCCATAATATCTGCTCCAGCAGGCACATCCATTCCAATCCACAGCTACCAAATCCCCATTGAACTCCACTTACTTCTTGGGCGCAATAAACTCCTTGTACCCCGCGAGCAGGTTCGCCAATAATAGAGAGGTCGGCTTTTTTCGTCAAGCAGTTTTATTCCTTTTGTGTGGCTTGACGCCACTTCCCTAAACGTCCTTTATATTTTCTCTGCTTGCTGCCAATATGGCCCATTTAAGGAGGACTACTCGCCGTGCTAACTCATGAACTCACCGTCGTCGAGCCGGGGCGCATCGAGGTCACCCAGACCGATCTCGATGACCACTTGCACCCCCATGAAGTATTAATAGAGACCGAATACTCCGTCGTCAGCGCCGGCACCGAAGGCGCGGGATTTACTGGCCTCGTCAAGCAGATGCCTTTCGGCGACGCCGGCCAGTATCCCCGAGGCACTGGCTACGGCAACCTCGGCCAAGTACTGCAAATCGGCGACGCGGTCGGCGGCGTGCAACCGGGCGACCGCGTCCTCTCCTTTGCCCGCCACGCTTCCATCGTCAAGACAGATGCACAGCGCATGGCGCTGCCCGTCTCGCGCGAGGCCCCCGGCCAGCACCTCGTGTTTACGCGCATGGCCGGCGTCAGCATCTCTGCCTTGCGCTCTTCTAGCGTCCAGCCCGGAGACACCGTGCTCGTAGTGGGCGGCGGCCTCGTGGGCAACTTCGCTGCCCAACTCTTCCGCTTGGCCGGTGCCGACGTCATGCTCGCGGATTTGTCCGAGTTGCGCCTACAGCAGGCGCGCGCCTGTGGCATCGAGCGCACCGTCAATCCCGGCCGCGACGATCTAGAAGAAGCGGTGCGCGACTGGACCGGCGGCGCTGGTGCCCGCATCGGCGTCGAGGCCATTGGCATCAGCGAAGTCATTGCCCAGACCGCGATGTGCGTTGCCCGCCACGGCGAACTCATCCTCCTCGGCAGCCCACGCGCCCCAGCCCATTTCGATGTTACGCCCATGCTGCTGCGCATTCACCTAGAGGCGATCCGCATGATCGGCGCCCTCGAGTGGCGCTGGCCGCAGCACGCCACCGAGCGCTGCCGCGATCTCGATTCCAATTACCGCCAGATCGCCGCGTGGATCGCCAGTGGCCAGCTCGTCGTCGGCCCCCTGCTCACCCACTTGACGTCCCCGGCAGACTGCCAACAGATGTACGAGGGACTTACCGCCAATAAAGAAGAATACCTCGGCGTAGTCTTCGACTGGTCGCGCTTGAGTTAGTTCCATGTCAACGCACTACCTCGCGCTAGACATCGGCTCTACTACCGTCGTCGCCATCGTCATTGACCTCAACACCAATGCCGTCGTCGGCACAGCCAGCGCGGCCAATTCGTCCGAAGTGACCTCCGCGGCAAATAAGCGAATTAGCCGCTCGGAGTGGGACCTCGACGCGATGACCGAACTAGCCATCGACAACGCGGCCGAGCTTGTAGCCCGCACCAACGCCCGGCCAGCAGCCATCGGCGTCACCGGGCAGCAACAGGGCCTGCAACTCCTCGACGCCGCGCTCAAGACCGTAGGTCCTTATTTTTCTTGGCAGGACCAGCGTGCTCAAGAATCTCTACCGGGCCAGCAGTACTCCTATTTAGACGCCATGGCCCAGCAAGGAGGTTCCATCGCCACCGACGGAGAGATGCCTGCCTTTGCCAATACTGGCTGCCCTCTCGTGGCTGGCCACGCTGCGCCGCACCTGTTTTGGCTGCAATCCAACAATCAGCTTCCCAGCGGCGTCAGCGGCACAGCGGCCCCTGAGTTTGTGGTATCGCGGCTAGTGGGCAAACGGCCGGTGGTCGATCCTACAGACGCGCTCGGCTGGGGCGTCTATGACGTGACCAAACAAGCTTGGGCAGACGAGCTTATCGCCGATCTCGGCCTAGACCAGTCGCTGTTTCCCGAACTGGTCGAATCTTGTACCATGGCCGGTCCCCTGACCCCAGCAATGGCCCAAAAGTTAGGTGTATCAGCGGGCCTGCCCGTCGCCGTGGCGTCCGGCGATCACCAGTGTAGCTTTGCCGGTACGGTCGTCGATTACGCCAACACCGTGGCCGTCAACGTCGGTACTGGCGGACAAGCCGCACTGCATATCGAAGCCCCACTGCCGCGCGGCTCGCTCGAACTGCGTCCCTATATCCAGCGCGGCTATCTGCTGGCCGGCGTGGGGGCCGTCGGCGGGCGTACCTTCAGGACGCTGCGCGACTTCTTCGCCGACGCCATCTATGCCCTCGCCGATGTCCAACCCGACAGCGAGGCCCTCTACGAGCGGCTCGTATCATTAGCGGCCGATGTGCCAGCCGGTGCCGAGGGCGTGCGCGCCGATCCACTGTTTTCCGGATCGAGCAGCAGGCCACGCGCCAAAGCCGCTTTCCGCGAACTAACCGCTGCGACGCTGACTGCCGGACACTTAACGCGCGCGCTGTTGGAAGGCATGGCCGTCGAGTTAGCCGACTCGTATCGCGAGGCCATCCTACTGGGCGGTAGCGCGCGCTCCAAGTTGGTTGGCGCAGGCAACGGCATCAAGCTAAATCCCGTGCTGCGGGCGGCGTTGGAAACGGAGTTCTCCATGCCGCTGCACGTGGGCTCGCACGGCGAAGAGGCCGCCGTCGGTGCCGCGCTGTGTGCCGCGGTGGCCGACGGCGCGTTTAGCTCCATTGCCGAAGCGAGCGCGGCGTTTGCTAGTGATTAGATTTCCCATTTCCCATCCCCAAAGACAGGAGTCTTAGATGAGACGAGTTTTGCTGCTGTTCGCTGTGCTGCCAGTGCTACTATACGCCTGCGTCAGCACGTCGCCGATGACCGTGCAACAGACGGCGATGGAGGAGACGACCGAGAAGTTAGAGGATCCAAAGCTGCCCATTGACTCCCTGGTGACCGTCGGCCAGCTAGACAACGGCTTGCGCTACGTCATCCGCAAAAACCAAAAGCCCGAAAACCGGGTCGAGCTGCGGCTGGTGGTCGATGCCGGCTCGGTGCTGGAGGACGAAAGCCAACAAGGGCTGGCGCACTTTGCCGAGCACATGGCCTTCAATGGCACCAAAAACTTTGCCAAGCAGGAGTTGGTGGACTACTTGGAGCTAATCGGCATGCGCTTTGGGCCAGACCTCAATGCCTACACCAGCTTCGACGAAACTGTGTACATGCTAACCGTGCCCACCGACAGCGCCGAGGTCGTGGAAACGGCCTTCCAAATTTTGGAGGACTGGGCGCACCAGATCAGCTTTGAGGCCGAGGAAATCGACAAGGAACGCGGCGTCGTAATCGAAGAATGGCGACTGCGGCGCGGCGCTCAGCAGCGCATGTTCGACGAGCAAATACCCATTCTCCTGAAGGATTCGCGCTACGCCGTGCGCCTGCCCATCGGCCAGAAGGCCGTACTCGATACCTTTCAGCACGAGGAGCTGCGCCGCTTTTACCGCACTTGGTATCGGCCCGACCTGATGGGTTTTGTGGCCGTCGGCGACATTGAGCCAGCGGAGGTAGAGGCGCTGGTGCAGGAGTATTTTGCGCGTATTCCTGCGACCGAAAATCCCCCCGAACGCACGATGTTCCCCGTGCCCAACCACGAGGAGACGCTCTTCGCCATTACCACCGACCCAGAAGCCACCTACAACAGCGTCAGCATCTACTACAAGATGGATGTGCGGCCCCAAGGGACGATGAGCACTTATCGCCGCTCGCTGATTGAGGCCCTATATCACCGGATGCTCAACCAGCGCCTGCACGAACTGACCAAGCTCCCCGAGCCGCCCTTTTTAGGTGCCTATTCGGGCCAAGGGCGTTGGTTGCGCTCCAAGGAGTTTTTCATCCTCGGTGCTGCGGTGCAAAACAACGGTTTCGACGCTGGGCTTGAGGCTCTGCTGATTGAGGCAGCGAGAGTGCGAGAATACGGCTTTACCGCCTCTGAGCTAGCGCGAGAGAAAAAGGAGATGCTTCGCAGCATGGAGCAGTCCTACCGCGAGCGAGACAAACAACAGTCGAGCGGTTTTGCCTCCGAATACGTGCGCCACCTGCTGACCGACGAAGCCATCCCCGGCATTGCCAAGGAGTACGAACTCTACCAAGAACTGGTACCCGGCATTGCATTAGAGGAGATCAATGCGCTGGCCAGCGAGTGGACGAGCGAAAAAAACCGGGTAATCACCGTAGAAGCCCCTGAGCAAGAGGGCATTGCCGTGCCCAACGAGCAGGATCTGCTGGCGATCTTCGCCAAGGCGGCGCAGCAGGAGATCGAGCCGTACGCCGACGAGGTGTCCGACGAGCCGCTCGTGGCACAAGTGCCCGCTCCCGCTGAAATCGTCGAACGCAGCGAAATCCCCGAGATCGGCGTGACTTGGTGGACGCTCTCCAACGGCATCCGGGTCTGCCTGAAGCCGACGGACTTCAAAAACGATGAGATCCTCTTCCGGGCCTATAGTCCCGGCGGGCACTCGCTGGTCCCCGACGCCGACTACGTGGCAGCTTCGACTGCGACCTCGGTGGTGAGCGAAGGCGGCGTGGGGCCGTTTAACAAGATCGAACTGGAGAAGAAACTGGCCGGCAAAGTGGTGCGGGTATCGCCGTGGATCAGTAGCTTGCGGGAGGGCGTTTCTGGCTCGGCCTCGCCCGAAGATATCCAGACCATGTTCGAGCTGATCTACGCTTTCTTCACTGCGCCGCGCCAAGACAGCACGGCCTTCCAAGCCTATCAGACGCTCATGCGAGGCTCCATCCAAAATCGCAGCGCACGTCCAGAAACGGCGTTCAGCGACACCATTGCGGTCACCATGGCCCAGTATCACCACCGGGCGCGTCCTTGGTCGCTGGAGTTGCTCGACGAAATGGACTTGGCCACGTCTATGGCCGTGTACCAAGATCGCTTTGCCGACGCTGGCGACTTCTCGTTTTTCTTTGTCGGCAACTTCACCCTCGAAGGCATAGAGCCGCTGGTGCGCACTTATTTGGGCGGCTTGCCGACCACCGGACGTGAGGAGACTTGGCGCGATGTCGGCATCGAGGCCCCAGAGGGCGTGATCGACAAAGCGGTCTATCGCGGCATTGAACCCAAGAGCCAATCGCAGATGATTTTCACCGGCCCTTTTGAATACGACGGCTGGAAAAACAACCTCGAACTCAGGGCCATGACCTCCGTGCTGCAGATCAAGCTACGCGAGGTGTTGCGCGAGGACTTGGGCGGCACCTATGGGGTCTGGGTCAGCAGCAGCGGCTCGCACTACCCGGACGAGAGGTACCGTATCTCCATCTCCTTCGGCAGCGATCCCGACCGCGTCGAGGAACTGACGCAGGTGATCTTCGAGCAGATCGACAGCCTAAAAACCGTCGGCACCACCGACCTCTACGTCGATAAGGTCAAGGAAATGCGCAAACGCCAGCGCGAGACCGACCTCAAGGAGAACAGCTTCTGGGTCGGGTCGCTGGCGTCGCTCGATTTCAACGGGGTCGATCCGCGGCTGCTGGTTCAGTATCCAGCGTTGGTGGATTCGCTGACGGTGGATGTGGTGCAGCAATCGGCGCAGAAGTATTTCAACATGGACCGCTATGTGCGGGTAGTGCTTTATCCGGAGGAATCAGACGAGGTGGGAGAAGAGTAGCGCTAGCGGTACCGTATATTTTTCTTGCTACTACGTCGCCGTCGGCCTAAGCCGTTTTGGTTGGGTCGACGGCGGCTTCAGCACTTCTATAATGCTGTGATTTCTAACTTTGCTCTTCTAGCTAGTTCTCTTGATTCCACACGGTCATTAATAGATTGCCTAACCATTCGCTCAACCTTGTCTCTCTTCTTCTTATCTTTAGGAATTGGAAGAATAAGCTCATAGATTCTATTTCCCAAAGAGTCGATAATATCCTGCGTGAATCGCTTGGCCTGAATCTGTCCAATTGCAGGCTTTGATGACAGCGCCGCTAGTAGTAGGAAAGGGGAGATTACCTCGGGTTTATTTACTCTTATTTTATATAAATGGCTCTGGAAGACGATTTTCGTATCGTATTTTGATATATAGGCACAGGTTCCAATTAGATACGTTCCATCTCTCACCATCAATATATCTCCCTCTCTTATATCTTGGCGATCTTTATACTGATTGTATATCTCATCCGAAATCCCATGTTTGGGATCTAGTTTAATTTCCCAGTTTGAAATATCCGAAGTCCGAACAAATGGAATGCTTCCTGTACCGTATGCGAGTTTTCCCACCTCATCGCCGGTTTTAATCTCAATGATTCCATCCTCCACCAACATTTTAAGTGAGATGCGCTCATGGGAATCCGAAAGTTTTTCCAGCTCTTCTTGAGGCTCAGGATTATAGTAACGGGGTGTCAATATATGATTCGCTATAGACGATTGGGAAACACGATAGCCTAGCCGATTATATCTTCGATCATCTTGGGTGTCCAAAAAGTTGTCCAGAATTACTGGTAAATCGTTGTGAGGAATCAGGTTCCCTCTGCTATCATGGCCACACCACTTAGCCTCGGCCATAAATATCTGCTTTCCCATAGTCAACTGTTGTCGCTTAGTTGCTATTAAGAGACATGTTTTAGTATGAGTACCTCCTTTACCAGAAGTCTTAAAAAGATTTTCGGGCATTCCTATTACGGCATCTAAATCCGCATTCTCTATTAAAAACTGAACAACATGACTAGACGTAGAGTTGGCAATCATACTCTCGGGTACTACAATACCCATACGCCCACCGTTTCTCAATAGCTTTAAGCACAATTCCAAAAACAGAATCTGAGGCGTCGAGCTAGCTGCAAGGCTATCTGTTTTTTCGTATCGGCCAGTAGTCCGGTTAAAGTGCCATTTATAAGCTAAATCGAACTTCTTCCTGGTTTCTTCAGTACCGACCTTTATTCTCGCTCCGAAAGGAGGATTTGCAAGGACTATATCAAACTGTCCGTCGAATTCAAAGGGTATAGGGCCATTTCCTTTGGTTTTTCTTTCAATAGAATCTGCACAGACGATATTTGAGGATGATAGAGTAGTAAGAGCTATATGGGTCTTAGCGAGTTGGGATAAATACTCGTCTTTTTCTATTCCAAAGATGGATGAATTTATTTCTCTTCTGCTTGCTCCCTTAGCTCTTAGATACCTCGCAGAGAAGCTTAGAAAGCTCCCGGCCCCACATGCTGGATCAACTATCTTTTCTCCCTTTCTTGGTGCGACAGCTTCTACTAACCACCTTACGGCTTCTGTAGGAGTAAAGAATTGCCCTTCATTTCCTCTAATATCTGTACCTACAAAAGCCTGATACAATTCACTTAACGGGTCGCTATGTGGATCTTCCATATCGACCTTTAAAAATATTGTATGGATATAAGAAATTGACTCTTGGTCTAGGTCAATCTCTTCAGAATCCCTAAAAAGATCTGGAACTCTATTCTTTATCTTTTTAAAAGCTTTGTTGTAAGATTGGGCAACTTTTTTAGCAGGAAAGTTTGGTTCTGTCTTTACTAAATGATTGATATTGCAAAAGAGACATTTTACTACTTCATGTAACAAAGCTCTATCTCTCGTTATACCAACAGCTTTCCCTGCTAGATAGTTTCTTATATCTCGAAAAGCTGTACTTAGTGTGTATTTTTTCATTATTATAATCCTCTTTTGATGAGGCTGCTCTATTAAACGATATTCTCTAGCTGCATCCTTTGATAAATATCTATAAGCATCTTTCTCACCTCGTCCAACTTCAAGTCTCCCTGAATTCTATTACCATCTTCGGTCATCCAGGCCACATTCTGTCCTTCGTGTTTTCCACCAGATTTAAGAGGATTTAAATGTCCTACTTGAAAGGGAGATTCTCCATGTTTTGACTCGCAGGCAAAATCCGTATAATCCAACTCAACCCAAGTTACTGGGCATCTAGTTATGCATTTTGATTTGCTGATAGCTCCTGCAGTAATCAGCTTGTTTTTGACATCTTCAGGAAAATTCGAGAAATACACCAAGTCTCGGAGTAGCTTTCGCTCAACTGACCAGCATTCCTCCAAAGTAGCATGTTGGAAATCTCCATCGAGAACTTCCCAACGTTTAGCGCGATTAGTCTGATCTTTACCAGTTTGAGATCTATCTGTCAGATACGTTTTGGTCTTTATTTTGTCTATATTTTTTTTGGTGAGCATTTCTTTTAGTATAGGACGAGCTTTCACTAACCACTCGATATCCTCTAGGCCTACCAAACGAATATTATCAACGGAATGAACTGGATCACGCCTAGACTCTTCGTATGATAAGATAAACTCATAGGACACGCTCCGTTTGTTCCCATTAGAAAGCTGTGAAGAGATAGATATGTGATCAGAAGAAGAAGTAAGTAAATCCATTGTCCTATCAAAAATGCTTAAACATTCCTCAAAACTACAAGCCCTTTGATCTTTTCCAGGAGCGAATACACCTTGATAATTCTCAAAGCTATGGGGACGAGTTTTGGTTATTTTTCCCTCTAACCATCTAGTCTTCATCTTAGTTGATGTAATCTTGAAATTTGTCAATTCAATGAGAAAAGCGAATCTAACAGCAGCTCTGAGAACATACTTTAAATCTTTTTGTACAAAATATTTTTCGAGTTGATTTATCTTCTGAATGGTATTGTTATTCTTATAATCTCCGGCATTTTCTAAAAGCCAATCAACAGCTCTTTCCACACGAAAGGATGGAGCCTTTCCACTCAAAGCATCTCCACCAAATGAATTACTGACGGTCTGCTTTTCTTCATCATCAAAAATTTTCTGAAAGTTCTCTGGAAAGGTCATTTCTGAAATCCTAAACAAGACAACACATATGGGGAACTATCCAAAACTTAGGCCATTGGGAGACTTTTAATATATAGATCTGCCTATTATAGACATCAATCTGTTAATCCCATTGAACCCTGTCAATAGCCCGCTTACGAATCTCCACTCCGATCACCATGGCAGCTCCCACGCTCCGTCGAAGCACCGTGCTCGTTTAATTAATACTATATCAAACGTTGAGCCTCTGAAACATGCCCTCGGCGTCTTCACACTCGACCAATTCTTCCCCTCGATCCGTCTTTTCAAAAACGTCACGGGTTTTCTCATTCGGTAGCTCTACGGGAAACGGCAACCCGTTGCACAGTTCAATTTGCCGAAAGAAAAGGGTTATGGCCTCAGTCGTGGTCAAGCCGAGCTTGCTCAATAGCGCCTCGACATTGCGCTTTAGCTCTGGATTGATACGCGCCCGGACAACTTCAGTCTTTGCCATAATAGTTTCCTTCCTCGTCTGACTGTCGCACGTTTGGGTTCGTTGTTCGCCGCAGGCGAAAATAGGAGCCCATTCTACATTAACAGATCGGCCAACGCCTGTAATTGCCCCTCGTCAGGATTCGGCCCGGCCAACGCGATCTCCGCATTTCCCTCGCCTTTTATTACAACCTCGACCTGCTTCGACCGCACGCCCTCAACCACGATCTCCCGCACCGCCGCTCGCGCCTTCGCTTCGACGCCGCTTCCGAGAAAAACCTTCGCCGAAACCTCCCCCATCGAATCCTTGCGTGCCCCCTTTTCAAAATACTTTCGCTTCTTTCGCTCGTTGCTCCGTTTGAACACCACGCCCGCCACCCCTTCCAACACCATCAGCAAATCATCCGTATCCCGACCCGACAAATAGAGTATCATCAGTCCACCACCGATCCGTCGGCGTGAAAACTCCCCTTGTTTTCCCACACCTCGACGTCAACCCAACCCGTTTGCGCCCGATCAGCAGCGACCCGCCGGTTTAAAGTAGCACTACAACGGAATCCCGCCGCAGTCAGAGCGGCGGCTTTGGGTTTCAACCCAGCGTCGCAATAGGCCAAGCAAGTGTGGCTCTCCGGTAGCTCTAGGGCCTGGAGCAAGGCGGCCCCCTCCTCCCAAAAAGCCGGATGGCAATACAAGTCAACTAAGCAGGCGTCGGGCCACAGCGGATGATCGGACCACATGACCCAGCCCACCACGGCTCGGGTTTCCCGTTGCACCAGAGCCAGCGCGCGAGGCGGAAGGTCGTTTGCATCGCGTTCCAAACAATCCTGCAGCAAGGGCAGCAAAGGCCCTTCGGTGGAGCGGCGACCCCATACACCCAAGCCAGCGCCGCGCACGACGCCAGGAAAGGCACCCAAAAACAGAGGAATCGAAACAGGCCAGTGCAGCCAGCCAACCGGCTCTATAGCCGTAGAACCCGGCGCGAAATAACCCCTATCGAATTCGTCCTGCGAGGTGCTGTAATAGTCCATATAACCGCTTTCCGGCTCGACCCCGGCAAAGCCATTGACCCGATAAATGTGATAGGGCGGCGTATCGTAGCCCGTGCCCAAAAACAGGGCTTGGCCACCGCGCTGCCTAAAGTGCTCCATGAGACAGGCCATCAGTTGCATGGCAGCGCCTTGGCGGCGGTCTTCGGGACGGGTGTACACGTGGCCGAGCAGCCCCACGCCGCGGTATTCAATGTTCATCATATTGGCAAAGGGATCGCCGTCGCGGTGCAGTAGATAAAAGAAGACGTCGAGGCCGGTCTGAGTGCGCAGCACCTGTTCGTTGCCCCAGCGCCAAGGCGGGCCTTTGTGGCTCAAAAGGGTCTCGACGCGTTCGGCCCAGTCGAGATCAGGGCCTTGCACAACGCCAGCTTGTACAACTTCACCGGATTTGAGCGTGATGCGGTCTAACGGTTGGTACATGTCAGGTCTTTGCCTCGCTTCTTAGCTCTTGTCAACCGCTTACGTACTAACCCCCACTCCGCCCCCCATACAAATCCCGCACCCGACTCACCACCACGGCCAACAGAATAATCGACCCCAAAAACGCCTGCTCGTAATAGACGTTGGCCTCCAGCATCACCAAGCCGTTTTTGATGAGGACGATGATGACCGCCCCTAACAGCAGGCCCAGCGCCGAGATGCGCCCTCCCGCCAGCCCCGTCCCGCCGACAATGGCCACCGCAAAGCTGGTAATCAGCCAGTCCTTACCCGTCGCCGGTTGCGCCGAGCCCATCCGCGAGACCCACAACACCGCGGCCAGCGCCCCCACTCCGCCCGACAGCACGTGCGACAGCAAAATCATCCGGTCAGTATTGATCCCCGCCAGCCGAGCCGCCTCCTGATTCCCCCCGGTCGCCAACAGCCGCCGCCCAAAGACCGTGTGCCGGAATGCGTAGTGCGTTGCCAGCAGCACCAGCCCCATCGTCCAGAACAAATTCGACAGCCCCAAAAACTTCTGCCGTCCCAAAAACGTGAACTCCCGAGGAATGTCCGTATAGGCGTAGCCTTCGGAAAACCCATGCACTAGCCCTGTAAAGACAAAAAGCGTGGCCAGCGTGGCGATAAAGGAATTGATCTGCAACCGCGTGATGATGACCCCGTTAACCCACCCGGCCACACTGCCAATCCCCAGCGCCACCAGCGCCGCTAACCACCCCGGCAAACCCAACACCTGAATGCAGTACCCAGTGGTAATGGTCGCCAAGCCGCCAATGGCCCCCACGGACAGATTCATCCCCCCAGCGACCAACACCAGCGCCTGAGCCAGCGCCACCAACACGGAGAACGCAACGATCCGGGAGATGTTGAAAAGGTTGTACGCCGACAGGAAGCTCTCCGAGCTAAGCGCACATCCCACAAACAGCAACCCCGCGGACAAGGCGATCCCCGCGTCGTTGTGCCGCATGAGTCTGCGTAAGTAGTCCATAATCAATTCAGATGAAGTCCAATGCGGCGGCTTACCTCATCGTAGCTCAAGCCCTGCTCGTGGATCTCGGCGATCTCGTGGACGACCTGCTTGTCTTTAAAGACGAGAATCCGCCCGGCCAAGCCGATGATCTCCGGCATGTCCGACGAGATCAAAATGATGGCCTTGCCCTCTTTGGCCGCCAAGTCCCAGAGCAAGCGGTGAATCTGTGCCTTGGCTTGGATATCTACTCCGACGGTCGGCTCATCGACGATCAGGATGTCGCAACCGGCCGCCAGCCACTTGCCCAAGCTGACCTTCTGCTGATTGCCACCGCTGAGGAGGTTTACCTCCTGCTCCAAGCCCGTCGTGCGAATATCCAGCGCCGCAACCAGCGCCTGCGCGGCTTGGGTCTCCGCCCGGTCGTCAATCCGGCGCGTGAACTTGCCGACGATCCGTTCCCATATGGTAATGCCTAAATTGGTCCGCACGGCTGATTCCAGCAGCAGGCCCTCTTCTTTGCGATTTTCAGTTACGTAGCCCATGCTGTATTTGTACAGGCTATCGGCCACCGAGCCGATCCGCGCTTTGGCTCCGTGGATATAGACGGCACCCCGCTCGGCCTGCTCGGCCCCGACTAGCAACCGCGCCAGCTCGGTGCGCCCGGCTCCCACCAAACCGTACAAACCCAAAATCTCACCAGCGTAAAGCGAAAAGCTCACTTCGTGTGCCCGGTCAGGTGCATACAACCCCTCGACCCTGAGCACTTCCCGCGCCCGGTCCACCACTGGCATACCAAACGAAGCCGTCTCCGCCCGCCGGCCGATCATCATCTCGATCAACTCGGCGCGCGGCAGGCCGGCCAACTCTCTCGTACCCACGTGTCGCCCGTCCCGCAACACGCTGACTTGGTCGCCAATTTGATAGACCTCGTCGAACTTGTGCGAGACAAAGACGATGGCTACGCCTGTCTTCTGCAACTGGCGCAAAATGCCAAACAGGCGAGCTGCTTCGTGCTCGGTAAGCGACGACGTCGGCTCGTCTAATAGCAAGACCCGCGCCTCAGCCGACAGCACCCGGGCAATCTGCACGAGTTGCTTGTGCGCCGCGCTTAAATCGCCAATGGGCGCTTGCGGGTCAATGTCCAGCCCGACCCGCGCCATCGCGGCCCGCGCCTGATCGTCGAGCCGCGGCCAGTCGAGGCGTCCCCATCGGCTGAAGGCGTCTAGCTTATCGAGCATGATGTTCTCGGCGACGCTGGCCTCGGCCACCACTTGGATCTCCTGGTGGACCAAACCAATGCCGCGGTCGAGGCAGTCGCGGCAGTTGCGCACGCGCAGCGGCGCGCCGTCGAAGAGCATCCGCCCAGCGTCGGGCTGGTAGATCCCAGTGATAATTTTGAGCAGGGTGCTCTTGCCAGCGCCGTTTTCGCCGACTAGGGCGTGGATCTGGCCCGGCTGGAAAGAAAGCGACACATCGTCCAGTGCCCGGACGCCGGGAAAGCGCTTGATGATGGATTGTAGTTCTAGCACGAATCAGTTGGGCGGGCTGAGGTATTTGGTCTCCAACTCACCCATAATCTGCGCGGTGATGGCCCTGACTTCGTCCTCGAAGGTATCGACGTTGTCCTGAGTCACCAGCACCGTACCCGAGTTGATGAAGTAGCGGTCGGGATTGGCCTGCCAGCCGTCGAGCAGATAGCTCAACAGCGCGCACGTAATGTAGCCGTGGCCATAGGGATTTTGCGAGACGGTCGCGTCGATGGCCCCCTGGCGGATCGCGTCGAGCACCACCGAGTCTGTGTCGATGCCGACGAAGTGGATGCGCTTGTTATCCGGGGTTTGATTCCACTCCGACAGAATGGTCGCCGCGGCTACGGTCGGCGTGTACCCCGTACAAATCACGCCGTCGATCTCCTCGATCCGCGCCGAAAGCGCGTCTTGGATTTTGGCCGTGCTGGTCTCAATCGACTCCATACCGGCGATTTCCTGGATTATCTGTACCTCTGGGTATTTGGCCACCGCCGCTTCGACGCCTTCTTTGCGCAAGATGGTATTGGGGTCTTCGACCAGTTCGAGCACGTTGAGGATGTTGCCCTTGCCACCCATAAAGCCGATCAGCGCCTCGGTGGCCTCCATGGCCGCCTGCTTGACATCGGTCGCCACGCAAAACGACGCGGGCGTCGGCAGCGTCGTCGGCGCACCATAGCTGACGACGTATGCTCCGTTTTGCACCAATTCCTCGTAGAGTCCGTTGGCGGCGCTGGCGTCGGCTGGGTAGAGCGAGAAGCCTTTGTAACCCTGAGCCGCTAGCGGCTCGACGTTGGCGTTTTCATTGTCTTGGGTCCAGCTTTGGCCGATCTGGCGCTTGATCTTGATCCCGGTGTCGCGCTCATAGCCGATCACCCCTTTTTGCACCTCTTCGACATAGGGGTGGACCATCAGGGCGTACCAGACGATTTTTTTCTCCGTAGGCTCGTCGCCCGATTCTCCAGACCCGCCGCAGCCAGCGATGACGAGCGCGGCGGTCCAAATTAGTAGTAGGCGCATGTAGGCCCTCCTTTCGGGCTTTCAATATAACCATCCCCACGCCTCTTGAGCCAATCCCCGCTTTGGCCTACTTACGAATGCTATCTAAACCTGCCCCCAGAAGGTGAGATTACCTAACGGGCCGCCCAGCGGGCCTCGCAATCGGCAATTTGCTCGGCTGAGAGCGCGCGGGGAAACACTTTAACTTGCCCGGGGGCGACGAGGCGGACATTGGGCTGGAAGCACTCTACATAACCGGCCGGCGGCGTGCGCTCGTGGGCCATCATGCGCTCGGCGCTCGGCTCGGGAGGAGTGCGGGCGATGACGTAGTCGTTGAGGCCGTGAACGTCGAGGATGTTGATGTGCGGCAAGCGCCAAGCCGGGATACCGATGGCGGGAAAGAAAAAAACCGGGTAGTCGGCCGAGGGCAGGAACTGACCCTGGGCACGCGGAGGAAACATCCCGGCGAGGAATTCCGCGTTGGCTTTATGCTCTTGGTGGCGAATGCAGACGAAACGGTCGATGAGCCAAAATTGCAGCTCGTCAAAAGCAGCGGCGTACCAGCGGAGCGGGGCGGGAAAGTGAGGAGCCACGGGCACTTTGAGTTGCAAGGTCTGACCGCGGCTGGCAATGTGGTGGGTCTGGAACCAATGGGTCCAAGGAACCGGCCAAGAGAGCACAACCGCGAGGCCGAGGGCAGCAAGCGCTTTTTTCGGTTGGACCCCCACGGCGTTTAGGCACCATGCAAAGGCGAGGTAGCACAAAGGCACCAAGTGCGCGTAAATCCGGTACTCAAAGTGGTCGCCACCGTAGAAAAACGTGTAGTACGCAGCGTGTCCGCACAGTGCGAGCGCGGCCAGCAGCCCATGCCAAGACAGCCTGAGCGCCCCCTTCTTTTTCCATAGCACATAGACCAAAAGCAGCCCCCACGTCCACAGGGCGTACTCGAGGGCAAAAGAGAGCGCGTAACGAAATCCGCTGGCTGGCCAAGCGCCGACAGCTTTGGCGTAATAAGTATTGGGCAGCCATTCGCCGTACAAGCTCTGACGCCAGACTAGGTGCAGCGGCACGGCCAGCAGGGGCCAAGCTTGGGCGAGCCGTCGAGCCGGATAGCAGCCAGCACGCCAAGCCCAAAAGAGCGCGACCGCAGTGACACCGAGAAAGAGCAGGCCATCCGGGCGCGTCAGATAGATACCGGCGGCAGCAGCGGAAATAACTAAGGGCCATCTCCGGTGGCCAGGAGCAACAAAAGCGCAAGCCCAGGTCCAAGCGAGGACCGTGCAACCAAACAGCGCCGTTTCTAAGCCCGAACTGCTCCAAGCCAAAAAGGTGCGGTTGGTGACCACTGCGAGCAGCAAGAGGGCGAGGAAGACCAAGCGATAGGGATGCAGCCTGGGCGACCAAGGCAAGCGCAGCAACATCTGCGCAGCGATATACAGCGAGCACAAGGCAAAGCACAGGGCGAGGTAGTTAGCCGCTGCGGGAGGAACAACACCCAAGACCTGCCAGACCCCATACAGCAGGGCGATCCACAGAAAATTGGTGTAGCCTTCGACCGGGCGAAATGGGGGCGGGTTCCACACCAAGCCGTGGCCCAAATCCCAGTTGCTTGCGTAGCGAAAGGAAATGTAGGCATCGTCCGTGAGGAACCAGTACAGTTTCCAGCCATAGCAGAGCACAGCACCGGCCAACAGCAGGATCAGGGCGTAGAGCAGGCGTTCGCGCTGGTTCATCGTCCGCTGTCGAATACTTGGTCGGCAGCCAAGTCGTAGTAGTCGTCCCGCACACCATCCGGCCAGCGGATTTCGAGATGCTCTACGTGGGCGCAAGTCCCCAAGCCAAAGTGGAGGCGCGGATCGCTGGCCGACAGGTAGCTGCCGCCAGCGGTGACGGTCCGCGTCTGCTGGTGGCCATCGCACAGCAGGCGGACGCGGGCACCGGCCACTAGGCCCTCCACCAAGAGCCAATGAGAACGAGGCGGCAGGTCGTTGCGGTAGAGGGCCGCCGGACCGCTGGCGTGGGTGACCAACAAGTCGAGATCGCCATCGGCGTCGTAGTCGCCATACGCTGCACCACGCGAGACTGCAACCCGAGCAAAGGCCGGGCCGGCCGCCGCCGACACGTCGCGGAACTGGCCGCCGCTGTTGGCGAAGAGCTGGTCGGGTTGGGCGTAGCGGAGGTCTTCTTCGAGGAGCTGAATCCGGTCCATAACATGCCCGTTGGCAACGAAGAGGTCGAGGTCAGCGTCGTTGTCCGCATCGAAAAACAGCGTGCCAAAGCCCAAGGGACGCAGGCTCGGGTCGGCGAGGCCGATAGCATCCCCGCTATCGGTGAAGCGGAGCGCACCATCGTTACGGTAGAGCGTATTGCTCTCGCGCGAGAAGTTGGTGACAAAAAGATCCGGGTCGCCATCCGCATCAACGTCGCCAGCGGCCACGCCCATGCCAGCCTCGGCTTGGCCATTGCCGTTGTACGCGGCCCCAGCGGCGAGCGCGATATCGACGAAGGTCCCGCCGTCGTTGCGGTAGAGCGCATTGCGGACGCCGTCATTGGCCACGTAGAGATCCAGGTCGCCGTCCGCGTCAATGTCGCCAGCCAGCGCCCCCAAGCCCTTGCCAAAGCGATTGAAAACCCCCGCCTGTTCAGTGACATCGACAAAGGTAGCGCCATCGTTGCGGTAGAGCACATCTGGGACGCCATTGTAGCGGCGCGGGCTACAATAGGTGCGCAGTGCGAAGGGAATTTTCAGCAGCTCTTTGCGCCGGCGCTTGGGGGTGATGGTGCCACCGCAAACGCGGTTGTTGGCCGGGTAGAAATCGAGGTAATTGGCCGCGTAGAGGTCGAGGTCGCCATCGTTATCGCAGTCGAAGAACAGGGCACTGGTACTCCAGCGCGGATCCCCCACACCGGCTCTTTCGGTAACATCGACAAACGCGCCACCGTCGTTGCGATAAAGAACATTGGGACCGTAGTTGGTGACGTAGAGATCGGGGTCGCCATCCGCGTCAAAGTCGCCGACGGCCACGCCCATGCCATAGCCAGTATCGCCCGCCCCGGCTGCCCCTTCTACCTCGCGAAACGTCCCGTCTCCCTCATTGCGGTAGAGTCTATTTCCCCTAGGTGAGTCGGTAGTGGCCGGGGCAACTTGGTACGCGCTCTCATCCACTAGGCCCTTGAAGCTCAGACCGGGCCGGTAGTCCTTTTCCACCCAGTAGTGGGTCTCGTCGCGGTAGCTGAGATTGATCGGCGGGTATTGGCCGCGCAGATGCGACAAGTCGAACCCATCCACCAAGTAGATGTCGAGCCAACCATCTTGGTCGTAGTCCAGAAAAGCCCCGCCTGCCCCCATAGTCTCAATGAGAAAGTAATCGCCCGCGGCACCGTTGGTGTAGGTAAAATCGAGCCCCGCATCCTCGACCACCCGGAACGGACCGGGAATGGCCGGCGGTGCAGGCTTGCAGGCGACGCAGACCAACAGTAGTAGCAACAGACGAATCACTGGCGCAACCCTCGCCGTAGGACCAAACCGTAGAGCGCACACAACAGAGCCACATCGGCCACCCACAGCGCACCCACCCCATTGTACAACCGCCAACTTGGAAACAAGGCAAAGCAGTACCCACTCGCCAGCACCGCCGAGCACACAACCGGTACTCGCCACAGCCAATGCGCCCGGGCCTCGCCAAGCGCCATCCATAACGCCGCTTGGCAAAAGGGCAAGAAGACGAAGTAGTGGGGCCACGAAGTCTGCACCACAAACGGCAAGGCGAGAAATAGCGCCGCCGCGGATAGCGCCTCCCGATGCGCGATTTTCCGCTTGTGCAACCACCACACCACAACGCTATTGGCGCAAAAGACCAGCACACCTGCGAGCCGCAGCACATCGAGCGTCGATTCCCCGAAGCTATACCCCAGCGGCTGCCCCCAGCGGTTGAGTACATGGACAAAATACTGGGTATTAAAATCGCGGAGGAGCCGGGCCGCCTCCGGCAACGACTGTGCGGATGCGCGCTCGAAATACCACCAATCCCCAGGTCCCAACAACGCGGCTGGCAGCAGGCAGTAAAATCCCAACAGGCCGATGCCGAAAGCCGCTAGAAAGCGCCCATCGCGGCGGATAAGAAAATAGACGACAAATGCGCCGGGATAGTACTTGATGCAGGTGACCAGTGCCAACGCGATCCCCCCCAACGCACTCAGGCCCTGTTGGTGCAGCGCAAACGCCGCCACAACGCCAAGCGTCACCAACACACTGACCTGCCCCCATTTGAAATTGTGCAACAAGGGAAAGGAAGCCAGCAGCAACAACAAATAAACCAACATGCCCCGCGCGGAGAAGCCGAGTAGATAGCGGCCAGACACGTAATAGAACGCGGCTGCCCACCCCACCTGCAAAAACCCCCACAAAACAGTCGCCGCCGCCAGCGGCAAGAGCGCCACAAGGCTCAGCCCCAACGCAAAAAACGAGGTATAGTAGTATCCCCGAATGGGCCACTTTTCGGCAAAAAGCACCTCGCCCATCGGATAGTAGAAGCGCTGAAAATCGCCAAAGAGCTGCTCGCCGTGGTCGATGGCGTTGACAAACCCATCAATCGATCCCCACAGCAGCCAATAGCTGCCAAGAATCAACCCGGCCCCCAGCAAGCCCAGCCCACAACTCCGGTGCGGCTCTTGGTCAAAACCAAGCAAAATATCCCCTTTTCTATCGCGTCTCATCGCGTCCGCAACTGACTGGCGGTCTCCAGCGGATATCGATATTTTGAAGCACAAACCACGAAGATATAAGATACCAATAAATTGTCCGAACATCCCTTTTCGGCGTGGCGTATCGGCCTCGTTTGTCTTCTAACGGCCTGCGCACCAGCAGAGCAGAGCCTACCCCGCGTTCACTTTGTGGAAGTAGCCCAACCGGCCGGTCTGACCCTGCGCAATATCTGCGGCAGTCCAGACAAGCGCTACATTGTCGAGGCCAAGGGCGGCAGCCTCGCCGCCTTTGACTACGATCAAGACGGCGACCTCGACCTCTACATCGTCAATGGATCAACCCTCGAAGGCTTTCCGCCCGAAACCGCTCCCCACAACGCCCTCTACCAAAATGCCGGTGATGCAACTTTCCAAGATGTCGCCGCGGCTACGGGTGTCGATGACGCGTCTTGGGGTATGGGCGCGGCAGCCGCCGACTACGACAACGACGGCGACCCGGACCTCTATGTCACCAACTATGGTGCCAACCGCTTCTATCAGAACGCTGGCAACGGCACCTTCACCGACCATGCCCCGTTGGCCGGCCTCGACGATGCCCGCTGGAGTACGGGTGCCGCGTGGAGCGACTACGACAACGACGGCGACCTCGACCTCTACGTGGCGAATTACATCGACTTTGATGTCAACTTCATCCCCGAGGGAGCCGACGCGGGAATGTGGCGCGGCCTGAACGTCATGTACGGCCCCCGCGGACTGGTCGGCGCGACCGATGCGCTTTATCGCAACGAAGGCGACGGCACCTTCACCGATGTTACCCAAGCAGCCGGCGTCACCGATCGCTACAAGCGCTATGGCTTTACCCCGCTCTTTAGCGACTTCGACCGCGACGGCGACCAAGATCTCTTCGTCGCCAACGATGCGGGTCCCAATATGTTCTACCGCAATCAGGGCAATGGCACCTTCGCGGAGGAAGCGCTGGAGGCAGCCGTGGCCTTGCTCGAAAGCGGCGATGCCCAAGCGTGTATGGGCGCGGCGTCGGCCGATTACGACAACGATGGCGACTTCGACCTCTACGTCACGAACTTCGCCCTCGACTACAATACCCTCTACCAGAACGATGGCCGCGGCTTCTTCAAGGACGTCTCCGCCACCGCCGGTCTCATTTACCCCACCTGGCCCTTCGTCGGCTGGGGCACGGGCTTTGCCGACTTTGACAACGACGGCTGGCAAGACCTCTTCGTGGCCAACGGCCACGTCTATCCCCAAGTCGAGCAGCTCGAGCGCGGGGCCTCCTACCGGCAAAACAACCAACTCTTTCTCAGCGCGGGCAACGGGCGTTTCACCGAGGCCACCGAGACAGCCGGACCGGGTTTTGCCATTGAAGAATCGAGCCGCGGCGCAGTCCTAGCCGACTTCGACAACGATGGCGATATCGACATTGCCGTCCACAACCTCGACTCGACTCCCTCGCTTTTGCGCAACGATTCACCGGCCAGCAACCACTATCTTATCGTCCGCGTCCAAGGCGTCGAAAGCAACCGCGACGGGATCGGTGCTATCGTCACCGTCGAAACCAGCGCCGGTACCCAGGTCCGCGAAATCCGCGCTGGCAGCAGTTTTCTGGCCCAGGATGATATCCGCGCTCACTTCGGCTTGGGCGGAGAACGCGTGGTGCAACGTCTCGCAGTGCATTGGCCCAGTGGTCAGGTTGACCTCTTCGCCGACATTCAGGCGGACCGCATCCTCACGGTGCGCGAGGGACAGGGCCTTTCCCCCTGACCCTTGCGAGGAATTTTCCCGCCAATTTATTTCGAGCCTATGTTCCGCGCCCTGCTTATCCTTGCCCTGATCCTGCCCGCCTGTAGCCGCGTCCCCGAGTCGCTGACCGTCGAACTAGCCCCCGGCGTGGCGATGGAGTTCGCCTACATCCCGCCCGGCACCTTCGCCATGGGCGCAGCCCCGGGCGAGGAAGGACCGCTCGACGACAGCGAGACACCCCAACACCAAGTCGAACTATCGCGCGGATTCTACCTCGCCAAATACGAGCTTACTCAGGCCCAGTGGCGCGCCGTCGTCGGCACTCAACCGTGGCGTCGGCGTCAGTACGTCAAAGAAGGAGCGCAACACCCGGCCACCTACATCTCGTGGATCGAAGCCGCACATTTCATCCAGCGGCTCAATAAAAAGGCCGGCAAAACGCTCTACCGCTTCCCCACTGAAGCCGAATGGGAATACGCCTGCCGCGCTGGGACCACCGCGCGCTTCTTCTCCGGCGACGACGAGCAAGCACTAGCCGACTATGCTTGGGTCAGCGGCAACTCCTGGGCAGTCGGCGAGAAACACCCCCACGCCGTCGGCCAAAAGACACCCAACGCTTGGGGACTCTACGATATGCACGGCAATGTCTGGGAGTGGGTCGCCGACTGGGAGGGGCCATACAGTGCGGATAAACAAATCGATCCCCAAGGTCCGGCCGCAGGAGAGCGCCGCGTCGGCCGCGGTGGCTCCTTTGGCACCCTAGGGCTGGGCGGACGTTCGGCCTCGCGCTTTTTTAGCCCGCCCGATGCCCGCAGCCCCGATGTAGGAGTCCGCATCGCCCGCGAAGTCACAGCCGATTAATAGCGTCGATTTTTGAGAATCAATATCGACGGCCCCCGCCGCCAACGCGCTTCTAGCTCGGCCGACACATTGGACCAACCCATGGCAAAGGAGCCGAGGACGATGTCCTCGTCGCCGTCGAGGTCCACGTCGCCCACATCCATCGTCAGCCAGCGGCCCGCCAGCACCTCGTCGAACGTCGTGGGCGCAAACTGCATTCCGCCCTCGTTGCGCAAGTACACGAAGGCTTCTGCGGGCGCGTCAACGTAATCGGCGAAAAAGCCGATCGCAGCTATATCGAAATCTCCATCTCCATCGAAATCAGCGGCCTGCGCCTTGTAGGCCCCGTTGAGCGGAAAGAAATAGGCCTCTGTGAAGCGATTGCGGCCGTCGTTGAGATAGAGCCGGACCCCGTGGTACGGTTTGAGTAGCAGCGCGTAGTCGGCGTTGTCGCCGTTGGCAGTGAGCAGGTCGAGATCCCCATCCCCGTCAAAATCCACCAGACTCAGATGCGCCGCCCCATAGGAAGGCGGCCACTGCACCACATAGGACTCCGCAAAGGTGCCGTCGCCGCGATTGTAATAAATAAACACACCCTCGCGAGCTTGCCCCATTAAAGCGATGATGTCCGGGCGGCCGTCGCCGTTGAAATCGCGCACGTAGTGGCTGATCGCCCCAGGGTACTGATTGAGCCAGCGCTCCTCGTACCCCCCGCCTTCCTTGGCAATGAAATAGGACAGATGACCCAACAAGTTGCCGAACTCGGAGACGACGATCTCCTCCACCCCATCGCCGTCCAGATCGGCAAACGACGTAGCAACTGGCCGCGACAAATCCCTCAGCACCCGTTTGCCGACCTGTAGAAAGGCATCGCCCTCCTTGGCCACGGCCATCAACTGGCCTTGCGGATCGTCCGACGGGAACGGCGAGCCGATTGAGGTAACCCAGATAGTCCCTTCGCGCCAGTCGATATCGGTCGGAGTCAGGTTGAGCCTCAGCTTCTGCACGAGCTGACCCTGACCATCGAGGATCGATACCGAGCGCTCGCGCGAGTCCCCTGCGTAAATTCGCCCCTCATGGATCGCCACGAGCGTCGTAAAGGGACTTTCGACGCGATACTCTGGTATCAAGACGTCAAATTGATCCAAGTCGCGGCCGATCGCGGTCCGCGTCCCCTGGGGCAAGGGCTGTTCCGGCGCGGCCTGCAGATAGTATTCGACAATCGGTGCCCAAACCTCCACCGGGATCAACGGCTCTTGGGGATAGATGCCCGGTTGCTCGTCCTCCCGTTGATACTTCTTAGGTGGCAAGCCCGCCAGTTCCTGCGGCAAACCGAGGATTTTGGCCAATGTCGGCAGCACCCACTCGCGCAGCGTCGTCCGGTCCAGCAAATCAGGCTCGGCGAAGACGTGGCAACTCTGGCAGTACAACTTGGCCAGACGGCGGCCCTCGCTATCGGTGGAATCGGGCGGCTGGAAGTGCAGAGGGTGGATCAGTTCGAGATCTATGGCAGTAGGTGGCGGCGCGGAGTCTGTGTCCGGTTCTTGGCAGCCGCATAGCACGAAGATCAGACAGACTATCCGCGTCAGAGCCGTCATCGTCAATAGGCTACGGCAATAGTATGCAAGACTTCCCCGGCCCCGACGCGTGCTCCTTGGGTATCGGTATCCACCCGCAGGCGCACCACATACACTCCCGGTGCGACCACCGCCCCCGACTCATCCCGACCATCCCACCCAACTCCGTACGCCCCTGTACTCACCCCGCGCTGCTCGACCAACTGCCGCACCAGCCGACCGCTCAAATCGTAGATCAGCACCTCCACCGGACTGTCGTCGCCGACCTTGATTACCTTGAAGTGGAACGACACTTGGTCGTTGACCCCATCCCCATTGGGAGTGAAGACCTCCGGTATCACCACGTCCTCCAACAATGATCGGCTCTGCACGGCACCCCGCAAGGTCGTGGTGTTGCTGAGTACCTCCCCTACTGCATCGCCCGGATCAACCCGCTGCCAATCCCATTCCGCCGAGGTGCTGTTCTGCAGCGATGCCTGCAACACCGCTCCAGCCGAAAAAAGCGCCGTAGTGAAGTCCAGCCGCAACATCTCGACCCCTGACTCTGGGCTGATTGGCGGAAAGGTCAAGCGCAGGCTGTCGCCGCCCGTCGCCACAACCTCGACATCGGCTATCGCCGGCCCGTCCATATCGCGGCCAGCCAGCACCTCGCCCGCACCGGCATACAGACCATCGAACTCAAGCGTCATGTCCGCCGGTGCCACCAGCAGAAGCTCGTCGAAACCGGGATCGCGGGGGGCGAAGTTCGGCCGCACAAAGAGCGAAAAGCGCTGCTCTTTCCCCAGCGTCTCCACCACCGCCGGTGCCACCTCTCCCGTCAGGCTCTGCGCCACCGGATGCGTAAAATTGAGCCGGATCGAACGCAAGGTCGCGCTCACTGAAGGAGCGTCCGACAACAGGGTTGCCCGGATCTCTAGGAACTCGCGCGGCGACGGCGAAGTAATCGGACTGCCGCTGGGATCTTCGCCCGGCTGGCTCCAGTCGCTCCAATCCCCGCCTACTACTTCTTCGGCGATAATATCCCCCTTGAATATCGACAGCAGCTTATCGTACTGGTCTTTGCTCACTTCGGTGCCGTCTTTTTTGAAATAGCGCAGGTTCTCGGCTAGTTCGTTGCCGGTGCGCGTCTGCACCAGCACACTCGTGCCCGGCGGCACATCCGCGTCCCATTCGAGTGAGACTAGGTTGCGGCTGCCGCCCAGCCGCACCAGATCCGAAGTCAGGCTTACCTCCGACATAAACCCTTCCCCATAGAGCTGCAACTCGGACGGATCGGCCAGAATGGCCGCACCACTATTGCCTACCCCGCGCACAATCTGATTCCACACGAAGCGGAAAAAACGCGCCCTTAAGGGGCTAAAGTTGTTGCCCATTACGCTTTGGGTGCCAATCGTGCTGGCACTGAGGACTTCCGCACCACTCACTGCGGCCGCGGAAGTCCACTTGAGGCTGCCGTCTGCCTCGCGCTCGCCATTGGAGAAATCCAGTCTATAACCCTCAAAATTTCGCTGGCGCGCTCCCAAGGCCATGCGGAAAGCGTCGATCCAGAACGAAGCTCCCATATCGAAAAACACCTCGCCCTCTGGTGACTTTAATTGCCCAGGGGAGAAGATGAAAATCACCTCGCTGAAACTGAGCACATCACCGTCGAATAAACTCGCCAGCGCCAGCGATTGGGTCGAAGTAACCATGCCCCCGCGCTCGACCGTATTGATCAGAATCTCGTCGCCCTCGGCCCACACTTCCAACTCGGCTAGGCGCGGCCTTTCGCGCACGAAATAGCGCACTGGGCCTTGCCGCGATGCTTCGAGCCGGTCATAGACCTCCTTTTTGACCGCGGCCTCATTGCCATTCGGCAGTAACTTGTGGTAGAGGATCGCCCCTCGGTCTGCCTCTAACAGGGCTTCGTACTCGTCGCGGCTGATCTCCCGCCCCTCGGCAAAGTCGCTGCCGGTCACCAGCACCTGCACGAAGCGCAGGCCCATGCCCGCAAACTCTTCTGCGTACTCCAGCTCGATCTCAAAGAGCCGCTGTTGTTTGTTGGGCACCAAGGTGCGCGCCACTCGTCTGAACTCCGGCGTCTCGGAACGGCTGTTGCCCTTGGGTTGGCGGCCTTCCGAGACCAGCACATCAAACTGCAAGAAGGGGTCGCCCAACGCTTCATCGACAAACTTGAGCACGATCTTGCGGGCCATGACGAAGCGGCCCAAATCGACGATAAACCACCACTGCGTCGCCAAATCGACACCTAACTCGAGCGCGTCAGGTTCCCAATAGGTCTCCATATCGCCGTCAAAGAGGGCCAGTACACCCGGCGCATTGGAGCCAGCGCGGATGCCGTCGCTGAGTTCGATATCGGCCGCGTCTTTTTTGATGTAATTGGGAGGATTCAGGCGCAAGAATTCGCGGGCGTTCTCCACGGCATTGATATTCTTGCGCAGCCGCCGTGGCCGAACTTCGCCGTCGGCCCCGATGTCTAGGGTGCCCGCCCCGAAAGACCAGTTTTGCCAGTGCTGCTGAGAATTGACCACGACTTGGTCGGCGGTGACGCGATGGCCCGCTCCCTGAGCGCTGGCGCACACCGCGCCCAACAACAAGGCGCTGGCAACAGTCCAAATGGTCTTCATTGTTCGGCCTCTAATAAGCCAGTGCAATGACGCGCTGGAGGATTTCTACGCCTTGGTCGCTAGTCACCTTTAGGCGCAATAGATAGCATCCCGGCACTACCCGCTCCCCACTCGCCAATACCCCACCCCACTCCACGCGAAATCGGCCGCTCTGCGCTGTGCCGCGATGCACCTCCCCCAAGCGACGGCCCGACAAATCGTACAGATCCAATGCGACTGGTACCGCTCCCAAGAGATTCAACAACTCGTATTCGATCTGCAACTCGTCGTTGACTCCGTCGCCATTGGGCGTAAACACGGGCGAGGCTAGCCTGAGCGCGTTGGCCGCCTTGTGTTCCACTTCGACCAAACCTACGTTCAGCGTGTTGCTCTCGACTAGTGGATTGGCGTCGCCTGCGGTGAGCCGCTGATGCACCTCAAAGGGCCTTTCGCTGTCCGATACCCGGCCGGTGAACATCGTGCCGAACTTGAACACTTCTACCTGAAAGTCCACCTCAACCAATTCTTCGGTGCGCTGCAAATCCATGCGCGGGATGCGCAGCGCAAAGCCCTCCGCGTCCGAGCGCAGGACGTCAAAGCCGACCTCCACCTCGCTAATGCGCACCGCGTCAACACTTTTGACCTGCACGGGCGTCTCAACCTCAATGGTGTCAAATCCCAGATCGTCCTCTTCAAATTGGGGCAATACCGCATAGGTAAAGGAAGTCACCTCTCCCGCTTTAACCTGCGCCGGAGCGATCTCGGCCAGTACTTGGGTGGCCACCGGCGGGTCCGAGACGCTGAACTGTACATAGTCCAGCCGTCCGCCCGCCTCCTTGAGCGATTCAAAGTCGGCGCGCAGTTGCACGTAGCGCCTAGGCTGGTCCGCCTGCATCGCCCCCGTACTGTCCGCGAAATCGTACGCTTGGCTCCAAGCTTCCCACTGCTGGGTATCAGGCGTGATCCCAGCCCGCTCGCCCTTGTTGAGCTTGTTATAGGCATTGCGCGTCAGCACTCGACCTTGGGTGTCGAAGCGACTTTGCTCATCGCCGCGAAAGGTGAAGCGCCAGTAGATGTTGGGCGTCGGCGTATCGCCGCTGCGCATAGTCAAGGCAACGCGAGCACCTGGCTCGACCACACCCGACCAACTCAGATCGCCCAGCGACACCGCTCGGCCTAGATCAATGACATTACTTTGGTAGCCAGCAAAGGGGGCATAACCCGCGCCGTAGAGTTCAAGTTCGGCTAGCTCCCAGATGCCCCGTGTATTCTCCGCTGCTCGGAAGAGTACCTTCTGCACAGGTTGCGCTGGCAACTCTAACTCAATGATAGGCTCGGTGTTTTCCCTGATATCGTAGAGTACGTCAAAGGCGACGACAGACCCCCTGCCGAATCCCCCCACTCCAGCCTGTAGCTCTCGATGGGGATCTTTGAACGGATCGCCGTCACTGATGCCAATGGTAAAGCTCTCCACGAAGCGGTCGTGCAGATGTCTTTCGCGGGGGTAGAACTTGATTCGTTCGAGAAAAAACAGGCCGCCGAGGTCGAAAATCAGACTTTTGTGTTTGGGCCCATGCATCGCAAAGTGCCCATCGCCCAGATAGACCGTATTGGGATCCTCGTCCCAGATAAACCAGTCATCGACATCGGGACCACCCCAGCCAATCCAAGTCAGATAGAAAATATCCCCGAGGAAATCGGGCTGGGGCAACAGCGGCGTCAGGTTGACCGTCGGGTCGAGTTGGCGCGGTGCGATGTGATTGGGTGTTACTTCGATTAGGTCAGTCTGGCCATGCTGATCTTCGGCCACATCGGCCCACGCCAGTTGCACGAATTCCACCCCCTCAAGCGCCGCCAATTCTGGAGCCGGCAAATCGCTACCCCCGAGCCGGTAGATCGTCAGCGCGTCGAGAGGGCCGACGCCCAACAGCAAAAACCCGCACCATACAGCTAAGGAATCTCTGAGGCGTTGGTGCATGAATGGGTGCTCCCTATAAAAACCTTCCTGCGATGAAGAGCATATCTTGGCTCGGTCGCGTTTGATCGCCGTGGTCACCAATGCCCAGCGACAGGCTCACCCCCAAAGCTGCTTCGTCGCCAGTTGTGCACCGGCGGCTATGGCCTGGAACTTGGCCCACACCACGGTCGGATAGACTTCCGGGGTATAGGTAGCCTGGGTCGAAAAGCCGCAATCGGTCCCGGCGATCACGTTCTCTCGCCCCACGATGTTGGCGAAGCGGACGATGCGCTCGCAGATGAGTTCTGGGTGCTCGACGATATTGCTCGCGTGCGCGACCATCCCTGGAATAATCAACTTGTCCTCCGGCAGTTTGACATCCTCCCAGACGTGGTATTCGTGTTCGTGCCGTGGGTTGGCGGCCTCGAACGAATAGGCACCGGCGTTCACCTTGAGCATGGTCCCCACGATGTCCTTGAGCGCCGCATCGTGGATGCGCGGACCTTCGTTGATCCCGTAGCAAGTATGTAGCCGCACCTGCTCGGGAGGAATATCGCGCAAGCTGTGGTTGAGCACCTCGACGGACAGTTCGATCTTCCGCAGGCGGTCGTCTAGGCTCAAGCTCCCGTCGCCGCGGACCACTGTCATCCAAGGATCGTCGATCTGCACGATAAAGCCCGCATCAACGATCGCCTTATACTCCGTGCGCATCGCCTCGCCGACCGCCTGCAGATACTCCTCCTCAGTCGGATAATACTCGTTTCCACCGACTCCACCCGGCGCCACCGCGGGCATAAAGACATCTACCTTGTCCACTTCCGCGACCGCGGCTTTGAGGTTTTCGATGTCCTTGTTCAGAGCATCAATCCCCTTATAACTGACGGGTCCGATGCACGCGACGGGGTTTATTTTGGCGACGGCACCCCCGTGCATGGCCTTGCCAAAGTAGCGCTCGTAATACTCCGGGAAAGCGGCCACCTCCTGCGAAAATTCAGCGGAGTCGATCGCGCCCGGTCTCGCTTCATAACCAGCCAACCGCTCGCTCACGTACGCCGAGAAACCGAGCTTACTCTGCTCGCCATCGGTGACAATGTCGATGCCGCTCTCGACCTGCTTGCTGACAACCTCGGCCACGGCAGCCGAAATTCGCCGAGCATAGTCCTCCTCGGCGTAGGGTGCGCCGTTGACTTTGGCCTGCATCAGGTCGAGCAGGTCCACAGGACGCGCCAAGCTGCCAACGTGGGTAGTCAAGATGCGATCAGTGCTGCGCTCCATAGTTGCGTCTCCTTGCTCCCCGTATAAATCTTCAATCCAGCCCGAGCGCCGCGTCGATCTCTTGTTGGTAGGCCCGCACTTGGCCCGAGAGGATCTCGTCCATAGTCACGGCTCGGCCGGCGAGAATTGACTCGTAGGCCCCGTATATCGCCGCCACCGCCGTCATGCCCAGATGTCCATCGACCTCGGGTTTGGTGCCCTTGAGAACCGCCTCGCCAAAGTCGTGCATCTCGATGGCCATGTGCTTGGCATCAATCGGCGGGAAGTCCAGCTCGTAGGTCACTACCTTCGCGCCGAAAAGCCGCTCGGTGATTTCGCTCATCTGAAAATCGGGCAACAACGGCAAAATCTCCGCGCCCTCAAACTGTTCGCCCTCGCGGCGCAGAACCACCGGCCGACCATTGCGGTCCCCAGGCGCATACAACGCCCCCAAGCGGCCGTGCACACTGCGCTCAAAACCGGTGCTGCCGCGACCGCCGGCAGCGTAGGTAAACTGCACCATGGCCCCGGATTTCATCTTGTACATCGCGCAGACCGAATCCTCGCCGGTAGCTTCAACCGAATCGGGGAAGGTCTTGAGCCGCTCGACATAAGACTCGAGCTGGAGACCGGAATCATCGGGCTTATAGCGCACCGGCTCGATGATCCAACCAGTGCCGTAGATCTGGTCGAAGGCACCCATGTAGTACTGCACGATATCGGTAAAATGCACCGCCATATCTAGGCCGATCGCTCCTTTGTCCTTGAGATGCCGCCACGGGGTGATGACCATCTTATTGTTGCCGCCTAGGCTGTTGTGGATCATCAGGTAGGGGTCTCCCAAAAGCCCGTGGTCGAGGATCGCGCGCGCCAATCTATTGGGTGGGTCGCGCCGCAAATTCTCAGCCGTGGCCAGCACCACGCCACTCTTTTCGGCCGCCGCGATCATCGACGTGCAGGCGCGAATGGTGATGCCCAGCGGCTTTTCGCACAAGACGTGCTTGCCGGCCTCCAACGCCGGCACCGCCACTTGGTGATGGACCGCGGGATCAGTGGCCACGTCCACCGCCGCAATGCTGGGGTGCGACACGGCCTCGTCCAGATCGGTGAAGACCAAGGGCGTGCGACCAAAGAGGCGCTCTACTTCCCGTCGGCCCAGATCCGCGTTCTTGGGGTTGAGGTCGCACACGGCCATCAGTTCGATATTGCCGATGCCGCTGTTCTCCAGTTCTTTGTAGGCGAGGATATGGCGATGGCCCATACCGCCGCAGCCGATCAAGCAAAGTGGAATCTTTTTCAATGTCTGCTCCTTGTATAACGCTCAGTAACCCACCGAGCGTAGGAATTCCCGATTGGCCCGACACGATTCATCCGCGTCAGTGTCTGCATAGCTGGACAACTCGCCCATTACCCAGCCCTGATAGCCGATCTCCTCAAGCGCCGCGCGAATCGCGGCGAAGTCCAGCCCCACCGTGCCCTGCCCCATCACGCAGAACTTGCCCTGGGTCCAGTCCTTCATGTGCACGTAGCCGATGCGCTCGCGGTATTTGAAGATCTGGGCGACCGCGTCTTCCTGCATAAAGGCCGCCACCGACACGTCCATGCAGACCTGCAGCCGCTCGGCGTATGCGAGGAGCTTGTCCTGCTCCTCTTCGCTTTCGACCGTGCAGCGCGGATGCGCGTGGTAGGTCACCTTCACCCCCAGAGGCTCGGCGTAATCAATGAGGATTTCCGCCTGCTCAGCCAAGCGTTTAAACTCGTCGTCGTTGGGCCGGCGCAGCGCCACGCGATTGCCGCCGAGAAAGCAGTAATTGGGGCAACCCAACTCAGCCGCGTACTCGATGATGCGCCGCTGCCGAGCGAGCACCTGTTCGGCGTCGGGTCCCAGCGACACATTGCCGAACAGGCACACTGGCGGCAACCCGTGCTGATCGAGCAAGCCGCGTAGCCTGCGGGGCGTGCCCAGCCAGTCCATCGAAACGCTGATGAACTCCACCCCCTCCCAGCCGGCGTCGGCAATGGTGCCAAACACCTTGTCCAAATCCGGCGTGGGGCCCCAAGTGATCGTGGAATACCCTAGATGAAACGACCGCCCTGCGCTCATTTTGACCTCCGTTCGCTTCTTGGTTCAGCCTTCTCAGGTCAGACACGCGGATACGTGCAAATGGGAAACCTGCCAGCGCTGGTCCTGCCTGAGCCAGACGATGGTTTCGCGCCAGGTACCTTCCTCGACGCTGTCGCCGATGGTCCATGTGCCGACCAGATACCCCGTACTGACCGCGACATCGCCGTGCACGGTGGCCTGGAGATCCCGCCATTCCACCTGCGCCTGGACACGGCCTGAGGCCATGCCGACCCGCAGCGCTTCGGAGTCGAAAGCCGCCAGACGACTGCCGTCGGGGCCAAAGGTAGTGCGTTGGGGGTGGATATACGGCAGAAAGGTGTCTATATCGCCGGCGCAATACGCGGCGGTGGCGATTTTCGCCGCCGCGATTACCGCTGCTGCTTCGTCATGGGCCATATCAATCTCCTCGTTTGCTCTCCTGTCGTCGCCGCATGCCCTCCTGCAGGAACAATTCGCGGTTGGGAAAACCATTGACCAATGTGAATCCCCCGTCCACCGCGATCAACTGACCGGTCATATAGGGAATCTGGGTGAAGGCGAAGGCAGCACCGGCGATATCTTCGGGCTGGCCGATGCGCGGCAGCGCCTGCGAGCCCCCCTCGGCCATCAGACCGTAGGTTTCGGCCACGGTATACTGCTGGTCGGTCTCCGGATCGACAATGCCAGAAGGACGCGACGTCAGCGGCGTCTCCACCACCCCTGGACGCAGGGCGTTGACGGTAATATTGTGCTGTCCCGCATCAAAGGCCGCCCCTAGGACCACGTGATTGAGCCCGGCCTTGCTCACCCCGTAGGGGATGCGCGTGCTGTCGGGCGCCACATCCGATACCGTAGCGATAAACAGAAAGCTGCGGTGCGGGACTTCTTGTCCGGCCCGTCGCTCGTTTTCGGCCTGCTCGATCATGCGTTTGAGCGCGCGCTGACACAGGCGGTAGGCCCCTTTGAGATTGACGCTGAGGACCCGGTCCAACTCCTGTTCAAGGTGATCGACCGGTGTCTCGGTGAAGCGGTAGCGCGCAATCTGCCCGTCTGCGCCGCGCACGTAGTTGGTCACGCCGCTGTTGCTGACCACGGTGTCGAGACGGCCGAAATGCGCGTAGGCCCGATCCACTAGGTCGAAAGGGGCTTCGGGCCGGCTCAAATCGGCACCCAAGCTCAGCGCCTCCACTCCGTGCTCCGTCCGCAGCTTGTTGGCCACCGCGGCCGCCCGCTCCTCGCCGGAGCTTTTGTGCGCGCGGGGGTCGGAGGGATCGCTGCCGGAATTGTAGTGCACCACCACGTCGTAGCCGTTGGCGGCAAAGGCGGCCACAACAGCCGTGCCAATTCCACTGCTCGAACCAGAGACCAGACATACGGGCCTGCTCATAGATAGACTCCCTGATTAATAGTCAACTTCGTTTGCTCTTGGACGATAACGCCTCAATCGACGATCTCCGCCATCCTTCCGGCACCGGCGCGATCGCAAATACAGCACAAGCCTTTTTTTAGTAAGCCATGCCGACAACTCGTTGTGCCCGATCAATCCCTTCGTCCGTCTCTACGGTGAGCTGCAGCAGATACGTTCCCGGCGGCGCGAGTCGCCCCTCGACATCGCGCCCGTCCCACGCCGCAGTGAACCGCCCACTGACCTGCTCACCGCCGTCGATCTGGCCGATCTCGCGCCCCGCCAAATCAAATATCTGGATCGCCACGGGTGCGGCCTCTACGTTCAGCAAATCGCACTCAATCGCGACCACATCGTTAATCCCGTCGCCGTTGGGGGTAAAAACGCCGGCCTGCACGCGCAGCCCTTTGATGCTCTTTTGGGCCAAATCCAGAATATCTACGCTCAAGCGATCGCCCTCTATGAGCGGGTCCGCATCACCGGCCGTCAGCGCCTGCCGCACCTCGTGTGGTTTCTCGCTGTCGAAAATCCGCCCGGCAAAAAGCGTCCCAAACTGGAAGACTTCAGCGCGAAAATCGACCTCGATCCGCTCACCGGTTCGCGTCGCGTCGATCCGGGGAATCCCCAATTCAAAGCCTCGCTCGTCCAGCCGCCGGATCTCAAAGCCCACCTCCTCGCCGCTGACCCGCACCGCATCCACTCCGCTGGGCAGGCTCGGAGTATCGATTTCAATCGAATCGAAGCCCAAATCTCGGGGACTAAACACTGGGGTCAACACATAGGTAAACGCCGCCGGCTCGCCCGCCCTCACCGCGCCCGGCGTGATTTCCGCTAGCGCTTGGGTCGCAATCGGCGGGTCCGACACCGCAAACTGCACGTAGTCGAGTTGACTGCCCTGGTCGTGGCCCGAGTAGAAGTCGATGCTGAACTGTACGTAGCGACGCGGTTTGTTCGCCTGTATATCTCCCACCCCGGCGCTGAAGTCGTAGGCCGGACTCCACGAGTCCCAGTTGCGGGTATCATAGGTAATCCCTGCCTTCTCTCCCTTGTTGAGCTTGGCGTAACTCTGCCGGGTGAGGGGCTTCCCTTGCTGGTCGAAGAGTGACTTCTCGTCGCCCCTAAACGTGAAGCGCCAGTAGTTGTTCGGTTCGGCGCTGTCGCCGCTGCGCGTCCGCAGTTCGACGACAGCCTCCGGGTCCTGCCGTCCCGACCAAGTTATAGGACCCAGTGCAACTGCCTCACCGAGGTCGATGATGTTCGAGCGGTAGGTGGCCTCGTTGGCGAAGCCAAACCCGTATATCTCGAACTCGGCTAGCTCCCAAATCCCGCTCGAATTTTCCGGGGCATCGAGCAGCAGACGCTGGACCGGCTCGGAAGGCATCGCCAGTTCCACCACTCCGCTCGAGTTTTCCTTGATGTCATAGGCGAGGTCGAAGTCGAAAAAAAAGCCTCGATGTGTGATCGCGTGATCGCGGGTGCCGTCCTTGAGGGGATCGCCATCGCTGGTGCCGACTCTAAATCGCTGGATAAAGCGCTCGCTGACAAACTTTTCGCGGGGAAAAAATCGAACGCGTTGAAGCGTGAATAGGCCGCCGAGGTCGAAGATCCAGACCTTGGTGTAGATCCATCGTCCCTTACCCCAGTTCTCCTCGAGGGAGCGTCCACCAAAGAAAATGGATCCCCAAGGCCAGTGGCCGTCGCCCAGATAGACCGTTTCGGGATCGCCATCGAAGATGAAGTGGTCGTCGTCCTCTAAGTTCTCGGTCCAGCCAGTGTGCGAGTGCATGACGAACACAGTGCCGCCGTCCAATTCGTAGATCTGCGGCGCGATGTTGACAGTGGGGTCTAGACGTTGGGGACGGATGAAGTCGGCTTCTACTTCGACCAACTTGATCTGGCCATCGCGGGCTTCGTCGGCATCGGCCCAAGCCAACGACACGAATTCGTAGGGCGCGTCCAGTTCGGGCGGTGGCAGACTCTGGCCACCGATCCGATAAATCGTCAACGCCGACACTTGGCTCCAGAAGAAACCGAGCGCCAGCAGAACCAGCGACACCCGCATAGTACTCCTTCCGCTGAGAGGAGAATCCTAATAGGCAACGGCGATGGTGCGGAAAATCTCGGCGCGTCCAATGCTGGCACCCTCAGTATCCGTATCGACTCGCACTCGCGCCAGATAGACTCCTGGGGGCACCACCGTCCCCTGCTCATCCCGACCGTCCCACTCCATCCCGTAGATCCCCGTGCTCGTCGGACGATGCTCGACTAAGCGACGCACTCGCCGCCCTCGCATGTCGTGGATCAACACTTCCACCGGACTAGCCCCGTCCACCTTGACTACCTGAAAGTGAAATCCCATCTCGTCGTTGACTCCGTCGCCATTGGGCGTAACCACGCGAGGCTCCACTTCCACCGCCTGTACCAAGGCACCCTCCTGTACTGTCCCCACCAACGTCGTCGTGTTGCTGGCAATGGCTTCCACGGCCTCGCCTGGATCTACCCGCTGCCAGCCCCCCTCGCCCTCCGCACTGTGTTGCAACGATGCCTGCAATACCGCACCCGTCGAAAACAAGGCCGTCGAAAAGTCCAATCGCACTACCTCAACCCCCGAAGAGGGACTTATCGCCGAAAACGCCACTTGCAAACTATCGCCAGCCGTGGGCACAACCTCTGCTCCGTCCAACGCCCAATCAGCTCCTACGTCAGTGGCCAAGGCCACCGCCGGACCGCCATACACCCCCTCAAACGCCAAACGCATATCCGACGGCGCGACCACCAACAACTGATCAAACCCCGGATCGCCTGCGGCAAACTGGGGACGCACGTAGAGCGAAAACCGCTGCTGCTGCCCCAACTGCTCCACCGCAAAGGGGGTCACTTCGCCCGACAGTCCCTGCGCAACCGGATTGGTAAAATTCAAGCGAATCGACCGCAGCGTCGCACTGTAATCGGGTGTGTCTGACCCCAGTATCGCCCGCACCTCCAAGTATGCCCGTGGTGAGGGTGAAGTAATCGGGCTACCGCTGGCGTCTTCGTAGGGCGCACTCCAGTCGCTCCAGTCCCCACCGGCGACCTCCTCACCAATGGTGTCGCCGCGAAAAATCGACAGCAGCTTGTTGTATTCGGCCTCAGTGACTTCAGTGCCGTCCTTTTTGAAGTAGCGCAGCACCTCGTCGAGTTCGTTGCCGGTGCGAGTCTGCAACACGACGCTGGTGCCGGGGGGCGTATCGGCGTCCCAGGCAATCGACAGCAGATTGCGACTGCCGCCCAAGCGGATCAAATTGGAGGTCAGCGTCACCTCCGGGTGATATCCTCGCCCGTAAAGCTGGATCTCGGCTGGCTGGCCGGTGGCTCCGCCAAAGCCGCCACCCGCCTCAAACTGCGCCCACACCAAGCGAAAGAAGCGCGCTTTTATCCGCTCGAAGTCATTGCCTTCGTATACTCCGAAGCTGAGGTTGGTCACACGGCCGGCAGAGGCCGAGACATCCTGAGTCGGTACGCGCGTTCCTCCGGTGACCCACTTGAGGGTGCCATCGGCTTCAAGGCTGCCATCGGAAAAGTCGAGCCGGTAGTCCGTAAACGTCGAGCCACCGTAGGCGAGGCGAAAAGCGTCGATCCAGTAAAAAGCCCCCAAGTCAAAAAAGACAATGCCCTCTGGATTTTTGAACGAGCCACGACCAAAGGAATAGATAAACTGTACCTTACTCTCGATCTGGCCGTCAATTAGGTTGTTGATCGCCGCCGTCTGCGTCGCCGTACCATACCCTCCCCGAGCCAACGCCCCCGTCAGAATCTCGTCGCCCTCAGCCCAAACCTCCAATTCAGCTAACCGTGGACGCTCTCGCTGGAAGTAGCGGATCGGTCCCTGCTGCTCAGCCGTTAATAATTCGTATATCTCCGGCGACACCACCGTCTCACTGCCATCAGCCTGCCGCTTGTAAAACTCAATAGCTCCCTGCTCTCCTGCCGGCAAAGCCTCGTACTCAGCTTGGCTTAGCTCCCGTCCGCGATCAAAGTCACTACCCGTAATGATGATCTGCACAAAGCGCATCCCCGTACCGGCAAAGGTCGGCTCCGAGTTGGTGACTAACTCGAACACCCGCTGCTCCTTGTTGGGCTTTAACGTGCGCAGAATGGTCGTAAACTCGGGCGTGGGCGAACGCTGGTTGCCCTTGGGAATATTGCCCTGTGAGGCCAACAGGTCGAACTGCAGGAAGGGATCGCCTAACTCCTCGGCAACGAACTTGAGCACCAGCTTCTTAGCCATCACCAACCGACCTAAATCGACGATAAACCACCACTGCGTACCCAAATCCAACGCCTCCGTCGGCGGATCCGGCTCCCAATAGGTCGTCATATCTCCGTCGAACAGGTTTTCTACACCCTCAACATTGGAGCGAGCACCCCCTAAGATAGCGTCGGCAAGGACGATGTCTTCTGGCTCTTTCTTCAGGCCGTCCGGCGGACGCGCACGCAAGTTGGCGACGATGTCACCGACGGCGTTGATATCGCGCCGCAGACTCCGGGGTTGCACCGTCCCGCTGCTGCCTAAGTCCAGCACTCCCGGCGGAAAGTTCCAGCTTTGCCAGTGCGCACGGCTATCAACCACCACTTGATCCGCAGTGATCCGGTAACCCGATTGGGCAAACGCAGTACCGGCGATCAGCACAGCTAGGACCAATGATCGAGTCATCATTAATGACCCCTCAGTAGGCAACGGCAATGGTGCGGAAAATCTCGGCATTGCCTATTTGGGAGCCCTCGGTATCGGTGTCCACCCGCAGCCGCGCCAGATAGATTCCCGGGGGCACCATCGCCCCCTGCTCATCCCACCCGTCCCAAGCGATCCCATACGATCCTGTACTCAACGCCCGCTGCTCGGCCAGCCGCCGCACCAGCCGCCCTTGCAGATCGTAGATGAGCACCTCCACCGGACTGTCGTCGCCCACCTTGACCACTGTAAAACGGAATGACGCCTCGTCATTGATGCCATCGCCGTTGGGCGTAAACACCGCGGGCACCACCGACACCGCTTGCACCAAAGGCCCAGACGCGACTTTGCCCACCAGCGTCGTCGTATTGCTGACCACCTCCGCGACCGCCTCGCCCGGATCCACCCGCTGCCAGCCCCCTTCTCCCTCTGCACTGTGCTGCAATGACGCCTGCAATACCGCACCCGTCGAAAACAAAGCCGTCGAAAAATCCAACCGCACCACCTCCACTTCTGAGGATGGACCGATCTCCGAAAACGCCACTTGCAAACTATCGCCAGCCGTGGGCACAACCTCTGCACCCTCCAACGCCCAATCGGCTCCTACGTCAGCGGCCAAGACCGCCGCCGGACCACCATACACCCCTGCAAACGCCAAACGCATATCCGACGGGGCGACCACCAACAACTGATCAAACCCCGGATCGCCTGCGGCAAACTGAGGACGCACGTAGAGCGAAAACCGCTGCGGCTGCCCCAACTGCTCCACCGCAAAGGGCGTCACTTCGCCCGACAGCCCCTGCGCAACCGGATTGGTAAAATTCAAGCGAATCGACCGCAGCGTCGCACTGTAATCGGGCGTGTCCGACCCCAGCACCGCCCGCACCTCCAAGTATGCCCGCGGCGAGGGCGAGGTGATCGGACTACCGCTGGCGTCTTCGTAGGGCGCACTCCAGTCGCTCCAGTCTCCTCCGGCGACCTCCTCACCGATGGTGTCGCCGCGGAAAATCGACAGCAGCTTGTTGTATTCGGCCTCGGTGACTTCAGTGCCGTCCTTTTTGAAGTAGCGCAACACCTCGTCGAGTTCGTTGCCGGTGCGAGTCTGCAACACGACGCTGGTGCCCGGCGGCGTATCAGCATCCCACTCAATCGACAGCAAGTTTCGACTGCCGCCTAAGCGGATCAGATTGGACGTCAGCGCCACCTCCGGGTGATACCCTCGCCCGTAAAGCTGGATCTCCGCCGGCTGGCCGGTGGCTCCGCCGCGGGCTGTGGCGCTTTCGATCTGCTCCCACACCAAGCGAAAGAAGCGCGCTTTTACCCGCTCGAAATCGTTACCCTCGTAGGCTCCGAATCTGAGATTAGTCTCGCTTTCCCACTTCGACCCCACCGCGGTAGGGGCGGAGGTCTGGCGCGTTCCCGTCGTGGTCCACTTGAGGCTGCCGTCCGCTTCGAGGCTGCCATCGGAAAAGTCGAGCCGGTAGTCCTTAAATGGCGAGCCACCGTAGGCGAGGCGAAAAGCGTCGATCCAGTAAAAAGCCCCCAAGTCAAAAAAGACAATGCCCTCTGGATCTTTGAACGAACCGCGCCCAAAAGAATAGAGAAATTGAACCTTGCTCTCGATCTGGCCGTCAATCAGGTTGTTGATCGCCGCCGTCTGCGTCGCCGTACCATACCCTCCCCGAGCCAACGCCCCCGTCAGAATCTCGTCGCCCTCAGCCCAAACCTCCAATTCAGCTAACCGTGGACGCTCTCGCTGGAAATAGCGGATCGGCCCCTGCTGCTCAGCCGTTAATAATTCGTATATCTCCGGCGACACCACCGTCTCACTGCCATCAGCCTGCCGCTTGTAAAACTCAATGGCCCCCTGATCACTCGCCGGCAAAGCCTCGTATTGTGCCAGACTTACCTCCCGCCCGCGATCAAAGTCACTGCCGGTAATGATGATCTGCACAAAGCGCATCCCCGGACCAGCAAAGGTCGGCTCCGAGTTGGTGATCAACTCGAACACCCGCTGCTCCTTGTTGGGCTTTAACGTGCGCAGAATAGTGGTAAACTCGGGCGTGGGCGAACGCTGGTTGCCCTTGGGAATGTTGCCCTGTGAGGCCAACAGGTCGAACTGCAAGAAGGGATCGCCCAACTCCTCGTCAACGAACTTGAGCACCAGCTTCTTGGCCATCACCAACCGACCTAAATCGACGATAAACCACCACTGCGTGCCCAAATCCAACGCCTCCGTCGGCGGATCCGGCTCCCAATAGGTCGTCATATCCCCGTCGAACAGATTTTCCACACCCGCGACATTGGAGCGAGCACCTCCTAAGATGGCATCGGCAAGGACGATGTCTTCTGGGTCTTTCTTCAAGCCGTCCGGTGGACGCGCACGCAAGTTGGCGACGATGTCGCCGACGGCATTGATATCGCGCCGCAGACTCCGGGGTTGCACCGTTCCACTGCTACCCAAGTCCAGCACTCCCGGCGGAAAGTTCCAGCTTTGCCAGTGCGCGCGCCGGTCAACCACCACTTGATCCGCAGTGATCCGGTAACCCGATTGGGCAAACGCAGTGCCGGCGATCAGCACAGCTAAGATCAATGATCGAGTCATCATTAATGCCCCCTCTATACTAGTAGGCAACGGCAATGGTGCGGAAAATCTCGGCATTACCTATTTGGGAGCCCTCAGTATCGGTGTCCACTCGCAGCCGCGCTAGATAGACTCCCGGTGGCGCGACAGCGCCCTGTCCATCGCGACCATCCCAAGCGATCCCATACGATCCTGTGCTCAACGCCCGCTGCTCGACCAGCCGCCGCACCAGCCGCCCTTGCAGATCGTAGATGAGCACCTCCACCGGACTGTCATCGCCCACCTTGACCACCGCAAAGCGGAACGACGCCTCGTCGTTGATGCCATCGCCGTTGGGCGTAAACACCGCGGGCACCACCGACACCGCTTGCACCAAAGGCCCAGACGCGACTTTGCCCACCAGCGTCGTCGTATTACTGACCACTTCCGCGACCGCCTCACCCGGATCCACCCGCTGCCAGCCACCCTCGCCCTCCGCACTATTCTGCAATGACGCCTGCATCACTGCTCCGGTCGAAAACAAAGCCGTCGAAAAATCCAACCGCATCACCTCAACCCCCGAATCAGGCCCCAGCGGTGCAAACGCTACCTGCAAGCTATCGCCCGAAGTAGGCACGACCTCAGCAGCGAAAGCCGTCCCGGCCGTCTCCCCGGCCGCTAGTTCGGCCGCTGTACCGCCGTAAAGTCCCTCAAAGCGCAGATTCATATCGGTGGGAGCGATCAAAAGCAACTGGTCGAAACCGGGGTCGCCGCGGGCGAAGTCTGGACGTACGTAAAAGGAGAAACGCTGCTCCTCGCCGAGGTTCTCAACCTCGAAAGGAGCGACTTCACCGACGAGTTCTTGCGCGACCGGATTGGTAAAGTTGAGCCGGATCGAACGCAGCGTTGCACTGACCTCTGGATCGTCCGAAAGCAGGACCGCACGGATCTCGAGAAATTCGCGCGGGCTAGGCGAGGTAATCGGGCTGCCCTCCGCTACTTCATAGGGCGCACTCCAGTCGCTCCAATCTGCGCCAGCCACCTCCTCGCCAATGGTGTCGCCGCGAAAAATCGACAGCAGCTTGTTGTATTCGGCCTCGGTGACTTCAGTGCCGTCCTTTTTGAAGTAGCGCAGCACTTCGTCGAGTTCGTTGCCGGTACGGGTCTGCAACACTACGCTGGTGCCCGGCGGCGTATCGGCATCCCACTCAATAGAGGACAGATTGCGGCTGCCGCCCAAGCGCACCAAGTCGGACGTCAGAGTTACTTCTGGCTGATACCCCCGCCCGTAGAGCTGAATCTCGGCCGGCTGGCCAGAACCACCACCAAAGCCACCGCCCGCCTCATACTGCTTCCAGACGAGGTGAAAGAAGCGTGCTTTAATCCGCCCGAAGTCGTTGCCCTCGTAGAGGCCGAAACCCAACCCCTGACTGCTGCCATAGTCGCTGTTTTCCGTGCGATTGACCGCGACCGACCACTTGAGGCTGCCGTCGGCTTCAAGGCTGCCGTCGGAAAAATCTAGATGGTAGGCTTGAAAGGCCGCGCCAGCATAGGCGATGCGGAAGGCATCGATCCAGTAGAAGGCCCCCAAATCGAACAGGACTCCACCCTCCGGGGAATTCAGTGATCCCCGGCCGAAGCGGGTGATAAATTGGACCCTGCTTTCGATCTCGCCGTCGATCATGTTGCTAATTGAGGCCGTCTGTGTCGCCGTACCGGAACCACCGCGCTCCAGCATCTCAGAAAGGATCTCGTCGCCTTCGGCTAGAACCTCCAGCTCCGCTAGCCGCGGGCGCTCCTTGCGGTAGTAGCGAATCGAACCTCGGCGGTCGGCGTCGAGACGCTCAAAAACCTTCTGCTCCACTAAGGTCTCGCGGCCTCCAGCGAGTTTTTTGAAGTAGTCTATCGCCCCCTGCTCTCCTGCCGGCA
Organism: Candidatus Latescibacterota bacterium; assembly: GCA_022827835.1. Taxonomy (GTDB): domain Bacteria; phylum Latescibacterota; class UBA2968; order UBA8231; family UBA8231. The sequence goes on from JAJEIO010000020.1 coordinate 55,583, forward strand.
GAGCCTCGTACTCGGCTTGGCTTAGCTCCCGACCGCGGTCGAAATCGCTGCCAGTCACCACGACCTGCACGAAGCGGAGACCAGCGCCGGCGAAATCATCTCCCAACTGATCCATGTCGATCTCGAAGAGGCGCTGTTCCTTGTTGGGCCGCAAGGTGCGCAACAGCGGGCTGAACTCTGGCAGCGGCGAGCGCTGGTTGCCCTTGGGCTTGTTGCCCTGTGAGGCCAACACATCAAACTGCAAGAACGGGTCTCCCAAATCCTCCCCGACGAATTTGAGGACAATTTTCTTGGCGATCACCAATCGGCCCAAGTCAACGACGAACCACCACTGTGAAGCGAGATCGGACTCCTCGCTCGCCGCGACTGGTTCCCAATAGGTTGTCAAATCGCCATCGAAAATATTGGGCACCGCAGCGATATTCGCCGTGGCCCCGCCCTGTACCGCGTCGAGTGGAACGATATCTTCGGGGTCTTTTTTGATTCTTTCCGGGGGGCGCAAGCGCAAGTAATCGACGATGTCCTGTACTGCATTGATGTCGCGGCGGAGTTTCTGGGGCCGGACCGAGCCGTCGGCACCTAGTTCCAGCACCCCCGGCGGAAAACTCCAGTTCTGCCAGTGGGCGCGGCTGTTGACTATTACCTGACTCGCCGTCACCCGGTGCCCGACTTGGGCTGAGACGCCTACTGCCCACCCAAGCATTAATAAGACACTGATGCGCTGCATAGCTACATACCCATCTTTCAGTAGGCTAAAACGACAACGCGCTGACGTGCCTCTTTGCGTTGGTCACTTTCTACTTCCAGCCGTAGCAGATACAATCCCGGCGCAGCCACCGACCCATCTGCTAAACGCCCGTCCCAGCGCAGCGAGACTCGGCCGCTCGCCGCCGTGCCCCGATCCACCGCCCCGATCCACCGTCCCGATAAGTCGTACAAATCCAGTAGTACTGGTACTGCACCAAAAAGGTTCAACAATTCGTATTCGATCTCAAGGGCGTCATTGATTCCATCGCCGTTGGGCGTAAACACTGGCGAGGACAGCTTGAGCGCATTGACTGCTTTCTCCCCTACTTCGGCTAACTCTACACTCAGGGTGTTGCTATCGATCAGCGGATTGGCATCGCCTGGAGTTAATGCTTGCCGCACTTCAAAGGGCTTTTCGCTATCGGAGACCCGGCCAGAGAACACCGTTCCAAACTTGAACACCTCCACGGCGAAATCCACCTCGATCCGTTCGCTGGTTTGCTGCACGTCCATCCGTGGGATTTTGAGAACAAAGCCGACGGCGTCCGAGCGCACGACCTCAAAGCCGACTTCCTGGCCGGCGATTCGCACGCCGCTGATGCTGGTCACTTCGACCGGCGTCGCAATCTCGATGGTGTCAAATCCCAAATCTTCGCGCTCGAATTGCGGCAGAATACTATAGGTAAACTGAGTAACGTCCCCGGCTGGAGCACTCGGTGGCGAAATTTCGGCCAACACTTGCGTCGCTACTGGCGGGTCCGAGATGCTAAACTGTAAAAAGTCTAGCCGCCCACCCGCGTTCTTCTGGGCGGTAAAATCGGCTTTGAGCTGTACGTAGCGCCGCGGTTTATCAGCTTGCATCGGACCCGAACCGGCCGCAAAATCATAGGCCTGGCTCCACGGCTCCCAGTTCTGGGTATCGGGCGTAATCCCGGCCTTCTCGCCTTTGTTGAGCCTATCGTAGGCTCGGGCCGTAAGCGGCTGGCCCTTGGCGTCAAAGCGGCTCTGCTCGTCGCCGCGGAAGGTGAAGCGCCAATAGATGCTCGGGTCTGGCACATCGCCGCTGCGCATCACTAAGTCGATATGGGCACCGGTGTCAACTTCGCCCGACCAGCTCAAATCGCCCAAGGCCACCGGCTTGCCCAAGTCGATAATGCTGCTAGTATAGTTGGAGAAGGGCGCAAAACCTGAACCGTAGAGTTCCAACTCGGCCAATTCCCAAATCCCCCGCGTATTCTCCGGTGCGCGGAAAAGCAGCTTGCGGATCGGCTCGTCGGGCATCTTCAAGTCAATGATCGGCTGCGTATTGTCGCGGATATTGTAAATCACATCAAAGGCCACATAATCGCCCCGCGACCCGGCCTGAAGGTCTCGGTGGGGATCTTTGAGTGGGTCGCCGTCGCTGGTGCCGATAATGAAGCGCTCGACAAAGCGGTCGGTCAGGTGGCTGGGCCGCGGGTAGAACTTGACCCGGTCGATAAAGAACAGCCCGCCAAAATCGAAGATCAGGTTTTTGGTATTCGGCCCATGCGAGGCAAAATGACCGTCTCCCAGATAGGCCGTATTGGGATCCTCGTCCCAAATAAGCTCATCGTCGTCGTCGAACCCTCCCCAGCCGATCCAAGTCAGGTAGAGGATATCACCGAGAAAATCGGCCTGCGGCAAAAGTGGTGTCAGATTGACCGTGGGGTCGAGTTGCCGCGGCTCAATGTGACTGCTGGTCACCTCTAGCAAGTTGATACTACCGTGCAAATCCTCGTCGATATCGGCCCAATCGATCTGCACGAACTCCACCCCTTCAACCGATGCCAACTCCGGCGCAGGCTGGTCAGTACCCCCGACCCGATAGATCGTTAGAGCACCAAGATCGCCTGCCCCTACCACCAGCGATCCCACCGTCCACCATGCGATTAGGTGTCTCATCTGGCTCATCCCCATTCTCAATAGGCTAGGGCAATGACGCGCTGAAGCGCTTCCTTGCCTTGGTCGCTGTCAACTTCTAATCTCAGCAGATACAGCCCCGGCGCGGTCACGGCCCCATTCGCCAGCACTCCATCCCACGCCAGCGCGAATCGGCCACTCTCCGCCGTGCCCCGATGCACCATCCCTACCCGCCGTCCCGCTAGATCGTATAGCTCCAGCGCCACCGGCACTGCGCCGAAGAGGTTTAGCAGCTCGTATTCAATCTCGAGGGCGTCGTTAATTCCGTCGCCATTGGGCGTAAATACCGGCGAGGACAGCTTGAGCGCGTTGACCGCCTTCTCCTCTACGTTGACCAGTCCCACGCTCAGGGTATTGCTATCCACCAGTGGATCGGCGTTCCCGGCAGTCAGTGCCTGCCGCACCTCGAAGGGCTTCTCGCTGTCGGAAATCCTCCCGGTAAATACCGTCCCGAACTTGAATACTTCCACCGCAAAGTCAATCTCAATTAGTTCGCCCGTCTGTTGCGGATCCATGCGCGGAATCCGCAATGCGAATCCTCGTGCATCCGAGCGCACAACGTCGAAGCTGACCTCTTGACCATCAATCCGCAACGCGTCGATGCTTGCAACCTCGACCGGGGTCTCAATCTCAATAGTATCAAACCCCAAATCCTCGTCGCGCAATTGGGGCAGAATCGCATAAGTAAAAGACGTCACCTCGCCGGCGCGGGCGCTCGCCGGTGCGAGTTCGGCCAAGGCTTGAGTCGCCACCGGCGGGTCTGAGACGCTAAACTGCAAAAAGTCCAGACGCCCACCTGCTTCTTTCTGGGAAGTGAAATCAGCCCTGAACTGCACGTAACGACGCGGTCTGTCCGCTAGCAGCACGTCCTCTCCGGCGGCGAAGTTATATGGCGGGCTCCAGTCGGACCAGTTTTCAGTATCAGGTGTGACCCCAGCCTTTTCGCCCTTTTCCAATCGGTTGTACGTGCTGAGCGTCAAGGCAGTGCCATTGGTGCCGAAGCGACTGCGCTCGTCGCCGCGAAAAGTCAGACGCCAATAAGAATTGGGATCGTCGTCATCACCGCTGCGCATCGACAACGCCACTTCTGCCCCTCCCTCGGCCTCCCCCGACCACGTTAGATCGCCCAAACTCGCCATGCCGCCTAAGTCGATGACGTTGGTCATGTATTGGCTCTTGGGCGCGAAGCCAATACCGTAGAGTTCAAACTCGGCGATTTCCCAAACGCCTCGGGTGTTGGGCGGTGCTTCAAACATGAGTTGGCGGATAGGCTCATCCGGGATGCTCAACTCGATTACCGACTGCGTGTTTTCGGTGATGTTGTACACCAAATCGTAATCGCGAAACTGGCCACCCTCGCCGCCGACGACGTACTCGCGCGTATTCTTCTTGAGTGGATCTCCATCGCTGATGCCAATGACGAAGCGCTCGATGAAGCGGGTGTCGAGAAAACGTTCGCGGGGATAAAACTTGATGCGATCGACGATGAAGTTGCCGCCCAAGTCGAAGATCAGGAGTTTGTTTTTGACCCGGCCGTAGTCTCCGCCCCAATCGCCATCGCCGAGAAAGTGCGTCGTTGGGTCGCCGTCGAACATCGGTGCATCGCGGGCCGGAAAGTCGGCGAACCCGACGATCGTCTGCAAAGTCTCAATCCGGCCGCCGCGCTCGTCCAAAAGGGGCGTCAGGTTGACCGTCGGGTCTAGCTGCTGCGGCATAATCTCATCGGATGCGAGCACCATTTGTACCGCACTACCGTGTGCTTTAGAACTTATGGCCTCCCACTCAAGCTGGACAAATTGATAGGGCACATCCAACTCGGGAGCAGGCAAATCCGCTGCGCCGATGCGGTAAATGGTCAGCGCATCGCTGCGACTACTCCATCCTATTACCGCTAAAAGCGCCAAAAGCCATAAGCCTCTCTTCATACTCGCAATCCCTGAGGTTTACAGAATGCACAAATCATAATACAAAGAGGGGGAGTAGAGCAACTCTACCCCCCCTCCTTATTTGGTGCTTAAAACCGCTAGTTGTTCGTGCCTATTGGCCGAACGAAGCCTTGATGTGGCCCCAGCTATTGCCCTCGACAGACGTCGTCTGCTCCGGCAGCAACTCGGCCATGACCGGCAGCAGAATGTAGTCACTGCCGCAGGCACCATCGCCGTTGATGCAGGGCTGGCCACCCAACGCCCACTTAGCGGTGCGAGGATCGTCCGCACTCGGGCCGTTGTCGTTATCGACGACTTGAATACCAACGCCGATAATCTCGCCCTCGACAAAGTCGTGGAGGATGCTGTTTTCGGGGCTGTTGTGATCGAAATCATCCCAACCAACCGTGTACCACTCGGCCTGGAAGTTGGACTCGGTGCCGTGGGCACCATCGAGGTTGAAGGAGTCGGGGCAGCACGAATAAGGCTCTTTGTCGTGCCAAGTCGAGCTGCTCAGCCAGAACCAATAGAAGCCAAAAGGCTCGAGAGCCGGCCAGCGGTAGTGACCCGTCTGGTTGGTGCGGCCGTTGTTGCGGGCCCGTTCCTCTGCGTCTTCGTAGTCACCCGTCCAGAAGGCAAAGCGATCGGCGCTGTGGTCAGCATCGAGGAAAATCTCAATGCTGTCGTCCTGACCGCAGCAGCCAAAGCCGCCAGCATCGCGATCCCAAATGTCATCGAAGCGGTCATAGACGTAATAGACGCGATCCAACTCGTCGTTCCAACCAACGGCGACGCGGAAGTTGAGGTTGGCAGTATCGATCTCGCGACCGATGTCGCCCTCTGCGACTTCCGTCTGGAAGATGTCGATCCACAACTCCGCCGGCAACACGTTCCACTCGGAGATGTCGCCATCCAAGTTGGGAAGGTGGGTCGACGGCCACTGCCACGCCCCGAAGATCTGGCCTTCTGGGAAGTGGGCGAGGCTAGCCGTGCTAGTCAGCATCAACGCCGTAGCGGCGAAAGCTAACAATTTTTTCATTGTTGAAACCTCCTATATAAGGTTTAAAATAAAAGGCGGTGTCACCACCTGGCGCTGTTGGCGACCGCCTTTACTTGAGAGCATTTCCACCGAACACTCCCTGTGTAAAACCGTCAACTAACAAAAAAAGGATTGGATAATTTGTCAATGATTTTCTCAGCGCGTGTCCTCGGCCAGTGCAGTGCCCGTAGCCCACGGCATCGCGCTGCGGCTCAATTCTTTGCGTTGAGCGGCCTTTTCTAGGTCGCGGACTAGAGCGGAAACTCGGACATACTCTGCTCTATTTCCCTGCTTTTTATACACTTGAGACAATGCCTGATGTGCGCGAATATACTGGCTATCCTCCTCAATTGACCGCTTGAAAGCCCGCTCCGCCTCGACTAGCTTGCCCATTTTCCAATAATCCACGCCTAGATTGTAATGGGCCTGGGCCATTTCTGGATCCAAGTCGATGGCCTTGCGGTGGAGTTCTATGGCTCGATTCGGGTCGCCAGATAGCGAATAGGCAATGCCGAGATGGGTATAAGCCGGCGCAAATTCAGGATCCAGGGCCACCGCTTTTTGGTGCTCTTCTATCGCGCGCTCGTACTGACCTTGTTTCACGTAGGCCCGGCCCAAGTCGTCGTGAGTTTTGCCCACATTCGGCGTCATCCGCGCCATGTATTCTCCCATTTCCAGATCCGATACCGAATAGGTGGCATCGCTCCAAGCCAAAAAGAGAATGGGTACGCCGAAATAGAGCACTTGCCGCCCGGTCTCAAAGGCATAGCGCAACCCCACCCAGCGTCCAACGCTTTCCTGTAGCCTTTCGCGCAGCCCCTTCCGGTCGGCTGCGACTGCTTCGCCCTCGTCTCCAGCAACGAGATTCTGGCGGATCTCTTTTTTGCGCACCTTCCACATAAAACCGTCGTAGTAATAGTGCAGAAAAGCCGAAGCGGCGATGATGACCTTGGCCACATCGTACATCAGGTAGTTCTCCGTTGCTCGGGCCAAGGCCTCAATTCCGCCATAAGCCAAGATCAAAATCACGTAGAACAACACGATGCGAAAGCGGCCATCGGAGAACAGGAAGCGGAAGAAGGACGCGCCCAACTCCTTCGAGCGCTTGAGCACCCCGTGGTTGTAAATCCAGACGATGGCAAAGTACTGAATATCGTGGGCCAAGGCCGTAATCGCGTAGCCGAGGATGATGTCTTCTAAGACGATATAGGCATAATAAACAGTGGCAAAGGTCGTCAGCGAAATTGCCAGCTTCGGCCAAACCACTGGTATGCCCCGCGCCCGCTCAAAGACCATGTTTGCCACATAGAGAACAGCTATTCCAACAGCCAGATAGAAAACCCACTCTCTAAACTCTAAGAGAGACTCCGGTGTGATCCAGGTGTACAGGCCGAAGCCATAGCGGTGGCAGCGCTCGAGGAAATTGATCAGGTAATGGGGGCTGTCGATGATGATATAGCCGAACCAAACGGCCGTCAGCCACCAATCCAGCCGCGAACTGAGGAGTGAGGGCTTGCGGCGCTTGACATCGTAGATCCTCATGAAGCCGTAGTGCTGCATGAAGAAATGCCACAGGTCCCATAAGGCCAAGAAGATGAAGAAGCCCAGATGGCCGTTGAATACACTCCAAGCCACGAAGGCTGTTACTACCAGCGGCGAGACGAGGAAGGTCGCCTTGTGGCGGTCGAAAAGCTCTCTTTCGCCATAGGCGCGCATGAAGCCGGGTAAGTGATGGCCCACCGCAAAGAACGCCAACACGAACCAAGCAATGTCGGCCGAACTGAAGTACTGTGAGGCAATGAGCAACGCAACCAGCGATAAAAGAGGCGTGCCGATAAAAAAGATCGCATCGCAGTCGCGATTGATGATCCAACCCTGCACAGTAGAGACACCACTCATGTCGTGGATTTATCTACCTTAGACTGGCAAAGATCGAGAGAAAGGCCAACCCCGCCGTGCGCGTCTCGGCGTCGCCATCGACAACTTCGATCGCACGTCGGTCGTAACGTATGCCGAGCTGAGCAGTGAGTTCGTAGCCCAAGTAATCCCTGCGGTTGGTCAGCTGTACGGCCAAGACTGTGCCTCTGAAATCTCCGGTTCGCTCCCCCGCCCCCAGTTTATCCTCGTCGCCTATGAGGTTGTAGAACTGGCGCTGTTCAACGCCGAGGTCAACACTAGAGCTCACTAAGAGTGGGAAACGCACCAAGAACGACCACAAAGCGTCCCAAGAGCGCCGCTCAGCCAAGTCTCGGTTAAATGGTACCTGGCGCAGAAATTCGCTTTTGAACCTAGGCGAAAGCCACAACTGTCTCCAGTTAAAGGCGTAGTCAATTTTGTCGATTAGCCCAATAAAACCCGAAGTCTTACGGCCATTGCGCCCCTCCGGACCGAGCGGGTCGAAAAGCACCACCGGATCCCCTTCCGCATCGAGCATCCTTTCCCCGGTTTCGTCGAGGGCAAAGACTACATCCGCATCTCGCTGACGCCACCAATCCCACTTAAAGCGGTGCCGCGTAGCCCAGCGTCGCGGACTCTTGTATTCCCAGTCGGCATAGAACGTATTGATCCAAGTGTCCTCGGCGGCCAGAAGATCGGGTACGGGAACGTTGCGCCCGCTGACCTCTTCGACGACGCTACCCAACTCCAATTCGGGTATAATCCACTGTGAGAGCGGGTCGGGGATGGTGTCCTCAGCCCTTTTGAGCATGTCATAGACCCGCAAGCTACCCCAAGTAGGCCCAGCCCGCTGATAGGTCAAAATTCCATAGGCCGTCTCATTGCGGCGATTGGTCTCGCGCTGGTCCTGATAGAGGAAACCGCCCATCAGGCGCATCTCTGGGTTGACTTGAACTCGGGCGTAGGTATTGTAGCCCCAGTGGTCCTTTTTGTAGGGGTAATCGGGCAAGTCGTCGTTTTCAAAGCGCTCGGCCCAGCCGTTGTTATTTAAGTCAATGCCAAAAAGAAACTCCGGCCGGTCCGAGTGATAGCGCAGGAAAGGCTCTTCATAGTCGGGAAAAAGATTCTCCCGGTCGCCGTTGCTGTTCTGGTTGAAATCCGAGATGAAATCGCCGTTTTCGTCGTAGCCGGGGAAAACCGCTGGATCGGCCACGCCCTCGGAAGTCACCGTGAAGTTGCTGATCGAGGTCGTATGCGGCGGAATCAAGCTTCCCTGAAAAATCCGCAATTGGTCCGGGTGCCGGTCGTGGTCGTCGTTGTCGTCGACGAAGTCGTAGAGCAGGTTGGTGGCCTCGGGCGAGTAGTCGGCCACGCCGCGGCCATCGACCGGCAGCACACTGGTAGAGTACGTCTCATCCATGCCGAAGCCCTCCAAAAAGAGCAGCCACGGACCGGACTTTCGCGCCAAGTTGAACATCCAGCCAAGTGCGGTCTCGTCATCGACGATGCCCGAGAAGCTCTCGTGCTTTTTGCGGTTGATCGCAGGGTATTGACGGTATTGATTGCTGACGTTGAACTCGCCGTAGAAGTCGAAGCCGAAAAAGTCGCGCAACTCGGCGCTGGCCCCGAAGATCTGGCTGGCCGTCGGCAGGCCGTAGTCGATGACGACCTCGCGCTGATTGAGTTCGTTCTTGATATTGCCCGGTGCCCGCTCCATGACGATGAACTGGGGCTGGCCCGAGCGGTTGGTCTGGCGATCAGACGACACCTCCACCCGGTAATCGTTGGCCAGCACCAAGCGGAATCTCACGTTTTTGACGGCGGTAATCGCGTCGGCGGCTTCGGCCAAAGTCAGCCCTAAATGCTGCTGCAAAAGCAAGCGCAGGGAGCCTTCCTCAGAGGCATCATCTTCGGGTGCGAGCACGTACTTGAGCACGATGCTCTCAGCGCCATCGGCACGCAAGAAGCCATCGCGCAGTTCACCGCCATCGCGCACCGGGCGAAAACCTATTCCGCTGCCAATGATGGTAGTGTCGCGCGCTACTAGCTGTACGCTATCGCCGACTGAGACCTCGCGCATTAGGGTAGTAGTAATTTCCACGTCGTCGCTGAAGAGCACCGCCCCCCCTTCGCCATCCTCGGGCGAATCATCCGCAAGCCTTACTACCAGCAGGTTTAGTTGGCGGTCGAGTTGACCCGAAGTCAACTGGCCTTTGAGTGGGTTGCCCTGAAAACTTTCGCGCGCACCATTGCCGTTGTGGACATTGACCAACGTTAGCCCCAAGGTCGCTTGGTCGGCCACGTCGAGTTCAAAACGGCCAGCCGCCAAGTTGGAAAAATTCTCCAACGAGGCCGTCGGGACATCCGCGTCAATATCGACGATGGGCAGGGTCACCCGCGAAAACAGACCCGTAGCTCGGGTTCGCCCCGCTGCGAAGCTGGTCACCACGCCGTTGAAGCCGACCTTGTTGAAGGTCATCGGCGTCAACGTGGTGCGGATCTCGTCGCCGACGATAATCGAATAGCTATAAGTACTGGTTTGGTCTGAGGTGATAATCAAGCGGTCAAACCAGCCCGCGTAGCGGCCTGTCTTGGTGATTGAACTGCTTTCGAAAGCACGCGGTTGGGTCTGGCGCCAATCGTAGACGAGGTAGCCGCGGGTGATAAAATCCCCGTAGGCGTCGTAGAAGTAGTTGCCATCGAGATTGCGGTCTAGGTAGCGGCGGTAGGGTTCTCTGGCGTAGTTAGTGTAGCTCCATTGGCGACGCCCGTGCTCACTGAACAGCTCCTGTGGCATGTACCAGCGCATAACCGTCGGGTCTAGCACGTCCATATCAACCGCTGCGCCGACCGAGGAGTAGCGCACCTGCTCGGCCACGCGATACCCTAGGCGGTTGCCGTAATCCATGTCCTGGGCTTCCGCTCTGCCTAGCGCCAAGGATAGGACGACGACGAAAATCGCCGTGCGCCTCGACATCGTTCGCTCCCGTCTCATATTACTCTAGCCCAGCGAAGACCGTAATAAAACTGGTCGTCTCGTTGCTGCTCTCGTCGCTAATCACAAAGGTCCCCGGTCGGTCGCTATCCTCAATCACCTGTTCGGTAAGAATCCGGCCATAGCGCAGACCAATCTGGGTCGTCAGCCGGTAGCCCAGATAATCCGAAGTGGTCGAGAGTTGCACGGCGACATTGGTCGAGCTCAGGTCACCTGTCTCCTGCTGGCGACCCGAGGCAATAAGCGCATTCTCGTCCGTGCTCTGGTCACTGAACCACAACTGCTCTAGCCCGGCCTGAATAATCGTGTGGCGCAGTACCGGCAAGGTCGCGATCAACTGCGCCGTCGCCGTCCATTCCTCGCGATCATCTTCTGCAACGAGAAAGGCCGTCTGCCGCAGAAGCTCGCTTTTGAACCTCGGCTGCAAGTCCAAACGCCCCAAGCCGTAGGTGTAGTCAACCTTGTTGATCAAGCCAAAAAAGCTGGAGTTGTCCTCCATCAGGCGGCCGTTGGCGTCGCGGGTCTCGGCTTGGTTCTGGCGGAAGGTCTCCCACTTGAGCTTATTGACCACGTTCAAGCCCTCGAGACCCTTGTAGTCGAACTGCACAAAGGCGGTGTTGATCCAAGTATCCTGCGCCGGGAGAATATCGCGGACTACGGGCTGGATCGGTGCACCCTCAAAGGGCGTAGGCTCGCGGCGGGCATCGGGGATAGTATCCTTGGCCTGTTTGATCATATCGAAGACCCGCAGGCGTCCCAAGCCCGCGTAGTTCTTGTCAAAGGTGAACATCGCGTAGTTGGTCGCGTTGGTCGCGTCGGTTGTCTGCGACTCTTCATCGGTGCGGCCGACAATCAGCCGAGCCTCCGGTAGCAGGTGCACCCCACCAAAGACATTGAATCCCCGACGATCAGGTTTATAGGGAAAGTCGGGTAAGTCATCGTCCTCAAAGCGGTCAATCCAATTGTTGTTGTTGAGGTCAATGCCAAAGAGAAACTCCGGCCGATCGACATTGTAGCGCAGGAACGGCTCCTCGTAGTCGGGAGTGATATTGCCTACAGTGGCGTTGTCGTTCTGGTTGAAGTCGGAGATGAAGTCGTTGTTCTGGTCCCAACCTGGGTAGATTGCCCGGTCATTGATCGTGCCGAAGCGAACCCAATCGGGGTAGCGATCTTGATCGTCGTTGTCATCGACAAACTCGTAGAAGTGCCGCTGGCTATTGTCGTATTGCACATCGCCGTTGGCGTTGACCAAAAAGGTAGTGGTCGAATAGGCTTCATCAATGGCGTAGGCCTCGCCATAGAGGAAGTAGGGAAAGTCATCGCGCGAGGCGCTGAAGTACCAGGCGTCGGATGACTCTGAAGAGATCGCGTGTTTCTTCCCCTCGTTAAACAGCGCGGCATTGGGGTACTGAGCATAGCGCTTGTTGCGGTCCCACTCGCCGTAGAAGTCAAAGCCGAAGGCATCGGCCCCCTCAATGGTAAAGCCGCCGATTAGGTTGGCAGTCGGCAAGCCATAGTCGAACTTGATCCGCTGCAAATTGGAGATGTCCTTCACGTTGCCCTCGGCGCGCCGCAGTACCACGAAGGCTGGCTGGCTGTTGTCGATTACTTCGCTGGTCAACGGGGCCGCCGGTACCGCCCGCTGGCCCGTCTGGCGGTCGGACCACAATTCGACTTTGAAGTCGTTGGCCACTACGTAGTTGAAGTCCACTCCGACAATCGTCGTCGGGTCTGGGCCGACGTAGGCCGGATCGTTGAAGTCGTAGTTGACGATGATCCGCTCCGGGCCGTCCGCAGCCAAAAAGCCCGGACGCCGGAACCCGCCGAAGATGACCGGCCATTCGGAGCCAGGCCGGACCACCTCCTGCAAAGTAGAAACCGTCTCCTTGCCGGTGTCAAAGTCGCGGCTAGTGATCCGCACCTCGTGGCTGAACAGGGCCGCGCCCCCCTCGCCGTCTTCCGGCGAGTCGTCGCTCAGAATCACCGCAATCGCCGTCAGCGGTGTCGTGCTCTGGCCAGCGGTGAGGCTACCGGCGACCAAGTCGCCAGCGAAGAGATCGAGAGTAGTATTGGCGTTGCGAGCATCGACTAGTGTGGCCCCCAGCGTGATGAAGTCTCCGACCTGGAACGTCGCCCGCCCACCAAACATCGAGGTCGTATTAGTCTGAGAAACCGGCTCAGTGCTGCCGCCGAGGCCCTGCGAGGAGCCGCGGATCGGCTCGCTGATGCGCGAGGCGAGGATCGTCGCCTGATACTTATCCGAGGCAAAATCGATCTGTACCCCGTTGAAGTCCGGCTTGGAAAACGTCATCGGCGTCAGCGTCGTGCGAATCCGGTCGCCAACCGTGATCGCGTAGTTGTACTGACCCTGCGAATCGCCGCTGATGGTCACCGCGTTGAACCAAGTATTAAAACGCGAACCCTGGAAGATGCCACTGCCCAAGGGCAACGGCTGATCCTGACGCCAGTCGTAGATCAGCCAACCATGGGTAGTGAAATTGCCGTACACATCGTAGAAGTAATCGCCCTCGCGGGTGGTGTTGACGTAGCGCTCATACGGGGTGCGGGCGTAGTTGGAGTACTCCCACTGACGCCAGCCATAGTCCACGAAGAGTTCCTGCGGCACGTACCACTTTTTGACCGTCGGGTCGAGTGCGCCAAATATCACGCCTGGGCCAATAGGCTCAAAACTGACCGCACCGCCGCGCTGTACCCCTAACCGACTCTGGTAGTCCTCCTGCCCATGCGCCGGAGTTAGGCCAAGTAAAGCGCCGATCACTGCAAGACTTCGCATCGCTTTCAACACTGCTCTCCCTCGTTCCATAAGTACCTCAATACTCAATAAGCCAAGCTGACCATGCCAACGCCGCGTTCCTGGCCAGTGCCAGCGTCCAGCGTCACGCTGAACAGATAGTTGCCTGGCGGCACTGCCTCCCCGGCGTCGTTTTTGCCGTCCCAAGGACGAACGTGGCGTCCGCTGCTGTCGAGTCCGCGGTAGAGCTGCCGCACCGGGCGCCCTGCCAAGTCGCGCACCACGATTTCTACATCGGTTGGTCGAGCGATATTGGTGATGTCGTACTGAATCGTAGCTTGGTCGTTTATGCCATCCCCATTGGGGCTAAAGGCCCCGGGGACCGCATGCACGTTGACCAGCAAGTCTCCGACGATCGGCACGGCCACCGAGAGGTTCCCGCTGAAAGGCGTACCCAAAGGCTGTAAGTCCGGATCGGCTTCACCCAAATCGGCGGCATTACCCGATACCACATCTTGGGCAATCTGCACTTCCTCACCCGAATTGAACGCCCGCGTCGTAAAGGTCGTGCCGAAGCGCAGCACCGCATTGTCGAAGGTCACTCGCACCTCAGTGCCATCCTCGGCGACCATTGGGAACTCAAAAATGAAGCTGTTGTCAGTGGCCTCAACCACCGCAAAGTCGCCGCGCAGGAACGGCAACTGGTCGAGTGCCGCACCGCTGAAGTCGGCCTCAGTCGTTGTGCCGTCCGACCGCCGGATCTCTATCAGTCCCACGTTTTCGACCTTGAGCGGGGTATCAATCTGTAGCCGATTGAAGCCGCGGTCGAGTCCCGGGCGAAGTTTGCTCAACACGGCGAGGGTAAAGTCCGTTTTTTCGCCCAACGCCGCTTGGCGCGGGACGATCTCGGCGATTAACTCCTCGGCAAAAGGCGAAGGCAGTACCTCAAAGGAAATCCCCCCAACGCCAGTGGCTGACTCGAACTCGTCGCTAGAGAACTCAATTGCGAACTGAAAATAGCGCCGCGGACTCGGCGAAACCACCGGCACCCCTTGCAATGCGTCGGCCAAATCGGCGTCCGACTCAACCAGCGCGCTGACCGGATAGGGCGGCGACCACGCGCTCCAGTTGGTCACGTCGTTGCGGATATTGCCCTTGTCTTCATTGCGCAACCGACCGAAGTCAGTGGCCGTCAGCGAGATCTGCTCCTGCTGCTCCAGCGACAGATCCTTGAATATCTGCAGTGCCTCGCGCAAATCTACATCCTCGTTGTCGAGCACTGTCTCGACCAAGGTTTTTAACTCGGCATCTTCGACGTCAGCGGCGAATTTCCACGGCACTTCGTCGCCACGAGCCGTGGTCCCCGTCTGTCTGGATCCACCGCCCAGGCGGAAGATCTGCTCGCCCGGGCGAATTTTGTTGTATTCGACCGGCTGCGGGTCGTTGCCAGTACGGGTGCGGATCAAGACCCGAGATAGCCCACTGTCGCCCGCCTTCTGCTCGACCCAGCGCAGCGTTCCAAACAGCGACAGGTCGCCGAAGTCAAAGACATTGGAGATATATGTGGCCTCGGGCACAAAGCCTGTGCCAAAGACTTGAAACTCAGCCAAGTCAAAGCCCGTTGACGTCAGCGACTTGAGCCGCACGAACCGCACGTACTGGGGCGGGATCCGCACGTCAACTACCGGGTCTTCGTTTTGGTTGACTAGCACCACAGTCTCGCGGATGGGCACTCCCTCTCGCTGAGTCTCGGGTGTACCGTCGTTGATAAATATCTCGAAGGCGCGCATAAAATCGTTCTGGTATGGAAATGCCGGAGCGGGAAACGCCGGGTCGGCATTGCGGGGAAAAAACTTGAAGCGATTGATCCCGAAGCGGGCCCCTAAGTCCAGATCGATGATAATGCCCAACACGCGCGCGCTCTGGCCACCAGCACTAGCGCGCAAATCCAGCGCCGTCTCGCCATCATTGTCGATGATACTGGGCAATTCCGGCCGGATATTGATGGTATTGGGCGAGGTGATCGAGCCGCCGCGGGCTTCGGAATTAGCGCCAACGGCGATATTGAGCGTAGTATCAGCGCGCTGGGGAAAAATCCAATTTCTGAACCCCTCGGCATTGAAGTCGATGACCCCGCCGGGCGCGTTGGTATTTTCCACCGAAGTCGCGCTGCGGATGACCGTAGCTTGAATCTCCCCACCACCGCTGACCCAATCCAGACCGCCTTCGCCGCCGACGATCACAACTTCAGCAGCAGCCGACCAGCCTCCGAGTAGGCACAATAAGAGAGCATATACGCTGGCGCGTTTCATAGGCAAAAGTTTGTCGATAAGTGAGTTCAGATTCGAAAATGCAATAAGTTCTTTATTATTAAAGGCATTATGTGCCGCCTACCACTGCGCAATCTCCTAGTTGGCCAACTATTTATAATCAATAGCCATTAACGCCGCAAGCATCTTGCAAACCCTGCCTCATCCTATCGCCCCGGCGCTTTACTTTCATTCCCCCCCTTTTTCTTTATATTCGTTTTTTCTTTTTCTCAAAATTAGGAGTAGCCCAGTACCATGAAAATGAAGCATCTCAACGCCTTGCTCTTATTCAGTTGGCTCTTCGCCGCCTGCGAAAGTCAGCAGCAATCGCCGTCCTCGCCGGGCGAACTCGTAGTCGCCGAGGTCGGCGACAAGCCGATTACTGCGGCTGAATTCGCCGAATTCTCTTCCCTGATCCCCGAAGGTATGCGCGAAGGGGACACGCCACTGGCCGTCGCCCGCAATCTGCTCAACAGCCTGATCGACAAGGAATTACTCCTACAAGAAGCCCAGGCGTCCAACATCGAAAATATGACCTGGTTTATCGACGAGCTGACCAACTACGAACGCTCGCGCATCTTGCGTCTCTACGAGCAACGAGAAATCATCAGCAAGCTGAACATCACCGAGGAAATGGTCGATGCCCACTATCGCGCAACCCGCCGCGACCGCTCAATCCGCCTCGGCGGCATCATGGTCGATACCGAAGAAGAAGCCAACGCCCTCTACCAGCAGCTCCAAGATGGTGCCGATTTTCACCAACTAGCCCGCACCCACTCGGTCCATCGCGAAAGCGCCGAGCGCGGCGGCGATACCGGACTGTACCAGTTGCGCGACCAACTCATGCCCGAAGTCGTAGCCAAAGTAGCCGACCTAGAAATCGGCGAAATTGCCCCGCCAGTGTCGATGCTCGTAGCCCGCGAGCAAAAGTTTGCCATCTTCACCGTGCTCGACGAAATCCCAGCACCGCTCGAAGCCTCCGAGGCCCGCATCCGCGAAGAATTGCTCATCGCCCAGCGCAACCAGCGCCTGCAAACCATGCTCGATTCCCTGCGGGGCGTTTACTATCCCCAACCGCAGTTGCAGAACCTCGCCCTATTGGCCGAGCGCATAAGTCAGTTCACTGGCGAGGAGTTCACCCCCACCGAGGACGACGCGGCCTTACCTGTCTGCACCTTTGGCAAAGGAGACCCCATCGGCTTGAGAACATTCGTCGAGACCATCCGCCAGATGAGAATAGCGCCGCAAATGCTGATCGACACCGAGCGCGCCGCGGACTTGCTCGACCGCCGAGTCATCCCCGAACACCTGTTCATGTCTGAAATCATCAACGCTGGGCTGGACCAAGACCCCGAGTTCCGCGCCAGCATCGCCGCCAAACGCCAAGAACTTATGGTAACCGGCCTCCGCAAGATCATGGTTGACCAGCACCTGTCGGTCACTCCAGAAGAGGCTCGCACCTTCTATGACGAGCACCCGGAGAAATTCACCAAACCCACGACCACCGTCGCCATCGAAATTCTGGTCTCCAGCGACTCGCTAGCTCAGCATCTGTTTACTGAGCTAGCACAAGCCACTGAAGCCGAGGCCGAAACCCTCGCCGTGCGTCACAGCGAACGCGCCGAAGCCCTCCACCACAACGGACGCATCAATTTCAATATCTACACCGAGCAATTCTTCCCCGGTGTCTCCGACTTGGCCCAAGATCTCGAGGTCGGCCAAGTGGGCGGCCCAGTCCGCACCCAGCGAGGCTATTCGGTTTTCAAAGTCTTGGATCGCCAACGCGAACACATCCCCTATACTGAAGATTCAGAACGACGCGCCCGAGCCTACGTGCTCATCGACAAAGCTCAGAACCGCTACGTCGAATACGTGCGCAGTCTGCGCAAAATCTATCCGATAACCATTCGCGAAGATCATTTGAAGCAGTACACCGCCGCCCAAAGCTGATGATCTCCCCCCTGTGGGCGCTTTGCTGCCTTCTCCTAATACCATTCGGCGCACGCGCCGACCGCGCCGACACCACCATCGCCGACCAGACCTACGCCCTGCTTCCGGCGGCTGACTTGCTCTCTCGCCTACAACGGGCCAAAGAGCAGATCCACCTCCGCGCCACCGCGGTCGTCGGCCCTCTCTACGCCCCAACTGCCGGTATCGACACCGTGCGCGCCTCTTTTCATCTCGACGACGTCTTCTTCTTCGACGAGGTCACTCTCAACAACGTGATCTTTCTCGCTCCAGTGCAGGGCGAGCGCATTACATTTGCCGGTGGCCTCTCACTGATAAATGCCCATTTCCACAGCGCATTCGGCCTGCGCGCAAGCCGGTCCGACAAGCACCTCAACTTCAAACAGGCAGTCTTTGGTGCCGACGCCGACTTTGCCGACGGCGATTTCGCTGGCCCCAATTCGTTTATCAACGCTCGCTTCGCCGGTGCCGCCCGCTTCACTCGTACCCATTTTGCGACCGCTGCCTACTTTGAAGGCACCCACTTTGCCGGTCAGACCGACTTTACCGACGCCCGCTTCACTGGTGTCGCTTCCTTTAAGGACGCCCGGTGGAATGGCCCGGCTTCTTTTGCCGGTGCCCGCTTTGCCGAACGCGCCCTCTTCTGGCGAAACCAGTTTCTCGCCACAACCGACTTTGCAGCGGCCCGTGCCGACGGGGAGATCTCCTTCAACCGAGCCACCTTCGCCGACCAAGCTCACTTCGCTGACTTCACCTTCGCCCAAGCCGCCCACTTCACCAATACAACTTTCGCCCGTGTGAACTTTGGCGGCAGCTACTTCCGCAAAGAGGCCGATTTCAGCGGCGTCCAGGCTCAGACCCTGCGTTTCAACGCCTTTTTCAATCGCTCCCTCGACTTGCGCCGCGCCGCTATCGGCACCCTCGATCTGCACCCAAGTACCCAAGCCGATTCAACCTTTGCCGCAAGCGCCCAACTCTACTTGCAGCAAGCCTATTTCGAGCGCCTTCGCGTCCGTTGGGCGCACGTGCGCCACCGGCTAGCCACTGCCGACTCGGTGTCGTTCGCCACACTCGACCCGGCCTACAACAGCCTGCGGCACCACTTTCTCGCCCAAGGACTAAAAGACGACGCTATAGCCTGCGAGGTCGAGCGCCTAGACCGTCAGCGCCGCGCCCTTAGTTGGGCCGCGCCCAAACGTTGGGGGTTAGAGCTGTGGAATCTCTGTTCCCGCTATGGCACCTCCCCGCTACAACTCGTCCTCTGCATCCTCGGCAGCATCCTCCTTTGGGCGCTGATCTACCGGCTAGCCCCTAGCACTCTGCGGTCCGCCAACGGCGACGAACGTCCCACCTTCGCCGACTGCATCGGCTTCAGCATCCACACCTTCACCCGCACGGATCCCTGTCCCTGGTACGCGACCGGCAAGCTCAAACTCCTTGCCACCTTCCAAATCCTGCTGGGCTGGGCCGCGCTCGGCTTATTGCTCGCAGTGATCCTGGCGCATCTGCTGTGAGCACTTCGTGGCCGTGGTTGATCGTCCTCGCGCTGTTGGGTGGTTGCACCGCTGAGCCTCCTGCGTCCACCACCTCGATCCACTTTGTCGATGTCGGCCGGGACGCCGGCTTGGACTTTACCCATTTCAACGGCTTTTCCGGGGAGTACTACTACGTCGAAACATTCGGCGCTGGAGCCGCCTTCCTCGACTACGACGGCGATTGGGACCTCGACCTCTATCTAGTGAATGGCACTTACCTAGAAGGGCTTCCCCCCGACCCTCTACCGCGCAATCACCTCTACCAAAATCAGGGGCAAGGAACCTTCCGCAACGCAAGCGGCCCCACCGCCGCAGCCGACCCGGGCTACGGCTTCGGGGTCTCGGCCGCTGACTACGACGGCGATGGCGATCAGGATCTCTTCGTCGCCAACTACGGCCCCAACGTCCTCTACCGCAACGACAGCGGCACCTTTACCCGCAATAAGGTCGGCGTCGAAGACCCACGGTGGGGCACCAGTGCCGGTTTCTTCGACTACGACTTGGACGGCGACCTCGACCTCTTCGTCGCCAACTACGTTCACTTCAGCCTCGACGCCAATATCGTCTGCAAGGTCGGCAAGACCCGCTCCTACTGCGAGCCAGCCGCTTATGCCCCAATCGGCGACATCCTCTACCGCAACGACGGCAACCGCTTCACCGACGTCACCGACCCGGCCGGCATCACCTTAGAAGGCCGTGGCCTCGGTGTAGCCTTTGCCGACTACGACTTGGACGGCGACACAGACCTCTACGTGGCCAACGACGGGACGATGAACTTTCTCTACGAGAACCAGCGCGGCACTTTTGCCGAGGTCGGGCTGGCGGCCGGCACCCGCTACGACGAACACGGCCACGCCGAGGCCGGCATGGGCACCGACTTCGGCGACTACGACCGCGACGGCGATATGGACCTTTTCGTCACTAATTTTGCCTTTGAGACCAACACGCTCTACCAAAACGACGGCCAAGGCCAGTTCGCCATTGCCTCTGGGCGGCTTGGGCTGGGCGAGGCATCGCTCCGGCCCCTCGGCTTTGGCACCCGCTTCCTCGACTACGACAACGACCGCGATCTCGACCTCTTTGTTGCCAATGGACACGTCATGGACGTGGTCGCCGAATGGGACTCGACTCAGACCTACCGCCAGACCAACCAGCTATTCCGCAACGAGGACGGCCAACACTTCGCCGACGTCTCTGCCAGTATGGGACCAGCTTTTGCCCAATCCAATGTCGGGCGCGGCACGGCCGTGGCCGACTACGACGACGACGGCGATCTCGACCTGCTAGTCACCACCGTGGCCGCCCCACCGCGCCTGTTGCGCAACGACAGCGGCAACCGCCACCACTATCTGCAAATCTTCCTCACTGGTCGCACCCATCCCGATGCCCTTGGTGCCCGCGTAGCCGTCACTGCTGGCGGCGTCCGGCAGACACAGGAGCGCCAATCGGGCGGCAGCTATCTCTCCAGCCACGACCCACGGCTGCACTTCGGCTTGGGAACGGCCACCCACGCCCGCGTGGAAATCACTTGGCCTTCCGGTCAAGTGCAAACCCTCGAAAACGTCGCCGCCGACCAATTGCTCCGCGTCGAGGAACCTTAGAATGCACTTCCTCACATTTTTCACTAAATTCCACGTTATGCTTGAGATTCCGCGCCATCCCAATAAAGACATTCGCGCAGCAATCGCATACGCTGTGTCGAAAGGTTGGCGTATTGAAAAGGCCGAGCCACGGGCACATATTTGGGGACGAGCACTTTGCCCGGAACGGAGTCGAGCAGGACATATCTTCTATATTCACTCTACCCCTAGGAATCCGACCATCCATGCACGCAAGTTTCGACGCTATGTCGATGTCTGTGTACATACTACTTAGGAGCTGAAGACGATGCGAGCCTATGAGTTTATGCTTACGCTTGCGACTGAGCCCGATCTGGATGCGACCGACCAACTCTATGAATACTTTGATGACAATGGGGCAGCTCCAGAAAATGTCTTGGACTTTACTCTCGTTATACAATCCGGGACACCGATTGCGCACTGTACTGTGGAAGCCACGTCGTTCGAGGCAGCCCTAGAATCGGTACTGCCAAAACTGCGCGAAAAAGGTCTTCAGGTCGTGCGAGTAGAGGTCGATGAGGTGGGGCTAGCCCTTCTTCAAGAGGCAACATAACGGCTTAGACCCCCATCTTCACAGTTTTGCAAAAACAAGCCCCGCTGTTTGACCCTTCCCCAGGACTCCATCCATGGACCGTCCCAATATCCTCTTCATCCTCTCCGACCAGCACAGCAAATTCCACCTCGGCTGCTACGGCGACCCGCTGGTGCGCACCCCGCATCTCGACCGCTTGGCCAGCGAGGGCATGCGCTTTGCCGATGCGTACACCCCCTCGCCTTTGTGCGTGCCAGCGCGCATGGCCTTTATGACCGGGCGGCGGCCCAGCGCCAATCAAGTCTGGGGCAACGATCACATCCTCAACTCGGCGCTGCCGACTTGGGCCCATGCCGTGGGCGCGGCTGGATACGAGACCGCGCTGATTGGCCGCATGCACTTTGTCGGTCCCGACCAGCGCCACGGCTTTGAGCGCCGACCCATCGGCGAGTACAGCGCTCTGCATCCGGGTGCGGCCCGACAGGGCGGACCCATGTTCAAAAACATTCCCGCCAGCACCTCGGGCCAAACCCGCGAATGCGTCGAAATAGCCGGGTACGGCCGCACCACCTATCAATCCTTTGACGACCGCGTCGCCGAGGCGGCTTGCGCCTATTTGGCGGAAAAGGCGCAAGCGCGCGACCAGCCCTTTGCCGCAGTAGCAGGCTTTGTACTGCCACACTGCCCATTCTTCGCCCCCAAGGATCTATACGATTACTACTACGACCGCGTCGATGTGCCGCAACCCGACCCGACTGGGGAGCCGGAGGCAGTGACCAATTTCAAAAAGCGCCGTCTCATTGACGAGCCGCTGCCCAAAGAGCGCATCCGCGTGGCGCGCGCGGCCTATTTTGGTCTGTGCGAATACTTCGACCGCAAAGTCGGCCAACTCCTCGACCAACTCGACGCGACTGGCTTGCGCGACAATACCTTGGTGATCTACTCCAGCGACCACGGCGAAATGGCCGGCGAGCACGGCTGCTGGTGGAAGAGCAACTACTACGAAGGCTCGGTCGGCGTCCCTCTCATCGCCCGTTTGCCCGGCGTGATACCAGCGGGCGTGGAGAATCCAGTGCTGTGCAATTTGCTCGATTGGGCACCCACCGCCGTAGAGGTGGCCGAAGGCGAGCCTCTGCCCGCAGCCGACGGCCATTCTCTGTGGCGCGAACTACAGGGCCACGCAGATGACACCCGCCCCGATACTACCTTCAGCGAACTGGGGGCCTCGCGCGGCGATTCTCCTTCGCGCATGATCCGGCAGGGACCGTGGAAACTCTACAAATACCACGACGACACCCCACCTGCTCTGTTCAATCTGGCGGACGACCCAGGGGAATGGAACGACTTGGGCAGCGATGATGCCTACGCTGCCGTGCGGCAACATCTGCTCGACCAACTCTACGCGGCTTGGGACCCCGAACAAGTGGCTCAACGCAGCGCCGAACTGACGCGGAATGCACAAGTGCTGACGGCGTGGGGACGGGCAGTGCAGCCCCTGCACGAAGATACCCTGCCAGTCGAAGACGTCGAGGATGTAGTGCGCTGCTGAGGGGTTTGCCTCACATATATGACAGAAAATGCCCGGTCTCGCCCAACACGCCGTCAATACACAGCCACAATCCGGCCGCGGTCGCCTCGCCCAAGATCAGCCCTAGGAAAAACAGCTTAGCCCGCTCGTAGAGCGGCATCCCACCCCACTTGACAATGCCCAGCTTGAGCGCCCACGCGATGAGCACCGAAAACCACACCTGATTAGCCAGCCAACCGACGCTGACGATAAACCCCAGCGGGTGCAACGGCCACCAGTAAAAACGATGATGTCCCCACAACAGCACAGCCTCAAAGAGTCCGCCGATCCCGGTAAACAACCAACCGCGCATATCGGCTGGTAGCGGATCGACGATCGGCCGCGCCATATCGGTAAACGTGCGATTGGCCTGACGGGTCATAAAAAACGGATGCAAATTGATCCCGCCGTGCTCGTAGCACACCTGAAAAATAACCCACGTCGCCCCAGCTAAACTCACCACTAACGCCAGCGCCATCCCCCAAAACAGCCGCCTCTTAGAGCCAACCACCGCCTCGGCCAGCTTGAGCGAATTAGCCGCAGCAATCATCGGAAACAGCCGCATCTCAGACTGCCAAACGTACGTAAAAGTCAGGGCCGTCAGCCCCTTGGCTCCAATCACCGGTGCGCCGACCGCGGAGATGACGAAAAACGCCGCCACCATCGGCGAGCGCGCCGTCGCCAACCCGGCCGTGGCCACCGCCCGCGTGACGAACACGTAGAAGAGCAAGCACACCAGCAAAAACAGCGGCAAAATCGCCAGCGGCACCCCAGACGCCCACAGCCACACTCCCACGAAGAGCAGGCTGGCCAAAAAGCCAAAGACCGCCACCCGATAGGAAAGCATTTCCCCCGCATCATCTACCGTCGGATCGCCGCGCCACGCCTTGCGCCACACCGCCCCCAAGTGCCGCCGCCCCATCCACAAGGTGTAGGCGACGAAAATCAAACACGCCCCCATCACCTCGTGCGTCAGATCCGCGGTCTGCGAGTAGGAGTAGAGACTGAGCTTTTCGGTACTGGCAATGCCCAACGAGGTAAAAATCCCCTCTTGCGCCTTGTTGAAGAGGTAGAAAAACCAAATTGAAAAGGAAATGTTTAGGTTGACCAAATAGAAAAAACCGATCCACGCGTACACCCAGTCTAACCCCAGCTTATTGCCGACCCACGGCAGTTGCCCAGCCGACTGGATCGGCAGCGGCACCGCCGGAAAGTAGTAGTGCAGCCCCTTGAGCGACAGCAGGACGAACGGCACCGCAAAGCCGATCCACAACAGCCGCTGCTTAAAAAGCGGCCCCAGCTTAAACCCCGGTCGGCCCTCCTCCACCATCTTGAGCGGCAGTTGCACCATGGGGTAAGCCAGCCGCTCGTGCTGCGACCACTGCCGGTGCAGAATGGAACTCATGCAGAGCATCATAAAGCTCAGTACCAAAAAGAACACGTACCAATAGCTCAGCGTCTCACTCCAAGCTCCCCACGGAATGCCTTCCCCAGGCGACAACCCCTCGTGCAAATCGACAATCGCCTGCCGGTCCTGCGGAGCCAGCCACGGCGTCACATGCGGAAAGAAAACCTCGCCCCAATTGTTCTCCGGGGTCGCGTAGTAGTACAGCCCACTGATGATCGGAATCAGATAGCCGACAAACGCCTGCGTTGGCACGGCCGACGCCAACAGCATCATCGCGTAAATGAGCACCAAATCGGCCCGCCCCAAGGCGAGGCCGCGACCCAGCGCCCGCAGCAGAGTATTGACCACCACCACCAAGACAAAAAACAGAAAGATCGCCCCGGGCGACGAGCTGTTGAGCGCCATATACGACCCTTGCAGCATAATCACCGCGTAGGGTGCTCCCATGCCGATGCACAAGGCCAACATCGTCCCCACCGCAAATCCCCGCCAAGTAAAAGACGCCGGCTGTTCCGCTGCCCCCTGTTCCTCTACGCGCTCCTCGGCTTGCTCGGCCGCCAGCACCCGCGCCGACTCCACGTGCTGGACGCGCTCGGCCTCCCGGAGCGCGTACCAAATCAACATCTGCTTGCGCAGAGCCTCTACCAGCCGCAGGTTGAGCCGCTGCCAGTAGTGATGCTCACCACTTAGCCGGCGCAACCGGACTTCCATCGCCCGCGCACGCTCTCCGGTCGGCACGAACTCCACGACCACCTCTTGACTGACCCCCAAGTCAAACGGAGCCAGCCACAGCGCAAACGAGAGGCGATAGCCATCGGCTTGCGCCACCTGCATATCCTCGACGTAAAAATCCCCCAGCGTCGCTCGGCCAAAGGCCCCAAAGTAGTTGGCCAAAAAGCCGCACACCCCCTCGACTTCTCCCTCGCCGAGCATGAAGGGGAACTCAAACAGCCATTCGTCGCCATTGGGCGGGTCCGGTCGCCAGCGCCGCACCACCTCCGGCACGGCCTGCCGCGCCGCCACCCGCGCCGGATAGATCGTCGATAGCAACACCACCCCCATCACCGCCAGCGCAGCCCCAATCGCCGCCAGCGACGAGTAGTTCAAGGTCAAGCCCTGCAACAGCCCCAGCCCCAACAGCACCCTCCCCAACCCCTGGCCTAGCAAGTAGCCCAACGTCGTCCCTAGCACCGCATAGACGCAGGCTTCGGCCACAAACAGCAGCGCGATGTGCAAGGGAGCCAACCCCACCGAGGAGTAGATGCCAATCTCGCGCAGGCGCTCGTACACCGCCCCCATCATCGCATTGAGCACAATGAGCGCAGCCACTAGCGCGGGAATCGCCAGCACCCCCAACCCCTGCACAGCCGTCAGCCCCACTGAACTCAGAGCAGTCACCCTCCCATCCGGCGAGCCGACGAACAAAGTGACCGCAACCCGCGTCAGATAGTCCTCGACCAACGCCTGCCCGTCGGTCGCGCCCGGAAAGCGCACAGCTATCGAGCGCAAGCTCCCGCCGGCCTCGATCAGCGTTTGATAGGGCACGATGACCACGTGCTGCGGCTCTAGATGAATAAAGGGCCGCAACTCGTTGGGATCCTCCTCGCCAGCAATATCCACCGCCCGCGCCGCCCCTAGCTGGAGCATCTCTGCGCCCGACAGGACAAAATCGGCCGGCATCAGGCTCTCGTCGTCTAGGTCGCGCAGTTCACCCAACCGCTCCGGGTCGGCAATCCCGCGCACCTCCAGCGCGCGCCCAAACACCTCGACCTGATCCCCAACCCCAACGCCCAGCACCGCAGCCATATCCAGCGGCAGAATACAGGTAGCCTCGTCATCCGCGGCAAAAAACGATCCGGCCACCAAGCTCTTATTCACCTCGGTGATCTGCGCTTCCTCCGGCGTCAGGCCCAACAAGCCCGTGGCCCGCACTGCCTTCCCTGCCGCGGCCACCGAGATCCAGCTTCCCTTGCCGCCTTCGGTCGCGTACCAGCCGCGCCGCCCCATCCAGCCACTGCCACCAAAGTGCGACTCAGCGTAGTCGAGCGCCTCTGGCGTCAAGCGCTCCCAGCCGCGGTCGCGGATGAGGATCCCAGGGTATGCCCCAGCGTGTGGCAGCCGGAAACTCGCATAGCGGATTTGCTGTTCAAACGAGGTAAAAGAGAGCAGGGTAAACGTCAAAAGCGTCAGCGTCGCCAGCGTCAGACCGGTGCGCAGGGGCCGCCGCCGCATATTGGAAATCCCCAACATGAAGGCCGCATAACTCGCGCTCATACGGCTCAGGTCCTGGGCGTGGACCCGCGTCTGCTGGCTCTGGTGCTGGGCCATGACGCGATTGAACCGGCCCACCAGCATAAAGAGCACGAAGGCAGCCATTGCCATGATTGCAAACGCCAACAGCACCACCAGCGGCTCGGCCAACTCAAAGGCTGGATGCACCTGCGCCAAAATCAGCCAAATCGCCAGCAATAACAGCCCAAAGCCCGCGAGTTGCCGGCGAATATCGGCCGCGGCAAACAAGAGTCGCTCCCCGAAAAAGGCCGCTGGCAACAACAGCGCCAAAAAGAAAATCACCCCTTCGAGCACATCGTTGAGCGTCGCCAAGACCTCCGGGTAGGCCCGCGTCTCCAAGCCCAGCGCCTTGCGGCTCCACGCCACGTACTCATCCCACTTCAATTGTTCTGCCGCTGCTTCCGCCTCAGCTATGGCTGCCGCCGCCTGCGCGTGGAGGCGCGTCAACCGCTGATTTTCAATGCCGTGCTCCTTGAGGACCCCCAGCCGCGCCGCATCCAAGTTCCACACGTCCCGCGCCGCCTGCAGCGTCGCTCCCCCAAAGCCCTCCTCGGTCAGCAAAAATCCCCGGCCCCGCGCCTCGGTCTCGCTTTGGCTGCCCTCGCTGTTGAGCAGCAAAAGTTGGCCGTCCAAAATCACTTTGACGCGATCGTCGGCTACAGCATCGGTTGGCCCGTAGATCACTCCCACCGAGCCGATGCTACTCAAACCCAGCGCGTACCCGTATTGACCCGGCTCGCCCCCGTCCGCCGACATCACCTTCACTTTGTTCAACGCACGCAAAAGGCGCGGCTCGACCAAGCCGTACAGGGGCCGACCCACCCCGGGAAAGAGCACGGCGATCTGCTCGTTTTGCCGCCAGCGCACATTTTTGGCCAAGCGGCCATCCGGCCTTGGTTTCCCGTGGTGCGCCTGCGCGCGCTCACTCAAATCCACTACGTGAGTAATCGTCCCCCGCTCGGCGTCCAGCGCCGCCACTGCCAAGGGATACGTCCCCTGCTCCAACCCGGGCACCCGCACCAACCCAGCGACATCGGTGAGAAAGTAGCGCGTGTTGCGCACTCCTTTGCGCTCTTCCTCCTCCACCTGCACCGCCACCAGCGCCCCAGTCACCGGTCGATCCGGCATCTGACTGCGCCGGGGAAACGTCCGCGCTTTGACCCGCAAATCCCGCAGCCGATCCTTCAACGCCTCCTCAAGCCGCTCTCGTCCGGCCAACAGCGCCGTATCGGCCAACGCATGAGCCAGCAAATCGGCCACCAACGCCGCCTGTCCTTCCACATTATCCCACGCCACCCGCTCGCCCGTATCTTGTGGTAAATCCAGCGCAAAACGAGCGTCTCCTACGGTCGCCAGCGTCAGCGACGGAAACCCCGCCTCGAGCGCCAGTTCCCCATCGGCAGCTAAGCCTCCAGGCATATAGCTGTCCCAATCCATCCCCCGAATCGGGCTGATGCCATTGGCTACCGCCTCGGCGCGACCCAGTGCCTCCGCGTACTCGGTAAAGCGACGGCCAAAGGGCACGAAAAACCGCTTAAGTGCGTAGCTATCCGTGTTGTTCCACAGCACCACCCGCTCGCCGTGGCTAGACAAATCGAGGCCAATGAACAGGTCAATATTCAGCGGCTCGGCCAGCCGGGCTGCGTAGTGCTCTTGGCGGCGAGCGTGCCTGTCGAGAAAAGTGACCATACCCTGTCGCCCCTGGAAGTGGGCACTTAGCGCGGCGAGGACCACCGTGTGCGCCGGTGGATTCGCTTGCAAGCGAGCAGCCACCTCCAACAACGCCGCCACGCTCACCGCGGCCTCTGCTCCCGGTGCCCGCGCTGGTATCACCGACGGGGCGTCGTAATACGCATGGACGAGCACCGTCTCCTCCCGCGCGGTCCCCGCATCCCGCCCCGGCACCACCACCCACACGTTGTACGCCATCCGCTCCTGCCAATCCATCCGCCCCCACAGCCCCACCTCCACTTCTCCGTCCACCAACCGCCGCCGCAGCCGCTCTCCAGCGGTCTTCTCCACCCAAAAGCGCGGCACATCCAACGGTGCCCGCACGTACTTGCCCTGCGCCTGCTGCGTAGTAGAAGAATCCGCGGCCACAAATACCACCGCCCGCGCCCCCAACGACGCGGCCTTCAGCCAATTGTCCCCACTAGCAAAGTCCAGCACCACCACCCGCCCAGCCACCTCCTGCCCATTAAAATCCCCCCAATCCCCATCGCCGCCCCAAATCGCCGGTGCTCGCAACCCTTCCGGCGGCACGGTCGAAGTCCGCATCCCATTCGGCCACATCGCGTACAAGGTGACCGACTCATCTTCCCACTCCAACCGCCCGCCCTTGTCCATCGGCACCACCACTGCAAAGGAGTCGCGTCGCGTCGCCAACCCCAACGCCTGCAACCGCCCCTCCACATACTCCGCCGCCTGGGCACTCCCCGGATAGCCCGCCACTCGCGACCCCAACGAGGCCAAATGCTCTACAACAGCTCGCGGCCCTGTAGAAGCTGCCACCGAGCCGCTGACAAAGGCGACCAAAAAGGCAATGATCAGCGCAACCATAGCGTCCCAATATCGGCCCCAAGCATTCCGTCTAGCAAGCAAACCGACAGACGCGGCTTCTTTCGGCACTGGCTGGAGGACCGCCCCTGAGGCGATTACTTTATCTATACGTGGAACTTCAGCTATCGGCGAGACGTTCAAACGCAGTTGAAGGAGGGCTCCATGCTATACCGCATTGCCGCTATCGGCTTCATTTTTGCCTGCACGAGTGTCGCCTGGATCATCTTGGCAGAGGTCGTCTCGCATCGCACCCATCAGCAAGACACCAAACTCAAAGCCGAGGTGGGCCAATTGTGGGGCACCTCCCAGTCCCAACGCGCCCCACTCCTGTACTGGACCACCGAGGAAACCGTCGTCACCCAGACTCCCGACGGCCAAGAGACAGAACACTCCAAGGAGCGGCGGCACCTCCTGCCCCTAGAAGCCAGCCGCCTACAAGTCGATCTACATCTCGAACACCGCCGCAAGGGTCTGCTGTGGTACTCCACCTACCAAGTGGAACTGGACGCCACCTACAATGCGACCAACGAGACCGACCGCCCCCTCGACCTGACGTTCGATCTAGCCCTGCCAACCTCTCAAGCTGTGTACGATGATTTCACCCTATCCATCGACGGCCAGCCCATCGCCCCGCTGCCGCTGGCAGAAGGACACTTGCAACAGCCGTTGCACTTCGCGCCGGGCCAGAGTCGCCAGATCCGTCTTTCCTATGAGTCGCAGGGTTTAGAAGAATGGTGGTACCGCTTCGGCGACCACGTCGAGCAAGTCTCCGATTTCGAGTTGGTCATGCACACTGATTTCGACGCCATCGACTTCCCGCGCCAAAGCCTAGCACCCACTCACAAGGAGCGCACCGCCGATGGCTGGCGTCTCACTTGGCAGTACGACCGCTTGCTCACTGGAGCCTCCCTCGGCATGGTCATGCCTGCTCGCCTCAATCCAGGCCCCTGGGTACAAGACGTGACCCAAGCCGCGCCCATGTCCCTCTTTCTCTTTTTCTTCGTCCTCTTCGTCTTTGCCGCGGTCAAAGGCATCGACATCCATCCGATGACTTACTTCTTCATCGGCGCGGCCTTTTTCAGCTTCCACTTGCTTTTGGCCTACCTAGCCGACCACTTGCTCATCCACTACGCCTTTTTGCTGGCTGCGGCCGTGTCCGTTTTCTTGGTCATCTCCTACATGCGGCTCGTAGTCGGCCTGCGGCTGGCCTTGGTGGAGGTGGGGCTGGCCCAATTCATCTACTTGGTACTCTTCTCCTACACCTTCTTCTTCGTCGGCTATACCGGCTTGGCCATTACCATCCTGTGCATCGCCACGCTCTTTGTCACCATGCAGCTTACCGGCCGGATGGACTGGTCAGACTTGTTTGCCCAACCGCCAGACACTCCGCAAAAGTCCGAGTAGGATTGGCCCGGCAGTAGGGGCGGTTCGCGAACCGCCCCAACACTAGCCCGTCACACGCAACCGCGCAGGCACCCCCACCGGCGCCCCAGTGCGGCAA
>JAJEIO010000004.1 GCA_022827835.1 Candidatus Latescibacterota bacterium
GATGGAAGCGTTGGCGATCTACGAGGGCCGTGGGATCAACCGGCTCATCGACTGCGACAAAGCGCTCAACGCCATGCTGCTCGAACGACTGCGTCCGGGCAAGATGCTAGATTCTGTTGAGAACGCACGCGAACAAAGCGAGATTGCGGCGCGTATCCTCCAGGAATTACATGCGACCCCGCCGCCGTCGAACCACACACTGCCGCACTTTATGGATTGGATGCGAGGTGCATTCGCCGACGCCAGAAGTTGCAAAGATCCCGAGCGAGCGCGGGGCTATATCGAGCAGATTCCGCGCGTGGAGTCCATGATGGGAATCCTGATGGAGGCGGATGAACCCCAGATACTGCTGCACGGCGACCTCCATCACTGGAACATTCTGTCCGACGCAGACCGCGGCTGGATGGCGATTGATCCCAAGGGCGTCATCGGGGCCTCGTGTTTGGACGTCGGTCGGTTTATCAACAATGCGATGGGATTTGGCGAGACCGCTGCGGAGAAGCGGGCGATCCTGCTTGAGGCAGTGACGATTTTCAGCGATGTGTTGGGGGAAAACGGGGAGCGGATGTTGGCGGGTGCCTTCTGCGACAAGATCATGGGTTCATCGTGGGGACTGAAACAGGATCCCGATGATCACGAGGCAAGCTCACAAGAGGCGCTTAAAGTGATGGTTGAGATGGCGAGGGATGTGGATGATCGTCGGCTGCGACGTCGAGCCGTCTAGCGGTACAGACACACCGAGCCACGCCGCGTTGCACCTACTTGCGCAGATGCAACGCGCATTGTGCGTGGCTGGTCGGGTTTGAGGCGGACTTGCGCTTACAGCCACTCATCCGCCTGTGGTTGTTAACCCTTGAGCCGGTTGATCGTCCTTCTGATGAGTATGGTGATGGCACCGGCGTATAGAGCGATGCTGGCCTGATCGACGATGGCGTCTAAGCGATCGCCAAGCATGTCGAGAATTTCCTGATCCAGCACGTTCGCACTTGCGGCAGCGCCAACCGCAATGGTGACTGCCAAGTAGGCCGTCGCGTCCTCGGCGTCGATCGCTATCGCCCCGTATATCAGGCCCAGAACGACTAGCGCGAGCGTCAGGATGCCTCCTCCGATCGGAGCACCTGCCGCACCCTGAATGATAGCCACAAGAGCCATCAGGCCAATGATAATCCTGACTGCCATTTCTCCCTCCTAGAGTAAGGTTGATAACGACCAACGCCCTCAACCTTCCGTGACGGTCACCGAAGGTATAACGCGGTCGCAGGAACCACACCGCCAATGGAGAAAAAAACTGTTTCAGAAAAAATCGATTATATGCCTATATGTCGTTCCGCCGGGATCGAATCTGTAGCTTGGTGCAGCTTGGTTAACTTGGTATAGGAAGAGCCGAACCATTCAGCGCCGCACCAATAGTTCGGATGGATAATGTAGAGAGATACGACATTATCGGGCGCGCATCAAGAAAATAATGATGCGCCATAGTGGGGGGGACGTTCTATAGGAGCACTAAGTTAGGCAATGATACCGCCGCCGAGGCAAATTTCACCGTCGTAGAACACGGCGTGCTGGCCCGGAGCAATGCCGGGATCGGGCGTGGCTAGGGCGACATGGGCGCGATCCGGCGCGAGCATTTGCACCTGACAGGGTACTAGGGCTGGACCATGCCGGAGCTTGACGTGGGACGCGCCGTGCTCCGGTGCTCCGGCGATCCAATGGATTTGTTCGGCGATCAGCTCATGGCGTCCGGTTCGCGTCGGCGCGCTGCCGTGGGCGATATACACGATGTTGTTGGCGACGTCTTTGTCTGTTACATACCAAGGTCCGCCGCCGAGTTGCAGGCCGTGCCGCTGGCCAATGGTGTAGAACCAATAGCCGGGGTGCTCGCCCTTCTTTTTTCCGCTCGCCTGCTCGACGATATCGCCTCGGGCCTCTCCCAAGTGGAAGCGGACGAAGTCCCGGTAGTTGATCTTGCCCAAGAAGCACATGCCCTGGCTGTCGGGGCGGTCCTTGGCCGGCAGGTCAAATTCCGCGGCGAGTGCGCGCACTTGGTGCTTGTGTAGGTGGCCGATGGGCAAGCAGAGCCGAGCGAGTTGCGCTTGGCTCAGGTTGGAGAGGAAATAGGTCTGGTCCTTGACCGGATCGGCAGCGCGTCGGAGCCGATAGCCGCCCGCGGTTTCCTCGACGCGGGCGTAGTGCCCGGAGGCAATTTGCTCGCACTCGTTGGCCACTCGCTGATAAAAGGCTCCGAATTTGACGCGCTGGTTGCACCAGATGTCCGGGCTGGGCGTGCGCCCCAAGCGCAACTCGGCCAATGCGTGCTCGACGATCTGCTCCCGATACTCGCTTTGCAGCGGCACGACTTCGAGCGGCACCCCGAGTTGTTCGCAGGTGGCGCGGGCGTAGGTCAAATCCGTTTCCCACGGACAGTCGCCGAGCGAAAACAGCTCATCCTCTAGCCAGATCTTGAGGTAGTAGCCTTTGAGGGCGAGCCGCTTTTCGCGCTGGAGCAGCGCGAGGGCCAACGAGCTATCGACCCCACCGGAAAGCAGGACGGCGACGTTCATGGGATGCTAGTAGCGATAGTGCTCCGGCTTGTAAGGGCCTTCCACTGGGATACCCAAGTACGCGGCTTGGTCGGCGTCTAGTTCGTCGATCTCGACGCCCAGCTTTTGCAGGTGGAGACGCGCCACCTTCTCGTCGAGGTGCTTGGGCAACATGTACACGCCGACTGGATATTGCTCGTGACGGGAGTGCAACTCAATCTGCGCCAAGACTTGGTTAGTAAATGAATTGGACATGACAAAAGAGGGGTGTCCGGTGGCGCAGCCTAAATTGACTAAGCGGCCCTCGGCCAACAGGATGACGCTGTGCCCGTCGGGAAAGGTGAACTTATCGACTTGCGGTTTGATCTCAACGCGTTCAATTCCGCGATAGCCCACTAGTTCGGCTACTTGGATTTCGATGTCGAAGTGGCCGATGTTGCAGATGATGGCTCCGTCTTTCATCAGCTCCATTTGGTCGATGCGAATGATGTCGCGGCATCCCGTCGCCGTAACGAAGATATCGCCCTCGGCGATGGTGTCGTCCATCTTCTTGACCTCGTAGCCTTCCATGGCCGCTTGCAGCGCGCAGATGGGATCGATCTCGGTGACGATCACTCGCGCCCCCAAGCCGCGCATGGCATCGGCGCACCCTTTGCCGACATCGCCGTAGCCGGCTACTACCACGACTTTGCCAGCGATCATTATGTCGGTAGCGCGCTTGATGCCGTCGGCTAGCGACTCGCGGCAGCCGTAGAGGTTGTCGAACTTCGACTTGGTGACGCTGTCGTTGACATTGATTGCTGGCACGGCGAGGGTTCCGGCTTCAAGCATCTGATAGAGGTGGTGGACGCCGGTGGTCGTCTCTTCGGAAATACCGCGCAGGTCCGGCAAAAGTTCTGGATGCTTCTCGTGGATCCACTTAGTCAGGTCGCCGCCGTCGTCGAGAATCAGGTTGGGGCCAGCGCCGTCGGGCCAGCGCAGGGTTTGCTCGGTACACCACCAGTACTCGTCCTCGGTCTCGCCCTTCCAGGCGAAGATCGGGATGCCAGTAACGGCAAGGGCCGCGGCCGCGTGGTCTTGGGTCGAGAAGATGTTGCACGAGCACCAGCGTACTTGCGCCCCGAGCGCGGTGAGCGTCTCGATGAGTACCGCGGTCTGAATTGTCGCGTGCAAGGAGCCGGCAATCCGCGCACCCGCAAGCGGCTGGGAGGCTCCGTACTCTTCGCGCAGGGCCATCAGCCCGGGCATCTCTTGCTCGGCGAGAATGATTTCCTGCCGGCCCCATTCGGCCAGCGATAGGTCGGCGACCTTGTAGTCTAGGTCAGCGGTTTTTTGTGCCGCAATTTCCATTGAGTTCTCCTTATGTGCAGTGAATGATTTTGTTCTGTGGCGAGATTGCGCTCATGGGTTTTCGCTTCGTTGTATAAAAGCTAACTCATCGGCCCCACCGGCGCGTCGGTGGCTCGCCGCCCCTCACCAAGGAAGAGCCATGTATAAATTAGGCAATTAATGATATACGCGCCTGCGAATGGGCAAGCGCGCCGCAAGTTGACGGTCTAGTCGCCACGCCCTACCTTGCCCCCATCCTCACAATCCTGCCTACCATGTTATATCCAACCTATCATGCAATCCCTCGTCCCCCCCTCTGTCCTGTACCGGGATAGCTTCCTAAAGGGAGCGGCCGAGTTTTTGGCCGAAGGCCGTTTCGACTCGACGTATGCCCGATCCCTCGGCTACGACAGCGACTCCCTCGCCGACCAGTTCCCGCAATTCGTGCGCGACCTCAAGGCTCTTGCCGATGAGACAGGTTTGCGGGTGCGGTACCCAGATCGGGTGCTCTGGCTCGTACACGAAGGCGAATACATCGGCCAAACCTCTATAAGACCCGAACTCAGCACTCCGTATCTGCTTACTTACGGTGGGCACATTGGCTACAGTATCCGACCCTCGCGGCGGTGTCGCGGTTACGGAAAGGTCATCCTCGCTCTGACACTGGAGGTATCGCGGGAAATCGGGCTGCGCCGCGTGCTGGTCACCTGCGACTCGGACAACATTGGCTCGCGCAAAATTATCGAGCACAACGGCGGCCAATTCGAGAGCGCGATGACCATGCCCAACCAAGCATTCCGCGCCGAGGGCCGCAAACCCGCGCCGCTCATTGAAAAGTTGCGCTACTGGATTGATCTGTGATGGGGCCGTAATTGGTGGGGGTGGCCAATTCGATGACCCTCAATTCCTAGGATTGAGATGCGACCTCCGGTCCTGCTTCAATAAAATTTTCTCCCGTAAAACTTTTTGTGCTCGTCTCTCGTCTTAGAAGGGTATGAGCGACGCCGATCTCATCCTGCGCTTCAGGGCTGGCCAGCACCAAGCGTTCAATACCTTGGTCTGGCGCTGGCAGGGCCGCCTCTACCGCTTTGCGCTCCGCTACAGCGGCGATTCCGAAGACGCGCGAGACCTCTGCCAGCAGAGCTTTATCCGCGCCTATGGCCAGTTGCACCGGCTGCGCGACCCCGAGCGCTTTTCTACGTGGCTCTACCAGATCGCCGCCAATCTGTGCCGCGACCATCTGCGCCAGCGAGCGCAGCACGTTTCGCTCGACGCGTACGAGGAAGCAAGCGGCGGTCCCCATCCGGTGCTGTGCCGAGCCGCCGATATGGACAAGGTCGAGCTGCGCGATCTGCTCAACCGCGCTTTGCAGACCCTGCCCGAAGAACAGCGCGTCGTCGTGGTGCTCAAGGAATACGAGGGGTTGAAGTTTCGGGAAATCGCCGAAGTGCTCAACGCCCCGCTCAACACGGTAAAATCGCGCCTCTACTACGGCCTCAAGGCACTGCGAAAAACCTTTAACCAGTGGGACATTGACGAAGATGGACTGTAACGTAAAAAAAGAAGACTTGCTCACCTTTTTCTACGGCGAATGCGAGAAAGGTGAACAGGAGCGCATGAAAGAACACGTGGCCACCTGTGCGGTATGCCGCCGCGAACTCGATGCGCTTGCCAGCACGCAAGCATTGCTCCGAGCTTGGCCGGACGAGACTCCGCGCCTCGACTTGACGTTTGTCGAGGCCGAGGTGCCGCGTCGGCGTTTCCGCCTGATGGCGGGCTTGGCTGCTGCTGCGGTGGCTGCGCTAGCGCTCTTTTTGGCGTGGCCAGAATTTGAACTCAGCTATCGCGCCGGTGAATTGGACCTCAAGTGGGGGGAGGCTCTGGTGGACGCCCCCCCCACGCGGGAAGATTTACTGGCCACACAGGAGGGCACCCTCGCGTTAGTGAACCAGCTTCTGCGGGCTTCTGAGGTGCGCCAGCAGCGCGTCTTCGACCATTTGCTGACCGAGATCCAAGCCCAGCGCTACCAAGACTTGCAGCTCATCAACCGCCAGTTCGAACAGTTCGACCGCGAGATCTACATCCACTTGCGTCGCAACGAAGCACCCGTGCTGGAAGTGCTGCCGGCAGCGCGCTATACCAACCCATAGGAGATTGCCATGACCACGCTCTACCGCGCCATCCTAGTCGCTGGCTTCATGGCCACTGCCAGCCTCGCCGAAGTCAATCCCCAGCGCATGCAGCGCGACATCCGCATCATGGAGGGGGTGCTCGGCAATCTGTATCACGATCACGACGCACCTGATCCTACCTACTTGTCCTCTCGGGGTTTGTACCTCGACGGCTACGGGGTCTTCTTTTTTACTAAAGGATTATGGACCGGGCAGGGGCACCCCAGCATATCGGCCGCATGGGACGAAAAGGGCGTCAAGTTTCTTGAGTTGAAATCGGGCGATCCCTCATCGTACGAGAAATCGCTGGCAGAAAGCCACGACCTACTCGCCGAATTTCTGAGCAACTACGCCGGCGTCATCGGCCAACTCGACCCAGACGACCGGATTACGGTCTGCTACCAGCGTCAGCGTCCAGCAGACCTAGCAAGCATTATAGAACGTCATATTACCGATGGCTATACGGTCGGTGTAGATTCCGTGTCTTTCGATCTTACCAAGCAAATTGAAGCCATTATGC
Organism: Candidatus Latescibacterota bacterium; assembly: GCA_022827835.1. Taxonomy (GTDB): domain Bacteria; phylum Latescibacterota; class UBA2968; order UBA8231; family UBA8231. The sequence goes on from JAJEIO010000004.1 coordinate 6,561, forward strand.
CCATGACTGTGCATAGGGAGGGAGCCTTCGATTTTGAAAAGTTCGTTCTGACCTTTGGGGATTCAGTGTCTTTCTTAGACACTGACAAGCAAGTCGCGGCGATAACTAAGGCGATAACCAGAATAAGGAAGCGCTTAGAGGAAGCGGCAGTGGAAGGTGATGCCAAGGCGGCCGCCGTGATGGTCGCCAAGGCGGCCGCTGTGGTGGTCGGAGACTCTCTGTTGGCTGACGTTGTGGAAGCCGACACGCTCTCTCACGGCTCCATAGTCGCTCAGGTACACGGCTTTAATCGCGGCCATCGTCGCGCTGCCGCTGTGGCCTCTCTAATTACCGCTACCGTTAAAAAATCAGCTATTGACGCCTTTCGCGAAGGGCGCATCGACTCGGCTACTTTTCGCCAGCGCATCATTTTTTCTGAACACACTGACTCGAAAAAAACCGACATCATGGCCGGCATCCTCGATCAGGTCTTGGGTGGGCGCGGCTCGCGTCCGTGGCCACACAAACGCACTTTGGGGGTGTATCAGCCGGACGTAGGTGCCTTGTTTCTCATTAGTGACCCAATACGCGTTGCCAACCCTTTGCCCCGCGCCACCGTCAAAGCCAACATCGTCGAAGCCGTCGCCGACTACGGCGCGACCCTCCGCCAAGTCCAATCCGATGAGCACGTCATCGTCGAATATCGCTCCCCGTTCTCCGCCCGCAGTGCATTACTCAAGGTGCCTAAATCCGCCATCGACGCCTACGCTCGCGGCGACTTGGATCTCGACGGCTTTAGCAAAAAGGCGGTGTGGGAAACGCAGTAAAATGATTTTTTGGCATGGCAGCGGACAATCGCTATATTCGCCGCCATGCCTACCTCAACTGAAACAGCTCTGCCCGACAAGGATACCTGTCTGGCGCTCTATCGCCAGATGTTGGTCATCCGCCGCTGCGAAGAGCAGCTCGCCCGGTCCTACCAAGCCGGCCTGATCCCCGGTGCCTGCCACACGTACGTTGGCGAAGAAGCCATCGCCACCGGCGTTTGCGCTCATCTCAACGACGACGACGCGGTTTTTAGCACGCATCGCGGCCACGGCCACGCCCTCGCCAAAGGCGTCCCGCCCAAGGAGTTGATCGCCGAGCTTTTTGGCAAAGCCACGGGCTGCTCGCAGGGGCGCGGTGGCTCTATGCACCTTTTCTCGCCGCAAGTGGGGATGATGGGCACCAGCGGCATCGTCGGCCCCTGCATCCTGCAAGCTGCTGGCGCGGGCTACTCTTTTAAGCTCTTGGGGGTTCCCAAGGTCGGCGTGGCGTTCTTTGGCGACGGGGCCGTAGCCAATGGTGCCTTCCACGAAGGCATTAACCTAGCGACCAACTGGCAGTTGCCGGTGCTCTTCGTCTGCGAAAACAATCTCTACGCCACGGAAGTGGCCTTTGTCGATACCACTCGCAATCCGCAGGTAGCTAACCGCGCCGCAGCCTACGGACTGCCCGGCATTGCCGTCGATGGCAACGACGTAGCTGAGGTGTACGCGGTAGCTGGCGAAGCGGTAACGCGCGCGCGCCAAGGCGGCGGCCCGACCCTCATCGAGTGCAAGACCTACCGCACCCGGCCCCACGCCGAGGGAATGCGCGACGGGGGCTACCGCTCCACCGAGGAAATCGACGAGTGGAAAGAGCGCGATCCCATACCGGCTTTTGCCCACCGGCTGCTAGAGGCAGGCCACGTCTGCCAAGAAGAACTCGACGCGATTGCGGCGGATGTCACCGCGCTGATCGCCGAGGCCCTGCAATTTGCCCACGACAGCCCGTGGCCCGACCCGGCCACCGTGGCCGATCACGTCTTTAGCCAAAGGGGCGGCTCGTAATGCCCGAACTCACATATGTAGAAGCGGCGCACCAAGCCCTGGCCGAAGAGATGGCGCGCGACGAGACCATTTTCGTCGTCGGCGAGGGCATTGGGCCGCGCGGCGGCAATTTCAACACTACCACCGGACTCTTCGACCTGTACGGCCCAGAGCGCCTGCGCGACACTCCGATATGCGAGCGCGGCTTCGTCGGTTTATGCGCTGGCGCGGCCATGACCGGGACGCGGCCGGTTGTGGATTTCATGTTCTTGGACTTCATCCTCGATGCGTTCGGCGAACTAATCAACCAGATCGCCAAAATGCAGTACATGAGCAGCGGTCGTCTGAAAATGCCCAT
>JAJEIO010000025.1 GCA_022827835.1 Candidatus Latescibacterota bacterium
AGCGTCGTGTTTCGGTCGATGATCCGATCGTAGCTATCGAGCGCGCGGATGAATTTGTAGAATTCCGGGTCCTTCTTATATGCTTGACCGAGGATGGCCATGGCCTCGGCCTCGGCTTCGCCGAGAATGGTCGTCGCCTCGGCGTGGGCGTCGGCGATCAGCTTCTCGTGTTCGTTGATGGCGAGGGCCTCAATGCGCAGGGCCCGCTCTTCGCCCTCACTGCGGTAGCGGGCAGCGATGCGCGCTCGCTCGGCGATCATGCGCTGGATGACGCTGGGCCGGTTTTCCACCGGCAGAGTGTATTCGACAATCCCGGCCTCGACTACCTCGATTCCGTAGCTTTCCTTGGCAATCGGCGCGATTCTGCCGAGAATCTCCTGGGACGCCTCGTTCAAGTCTTCGTGTTCCAGACCTAGGCCGATGAAGGCGTCGAGGGACTTGTTGCTGATGATGATCCCGCTACTCGAAAGGTAGAGATCCTGCAAGCGCTCGACCGCGTTCTGACCGGTGCGGATCGCCTCGACGAAGAGAATCGGGTCCACGGTGCGCCAGAGCAGGTACCCATCGACGAGGATGCTCTTCTGATCTTCGGTGATCAGCTCATGGGGGATGTTGCTCAGCGTGTGAAGGCGTCGATCGACTTTGTAAATTTTTGAGATAGGGCGGGGCCACTTCACGTGGAATCCGGGCTGCCGCACGGGCGGCGAGATTTTGCCGAAGTGGGTCAGCACACCCTGTTGAGTCTCATTGATGATGTAAAAGCTGTCGTAGATGATCGCGCCGATGATCACGGCGATCGTTACGCCGATTGTTTTTCCCTTCAACTTCATTGCCTTTTCCCCTAGTGATGGGCCCCTTTGCCCGCTGCGGAGCCGTTCCTCTTCCACAGCGCGACCTTATCGAGGCTCTCCTTGTTGGGCACGATGACCTTGGCATTGCCGGACAACGCAGTCTCCAGCTTTTCACGCCACAACATGTTCTGTAGAACATCGGGTGCGCTCCGCACGGCATCGGACACCAGCGAAATCGCCTTGGCTTCCGCGGCGGATGTCGTCACTTTGCGATAGGCCTCGCCGTCTGCTTGCTCCACTTCCCAGGCGGCATTGCCGTGCGCTTGGGGAGTCAGTGATACCAAGAAACGCTGCGCATTGACGATGATCCGCTCCCGGTCTTCCTGGGCGCTCGATACGTCTCGGAATGCACTCATGGTTTCCGCTACAGGATTGATGGCCAACAGGTTTATCTTGACCAGATCGACGGTCTTGAGCACTTGGTTCGACAGGTGGACGTCGGGCGCAAAGGACTCGGTGATGTGCTGTTCTATGGTTACGCGATGGACGTTGAGCAGTTTCTCCAGGTCCCGGGCGGATACGAAGGAACGGATATGGGCTTGGACGACGTCCGAGATGATCTCTTCTGGATTCGTCGTCCGGTAATGATAGTTGTACGGATCCTTGACTCGATATTGCACATTGACGGTCAAGCTAATGAGATTGAGGTCGCCAGACACGTAATCCTGGGGCGTGTCGCACAGGATGGACTTCACTTCCCGCACTGGCCACTTGTCAACTTGGACCAAGGGCCGGGGGGCGAGGTAGTGCAGCCCCGGCGGCAGGTCGCGCCAGTACACCTCGCCGAACAGGCGGCCGTAACCGACGTAGCCGGGAGGTACGGTCGTGAAGCCGCTGCCGAGGAAGAGGACGAGGGCCAAAGCCCAGAGCATCAGGCCCATTGGCGCGGTGGGGGAGATGATGCCTCGGACGGAGAAGGAACGCCCGCGAGTTAGGCTTCCCCATGTCTGCCGCCAGCTCTTGGACAGGGGGCGGAGATTGAGCAGCAAATCCTCCCAGCCGCTTTTCAAGGCACCGGCCCGGAAGCGCCAGATGATCAGGGCGATGAGGAGGAAAGCGCCGCCCCATTGAACGAACTGGATGGCCGGCGAGTCTGAGGCGGAGAGATTTACCGAGATCGTCAGGCCGAAGGCCAAAAGTAAGGCGTCAATCGCGATGCCGAGGAGGGCCGTAACCACGATGACCGAGGCAACGTAGATGGATGCGAAGCGAGCGCCGAACTGGCTGACAATGATTGCGATGGTGCCCGTGTTGGTGGCCGGCCCGGTCATGAGAAAAATCAGCGCCGCGCCAGGGCTGAACCCTCTGGCGACTAGGGCCGCGGCGATCGGGGTGCTCGCGGATGCGCAGATATAAAGGGGAATGCCGATCAGTATCATGACCGGATAGGACAACCAACGCGCATATTCGTTCGACATTAAGTCGCTCGGAATTGCCAAAAAGAGCACGCCTCCCAGCGCGACTCCTACCAGCAGCGCAAAGAGAATGTCGTCGGCTATCTCGACGAAACCGTAGCGAAAGATGTGCTTGACAATCCGCTTAAAGTCTAGCTCCTGATTCGCTGGTGCGTCGCCTGAAGGAGCTTTTCCGGCCTTTTCCGCTAACAGCGCTTCTTCGCGATAAAAGTCCGGTTTTACCCATGAGCCGAATCTCCAGCGGCCGGCCGCGGTGGCGACTCGCTTCAACCACTCGATGGCGAGGACCTTCAGTTGCGAGGGGCTGACGTAGCAGTCGTCAGCGTCGGATATGAGCGGCTCGTGCCCATGATCGTGGTCGTGATCGTGATCGTGGTCGTGATCGTGGTCGTGTCCGTGGTCGTGATCATGATCGTGATCGTGGTCTTTTCTTATGAGACCGATGCAGAAGATGCCGGCGACGACCGCGGTGATGAAGCTGATTATGGGTCGGACAATGGCAACGATGGGTCCGAAAAAGGCGTTGGTGACCAAAATCGAGTCCGCACCCGTCTCTGGCGCAGTTATAAGGAAGGACATGCAGGACGAACGAGACGCCCCCTTATTGCGCATCTCGGCGACCACAGGCACGACCGAACAACTGCACAGCGGCACAGGTACGCCGATGGCCGAACTCATGGTTACGGATTTCAGGCTATCGTCGCGGAGCCAGCGGAGTATGGCCTGACGGGAGATGAATACGTGGATCAGGCCGGAGAGGAACAGCCCCAGCAACAGCATGGGGGCCAGCAGCAGGAAGGAGGACCAGAGGAAGTCAAAAAAACCGGTCAGGATTCCAATAAAATCGGCCACTCAACAGCCTCCTGTGCGTTGAGATGATGCGGCGGGTTCAGAGCTTAGGCCGACAATCATAATGAAAGGTTACAAACAGGTCAAGAAGAGCCGCAAGACTGCGATCAGGCCTAGTACGCCTATCGCCAGCGCTTGAAAAAGGGCCGGAATCGCCAAGTGAAAAGGGCGATAGGGAGAAAAAGCACCTCCCATTGCAGGACAGAAATCGTATGTATATCGTAAGGACGCCTACGACATTTTACAGGGAAGGAAAAGCGCATGCACGTGCACGTAGAAGAATCAAATGAAAAAAAGAGGCTCCGGGAAGCTACGGCTATCATTACGGTAGGTGGCGTCACAAACGGCATACTGGGAACCGCAAAGGTCGTCCTCGGCAGCTTTACCGGGTACCTGCCATTGACTGCTTCGGGAGTCCACTCGCTGTCGGACATTGTATCCGATCTCATCGCTTGGGTCGCCGTACTGATGGGAGCGCAGTCTGCCAGACAGGGGGAGAGTTCAAGATTCCACTACGGCCGCCGCCGCATCGAAACACTCTTGGCGCTTTTTGCAGCGTTTCTTATCGCGTTTGTGAGCGTGGAGCTGATCTTGGATGCTTTTGGCTATCACGAGCACGGGCATGGAGCGTCCACAACTAGCGTGGAAGAAGCGGAAACTCATGGTGTAGAAGACCACGACGACGATCACAGTCAGGAGCACGAGGATGATGAAGAGGGCTTAGGCCATTTTTTCTTTCTCATCAGTGGGGCAATCCTCGTTTCAGTGATTGCTAAGGAAATACTTTTCCACGCAACTCGGCGCAGGGGCATACGCCTGAACAGCCCCATGCTGATCGCGAAAGCTTGGCATCATCGGGCCGATGCCATCAGTGCCTTGGCCGTCCTCGTGAGCCTGTGCATTTCATCCTTTTTCCCTCATCTTGAGCTGGTTGATCAGATCACCACGGTCGTGATTGCGAGCCTGATTCTGCACAGTGCTTGGGAGGTTGGCAGCAAAGCGGTCAAAGAGCTGATCGATTTCGCGCCCTCCTTGGAGACGATAGCCTTGGTCGAAGAGATGGCAGACAGCGTACAAGGCGTGACGTTTACGCACAATATTCGCATCCGCTCCATGGGAGGTGCTCTATATGTTGAATTAACCGCGGAAACCGACCCGGATATGACGGTAACAGAGGGCTATGCCGTCATTAAACAGATCCGCGAGCAGATCATGGATCGAGTGCCCAATGTGATTGATGTTACGACGTTGCTGACGCCGAAAGGCGAGTACCTGCGGCAGTTTTTGGGGTTGGAGACGTAAGCGGGAAGAGTTAGAAGGTTACTTCTTCTCGTCCTGTCACTAGCTCTTCTGCTTCTCCGCGATTCAGTTGCACGGCAAACCACTTGTAGAGCGCCGGCAGCACCAGCAAAGTCAATACGGTGGAACTGACTAGACCGCCGACGACTACCGTAGCTAGCGGTCGCTGTACTTCGCTGCCGGTGCCGCTGGAAAACAACAGCGGAATCAGCCCAAGGGCCGTCGTCAGGGCCGTCATCAGCACCGGCCGCACCCGCAGACAGGCTCCTTGGATGGACGCTTCATCCAAGTCCACGCCCTCGCGGACGAGCTGGTTGAAGTAAGTCACCAGTACCATGCTATTTTCCAGGGCAATGCCGAACAGGGCGATGAAGCCGACCGAGGACGGCACGGACAGGTTTTGTCCGGTCAGCCACAAAGCTACCACGCCGCCCACTAGTGCCAGCGGGATATTGAGCAAGATCAGGGTCGCATTTTTGAGCGAATTGAAGCTGGAAAACAGCAGTAAGAAGAGCACGAAGAGGGTAATGGGCACGACAATGGCCAGCCGCTTGTTGGCTTCTTGCTGCAGGCGGAATTGGCCGCCCCAGGTCACCAGATAGCCCGGCGGCAGGTCCACTTGGTCGGCGATGGCCTGTTGTGCGTCTGCGACAAAGGAGCCAATGTCTCGATCGGTGACGTTGCATTGCACTGTGATGAAGCGCTGGCTCTTTTCGCGGGTGATTTGGCGCGGCCCGACCACTTCTTCGATCTGAGCTAGCTGAACGAGAGGGAGTTGGACGCCCTGGGGGGATTGGATCAGGATTTGGGCAATGTCCTCGGCACTGCTGCGGAATTGCGGGGAAAAGCGCACCACAATGTCGAAACGGCGCGTTCCTTCGAATACTTGTCCTACTGTCTCGCCGCCCACAGCCGCCTGCACCACCTTTTGCACATCGGCCACGTTGACGCCGTACCGGGCAATGGTCTGCCGGTCCACCCGGATGAGTAGCTGGGGCGTGCCGCTGATTTGGTCCACTTGGACATCGGCGGCTCCAGTAACTGAGTTGACCACTTGGGCGATCTCGTCGGCCTTTTGTTTTAACACGTCTAGATCGTCCCCAAAGAGCTTGACCGCCAGTTCAGCTCGCACCCCTTCGAGCAATTCATCCACGGTCATGGCAATGGGTTGAGTGAAGTTGGTCAGCACACCGGGAACTTCCCCCAATTCGGTGCGAATGATCTCGCGCAGCTCTTCTTGGTCGCGGGCCTCGCGCCACTGATCCTTGGGTTTGAGCAGGAGAAACATCTCGGCGCTGTTGATGGGGTCGGTATGAGCGCCAACTTCGCCGCGACCAATGCGCGAAACCGCGCCGGTAACTTCGGGGATCTGCAATAGGCGGCGCTCAACTAGCATGGTGATGCGGGTGCTTTCCTTGAGCGAGATGGATGGAGCCATGGTCAGCCGCAGGACCATGGTGCCCTCCTGTAAGGCCGGGGTAAACTCCGACCCAAGGCGCGGAAAAATCAACACTCCGATGAGCAGGAGGCTGCCCGCTGAGCCGAGTGCCCAGAAGCGGTGGGAGACGAAGCGAGTGACAATGGGGCGATAAGCAGCCACTAAGCGGCGCATCATCCAGCCTTCGCTGGCTTGGGTGCCTGAGTCCGTGGATTTTGGTGCTCGCAGCAGCAGGTTCGACAACACCGGGGCCAGAAACAGGGCAAAAATCAATGAGCCTAACATGGCCATAGCCACGGTGTAGGCGAGGGGGCGGAACGTCTTGCCCTCTACCCCTTGCAAGGTGAACAAGGGCAGGAAGACGAGAATGATGATGATGATGGCGAAGACGATAGGGCGGCCCACTTCCACGCAGGCGCGGGCTACGACTTGGATGCGTCCCTCGTTCGGTTCGGCCTGTCGCAGAATGCGGTCCACGTTTTCAACCACGACAATGGTGCCATCGACCATCATGCCGATGGCGATGGCTAGGCCACCGAGGGACATGAGATTGGCCGAGAGGCCGAAGTAGTACATGCCGAGGGTAGCGAACAACACCGAAAAGGGGATGGACAGGGCCACCACTAGGCTGGGCCGGACGCTGCCCATGAAGAGGACCAACACGAGGGTGACTAGGACAATGCCCTGAATCAAGGCATTGGTGACCGTGGCCACGCAGGCCGCCACCAGAGTCTTTTGCTCGTAGTAAGGCACTAAGCGCACCCCGGCGGGCAAAATGCGATTGATCTCTTCCATCTTGGCTTCGACCTGCTCGATCACGGTCGAGGAATTGGTGCCGAAGAGCTTTATCACCATGCCGGCCACTACTTCTTCCACGCCGTTGCGGGTCTGCACGCCGCGCCGGATGGCCCCGCCAATGCCCACCTCTGCTACTTGGTTGAGAAAAATGGGCGTTCCATCGGCTGCTTTGATGACGATGTTTTCAATGTCCTCGACCGTAGAGGCCAGACCCACCGAGCGCACGACGTATTCCTCGGCGTCCTTTTCAATAAACTGCGCGCCGACATTGAGATTGTTGGCTTCGATTTGTTCGATGACATTGTGTACCGTCACTCCGTAGCGCAGCAAGGCGTGGGGATCAACTACGACGTGGAATTGTTTTTCATAGCCGCCGATGCCCAAAATCTCGGTGACGCCGGGCACGGTTTGCAGGTGGAACTTGACCAGCCAATCCTGGATCGTGCGCAACTCTTCGAGCGAGTGCTCGCCGGTCGCGTCTTCGAGATAGTAGAACAGGACCAAGCCCATGCCGGTCGAAATCGGCCCCAGTTCGGGTTCGCCAAAGCCTTCCGGGATCTGTTCCCGCGCCTCCTGGAGTCGTTCGTTGACCAACTGGCGGGCGAAGTAGATATCTATTCCGTCTGCAAAGTAGATGTTGACAACTGAGAGACCGAAATTGGACACGGAGCGGATGTTCTCGATGCTCGGCAGGCCGTTCATCACCGTCTCGATGGGATAGGTGACGTAGGTTTCAATTTCTTCGGGAGCTAGGCCCTCGGTGACGGTGAAGACCTGGACCAGATTGGGCGAGACATCGGGAAAGGCATCGACAGGCAACTGCCGATAGCTGTAGTAACCGCTCACCACGACCACTGCTCCCAAAACCAGCATGAGCAACCGGTTGTTCAACGCTAGCTGAATAATGCGGTCTATCATCAGGTCAATCCTCTCCGCTGATTAATGGGCGTGGCCATCCCCGAAAGCGCCTTTGGCCAACTGAGCTTTTAAAATGAAGGCACCTTGGGAGACGTAAGGCTGTCCTACCTCCAGCCCGTCGAGGATTTCGGCATGGGTGGGATTGGTGCGACCGACCTGGACGGGTTGGGGAACAAATCCCTCGTCAGTTTCGACAAAGACGACGGAGTGATCTTCCATCATCTGGATCGCCGATCGGGGCACTAAGAGTGGCACCTCGACGCCCTCTATATCAATCGTGGCCGTGACAAAGGACCCTGGCCGCCATTGGCCGTCCGGGTTGGAGAGCTCCACGCGGATCGAAGCCGTCCGCAGCGCCTCGTTTATGATGGGACTGATATAGTCCACAGTCCCCGTCGTCTCTGGGCCGCCTTGGCTGGATTGGATGTGGACGGGTTGGCCGACGCGGAGGAAGGGCAGGTCTTTCTGGTAAGCTGTCAACAAGACCCACACCGAGCGGAGGTCGGCGACGATGAAGGCTTCGGAATCGTCCTTGAGTACTTCGCCTTGGGTTATGTGTTGGTAGATGATAGTGCCGCTGAAGGGAGCCCTTATTTCGTAGTGGGTAAAGCGGTTGTCGTTGTCAAAGGACAGCTTTTCGAGGTCGGCGGCTGAAAAGCCCAGCGCGAGGAGCTTTTGTTCGGCTACCCGCAGTTCAATGCGCGCTTCGGCCAGCTTGGTTTTGGCCTCGAGAAAAACTCGTTCCGAAGAGATGGCTTGGTTCCACAGCGTTTCTTCTCGGTCAAAGGTTGCTTGGGCGAGTGCTAAGCGCTCTTGGGACACTAAATAGGCCGATTTCATTTCGGATAGCTCTTGGCTTTCCAGTACGGCCAGCACTTGATTCTGCTCCACTTGATCGCCGATATTGGCGTGGATCTGGCGAGCTACCCCCGGGACGCGCGGCACGATGTGGGCCAGCAAATTGGGATTGACTTGCACTTCGCCGGGCGTATTCACTTGAATTGCCAACTGGCCCGCCGCGGCTTGGGCGACCTCGATGCCAAATTCGGCTCGTTCCGCCGTGCTCAGCCGCAGCCCTTCCTCCTCGTCGTGGTCTTCCTCCTCGTCGTCGTGATCCTCCTCAGCAGCCCAAACCGGCTGGTTCCAGAAAGAAAAGGCCGCACTATCTCCTAGCGCGAAGAGAGCTATCAGCAGACCAATAATTCCCAAGCTCGTCGTGTAGATACGCATTCTCATTCTCCAGAATTAGCGGACAGGGGACCAGCGATGGCCCGTTCCAACGCAGCCGTGGCCGCGCGGTACTCGAATAGGGCCTGGGCGTATTCTATCTGCGTCTCGATCCAAGTGCGCTGGGTTTCGAGCAGTTCTAGGTAAGTTAATTTGCCTTCGTCGTAGCTGCGACCAGCCACCTCGAATGCCCGTTTTGCTTCGGGTAGAATTTGGCCCTGGAATAAGGCTACCTGTTCTTCGGCGGTCTTGAGGTCCAAATAGGCCTGTTCTGTTTCCAAAAGGACTTGATAACGCACCGCGTCCCGTTCGGCTGCAACCTTGGCCACTTCGGCCTTGGCTGCGGCTCGTTCGCCGCGCTGGCGAGAAAAGGCCCATAGTGGCAACTCTAGGCCGAAACGCACTTGCCAAGAATCCTCCTCGTGGCCTCCAGCTTCATGCCGCCGTTGGCGACCCAAACCCACATTCAGATCCGGCCAATAGGCCGCGGTTGCCGCGGCTTGCTGGCTCTGTAGGGCTTTTAGCTGCATCTCGGTCCCCGCCAAATCGGGCCGTTGCTTTAGGGCGGCTGAGGTCAGTGGATCGAGATCGGTCTCAACAGGCTGATAGACCAAATTGTCGGCTATTGCGAATGGGGTTTGCAGTGGTCGGGCTAGGAGGGCATTGAGCGCGGTCTTGGCCACGGACAGGTCGTTTTTCGCCGCAGTCAAGCGATTGGTGGCCCGGCCGACCTCGACGCTGGCCCGCATGACGTCCAATTGGGGCACATCGCCTGCCTCGAAACGGATGTTGGCTTGGCGCAGAATGCTCTGTGCCAAGCCGAGGTCTTGACGGGCATGATGGAGTAGGGACTTTTGCAGGGCGATCCGGTCATAAGCCTGCTTTGCCTGTAGGCTTATATCGAGCTTGGTCATCTCGAAGACGGCGAGACGAGTTGCTTCGGCGTGCTGGCGACCGGCTTGAAGGCGGTGCCACCACTTCAGGGGCAATTCAACCCGTTGGCTGAGTTCGATCGTGCGCTCGCCATAATGGCCCAAGCTACCCAACCCGGGGACCTCTTCGAACTCGAACTCCAACTCTGGATCGGGTAGGGCACCGGCTTGTAGTGCCCGGGCACGGGCGGCCTCATAGGCATTGCGGGCGGCTTCCACTTGTGGGTTGCGCTCGAGGACCAAGCGGATAGCCTCCATCCGCGACATGGCCTCGGCATGTGCGCGTTCCAGAGGAATCAGCCCTTCTGAAAGGGCTAGCAGCAGGAATGGGAGGATGTACCTGTTAGGTGATTTAGCAGCAAACATGGGTACTCCCTTACCAATAAGGGCCTTATTTTGCATGCGGCGCTCAGGACAGCCATGCACTGGCAAACACGAGCGCCCCCGGAATGCCGAAAAATGCACCGAGGATGTAGATGATGGCCAACCATTTCCGTTCACTTCCCAGCCTTGCAATCCACTCGGCTCCCGCGAGCGGAATCTCCCGCAGCCAGGGGATGCCATAGATGACAATAACGCCTAGCAGATTGTAGAGAAAGTGTGCAATCGCGATCTGATGCGCGACGGCATGGGTGGCACCCGTGATCGCGGTCGCGGCGAGGAGCGCGGTGATCGTCGTCCCGATGTTGGCTCCGAGCGTGAATGGGTAAACATGACGAAGCCCGATCACGCCTGACCCTGCCAAAGGCACGATGAGGCTTGTGGTGGTCGAGGACGACTGCACGAGCACTGTAACGACAGTGCCGGAAAATATGCCGGTTATCGGACCCCTGCCGATGGCTGTCTGCAGGAGCTTCTGGGCCCTACCTACGAATACGCTTTTCAGCGCAGTTCCAAGATACATGATCGAGAGCAGAATGAGCGCGATTCCTGCAGCGATCAGAACCAGGCCCTCCCACACGTCGGGGAGCGAGGACGTCAGCGACTCTACAAGCCCGGTACCGAAACCGATGACTACCTTGACTATGCCCTTTCCCCCTGCATCAACAGACCCGATGTTCTCAATGATATGGGTCAACACTCCGCTCAGTTTTTCAAGAAAACCGAATGCCAATTCCAACGGCAGAAATATCAGGATGCTCAGAAGATTGAAAAAATCGTGTACGGTGGCGGCCGCAAACGCATTTCGGAACTCTCCTGATCGACCCACGTGACCGAAACTGACGAGCGTGTTGGTAATCGTCGTCCCGACATTGGCACCCATTACCATGGGTATCGCCATGGCAATGGGCATTCCCCCCGCGACAAGGCCGACGATGATGGATGTAACGGTGCTGGAAGATTGGAGCAATGCAGTCGCCAGTATGCCGAGAACCAGGCCGACGAACGGGTTCGTCGCAAGTGCGAATAGGGATTCGACGCCCTCCGCATCGCCGAATTCCATGCGAAAGCCCTTGCCGATCAGGCCAACGGCCACGAGCAGCACGTATATAGACGCGGCAACGACAAGCCAACGAACGAGCTCTGACTGAATAGCTATCCGTTTTTTCGGTTCCATGTGCGCAAGCCCATCTTCAGGTTCATTGGAAGTCATTTCGTCCCTCCTGTGAAATATTCTGAGTAGGCGCAACCTTCTGGAATCGTTACGTGCAACTATTGAACTATAACAAAAAACAGGTGTTGCTAAACCCCGGTAGCTGCTCTTTTACTAAATTTTACTGCCCGAACTTTTTTGAATTTGCTTTTTTGAGGGGGAACACTATACTAAAATCCAAAGTCATGCTAACGCGCAAAACGGACATCTCGATGTGCTCGGCGTACTCGCTGGCTCTGCTGGTGCTGACAGTGATCTTTGTCGCTGTAATCGGCGGCCTACCCTTCAGCCACCAGCTTTTCCACGATAGCCTCGTCGAGCCTGAGAACTGCCCGGCTTACCTATTGCAGAGCGGCCTATCGCTTCTTTTTGGGAGCTTGGTGCTCGTGCTCGTGGCGCTGAATGCCTCTGAGCCAAGTCCGTCCGCTCTGAGCACAGTACCGTTACCTCTTTTTACCCCTCGCTTTACCCATCTCAACCGAGGCCCGCCCCGGTGCTAGTGCATCCACGCTTGTAATCCGTTCAGTGCGTGGGTGCCCTCTCCATATCCATTTCGCGTACCATTAAACTCCCGTCCTATGCGCAATACCTAGGAAAGTGCGCGTGGACGGACAAACCATTGGAGACTAGCACCATGTTTAAAAGCATATCCGCGTTGAGTATCTTCGCCCTAGCCCTCTTTATCGCTGGCTGCGGCGACGACGACAACCCCGTTGATACCGAGCACGAAGAAGAACACGCCGAGGCCGTCGGCCTGATTATTCGCAACAGCGGCGAGGAGATCGTCCGCTACGAAAACGGCGAAGTCGAAGGTGAAATCGAAGTGGGCCACGGCTTGGAAACGGCCCTGCTGTCCGTGCGCTTTATCGCCGAAGACGGCGACCTCTTCACCCCAGACGCAGACGAAGGCTTCGCCCTCGACTGGGAAATTGCCGACGAGAGCATCGCCGAAGTCGAACATCACGAGGAAGACGGCGCTTGGGCTTTTCACATCGTCGGTTTGGAGGAAGGCCAGACCACCATCCTCATCAAAATCAGCCACGATGGCCACGCCGATTTCGTCTCTAAGGAAATCGAAATCCACGTCGAAGAGGGCGGTCCTGGCTCTGAGGATTCCCACGCCGATGAGGACCACGACGAGGAAGGCTAGGCTTGCGCCGCTACGCCTTCATATCTCTTTTCCTTTTTAGCTTAGCGGTAGGATCAGCCTCTGGTGACGATCACGCGACTGGCGCTCTAGCCGGTCACGTGATCGACGCCGAAAGCGGCCAACCCGTCGAGTGGACATTACCTAAAAAGGGCAAGTCCGCTGGGGGTTGAAGTTGCGTTTTTTTGCTAAACCACTAAAATCAAAGATCATGCTAACGCGAAAAACGGACAGCTCGATAGGCTCGGCGTCCTCGCTGGCCCTGCTGGTGCTGACCGTGCTCTTTGCGGCTGTAAGCTGTGGCTTACCTCTCAGCCACCAGCTTTGCCACGAGGGCCACGTCGAGCCTGAGAACTGCCCGGCTTGCCTGTTGCAGAGCAGCCTATCGCTCCTTTTTGGGGGCTTGGTGCTCGCGCTCGTGGCGCTGAATGCTTCAGAGCCAAATCCGTCCGCTCTGTGCGTAGCACCTTTACCCCTTTTTACCCCTCGCTTTACCCATCTCAACCGAGGCCCGCCCCGGTGCTAGTGCATCCACGCTGGTAAACTGCCTTAGAAGCGGTCTGAAAACCCCTCGTGCGGTCCGCTGCGGCCCATAGATGGCTTGGGTGCGAGGGCGAGACGCCCTCCATACCTAGGACCTAACGGCCTGACGCGAGTTTTCAGACAGCCTCTTAGTGCGTGGGTGCCTCTCTCCATATCCAATTCGCGTACCATTAAATTCCCGTTCTGCGTGCAACGCCTTAGGGAAGTGCGCGTGGACGGTCAAACCATTGGAGACTAGCACCATGTTTAAAAGAAGTATGTCCGCGTTGAGCATTTTCGCCTTGGCTCTCTTTGTTGCTAGCTGCGGCGACGACGATAATCCCGTCGATCCTGACCACCATGATGAACATGCCGAGGCCATCGGCCTGATCGTGCGCGATAGCGGCGCTGAAATTGTCCGCGTTGAAAGCGGTCAGGTGACCGGCGAGATCGAGGTTGGCCACGGCAAGGAAACCGCTCTGCTGTCCGTGCGCTTTATCGCCGAAGACGGCGATCTCTTCACCCCAGACGAAGCCGATGACTACGCCCTCGGTTGGGAAATTGCCGACGAGAGCATCGCCGAAGTCGAGCATCATGCCGAGGACGGTGCTTGGGCTTTTCACCTCCTCGGCTTAGAGGAAGGCGAGACTACCATCCGCATCAAGATCAACCACGGAGACCACACCGATTTCGTCTCGCCGGAGATTGAAATCCACGTCAGCGAGGACGGACCCGGTGAGGAACACGAAGAGCACGATGATGAAGGGTAAAGTGGTTAGAGCTGCTGCGGCCTTCATAGGTAAAAGCGACGCGGGACCGGAGGCGAACTCCGGTCCCGTGCACTTATGTCAAGGTCAATTGGATAGCCGACAAATAAAAAACGCAAGCCGTAGAATCTGGTCCCGGTTGCTTTTGAGGTTCGTCCCTGTACTCGGCCTAGCAGTAAGTTCCGCTTGGGGCGACCAGACTGGTTCGCTAGCCGGTCACGTGATTGACGCCGAAAGCGGCCAACCCGTCGGTTGGACTACCGTCGTCATCGAGGGGCTCGAACGAGCGCGGATGAGCGATGCCGAGGGGTACTTCTTCTTCGCCAACGTACCCCCCGGCGCGCACGTCTTGCAAAGCCTACACGTCGGCTACCGCGAGGAGCGCTTTAAGGTGGAGGTCGTCGCCGGGGATACCACCCATGTCGATCTGGTTATCGGCCACGAGTCCCTGCACGTAGAGGGGGTTCTCATCGAAGGCGAACGCAAGAGCCCTGTTTCTCCACTGCAAGCACCCGAAGTTGTCTTCAGCGGTAGCAAGCTGCGGCAGAATTTGAGCCGCACCATCGCCGAGACCATCGCCTACGAGCCGGGCATTGCCCAGCGCTCAATGGGGCCAGCGCCTGCGCGTCCGGTGCTGCGCGGGCTAGGCGGCGACCGCTTGCTGATGGTCGAAGACGGCGAGCGCACTGGTGATTTGTCTGCTACCTGTTCGGACCACGCCGTGGCTATCGAGCCGATGACCACCGAGCGGATTGAGGTCGTGCGCGGCCCCCACACCTTGCTCTACGGCTCTAATGCCTTGGCCGGGGTCGTCAACGTGGTGCGCGGGTACGTGCCCTCTGAGCAGCCCGATGGTTTGGGGGGATCTGTGACCTATCAGGGGGAGAGTGTCAACCGAGGTTTGTCCGGCGGCTTGACCCTTGAACAGCCACTCGGCCCACTGGCCCTGCGCTTCGACAGCAGCTTGCGCAATGCCGACGATATTGCCACGCCGCGTGGGGTACTCACCAATACGGATATCCGCACGGGCAATGCCTCGGTCGGCCTGAGTCTGGTGCGCCCTTGGGGGCACGTGGGCGCGTCCGGGAGCTTGTACAACTCCGACTACGGCATTCCCCCCGATCCAGAGGGCGGCCACCCGCACGGCATATCCATTGATCTCCAGCGCCAGCACCTCGAAGGGCGCGGCGAGATCTTCACCGGGCTAGACTGGCTCCAACGCCTAGAACTGCACCACTCGTTTTCGCGCTATCAGCACGGCGAATTCGAAGCTAGTGGTGCCTTGGGGCTGGAGTTCGGTGTGCTCACGCACAACAGCGGTGCGCTAGCCCACTTGGATCGCATGGGGCCTTTTGAAAACGGCGCGGTTGGCTTGTGGTACGAGTACCGCAACTATGCCGCGGCCGGGCTCAACTATACGCCGCAGGCCGAGGAATACGCCGGTGCGCTGTTCGCGTACCAGGAGTGGGAGCATGGGCCTTGGGCGGCCAATGCGGCTTGGCGCGTTGATGCCCGTCGCGTCGAGCCGCGCGAGGAGCGCTATTCGCGCCGGGTCGGCCGCATCCAGACGCGTGACTTTGCCGGTATGTCTGCTGGTTTGTCCAATCACTATCGAGCCAGTTCGACCTTGACGTTGGGCACGACCTTGATGCGCACCTTTCGCGCTCCCGGCATCGAAGAGCTGTTTTCCGAAGGACCGCATCTGGCCGCCTATTCGTACGAGGTGGGCAATGGTGCCCTCGACAGCGAACGCGGCCTAGGTTTGGAACTGTTCGCCGACTACGACCGCGAAGAAGGCCATGTACACGTGGCCGTCTTCCGCAACGCGATCAATGGGTACATTTTTCCCAAGAACAGTGGAGAGCGCAGCTTGCGGCGCGCCGATCTCTTTCTCTACCGAACCGTGGGGGAGCGCGTCCGCATGTACGGTGCCGAAGCCAACTTCGATTGGCGTCTGGTGGAGCCTTGGAAAGTAGCCGGTACCCTCAGCTATGTGCGCGGCCGGCTCATTGATCTAGACGACGAACCCCTGCCGCGTCTGCCGCCTCTGCAAGGGAACCTGGCCCTGACCTGCGAACCCACTGAGGCGCTGAGTGCGACTATTGACGTGCGCTTGGCTGCGGAACAGGACCAGGTCGGCGAGTTTGAAGAGCCTACGGAAGGCTACGCAGTGCTGGATCTTTCGACCCAGTACTACGCGCAGTGGGGGGGACGTCTGCACACCTTCTCCTTGACCTTGGAAAACGCCACTGACGCGGTGTACCGCAACCACCTCAACCGCGTCAAAGAGATCCTGCCCGAGCCAGGCCGCAATCTGCGCCTGCTGCACAAGATATTCTTCTGAGATTCGTCTGAATTCACTCACCGGACTATTGGGACCTGTCAGCGCGAGACCTCAGCAGTGGCAAGTCTTAACCCGAACTCATGTTAAAGAAGGATTCTATTATGAACACGCCTCGAAAAGTACCCGTAACCATCCTCACCGGCTTCCTCGGCTCTGGCAAGACGACCCTACTCAACCGGATCTTGAGTGAGGAGCACGGCAAGCGCATTGCCGTGATCGAGAACGAGTATGGGGAAGTCGGCATCGATCAGGCGCTCGTCATCAACGCTGACGAGGAGATCTTTGAGATGTCGAACGGCTGCATCTGCTGCACGGTGCGCGGAGACCTGATTCGCGTACTCGGCAATCTCATGAAGCGCCGCGACAAGTTCGACTATGTGTTGGTCGAGACCACAGGGCTCGCCGATCCTGGGCCGGTCGCTCAGACGTTCTTCATGGACGACGAGATTCGCGCGGAGTTCTCGCTTGACGGAATCGTCACGCTCGTCGATGCAGCCCACATTGAGCAGCAGCTCGGCCGAAGCGACGAAAGCACGGAGCAAATCGCGTTCGCAGACATCCTC
The DNA here is from genome assembly GCA_022827835.1 of Candidatus Latescibacterota bacterium. Lineage (GTDB taxonomy): Bacteria > Latescibacterota > UBA2968 > UBA8231 > UBA8231. The sequence continues at coordinate 16,665 of JAJEIO010000025.1, forward strand.
GTGCTCAACAAGACGGACCTCGTCAACGGCGAGGCGCTCGACAGACTCGAAGCTCGGCTCCGAGACATGAACCGAATGGCGCGAGTCGTGCGCAGCGAGCGGGCGAACGTCTCCGTCGATACTGTACTCAATCTCGACGCCTTCGACTTGGACCAGGCGCTCGAGCGTCGTCCCACCTTCCTCGAGCCGGAGTATCCGTTCGAATGGACTGGAGTCTATTCGCTCGATATGGGCCGCTACGAACTCAGCCTCGCTGATGGACCGGACCCGGAGATGTCGCTCGTCGTCGTGTCCGACCAAGGCACGGATGACGCTGCCCTCCGTGAGGGTGCGGAGTGGTGTGTGCGGCGGTACGCCGAACCTGCGGAGCTCATTCACCCGGAGGAAGAGATTCCGGTCGGAAAGCATGTGAACCTCCGGCTCGATTCCCCAGGGCGCAAGTCGTTCTTCTTGGAAGTCGATACACAGGTACGGGTTGGCCTCTACGCCCAGCACCTCGCGGAGGAGTTCGATCTCCAACTGACGAACAAGGGAACGGTGGTTCCCGTCGAGGTCGAGCGAACCTGGGTCGCCCAGCACGAGCACGACGACGAGGTGGGCTCGATCGCGATCGAGATGGACGGCGACGTCGATATCGTCAGGCTCAACGCCTGGCTTGGCAAACTGCTCGGTGAGCGCGGGGTGGACATCTTCCGAATGAAGGGCTTCATCAGCCTTGCAGGTGAGTCGCGTCGCTTCGTCTTCCAGGGGGTTCACATGCTCTTTGACGGCCAGCCGGATCGCGAATGGGGGGACGCTCCCCGCCACAATCAGCTTGTCTTCATCGGCCGCAACCTAGATGAGCAGAGCATGCGGCAAGAGTTCGAAGCATGTCTGATTTGAATGTCGGCAGCCCGAGGGGTGTTCTTCGCCGGGGCTGGTCTGCGGCGGTTGGCGACTACGCTATCGCCGGGGGTTGGAGCCTACGCGGTGAGGCGCTGATGGTCGGTGATGCTGCGGGTGGCGTTTACGCATTCGACGGCAAGTCTGGCGCGACCGTCTGGGAGCGGCGCGGGGTTCATGAAGGTGGTGTGCTCGCGGTGGCGATCCACCCAAGCGGAACCGCGTTCGCTACGGCCGGCCAGGACAGCCGAGTCTTAATCTGGAGTGCCGCCGAAGGTCAGGTAAGCCGGGCTATCGACGTCGGAAGCGGTTGGGTAGAAAACGTGGCGTGGTCGCCGGACGGCCAATGGTTGGCGGCCTCCTGCTCCCGGCAGGTTCGCGCGTATGGCGCGGACGGCGCGGAGGTTTGGCGATCTGATGATCATCCCAGCACCGTCAGCGCGATCGCCTGGTCGAGCGTAGGGGAGCTGGCGACGGCCTGTTACGGTCGAGTAACGTTCTTCGACGCGCCCACCGGCGAGCTGCGCCAGAAGCTGGAGTGGCAGGGATCCTTGGTGTCGATGGTACTGAGCCCGGACGGGGATATCGTGGCCTGCGGTAGTCAGGACAACTCGGTGCACTTCTGGCGTCGTTCCACGGAGGAGGACTCCATGATGTCCGGATATCCTGCCAAGCCGTCGGCCCTAGCTTTCGATGATACTGGCACCCTTTTGGCCACCGGCGGAGGGGAGGCGGTGACGGTCTGGAGCTTCCAAGGAAGTGGTCCCGAAGGCACGCGGCCCGGCGTTCTAGAGCTTCATGTTCAACCCGTCACGACGCTTGCCTTCGCTCCCGGCGCGATGCGCTTGGCATCGGGAGGCCGCGATGGTACCGTGGTTGTGTGGTCGCTTCAGAGAGATGGAGAAGGCGATCTGATAGGGGCCGCGGTTGTGGCGGGCGCAGTGGCCGAATTGTACTGGCGGCCTGACAGGCGCGCGCTTGCCGCGCTCGACGCGCGGGGTGGCGTGACGGTTTGGCGGATAGGATGAACAAAGTATAATCATCATGGATGCAAACGCTCTACTGGTTTTGTCGGCCTACTCAGTCGCCATATTTGCCGCTTCCCTGCTCGGCGGCAAATTGGCGGGATTGGGCACCATGACGCATACGCGCACTCAGGTCGTGATGAGTCTCGTAGCCGGCTTCATCCTCGGCATCGCCATGTTTCACCTGCTACCCGATAGCCTCGATCACATTCCTGGACCTAGCGCTTTAGAAAAAGCCGTGGGATGGATGGTGTTAGGCATGGTGTTGATGATTCTCTTACAGCATATCTTTCACTTTCACCAGCACGACTTCAGCCGCGAGGCGAGCGAGCTGTATGATGACCACGACCACGGTGTCGTCCATTCGCCGAGTTTGTTCGGCGTTGCCATAGGCCTAGGGGTGCATACCGCGACCGAAGGGATCGCGTTGGGTACCAGCATGAGGTTGGAATCGCCGTATGAAGACGGAGTCGCATTGGCGGGCCTAGGGGTATTTCTCGTCATTCTGCTGCACAAGCCGCTCGATTCGTACTCCGTTATCAGCATGATGAAGTCCGCCGGTCACAGCCCGCGCGCCCGGACATTGGCCAATGTCGGCTTTGCCATCCTGTGCCCGGTAGTGGCACTGGCGAGCTTTGGGGGGGTGGAATTGCTTGGCCCGGAAGAAGGGGCAGTGGTCGGCTATGTGCTGTCCTTTGCGGCGGGCGCGTTCTTGTGCATTGCCTTGAGCGACCTGTTACCAGAGATTCATTTCCACAGCCACGATCGCGGCAAGCTCATCGTGTCCCTCCTCGTGGGAATCAGTCTCGCCTATGTACTTTGAATCCAGCACCCTTTATGGTGCACGAAGGGCATTAGCTATATCGCTACCTTCTGCCCTGTCTGCACCGACTCAATTCCTTTCAAACTGGTCCCGGCTGCTTTTGAGGTTCGTCCCTGTACTCGGCCTAGCAGTAGGTCCCGCTTGGGGCGACCAGACTGGTTCGCTAGCCGGTCACGTGATTGACGCCGAAAGCGGCCAATCTGTCGGTTGGACTACTGTCGTCATCGAGGGGCTCGAACGAGCGCGGATGAGCGATGCCGAGGGGTACTTCTTCTTTGCCAACGTCCCCTCTGGTGAGCACGTTTTGCAAAGCCTACACGTCGGCTACCACGAGGAGCGCTTTAAGGTCGAGGTCGTCGCCGGGGATACCACCCATGTCGATCTGGTTATCGGCCACGAGTCTCTACATATGGAAGCCATTGTGGTCGAAGGCGAGGCGGAATCGGCGCTGGCACCCCTACAGGAGCCCGAAGTCGTTTTCAGCGGCAGCAAGCTGCGGCAGAATTTGAGCCGCACCATCGCCGAGACCATAGACTACGAGCCGGGCATTGCCCAGCGCTCGATGGGGCCCGCACCCGCGCGTCCGGTGCTGCGCGGGCTGGGCGGCGACCGCTTGCTGGTGATCGAAGACGGCGAGCGCACTGGTGATTTATCCGGCACCTCTTCGGACCACGCCGTGGCCATCGAGCCGATGACTACCGAGCGCATCGAGGTTGTGCGTGGCCCTCGCACCTTGCTCTACGGCTCCAATGCCTTGGCCGGGGTCGTCAACGTGGTGCGCGGATACGTGCCCTCTGAGCAGCCCAACGGCTTCGGAGGCACGGTGACCTATCAGGGGGAGAGCGTCAACCGAGGCTTGTCCGGCGGCCTAACCCTTGAACAGCCGCTCGGCCCACTGGCCCTGCGCTTCGACAGCAGCTTGCGCAATGCCGACGATATTGCCACGCCGCGTGGGGTACTCGCCAATACGGATATCCGCACGGGTAATGCTTCAGTCGGCCTGAGCCTAGTGCGCCCTTGGGGGCACGTAGGTGCGTCCGGGAGCTTGTACAACTCCGACTACGGAATCCCCCCCGACCCAGAGGGCGGCCATCCGCACGGCGTATCCATTGATCTCCAGCGCCAGCACCTTGAAGGGCGCGGCGAAATTGTCACCGGGCCGGACTGGCTCCAGCGCCTAGAATTGCACCACTCGTTTTCGCGCTATCAGCACGGTGAATTCGAAGCCAGTGGTGACTTGGGCATGGAGTTCGGCGTGCTCACGCACAACAGCGGTGCTCTGGCTCACTTGGATCGCATGGGGCCTTTTGAAAACGGCGCGGTTGGTCTGTGGTACGAGTACCGCAACTATGCTGCGGCCGGGCTTAACTTCACGCCGCCGGCCGAGGAATACGCCGGTGCGCTGTTCACGTATCAGGAGTGGGAACATGGGCCTTGGGCGGCCAATGCGGCTTGGCGCGTTGATGCCCGCCGCGTCGAGCCAAGAGAAGAGCGCGACTCGCGCAGGGTCGGCAGCATCCAGACGCGCGACTTTGCTGGTATGTCTGCCGGTCTGTCCAACCACTATCGCGCCAACTCGACCTTGACGCTGGGTACGACCTTGATGCGCACTTTTCGCGCTCCTGGTATCGAAGAGCTATTCTCTGAAGGGCCGCATCTGGCCGCCTATTCGTATGAAGTGGGCAATGGTGCCCTCGGCAGCGAACGTGGCTTGGGACTGGAGCTGTTCGCCGACTACCATCTCGAAGAAGGCCATGTACACGTGGCCGTCTTCCGCAATGCGATCAATGGGTTCATTTTTCCCAAGAACAGCGGTGAGCGCAGTCTGCGGCGCGCCGATCTCTTTCTCTATCGGACTGTGGGGGAGCGCGTCCTCATGCACGGTGCCGAAGCCAACTTTGATTGGCATCTGGTGGAGCCTTGGAAGGTGGCTGGCACCCTCAGCTATGTGCGCGGCTACCTTATCGATCTCAACGACGAACCCCTGCCGCGTCTGCCGCCCCTGCAAGGACACCTAAGCCTGACCTGTGAACCCACTGAGGCGCTGAGTGCGACCATTGACGTGCGCTTAGCTGCGGAGCAGAACCAGATCGGCGAGTTTGAAAAGCCTACGGAGGGCTACGCAGTACTGGATTTTTCAGGTCAGTACTATGCGCAGTGGGGGGGACGTCTGCACACCTTCTCCTTAACCTTGGAAAACGCCACCGACGCGGTGTACCGCAATCACCTCAATCGCGTCAAAGAGATCCTGCCCGAGCCAGGCCGCAATCTGCGACTGCTGCACAAGATATTCTTCTGAGACTCAACTCCCCGGCTGCCACTCGTTGAGCGTGCGGGCGAAGAGGATATCCGAGCGGGTGACGGCCCCTTCGCTGTGCGTTGTTACCGAGACGGCGATGGTGCGCTTGCCGGTGTCCAAGGAGAAGTCGGGGTGGTGGTTTTGCTCGGTGATGGTACGGGTCAGGTGGTTGAGGAACGAGGTGATGTCCTTGAAGTTGGCAAAGACGAAATCGCGCGAGATGATGATGCCGTCGCGGCTCCAACCTTCTAGCGTTTGTAATTCGGCATCTACTTCGGCGGCAGTGAGGGTGGTTTTGTCTTCGGTCATGGCGGATTGGCTCCTCGTTGAGATGGTTAGGTGGTCAGGATACGGTGGATGCGGTCGGCGATGATTTCGGCTTCACCGTCTAAGAGGGTTTGCGGCCCAATGCTGAGCGCGGTGTCACTGCCGCTGACGAGGATTGACGGCTCGCCTGCTTCGAGTGCGCGCACTACGTCGCCGGCCGAGAGGGGGGCCGCGTCGCCGAAGTGCAGATGCACCAGCGGCGAGGCCGGCGGAAATTTGTTTTCGTAGGCTTTGGTGAAACGGGCTTCAATACCGGCGATGCCTTCGACGGCCTCGGCGATGACTCGGCAGCGGCGCTCCCACTCGGCGACGACCGCTGCTTCGTCCATTTCAAAGAACAACTCAACGGCGCGGAGGAGGCCGCAGATTTCCTCTTTGCCGACCTTCATGCCGCGGCCAATAGCAGAGTGCGGGTTGGAGTTGAGGTGGCACGCGGCAATCAGGTCTTTGCGCCCCAAGATCAGGCCCGATGACTGCGGCCCAAACAGGCCCTTACCGCCGCTGAAGACGGACAGATCGCAGCCCATAGCTGGCAGGTCGGTCAGGTTGGAGCGCGGCGGCAATTGCGCGGCCGCATCGACGATGACCGGCACATTGCGCTCGTGGGCGGCGGCGACGAGCGCGGGCAGTTCGGACAAGGGCTGGCTACCGAGAAAATACACTACGGCTGCGGTCTTGGGGCCGATGCCGGCAACGTAATCGTCGAGCGTCACGGCCTGTGTGGTGCCCACTTTGACCAGTTCACCGCCGCTGAGGCGAAAGCCTTGGTGGACGTAGTAATGCGAATCGACCAAGCTGATGACGAACTGGTTGGGCCGGTTTCCAACATCGGGAAGCTGGGCAATGGCGCGGGCGTCCGTGCCGGTCAGGCATGCCGCACCGGCCAAGAGCATGCCACCGGCCGCGCCCGAAGACACAAAGGCCGCTTCAGCACCGGTGAGTTCGGCGATGCGAGCGCCGGCTTTTTCGTGCAGTTCGTTGAGATGGACGAATTGGCGCGACGCTTCGGCCATTGCCTCGACCACGGGCGCGGGCATGATAGAGCCACCGAGCGTGGTGATGGTGCCTCGGGCGTTGATGAAAGGGCGCAGGCCTAGGCGTTGGTACAGGGTGGACATGGGTAGGTCCTTAGGGAAGGAGTGGATTGCAGTGCATATCCAACTCAGCAATTCATTTTGCGAAAGTAAATAAAAAGAAAGCGGGCGGGATGAAACACCCCGCCCGCTTTTACATGTGTGCCAAGCGTCCCTTAGTGCGGGTGGCCGTGACCGTGGCCGGCAGCCGCTTCTTCTTCCTCCTCCGGCTCCTCGGCCACCAAGGCGTCGGTGGTCAGCAAGAGGGTGGCGATGCTGGCGGCATTGCTGAGCGCAGTGCGCACGACCTTAGTCGGGTCGATGACGCCCATGGACACGAGGTCGCCGTATTCTTCGGTTTGGGCGTTGAATCCGTACGCGCCCTCTTTGCTGGCGACTTCCGCGACGATGACCGCGCCTTCGTGCCCGGCGTTGTCGGCGATCTGGCGCATCGGCTCCTCTAGGGCGCGCCGCACGATGCGGACGCCGGTGGTCTCGCCCTCAGTCTCGCCAGAGACAGAGTCTAGCCCGGCGATGGAGCGCACGAGAGCCACGCCGCCTCCAGGCACCACGCCTTCCTCGACTGCGGCACGGGTCGCGTGCAGTGCGTCCTCGACGCGGGCCTTCTTCTCCTTCATCTCGGTCTCAGTCGGCGCGCCGACCGCAATGACGGCCACGCCGCCGGCCAGCTTGGCCAGCCGTTCCTGCAACTTCTCGCGGTCGTAGTCCGAAGTGGTCTCGTCGATCTGGTTGCGGATCTGCTCGACCCGGCCCTTGATATCAGCGGTCTTGCCCTCGCCCTCGACGATGGTGGTGTTGTCCTTGTCGATGGAGATGCGCTTGGCCTGGCCGAGATCGGTCAGTTGGACGCTTTCGAGATTGATCCCCAAGTCCTCAGTGATCACGGTGCCGCCAGTGAGGGTGGCGATGTCTTGGAGCATGGCCTTGCGGCGGTCACCGTAGCCGGGGGCCTTAACCGCAGCCACCTGCAAGGTGCCGCGAATCTTATTGACCACCAGCGTGGCGAGGGCTTCGCCCTCCACGTCCTCGGCGATGACCAGCAGGGGCTTGCCGGCCTTGCTGACCTTTTCGAGCAAGGGCAGCAGGTCCTTGAGGTTGGAAATTTTACTCTCGTGGATCAGCAGATAGCAATCCTCCAAGGAGGCTTCCATGTTCTCCTGATCGGTGACGAAATAGGGCGACAGGTAGCCGCGGTCGAACTGCATACCCTCGACCACGTCGAGAGTAGTGTCCGTGCTCTTGGCTTCCTCGACGGTGATGGTACCGTCCTTGCCGACCTTGTCCATGGCTTCGGCAATTAGCTGGCCGATGTCGCTGTCGCCGTTGGCGGAGATGGTGCCGATTTGCTCGACCTCGGAGTGATCTTGGACGGTCTTGCTCTGGGCTTTGAGGCTTTTGACCACCTCGGCGACGGCTTGGTCGATGCCGCGCTTAATCTCCATGGGGTTGTAGCCCGAAGTGACGGCTTGCAGGCCCTGGACGTACATAGCTTCGGCGAGGACGGTGGCAGTGGTGGTGCCATCGCCGGCCACATCGCTGGTCTTGGAAGCGACCTCCTTGACCATTTGCGCGCCCATGTTCTCATAGGCGTCGGGCAACTCGACCTCTTTGGCGACGGTGACGCCGTCTTTGGTGACGGTGGGCGAGCCCCAGCTTTTGGCCAAGACGACGTTGCGGCCCCGGGGCCCGAGCGTCACCTTGACGGCTTTGCTGAGCTGTTGGACGCCGGAGAGGATGTTCTCGCGGGCGTCTCTGCGAAAGGCAATCTGTTTGGCAGCCATAAGTATTGTACCTCCCTTAGGCTACAACGGCGAGGATGTCATCTTCGCGCATAATCAGATATTCTTCGCCCTCGATCTTGACCTCGGTGCCCGAGTATTTGCCGATGAGGACCTTGTCGCCCACGCTCACTTCTAAGCCGACGCGCTCGCCGTCTTCAACGCGCCCAGGGCCGACGGCGACTATCTCGGCTTCTTGGGGCTTTTCTTTGGCCGTGTCCGGGATGATGATCCCACCGACCTTCTGCTCTTCGGCCTCGTCGAGACGCCTGGCTAACACGCGGTCGGCGAGAGGTTTAATATTGATGGTGGCCATGATTGGCTCCTCCTTTTAGGGGTAAAATGGTTATGAGGTGCTATATGCAAAGTTCGTGCCAATGGACGAAAAATTTGCTAGTGCTTTGTTTATAAAGCACTTATGCCGTGTCTTGACGCAGGGCAGTAAACAAACGTTTTCCCATATTGATAATATATCTAAAAAATAAGGGTATAAAATATATATAAGTGTATTAAAAATAATTTATTGTGGTTTTTTCTCTAAATGAAAATAGAAACCTCTAATTCTCATTATGAAAAAGTTGAGGGAATAATGGACTGGGATGACCAGCGAGTTGTGCTTACTGGGGCCAGCAGCGGCATCGGGCGCGCCTTGGCTCTCGTGCTGGCCGAGCGCGGAGCGCGCTTGGTGTTGGTGGCGCGCCGCGCCGAGGCGCTAGCAGAATTGGGATCGGCGATTGAAGAAAGCGGCGGTCGCCAGCCGCTAGTGGTGTCGTGTGACGTAGGCGATCTGGCCCAAGTCAGTGCTTTGCACGCCGAGGTGGAAGCGCAATGGGGCGGGGCTGACGTGCTGATCAACAACGCAGGTCGGGGGTATTACCGCTCGTTTGCCGACGCGGATGTGCGCGAATACGAGGCCGTGGTGCAGACGAACCTGCTCGGCGTCATCTACTGCACCCGCGCCTTTCTACCGGGTATGCTAGCGCAAGGGCGGGGCCGGTTGGTCTTTATATCGAGTATTGCTGGCGAATTTCCCGTGCCCAAGCACGCCGTGTACAGCGCGACGAAATTCGCCTTGAACGGCTTGGCCGAAAGCCTCGACTACGAGCTGGCACCCCAGGGCATTGGCGTCCACTTGGTAGGGCCGGGCTTGGTGCATACTGAGTTTGCCGAGCGGGCCGGTTCTAAGCATCTGCCCGTGCAGAAAAAGTTCGCCAAGTCGGCGGAGGAAGTGGCCGAGGCCATCGCCGACGCCGTGGCCGCGGGCAAGCACAAGAGCGTCCCAGACGCGGCCGCGCATTTGCTGATCAAGCTGCGCCAGCACTTGCCTCGCTTGACTCGGTTCGCTTTTAAGAGGGTTTGCCGCAGGCTATAGGCCGTGCAGTAGGGGGCGATTTGCAAACCGCCCCTACTGAGCGGTGTACCCGCCGTCGACGACTAGGGTCGATCCGGTGGTAAAGCCCGATGCTTCTGAGGCGAAGTAGAGGACGGCCGTGGCTAGCTCGGCTGGGTCGCCCCAGCGGTCCATGGGGACCTTGGCGATCATTTCGCGCGCCTTGGCCGGGTCTTGCAGCAGGATGGCGTTGATCGGGGTGATAAAAGGGCCAGGGCAGATGGCGTTGACGGTGATCCCGTGCGCTGCCCATTCGAGGGCGAGGGTCTTGGTGAGCTGGACGATGCCGCCCTTGCTCGATGCATACGGCGTGCGGTCGGCGATTGAGACCTGAGACACGGTGGAGCCGAGGTTGATGACGCGGCCGTAGCCGCGCTCGATCATCTGTGGCCCCACGGCTCGGCAGTAGTACATCGGGCCGGTGAGGTTGATGGCGATGACCGCGTCCCAATCCTCGTCGCGCAGCTCGACAATAGGGCTGCGGATGTTGATGCCGGCGTTGTTGACCAGGATGTCGATGGGACCCAAGGCGTCGTTGGTTTGGCGCACCGAGGCTTCCGCTTGGGCGCGGTCGGCTGCATCGGCTTGGAAAGCGAGCACGCGGCCGTTGGTGTGAGTACTGATTTGCTCGGCTGCGGCGCGGGCTTCTTCCAGATTGCGGCTGGTAAGGGCTACGTCGGCACCGGCCGCGGACAACGCGCAGGCCATAGCTTCGCCAAGGCCCTTGCTGCCGCCCGTCACCAAGGCTGTGCGGCCCTTGAGGCTGAAGAGATCGAGCGAGGAAGGCGGAATCATCATAGCGAGGACCAGCCTTCGGCCTCGACCATGGACTTAGCGAGGTCGCCCAACTCGGCAACTAGCTCGGCTTGATCTTGGGCGCGGGCCTTATTGGTGATCTGCATGGTTAGGGCGATCAGCCCCAAGCCGAAGATTCGCTGCAAGCTCTGCGGCGAGTCTGGTTCGAGGTCGGGAATCAGCTCGGACAGGCGGTTGAGCAGGTCGCGATGCTCAGTGGGAATTTCAATGACTTCCAAGGCCATAGCGGCGTTAAAAGTAACGCACGGTCTAGTTGCGGTCAAAGTGGACTGTGATTTGTGGATTTGTGGGATTTACAGGATGAAAAGCCGTGGTCAAAGTTCGACATCCCGGGCGACGAAGTGTTCGCCGTCTTGGACGATGCGGCTCCAAGAGGCGTCGGGATCGTGGTCCCAGGCGACAATCCACCCCTGGGCGGCGGCTTCGGCAGTAAATTGCTGTTTACGGGTCAAGCTTTGGTAGGGGAACATGTCGTAGGCCATGTTCCAATAGGGCCGCAGATGGAGGCGCGTGGGGATTAGCTCTCCGGGATAGACGAGGGTGTGGCCGCCAGCTTCGAGGCGAAACCCCTGATGAGCGCGAGTGTGGCCGCCGGTGACAAAGGCCGTTAGTCCGGGAAGCAATTCGTCGTCGCCGTCGAGGAAGCGCATCTCGACTTGGCGGGCGAGAGCGTGGAGTTCTTCGGGCCGATAGCTGCTCCGCATGGTGCTGCGGCCGGCCAAGGCGTCGTCCCACTCGCCGCGCTGCACTGCGTGGACAGCGTTGGGAAACAGCGGGGCTAGGTCCGTAGACTCCTCGACGAGGCAGCCACTGAAGTGGTCGAAGTGCAGGTGGGTGAGCGCGACTAGGGTTATGTCCTCCGTGGCCACGCCAGCGGCTGCGAGCGAGCCGCGCAGCGTATGCTCGCCATCCATGCCGTACATGGTGCGCTCGCGCGGGGAGAAGCGCTCGCCAAACCCCGTGTCGAGCAGCACGAACTCGCGGCCCGCTTTCAGGAGCAGGCAGTTGCACGACAGGCGGATGCGGTTATGCTCGTCGGCAGTGGCAGCGCGTTGCCACAGGACCTTAGGCACTAATCCGAACATGGTTCCGCCGTCGAGGCGAAAGTCGCCGCCGGGCAGGTGGACGGCCTCTGCGTCGCCTAGGTCGAGAGTGCGCATTAGATGTGGATGAGGACTTGGACGCCCTCGGTGGCAAATTGGCAGCGCATCTCGCGCAGGCCCTCTTGGGCCATGCTTGTGCGCAGCTTGGCGTGGTGTTCAGCCGGGCAATAGAACATGAGGAAACCACCGCCGCCAGCCCCAAGCAGCTTGCCGCCGAGGGCACCGGCGGCGCGGCCGGCCGCGTACCAGTGGTCGATGTTCGCATTGGATATCTGCTGTGCCCGCTGTTTTTTGGCCAGCCAGTGTTCGTGGAGCAATTCGCCGAAGCGGTCCAGCGCATCCCGTTCGAGCGCCTCCTTGATCTGGTAGCCGATTTGCTTGGTCTGATGTAGGCTGTCTAAGACCCGGTCGTCGCCTTGTTGGGTGTCCTGATTTTGCTGGGCGAGGATGTCCGAACTCTCGCGCCGGATGCCGGTAAAGAAGACCAGCATGTTGGCGGCTAGAGCCTCGGCGGTGGGCGCGGAGATCGCTAGAGGCGCGACGGCGACGCGACCGCTGGTGTCGATGTCGAGGCAAGTCAGGCCGCCGAAGCTGCCCAAGTAGTGGTCGTGTTTGCCCGCTGGCTGGGCGGCCCGCACCGTTTCGATATAGTGGGCTTCCTCGGCTAGCGCTTGAGGGGAGGGGTGTTCGCGCTTATAGGCGTGGAGCGCGGCGAGCAGCGCCACGGTGAACGCGCCCGACGATCCCAGACCCGTGCGTCCGGGGACATCGGACATTGCGCTTATTTCGATCCCGCCCTCGATCCCAGCGTAGGTCAAGGCTTCGCGCAGCAGGGGGTGTTGGATCTGGCCGGACGCATCGACCTTTTCGGTCTGCGAGTACTTGACGCGAATGAAGTCTTCTACCTTGAGGTCGTTGAGCTGGATATAGACGTATTTGTCGATCCCAGCGCTGAGTACAAAGCCTCCGTAGTGGGTGTAATAGGACGCTAGGTCGGTGCCGCCGCCGCCGAGCGGAATGCGCAGGGGCGCTCTGGTGATGATCAAACTAGCCTCGTTTCAGGGAAGGGCAAAAGCGCCTGAGTCCACGCACTGACAGGCGTGGCGGTAGCGCTCCGGCGTATCGGTCGAAAGGAGCTGACCGCGCAGGGGATGTCCGAGCAGGGGGCGGCCTACGGCGAGTAAGTCGGCGAAGACTTCGCTGAAGTCGCAGGGGGTGTTGGGTGGGATGCGGTCGAGGATTTCGGGTTGTAGGGCGTAGATCCCGGCGTTGACCCAATAGTTGTCGAATACTTGGTTGGGCCGCGGTTTTTCGACGAAGCGGGTGATGCGGTGGTGCGCGTCGAGGCCGACGATGCCCCGCGTGGTCGGATCGTCCATCCACAAGAGTCCGATGCTGGCGATTTCGCCCTCGCGCTGGTGGGTTTGCCACAAGTCGCCTAAGTCGAAGTTGGTCAGGTTGTCTCCGTAGTACACTAAAAAAGGGCCGTCGAAGCAGTCGGCAACTTGCCGCACAGCGCCAGCGGTGCCTAGTAGCTCGTCCTCCAGCGAATAGGTGATCGACACGCCCCAGGCCCGACCATCGCCGAAATAGTCGGTGATGACTTGGGGCAAGTGGTGGAGGTTGATGACGAGGTCGTCGAATCCGTGCCGCGCCAACAGACGTACGACGTGTTCGAGCAGAGGTTTGTCGGCAAAGGGGACCATCGCCTTGGGGATCTCGTCGGTGAGCGGGCGCAGGCGCGTGCCGCGCCCGGCGGCTAGGATCATGGCCTTCACGCGCTCGCTCGGCGGAGGACGTTGGCGGCGCGCATATTCGCTTGGGCCGCGGCGTAGAAATCCGCGAGGTTGGGCTGCCCTTTGATCCATTCGATGTATTCGCCAATGGTCTGTTCGAGCGGGACCTCGGGCTGCCAGCCGAGGGCTTGTAGGGCCGCGCCGGAGGAGACGGTGTGGCGGGTGTCGCCAAAGCGGTATTCGCCGCTGACAAGCGGCTTGATGGACCGCCCGGCGATGCGCGTTACTAGCTGGGCGTATTCGAGGACGGTGGTGCCGCGCTGTCCAGCGACATTGAAGGAGCGGAAATTGGCGCGCTCGTCTTCGAGACAGAGGATATTGGCGCGGGCCACATCGCCGACATAGACGTAGTCGCGCAGCGATTGGCCGTCCTCGTAGCAGACGGGGGGCTGGCCGTGCAGGACGCGGAGGGCAAAAATGCGGCCAATGCCCGAGTAGGCATTGAAAAAGGAGTTGCGCGGCCCTTGGACGATGGAGTAGCGCATGTTGACTGTGGGAATGTCGTATTTGCGACCGAGGCTGAAGGAGGTCAATTCGGCTGCGTATTTGGAGATGCCATAGGGAGTGTGGGGGTTGACGGTGTCTTCGGTGATCGGCTGGTGTTCGAGTGCAGCGGTGCAGTGAGGGCAGCGGACTTCCCACTCGGCTCTGGCTAGCTGCGCGTCGGGACGGGCGTCGGGATAGACGATGCCGTGCTCAGCGCAGCGGTACTTGCCCTCGCCATAGACGGCTTGCGACGAGGCCAAGACGACTTTCCGCACGGGTAGCTTCTCGGCGACGATCAGTTCGTAGAGCAGGGTAGCGCCGACGGTGTTGACGTGATGAAAGGTGGAAAAGTCGGGCATGTAGTCTTGATAGGCGGCTAAGTGAATGACGCCGTCGATGCCGTCGAGCGCGGCCAGCCAGTCGGCGCGTTGGCGCACATCGCCGCACATCTTTTCCACGCTAGTGGGCAGATAGTCGGGCCAGCCTTCGGGGTGGACACGCTCCTGTAGAGAGTCGAGGATGCGGACGCGATAGCCCGCGGCGACGAGGCAATCTACGGTGTGCGAGCCGATAAAGCCGGCACCGCCTGTGACTAGAATGTGGCGCATGGGTTGGCTCTAAGATAAATAGGGGGCGAAATCCCGGCCAAATGCGTCGCGGTTGACAGAAAATCGCTGTTGTGTGGATTTTCAGAGGTCGCAATAAATATTGAATGGACGAAACGGAGAATGCGTTACGCGCCTAAAATAGCCCTCGCACTGGCGAGCTTGGCCGTCGGGATCGCGCTGTGCGAGTTGGCGTTGAGCTTCTTGCACCCGCAGCTCTTCCGCCGGCCCCCGGTCTGGCGCTACGATCCCGACCTGGGCTGGAGCCACATCCCGGATGTCGTCGGCCGCTTGGTCACTCCGGAATTCGACGTGGAAATGCGGATCAACAGCATTGGGTTGCGCGACCGTGAGTTCGCAACAGAAAAGGCCGCAGGCGTTCGTCGTGTGGCTCTATTTGGCGACTCATTTGTCGAAGGGTGGGGCGTCCCCATAGAAGCCGCTGTCAGCCGCCAACTTGAAGCCTGTCTTCATCGGGAGGGGGCCTTGGTGGAGGTGGCTAACTTCGGGGTGGCTGGCTACGGTACCGATCAAGCGCTGCTGCTTTTCGAGCAACAGGACTTGCGCTTTGGGGCCGATGAGGTGGTGCTCTTTTTTTATGGCAATGACTTGTGGAACAATGCTTCGCGCCGAGGTATTGGTGCTGAACGGGGTTTCAAGCCCTATTTCCGGGTGCGGGGCAGCGGGCAGCTCGCGCTTGCGGGCGTCCCGGTGAAGGAGTCGAGCTTTTGGCGACAGCCCTCGGATTCTTTGCCCCTTACGGTGCGATTGGAACGCTACTTTTCGCAGCACTGGCACTTGTACCGGCTGGTGCAAAAGGCGTGGCAGCCGGAGGTGCCGCGCGGGCAGCAGCAGGATTTTTACGCGGGTCTGTACGGCGCGGATGCGCGCTTTGCCCCGGCTTGGGAATTGACGGGCCGCATTCTCGCGGCCTTTAAGCACAGCGTCGAGCAACACGGCGCGCGCCTGACCGTTGTGTACGTGCCGTCGATCGTCCAGGTAGAAGAGGACAACTGGCGCGCCAAGCGCGAGCTGTACGGTCTGATCGGCGAGTTTGACCTGAGCAAGCCCAATGCCAAGCTAGCCGGTTTTGCCGAGGAGTACGAATTCGCGCTGATCGACTTGCTCGACGAGTTCAGGGAAAAGGCCCAAACCCAAACTTTGTATTGGCGCGATAGCCACTGGAACGAGGCTGGCCACGCCTTGGCGGCCGAGCGGCTCTGCGCGCATCTACGGAGGCCCTAGCCCGTGGATTGGCGCAAGGATCTAGGTGCGGTGGGGCTGCTTGGGGCGGCGGTGGCCATTTTCTTTTGGCCGGCCACTGTGCTAGAGGGGGCGTTTTTTGTGCAGGACGTGATGGTGCAAAACCACCCGTTCCGCGACTTTTTCGCCCGCGCCTTCCGCGAAGGTCAATTGCCGCTGTGGAATGCGGCCATCAACTGCGGCTTCCCCCTGTTTGCCGAAGGCCAGGCCGGGCCGCTGTATCCGCCCAATGTGATTTTGGCGTTGCTGTTGCCCACTTGGGCCGCTATCAACTGGAACATTGTCTTGCATTTGTGGTTGGCGGGCACGGGTATGTACGCGCTGGTGCGCGCTTTTGGGGCGGTGCGGCCGGCCGCGCTGTGCGCCGGGCTTTGCTACGCCCTGAGTGGATACATGGTCGTGCGGGCCATGTCGCCCAACTTCATCGACGTATGTGCTTGGTTGCCGCTGCTGTTTTGGCTCGTTGATCGCATCCTGAAGCGGAGGCACTTTTTTTACGTACTGCTCTTCGCGTTGGTGATTGGCTTGCAACTGCTGGCAGGTCATCCCCAAGCCGCTCTGTACGGGGCCGTTGCAGTCGCTGGCTACTGGCTCTATCGGAGTTGGGTGCAGGGCGCGGGATGGGTCGCTTGGCTGATGCTGGTCGGCGCATTCGTACTGGGGACAGGATTAGCCGCGATCCAGCTAGTGCCTACCGCCGAATTAGTGCAGCTATCCAATCGCGGGGCTGGCTTGTCGTGGGCCAGCTTTGTAGCGATGTCGCTGCCGCCCGATCGGCTGGCTACCTTGTTGTGGCCCAACTTGTTCGGTAATTCGGCGCACGGCACGTACGGGAGCCGAGAGATAGGGTTCTTCATCCAACTTTGCGCGTACGTCGGGGTGGTGCCTCTGTTCTTAGCTTGGGCGGCCCTACGCGAGCGGCGGGACGGCCAAGTCGGTTTTTTTGCCGTGCTTGCCCTTGTCGGACTAGTGTTAGCATTGGGCAAATACACGGCCATTTTCTCTTTCTTCCATCAGATTCCTGGGTTTAGTCTGTTCCGCATCCCAACGCGCTTTTTGTTGTGGTTTGCTTTGGGGGCCTCCGTGCTCTGCGGTCTCGGCCTCGACCAAGTGTTGCGCCGCGAGCGTCCGCGGCCTGCGAATGGTTGGTTGTTGGCTGCGGTCCTCGGTGCAGCTAGTGCGGGCCTGCTATGGGCCAGCGGGGTCTCGCTATTTGGCGACGGTTCAGAACCAACGCGCTACATCCACCACTTGCGCGGCGACGGTCTGCGGCTTGTGGGGGCGTTGATAATCGGCGCGTGGTTGCTTGGTCGGCGGGCGCGGCGAGCCGCGGCGTGGGCTGCGCCCGTGGCTATTTTCGTCGAGCTGTACAGTTTTGGTGCGGATTTTAACGGTACCATAGAGCCAACTGCGTACACTGAGACTCCGGCGACGGCCCGCGAGATTTTGGCCGACCACACAGATGCTGCGCCGCCGCGAATCGTCAGCTTGGTCAACGAGCGAAACTCGCCATTTGATTGGCACGGGGGATGGGCCTACGACTTGGAGTCCTATCGGCGCTATAATGAGACCTTGCGGATGTATTCGGGAGGGCTGTACGGATTGGCCAACGCGCTGCCGGGGTGGAGCCCGCTGCACCTGTATCGCCACGGGGAATTTGCCCGCGGCTATCCGGCGTTTGCCGCCTTGGCCGGCGTGGAATACGGAGTGCGTTACAGTCGCGACGGGGGCTTCGAGGTGCAGCGGCTGCCCACGGCCTTGCCACGCGCGTATGTAGTGGGCCAATTCCACCTCGCCACCAGCCCGCGAGCCGGGCTGAGTTATATGGTACGCGGGTTTCCCATGCGGCGCGAAGCAGTATTGGAGGAAGCGCCTGCCGCCTCGATTGGGCCGGGTGGCGCGGCGGAGATCGTCCGCTACGAGGATGAGGAAGTCGCCGTGGACCTCACTGACTCGGCTGGGGGGATTTTGGTTTTGAGCGATACGTATTATCCGGGCTGGCGGGCCTTTGTCGATGGGGTTGAACGCCCGATCCTCCGCGCCAACCACGTGTTCCGCGCCGTAGTGATCCCAGCCGGGGCGCGAGAGGTTGTCTTTTCGTACGAGCCGGATAGTTTTCGCTATGGCTTGCTGGTTAGCGTGGCCGCAGCCGCGCTTTGGTTGGGACTGGCTTGGGGAGGACGGCGGCTGATCTTGCCGCCGGTGCAGAATATGCCGGCGGACGCGGGGGCGCAGTGGAAGGTCCGAGCCGTGTTGGGAGTCTTGATCGTCGTGATTCACGCAATAGCCACACAGGGGCCTTTGTGGAGCGAGTGGCTCGAACGCCTACGGCTGGGAGTGGGGTCGTGACGACTGGGATTGTCGGGCTAGCCACAGGAGTTGCCGCGCTCGTGGTCTATGGGATGACGCTGTGCCCGACTGTGTACGTGGAGGGGAGTGGTGAGTTGATCGGCGCGGCCTACAAATTGGGGACGGCGCATCCGACCGGGTATCCTCTGTTCTGCCTCAGCAGCCGCTTGCTGGCGCTGGTGCTGCCGTGGGTTAGTCCGGCTATGGCGATTAATGTCGCGTCGGCCCTGTTTGCCGCGGCCTGTTGTGGAACCTTGGCGGCCGTACTCTACGGGCGCGGGGTGCGGCCGGTGGTGGCTTTGGCCGCGGCCTTGGCACTGGCGTTTTCGCGCACCTTTTGGTCTCAAGCCGTCATCGCCGAAGTTTATGGTTTGGCCTTGTTGCTGGTGGTCTTGGTCCTAGCTCAAACCCTTAGAGCATGTGAGCACAAGGAGCCACGCCAAGTACTCCTCTTGGGCTGGCTCATGGGCTTGGGGCTGACGGCTCACTTGATGCAGGTGCTCATTTGGCCGGGTGTGGTCGCGGTCTTGGCTTGGCGCTGGCCCGCGCTGTGGCGTCGGCCCTTGTTGCTGGCACAGGGACTGCTTGCGGTACTGGGCGGGTATAGCTTGGTGGCGTACCTGCCGCTGCGCAATGGCCGGGGTGCGGGGTTTCACTGGGGACCGCTCGGCGACTTAGCGGCTCTGTGGCAGCACTTGAGCGGCGCGCTGTATCGCTCGTCGTTTTTTTCATTGCCCTTAGAGGGCATGCTGCTCAACGCCCAGCGCTGGCTAGAGCAGGCGGTAGGCGAGTTTCACTTCACATTAGTGCCGTTGGTCGCTTGGGGTGGGTGGGCGGCTTGGCGGCGTGATCGCAGTGTATTTGTCTTGGTTGGAGGGGCGATCACCTGCAATTTGATCGCCGCGCTCAACTACCACCGCGATCCCAATGGCTTGCCAGTGTTTTACTTGCTCAGCATAGTGGGGTTGGTGGTGTGGTTGGGCATGGGATTGGATGCGTTGGCTAGCCGGGTGCGGCCGCTCGTCGCGGTGCCGCTCGCCGCGCTCGTCGTCGCCTTGGTGCTAACCGCGCACTACGAGGCATCTGATCGCAGCGAGAATTGGATCGCCGATCGCTATGGCCGCGATATTCTCGCCGACTTACCCGAGGGCGCGATCCTGATTACCGAGGGGGACGATGCGGCCTTTGTGCTTGACTACCTGTTGCGGATAGAGGGCTTGCGCCCGGATGTGACCCTGTACAACCGCATGGGACGGGGGACAGATATACTCGTCTGGAGCGAATACGCGCTGACGCCGCTCAGGCGAGAGCAATTGCGCTGGCGGCGCGAGGCCGCATTGGCTCGGGGCGAACGGCCCCTTTTTTATTTAGTCCCGCGCCGCTCGCCGATTTCGGGGTGGGTGTTTGTGCCTGCGGGCTTGGTCTATCGCCTACAAGCACCCGACGATAGCACGGAGGCCGCCCCGCAGATCGAAATGGGCAATGCGTTGGCCGCGGACTTTTTCCGCGATCCGTGGGTGCGAAAGATCCAGAGCAATTATTATTTTATGGCCGGCGAGGAGCGCCTATGGACTGGGGATCAAGCTGGGGCGATGGCCGCGTACGAGCAGGCCGCGGCCACCGCGTTCGACTCGCGCACTACGCGCTTTAACGTGGCACTTAAGTTGTTTGAAATCGGCGAGTTGGATCGCGCTATGAGTCATGCGGCAGACGCGGCGGCCATCGACCCTTGGCAGCCTACGCCCTATCGCTTGATGGCGCGCATTGAGCAAGAACAGGGGCGCTATGACGAGGCGAGGCGCTGGCGGAAAAAAGCAGGGGAGTTGCTGCGGGTGCCTTGATAGAGTATTAAATAAAGTTACGGTCGCTTTCCCTTTTAAGCCGCTGAGGGTCGCTATGGAAAAATTAAAACGCATACTCGATCCGAATAAGGTTGTCCTAAACCTCGCGGCGCAGCGCAATTTCGACGCCATTCGCGAATTGGCCACCGTGCTGTTGCAAGACGAGGTCGTGCCCGACCGGAAGCACTTGCTCGCGGCCTTGATTCGGCGCGAGCAACAGGCCTCCACCGGCATTGGCAAGGGCGTGGCCGTGCCCCATGCACATGAGGATGGAATCCAGCGCCAGCTCTTGGCCATCGGCATCTCGCAGGCCGGAATTGACTTTAGCGCGCCCGATGGTCAACTCGTCCACATCATCGCGCTGTTGGTCACGCCCCTCAAACACCAAAAACAGCACATGGCGCTGCTGGCGGCCCTGTCGCAGCGCTTACAGCAAGAGAAAGTGCGCCAACGCTTGCAGCAAGCCGCTGATGCAGCCGAGATCGTCGATATTTTTACTGGCGATTCACCTCCCGGCTGAGTGCAGCGCGAAAATCATGGTTCCAGCATTCACTAGGGCGGTGCACGCCCCCCTATTCGAGCAGCATTCGTGCTTTCTCGCCGGGCCGCTCGTGGCGGGGCAGCGGCAGGCCCTGATTGAGCGACTGCGGGTTTTGCTCGCAGCCGGGGTGCCTGGGTACGCAATTTTGGTGCTGTTGCCCGACCGGGCGACCGCGCGGCGCTTTCGCCAAGCAGTTGATCGGCTCGACTTGGGCCCGTACAGCAGCGTTGATCTACAGACGTACTACGGGCTAGCGAGTCGATTGGTGCGGCTGTTTTGGCCGTTGGTGGCTGGCAAGGTCGGCTTTGCTGCACCAGCGCGACCGCCGGTTTTCCTCAACTACGAGGCCGCCCAATACCTGATGGGACAGGTGGTGGAGCCGCTACTCGCCGAGGGCTATTTCGAGGGGCTGTACCTGCGGCCCCAGCGCATTCTCTCCCAATTGCTCGACAATTTGAACAAGGCGGCTGTAGCAGATTTTGCGCTCGCGGAGGTGGCACCGCGCCTGAGTCGTGCTTGGGCTGGGGAAGAGCAGCGGCTGCGCGTGTACGAACAGGTGCAGACGTGCATTGACCGCTACCGCAGCCACTGTCTGCGGCACGGGTTGCTCGACGCATCGCTGGTCTTTGAGGTCTGCAATCGCCACCTGATCGCGCAGGAAGAATTCTGGCGTTACTTCACTGAGCGCTATCGCCACCTCTTGGTTGACTCGGCCGAGGAACTGGTGCCGGTGGCCGGCGATCTGGTGGGGAGACTCTTGCCGCAATGCGACTCGGCCCTATTGGGTGGGGACGCGCAAGCTGGCTTCCGCATCTTTTTGGGTGTTGATGCGCCCGGTGCCACCGAGCTACAGCAGCAATGCAAGGAGATGATTGCCGCGGCACCAGAGGCATGTGCCAGCCGGGATATGGTGGCTTTTGCCGACCGCCTTGGCGCGAAGTTAGGACAAGCAACCGACGGAGGCTCGGAAGGATTACCGCGGCAGGCGGTGGTGGATGTGGTGCAGACCCGCTACCGGGGGCAGATGATCGAGGCCGTGGCCCGGCGGATCGTCCAGAAGATCGCCGAGGGCGTGGCCCCAGGCGAAATCGCGGTCGTGGCTCCACACGCCGACGGGGTGTTGCGCTTTCTCTTGTCCGAGACTTTTCGCGCCGCCGACATTCCCTTTGCGATCGTGCGGCGCTACGAGACGCTGCGCGAAGAGCCGGTGGTGCGAGCCTGTCTGGCGCTGGCCATTCTCGCCCACCCCGATTGGGGATTGCGACTGTCGCTCTTCGATTTGTCTGGGGCGTTGGAGCGGGCGCTCAAGCCCCTCGACCGGCTGCGGGCCGAATTGATGGCGCGGCACTTGTACGATCCGCGTTTGGGGCAACTTAAACCCGCGAGCGAGTTGAATGCTACTATGGAAGAGCGGCTAGGCCGGGCTGCGCTCGCTCGCTATGAAGTGCTGCGCACTTGGATCGAAGCGTATCGCAGCGGCGCGGCCGACCCTTGGGACCACTTTTTGCGCCGGCTCTTCGGAGAGGTGCTATCTCATGCTGCGCTGGAGCCTGAAGACGCTGAGGTGTACAGCAAACTGATCGCCTCGGCGGCCTCTTTTCGCGAGGTAGCTCCGGCCATGGCGCTAGCGGGCGCGGCGGTTGGCCAGCGCTACGTCGAGATGATAGGGGCCGGGGTCGTCGCCGCCCAATATCTGACCGATGTCGATCTCGACGAGGCCCCTGAGTCCATTGCCCTCGTCGCGCCGGTCTATACCTATTTGCTCTCTGGCCACGTGGCGCGCTATCAGTTCTGGCTGGACATTGGCTCGGCCAACTGGTGGGAACCGCTACACCAGCCCTTGACCAACCACTACGTGCTGACCCGGCGCTGGAACTCGGAAGACCGCTGGACCGACGCGGTGGATTACTCGATCCGCAACCGCAACCTCTATCGCTTGGTGAGGGGCTTGTGCCTGCGCTGCCGCGATGGGATTTACCTCTGCGCCAGCGAGTCGGAAGGCCACGGCTCGGCGCAGGACGGGCCGCTGATGATGGCGGTGCAGCAGGTACTACAGGAGGATCGCGGGTGAGGTTTGAGCCGCGCGCGGGACAGCGCGAGATCTTGGCTTACCAAGGTGGTCTGCTAGGCGTGTCGGCCGTGCCCGGCAGCGGTAAGACCACCGCGATTGTCGCCTTGGCGACTCGGCTGATCGCCGAAAGGCGCGCCGAGGGGGGGCAGGTGCTTATCGTAACCTATCAAAACGCGGCTGTGGATAATGTCCGCGCTCGGATCGGCCAGCGCTTACAAGAGATGGACATGCTCTCGGTCGGTTACGACGTGCGGACTTTGCACAGTTTGGCCTATAGCATCGTCCAAGCCAATCCTGGGCTGGTGGGGGCTGTGGCCGAATTTACGGTCCTCGACGAGCGCGCCAGCGAGGGCTTGCTCGACAAGGCGGTGCGGACCTGGAACGACGACAACAAAGGGGTGTGGGGCCGGTTGGGGCCTGGGGAGTACGTTGATCAGCAGTGGGAGCAGGAGTGGCGCGACATTGCGCGGAAGGTTTCCCGCACGGTCATCACCACGGCCAAGAACCGTCGGCTGCGGGCCGAGGATCTCTTGGCGCGGATCGGCGGCCAGGAGGACAGAAACCAATTTCTGCGGATCGGCGCGGAAATCTACCGGCTCTACCAGCAGCAAGTCGAAACCATCGGCGGCCTCGATTTCGACGACTTGGTGTGGATGGCTGTAGAGATGTTGCAGCAGTACCCGGATTTGTGCAGCCGTTATCGGCGGCGTTGGCCCTTTGTCTTGGAGGACGAGGCGCAAGACAGCGTTCCCTTGCAGGAGGAGCTGATCGCGCTGTTGGCGGGGCCGGGCGGCAATTGGATCCGGGTTGGCGACCCCAATCAGGCGATTATGAGCACCTTCACCGCGGCTGATCCGCGCTATTTGCGCGACTTCTTGGAGCGCGCAGACGTCGCGGTCGCAGAGATGACGATCTCTGGCCGCTGCGCTCCCAAGATCATGGATTTGGCCAACTTTTTGGTCGAGTGGGCCGCGGTCGAACACCCACTGGTAGAGGTGCGCCAGCGCGCTTTCCGACTCCAGCAGATGCAGCCCACCGACCGCGGCGACCCCCAGCAAAACCCCTCGGACGCAGACAGCATTATATGGTTCCGAGAATACAATAACCGCCACGATGAATTCGACAGCATTGCGCGCCGGGCCAAAGGCTTTGCCGAGGGCAATCCGAGCTTGACGGTAGCGGTGCTAGTGCCGACCAACCGCATTGGCTACGACATGGCCGAGCGCTTGCGCCAAGCCGGAGCGGACTTCGACGAGGTGTTGCAAAGCCCGCGCTCGGCGCGGCGGGTGGGTGAGGCTCTGTGCACAGTGTTAGATTTTATAGCTGATCCTTTGGGGCGCAATCAGTTAGAGAGATCCTATCGCGCTTTGGTCGGCTTTTGGCCCGGGCCGAGTGGGCCGGGGAACGAGGAGGCTGTGGCCATGTTGTTGCGCAGTTGCTATCGGCCCGAAGCACTGCTCTATCCAGAAGCCGGTCAGCGCATGGAAGCGGCTTTACCCCCGGTGGATCATATCGAGCCGCAGGATTTGGAAGCTATTGACCTCCTGTGTGGTTATCTGCGGCGCTGGCTGCGGGCAGTCGCGCTGCCGGTGGATCAGCTTTTGATGACGGTCGCCCAAGATTTGCTAGTAGAGGAAGTAGATATGGCGCGGGCGCAGCAACTGGCGATCTATGTGCGCATCCGCGCCGACCAAAACACAGACTGGCAGTTGCCCGAGTTAGTGCGCGAGTTGAGCGAGGCCGTGCAGGGCCGAGCGGGTGCGCTCGCCGAGGCCGAGGACGCATTGGCACCTCAGCCCGGGCGGATTTTTCTGACGACCATGCACAAGGCCAAGGGGATGGAGTGGGATCTAGTCTATGTCATGGGGGTTGATGGCGATTGGTTCCCCCACGACCTCGACGCGCGCTTTTTGGGCGAGTACGAATTCTTAGGCGGTGATCCCTGCGAGGATGCAAAGGCTGAGCTGCTGGACCTGCTCGGCGAAATCGGGTCGAGCCGGCTATCGGCCACCGATCGCTCCCACGCCGAGGTGATCGCCGAGCGGCTGCGGCTGCTCTACGTGGCCGTCACCCGCGCGCGGCGCTATTTGGTCCTGAGCTGGAGTCGCCAGATTCCGCGCGCTACGCGGATGCAGCCCGCGCCTATGGCCGAGGTGTTCCGCCAGTTGCAACTCTATTGTGAGCAGCAGAGCCGATGATACCGCAGGGATTCAATTACAGCCAGAGTAGCCTGACGGTCTTTGAGCGCTGTCGGCGGCAGTTCTTGTTGCGCTATGTCGAGCGGTTGGCGTGGCCAGCGCCGCTGACCGACCAACTCGACGAGTGGGAGGCCGCAGCCGACCGGGGGAGGGCGTTCCATCAGTTCGTGTTGCAGGAGAGCTTGGGCATGGATGTGGAAGACGCAGTGCAGCGGAGCCGCGATCCACTGTTGGCCGCTTGGTGGCGCAATTGGCGCGCGCAGCCGCCGGTTGTGCCCAAAGGGGCGATGTTCGGGGAAACCATGCTCTCTGTGCCTCTAGCCGGTCGGCGTCTCGTCGCCAAGTTCGACCGCGTGGTTCTGGCCGACGATGGCCGCGCTTGGATATTCGACTGGAAGACTGGCCGCAAAAAGCCGGAGCAAGCCGTCTATGCCCAGAGTTGGCAGACGCTGGTCTATCGCTTTGTCTTGGTCGAGGCCGGCGCGGTCTTGAACGAGGGCCGTGTAATAGCACCTGACGATGTGACATTGGTCTATTGGCACGCGCAGTACCCGCAGGCTTTGCAGCCGGTTGCCTATTCGGCCGCCGAGCACGAGCGGGCGCGTACGCTTTTGTCAGAGGTGATCACTACTATCGAGGCCCTACCAGACGCGGATGCGTTCGCCAAGACCGACGACGAAGGCGAGTGCCAGCGCTGCGCATTTCACACCTATTGCAACCGGCCAGCGGCGCGGAGCGACGATTGGGACATCGACGAGGACGAGTTGGACTGGGAGCAGATTCCCGAAGCAGAGCTTTGACGCTGGTCAGCCCTTGAGTGCGCCGAGCTGGATGCCGCGCACGAAGAACCGCTGGCCGAAAACAAAGAGCACGATCATCGGCAGCATCATCAGCACGCTCCCGGTCATCAACAGCGAGTAGTTGGTCCCCTGTGAAGAGTCGAAGTAGCGCAGGGCCACCGGCAGGACTCGCATGTGCTCGGAGTGAGTGACGATCAGCGGCCACGTAAAGGACTGCCAAGTGCCCATAAAGGAGAAGATCGAGAGGGTGATCAACGCCGGCTTGGACAGGGGCATGACGATGGTCCAGAAGGTCTTCCAGAGGTTGGCACCGTCGATTTCAGCGGCCTCCTCAAGCCCCCTAGGTAGCCCAGTCATAAACTGGCGCATCATAAAGGTGCCAAAAGCAGTGAACATGGCTGGGATGATGAGTGCTTGGAACGAGTCGAGCCAGCCAAGGCTTTTGAGAATCACGTAATTGGGCAGCAAGGTGACGATCCCGGGGACCATCAAGGTGGCCAAGTAGAGCAAAAAGATGGCGTCGCGATAGCGCCATTCGAGGCGGGCAAAGGCAAAGCCAGCCATGGCCGAGGTCACCACTTGGCCGACCATCACGCAGACGGCGACAAAGAGACTGTTCCAGCCGTAGAGCGAAAACTTGATGTCTTTGTCGCGCAAAACCCGGATGTAATTGGACCACATGAAGCGCGGCTCGCTGATCTGCAACACGTCACTGCCGTACACGATGCGCAGTTCGTCCTCACTAGGGAAGCGGGCGTAGAGGACGTCGCCCCCGACTCTTTCCGTCAGTGGGTCGTCGTCGCTGCGGAGCAGGGGAAAGGCCGAGCGAAAGGGAATGGTGTTGCCGTCGGCGGCGAGAATCGGCTCTTTGGCTTGGACGTCCAAAACCGGATCCCCGACGCGATCCCAGGAAATGTCGCGGTAGGTGTAAGCCTCGCCGTTGGCGCGCAACAGTGGGGTGCCGTCGGCAAGCTCGACCGAGGCCGGCGGTAGCTGCTCGGCCGTGCGCCAGTTTTTGCGCTGCTGCACGAGCCGCTGCTGCCACTTGTCGCGCAGAGCTTCGGTCAGCAGCAGGGGATCACCATCGACGAGGACTGGGTTCCAGCGGTTTTTGTACACGGCAAGGCCGCCGCGCTCTTCGACGTTTTTGCCGGGAATGGGTTGGCCTTCTGGGTCGTAGATCAGGCGGCCCTGCTGATCGCGGATGGGGTCGCCGGGGGCACCGAGTATCACTGGGTTGCCGAGGGTGATGCGGATTGGCTCGCCTTGAGCGTTGAGCAGCGGTTGACCATCGCGGGTCCGCAGCAGGTCGCCTTCGTTGCCGAGGCGCACCTCTTGCGGCCAGACATGACTCTGGAAGACCTCGTTTTCGCTCTTGAGCGAGGTGAGCACCATCCACAGGAACGGCACGAGCGTGGTGAAGCCGAAGAGGACGAGCAGCCCGTGGCTTAGCGAGTGGATTGAGGTCGTTTGCGCAACTTTGGCCATGCGCCTTTCCCCTCAGTTGACCGCGCCCCGACCGAAGCGCCAGTTGAACAGCGTGATGGTGAATATGATGACAAACATAAACCAAGCTACGGCGGCCGCGTACCCAAACTCTAGGTTTTCAAAGGCCGAGCGATAGATGTAGTAGCCGAGCGTGACCGTGTTGTCCCCGTCCTTGCCCGGGCCGCCATTGGTCATCAAGTAGGCGATTTCAAAGCCTCCTTGCAGCCCGCCGATAATGGACATGACGCAGATAAAGAAGGTCGTAGGGGCGATCATCGGCCACGTGATGTGCCAAAATTGCTGCCACTTAGAGGCTCCGTCGATGTCCGAGGCTTCGTACAGCTCCTCGGGCACATTGGCAAGGGCCGCGAGGTAGAGGATCATATTGCCCCCGCCCATGGACGCCCAGATGCCCATGAAGATGATGGCCGTCTTGGCCCAATAGGCGGCTTGTTCTATGCCCAGCCAAGAAAGCCAGCCCAAATCGACGCTACTGGAAAGCCAGTTGGGCAAGTCGTCGATGCTGTTGAGACCAGCGAGGAGGGGCAGGCGTCCCGACAGCCAAGCCCAGAAGCCGCCGTACTCGTATGGGCCGATGATGACCCAATAGAGTGCAAAGGCCGAGAGGAGAGCGAACAGGACTTGGGCGGGTCGCTCAGACATGGCCTTGCGCGCTAGAGATTTCAGGACCAAGCCTATCAGCAAGAGGATCGCCACGCGTACGGCGAGCGAGAAGTAAGGCCACGAGAGGATGGGCAGCAAGATCGAGTTGACGAGGCCGTACTTGGGGTTGTAAAGCCACTTCCAGAGTAAGAACAGCGCAACCCCATTGGTGACGGTGGGGAGGTAGAAGACGGTGCGATAGACGATGATGCCGCGCAGCTTTTGCGAGAGGACGATGGCCAACAGGAGCGAGCCGCCGATGGACAGGGGCAAGCCTATCATGAGAAAGACCGTGTTGTAGAGATAAAACCAGAGCTTGGGGTCGGTCAGCAGCCGAATAAAGTTGTCGAAGCCAATGAAGCGAGGCGCAGAGAACGTGTCCCACTGAAAGAACGCGAGGCCAAAGGAAAAGAACACCGGCAGGGACGTGAAGATCAAAAACCCGGTCAGATTGGGCGCGAGGAAGAGCAGCGCCCAGCGCAGAATTCTTTTTTCGCGGGGGTTCAAGAGTCCATCTCCGCGCGTTGCCGCCGCGCGTAAAACGCCAGACCCACGCCGATTGCCACTAGGAGGACCGTGATCCCTAGGAGATCGAGCACATGGCTGCGGCTGGAGAGCGTTCGGTTGCGCTTGGCCTTGGCCAAGGACTCGCGCATGCGGACGGACATTTCGGTGACGGCTGCTTGGCCGACCGTGGGGTTGCTCACCGCGCTCTGGTGAGGCAGGCGGCCGAGAAATCGGTAGGTCTGGCGGGCTGTTGAGTCGGCGGGCTGGTAAGCCGCGTTGATGAGGTTAGTGCCCAGCGCGCCCTGCAAACGGGTAATGTCAAAAGCGGCCCCGTAGGCTGCGGCCTGCTCTGCAACCGGGTGCTCCATGGCGTCGAGCAGGGCCGAGCGGTGTTGGTCCTCGTCGGGGAATTCGGGATCGGGCTGCGAGAAATAGAGCTCCGAGAACTGCTTGCGGCTGCCAAAGGCATCTGCGTCCTTGGTCAGCAAGTTGTTGAAATCCGGGCTGGACAAGTACTCTAAAAAGTAAAAGGCTTCCCGCTCGTGCTGAGTGCCCTTGCGGATGGCTGTCACGCGTCCGCCCATCTCGCCCGCCTTGCCCCGGTGGCGGCCGGTCTCGCTTATCTCGCCCCAAAGGCCGTCGCGCAGACTCGGATTGGCGCGGATCTCGGGATCGCTCATCCAGCGCTCCCACTCTTCGTAGGGCACGTAGCGAGGCATGGGGTAAATCTCAGTGGTAAAGCGGGCCTCGCGGCGCACCTTGATCAATCCCCAGCGGCCGATGAGGATAGTACCCAGCTTACCCGCCGAGTACAGCCCCAAGATGGATTGCCCGCCCCAACCGCCTCCGCCTGTTTGCGCGGATTGGTCTTCGGCCGAGGGCACGACGTGGAAGGTGTTGACTAGATCGTACAGATACTGGGCGGCTATGGCACCGGCTGGAGAATCGAGGGCGATTTCGGTGCCATCGTCGTTGAGGAAGCTGCCACCGGCCTGGTAGATGAAGTTGTTCAACCCCCCGCCAAAGCCCGCCCCGCCCGAGCCAAAGGTCTCATAGCGCCGACCATCGGCGCTCTTTTTAGTAAGGGCCTGACACAAGAGGACGTAGTCCCACCAAGTCCAGTGGTTCCACGGCAAGGGCGGCATAGCCAAGTTCCGCGCTTGCCGCTCGCGCTGAACTGCATCGTAGAGCGAGCGGTTGAGAAAGGTGACGCTGACGGTGACGTTGTTGGGGACGGCAAAGATGCGAAAGCGCTCGTATTCGTCGGCCTCGGCTGGCGCACCGGCTACGGGCACGGCGAGGGCGTTGCGGCGGTGCAGCCAGAAGTCGTCGAGGCTCAGCTTGGCCTCGCGCATGTAGTCGTTTAGTTCGACCATGACGCCCTTAGAGGCATAGAGCGCAAAGGTTGCATAGCTATAAATGTCAAAGACATCCGGCCCGGAGCCAGCCGCGGCTTGGGTGAGAATTTTTTGCACATCCGCGCTTGGGTCAAGGACGACGCGCACTTTCTTGTCTTCGTAGAGTCGGTTGAAGAGGGCCATTTGTTCGGTGCGCGCCGGATTGGGGTCGGAAGCCCAGCGGATGACAGTGTACTCGCCGCCCGCAGACGGGTCGTCTGGATAGACGGATAAGCCCCAGCGGTTGAGGGCGTACCAACCGACCAAGATCACGGCGAGGACGGCGATGGTCGTAGATAGATCGCGCAAGGAAAACCTGTTGAAGATGCGAGGCGAAAGCGCCAAGTGTAAAAAAAAATGCGAGATTGTCAATGCGGGAAGCCGAGAGTAATTCAATAAATATGAAAAATAGGTAAATAAAATTGCTTGACAGGTATATGGACAGGTTATAAATTGACCACTTCTTCGTCTCTCGTTCTATCAACCTTGCAAAGGAGGGTTCCCTTGAAGAGACTAAGCCTTCTAGCCTTGGTTGCGGTGATGGCCGCTTCGGCTGCTTTCGCGCACCAAGCTAACTATTTCGCGCCGCAGATTCCCAACCCCGACAACATGGTCATCGACGGCAATGATGACGACTGGGCTTGGATTGATCCGGCTTTCGCCATCAACCCGGACACCATGTTCGAAATTCTCGGTAGTGAGTGGCCCCCGGCCAAAGATGACTGGGACTGCATTCTCTACGTGGCTTGGAGTTCGGCACCCGACAATTCGCTGTACTACTTTGCTCGGGTTACCGATGACTCGCTGGGCCTCTTCGTCGAGAATCCCCAGGAGTATTGGAAGGACGACTCGCTGGAAATCATCGTCGATGCCGACCACTCGAGCGAGAACTTCAACGAGACCGAGATGACCTCTGGCCAGCAGTACGGTATCCGCGTTCTGCCCGCCGCCGGTCAGAAGGACACTTGGATCTTCAACGTGCCGCAGGAGAGCATTCTGTGGTCCACAGAGCGTCCTTGGTTCGTCTATGAATGGACCCTCGATCCGCCGGACGCCCGTCCACTGGAACAGCCCGCTGGTAGCTCAGTGACCTATACCTATGAGGTCAAGCAGGCTGTGTGGACCTTCCACGACAAGACGGGTCCCGACGCCAGCGCCCGTCACAACTTTGCCTCCGACCAGATCATCGGTCTGACCTTCCAGTTTGACGAGACCGAGAATCCCGAGGTAGGCCGCGAGAAGCAGCCGGGCACGACGCCAGTTAACGGCGCGTTCCAGGACAACTCGAACGGCTCGGACTTCATCACAGTGGAGACCGAAGGCGCTACGGGTGGTACAGGCGGCACGGATACGGCAGTCGAGGCCGATAGCTGGGGTCGGATCAAAAGCTACATGGTCCAATAAGGCGCACCCTAGCATTTTCTGCTAGATCGCACATTGTGCGCAATCGATAAAGAGAGGTGGAGGCGACTTCATCTCTCTTTATCTGTCGCCTCTGCATCGCTTTCAGGAAGGCATTCTCAATGAGGATACGGAACATCGCAACGAGCGGGCTTTTGTCGGCTCTTTATCTGTTCACGCTTGTCGGGTGCATCTCACAGGTGGGGCTGCGGCGCTTTGCAACGTTTCCCGAGCCAGTTCCGCAACAAGACGAGGCCATGACCGTCCTCGACGACGGCGCGATAGTCTATGCCAAGGATCGCTTGGAGATCTCGCTACAGGTGTTGGATGACGGATTCCTCAACCGCCAGTTCGCGGCCGATTCAAGGAAGGGCGCTGAATCGACCAATCCATACACGTATGGCAATTGGAAGCCCTGGGGCCAAGACTGGACTCCAGAGCGCTTTACCGTGGTCTTGCTGAAGGTCAAAAACTACGAGTATCCCAAGGTTTTCATCGACCCCAAGGCACTCGTGATCACTACGTCGAACAACCGAGTGTACAATGCGCTCGACGGCGGGCAGCTCGAAGATCACTTCAGCCCGTATCTGCGGGCTTACGCCGGCAACCAGCGGCGGCAGTTTGAGGCTACCACCGACCTGCTCAAACGCACTGTCTATCCGCCTGACATAGTCTTTTCCGGTCAAGAGGAAGTCGGGTATATCGTCTTTCCGGTTTTGCACCGAGACGTGAGCAACTTCACCGTCAACGTGCCGGACATGGCCGTGCGTTTCGACTACAAGGGCGAACCGGTGGAGACCATCGACTTAGCATTTAAGTTCCAACGCGAAGTTTACTACGCTCTTCAGCCCCGTGCGGAGACGCCGTAATGAATCGAGGGATGGCGGCCCGTATTGCAGTGCTGTTGTGCGCCTCGTGCGCTTGGGCCCCGTGGCTTGCTGCGGACGAATGGGTGCTTGGGGGCGGCGGTGGATTGCCGTGGGGTGATCTCGTCCAGGTTCGCGCCCAGATCGACGACCAAAGTAGCCCCGGAGCGATTCAGATCCGCGGCTTTACGCCCGACGAGAACATCATCACCACGCTCGCTTGGAAATACGGCAAGCCCAACGACTTGGTCAGCGAGGGCGACGCGGCGCTTTGGGACAATACGGCGGCTAGGAATCCCATTTCGCTGTCGATTGTCGATGGTGACGACACCACAAGTACTGCAGACCTTTTTAAAACCGCTGGCGTCGATCAAGACGGACGCACGTTCTTTTTAGATATCGGCTCGCGCGTGCCAGCCGATAGCTTGGTCTTCTTTCCCCGGCAAGAAGGGACCTATGCCAACGGCAAGCCCTTTAGCGACGACTTTGTTCGCAAGCACCGGATTTCCGTCAGCGATGGGCTGACGTACGTGAACGAACAGCCCCTCTTCACCTTACTGCGCGATGTCCCGGTGAACCCCAACAGCGTCTTCACCATGAAATTTCCCCAGCAGTTCATTCGCTTTATTCAGTTGCGCGTGGGGTCGCGGAGTCCCTTTGAGATTGCCGAATTTGAACTCTACGGCAACGGCTTCGTGCCACGAGCCACGTACCGGAGCCAAGTTATCGACTTGGGCGAGGTCTCCAACTACGGCACCATATCTTGGGCCCAGCGGGCGCTGGAACTGGTGGATGGCGAGTTGATCGAGTTGCCGGATTTGGGGCAGACCTCGGTTGCGGTGCGCATGAAGACGGGCCAGGATGATAGCCCGCTGGTTCACTTCCAAAAGGTGGTTGACGACGAAACGCGGGCTGTGAGCCAAGAAGTGGTCTCGGAAGCGGATTACAACAAGCTGCCCTCGGGCGAGAAAGGCGATATCGAGGACGACGCTGATAACTGGAGTCCTTGGTCGTTGCCGCTCGAATCCGGGCAATTGATTCCGCTGCCTAGTCCGCGTCCCTATTTTCAGCTCCAGATCATCATGGAGAGCCAATCCGTGACGCAGACAGTGCGCATCGACTCGTTGCGGATTGAACATTCGCTGCCCCCGGCTGCTGCAGTCGTCGGTGAGATCTCCTTGGCTGACGAGCCCAACCCACCGGCCGACATCGGCGTAATCGACAAAGATGACGCCGTTGTGCTGCCGAGCATTGACGGGGGCGAAGAGGTGCTCTTTGCCTATGACGTGCGAGCCATAATAAACAACAACCAGAACGGCTTTGATGCTTTGCGCATTGACACGCCGACGCCAGCGCGCTTTGTCGGCCTGCAAATGGGCGATCCGCTCGAACCTGTGGAGCCAGACCGCGTGAGTGTGGGCGATAGAAGCCTCGAAGTGATTTTCACTAGCAATAAGATCACGTTTGACAACAATGTGCCGCTGCGCGTGCTCTTTGAAGGATCGACCGTGGTGTTCGGCACGATTTTCACGGGCACGGTCTGGGATACCCAGTCCGATATTCTCGGCCAGCCCGTGCTTGAAGGCGATGCCAATTTCGACGTCAGCACCAACTCGTTGCGCGTGGCTCTGACCCAGCAGTCCGTGGGCGAAATCGTCCGTGCTATAGAGTTTAATCCTTCGGTCTTCACGCCTAATGGAGATGGCATCAACGACCATATCGCCATCAAGTACACTGTAATTCAGATTTCCGAGCCTAAGCCCATTGAGGTGGCCATTTACGACTTGGCGGGGCGGCTAGTGCGCGTACTGGCCGACCGCGAACAGCCTGGGGGAATTTACACCGAGATGTGGGATGGGCGGAGTGATGCAGACGAGGCCGTGCCTCCGGGTAGTTACGTGGTCTCGCTCTCAGTTGATAGCGGGATCGGCAACTTCAGGCGAGTCGGCGTCGTCGGCGTGGCCTATTGATGGTTGATTATGGTGCTGACGGTACTGACCGGCAAAAATTCAAAAGGGAGGATTCCAGCGTGAGGTGCATGCTCTACGCAGCAGTTGTCACAGCCGGCGTCGCACTCCTATGCGATGCAGCTTTTGCCCAACGGGTTGGCTTTCTGACTGGACGCGAACCGCGCGGTGTGGATGTCTATGATATGGCGATGACGCCGGCACAGCGAAAGTGGCAATATCCGCAAAGCCTATACCACTTCTATCGGTGGACCGGCGAGGAATACAGCAATTACGCCCGCCAAAACTACGAGCGCTACGTATCTACTGAGCTTGAAGGCTTTCGCACATACGACCTCTACGGGAACTACATCACTCGTGGTTTCGAGGTGTACAACTGGTCCATGGATAGTCCAGTGACTTCGGGCAGTACGGTGCGTAAGGGGCCTAAGTACAGAGGTTGGTTTCAAAGTTTGATCGTCTCGTCAATGTCTAAGGGGCAGTTTTATTCCTCAATGACCATTGGCGAGGCCCTGCGTACTACCCTGACGCCGCTGACTTTTTCCAAGCCAGCTTTCAATGGGGCGCAGTGGGACTTTGCCGCCGACAAGTACCAGATGACACTCTTGGCGTCGCGCTTGGCCTCCCCGGGCTCAGCCGTGCAGTTTGAAAATTCACTCGGCCAGATATTGGGCGACATGACCAATCTCTTCGGCGTGCACTCCAAGGTGCAGCTCGGGGATTTTTCCAAGCTGGGCTTTACGTATTTGAACATTGCTAACTTCTCCACAGGTCGCAAGCTCGGCGACAACTCGCTCAAAGGCGTGTTGACTGAGGCCCAAAACGGCGGCAATGTTGAGACGATCGTCCTGAGGCTCTCGGACGATTCGCCCGAAGACGGCGTTGGCGGTGCTCAGCTTTTTGCCGAGCGCATTATCATCAACGGAGTTGATCATCCCGAAATCGTGCCCTCGCCGCGCGGTGGTGTGCGGCGCGCCGGCGTCATCGAGGCCAATGGGGCGGAGACGTTGGAGCTGACCTACAATATTGCCCGCGACTTCCGCCAACAGCCCGATGACGAGATCACCACGTTTCAGGAGATCAGCGAAATCGAGTTCGAGTTGGTCATCGCCAATGACTACCGGATCGAAATCACCTCTAACCTCCAAGTCAATGCCCAAGGCGAGCCCGTGTTCTTGGAGGTCGAGCGCGCCCATGGCAACGTCAGCGATGGCTCTAACCAGCGCTTCATCCGCTTTGAATATGGCCTGCCCACTGGCAAGGATATCATCGGCTTTAACTTTGATGTAGACGATATCAAGGGCTTCAATATGCGCTCGGAGCTTGCTTTTAGTCGGGCGTTTCGCCGCTTTCCCAACCAGAACTTCCAAGAGCACGCCCTCGCTCAAGACGAGGGCATGGCCTACTACATCACGGCCTCGCAGGACGCTTATCCGTTTTTCGCGTATGGGGAATTCTACCGTCTGGAGCCTGAGTACCAGACCAATGCGTTTATCTCGGATGCGCGGGGTTTCATCGACTACGAACACCCAGAGCGCTATTCTTTTGAAGCGGTTGACGACAACGACGACCAAGATCGCTTTGCCGACTGGAAGCGCCTGTGGCAAAACGGCGACAATGCCTTTGGCGAATCGCCTTTTGGCACCGGTGGCCAAGCCGACCCGCAGGTTTTCCCTGGGTACGACGAGAACTCGGACTTCATCTCGGACTTTAATCAAAACGACAATAGCCAGCCGGATTTCGCCGAGCCATTCCTGCGCTATAATGTCGATCCACCCGAGTTCCTCTTTGGCGTTGACATGAACAACAATAACGTCATTGATCGCTTTGAGAACGATACGTTTGCCGACTACCCCTACCGACACGACCGAGATGGCTACAACGTGTACGGGGGCGTTCACTTGACCGAAGCCATCAAGGCGACGGTGGGCTACTCCACGGCCGACGAGATTAGTTCCAAGCGCAGCGCGCAGATGAGCTATGCAGTAGTCACGGGCGAGTGGAAATGGCCGGGCATTGAGGCTCGGGCTTTCCAATATGCTCGCTCGGTCCAAGACGACATCGAAGACGATGTAATCCAATGGGTCGATCCAGATGGATTTCGCGAAACCATTGACCCGCTGATCGCCCAAGACACCTTTGTCTGGACCGGCTATCTGACGTTTGATTACCTGCGCCTTAAAAACCTGAACATCTACAACAAGGTGAAGTACGACTGGTTCAGTCAGCGCGGTGAGCAGGCCGAAGTCAAAGAGAACCGCCTCTTCTTTGGCGCGATCAACAAGGTGGATTATCCGCTGCCGATTACCGACAATCTATCTTTCTGGCCGCGCTACAAGAGTGTGTACCGCAAGATCAACCCGACCTTTAGCACTGACCTCGATATCACCGAGTGGTCGCAGTTTTACATGCTGACCTCGAAGTACTTCATCCTGCCCGGGACCTTTATTGAATACGGCGTCGAGTTGAATCTCTTCCGCAATCTTGAAGAGCGCCCGGAGATCCTGCCTCCTGGATACGTCGATGACTTTACGGGTTCGGTGCTGGCCTTACAGCTTTCCAACAGGTCGGCGTACCTCGGTTATTCACTGACCATGAATACGGGCTTTCGCTGGGAGCGCCGGGCTTTTGCCGAGGCGACCGAAACTAACTCTCTGCTCTTCATTCGGGTTTTCGCAGGCCTCCAAGACTAGGAGCTGCTATTTCTCTGTGGATCCAAAGCGCCCGGCGTTCTCTAGCGGAGATGCCGGGCGCTTTACTGCCTAACAACATGGACATGCGTCTTGCCGTGGTGTGGATAGGGCTAGTCGCCCTTCTCGGAGAGATCGGTTGTGGCTCTCCGGAACGCCATGTCCTCAAAAAGCCTGCCACGCCCCAGCCTCTCGCGTTCTACCAAGGTGCCCACGAGCAAAACCCCACAGACCCAGAGATACTCTTGGCCTTGGGATGGCTCTATCTACAAAAGGACCGCACGCGCCACGCCGTCGCCGTGCTGTCCGAACTGGTTGCGGTTGTGCCCGACGACGCGGATGCCCACTACTACCTCGGGGTTGCTCTCGCCAAAGAGCACCGCAAGAGCGAGGCCATAGCCGCCTTGCAGCGTGCCCTCGAAAAGGCACCGGGCTTTGCCGAGGTGTACTGGGCTTTGGCGTTGTTGTACAACGAGCGCGGCGACGGGTACGAAAAAGCGCTTGCAACGGTCGAAGAGGGGCTGCAACTGGCCGGACAGAGTGGCTATGGGCACTTCGTGTTGGGCTTTGTGCTGTGCTCGCGTGGCGACAATGAAAACGCCAAAACCGCGCTGCTGAAGGCCATTGAACTCGACCCTGACTTAGCGCACGCCCACTACTACTTGGCGTTGGTGTACTTGCGCTTACAGGACGATCAGCGGGCCATGGCGGCGATGGAGCAGACCATTGCCGCAGCTCCGGGTTACACCTCGGCCTATTACAGCTTGGGCACGCTCTATGCGCGCACGGGCCACCACGCCGAGGGAGCGCGGATGATCGAGCTTTTCCAGCAGTTGAGTAGCGCGACGATGGACGAGGATCACTACCGCCGCTTGCTCTATCGCCAGGCCGTGCCGCTGGCGGTCGATAAGCAAGTGGCCACGCATTTCAACTTGGGGCTGGTTTATTTGCGCAGAAAGGAGTTGGCGGCGGCACTCGAACAGTTCGAGGCGGCCTTGGCCCTCGATTCTACGTACGCAGAGGCCAGCCACAACATCGGGGTAATCTACTCGCTGCAAGATCAACACGCGACGGCCCGCCCCTTTTTACTGCGCGCAGTCCGCCACAAGCCCGACTACGCGTTGGCCTTTGAAAACATAGGCAACAACAGCTTGGCCCTCGGCGAGTACGCGGAGGCAGTCGCAGCATTCCGCCGCGCCTTGGCCCTCGACGGGAGCATGGCCTCAGCCCTCGACGGCTTGGGAACTGCCCTGATCCAGCAGGGTCACGTAGCAGAAGGCCGCACGGCTCGTGCCGAGGCCGCAGCCTTGAGGGCGCAACAGTAAATGTGGTTTGTACTAGTCGCTATTTGGGCGCTGGCAGGGTGCGAGGGCGATGGGGGCGAAGCGGCACGGCCTAGTTTCGTCGATGTAGCTGCCGAAGCGGGGGTCCAATTGCGCACCGTATCTGGGACGCCGCAAAAAGAGCACATCGTCGAATGCAACACGGGCGGGACGGCCCTTTTAGACTACGACCTAGATGGGGACGTGGATATTTTTATTGTCAACGGCTCGCGTATCGCTGGATACGCCTTGGGCCGCGAACCCCGCGCCGAGCTGTACCGCAACGACGGCGCTTGGCGCTTTATCGGCGTTGGCCGAGAGGCTGGCGTCGCGCATGTGGGTTGGGGTATGGGGGCTACGGCGGCCGACTACAATGCCGACGGGTGGCCCGACTTATACTTGGCCAACTACGGCCCCAATGCGCTGTACGAAAACGAGGGCGACGGCACGTTTGTCAATGTGGCGGCCGAGCGGGGCGTGGACTTTAGCGGCTGGAGTTCGTCTGCGGCCTTTGGCGACTACGATCTCGATGGAGATTTAGACTTTTACTTGGCTAATTATATCGACTTTGACCCAGCGTTTCGCCCGGTTGATCCGAGCTATTGCACTTGGCGCGGGATAGACGTATTCTGCGGCCCGCGCGGGATGCCGGGCGAGCGGGATCAATTCTATCGCAACGACGGCCCGAGTGCGGGTTGGACTTTTACCGATGCCAGTGAGGCTTTTGGCATTGCCGACTACGAGTACTATGGTTTTGCCGCGCTGGCCGGCGACTGGGACGAGGACGGCGACTTGGACATCTACATTGCCAACGATTCGACGCCGAATGTGCTCTACCGCAATGACCAAGGTGTATTTGCGGATGTATCGCTCCTGTCGGCGACTGCGTACAGCGAGGACGGCCGCGAACAGGGCGGCATGGGTTTGGCGGGCGGCGACTACGATCAAGACG
This sequence comes from Candidatus Latescibacterota bacterium, assembly GCA_022827835.1. Taxonomy (GTDB): domain Bacteria; phylum Latescibacterota; class UBA2968; order UBA8231; family UBA8231. The sequence goes on from JAJEIO010000025.1 coordinate 55,405, forward strand.
GCGATTTTGATCTCTTTGTCACCAATTTCTCGCACGACAATAACTCGCTCTACGACAACAATGGCCGGGGGTTTTTCACCGACGCCAGTTTTAGTTCGGCCCTAGGCCGTGCGAGCATCAGTTCTTTGGGGTGGGGCACGGGTTTTTTCGATTGCGACAACGACGGCGACGACGACCTGTTCGTCGCCAATGGGCACGTGTACCCAGCCGTTGACCGCCGCGATTTGGGGACTCGCTACGCCCAGCGCAACCACCTGTTTGAGAATCGCGACGGCGCTTTTGTCGAAGTCGGTGCAGCCTCAGGTCCGGGCCTAGCAGTGGAAAAGTCCAGTCGCGGCTCGGCCTTCGGCGATTTGGACAACGACGGCGACTTGGACATTGTGGTGGTCAATATCGACGACACGCCGACCTTGCTGCGCAACGACGGGGGTAATCGCCACAATTATCTGATGGTGAGGCTACTCGGTGATGGAGGAAATATAGACGCCATTGGTGCGCGAGTCTCGGTGTCGGTGGGTGGTGCGGTACAGATGCGGGAGGTGCGTGCGGGCACGAGCTATCTGTCGCAGGACGACCTGCGGCTGCACTTCGGCTTGGGGGCGGCGACCGAGGCCGATCACCTCGTGGTGCGTTGGCCCGATGGAGTGGAAGAGCACATTGACGGGGTGGTGGGCAATCGGCTGATCACTATCCGGCGCGGCGCGGGCCTCGTCGCCGAGGGATTTGGACCCGTGCCGAGGCTGAGGCCGTGAAGGCGCGCTACGGAATGGTCTTGCTGCTTTGTTGCAGTGCTGCGGCGGAATCGCGCTTTGTCGATATCGCGCAATCGGCTGGGGTCGATTTTGTCCACCGCAGCGGCGCGACCGGCGCGCGCTATTTGCCCGAGACCTATGGCTCTGGGGCCGCGTTTTTGGATTTCGACGGCGATGGCGCGCTCGACCTCTACTTGGTCAACGCCGGGCGGCTGTCTCAGCTATCAAACGAGCCTGAAGCGGCCAACGCGCTTTTTCGCAACGAAGGTGCGGGCCGCTTCTCAGAGCAGACGGCGCGGGCTGGCGTCGGCGACCGAGGCTACGGCATGGGGGCGACCGTGGGCGACTACGACAACGACGGCTGGGCCGACCTCTACGTTACCAATTTTGGGCCCAACGTGCTCTTCCACAATCGCGGAGAGGGTCGCTTTGCCGACGTTACAGCTACAGCCGACGTGGGTTGCCCGGGATGGGGGACGAGCGCGGCCTTTGCCGACGTGGATCTCGACGGAGATTTGGACCTATTCGTTGGCAACTACCTCGACTACCCGACCGAAGATCCGCTCGTGTGCCGGATCGGCAACAGCGAGGAGCGGCTCTACTGCGACCCGCGCAAGTTCGATGGTCAGGTCGATCGCCTCTATATCAACGAGGGCCACGCGGGCGGTTGGGCTTTTGCCGACCGCACGGCGGCCTTTGGCCTCGTCAGCGTGGCTGGCAAGGAGTTGGGGGTCGTCTTTGGCGACTACGATCAAGACGGCGACCCCGATCTGTACTTAGCCAACGACCTTGTGCCCAACATGCTGTACCGCAACGACGGCACGCGCTTTGTCAATCGGGGTCTTGCCAGCGGCACCAGCCTCAACGGCGAAGGGGTTGCTGAGGCCGGAATGGGCGTTGATATGGCCGATGCAGACGGCGACGGCGACTTGGATTTGTTTGTGACCAACTTCCAGTGGGAGAGCAATACCCTGTACAGCAACTTGGGTGGAGGGTTCTTTGCCGACGCGACCGTGGCGGCGGGGATCACCCGCGCCAGCATGGCCTTTCTCGGGTTTGGTACGGGGTTTTTTGACTGCGACAACGATGGCGATCTCGATCTGTTTGTCGCCAATGGCCACGTGTACGACAATGTGGAAAAGGTCGATCGAGCGGCGGCGTACGCGCAGCGCAATCAGCTACTCGAAAATATCGGCGAGGGCATCTTTGTTGATAGCAGCGACCGCGGCCCGGGCCTCGCGCTGGTACAGGTCAGTCGCGGAGCTGCGTTCGGCGACATTGACAGCGACGGCGACTTGGATATTGCGGTGAATAACTCCAACGAGCGGTCAGCTCTGTTGCGCAACGACGCAGATGGCGGTGAATGGTTGGGGCTTAGGCTGCGGGGTGCGACGAGCAATCGCGATGCCATTGGGGCGCGGATCGCGCTGACGACCGGTGGCCGCACCCTCGTGCGCGAGGTTCGCCGCAATGCGAGCTATCTGTCGTCGAACGACCCCCGCGTGCTCTTTGGCCTTGGGAACGCCGAGGTCGCCGAGCGGGTTGAGATTCGCTGGCCATCCGGTGTCGTCCAAGTAGTAGAGGACCTGCCCGGGCGGCAATACGTGGCCATAGAGGAGGATACTAGTCGGTGATTAAATGGGTTTCGTTTGCACTGGGCATTGCGCTGGCCGTCGGCTGCGAGACAGAGCCGGAAGTTCCGCCCGTTCAGCCGGTAGTGCAGCCTCCTCCGGTTGAGGATCCACTGTTGATCGGGCGCGCCCTGTTGCGTCAAAAGCGCTACGCGGACGCGCTTGAGGTGTACGGGGAGGCGCGGAAGCGCCATCCGCAGTCGGGCGAGGTGCTGGCTACGCTGGGCCGAATCCACTTGGCCTTGGGCCAGCCCGAAGAAGCGGTCCAATTCTACGAAATGACCGTGGCCCTCGAATCCGATCAGCCTGAATGGCTCGTCGCCTTGGGCAATGTGCATCTGAAGCTGAGCCGCTACGACGAAGCTCACGCCGCGTTTGCCGCGGCCTTGGCCTTGGACTCGACGTACGCGCCAGCGTGGCGCAACAAAGCGGCGGTGTACAGCAAGCAGGGGCGGTTGGGCGACGCCGCGCACGAATACGAGCGCGCCTTGGCGCTGCGGCCCGAACACCTCCACACCCGCTTCAACCTCGGGCTGGTGTACTCCAGCTTGGGCCGCTATGCAGATGCCAGCGAGGCCCTGCAACAGGTCTTGGTGGCAGCGCCGGAAAACGCGCGTGCCCTCTACGCGATGGGGGAGATCAAACTCCAAGAGGGCGATGACGAGGGGGCGGTCGAGTACTTTGAGCGCACGCTGGCAGCCGACACCACCTATGCGGAGGCGCATCTGCAACTGGGGAGGATTCAGATGAGCCAAAACGATCTTGCGGCTGCGGCCGAGCGCTTCCGCCGGACCATCCTAATCGAACCTGGGCTGGCCGAGTCCTTCCGTCTGCTGGGCCAGATTCACCTGCGGCAGGGCCGCGAGACAGCCGGCGAAAAATCCCTTGCTGCGTACGAAAAGGTCAAGCAGGTCGAGGGGGATATTCAGCGCTATCGCGAGCGGCTGCGCAGCGATCCAGACGACGCCGACGCCCATTACAGCTTAGGTTTTATATACAATCGCTTGGGGTTTACCGGCGTGGCTCTGCCGCACTACGCCCAAGCCGTGCGGATCAATCCCGGCCATGTGCAGGCGCTGAACAACATGGGTAACATTTACTTGCGCACTGGACATTTCGATCAAGCGGCAGCGGCATATCAGCAGATCATCGAACAAGACCCCGAGCACGTGGCCGCCTTTGCGGCCCTTGGACAGGTCTATTTGAATCAGCAGCGCACGGATGAGGCCATCGCCGTGCTCAATCGTGCCCTCGCGCTCGACGAAAACTGGCTCGGTGCTCACCAAGCCTTGGCCGAAGCCTACAAACGGCTGGGGCAGATTGCCAAAAGCGAAGAACATAAACGCATGGCCGACGCCTTGCTTAGAAAGCAGAAAGATGATCAATAACGCGAGAAAATGGGTAGGGCTTGCAGTCTGCACATTCCTTTTTTGTTGTGCCCAAGAGCCAGCGGCCCCGGTCGCCGAGGGTGGTGGTTTAGTGGTGACTGGTACTGCCTTGGCCCAAGTCGGCGACGACCTAATTGACGAGCGCGAATTCCGCCGCTACGAAGCCCGGATTCAACCGCAGCACCGCTCTTTGGCCCAAGGCGTGGAAAAGCACCACGAGCACCTGATGAGTTTGATCGACATCAAGCTCATGGTGCGCGAGGCGTACGCACGGGGACTGGACAAAAACCCCGAATGGATCAAGGCTGTGGAACTCGCCCAGCACAAGGCCATGATCGAAGCCTATCTGCGCGAGCAAGTCGGTCTGCAAATCGAGATTTCCGAAGACGAGTTGCGAGCCAATTTTGCCGCGCATCCGGCCCGCCACGCCGTCCGTGGGGCGCACATTCTGCTCGACAGCCACGTTCGCGCCGATTCCATCTACGCGGAGATCGCATCCGGTCGGGTTACTTTTGAGGACATGGCGCGCAAGCACTCGCTAGATGAGGCGACAGCGGCCGATGGGGGCCGGTTTGATTCGTACTATGCCTTCGACCGGGTCTCAGACCGAGTGTACGAGCGCGTGTTCTCGTTGGACGTAGGCGAGGTAAGCCAGCCCTTCCGCACACCCCAAGGCTGGGAAATCGCCAAGGTAGTAGATAAGAAATTGGTGCCTTTTGAGAAGTATCGTTCGGTGATCCAGCGGGCGACTTTTCTAGAAAAAATCGAGACCTTGCGCAGCGATCACATCGACAAGCTAGTCGTCGAGAGCGGCTTACGCCCGGTGGAAGAACAGGTGCGGCGCTTTGTCGCGGCTTGGAACCAACAGCCTGGTGCGCCGCAGCTTGCGCCCGAGGAGTGGGCCGCTCCGCTCTACGAGTACGATGGCGGCATCATCACCGTGCAGCAGGGCAGCAACTTGTTGCACAATACGCGGCTGGGTCGCGCCCAAATCGACAGCGCCGTGCTCGACGACCGGATCCGCCGCCGTGGAGCACCAGACCTACTGTTGGGCTTGGCGGCCGAGCGCGGAGGATACGCCGAGCGGCCCGAGGTGCAGGAGAAGGTGACAGCTGAAAAGGAGCGGTTGCTACTGCAAGGGCTGTGGGAAGAGTTGCTCGAAGACGCCTTAGAGGTGAGCGAAGAGGAAGCACGCGCTCACTACGAGGCGCACCCAGAGATGTACTGGGCACCAGAGGAAATCATCATCCAAGAAATCATGGTCGCCGACGAGTCGCTCGCCCAAGAGTTGCTGGAGCAAATTCGCAACGGGGCCGATATGGCCGCGCTGGCAACCAAGCACAGCATTCGCCGCGATGCGGATGAAAACGGTGGCCTCTACGCGCTGCGCGCATTTGAAAAGATCGTTTACAAGGAACTGATGGACGCGGCCGTATCCGCGCCCGAAAGGGAATTGCAAGGTCCGATTGAACTAGTCGATCCCTTGCCGACTTCTCTGCGCGATCCTCAGCCTTTGGAACGGGCTTTTTCAATCTTCAAGGTCTTGCAGCGCCGGCCCAAGCGAGTGCAGGAATACAACTTGGTCCAACAGAAGGCCCACTACTTGGCCCGCCAAGAAAAACAGCAACGCGAATTGCGCACCCTCAATTTGCGGTTGCGCGACAAATGGCACGATGCATGGGGCATCAACGCCGAAGCGCTAGAAAAATACGCGCTGGCCAAGCCTTCGTAAAAAGAAAACAGCGCCGCTTTCGTAAATTTTTTATACTATATCTATCTAGTATATCGGGAGTAAGACCATGAAACGTCTATCGAATTTGTGGCTTTGGTTCCTCGCCGCAGCATCAGCTACGGCCGCGGCGGCGGACATTTCCTTGTGGCAGATCGGCGGTAGCGGCCTTCGCTGGGCCGATAGCGACTCGGCCCAGGTAATGATTGACTTTACCGGACCGAATAACTCGATCCAGCCGGTGCTGGTCAGCTCGGATACGACAGTCTTTCTCCTGCTCGAAAATTGGTCGCCGAAAAAGGCTCCGGACGAGCTAGGTTTTGTCGATGGCGAGCGGCCCCGAGCCTGGAAGGGTTGCTGTGGTACCTCTTCGACGGTTGACAACGCGCTCAACCTCATCGATGGCAGCGGCAAGACGTACAATCCGGTGACCAGCAACAGCATTAACAGCGAGTACTACACCATTGATTTGGGCGTGCCGGTGCCGTTGTTCCGCTTTGCTATGAGCACGCCGGACAAGGGATTTTTCCGCTCGGACGGAACCCCGCTAGAAGAAGACGCCATCCCGGCCTTTGAGGTGTCGATCGCCCCAGACACCAACAACGACGTGCTGAACACGTCCAACCCCATCGGGGAAGTCATCGTCGAGGCGCGCGAGAATGTGGTCCCCAAGATAGCCGCAGATTTTCCCTTGCAATACGTGCGCTACGTGCGCTACAAGCGCAAGAATTCGATCCTCGACGAGGCGACGAATCAGTCGTCTGGGCATTCGGGCACGGCGCGCAAGGGGACGGTGGCTGAGTTCTTCCTCTGGGGAGAGGGAATCCCCAAGCGGGCCACGTACAAGACGACTATTTTCGATCTTGGTACAGTCGTCAACTTCGGGCGGCTGTTCTGGAAGGCTACGCCCATGCGCCTAGTCAACGGCGTGGCCGAGGAAGCCCCGGACGCCAATGTGCAGATCGAGGTCGAAGCGCGCACTGGAATCGACTCAGATCCGGACATCTATTACGAATTTACAGATATGGGGACGCGCGTTGTCGTCGAGCAAAGCCGCTATCAGGGCAAGCTGAAAAACCAGAGCGCGGCCGTTACGAATGCCGATGGGTTGGGCGGCACCCTGACCCTTTCTACTCGGCCCAAGCCGGGGCTCCGCGCTGGCATTGAGTACGACCAAGAAAACTGGACGTTCTGGTCTTTTCCGACCACTGAGTCCGATCAACCCCTCAGCCTCAACCGAGGGTCGTATTTGCAGGTCAAGGTGGTGCTGCACAGCGAGCGATTCGACGAGTTCGTGCGCCTCGATTCCCTGTGGATTGAGACCTCGCCGATATTGGCTAGCCGCGTCGTGGCTGAGATAGCCCAACTCGGCCAGCCCAACCCGGCGCGTGGCGTGGCCGAGGTACCGTTGGGCCAGAGAACGGATTTTACCTACGACATCAAGGCGGAATTTGCAGCTAGTGAGGCGGGTTTTGATGCCCTGCGGATTAGCACCGGCAGTGCGCAAACCGAGTTCAAAGGGCTGGAAATGGATGAAGTTGCAACCGATCCAGCCGGGATAGAGATTGTGGACGACGGCTTTGTCGTGCAGCTACCGCAGCGCATAAGCGGTGCCCACAACCCGAGCTTGCGGGTGACCTTTGCTGCCGAGGTCTTCGACTTTGCACGCACCTTTGAGGGCGAGGTCTTCAACATCGGTAGCTCAGACCTGCCGCAGCCAGTCGAGGGTGGGGACGTCAGCGATGCGATCGGTACCAATAGCCTGCGAGTCCTGGCTGCGAGCGCGGCCAATCCGCAATTAGTGCAAGATGTGCAGTTTTCCAGCGGCGTGATCACCCCCAATGGCGACGGCGTCAACGACGAGTTGGTCATTTCCTACTCGCTCTTCGCGCTACCGCAATCGGTGCCTGTACAGTTGCAAGTGTTCTCGCTGGACGGTCGTCAGGTGGCGCAAGTCCAGCGCGGCCAGCAAGGGTCTGGGCCTCAGCGCTTGTCTTGGGATGGCCGCGACCAGCGCGGTGAGACGCTCGCCCCGGGCCTGTACCTTTTGGGCATCGGCATCGAAGCCGAAGACAAGAGCGCCCTACAACTGCGACCCATCAACATCGCTTACTGAGGAAAGCACTCATGTCCAATCGCGCCATCGCCTTAGTGATGATACTCGCCTGCTACGCGCACGCTGAGTTTCTCACCTTTGACAGCCAAGAGACTTGGGAGGCCAACTGGTCGCTTAAGCCGCAGTTAAACGTCTTCACCCCAGAGGGGCACTTGGGGCTGATCAAGTTCCACAAGGACATCAACGCCGCGCTCGACGCCCATCTCTTCGTCCACCCGACTAATGAGCGCGGGGATGTGGCCGGTGGCATTTGGTCTGCGCTGAGTAACCCGAACGACGCTCCCCGAATCATCGACGGAGATGCCGCTACCTTTTGGCAGCCAGCCGGCAGCGATCCGCTCGACAAGTGGATCGTGCAAATTGACTTGGGCCGCGCGGTATTGGCCAAGGAGATCCGCATCCACTTTCCCGATGAAGAGGGGGCCAAACCCTTCCGCCAGTTCAGCGTTTTCGCCTCTACGGGTGCCCATGTGGCGGCTTTAGAGGATGTATATCGCTTCGCGCCGATTTATCGCACAACTAAACCCAACTTGGATACGTATGTCAGCTTTGGGTTCAAACCGGCCGTGGAGGATACCACCCGTGCGGTGGAACAACTAAGCGCCGCCGGAGGCAGCGCGGACTTTACCGCTCCGGAGTTTACCGGCGATGCCAATACTGCCACCACGGGAGGCCGCAACAAGGTAGTGGCGACCGGTCAAGCGGATTCGCGGGTATCCGCTAACTCTAGGTGGCAGATGATCCAGTTCATCCGCTTCCTCGTCGATGAACACCAACTCGACGGCGCGCTCGCCGAAATTGAGATCATTTCTGTCGGCGACAACATCAGCCTTGGGGTCGAGGCAAAGGGTGGCACGTACATCAATGGCTCGCGGGCGACCGACCCCTTCTTTTGGCTCGACGGCAACCTCAATACGTACGGGGTCATCGAGGTGCATCAGCAGTTTACCGAGTCGCGCGGCACGGCCCTTGAAGGGGGCTTGTGGTGGCAGGTTGATTTGGGGGCGACCTACTGGGTTGACGATGCGTTCGTCTATTGGCAAAAAGCTGGCGAGCGTTTGGCCGACTTTCGCTTGGGTACCAATAACGCCGGTACAGGGTACACTTTCTTCTCTTCCGACGGCACCAAGACCCTGTCCGGCGACATCGACTTTGATACGTGGATTTTTGAACCGGAGTGGACCAATGCCCGCGAGCAATACAAGCGGCACTACCGGTATTTGTTCAATCCGCGCAAGGTGCGGCACATCTTCTGGCTGGCCCTGCACGACTTGGGCTGGCGCGCCCATCCCATGGAGCTACAGATGTTCTCCCCAGGCCACCCGGCCGAAGTCGTGATCCAATCGAATTTTTTGGATCTGAGCGCGCTCGCTGGCGATGGGCAGCCCAAGGTGATCAAGGCCATCCACTACGATGCCGATCTACCGCCCAATACTCAGATTGAACTGCGTTCCCGCTCGGGTAACGAGATGGGCGAGGTGTACACTTTTCACAACAAGATCGGCGAGGTAGTAACTGAGGAGAAGTGGAACAGCTCGCCCAAGGTACTGCGGGGCCGAGTGGATACCTCGGTCGTCGTCGGGGAGGCTTGGAGCGAGTGGAGCAACGTGTACAAGCTGTCGGGCGAGCCTTTTAAGTCGGACTCGCCGCGCAAATTTGTGCAGCTAGAGTTGGTTATGAGCACGGAAGACCCGGAGGTGGCTCCCACGGTGCGCTCGGTCGAATTGGAATTCGTTGATGCGCTGGTCAATGAGGCGCACGGATCGATTCTGCCCCGCCAAGCCAAGCCCAACGAGGATACCCGTTTCACCTATATGCTGTGGCCGTCCGTGACCGCGGATAACAAGGGTTTTGACCGCCTGCGCTTGGTTGTGCCCGACTTGGTGCGGGCCGATGAAGTCGAGGTGACAGTCGCTGGTCAGGTGGTTGCGCCGACGGCTATGGACATTGCCGCGGATTCGCTATTGATCGACTTGCCACAGGTGGTTCAAGGGGACTCCGTGCAGGTCGCCTTCACCACGCGATTAGTGCGGAACGCCGCAGTCGTAGATGCCGATCTGGGCCTGAGCGACGCGCCTGGCTTGTGGCAAGATGTCGAGCCGGCTGAGCGCCGGTCCAACGTAGTGCTATTACCCGAACTGGCCGATAGCGACCGCTTGATTGGCGACTTGCAGCTTTCGAGTCGAGTGCTCACGCCCAATGGCGATGGAGTCAACGACGCTGTGGAGTTGAGCTTTGTCGTCTTCAAGGCCCAAGATGCGGTGCCTATGGTCGAGGTGCGCGACTTGGTCGGCCGGCCCGTGGCCCAATTGACGCCGGTCGCAGAGGGGCCGACCCGCCGCTTTACATGGAATGGCCAAGATGCGGGCGGTGCCACCGTGCCTCCGGGCATCTATCTCTGGCGCATAGACGTAAACGCAGACTCAGGCGACGCCATTGAGTTGCGCGTCGTCGAGGTGGCCTACTAACCGGTTAGAGCGGTAGGATGCGGAGAAAACACGGGATTGGCTGCGTGCTCACGGCCTTATTTCTGTGCGGTTCGAGCCGCGCCGAGGAAGTTCGCTTCGATACCCCAGCCGAGTGGGCGACTTGGGAGGTTCCAGTCGATATCGTTCAGTTTGCAGACGACGGCTCGCTGGAACTGAGGAAATTCCGCAAGGAGATCAACGCCACTCTCGATGCCCATCTCTTTACCCAACCCACCCAGACTCGTGGCAAGGTCCAGGGGGGAATCTGGCAGGCCGGCTCCAATCCGACCGCGGCTCGGCGCATCATGGATGGGAATCTGGAGACGGTGTGGCGGCCCAGGCAATCCGACGATTTGGTCGATTGGGTGGTGACTATCGACTTGGGGCGGCCCGTGCTAGCCGAGCGCATTCGCTTGGTGTTTCCCGACCGCGCAGGAGCGCGTCCTTGGCGGCAATTTAGCGTTTTTACGGCTAATGGTGCGCGCATCCAAGCCACGGACGACGTCTTCAAATTCGACCAAGCCTTCCAGACGACCCAGCCCAACCAAGAGCAGGTAGTCGATATTGAGCTAGTCGGTGAGCGCGACGTAACGCGGGTCATCGACGAAAATCTCGGGCTGGAACCAGCTGCGCTGAATACCTTCCGCATGGTGCGCTTCGTGCGCGTGCGCGCCGACGAAAAGAGCGCTGATGCGGCTTTGGCCGAAGTAGAGGTGATCACCGCAGGCGACAACATAAGCCTCGGGGTCTTGGCGCGCGGGGGGAGCTTCGACAATGGACTTTTGGCGCGCGAGCCGCAGAATATGTTCGACGGTATCACCGATACGTACGGCAATATATTCACCGTTCAGAGCAAGGGGGGCTGGCGCGAGAGTGGGGTGTGGTGGTCGGTGGATTTAGGGGCACTGTTCTGGCTCGACGAGGCATTCATCTACTGGCAAAATCGCGGCGAGGGCCTGTCGAGCTTCCTGTTCGAGGGATTGCAGGCTGGTTCCGGCTACCAAATCCTCTTTTCCGATGGGCGGCGCACCATTGCCGGTGACATTGACTACACGCCGCTAATTTTCGAGCCAAGGCCAGTCGGCGCGGAGTGGAACTTGCGGCACCATCGCTACGCTTTTGCTCCGCGCAAGATCCGCTACTTGTTCTGGCATTCGCTGACCGATACAGGCTGGTTTTCCCACCCCATGGAGTTGATGCTGTTTTCGCCGGGCTACCCCGCGCAGGTGGTGTTGCTCTCGGACTTTATCGACCTTGGCCAACTCGCTGGCGATGGCCGCGCCAAGGCCATTAAGCGCTTGCGCTGGGAGGCGACAACGCCCGATCAGACGCGGTTGCAGGTGCGCTCGCGGTCAGGCAATACCCTGCAAGAGTTCTACAGATTCTACGACAAAAAAGGAGAGGAAGTCACCGAGACGCGCTACGGGAGCCTGCCCAAAGTCATCCGCGGCCCCATTGACACCACGGTCGCCGTGGGAGCCGATTGGGGCCCATGGAGCAACTTCTACCAGTTTTCCGGCGAGGCGTTTAAGTCGGAGACGCCGCGCCGTTTTATCCAATTAGAGCTGATTCTTTCCACCGAGGATCCGGCTGCGGCTCCAGTGCTGCACGCGCTGGCGCTGGACTTTGAGGATGCGTTGGTCGCACAGGCAGCCGGACGAATTGCACCGCGCCACGTCGTACCCAACGAGGCGACGCGGTTTACGTATGTGCTGCGGACGAGTGCAATAGAGAGCGACTCGGGCTTTGATCGGCTGCGTTTTTCCACGCCTAGTGCTGTGGATGCCGAGGACATACGGTTGTGGATTGGCGGCGTGACGCGCGAGGCGAGCGGAGTGCGGGTGGTGGGAGATTCGCTGCTATTTGTCGATTTGCCGGAGGTGGTGCGGACGGATTCGGTCGCCGTGGAGTTTACCACGAAGGTGCTGCACAATGCCACGGTTTTTGTCGCTGACTTAGGGCAGGAGGCGCGTCCAGATCTGTGGCAGTCAGTGGAAGCGGCTGAGCGGCAAGCGAACTTGGTATTTCTGCCGGACTTACCCGGCAGTGAGCGGCTGATCGGCGATTTGCAGGTTGAGCCGTCGGTGTTTTCGCCCAACGGCGATGGGATCAACGACCGCGTGCAGATACGCTTTGCGCTGTTCAAGGCGGTGGATGCGTCTCCGAGCGTGCGCATCTTCGACTTGGCGGGGAGGGAAGTGGCCGCCTTTACTGCGTCTGGTGGGGATGTGTTGCAGTCGTTTAGTTGGGGAGGGTTGGATGCGTCGGGTGAGCGGGTGGTGCCTGGGGTTTACGTGTGCCGCATTGATGCGGGAGCCGATGCCGGGCAGGGAGAAGTAGTACGCACCCTAGCCGTAGCCTATTGAGGTGGGTAGAGCGGTATGATGCAGAGAAAACACAGGGTTTGCCATTTGCTCTTGGGGCTGTTCATCTGCGGTGTGAGCCGGGCCGAGGAGGTCCGCTTCGACACCCCTTCCGAGTGGGCGACTTGGGAATTTCCGGTGGACATAGTCCAATTTGCAGACGACGGTTCGCTGAAGTTGAAGAAATTCCGCAAGCAGATCAACGCGACCCTCGACGCCCACCTCTTCACCCATCCTTCTAAGAAGCGCGGCGAGGTCGAAGGCGGAATATGGCGCGCCGGGAGCAATGAAGCGGACGCACCCAAGCTCATTGATGGCGATCCAGCGACCTATTGGCAGCCCGATGTAGCAGACCAGCTCGTCGATTGGTCGGTCGATATCGACTTGGGTCGGCCGGTGCTGGCGCGGGAGATCAAGCTGATATTCCCCGACGAAGAGGGTGCCCGGCCCTTGCGGCAGTTTAGCGTCTTTGTCACTCAGGGGGCCCGGATCCAAGCCCAAGATGATGTATTCCGCTATCGCAAAATTTTCCAGACGACCAAGCCCAACACCGAGACTACCATTGCGCTCCCACTGTGGGGCACTGCGCTAGATACCGCACGGGTGCTCGACGCGGATAGAAGCGTTGATTTGCATGCCGAGCAGGACTTCCAAATGGTGCGGCTGATCCGCGTCGTCGCCGATGAAAAGAGCAGCGACGCCGCCCTAGCCGAAATCGAGGTGTTGGCGCAAGGAGACAACGTCAGCTTGGGTACCTTGGAGCGAGGCGGGCGCTTTGAACACGGCCTACTGGCGCGTGAGCCACAGAACATGTTCGACGGCAACATGGACACCTTTGGCAATATCCTCACTTCGGGGGGGAGTAAGGGCGGCTGGCGCGAGGGCGGGTTGTGGTGGCAGGTGGATTTGGGGGCGCTGTTCTGGATCGACGAGATGTTTATATATTTTAAAACTCGGGGTGAAGGAACGTCGAGTTTTTTGTTTGAAGGCCTGCACCATGGGCGAGGCTACAACATCCTATTCTCGGATGGTCGGCTCACTACCGGTGGGGATTTGGACCTGACTTTTCTGCTGCGCGAGGACATGGCCATTGACGCGGCGTTGGCATCCGCGCGGCAGGTTCGCCACCTCCGCTATCTTTTTCAACCGCGCAAGATGCGCTACATCTTCTGGCACGGCCACGAGGACCAAGGTTGGTTTTCGCATCCGATGGAGTTTATGATCTTTTCGCCGGGCTATCCGGCGCAGGTGGTGTTGCGCTCGGGCTTTATCGACCTCGGCCAACTCGCCGGTGACGGTGGGGCTAAGGCGATAGAGCGCCTGCGCTGGGAGGCGACCACGCCGGAGCAGACGCGGTTGCAGGTGCGCTCGCGGTCGGGCAACGTCCTGCAAGAGCTATACACGTTCTACGACAAAAAGGGCGAGGAAGTCACCGAGACGCGCTACGGCAGCCTGCCCAAAGTCATCCGCGGCCCCATTGACACCACGGTCGTCGTAGGAGCCGACTGGGGTGCGTGGAGCAACTTCTACCAGTTTTCCGGCGAGGCGTTTAAGTCGGAGACGCCGCGCCGCTTTATCCAATTGGAACTGATTCTCTCCACCGAGGATCCGGCTGTCGCACCGGTGCTGCACGCGCTGGCGCTGGATTTTGAGGATGCGTTGGTCGCACAGGCGGCTGGGCAAGTTATGCCGCGTCATGCCGTGCCTAACGAGGCGACTCGATTTACGTATGTGCTGCGGACGAGTGCGACTGAGGGTGACTCGGGCTTTGACCGGCTACGCTTTTCCACGCCGAGTCCGGTGGATGTAGCGGATGTGCGGCTGCGGGTCGGCGGTGAAGTGCGGGAGCCGCACGCGGTGCGGGTGGTGGGGGATTCGCTATTATTCGTCGATTTGCCGGAGGTGGTGCGGACGGATTCTGTCACCGTGGAGTTTACCACGAAGGTATTGCGCAATGCCACGGTCTTTGCCGCGGATTTAGGGCAGGAAGCTCGTCCCGATCTGTGGCAGTCGGTCGAGGCGGCTGAGCGGCAAGCGAACTTGGTGTTTTTGCCGGACCTACCCGGCAGTGAGCGGCTGATCGGCGATTTGCAGATTGCGCCGTCGGTGTTTTCGCCCAACGGCGATGGGATCAACGACCGCGTGCAGATACGCTTTGCGCTGTTCAAGGCGGTGGATGCGTCTCCGAGCGTGCGCATTTTCGACTTAGCGGGGAGGGAAGTGGCAGCGCTGATGTCGTCTGGTGGAGATGTGTTGCGATCGTTTAGTTGGGATGGATTGGATGGGTCGGGTGAGCGGGTGGCACCGGGCGTATATGTGTGTCGCATTGACGCGGGAGCCGATGCCGGGCAGGGAGAAGTAATACGCACCCTAGCCGTAGCCTATTGAGGAATGCCATGACTGTCGTCCCAGCGGTGTATCGCGATCAGAAGTGGATCATCTCGCCCTTTGGCGACCTGTTCTTTTTTATCGGTACGCCACTTTTGTGCTTGGTGACCATGCTGCCATTGCGGGCCGTGTTCGACTCGCAGACCATCGCCTTCTACGCGCTGGCGCTGTTTGCCACCGGCCACCACTTGCCGGGTTTTATGCGCGCATACGGCGACCCAGAGCTATTCAGCACCTTCAAGGAGAAGTTCCTCGTCGCGCCGGTCGTCGTACTCATCGTGACGGCGCTGGCGCAATTCAATACCCTGCACGGACTTTTCCTAGTGGTGCTAGTGTGGGAGATCTGGCACCTCTTTATGCAGCACTACGGCATCATGCGGATCTACGATGCCAAAAACAAGATCTTCTCCAAGCTCGACGCCCGGCTCGACTGGCTATTGACCTTGTGTGCCTTTGCAACGGTGGTCATCTATAGCCCCGAATACTTCCACCGCATCCTCGACCACAACCAGCGAGTCGGCGTGCCCTTCCTGTCAGCCGAATTGACGTTCCTGCTCAAAAAGGTGCTGTTCTATGTTACGATGGCCGTGCTCGCGGCGTACTTGGCCAATATAGTCCGGCGGGCGATTACCGGTCAGAAGATAAGCCTGCCCAAAATCGCGGTGATGGCGACCACGGTGTTTATCATCTACTACGGCTGGATACATATCAACGACCTCGTCATCGGCTACGCGGCCTTTGCCGTTTTCCACGATATCCAGTACTTCGCCATCGTCTGGGTCTATAACAACAACCTCGTCAAAAGGCAGGAGCGGACTACCAAGCTCCTGCGCACCTTCTTCACTACGCGCACCTTGCCAATCTTGGTCGCGTACGTGATGGTCTGCTTTGCTTACGGCAGCATCAACATGATGGAGGGCTTCCTCAAGTCCGAGCAGGCGATCAAAATGGTCGAGATATTCGTCATCACCTCGACGCTTTTGCACTACTACTTTGACGGGTTCATCTGGAAAATCCGCGACCGCAAAAACCAAGCCAATCTGGGGATCAATGCCGAGGAAGGATCTAACCGCATTGGCTTGCAGACATTGCCGAGCGGCTTGATCTCGTACGTCCGCGAGACTGGCCGACAGTTGGCCTATTTTGCGGTGCCAGTGATGGCGTTCTCGCTTTTTCAGTTTTACTGGACGGCCGACGAGGCCGAGGCGCGGGAGAAGATGGTCGAATTGTTCCCGGACTTGGCTGGTGCCCACAACAACTTAGGCGTCTTTTATGCGCGGCAGGGCGACTGGGAAAGAGCTGCTGGAGAGTATGAGCGGGCGCTAGAGCTGGACGCGGGGGCCTATGAGGCGCACAAAAATCTCGGCTTACTCTACGCTCGGCAGGGCGATTGGAAAAAGGCGCATATTCACTACCAGCAGGCGATAGACCACAAGCCGCGCTACGTCGAAGCGCTCAACGCGCAGGGGTTGGTCTTTTTGCAGCGGGGCGAGTTCACCAAGGCGGAGGAACGCTTCCGCGAGGCCCTCGACGAGTTCGACTACGCCCCGGCGTACAACAACCTCGGTACGGCCTATTTGCAGATGGGAGATTTCCCGCAGGCGATTGACGCTTACCAAAAAGCCGTCGCGCTCAACCGGGCCGACGCTTCGCACCACTTCAATCTGGGGTTGGCCTTGCAGAAGGCCGGAGAGAACGAGCGGGCGGTCGCCGCGTTTGCCGCGGCACTCTCTTTAGAGCCGCGCCACGTCAAAGCCTATTTGAGCATGGCGCTTTCTTACCAGCGGCTGGGCCACCTCGCCGAGGCGCGGCAGGCGTTGCAGCAGTTATTGACGGTGGACCCGAACCACGCCACGGCGGCGCGGCTATTGGCCCGGCTGTAAGCGGCTCTTCTGCCTAATGGCGATGCGCTTGGTGGCCTTCGGTAGCTAGCGCGAGGGGATGGACGGCCAAGCGCTCCAAGGTCGTGGCGTCTTCGCGAACCCGATACACTTCATCGACCGGCACGTTGGTAAAGGTTTGCACTGTGCCCGACGGCCAGTGCAAAGTCAGCGCGTCGAGTACCTCAGCTTTTCCCAGCCCGATCTCCTGTTGTAAGGTCGAAGCCCCAAAACTCGCGCCCGTCCCGGCGAGGACGTGGATCGTCCGCGTCTCCGTACGGGCTTGAATCCGCGTGCCGATCCCGGCTCGATTCGACTTGGTCCCCTCTAGTTTGAGGGTGATCCAATGGTTGCCGTGGCCGGGGTTTTCAAAGAGCACATTGGTGTACACGTCTCCCGAATAGGCTCCGCCGACCACCGCGTAGATGTCCTGATCTCCGTCGTTGTCTATATCGCCAAAGGCGACGCCGTGC
This sequence comes from Candidatus Latescibacterota bacterium, assembly GCA_022827835.1. Lineage (GTDB taxonomy): Bacteria > Latescibacterota > UBA2968 > UBA8231 > UBA8231. Next base: position 72,593 of record JAJEIO010000025.1, read on the forward strand.
CCTTTTTGCAGGTGCCCGAAGCCGCCGGAAGTAGTTACATCTTCGAAACGCTGTCCGGCGGCGTTGCGGAACATGCGGTTGGGTATTAGCGAACGGTAGTCGGGATCGCCGGTGCCAGCGTAGAAATCGAGCCAGCCGTCGTTGTCGAGGTCGCCGAAGTTACAGCCCATTGTATAGAGGACTTTGTCGCTGTGGGTCTGTCGGGCCACGTCGGCGAAGGTGCCGTCGCCTTGGTTGCGGTAGAGACGAGGCGGCTCGCCTTTGTGTGGCAGACCCATGTAGTCGGCGGCTACATCGCCGGCGTCGGCCTTGTAGCCGGAGACGAACAGGTCGAGGAAGCCGTCGTTGTCGTAGTCCCAAAACCACACTGGGAAGCTAAACGTCGGCTGACTCACGCCAGCGCGGGCGGTTATGTCGGAGAAACGCCAGCGGCCGTTGGCGTCTGGGCCATCGTTGTGGAAGAGCAGGTTGGGTTGTCCGAGGCGGGAGATGTAGAGGTCGGGTCGGCGGTCGTTATCAATGTCGCCCCAAGCCACCCCTTTAACGAAACCATCGACGTCTAAACCGACTTCTGCCGCCACATCAACAAAGGTTCCGTCGCCTTGATTGCGGAACAGCTCACAGGGATGATGCTCTTCGGCAGAGGACTCGTTGCCCACGAACAGGTCGAGCCAGCCGTCGTTGTCGAAGTCGGCCCAAGCCGCGGTCTGCGTTGGGTGCAACGTGAGCAGCCCAGCCGCCTCGGTTACGTCGGCGAAGGTGCCGTCGCCTTGGTTGCGCAATAGCGAGTTGGGATGGAGGCCGTCGGCACCAAACCAGCCACCGCGCAAGACCAGCACGTCGGCGAAGCCGTCGTTGTCAAAATCCGTCTGCACGGCGTTGAGGCCGCCGACTAGGCCGGTCAAACCAGCGGCAGCGGTGCGCTCGGCAAAAGTGCCGTCGCCTTGGTTGCGGAAGTAGCGCAGTGGATCGTCGAGACCCCAAGAAGTGGCAATGATGTCGAGGAAGCCGTCGTTGTCGAAGTCTTCCATAATGCCGCCCCCGGCCAAGCCGAGGACATTCAACCCCAAGGCGGGAGCCCGGTCGGGGAAGTGGCCGATATCGGCGTCAGCGGCGAAGACCTCTGGGGGAATGAGATGGGCGGCTGGCACTTGGTGTGGATACTCACCCACAGTCATATAGGCGATGTTGAGCAGCCAGCGCGAGGTCAGGTCGTAGGGTGTTTTTTTTAGAATTGCCCGATAGTAAGCGATGGCCGCCCGCGATCCATCTTGTAGTTTATGAACCCCTTCGGCAGCGATGGGCAACAGGCAGGAAGCGAGGTTGTGGTCGTCAATGCAGTTTTGCTGCTCGCCGAGCCGCAAATAGGCGAGGGCAATCATCTCCTCAAGGCTCGGGCGGGTGCGGAAGCGGTGGGCGGCGGCTTGCTCGCGCACCTGCTCGAACAGGGCGGCCGCCTCGGCGGATGAGCCAGCGCGCAATAACTCTTTGGCCAGTTCAACCTGTTGGCTGAGCTGTTGCACGGGATCGTCTGGTGCGGGCTGGCGGCGCAGCCAGTCAACGCGGTGCAGGCTCAAATAGATGTTGTCTTCGGCGTTGGCCTGAGCGGCGAGGGCGGCGAGTTGTTCGGCCATGCGCTGAGTGCCGGGAGTCTGGTAGGGATCGGCAGCGCAACTTGCTAACGCGAAAATCAAGAAGGCGATCACACAGGGATTCATAAGGGTCTATATCAGAAGATAGGGGCGTTAATTACTCTGATGTTGCGCAGTTTTTGTCATGCCGTCCAGTCAACCTACGCGGGAAGGACAATGGAAGGACAGCAGGGAGCCGCAGATAATGATAGCTGCGTAACATCAGTTCCTATTTCAACAGGGTCAGTTGTTTGATGTCTAGGAAAGCTCCGGCTCGCAACCGATAGAAGTAAGTACCGCTGGCGACCATGAGCCCGGCATCGTCGCGCCCGGTCCACTCGGTGCGGTAGCGTCCAGCGGCGAGATGTCGTGCGACCAAGGTGCGGATCTTTTGGCCGAGCGCGTCGTAGATATCCAATTTGACGGCGGACGAAGTCGCTAGTTGGAATTCGATGGTCGTGGCTGCATTGAAGGGGTTGGGGTAGTTCTGGTTGAGGGCAAAGGCGGTTGGTGTGGTTGCTTTGGCTGCGACGGGTTCTAGGCTGGCGATCCACTCGGCGATGAGATCAGCTCCGCGCTCGTCGATGATTGAGGAAGCCAGCGGAGGCATGCGAAAGGTGCCCATCGTCAGCAGCCGCAGGTAGAGCGTGGAAAGCTGCGGGGTCCCAGGGGTGAGAATGAGGGCCTCGGGTTCGCCTATATCGCCGAGTGTGGGGAAGGCCCCAACCGTATTGGTTGCGGCTAAAGGCGTGTCGTAGCGCAGGTCGATGATGGTACGACTGACGCTTTCGGGCCGATGGCACGGGGCGCAGTTGACGTCTAGGTACGAGCGGGCGCGCTGGTCGAGCGGGACGCTGGGGTCGAAGGGATTGGGCAGACGGGGCAGGGAAGACAGGTCGGCTGGCAACTCTTCGGTGAAAAGGCCCTGTTCGGCGAGGGAGTGCAACTGGTTTTGCTCCGCGCCCGCGTGGAGTTGGGCTGTGTGGACGCCGAGGACGTAGCCTGCGCCCTTGGTGTGGCAAACTTCGCAGTCTTGGCGCGCGGGAAAGTAGTACTCCTGCAAGAAAAAGCCCACCGGATCTTGGGGGTCGTCAATCACGTATGCAACGGTCGTGCTGTCGGCGAGCAAGGTGGCGTCGGTGCCGGCTTCGTTCCACAGATAGCTATAACCGTCCCAGCCCGGAGTACCTACGCGCTTGACGAGGAAGCGCGTTTCGATGATGCGCCGGCTGGCTGGATCGCCGCGCACCAAGTCGAGGTAAAAGTTCTTGATTAGGAGGGTTTCGTCGGGAAAATCCCAAGGCCCGCTGCTGGCAAAGGCAATGCGCTTGCCGGGAGGCAGGCGAATGAACCGCGTTTTTGTGGCTCCATCCGACCAAAACGGCGCATTGACTTCGTACGGCACCACGCCGGCCGCGGGCGTTTGCGCGTCGAGGTCGCTGAAAACCTGCGCGGCGGCCAAGCTCGCAGGTGGGAACTCCTCAGCGGGCGGCAGGACGATTTCCCACAGCCCGCGCTCGCCGCTCCATTCGATCACATAGATGCGGTTGCCGATGATTTCCGCGTCAATAGGATTGGAAAACCCGCCGACAATGCGGGTGACGTACGCCTCGTAGTTGTCGTTGACTTTGGCCAAATCGAGGTGCAGCAGGTCTTGGCTGGGGTCGTTGAACGGGCCGTTGACGCTGTCGCCGTTGGGATCGCCCCGAGTCCAACTGAGCGTGAAGCCGTCGCCGCGGAATGGTTCGGCGAGGGCATGGTCCACGTCGAATACTAGTCCGAGCGGCGAGCGATGCGCGGTGAAGGTGCCGAAGCGCACACCTTCTTCGCTGGCGTCCTTGATGCGGCCGTCGGCTGGATCGCGGTAGGCATCGGCGTCTGGCCCGAGGTTGATCACTGGCTCGGTGAAATCGCGCGGCGGCGGCGGGTACGTGGGATCGTTGTGGTAATAGCCTTCGCGCACGGCCGTGGAGCGGGGGGAAAGGAGGAGATCGGTGGCCGGGTCGTAGTCGGGAAATTGCTGCGGGGTGTCGTCGAGTCCCATGCGCCAAGGGAAGCCGTAGTGATGTCCTTGGCGCAGCCAATTGAGTTCCTCGGGCATGTCTCGGCCCGGTCCGTTTTCCGTGGTAAAGAGGTCGCCGTTGGGCGCGAAGGCGAAGTCGTAGGCATTGCGCAGGCCCTCGGCAAAGAGGAAGCCCTGGTCGAGGAGGACATAGCGGTCGTTGGACAGTACGAGGTCGCGGGCATTGGTCGGGACGCGCAAAATTACGGCGGTGAGCGCGGTTTCGCGCAGCCCGGGGAAGTGCCCATCGCCGTCTTGTATTTCACCGTGATCGGTGCGCGAGCCGCTGTTGACAAAGAGCGAGCGATTGTCGGGGCTGACGATTAGCGCGTTGACCTCGTGGTTGTAGATGCAGTCGCACCGCTCATAGGGTTCGGTTTCCGCGAGGGTGAACCAGGTGCGCTCGCCGCTGCTCGGATCGACTTCGCCCTTGGTGATGGTGGCGATGTTGTAGATGGACAGGTCGATGCGTTTGAGGAGGTAAAAGGTGCCGGCTTCGTCGATAAATAGTGCGCTCGGGCGGATGAAACCGTGGTCGGCGACCGTGTACACTGTGCCCTCAGGCAAGAGGGTGATGTCGCCATTGGTTGTCTTGAGGACGTAGCGGTTGTTGGTCGTAGGGTCGCGGCCAAAGATGGAGGCGGCGAGGATGTCGTCGATGGGAACGTCGGCGGGCAGGTTGTCCGGGTCGAGCTGTTCCCACTGCCGCTCGCCGGTATCGGCGTCGAGCAAAATGCCACGGGCGAGGGCAAATTGGTCGCTGTTGCGGGGGCCGTGGCGATTGGATGCCAAGTAGAACGAGCCGTCCGGTCCGATGGCAAAGCCCGTGAAGCCGCTACTAATGCCGTGGTCGCGGTGGGAGTATGTTGGGACGCGCCTAGCCGCTGTTAGGTCTATGCGTTCAATCGCGCCGTCCTGCCGCAGGATATAGAGCGCGTCCTCGCGTGGATCCTTGGCGATGCGGATGGTGCCTTGGGAGACGCTGAGGACGCGGCGGATTTCAATGTCGGCGCGGGTGGCCTGCGGGTCGGCGTACGCGGTGGAGCAAAGAGCAGCGAGCGCGGCGAGTGAGAAACAACGGACCAGCATGGGGTTCTTTAGAAATGATCACTTGAGTAGTGTGAGCTGGCGGGTGGCGACAAAGTCTCCGGCCAATAGCTGATAAAGATACGCGCCGCTGGCCACTGGCTCGTCGCGCTCGTTGCGGCCATCCCATTGCAGGCGATGATGCCCAGCGGGTAGGGTGCCGTTGACGAGAGTGCGCACGCGCTGGCCGCTGATGCTGTAAACGGTCAACTCGACTCGGGAGGCGAGAGGGAGTTGGAAGTTAATGGTGGTGCTTGCGTTAAAGGGGTTGGGGAAGTTTTGCGCTAGCGCAAACTCTGCGGGTACAATGCCTTCGGCCTCGGCAACAGCCGTCTCGATTACAGCCTGTGGCAGAGTGATTTCCCATAGTCCGCGCCCGCCGCTCCATTCGATGACGTAAATGCGATTGCCGATGATTTCCGCGTCAATGGGGTTGGAAAACCCGCCGACGATGCGGGTGACGCGCGCTTCGTAGTTGTCGCCGACTTTGGCCAAACCGAGGTGTAGCAGGTCTTGGCTCGGGTCATTGAATGGACCGGCAACATCATCGCCGTCGGGATCGCCTTCGGTCCAGCTAAGCACGAAGCCGTCGCCTTGGAACGGCTCGGCGAGGGCATTATCTGCGTCGAAGACCAATCCTAAAGGGGAACGATGCGCGGTGAAGGTGCCGAAGCGCACGCCCTCTTCGCTGGCGTCCTTGATTTGGCCGTCGGCTGGGTCCCGGTAGGCGTCGGCGTCCGGTCCGAGGTTGATCACTGGTTCGGTGAAGTCGCGCGGCGGTGGTGGGTACGTGGGATCGTTGTGATAGTAGCCTTCGCGCACAGCCGTGAACCTAGCGGGGAGGAGAAAGTCGCTGGCGGGGTCGTAGTCGGGAAATTGCTGAGGGGTGTCTTCGAGCCCCATGCGCCAGGGGAAGCCGTAGTGATGCCCTTCGCGCAGCCAGTTGAGTTCCTCGGCCATGTCGCGGTCCGGTCCGTTTTCCGTGGCGAAGAGGTCGCCGTTGGGCGCGAAGGCGAGGTCGTAGGCATTGCGCAGGCCCTCGGCATAGAGGGAGCCTTGGGCGCGCAGGGCGTCGCGGTCGTTGGGCAGCACGAGGTCTCGGGCATCGGTCGGAACGCGCAAGACGATAGCTGTGAGCGCGGTTTCGCGCAGGTCGGAAAACTGCCTGTTGCCGTCTTGGATTTCGCCGTGATCGGTGCGCGAGCCGCTGTTGATAAAAAGCGAGCGATTATCGGGGCTGACGACTAGCCCATTGACCTCGTGGTTGAAGATGCAGTCGCACCGCTCATAGGGTGCGGTTTCCGCGAGTGTAAACCAAGTGCGCTCTCCATTGCTCGGATCGATCTCGCCCTTGGTGATCGTGGCGATGTTGTAGCTGGATAGGTCGATGCGTTTGAGGACGTAAAAGGTGCCGTCGGCGTCGATAAACAGGGCACTGGGGCGGCTGAAACCGTGGTCGGCGGCCGTGTACACCGTGCCCGATGGTACGAGGGTGATGTCGCCGTTGGTTTTGAGTGCGTAGCGGATATCGGTCGTGGGATCGCGGCCGAGGCTGGTGGCGGCGAGGATGTCGTCGATGGGAATATCATCGGGCAAGTTGTTTGGGTCGAGCTGTTCCCACTTTCGCTCGTCGGTGTCGGCGTCGAGCAAAATGCCGCGGGTGAGGGCAAAGTGACCGCTGTCGCGCGGACCACGGCGGTTCGATGCAAGGTAAAACGAGCCATCTGGCCCAATGGCAAAGCCCGTAAATCCGCTGCGGATGCCGTGATCGTCTCTGGAGTATGTCGGCGTGTGTATGGCTGCCGCTAGATCGATGAGACCAATCGAACCGTCCTGTCGCAAGGTGTAGAGCGCATTGTTGCGCGGATCCTTGGCGATGCGGAGCGTACTTCGGGGGACGTTGAGGGTGCGGCGGATTTCGATGTCGTCGCGGGTGGCTTGCGGGTCGGCATAGGCGGTGGAGCAAAGAGCAGCGAGGACAGCGAATGAGAGGTAATAGGCGAACATGAGGTCCTTTTAGAGAAAGAGTGGGGTAAGGGTCAACACAGTGGGGTCAGGGCCGAAAGATTTTTAGATTGAGTCCGTTGATTTCGCGGTAGTGTTTTCTATTGGCTGTACAAAGTGTTAAATGATGTTCAATAGCGGTTGCGGCAATCAAGGCATCGGCCATATCACAATATCGGTATCAAAAATCATTCAAGCGGCCTTTGCGCAGATTGCGGACGTACGCATCGACATCGGTCATATCTTTTCTGTCTCGCCACAGACCAAAAGCCTCGTGGTCTTTTACCGATTTGTCTGTTCGCTGTCGGCTGGGAGACAGGATGGCTTTTTCCTTGCCGCGATAAAAAATAGTGACCGATTCGTTGCGGTCGAGCGCAAGCAAAACATCTTTCATGCGTCGTCTCAAGTCGAGAATAGATGCTTTCATAAATTATCCTTAAAGTGTACACATAATGTGTGCAATCGAAAATAAAATATCGAGCGGTGAATTGGGTTCAAGCCAAATCTGGATAGCGATAGGAAAGTCAACGCGGTCGTAGATGACGCAATCGCTCCGACTTTTTAGGCGAGCGCTGATTCCCGCGTTTGAACGCTTGCAACCCGACAGGCGAGAATCTGTAATTTATATTACGCAGCGTCGTCGATGCGGTCGCCGAAGAGGGTGTGCGAGGTGGTGCGGGCGATGCGGACGGCTACGAACTCGTTGCTCGCTGCTGGTTGTGGGAAAATCGCCGTCTTGCCCTGCGGGCTGCGGCCGTAGTAGCGGGGCTGACCGTCGGGGGCTGGCCGCTTGGACGGGCCTTCGACGAGCACCTCGACTGTGCGGCCGACTTGCCGCTGATTGATCTGGCGCGAGATCCCTTCTTGCAGGGCGATGATGTGCTGGAGACGCTCGCCCTTGACGGCTTCGGGGACATCGTCGGGCAGCTTCTTGTGGGCGTACGTGCCTTCGCGCTCTGAGTACTTGAACATGAAGGCCGAATCGTAGCGTATCTCTTCCATTAGATCGCAAGTTTGGCGGAAGTCTGCGTCGGTCTCGCCGCAAAAGCCGGTGATGATGTCGGTCGTCAGGGCCAAGTCCGGCAGGGCGGCGCGCAGCTTGTGCACGAGCAGTCGGTATTGATCGACCGTGTACCCGCGACGCATGCGGGCGAGTTGTTCGTCCGAGCCGCTTTGGACCGGCAGGTGCAGGCTCGGGCACACCGGGCCGACCTCGGCCATGGCGTCGATCACGCGGTCGGTAAAATCGACCGGATAGGGCGAGGTGAAGCGCACCCGCTCAATGCCCTCGACTTGACTAACCTGCCGCAAGAGATCGGCGAAATCCACGTTGCCAGCGCGGTAGGAATTAACCGTCTGGCCGAGTAAGGTAACCTCCTTAAACCCCTCGGCAGCAATGCATTGGACTTGGCGAACAATTTCGTCGGCGGGCACGCTACGCTCTCGGCCGCGCACAAAGGGCACAATGCAGAAAGTGCAGAACTTGTCGCAGCCACGGATGATGGTGACCCAAGCATTGGTGCCGGTTGTGCGCTGAGGATGGACGCCGCTGTAGTTCTCGGAGCGGTCGAGCCGCACGTCTAAGAGCGCGTCGTCGCTGGATTGGGCCAGAAGCTGGGGCAGGCGGCGATAGGAATCCGGCCCCATGACCAAATCGACGAAAGGAGCGCGGTCCGGCAGAGTCTTGCTCAAGTGTTGGGCCATGCAGCCGAGGATGCCCAAGGTGAGGTTGGGACGGTGGGCGCGAAGGCCGTTGAGCTGGCTGACGCGGCCAATGACCCGCTCCTCGGCGTGCTCGCGCACCGCGCAGGTGTTGAGCAGGATGATGTCGGCCTGCTCGGCGCGTTCCGTAATCTGAAACCCGGAGTCGGCGAGGATGCTGGCCACCAACTCGCTGTCGGCCACGTTCATCTGGCAGCCGTAGGTCTCGATGTACACGCGGCGGCCCGCCGGACCGGGGCGCGTTGCCACGGGCTGGTACTCGGTTGCTTCGAGGAGGGGCAAGTTCATTGGCGCACTCCAAAAGCTAGCTCTTCGCGGGCTTGCTCGATTTGCACTTCTACAAACTCGTTGGGCGCAGCCGGGCCGGAGAAGAGTACCTTGATGTAGTTATCGCTCAAGCCGACTTGCAAGCCGGTGGCTGAGTCTGAACGCCCTTCGGCGAGAACTTGGAGCGAGTGGCCGACAAAGCGCTGGTGGAAGGCGAATCGCTTGGCCGCACTGAGGGCGATAAGCGCTTGGGAGCGCTCCTTTTTGACCGCGGCTTCTTGGTGCTCGGGCAGGCGCTCGGCCGGGGTGCCTTCGCGCTGGGAGAACGGAAAGACGTGAAGATACGTCAGCGGCAGGTCGGCCAACAAGGAGCGGGTCTGGGCAAAATGCGCGTCGGTTTCCCCTGGGAAGCCGACCATGACGTCGGCACCAATGGCGCAATCGGGGATGCGGCTGGCGATTCGCTCGATCCGCTCGGCGTAATAGGCGCGGGTGTAGCGCCGCCCCATGCGCTTGAGAATGTGGTCGTCGCCGCTTTGCAAAGGCACGTGAAAGTGGCGGCAGATCGCCGGAGAAGCTGCGGCTTGGTCGATCAGCTCGTCGGTGACGTAACCCGGCTCAATGGAATTGAGTCGAATGCGCGCCAAGCCGTCGATTTGCTCCAATGCGGCGAGCAGCTCGACGAGGGCCTCGGGCTGGCCTTGGTCAAATCCGTAGCGGCCCGTATGGACGCCGGTCAGGGCAAGTTCGCGGTAGCCGGCTACGACCATGCGTTGGGCTTGGGCGACGACTTCGGCGGCTGGGCGGCTCGCGCTGTGCCCACGCACCGCCGGGATGATACAATAGGTGCAGTGTTCATCGCAGCCGTCTTGGATTTGCAGGCTGCCACGCGTGCGGCCTTGGGGCACCACGCCGTCAATGGCGAGAAATTGCTCCGTGCGCGGCCTCGTCGCCGAGGGCGCGGGGGTCTCGGCACCCGCTAGATGCGATTCGAGTAGCTCGACGAGCTGGGCCTTCTGGCCGTTGCCCACGACCAAGTCGGCACCGGCCGCGGTGAGGTCTGCTGGCCGCCGCTGGGCATAGCAGCCAGTGGCGACGATCTCCGCGCTTGGATTGCGACGCCGGGCGCGGCGTACGGCCTTGCGCGAGTCCGCATCGCCCGCGCCGGTGACCGTGCAGGTATTGACCACGTACACGTCGGCCTCAGTGCCGAAGGGCACGACTGAATAGCCGCGCTCGGTCAGACGGTGGGCGAGGGCTTCTACTTCGTAGGCATTGAGCTTGCAACCCACGTTTTGCAGGGCCACGCGTGCATTTGCATTTGCGGATGTTGGAGTGCCCATAAGTCCGTCAAGGAAAACGAGATAGACTATAAAACTTAAAGATTGGCCCTCTCTGGGGCAATGGGCGGTTCAGGCGGGTTCGAGCTGGGCGTACGCGACGGCGATGCGTTTGATCCGCGTCCCAAAGCAGATGGAGAGCTTCATCTTTTCGCCGTGCCCCTCGCGGCTGACGATCTGCCCACGTCCCCATTGGGGGTGGCGCACCCACTGGCCAACGGCGAGGAAGTCGTCTTGATCGACAAACTCGTCGAAGCCGGGCGACTGCTCGGAGTCCCACTCGTAGTGGACGCCTTGGGCAGCCGGAGGCTTTTTGCGGCGCGGTGGTTCGATGCGTTGCCGCGAGCGGTCAACGCCGCGGTCCAACTCGTAATTCTGGGTTGTCAACTCGGCGGGGATTTCGCTTAAAAACCGCGAGGGTTCGGTTGAGAGTAACGAACCGTACGCATAGCGGCGCAGGGCATAGGTGAGGCTGAGTTGCTCTTGCGCACGGGTCATGCCCACGTAGCAGAGCCGGCGCTCCTCTTCAATGGCTTGGGGATCGCCGACGGCTCGCGCCGTGGGAAAGAGGTTTTCCTCGAGACCGCAGACAAAGACCAAGGGAAACTCCAAGCCCTTGGCACCGTGCAGGGTCATCAAGGTAATGGCGTTGCCTTCGTTGTCGCTTTCGTCCGCCGAGGTCAGCAGCGACTTTTCTTCGAGATAGGTGGCTAACGTCGAGTCTGGGTTCTCGTCTGCATATTCGGTCATTTCGGCCAGTAACTGGTCGAGATTCTGCAAACGAGCCTCGGCTTCTGGAGTGTCTTCCGCCGCGAGCATGGCGCGGTATCCACTCTTTTCGACGACGGCAAAGCCCAGTTCGGGCAGGGAGAGTTCATCGGTGGCTGTCGTTAGCTCGCCGATCAGATCGGCGAAGGCTGCGAGGCTCTTTTGCGCGCGGCCGCTGAGGTTGGGTACGTCGTCGAGGTGCTCAAGTGCCGTGGAGAGGCTCCAGCCCTTGGCTTGGGCGAAAGCCTGTAAGCGGGCGAGGGAGGTGTCGCCAATGCCGCGACGCGGCGTATTGACGATGCGGCGCAGGGCAATGTCGTCGGCTGGGTTGACCAACAGCCGCAAATAGGACAGCACATCGCGGATTTCGCGGCGGTCGTAAAAGCGGATGCCCCCGACGATTACATAGGGCAGGCGGGCGCGTTGTAACTCCTCTTCAAAGGGCCGCGACTGGGCGTTAGTGCGGTAGAGCACCGCGGCGTCCCCGAGGCCGTAGCGGCCCAAGCGGTCGTAGCGGCGGATGGTATCGACGACGTGGCGAGCCTCGCGGCGGTCCGAGTCGCATTCGACGACCGCGACTGGGTCGCCCTCGGGGCCGTTCGTCCACAGCTCTTTGCCTTTGCGGCCTTGGTTGTGGCTGATGACGGCATTGGCTGCGGCGAGGATACGGCCGGTGGAGCGGTAGTTTTGCTCTAATCGCACTAGGCGGGCATCTGGATAGTCGCGTTCAAAGTCGAGGATATTGCGGATGTCGGCACCGCGAAATTGGTAGATCGACTGGTCGTCGTCTCCGACCACGCAGATGTTGCGGTGGTGAGCCGCTAGCTGGCGGCAGAGCAAGTACTGGGGCCGGTTCGTGTCTTGGTATTCATCGACGAGCAGGTGCTCGAAGCGCTCTTGGTAGGTTTGCAGAATGTCCGGGTGGCGCTTGAATTGGCGCACGACCTCGATGAGCAAGTCGTCAAAATCAAGGGCTTGGTTGCGGCGCAACTCGCGCTCGTAGTCGGCGTAGAGTTCGGCGATTTGCCGTTGGTGCTCGTTCGCTTGGTGCGCGAATTCCAACGGGTCAAGCATGGCGTTCTTGGCGCGGCTGATCTGGCTGATGACCGCGCGTGGGGCGAGGTCGCGCTCGTCGATCTGGTGGGCGTCGAGGACGCGGCGGATAGTGGCGCGGCGGTCGTCTTCGTCGTAGATGGAGAAGTTGGGATCTAAACCAAACCCCTCGGCTTGGCGGCGCAGGATGCGCGCACAGATTGAGTGGAAGGTGCCGATCCATAGCTCGTTGGCCGACGAGCCGACGAGTTGCTCGATGCGCTCGCGCATTTCGCCCGCAGCCTTGTTGGTAAAGGTCGCGGCGAGAATGCGCCACGGGGGTACGCCGACTTCTTTGATGAGGAAGGCGATGCGATGGGTGAGTACGCGGGTCTTGCCCGAGCCGGCTCCAGCGAGGATCAACAGCGGGCCGCCCGCGGCCTCGGCGGCGCGGCGTTGCGCTGGATTGAGGGCGTCTAGTATGGACATCCTCAGTTCGTCTGCATGCGCTGGGATCGCTTGACTTGGCGCTTGGCGCGCTCGTGTTCCCTGTTGGTGCGGCTGAAGATGTGGGTGCCGTCGCCGCGAGCGACGAAGTAGAGATACTCGGTTTCTGCGGGGTAGAGCACGGCGAGAAGGGCCATGCGGCCGGGGTTGCTGATGGGGCTGGGGGGCAGGCCGTGGTAGCGATACGTGTTAAAGGGCGAATCCACCTCCAAGTCGGCATAGGTCAGCCGCTTCTTGTTAGTGCCGAGCGCATAGTTGATCGTCGCGCAGGATTCGAGGCGGCGGTTGAGCTTGAGGCGGCGCTGGAAGACGCCGGAGATAATGGGCTGCTCTTCAACGGCCACTGCTTCGCGCTCGACGATCGAGGCCAGCGTCACAGCTTCGTGCAGCGAAAGGCCAAGTTCATCAAGTCGCTGGTGTAGGGAGTCGGCGAATACGCGGTGGAATTGGTCAACCATGAGGGCGGCGATGGTGCGTTCGTCGACGTCTAAGTCGAAGAAGTACGTCTCGGGGAAGAGGTAGCCTTCGAGATTAGAAGCGGCCACGCCGAGTTGGCGGATGAGCTGCGGGTCTTCGGTGGCGGCAATAAAGCGCGCTGAATCCGCTACGCCTGCGGCCTGTAGATGGCCTGCGATCTGATGGCGATTCAGCCCCTCGGGGATCGTCGCGGGCTGGGTTTGGATGGGGGCCTTGAGCAGGGATTGGACCATGGCGGCTGTCGTGCCGGTGCCGTCGAGTTGATAGGTGCCGGCCTTGAGCTGATGACCGAGGCCCTTGAGCCGGACGGTCCAGGCAAAGACGTGGGCGTTGTGGATCAAATTTTCCCGCTCTAGCAACTGGCCGATCCAGCGGGCGCTCGCACCTTGGGGGATGTGGATTGTGCGCGCCGGGTGTTCGTAAGTCGGTTGATTCAAATACCACAACGCCCCAAGCGGCAATGCCATCCCCACCAGTGCAATAACCGCGACGAGTAAGAGTGCACGGTACCAGCGTGCAGACTTGGCTTGAGTTGGCATACTGTCGGCCTTACCTAAAAGTGATGCGGGTGTGTCAAGTTACAGACCCGTCCATCAGAAAATGGGCTATGAACTAAGGCTAGCGCAAAAGTATGAATCGGGATTGTTTTACAACCAAGGCTGAGGTGAAAAATGTATAAGAAAAGGCAATCCCTGTCAATCTGATTCGCTTTCTTGACGCTAGCAGAGAATCCGGTTAGTTTCCCAACTTTTTGTCTTGTCGCCTCAACGCCGCGCCCGGCTTTTCGGCGCAGGAGATTTCCGTTGGACCCTCAAGTACTCATCAGTATCTCGCAGCTTTCCCACGTCTATGCGGATAGGCGCAAGAAAGCGGGCCATCGCGCGCTCCATGAGATCAATCTCGACATTCATGCTGGGGAGACGATGGCCCTGTTGGGACCTAATGGTAGTGGTAAATCCACCCTTCTGCGCGTGCTGATCACCGCGCTGGTGCCCACCTCGGGTGAGGTGCGAGTCGGCGGCGTGCTCTTGGGGGAAGATCCATCGGCCGTGCGCCGTCAGTTGGGGGTCGTCTTTCAAAATCCCGCGCTTGATGGGAAAATGACGGTTGGTGAAAACTTGCGGATGGCGGGTTTGCTCTACGGCATGGGCCGCCGCGCCGTGCGCCAGCGCAGTCAACAGTTGCTGGAGGTTGTCGGCTTGTGGGAACGGCGCAACGAGCGGGTGGAGAAGCTCTCTGGAGGCATGCGGCGGCGTGTCGAATTGGTCAAGGCGCTGCTGCCAACGCCAGCTATTCTCGTGCTCGACGAGCCGACGGCTGGGTTAGATCCAGTGGCGCGCCAAGATTTCTGGCTCCAAGTGGAGGAACTCAAAGTGGACGAACAACTCACGGTCGTGGTCTCGACCCACCTCTTGGACGAGGCCGAGTGCGCGGACCGAGTCGCCATTTTGCACCAAGGGCAGCTACTCGTCTGTGGTCCCCCAAGGGTCTTGCAGCGCCAATTGGGGCGCGAGATCCTCACGCTGCGCTGCGACGATGCTGCCGCGTTGCAAGCAGCACTGCGCAGCGACATGGATCTAGAGGGGCTAGTCGTCGATCAGGATTTGCGCGTCCCGCTCAACAGCGACATCAGCCTCGACGAGGTATTCCAGCGCTTCGGCTCCCAGATTCGCTCGCTGTCTTTGGCTCCTCCCTCGCTCGACGATGTGTTCGTGCGCTACACTGGCCAACACCTCGAGGAAGGAAACACCGCTTGAACGGCGTCTGGATTCTGGCCCAGCGCGAAGTGCTGCGCTTTTTGCGCCAGCCTTCGCGGCTTTTGGGGAGCTTAGTGCAGCCGCTGATGCTATGGCTTTTCATGGGCTCGGGTTTTGCCGATAGCTTTATCGGCGGGGGCAGCGGGTTGAGCTACGGAGAATTCTTCTATCCGGGCGTCGTGCTGATGCTTCTGTTATTTGCGGCGATTTTTTCTACTATCACTCTCATCGAAGACCGCAGCGTCGGCTTTTTGCAAGGCGTGCTAGTAGCCCCGGTGCCGCGCCTGAGTATAGCGCTAGGCAAGCTGGTCGGCGGTACGCTTATCGCCCTCTCACAGGTGCTTGTATTTTTGCTGCTGGCACCAGTGGCTGGCATTGCCTTGGCAGTGGAGATGGTCTTGGCTCTCTTGGTACTCTGCACGCTGATCGGCATGGGCTTTACGGGTTTGGGCTTCATGGTCGCATGGAAGCTGGATTCAGTGGCAGGCTACCATTCGGTGATGAGCGTCGTTCTCATCCCCTTGTGGTTTCTTTCTGGCGCACTCTTTCCCATTGAAGGAGCTGCACCTTGGCTCGAGTGGGTGATGCAGTGCAATCCCGTGACTTATGCACTGGTAGTTTTGCGGAAGGCGTTCTACTTGGTGCCGGCTCAACTGATAGCCGACGCGGCGTTTGTGCACGCTCTGCTAATCACTGGTGGTTGGGCGGTGCTGACGACCGCTGGGGCCGCTTGGATGGTGGCCCGCAGCCGCAGTTCCTGATTTCAGAGCCGGTAGAGCATTAGATAGACGACTATGCCGCTAACCGAGACAAATATCCACACCGGCCAGACCCAACGGGCCAACCGACGATGGCGGGCAAAATCCTGGTTGTAAGCGCGCCAGACGACGAGAGCTACAAAAGGGGCCATTATTGCCGCGAGGATGATGTGGGGTATGAGCACGGCGAAGTACAGGGGACGGGTCCAGTCATGGTGGGGATAGGGTACCGATCCTACTTGAACGTGATAAACCAGATACGAACAGAGAAAGAGCACGGAGCAGACGAGGGCGGCCAGCATGGACTTTTGGTGGGCTTGGCGCGCGCCGCGACGGATCTGCAGGTAGCCGCGCACGAGCAGGAATACGCACAAGATGTTGAGGCCGGCGTTTAGCGTGGGAAGATCTGTGACAGACACAGGCTAGCAGGGAGGGGACCAATGTATAAACGCGAGCTGATGACTAGTGCGCAAGCCCGCGTTGTGTCGTGGAGCCGCCACCCGGACTCGAACCGGGGACCTACTCATTACGAGTGAGTTGCTCTACCAGCTGAGCTATGGCGGCTATGCTGTGCAGTAGAAACTAGGCGGAGCTAGTTACGGTGTCAAGAACCGCTGCGGTTCGCGCCGCCCACTAGAAGAAATTGAACAGTTTGCCCAGCGCATGGGCAAAGCCGTTGCGGGGCCGGTCGGCATCGTGCGATTCGACAGGTGTGCTGTGTTCGTTGGCGACAAAGCGCAACAGGCCGATCGCGGTAGCATAGCTGGGGTCGCTGACCTCAGTAGGGGCGATTGCGTTTTGGGGGACGCCAATGCGGACTTGGTGGCCGAGTACCTCCTCGGCGAGTGGCGCGACTTGGTCGAGCAAGGCCCCGCCGCCGGTGAGGACGATGCCAGCGGCTAAGCGGTCGTTGTAGGAACTGTTGACGAGGGCTTGGCGCACGTATTCAAAAATCTCGCGCTGTCGCGCTTCAATGACCGCGCTGACCTGCTGCTTAGTTAAGGTACAGGTGCGGCCGGCGGTCGTGTGGTACGTGACAGTCGCGTCGCCGTCTTCCCCGGGACAGCTAACGCTGCCAAAGCGGCATTTGAGCTTCTCGGCTTCGCGGATGGGGATGCTTAAGACGACCGAGAGATCGCGCGTTATATCGTCGCCCCCCAGCGGAATTTCCTCTAGGTGCCGCATCGGACCTAAGAACACGGCGAGATCGCAGGTGCCAGCGCCGAGATCGAGCAAGGCCACACCCATGTCGCGCTCGTCTTGGGACAAGGTAGCATGGGCCACGCCGACGCTTTCGAGGACGGTGCCGACGATCTCAACGCCAGCCTTGGCAGCCGCGTGGCGAAAGGCCGTGCAGAGATGCTCGGCCACGGAAACGGTCAACACCTCGATTGATAGGCGATTGCCGTGCAACCAGAGCGGATTTTGTACTGGCTCACCATCGACAGCATAGCTCTGGACGAAGCGGTGCATCACCATCTGGTCCTCGGCGACTTGTTCCTGCGCGACGGCAAGTAGAGCGCGGTCCCGATCCTCTTCGGAGATGGGGTTGGAAGCGCCGGAGATGCCCACCGTGCTGTAATTCGTCTGGGTGTTGATGCCTTCGCCGGCCATGCCGAGATAGGCTCCGGCGATTTTGAGGCCAGTCGAGCGTTCAGCTTCAGTGAGGGCCGCGTGGATGGACTCTGCTACTTGGGGCATGTCGATGACGGCGCTGCGGCGCAGACCCGTGCAGGGGCTTTGCCCCAAGCCCAAAATTTTGACTTGGGAATTGTTTTGCACCTCGCCGACTAGGCATAGAACTTTTGAGGCACCAACATCGAGAACGACGACGGGGGCTCCAGCCATGGTTGGCGTCCCTTCTTTCTAAGCGCAGCCGTAAAATGCAGCGCAATAGGATCAAGACGAGGACGTATTGGGAGGGGGAGGAAAGCTACCGCTTAGCGGTAAAGATGCGACAGATTGGGGCACTCGGTCCCTAATTACCAGTGCTTACGCGCCAGACAAAGGGGGAAGCCGGCCTGCCGTAAACACTTTAATAGTTAAGGATATGGAAGAATAGGAAAGCCGCCGGAGAAAGTCAAGTCCAACGGAGGGCTAGGCTGGCCTTGACTGGGCTAAGTCTTGCGCCTAAGATAAGCGAAATTGCGAACATTAATGAGTGCGCTTACGACGCGCTCGCAGAAAGGAGCGAATACATGGCTCGCGGAGTAAACAAAGTAATTTTGATCGGCAATTTGGGCAGCGATCCCGAGGTGCGCTACACGCCCGATGGAGCGCCCGTAGCCAATGTCAACCTGGCCACTTCTGAAAGCTGGAACGACCGCAATACGGGCGAGCGCCAAGAGCGGACTGAATGGCATCGGCTCGTGCTCTGGCGCAAGTTGGCCGAGATCGCCGGACAGTACCTCAAAAAGGGTGCTAGGATCTATGTCGAGGGCAAGTTACAGACTCGTTCTTGGGATGACCAGAGCGGCCAGAAGCGCTATACGACTGAGATTGTGGTCAACGACATGCAGATGCTCGATTCTCGCGGCGAGGCAGACGGTGGGGGCAGTGGCGGTAGAGATGCTGGTTACTCCGACCGGCCAGCTAGCGGGCAAAACGTCGGTCCGGCCTCCCAGCCCTCCGCGCCCCCGCCTCCGGGGGGCGACGACGACGACCTGCCGTTCTAAAATTTGGCAGGCAGCTTCTTCCACTTATGGCTGGCCGAGCGCGTCTTTCCCCTAGTTTTTGGCGACTGCGCGGGCAAAGGAGAGATGCAGGCGGCCTTTGCCGCTGGCTCCGTAGGCCCGGACATTGGTTTTTTCCCCGGCGGCCCAGCGGTCTTGTCGCATCGTGCGCATCTGGAGCGGTGTGGCGACTTTTTGCGCGCCTTGACCCAAGAGGCCGCCAGCCCTGACGAGCGGGCGTTCGCAGCAGGTTGGGGACTTCACGTCTATACAGATATGGCCGTGCATCCTTGGGTTGAGGCTCGCGTGACCGCCTTGCTCCGCGAGGGGACCCGGCCTGTCGTGCCTGATTTGTGGCACATGCGTTTGGAATGGGGGATTGATTGCCGCTTGCTGGCTAGCGCGGGAATGGACGGGTTGTGGAGTGCGCGCTTGCACTTTCCCCGCCGCGCTGATGGCCGCAGCTTGCTAGGGGAAGTGGGGAAGGCTTTCTATGGTCGAGATGCCGATGAGAGCCTGCTAGAACGAGGGGAGGAGGCCACCGCCCGGTGGCTGCAGCGAATTCCCAAAATTCTCTGGTGGGGAGGACACATCCGCGTGGCCGGACGTCGTCCCAATCTCCTGTGTACATTGGCATTTGCCCATTTGGGGCGCAAGATCCTCGGAGATTGGCTCCAGCACTGGGTGCGCTTTAAGGATGGCGCGGCCTTAGCCCGTCCGCTGTTGCCTTCAGACCAAACCTACGAGCAGGTCGTCAAGCTGGGCGAGTCGGCTGTGGAACAGTTTTGTCACGGGTTTGACGAGAGCTTCGCCCAGTTGGGCAATCCCGATTTATACACGGGCGAAGCAGGCGATGGCTAGCGCCGAAGTACTCCTGAGTTTTGGCTTGGGGCTGGCCGCCGTGGGGTTGATTTACGCAGCGGTGCGCCTCTGTAGGTCGCGGGCTTCTCCCTCGCCTCTTTTGGCTGAGCTTTTAGCCTCCCGCGTCCAGTACGCGTTGGCCGGGCTAATTTTTGGCTTGCTCGCGCCGTTGGATATGCGGCCCAGTCTCAGCGCGGCGGCCGATCTGGCTACGGCGTTTTTAGTGGGGATTTTCGGGTTAGTGGTCGGATGTAGCATTGAGTTGCGCCTGCTCAGGCATGTTAGCCGACCCCTGCTGTTGCTGGAAATCGGTTATCTAGTCTTGTTGGGCTTGGGTTTGTGGGCGCTGAGCTATGGTTTTTCGCAGGGAGGCGTGGATGGGGCTGTATTATGGGGCGTTTGTGGCTTGGGGGCCGCTTGCTGGGTGCGCCAGAGCGGCAGGGGGGGGCAAAAGAAGAAAAGCACCAGTTTGTCGCCTTCGGTTAGCGCACTGGTCGGCCTACTCTTGGCTGGCGTGGGGATTATGCAGCTACGTCCAGGAGGATTTGAAATATACTTGCCGTTGGGTTTCCCTTCGGTCGTGGTCGTTGAAGGGACGTGGGCAGAATGGGGGTCGTGTCTAGTATTGGGCGCTTTGGTTGGCTTGATTATGGACTTAGCGACCCGCAGCGTCAGCAGTGGATACCTGTATTATATGATAGCCGTGGGGCTTCTGTTGGGCAGCGGCATAGCTGGTGCGCTGGGCTTGGAACCCCTGTGGGTGGGGGCTGTTGCTGGAATTTGGTTGGTCAATGCGACGATGCGCCGCTTAGATATCTTGCGCGCCTTGGAGCAGGGCCAAGACATGGTGCGGACGGTGTTGCCTGGGGTCGCGGGGTGGGCGCTTGGGGCGGCATTCGTCGAGGGCGGCTTTGAACTCGCGTTCAGTGCTTGGATTCTTTTGGCCTTGATTGCTGTGGTGCCGGGAGTGCGGTTAGGGGTGTGGCATGGAATGGGAAAGCTCCTCGGCCGCTCTGTGCATCAGCGCACCGGCGTAGAGCCGAGGCAGCTTTTGGAGCTAGATGACTTAGGACTGGTCATAGCTCTGAGCTTGGCGACCGTTCTGCCCGCCGGACAAGGAGCGGCTCTTTTGGCAGCAGCGCTCTTGGGGCAGCGGCTGATGCACATTGTTGCGGTGTGGACAACGGGCAGACTATCCGCGGCGTAGGTTGTAAAAAGCGGCCCGTTGCGGATAGAACGCTTGTTGGCCGAGGTTTTCCTCAATGCGCAACAGTTGGTTGTACTTGGCCACGCGGTCGGTGCGCGAGGCCGATCCGGTCTTGATCTGGCCCGCATTGGTCGCCACGGCAATGTCGGCGATGGTCGTGTCTTCGGTTTCGCCCGAGCGGTGCGAAATGACGGCTGTATAGCCCGCTCGCTTGGCTAGTTCAATGGCAGCGAGAGTCTCGCTCAGGGTGCCGATCTGGTTGACCTTGACGAGGATGGCGTTGGCGATGCCTTTTTGGATGCCGCGATTGAGTCGCTCGGTGTTGGTCGCGAAAAGATCGTCGCCCACTAGCTGCACGCTGTCGCCCAAGGCCGCAGTCAGCCGCGCCCAGCCGTCCCAATCGTTCTCGTCGATACCGTCTTCGATGGAGACGATGGGATAGCGATCGGCCAGTTCGGCGTAGAAAGCAACCATGTCTGCGGCGCTGCGCTCTTGGCCCGAAGACCAGTGCAAGGTGTATTTGCCATCGGCGAATAGCTCGCTGGAGGCCGCGTCGAGGGCCAGCAGCACGTCTTCGCCCGGCTGATAACCGCTGCGTTGGATGGCTTCGACAATGATGTCGAGGGCCTCGTCGTTGGAATCGAGATCCGGGGCAAAGCCGCCTTCGTCGCCGACGGCTGTGTGGCGCTTTTGCTCTTTTAGCACGGCTTTTAGGTGGTGAAATATTTCGGCTCCCATCCGCAGGGCTTGGCCAAAAGAGCGCGCTCCGACGGGCATGACCATGAATTCTTGCAGATCGACGTTATTGTCGGAGTGAGCGCCGCCGTTGAGGATATTCATCATGGGCACCGGCAGCGTGTGGGCTGCGGGGCCACCGAGATAGCGATAGAGGGGGAGGCCGCAAAATTGGGCTGCCGCTTTGGCGCAGGCCAGCGATGCGCCGAGTATGGCGTTGGCCCCCAAGCGGGCCTTGTTGGGGGTGCCGTCGAGGTCGATCATCGCTTGGTCGATTTGATTTTGCTCGGTCGCATCTAGCCCCTTGAGCAGTGGCGCGATTTCTCGGCGGACATTGTCCACGGCTTTGCGGGTGCCCTTGCCGAGATAGCGGGCTGGATCGTCGTCGCGCAACTCTACGGCTTCGTGTTCGCCGGTGGAAGCACCCGAAGGCACTGCTGCTCGCCCGAGATGCCCGTCTGCAAGGCGCACATCGACTTCGACGGTGGGATTGCCGCGTGAGTCGAGGATTTCGCGGGCGTGGACATCGGCGATAATAGGCATGGAATTTCCGGCTTTCAAGCGATGAGTGAAAAAATTCGTAAACGATTAATCAACAAGCCCTTGGGAATGCTGTCAACACAGGTTTTATTGGGCTTGTTTATCCTGTTGGGCACTGTCACCGCCGGAGCGGACTCGTCGGTTTACGTACCTTTGGATCACTGGGTTTATCGCTTTGTCGAGCGGCTCGAAGCCCAAGGGCGAGCTAACGATGTATCAGACGGAATTAAACCATACAGCCGCAACAAGATAATAGACTTACTTAATGTAGTTAATAAAAAGCATCGCCCCGAGCTGTCGCCGATCGAACTGGGTGAACTGGACTTGTTGCGCGGCGAGTTTGTCCAAGAGCGAGCCATGTTTCAATACCACGCTCGTGGAGGGGCTGTTTTCGCCGACTTTCTCGCCCGCCAGCAAACTGATCGCTTTAGCGGTCGGGGGCGGTCAGAAGCCGAAGTAGTGTACCGCCATCGCGGCGGCGGCATCGTCCGTGGGCACCTAGGCCGTAGAGTAGGCTTCCGCATGGCTTTTGAACAGGTGCGGGAGCAAGGATCGCGCCATTACATCTATCGCCACGATTTATACGAGCGGCGGATTGACTTACCCCAGCTAAAGGGCGAGGCGGCCGATTTTCACGAGGGCACGGCGTACGTCAAGTTCGCGGTGGGGCCGGTGGATGTGCAATTGGGCAAAGACGAGGCCCTGTGGGGGCCGGCCCCGGAACAAAATTTGGGGCTGAGCAACAACGCGCCGTCGTTTAACATGATCCGCTTGCAGTCGCAGCTTGGGGCCTTTAAGCTGGTCAGCATCTCCGCCGAACTCCGCCCGTGTCCCAACCGATCCGACTCGCCTCTTTGCGTGGGAACGGCTGATTCAGCGGCCACGTATGCAGTCAACGGCGCGACTAACGTGCGCCTTTTGGAGCGCCAAAAGTACTTGGCGGCCCACCGCTTGGAAGTCGCGTTGGCCCCTTGGCTCGACTTGGGTTTTCAGGAGGTGGTAGTGTACGGCGACCGGGGGCTAGAGCCTAGCTACGTCAACCCACTGATGTTCTACTGGGCTGCCCAGAGCCACCTAGGCGACAAGGACAATCTCTTGATGGGCGTGGACTTGGACATCCATCCGGGGCACGGACGGCGCTATTATCTGGCGTACGTGGTCGATGACCTGAAGAAGGCCCGCATCTTTTCCGACGATTTTGCCAACAAGTTTTCCCTGCAGGCCGGGATGCTATGGGTCAATCCGCTGGGGTTGGCCAATGCCGAGCTGCGGGCCGAATACGTGCGCATCGAACCTTGGCTTTACTCGCATCGGTTTCCCATTAACACCTTTCGCCACTTCGACTCGCCGCTGGGGCACAGCCTTGCGCCCAACAGCGACCAATGGCAATTGGGCCTGACCAAGCGGGTGACCCGAGACCTAGAGTTTGCAGTACATGTCACGCGCAGTCGCCACGGCGAGAACGAGTTAGGGGCGGACGGCACCATTCGCAACGTCGGTGGCGATATGCACTATGGCTGGCGGCCGGGGGACGAGCGCGAGACTAAGCAATTTCTCGATGGGCATCGCATGCAACGGACCGAGTTGGGTGCTGGCTTGCACTGGCGGATCTTGCCCGATCTCCAGCTAGAGGCCGAATACGCACAGGAGTGGGGCCAAGGCGTGCCGCTGCCCCCGGCTTGGGGCCCGGCCGTGCCGCTGGCGTGGCGCTCTGGCTACGGAGATGGCCGCCAGCAGCACCTGCGCTTTGACTTGCGCTTCCACTACTTCTAAGGTCGCCTTATGGAGCTTATGGATCTGCAAAAGACGGGTTTGCTCTTAAGCGGCGTGATCTACGTGGGCAGCGTCCTCTGGCTGTGGCGCGGCTTGAGCGGGCGACGGCCCAGCCCGGCTTTAGTTCGCGATCAGCCTGCGGTCAGTGCCATCGTCGCCGCGCGCGACGAGGAGGCGACCTTGCCGCACTGTTTGGACGCGCTCGCCCGCCAGGACTATCAAGGCGCGTTTGAAGTGATCGTCGTAGATGACCGCTCGCGCGACCGAACTTGGGACATCATTGCCGCAAAGGCGGAGACTTGGTCGGCCCTCAAGGGCGTGCAGGCCACGCCAAATCGACGGTTTAGGTGTCCGAAGAAAAGCGCTCTAGCCAAAGGGATTGCGGCGAGCACTGGGGAGATTTTGCTCTTTACCGATGCCGATTGCCGCCCACCCGCAGATTGGGTCCGTTCGACGGTGGCTCATTTTGCGCCGGGGGTCGGCTTAGTCGCCGGATATGCGCGGCCCGATCCGGTCTCCGGCGTGCTGGCCAAGGTTTTGGCCGTGGACAATATCGGAGTTGGGGCGCTGGGAGCGGGCAGCTTTGGCATGGGGCACCCGCTGTCGTGTACGGGCCGCAACTTGGGCTACCGCCGCCAAGTGTACGACGAGCTGGACGGCTTCGCGCAAATCGGGCATCTGATCGGGGGCGACGATGTGTACTTCATGCGTCTGTTGGGTGCCCAGAGCAAGTGGGCTATGGCGTTTAACCGCCAGACTGTCGTCCTCTCGCAGCCATCACCGACCAAGCTCGCGGACGCGATCCAACAAAAGCTGCGGCACGCAGCCAAAGGAGGCCACTACAAGGGCCGCGCATTTTATTTGGCCGTCGGCGTCTATTTGTTCCACGGCTTGCTCGCTTGGGGACTGGTGCAGATGCTATGGACTCAAAGCTGGGATAGCTGGGTCGCGGGTGTGTGGTTTACGCGCTGGGTCGTTGACTTTTTGCTGCTCAGGCGGATGGCCACGCCCAAGGAGCGCCCGCTCCTGCGCTATTTGCCCCTAGTGGAAGTTTTGTATATTCCCTACGTACTAATTTTTACGGTTGTCGGCCGTTGGGGATGGTTTCGCTGGAAAACCTGATAAAGGAGCTGATTTGGCCTACTTAATCACGCCTAAAGCACTTCCGCGCTACGTTCGGCGCTACGCTCGCGCATTTTCTTGGAAACGGCTGGGCAATTTTCTCGCCGTTTTGACGTCCATGGGGCTGTCGTGGATGACCCGCCGACCCATCGTGTGGGGACGTCCTTTTATGCTCATGGTCGAGCCGACCAATTTTTGCAACCTCAAGTGTCCTTTGTGCCCTTCGGGCAACGGCGAGATGCGCCGCCCACGGGGGACTATGGGCTTGGAAGACTTCAAAAAGCTGGTTGACCAACTCGGCGGTGAGGTCTTTATGATGATGCTGTGGAACCAAGGCGAGCCGTATATCAACAAGTGCTTCAACCAGATGGTGCGCTACGCCAGCGACCGCGGCATCTTCACCTTCACTAGCACCAACGGTCACTTCGTCCGCAACCCCGAGCAGGCGCAGGACATTGTCGAGTCTGGGCTGGATGAGATGATCGTCTCGCTGGACGGGGTTGACCAAGCCACGTACGAAAAGTATCGAGTCGGTGGTCAGATCGAGCGCGTCTTCTCTGGGGTCCGCCTGCTGGTCGCAGCCAAAGAGGCGCTGGGGTCGCAGACGCCGCTGATCAACTTGCAATTCATCGTTATGAAGCACAACGAGCGCGATCTGGCCACGGCCGAAGCACTGGCCAAGGACCTGTGCGTTGACAAGTTCTTGGTCAAGACTGCCCAAATTTACTCCGAGGCGGATGCTGAGGAGTTCTTGCCCGAGGACGAACAGTACAGCCGCTACGAGCGCGCGGAGGACGAGTTGGTGGTCAAGGGGCAGCCCACGCGGGGTTGCAAGGTGCTGTGGTACAGCTCGATGGTCAATTGGAATGGAGCGGTCGCGCCCTGTTGCTTCGACAAGGACGTCGACTTTGGCATGGGGCAGGCCTTCAACGGCCGTTCTTTTGACGAGATCTGGCGCAGCCGGGCCTATATGGACTTTCGCCGTCAGGTCCTCGCCGACCGCAATACCTTCGACATGTGCCGCAACTGTTCCGAAGGCTATCGCGGCATGTTCTCGCTGATCAAGGAAATCAAGGGCTAATGCCCGCGCTGTTCGCGCCCGAATACCTCTTGGCGTTCTGTGCGCTGGCCTATTTGCTCGGGGCTTGTTGGTTCGTCACCGGAATGCGCCGCCGTCCCGGCAATACCAATGCCGAGCGCGTCCAATTGGTCTCAGTCGTCGTCGCCGCCCGCGACGAAGCCGCGCACATCGCATCCTGTCTGCGCGCCCTGCTGGCACAGGATTATCCCCAAGATAGCTACGAAATCATCATTGTTGACGACGGCTCCACCGATGGCACTGGCCACATCGTGCGCGAGTTCAGCGGGGAGACGGCGTCCGTGCGATTGCTGCGCACCGAAGGGTCAGGTTCTAAGAAGGCCGCGCTCAGCTTAGGGATCGCCGAAGCGCGAGGGGAGGTGATTCTTACCACGGATGCCGATTGTCAGGTCGCTCCGGGATGGATTCGCGGCATGTTGTCGCATTTTGCCGATGGGGTGGGCATGGTCATCGGCTTTTCGCAAATCGGTTCGCCGTCTGAGATCAAGGGTTGGCGTCAGGGATACGAGGCTGTTGACTTCACCTGCTTGATGGCTTGCATATGGGGCAGCGCCGGATGGGGCCATCCCATGGCGGCTTCCGGGCAGAATTTGGCCTTTTTGCGGGAGGCGTTTTTCGACGTTGGCGGCTATGAAAAGATCATGCACCGGGCTTCTGGAGACGATGTGCTGCTCATGCAGTCCATGCGCCGCTCGGGTCGGTGGTCTATTGTCTTTGCCGATCAGCCTGCGACCTTTGTGCGGCATCCAGTGGTTGGGTCTTGGGGTGGGTTATTCGGCCAGCGCAGCCGCTGGGCCTCCAATGCTCCGGTTCTCGCCCGCCTAGATCCGCTCTTTTTCGGCTATATGCTGCTCACCTACGTTTTGAGTTGGGCGATGCTCATGGCTCCCTTGCTGTGCTTAGCTGGCTTGCTGGATCCCCTGTGGGCCTTGGGCGCGATAGGGGCGAAAATGGGGGGCGAGTGGAGCGTATTTAACGGCGGAATAGCGCTATCGGATCGGCGCGAATTGCGCCGCTATTTTCCCCTTTGGGCCTTGTTGCAACCCCTGCACGTAGTCTTGGTCGGTACCGTTGGCTGCTTGGGGATTTTTCGCTGGAAGGGTCGCGTCCACCTGTGGGGCCGGCACGTGCATGGAACTGGCACCGGCGTCGAGCTATCCGAGCGGTCCCGGAGCTGAAAAACGAGGTCGAAGTGGGAAAGCGCGAAGTCGAGCGGGCACAGATCGTATGTAGGGAACTCAAAAAAACTATTCCCGAAGCGAGGGTGGAACTTAATTATAGCAATCCTTTGGAACTGATGGTGGCCACTGTGCTCGCGGCGCAGAGTACGGATGTCAAGGTCAACGAAGTCACCGCAGTGCTATTCAAAAAATATCAGTGCGCAGCCGACTACGTAGCGGTGGCAGCCGAGGAGTTGGAGGAAGATATCCACTCGACGGGTTTCTACCGGCAAAAGGCCAAAAATATCCGCGCGGCTATGGCGATGCTCATTAACGAGCACGATGGCCAAGTTCCCGGGCAGATGGAAGCCTTGACTCTCTTGCCCGGCATTGGTCGCAAGAGTGCCAATGTTATCCTCGGCAACGTATATGGCTTGCCCGGCATCGTGGTAGATACGCACGTAGGTCGAGTGAGTCGACGCTTGGGACTAACCGCAGAAACAGATCCAATCAAGGTCGAAATGGTCTTGGCGCAGCTACTACCGCCCGAGGAGTGGACGGCTTTTGGACAGCGCGTGGTTTTGCACGGCCGCTACGTGTGCAAGGCGCGCAAGCCCCTGTGCGACGAGTGCACACTCATGCCGCATTGCGATTATTTTGCTAGCCAGATCGAGGAGCTTTAGCGGCGTGGTTGTGGCAGGCGCTTGAGGACGGCGGTTATTTCCGCGGGCGTCTGCGAGGCGAGCATGTCGCGGTGGGTGGTGTCGGTATGCATCAAGGTCGCGATCTGGGCGAGGATTGGGATGTAACTGCGGTAGTTTTGTTCCGGGGTCAATAGCAGGAAGATGAAGTGTACTGGCTCAGAGGTGGGGCCTTCAAAGTCGATGCCCTGCCGGCAAATCCCCAAGCAGCCGATGATCCCATCCAGATCGGGGATGGGCGCATGGGGGATGGCCGTACTGTGCCCTAGCGAGGTTGAGCCTTTGCGCTCGCGGTCGAGTGCTGCCGCGAGCACGGTCTGGCGTTCGCTGGCGGGGATTTGCTTTTCTTCTATTAACGCATCAACCATCTGGGCGATGGCATCCCACTTGTCTTTAGGGGTGAGGTTCAAGCGAATAGTATGCTCCCAGAAAATGCGACTTAGCTGAAGGTCGTTGGCCGCGGCTGAGCGGACCATTAGTACCGAACAGGGCACCTGATAGGCAATCTCGTCCGGGATGGAGCCAGCGAGGTGTTCCTCTTGATGCCAGTCGTTTGAGGCACCGAGTACGATCAAATCGTGGCTTTGCGCTCTTTCGACGATGGCCGGGACTACATCGACGGCCGGGATTACAGTCAACGGCACATCTATTTTCAGCAATTCTAGCTGCAAGCGTGTGTCTGCGGCTAGCTGCGAACAGTAGCGCTGGAGAATCGGGTCGGAGGGGTCGCGGGAGTCGCGGACGATGCGGAGAATTTCCAGTTCAGCACCCCAGGTCTGGGCCAGATCGTATGCGATCTGCACGCCTACCAGCGCGTGATTGCCTCCGCCAAAGGGCACGAGAATCCGGCGCACCGGCCCGCTCTTCTTTTCCTTAAAAATCAAGGTGTCGACGTCGATGGCCTTAGTCAGGGCTCGGTTGGGCGCAGATAGGATTGCGTCGCGCTCGACACTGGCTTTCCAGGCCATGAGCATCATATTGCAGCTCCAGCGGCGGACAGCCTGTTGAATTCCGCTTGTCACGTCCTCGTCTTTTTCCAAATGCGCGATCGCACCGATGTCGTGGGCCATGGCCCGGTCGGCTGAAACTTGGAGCGCTTGTTCTATATCTGGCTGCGGTTCAGCGTCGGGCGTCAGAATGTGGGTCAAGTGCAACTCGCCCCAAGGAGAAGGGGCAAGGGTCGCGGCCAAGTCGACGAGATTGTGGTCTTGGTGCGGATTTTCGAGCGGGACTAGAATGCGAAGTTGAGCAGGTGACATCTTTGTTATGAGGCGTCAAGCCGAGTAACAGATCGGGTAGTGCTATTCTTTAAATATAAAACAGGCCGCCATCTTTTCCAGCCTTCTTTCTCGCCACGGTGGGGTTGCCAGCGTCGGTGCGGTGCGGTTTGTTGTTGGCAAGTCAATAGGGGGTTTACGTGAGGATATTGATTACTGGCATTACCGGCCGCATTGGTGCCAACTTGGCCAAACAACTCGTCGAGCGCGGGCATCAACTTCGCGGGTTGGTCTGGCCCCGAGATCCGCGAGTAGAAAACCTCAAGAAGATGCAGGTCGAACTCGTCGAGGGAAGTTTGATTGAACCGGCCACAGTCGAACAGGCGGTCGAGGGAATCGAAGCCGTCTATCACTTGGGGGCGGCCTTTCAGGGCGGGGGGCCTTTTACCGACGAGGAGTTTTTTGAGATCAACGTGCGCGGCACCTTCAACATGCTGGAGGCCGTGCGTCGGGTGAAGGGGATAGGCCAATTCTTGTTCGCCAGCTCGGACGCGCTCTACGACAAATACGTCCCCGGCGGCATGAGCGTGCCCATTGATGAACAGACGCCGCGCGTGCCCAAGGGAGCATATGCCTTGACTAAGGCGCTGGGCGAGGAATTGTGCAACGGCTATTGGCAGGGCTACCAAGTGCCGACGACGATTTTGCGTTTCGCCATGGTCTGGGCTGCCGACGAAATGTTGCAGTTTCCTCAGTTCTACCTGAGCAAGATGAAGGAGGTACACCCGGAACTGGCTGCCCTGTGGCAGGGTGAAGAGTGCGCGGTGCTGCTAAAAGACCAGCGCGATCGCCCCTTCAAAAAGCACATCGCCGATGTGCGCGATATCGTACATGGCTGTCTCTGTGCCTTGGGTAAAGAGAGGGCGTTAGGCGAGACCTTCCAGCTAGCGGGCCCGCGCCCTTTCACTTGGGACGAGGTCAGTTACCGGCTCGCCGAATTGCGCGGCATACCCCACGTCGAAGCGGCTGTACAGGCCACCCCCACCTTTTACGAATTCAACCTGCGCAAGGCCGAGGAATACCTAGGATTTAGCCCTAGTTACGACATCGTGCGGATGATGGTCGATGCGCTTAACTATCAGCGCGGCGAAGACATTGGGGTGTTGCCGCACGGCTGAGGCTCAGGTCTCGTGCGGCACCAAATATGGGATTGCGGTCAATGACAAGAATTTTGTACAATGCAATGGCCCTGGACGAGTTTGAGGCTGGGCAAAGGCTTACGGCCTTGAAAAATTAAGGGTGTGCTATACCTGCGCTAGCTAGGGAATTGCTTGACAATCCCAGCGACGCTGGCTTATACTGGCCGACCTAAAAAGACGGGGATTTATGCGGAGCAAAGAGGAATTAAAGGCCGCTGTGTGTGCGGCCATTGATCAACAGAGCGAGCAAATCATCGGGCTGGGAGAGGCCATCATGGACCAACCCGAATTGGGCTTTAAAGAAGAGCAGACAGCCCGCCGCGTCCGCGAAAGTTTTGCCGATCTCGGATTGCAGTACGAGCGGGAACTGGCACTGACCGGCGTGAAGGCTCGGCTTAAGGGGAAACAATTAGGTCCGACCGTGGCCCTGATGGGCGAGCTCGACGCGCTCATCGTGCCTGATCACCCGCGTGCCGACCCAGCAACTGGGGCGGCACACGCTTGTGGTCACAATGCCCAGATCGCCGGGATGGTAGGGGCCGCTTATGGGCTAGTCGAGGCCGGCGTCAGCGAGGAACTGGCCGGAGAAATCGCGTTTTTCGCTGTCCCCGCCGAAGAATATGTCGAGATAGACTACCGTTTAGGACTGGTCGAGGAAGGCAAGATCGCGTTTCTCGGGGGCAAGCCCGAACTGGTCGAATTGGGCCACTTCGACGACGTAGATATGGCCGTGATGATCCACACCAAGAGTTCGGTCCAAAACGAGGGGGCGGTGGGGATCGCCCGTTCGTCCAATGGCTTCTTGGCCAAGAATGTGCGTTTCATTGGCCGGGCCGCCCACGCTGGGGGCGCGCCGGAGAAAGGCATCAACGCGCTCAGCGCAGCGACGCTCGCCCTCAGCGCGATTGACGCTCAGCGCGAGACCTTCCGCGACCAGGATTGCGTGCGGGTGCATCCGATCATTACGAAGGGGGGCGATCTGGTCAATATCATTCCGGCTGAGGTACGGCTGGAGACCTATGTCCGCGCCCGCACCACCGAGGCGATGCTGGATGCATCTCACAAGGTTGATCGGGCGCTGCGGGGAGCGGCGGTTGCTCTCGGCTGCTCGGTTGAAATCGAAACTGTGCCTGGATACCTGCCGCTGTGCAATGATCCCGATTTAGGGGAACTTTTCAAGGACAATGCCGCGCGAATTTTTGGCCCGGATCAGTACCGGGATTATCCTCACGGCGGCGGCTCCACCGACGCGGGCGACCTCAGTCAGATCATGCCCGTGCTGCACCCGGCTATGACCGGAGCCAGCGGCGTGATCCACGGGCCTGATTGGGGCATCGCCGACCCTGCCGCTGGGTACCTCGCCCCGGCCAAGGTCTTGGCCATGATGGCCATTGATCTATTGTACGGCGATGCATCCACAGCCCAAGATATCCTGCAGAATCATGCGCCCAACATGAGCAAGGGCGAGTATCTCCAACAGCAAAAGGCACTCTTTCACCGGGAGCTCTTCGCCGGTGATCAAACAGGGAGGAATGCAACGTGAAGCTCGGCATGGTGACCTACAACTTGGGCCGCGATTGGGATTTAGAGACGCTGATCACCCATTGCGAAGAAGCTGGTTTTGCTGGAGTTGAGCTGCGGACGACGCATGCCCACGGGGTGGAAGTGGCGCTCAGTGCAGCTAAGCGGGCCGAGGTCAAGAGGCGTTTTGTCAACTCAGCAGTCGAACTGGTAGGGTTGGGCAGCGCTTTTGAATACGACGCTGTCGATCCTCTGGTCCTACGAAGTCACATCGACGGGACCAAAGAATACGTGCGCTTGGCCCATGATCTCGGAGTCGGCGGGGTCAAGGTGCGTCCCAACAACGTCCACGTAGATGAGGGGATCCCCATCGAGCAGACACTAGAGCAGATCGGCGTTAGTTTGCGCGAGTGCGGCGAATTTGCCCGCGACTTAGGGGTGCAGATTCGCTTGGAGGTCCACGGCCGCACGACTTCGGACCCAGCCAACATACGCAAAATCCTCGACTACGCCGACCACGACAACGTCTTCGTCTGCTGGAACTCCAATGCAACGGACCTAGTCGATGGCTCCATTGACGGCAGTTTCGCCTCCTTGCAGGACGCCATTGGCTTGGTCCACATTACCGAGTTGTGGAGCGATTATCCGTGGGAGCGGCTCTTTACCCTGCTGCGGCAGAGTGGCTATGCCGGTTATTGCCTCGCCGAAATCCCCGAAAGTCTGGAGCCTCTGCGCCTGATGCGCTATTATCGAGCCTTGTGGCAGGCCCTCGCCAAAGGCTAGCGATGGGCGATGTCTGAGATCTCCTATGTCAACGGCCGCTTTTGTCCGTTGGCCGAAGCCGTGGTCTCGGTCGAGGACCGGGGCTATCAGTTCGCCGATGGGGTCTATGAGGTCGTTGGGACCTATGGGGGGCGTCCTTATGCCTTAGAGCCGCATTTGGCGCGCCTCCAGGGCAATCTAACAGCACTGCACTTGCCGTTGGATATCCGCGAGTATGGCCTTAAGGCCAAGCTGATGGAGGGCATTGAGCGGAGCGGTTTTGGCGAGACCTTGGTCTATATCCAAGTCACGCGGGGAGTCGCCCCTAGGCAGCACGAGTTTCCCGCTGTCCCGATTGATCCCACTGTCGTAATGACGTTTAAGGAATTGCGGCGTCATTCACGGGACCTCTACGACCGTGGCGTCGAGATCATTAGCACCGAAGACTTGCGCTGGAAGCGCTGCAATATCAAAAGCATCGCCTTACTGCCCAACATCTTAGCCAAACAGGCGGCGACGCAAGTGGGGGCTTTTGAGGCACTGCTGGTCGATGCGGAAGGCCGGGTCACCGAAGGAGCTTCGACCAGTGCCTTCTGCGTCCAGGCGGGGCGATTGTGTACCGCGCCTATTGGTCCCCACATTCTGCCGAGCATCACCAGAGGCATTCTGCTCGACTTGGCCTGCGAGCTCGGCATACCCATCGACGAAGAGTTTTGCACGCTGGACCAATTTAAAGAAGCCGACGAGGTTTTTATTGCAGGTACTACGCTTGAGGCGATGTCAGTGGTAAAAATCGACGATGCCGTTATCGGAGGTGGTACACCGGGGACGATAACGCAGCAGATCCGCGCTGCGTTTCTGGAGTCACTGGATTTGACCTGAGTCTCAAGGACAAAGGTACAAGAAAAGGGGGGACGCTTCGGCTGGCGTCCCCCCTTTTGCGTTGTCGTCAGAGGTTTTTAATGGATGACGATCATTTTGGTTTCGGTCATTTCCTCAACCGCGTACCGGGGCCCCTCCTTGCCCATGCCGCTTTCCTTGAGGCCGCCGTAGGGCATCAGATCAGCGCGCCACTGAGTGCCCCAGTTGATGTGGATGTTGCCCGATTCCACCTGCTGGGCAAACTGGAGCGCCCAGTTGAGGTTCTCAGTGAAGATCGCGGCGCTGAGACCATAGTTGGTGTCGTTGGCCATGGCGATGGCTTGGTCGATATCGTCGATCCGGCTGATGCCGAGCGCTGGGCCGAAAATCTCGTCGCAGGAGACCTTCATCTCCGGTGCTACGTCGGCTAGGATGGTTGGGGCGTGCATTGTGCCCTCGCGGGTGCCGCCCGTAACGACGCTGGCCCCAGCCCCAACGGCTTCTTGCACCCAAGCCTCGACGCGCTCAGCGTCTTGGACGCGGATCATCGGCCCCATCTTGACATCGTCGTCGAGGGGATTGCCGATCGTCAGGGCTTCGACCGCGGGTTTGAGGGCATCGATAAAATCCCCGTACACCTCGCTGCTGGCGAATACCCTCTGAGTCGAGATGCAGACTTGGCCAGCGTTGGCAAAGCCGGTATTGGCGGTGGCGGCGGCGACTTTTTCGAGATCGGCGTCCGGCATGACAATCAGCGGGGAATTGGAACCCAGCTCCATGGTCACTTTCTTCAGGCCAGCGACCTGACAGATGTGTTCGCCGACATCGCGGCTGCCCGTGAAGCTGATTTTGCGGACCTTGGGATTGGAGCTGATCGCGTCGCCAATGACGCCGCCCGAACCCGTGACGCATTGAATGGCTTCCTCAGGCAGGCCTGCGTCGACAAAAATCTCGGTCAGTTTGAGGGCCGAAAGCGGGGTGTCGCTGGCGGGTTTGACGATGATCGCGTTGCCGGCGGCCAGCGCGGGGCCGACTTTGTGGCAGACGAGGTTGAGCGGAAAGTTAAAGGGCGTAATGGCGGCTACCACGCCACAGGGAACCCGCAGCGTAAAGCCGAATTTGCCCGCCCCATTAGAGGCTCCGCTCAGGTCGAGCGTTTCGCCAGTCAGGCGCTTGGCTTCCTCGGCAGACAGAACAATGGTCTCTTGGGCACGGGACGCTTCGCCCATGCCCTCGGCGAGAACCTTGCCCTCTTCGAGGGTAATCGTGCGCCCTAAGTCGTCGAGCCGCTCTAGCATTAGATCGGCCGCGCGATGGATGATCTCGTAGCGCTCGTAGGCGCTCATTGCGGCCATGACCTTGGCACCGCGCTCGGCCGAGTCAATGGCTCGGCCGATGTCTGCGGCGTCGCCCCTTGGGACGGTGTCAACGACTGAGCCATCATAGGGGTTGACGACGTCCATAGTTTCGGCTTTGTCAACCCATTCTCCGGCGATGTACATCTTCATAGTCAACTTCCTTTTTAAAGTGGATGGTAAGTAATCAACAAGTTAAGTACGCGCTTTTACCTGTCAAGCGAGCTTAAGGTTAAATACCCACGCGGTTTTCATAGGCCAAGGGTCGTCCCTCAGCATCTAGTAAGGGCTGCGGCGGGGCTTTCTTTTGTGTTAGCGAGCTGACGATTACCAAGGCGAGGGCGGAAAAGGGCACGGCCAAAAGGTCGGCTGGCAAATCCGAGGAGACTACCCTCAGGCCCTGCCAAGCGCACAGGCCGACCCCTATGGAAGCTAAGGCACCGGGACCATTGCTCTTGGGCCACCACAAGCCAGCGGTTAGCGGGACGAACAGCGAGGCGAGGAGTACGGACCAAGAATCGACCATCAAATCGTACACCGAAGCAGTCCGGAGGGCCAACAGCAGAGATAGCGCGCCCAAGAGGAGGACGGACAAGCGCGTCAGGCGCAGCGACGCCCGCTCTTCAGCATCGGGTTTGAAGTAGCGCAGGAGGTCCCAGCCAATGACGCTCGCCGGAGCGAGGAGGGCACTGTCGGCGCTGGACAGAAGAGCCGAGACGAGGGCTCCCATAAAGAGGACCAAGGCTATATCTGGCAGGTATTTTAGGGCGAGGGACATCATTACTAGATCGGGATCGGCTAAGTCCGGGAGGATGACTGCACCCGCCATGCCGAGAAAAACGGGCAACAGCCCGACCGTTATATAAAGCAGCCCAGCGAGGTAAGCGCTGCGGTACGCCACCTTTTCGTTGCGGCTGGATAGACTACGCTGGATTAGGTCTTGGCCCGCTAGGTTACCAAGGCCGATGACCAGCCAGTCGCGTGCGTAGGCCAACCAACTGGCAGCGTCGCCTCGGGGATAGAAATCGAAGCGAGAGGACGGGATTTGGGCGACGAGGACTTTCCAGCCGCCCATGTCACCGAGGAGGATCGGCGTCAAAATAAACAGGCCGAGCACGAGGATGGTCACTTGGACGAAATCGGTTAGTGTGACGGCCCACATGCCGCCGGCCCAAGTATAGATCAGCACGATGACTGTCTGCGCAGATGCCGACGGCGGGATCGATGCCGGTCAGGATCTGCAGGATTCGTCCAAAAGCCACCAAGAGCGAGCCGGTCCAGCCAACATAGGCGGGAATGGTACAGAGGCTAGCCAGCAGGCCCGCCCGAGGGCCAAAGCGGCGGCTGAAAAAGGATGCGATCGTCATCAAGCCCATGCGCCGCATCAGCCGGACGTAAAAAAGGCCGGCGATGAACAGGCACAAAGCCGCGCCAAAAGGATCGGCAATGACCGCGAGGATGCCGCCCTTATATGCAGCACTCGCAGCA